>CAVWAM010000001.1:0-1597500 GCA_963753005.1 uncultured Acidobacteriaceae bacterium
GTGAACGCGCTGACCACCACCAGCGCGACGACCGCGTAGACACTCCCCCGCCCATGCGCCGGGCTCCGGTCCTGGCACGCAAACTCCGCGCGGTGATTCACCCGCGCTACTTTTTTGCCGGCGTCGGCGGAGCATCCTCGTTCCAGATGTCCGCAACAGCCTTCCAACTGCCATCGGTCTGCTTCTTATAGACCGTGACGTACTTGTCTTTTACAGCGAGCACCTTCTTTGTTTTGGGGTCTGTAAAGGTGTAGGTCATGGTGCCCTGACTGTAGCCAAGATCGCCCGACTTCGCAACGTCCACCTTGTCCGACGCGAAGGTAACGGAAAAGTTCTTGTCTGCGAGAAATGGCTTATCGGCCTCCTTGATCGCTGCCGTGCCGTTGATCACAGGCGCATCCGGCATGAACACCGATGCATCGTCGGCATAAAATGCGACGCACTTATCCACATCCTTGGTAGCGAACGCCTGTTCCCAGGCGGTTTCAACATCGCGAATCGCTTTCACATCGGCGTCGTGGGTGTCGGGAGCGGGCGGTGGCGGAGCCTGCTTGCAACCCGCAAGAATGACTGTGAGCGCAAACGCTGCGCCCCAGAAGTATCGATTGTGCATTGTGTCCTCCTTTTGACACGCAACCCATGTGTATGAACCTGGTTTTCCCGAGTCTTACCAAGACTCTCAGCCAACTCGGTGATTCACCTGCGCTACTTCTTTGCCGGCGCTGGTGGAGCATCCTCGTTGCCGATGTTCGCAACAGCCTTCCAACCGCCGTCGGCCTGCTTCTTGTAGACGGTGACGTATTTACCCTTCCCCGTAACTAGCTTCTTAGTCTTGGGGTCCGTCATGGTCCAGGTGTTGGCGCCCTGACTGTAGGCGAGGTCTCCTGACTTCGCGACATCCACCTTGTCCGAAGCGAAGCTGAAGGAAAAGTTCTTATCCGCCAGCAGTGGTTTCCACCAAGCCTTGATCGCCGCAATTCCGCTTAGGGCTGGCGAATCCGGAGGGAGTCCCGATGCATCGTCGGCAAAAATTGCGCCGATTTTGTCCAAATCCTTGGCGGCGAACGCCTGCAAGGTGGCGGCTTCAAGATCGCGAATCGCTTTCACGTCCGCGTCATGGGTGTCTGGAGCGGGTGGCGGCGGAGCCTGCTTGCAACCCGCAAGAATGACCGCCAGCGCAAACGCTGCGGCCCATGTGTATCGATTGTGCATTGTGTCCTCCTTGTGACACGCAAACAATGCGGTTCAGCCGGGCGCAAACCCAGCTGCTTAATTCGCCCGCGCTACTTTTTTGCCAGTACTGGCGGAGCGTCATCGTTCCAGATGTCCGCAACGGCCTTCCACTCGCCGTCGGGCTGCTTCTTGTAGACCGTGACGTACTTACCTTTTCCCGCGAGCACCTTCTTTGTCTTGGGGTCCGTCATGGTGTAGGTTAAGCTGCCCTGAGCGTAGCCAAGGTCTCCTGACTTCGCAATCTCCACCTTGTCCGACGCGAAGGTGAGGAAGAAATTCTTATCCTTTAGCTGTGGACTCAGGCCGGCCTTGATCGCCGCCATGCCGTTGATTACAGGGGCATCCGGAGCGAAAATAGATGCGTCGTCGGCATACAATGCGCCGATCTTATCGATATCCTTGGCGGCGAACGCCTGCACGTTGGCGGCTTCAAGATCGCGAATGGCTTTCACGTCCGCGTCATGGGTGTCCGGAGCGGGTGGTGGCGGCGCCAGCTTGCAACCCGCAAGAATGACTGTGAGCGCAATCGCTGCGCCCCAAAAGTATCGATTGTGCATATTGGGTGTCCTCCTTTCGACACGCAACCAAATGAGTTTCGCGGTGGGGGGTGAACCCGCTCAAGAATGTCCGATGGACAACGCAGCCCGTTAGGAAATAGGCCTGCGCCTCTGGGGGGTGTTGCGTCGCAACTGGCGGGAACTACTCGCGGGGACTGCTCTTCGAGGAGGCGAGGCGCACCAGTATTTGAATTGACCCCAAGCACATCTAGTCAGTGCGCTCAGTCACCTGCGCATGTGACAAGGGATGCCACACGCTCTCAGGAATGTTGTACGAGGATCACCGCCAACCCGAAAGCTACCCGCTCCCTTACTCCGCCACCCTCGCCAATTGTTTCGCCGTCGGCCGGGGCGTGACCGCGCTCACCACCACCAGCGCGATCACCGCGGCAAACAGCGCGGGAAAGATCGCATCCCGCTGCGCCAGGATCGGCGGAAACAGAGCCTTCACTCCCGGCGCGTCCCACACCAGCGTCACCGCCGTCCCGGTGGCGATGGCGGCCACCGCGCCCCAGGCCGTCGCGCGTTTGGAGTAGAACGCCGCCAGCACCACCGGCGTGAGCGCGGCGGAATAAATCGTGTACGCGTAGAGCATCTTTTCGAGGATGCTTTCGGCATACACCGCCTGGTAGAGCGCCCAGCAGCCCAGCGCCGCCACGGCCAGCCGCGAAATCAGCAGTACCCGCCGGTTCGACGCGCCCGGCGCGATATAGCGCACGAACACGTCCTCGACGAGGTTGGTGGCCGGCGAGAACAGGTAATTCGAGGCTGTCGAGATCACCTTGGCGAAGACCGCGCCCAGCAGCAGCGCGCCCATCACCGCCGGCAGCCCGTGCCGCGCCGTGTAGGGGATAATCTCGCGCGGGTGCAGCGCCGCCTCGCCCGTCGGATAGAGCGCGCGGCCAAACACCGCGATGGCCACGATCAGCGTCTCCAGCACCAGCGTGCCCAGCGTCCATCCGATCACGGAGACGCGCGCGTCGCGCTCCGAGCGCGCCGAGAAAAACTTCTGATACATCACCTGGTTGCCCAGCATCAGCAGCAGCGTGGGCGCCAGGAATTCGAGCGCCCTCACCACCCCCATGCTTGCCGGTCCGCGCACGCCTCCGCTCATGCGGTAGTTGCCCAGCACTTGAAAATATTGCGGCGGCAGCGCCGCGTGCAGTCCCGCCCACCCGCCTGCCTTGGCCAGCAGCATGGGCGCGGCAACGATGCAGATCACCGTGACCATCGAGCCGATCGCCACATCCATATACGCGACCGACGACATGCCGGCCAGCGCCGTGGTCACCACCACGAACGCGGCGACGATAAACGTCCCCTGCTCGGCCGTCACCGCATCGGGAAAGATGAGGTGCAGCACGTCGCCGCCGCCCTTGAACTGGTAGCTGGCAATGCCCACGTAGGCGAACAGGATGGCGATTGTCCCCAGCACGCGCGCCGTCTGGTTGTAGCGCGCCTCCAGCAGGTCGGGCAGTGTGAACTGCGCGAACTTCCGCGCCCGCGGCGCAATAAAGTAGATGAGCACCAGGCCCAGCCAGCCGCCCGCCGGCTGCCACAGCGCGGCAAATCCGTTCTTATACGCGTTCTCCGCGCCCGCAAATAGGCTCCCCGCGCCGATCCACGAGGTCAGCAGCGTAAGCACCAGAACCACCGCCGGCAACGAGCGGCCCGCCACCAGGTAGTCGGCCTTGGTCTTCACCTGCAGGGCGCGGGAAACCGCCACCGCCAGCAGCACAGCGGCGATAACGGCCAGAACAACGATATAGAGTGCGGACATGCGCGGGCTTCCTTGGAGGCATTACTCCGGGGTCTCCAGCAGTGTACCGAACCGAGCACACCGGCCTCCGCCCGTCGCACAGGTATCTTCCAAGGCACGAATCCATCCAAAAGTAACAGAGGGCCGGTTGACGCGCCGCCCGGCTCGCGCTAATCTCGCAATACCGGATTTGGTACACGACCCCAACCCGCGGTTTCGCAAGGCAGCCTGCAAAGTGGACCTGGGTTTGCCTCGCGCTCTTTGGCTCCCTTTACAGCAAGCCGTTTGCCTGCAAGCGCCCTGCCGGGGCGCGCGTCCGCATCGCTCGCTCCCGAGCCGCCCTACGCTCGTGCGCGCCGCCTCCAACGCCCATAACTTATCTGCCAACCCGCCGGCAGCTGCCCCATCGGGCCGCTGCCGGTCAACCTTTAGCCGCCGTCCCGGAGGACGTTGAATCCTTTGAAGATCGCCCTGGAGATCACGCCCAACCTCGAGCCCCTGTTCGGGACCCGCGATGAAAACCTCAGGCTGATGGAAGACTCGCTCGGTGTGCGCATCGATCTGCGCTCCGACGCCGTGCGCGTGGAGGGCCCCCAGGAAAGCGTGGCCCGCATCCAACACATTTTCGAGGACTTCGAGGCGCTCCGCCGCCAGGGAATCCATCCCCACAACGGCGAGCTGAACGGCATGTTGCGCCTAGTCGTAGCCGACCCTTCCGCCACTCTGCGCTCCGTGGCCGAAGCCGGCAAGCAACGCTCGGTGGGCATCAAGCGCACCGTCCAGCCGCGCTCGCTCAACCAGCGCCGCTACGTGGAGGCCATCGAGCAGAACGACATGGTCTTCAGCGTGGGCCCGGCTGGCACCGGCAAGACCTATCTCGCCGTGGCCATGGCCGTGGCCGCCATCAACGCCAAGCGCGTCAGCCGCATCGTGCTTGTGCGCCCCGCGGTCGAGGCCGGCGAGCGCCTGGGCTTTTTGCCCGGCACGCTCCAGGAAAAGATCGATCCCTACCTGCGCCCGCTCTACGACGCCCTCTTCGACATGCTCGATATCGAAAAGGTCGACAAGATGCTCGAACGCAACATCATCGAGGTGGCCCCGCTGGCCTTTATGCGCGGCCGCACCCTCAACGACGCCTTCATCATCCTCGACGAGGCCCAGAACACCACCATCGAGCAGATGAAGATGTTCCTCACGCGCATGGGCAACAACTCCAAGGCCGTCATTACCGGCGACATTACGCAGATCGACCTGCCCAATCCCAGAAAATCCGGACTGCTTGACGCGATCAATATTCTCGGCGGCGTCGAGGGCATCGCCTTCTGCCACTTCGAGGAGTCGGACGTGGTGCGCCACGCGCTGGTGCAGCGCATCGTGCGGGCCTATGAGAGCGCCAAGCCCCAGCAGCAGGAACTGCCGCTCGAAGGCGCCATCCAGGTCGGCGTCCCGGCCCGCGAAGAGCGGCCGCAGGCGCAGCCGGTGCATCCGGCTAAGCCGCAGTAGGCCGTGCCTTCGCGTATCATCGAAGCAGACTCGGGGCCGCGTCCGCCGCGGCGGAGCCCCGCGCACGATGATCCTCATCGACCCAGAACTGGAGCCTGACCCCGCGTTGGCATCCACCGCAGCGGCGCAAACGGCCGCGCCCGGACCTCTCAGGAATCTCCGCCTGCCCTCCACGCGCACTCTCTCCCGCTTCCTCGCCAAAGCCCAATCCGCCGTCCGGCTCCGCGGCCAGGTGACCGTGCTGCTCACCACCGGCCGCGAAATCCGCCGCCTCAATCGCCGTTTTCGCGGTAAAGACAAGCCCACCGACGTGCTTTCTTTCCCCGCCACGCCCCTCCAAAACGCAAAACCCGCGGAGCGGGTCGCCGGCGACCTTGCCGTCAGCGTTCCCACTGCCCGCCGCCAGGCAGCAGAGCTAGGCCACTCTCTGGCCGTCGAGCTTAAGGTCCTGATTCTCCACGGCTTGCTGCATCTGGCCGGCTACGACCACGAAACCGACTCCGGCAAGATGCGCCGCCGCGAGCGCAACTTGCGCGCACGGCTTGGCCTGCCGCAAGGGCTCATCGAGCGCTCCAAAGCCGGGTCCACCGGAACGAGGAGCCGCACGCCATGACCCCGCTCGCGCTCACCCTCCTCGCTCTCCTCGTCGCCGTGGCCACGCTGGCCTCTTACATCCAGCGCGTCTACTCGGAGTTCGGCAAGATCCTCAGCCGCGAGGTGCAGGAGAACCTCGACGCATGGGAGGAGCGCATCGAGCCCCACCTCGGCCTCAGCCGCGAGCACGCCGATCTTTGCGCCTCCGTTCTCAAGCAGCTCACGCTCGGCCTCATCGCTCTTGGGTTCGGCGCGCTTCTCTTCATCCGGCCCACGCACCCCGGCCCGCCCACCGCTCTTGAGATTGCCCAGGCCATCCTCGCCATAGTGCTGGTCATTGTCTTCGCCTACCAGCTCATTCCCTCCGTGCTCTTCAACCGCACGCGCGGGCTGTGGGCGGCACGCCTGCTCTGGCCCATTCGCCTGCTGCTCTGGCTGGTTACGCCCGTCACCGTCTTCATCCGATTTTTCTTCTCCGTCGCATCGCTGGCCGAGCAGCCCACCACCCCCGAACAGGAGACCGCTGTCGATGTCGAAGCCCTTATCGAGGCCGGCGAAGAAGAGGGGATCCTCGAGCAGAGCGACAGCGACCTTGTCCGCTCCGCCGTCGAGTTCGGCGACATGCTGGTCCGCGAAGTCATGACCCCGCGCCCCGAAGTCTTTGCCGTCGAAGAATCGATCACCCTTGAGCAATTCCTCGAGCTGCTGCGCCGGCAAAATTACTCGCGCGTGCCCGTCTACTCCGGCTCGCTCGACAACATCAAGGGCCTGGCCTTCGCTCACGACCTATTGCAGATCGCCGACGACGAAGCCCGCACGCGCACCGTCGCCAGCATCCTGCGCCCCGCCGCCTTTGTGCCCGAGACCAAGCGCGGATACGAGTTGCTGCGCGAGATGCAGCGCGAAAAGCAGCACATGCGCATCGTCATCGACGAGTACGGCGCCGTCGCCGGCCTGGTCACCATCGAGGATCTACTGGAACAGATCGTCGGCAACATCCGCGACGAGCACGAAACCGACACGCAGACCGAAGAACCGCAGCGCGAGCCCTCCGGCTCATGGCTCGTGCCGGGCAGCTTTCCCGCCGATCAACTTGGCGACGTTCTTGGAGAACCGATCGAACTGGGCGAGTCGTATGAAGCCACGACCCTCGGCGGCCTGGTCAGCGAGATCGTGGGCCGCATTCCCAGGGCCGGCGAAGTGATCGCTCTCGATCCTCTTGGCCTGCGCGTCGAAATCGTCGCCTCCACCGGCCGCCGCATCGAGCGCCTGCGCATCCTTCCGCCGGCAGCGCGCCTGCCGTTCCCACCCGTAGCGTAAGATGCATTCTCTAAGGAGGTAAGTCGTGCGAAAGCTCATTTTATGCGCAGTGCTTGCGTTTTTCGTAAGTAGCGTATTGCTGCAATTCGCAAACGCTCAGACTGGGGCTGTCCAGGTTTGGGACGATTCAATCGGGTACCCGTACTCGGCAGAATCTCTCAAGTCCGTGGACTTTAGGAATCTAAGTTATGACGTCGGGAATGATACCGTTGCAATGCGGAACGGAGCATTTAGCCATAAGTACCAGGGGTTTGGAGGTATCGACGCCGAACTCGAGGACACCTGGCTCTTTAATGTTAAAGATGGAGTTCCGAGACACGCCCTCGTATCTTTGTTTGTTGTGACGTATGGCGGCAGCTCCTCCCCACATGGTTATGTCTTGCTGTTTGAGATCAGGGGCGGAAGACTTGTTAGGACACAACAGTTCGTGTACGACGCGCAGGCGCCTGGAACCGGCGCTTCCTTCATCGTGTCCAAGGGCGAACTCACGATCACAGGAAGAAGCAATGATGACACGCCCAATTGCTGCCCAGCACACGTCGATATTGTCACTTTCGCATGGAGAGGCGACCGGTTTCGGCCAGCAGGTTACAGGGTCAAGCCCGTAAGTTAGAAGTGAGCTCTGAATTCACGCGTCCGTTCACGCTCAACCAACTCATCCGCCGCGGGTCTTCCACCCGCGCCGCTCCTCTGCCGTCATCTCCCAGATTTCCGAGGGGGCAGGCGGCCTTCGCCACGCGCAAGCGGGCTTTGGCACTCGCTTCGGTATAATCTTCGCGACTTGCCAGAGGAGCTGCGGCTTTGCCTTTGAAGGGTGGGAGATTCTCGAAAAGCGGATCGCGGCGGTTGGGGCGCGAGAGCTTCGGTCTGTCGCCGGAAAACCTGCGCACGTTGCGCGCACTGAAGACGCCGGCGCGCATCCAAAAGTTTGTCGACGCGCTCGAGTACCAGTACGCGAACACGGCGTGGTCTCCCGCGCGCGTGCTGCGGGAGCGTAAAGGCCACTGCCTTGAGGGAGCGCTCGTGGCCGCTGCCGCGCTGCGCGTCAACGGCTATCCGCCGCTCCTGATGGATCTGGAGGCCGTGCACGACGACGACCACGTGGTGGCCCTCTACCGCGAGCGCGGCCTGTGGGGCGGAATCGCCAAGTCGAACTTCGCGGGGCTGCGCTTTCGCGCGCCCGTCTACCGCACGCTGCGCGAGCTGGCGCTCAGCTACTTTGAGCCCTACTACAACCTGCGCGGCGAACGCACGCTCCGCGCCTACTCGAAGCCAGTGAATCTTGCGCGCCTGGACCGCCGGCATTGGATGACCTCCGACGAAGACGTCTGGTGTGTCCCGGAACTCCTCATCGCGGCGAGGCATTACCCGCTCGTTCCCGGCAAGGTGGCGCGCGCGCTGCCCCGGCTCGACCGCCGCAGCTTTGAAGCAGGCATGCACGGCTGGGTGAAGCACTGAAGAGAGCCGCGCGCGGCGTGGCGCCCGCCTCTTCAAGCGGTCAGAACCTCCGCGCGGCCAGGTCCTGCCTGGCACGAGATGCCGTACACTCAGTCAGGAGCCGCACCGCGCGTGAAATCCGGATTCGTCGCCATTCTCGGCCGTCCCAACGTGGGCAAAAGCACCCTGCTCAACGCCCTCACCGGCGAGAAGGTGGCCATTGTCACGGCCAAGCCGCAAACCACGCGCAACCGCATCGCCGGCGTGGTCGAGGTGCCCGCGGCGGGAAAGGGTACGCGGCAAGGCGCGAGGCAGGCTGCGCAGATCGTCTTCGTCGATACGCCCGGCGTGCACAGGCCCGGCTCCGAGCTCGACCGCCGCATGTTGCAGGAGGTCCACGAAGCTCTCGAATCGCGCGACCTTGTGCTGGTTCTTGTCGACGCCACGCGCAGAATTCAGCTCGCCGCTCCTGTGAACCCGAATGCGGGCGCCTTGGCGGGTGCCAAGGTGGATGCCCCGGCGGGTGCCCCGGGTCCCTCGCATTTGGGGACCCGGGTAAGCACGTCCGCCCCCGCACCGAACGCTGAGAAACTACGAAAGACCGGCGCGTACAGCGAAGACGAATTCCTCTTTTCTCTCGTCCGCAGGCTCGACTGCCCCGTCTTTCTCGTCCTCACCAAAATCGACCTCGTCCGCAAGGACCAGCTTCTGCCGCTCATCGAATCGCTCACGCGCCAGTACAACTTTGCGCAGGTGATCCCGGTGAGCGCGCGCAAACGCGACGGCCTCGACGTGCTGGTGCGCAAAATCGTCGAAGTCCTTCCCACCGGCGAGCGCTATTACCCAAAAGATCAGTACACCGATCAGCCGCTGCGCTTCATGGTGGCCGAGCTCGTTCGAGAAAGTATATTGATCGAAACCGGCGAAGAGGTGCCCTACGCGTCGGCGGTTGTGATTGAGGAGTTCGAGGAGCCGGAAGCACAGCCGAGACCCGGCAAAAGACCGTTGACTCGCATTGCCGCCGTGATCTACTGCGAGCGCGAGGGCCAGAAGGCGATCCTGATCGGCAAGGGCGGCTCGAAGCTGAAGGCCATCGGCGCGGGCGCGCGTCGCAAGATCGAGTCGCTGCTCGGCACGCAGGTCTATCTCGAACTGCACATCATCGTCGAGCCCGGCTGGCGCGAGTCGCGGACGTTTGTCGATTCCCTCGATTGGCGCAGGCAGTTGGAGAAATTGGGCGGCGAAGAAGACGGCTGATTTCCAGGTCAAGATTTCGATTGGGCCGCTACAGGGTCAACGAAGAACCTTGAAGGGTCCGGAACTCGCCGGCCCGGGCTTCGCGATTGCTGCTCCGTAGTCCGAATCGAAGCCGAGCTGCAGCTTCGCGCCCTCCGACATCATGCCCGGGTTCCACGGCGGATCGAAGACGATCTCGACATGCACCTCGCGCACCTCGGGCAGCGCGGCCAGTTTGCGCTCCACTTCCGCCTTGATCGCGTCGGACATGCTGCATCCCGGCGCCGTCAGCGACATGCGCACGTCGATGCGCCGCCCGCCTTCGACCTCCGATGCAGACGCCGCATAGACCAGGCCCAGGTTCACGATATCGACCGGAATCTCCGGATCGCGCACCGTCTTGAGCTGTTGCCAGATCATCTCCTCGCGAAAGGGACCGGCGATCGGCGCGACCAATTTGTTGGATTGTAAGTCCGTCATCGTTCTTCGGCTCTCCCGTTGTCGCGATTTGTGCGGGCCTGGAGGCCCACACGACAGCCGGTCAGGAGACCGGCGCTACTTACTCGGTGGAGACGGTTTCGTCGTGGCCTTCGAGGGCCGATTGCAGCGTGTGCCAAGCAAGGGTAGCGCACTTCACGCGCGCGGGAAATTTTGACACGCCGGCAAACACCGCCAGCTTGCCCAGTTCTTGCGCGTTTTTCATCGCCTCGGCATCGCCGGTAACAAGATTGTGGAACTCCTCGAAGAGCTTGGCGGCCTCGGCTTTCGTTTTTCCCTTGAGGATCTGCGTCATCATCGAGGCCGAAGCGCGCGAGATGGCGCATCCCGAGCCCTGGAAGCCGATGTCGCGAATAGCATCGCCGTCCATGTTGAGATACACCGAGCAGCGGTCGCCGCACAGCGGGTTGTATCCTTCGGCGTGACGATTGGCCGACGCCGGCTTGCGATAGTTCCGCGGCGCCTTGCTGTGCTCCAGAATCACTTCCTGATACAGATCGGAGAGTTCGCCCATTTCTGCGCTCACGCGAACACCTCTCGCGCCGCGCGAATTCCCTCCACCAGCGCATCTACTTCTTCGCGCGTGTTGTAGACGGCGAAGGAGGCCCGCGCGGTGGCGGGAATACCGAAGCGCTCCATGACCGGCTGCGCGCAGTGGTGACCGGTGCGGATGGCGATGCCTTCGCGGTCGAGAATGGTTCCCAGGTCGTGCGGATGTACGCCGTCGAGCACGAACGAGAGCACGCCGGCGCGCTCCCTTGCCGTCCCGATCAACTGCACGCCGGGAATGGAGCCGACCGCTTCCGTCGCGTAGGCCAGCAACTCCTGCTCGTGCGCGGCGATCTTCTCCATGCCGATCGCGCCGATGTATTCAAGCGCCGCGCCCAAGGCAATGGCGCCGGCGATGTCCGGTGTACCCGCCTCGAACTTGTAGGGTAGGACGTTGTAGGAGGTCTTCTCGAAGGTCACCGTGCTGATCATGTCGCCGCCGCCCTGATACGGAGGCATGGCGTCGAGCAGCGCGCGCCTGCCGTAGAGCACTCCGATTCCCGTGGGCCCATAGACCTTGTGGCCGCTGAAGGCGTAGAAGTCGCAATCGAGCGCCCGCACGTCCACGGCAAAGTGCGGAACGGCCTGGGCGCCATCCACCAGCACGGGGACGCCGCGCCGGTGCGCCAGCGCGATCATTTCGCCGAGTGGATTCACCGTTCCCAACGCGTTCGAAACGTGCGTGACGGCCACGATCCTGGTGCGCGGGCCGATTAATTTCTTAAACTCGTCCAGCCGCAGCTCGCCGCGGTCGTCAATGGGCGCGACCTTCAGGTGCGCGCCTTTTTCTTCGCACAGAATCTGCCACGGCACAATGTTCGAGTGGTGCTCCATGGCCGTGATGAGCACTTCGTCGCCCGCGCCGACGTGCACGCGTCCATAGGCCTGCGCCACAAGGTTGATGGCTTCCGTCGCCCCGCGCACAAACACAATCTCGCGCGTATCGGCGGCGTTCACGAACCGCCGCACCGTTTGCCGCGCGGCATCGTGCGCCTCGGTGGCGCGCACGCTCAGCGTGTGCACCCCGCGATGAATATTGGCGTTCAAATGTTCGTAGTAATGCGCGATGGCGTCGAGAACCACGCGCGGCTTTTGCGAAGTGGCCGCGTTGTCGAGATAGACGAGGGGTTTGCCGTGCACAAGCTCGGCGAGGATGGGGAAGTCGGCGCGAATCTTCGCGAGATCGAGGCCGGAGGCGATGGATGATGCGCTTTGCGCCGCAACTCCGCGCGGCAGCGGCTCGCTGGCTGCGAGCGGGGTGACTGGGGGTTGTGCGATTGCCGTCAACGCACTTCCTCCCAGTTCTGCGCTTCTTCTTCCGCCGCGGCGGCCGAGGCAGCAGCCTGCCGGTTCCGCGCCAACTCCGTCAGCCGTTCGCGAATCAGGCCTTCGGCAAACTCGCGCGCCGCCGGCTCCTGCATGCGGTCAAGGCACTCCGCGGCGAAGGCGTAGAGCAGCGTGTTCCGGGCCGAAACTTCGTCGATTCCGCGCGAGCGCAGGTAGAAGAGCTGCTCGTCTTCAATTTGTCCGATGGTCGCGCCATGGGTGCATTTCACGTCGTCGGCGTGAATCTCCAGTTGCGGTTTGGTGTCGATGCGCGCATCGTCCGAGAGCAGCAGGTTGCGGTTGGTCTGCTTGGCGTCGGTCTTCTGCGCGTCCTTGTGCACAATGATGCGGCCGTGAAACACGCCGCGCGCGTGGCCGTCGAGTATGCCGTTGTAAAACTGCCGGCTCGAGCACTGCGGCTGCGCATGCTCCACCAGCATGTAGTTGTCCAGGTGCTGGCTCCCCGCGCCTACGAATAGCCCGTTGATCAGGCACTCCGCGCCCTCGCCGCTCAACACGGGATGCACATTGTTGCGCACCAGCCCGCCGCCCAGCAGAATGGAGTGCGACGAGACGTTCGCGCCGCGCGCCTGCTCCAGGCGTAGCGTGGATACGTTGAAGGCGGCGAGATTTTCGCGCTCAACAAGGAAATGGGAAACCACGGCGTCTTGCCCGGCCACTAACTCCGTCACCGCGTTCGAGAATGCGGCCTCGCTGCCGATAGAAACATAATCCTCGATCACCGCCGCGTGGCTGGCCGGCTCCGCGACGATGAGCGTGCGTGGATGCGTCATGATCTCGACGCCCGCTCCGGCGGAAACATACAAAAGATGGACCGGCTGCTCGATCGCCGCGCCGCGGCGAATGCGCAGATACGCGCCGTCTTCCCACAGCGCCGTATTCAGCGCGGTAAACACATCGCGGCGAACGTCGGCATAGCGGCCCAGGTGCTGCTCGATGCCCTCGGGAGCGCAGCCTTCGGGCGCTGCGCCTACCATGCCGCAATCAATGGCCCGCTCCAGCGGGCAGATCTCCAGGCCCTTGGGCAGGTTCCCCAACTCCGAGAGTTCCGGCGCAAAGTGCCCGTTGACGAAGACCAACTGGCAGGCCGCGCCCGGAACGCGATACTTCTCGATCTCCCGCGCGGAAACGGCGACGCTGCCCTTCGCCACGCGTTGGAACGGAGTCTTCGCCAGCGCCGCAAGATTGGTGAACCGCCAGTCCTCGTCGTGCGTGGTCGGGAATCCCTTGGCGTGGAATCGCGCCCAGCCATCCTCGCGCAGTTGCCGCAGCCATACCGGATCGCGCTCCTGCCGCAGCGCGATCAGTTCGCCATACGCTTCTAAATACTTGTTCGGCCTTCCGGTCACCGTCGCCATTGCTTTCTCGCTTCCCGCCTCTCTCGCCGTCGTTCTCATGCGGGCAAAGCCTCGGGCGCATCCACTTCCGCCCAGCCGTATCCCTTTTCTTCCAGCTCCAGCGCCAGTTCCGGCCCGCCCGAGCGCGCGATCTTTCCGTCCACGAGTACATGCACGAAATCCGGAGTGATGTAATTCAGCAGCCGCTGGTAGTGCGTGATCACCAGGAACGCCCGCTCGGGGCCGCGCATGGCGTTCACGCCCTGCGCCACGATGCGCAGCGCGTCGATGTCCAGGCCGGAATCCGTCTCGTCCAGGATCGCCAGCTTCGGCTCCAGCATGGCCATCTGCAGAATCTCGTTGCGCTTCTTCTCGCCGCCGCTGAAGCCCTCGTTCACTGCGCGGTTCATCAGCTTGTCATCCATCTCCAGCAGCTTCATCCGCTCCTTGTAGAGCGGCAGAAAATCCATCGCGTCCAGCTCTTCCTGGCCGCGGTGCTTGCGGATCGCATTCATCGCCGAACGCAGAAAGTACGCGTTGCCGATGCCGGGAATCTCCACCGGATACTGGAACGCCATGAACACGCCCTCGCACGCCGCTTCCTCGGGCTTCATCTCCAGCAGGTCCTTGCCGTCAAACAAAACCCTGCCGCGCGTGACCTCGTAGGTCTCGCGCCGCGCCAGCACCTGCGCCAGAGTGCTCTTGCCCGAGCCGTTGGGGCCCATGATGGAATGCACTTCGCCTGCTTTCAGCGTCAAATTCACGCCTTTCAGAATCTCGTGGCCATCCACGCTGGCGTGCAGATCTTCGATCTCTAACAATGCCATTCTTTCCCTCTCCGTTCTTGCTGACTCGCTAACTTGCTAACTCGCGCGAAGCGCGGCTGACTTGCTAACTTGCCGCCTTTACCCCACGCTGCCTTCAAGGCTCACGCCCAGCAGCTTCTGCGCCTCCACCGCAAACTCCATGGGCAATTCCTTGAACACCGTCTTGCAGAATCCGTTCACAATCATTGAAACCGCATCTTCCGCCGTCAGTCCGCGCTGCCGCAGATAGAAGAGCTGGTTCTCGCCAATTTTGGAAGTGGAAGCCTCGTGCTCCATGCGCGCCGTGGCATTGCGCACCTCGATATACGGGAAGGTGTGCGCGCCACAACGGTCGCCGATCAGCAGCGAGTCGCACTGCGTGTAGTTGCGCGCGCCCGTGGCGTTCTTCATGATCTTCACCTGGCCGCGATACGTGTTCTGCCCGTACCCCGCCGAGATGCCCTTCGACACAATCGTGCTCCGCGTGTTCTTGCCGATGTGGATCATCTTGGTGCCCGTATCGGCCTGCTGGCGGTTGTTGGTCAGCGCCACGGAGTAGAACTCGCCCACCGAGTTGTCGCCCTGCAGAATGCAGCTGGGATACTTCCACGTGATCGCCGATCCCGTCTCCACCTGCGTCCATGAGATCTTCGAGTTCACGCCCAGGCACTTGCCGCGCTTGGTCACGAAGTTATAGATTCCGCCGCGCCCTTCCTTGTCGCCGGGGTACCAGTTCTGCACCGTCGAGTACTTGATCTGCGCATTGTCCAGCGCCACCAGCTCCACCACCGCCGCGTGCAGTTGGTTCTCGTCGCGGATGGGCGCCGTGCAGCCTTCCAGATAGCTCACGGTCGCGCCTTCGTCGGCCACGATCAGCGTGCGCTCGAACTGCCCCGTCTCCGCTGCGTTGATGCGGAAGTAGGTCGACAGCTCCATGGGACAGCGCACACCCTTGGGTACGTAGACAAACGAGCCGTCGGTGAACACCGCGGCGTTGAGCGCGGCATAGAAGTTGTCGGTATGCGGAACCACCGAGCCCAGATACTTCTTCACCAGCTCGGGATGCTTTTGCACGGCCTCGGAAAACGAGCAGAAGATCACGCCCATCTCCGCCAGCTTGCCTTTGAAGGTGGTCGCAACGGAAACCGAATCGAACACCGCATCCACGGCCACGCCCGCCAGCAGCTTTTGCTCGTTCAGAGGAATGCCCAGCTTTTCGTAGGTACGCAGAATTTCCGGGTCTACCTGATCCAGGTTTTCAAGCTGCGGCTTCTGCTTGGGCGCCGAATAGTAGGAGATGGCCTGGTAATCGATCGGAGCGATAGTCAGGTTGGCCCACTTCGGCTCGCCCTCCTCGCGCCTCATCCGGAACCAATGGCGCAGCGCGTTCAGCCGCCACTCCAGCATCCACTCGGGCTCCTGCTTGCGCGCCGAGATCAGACGGATGATGTCTTCGTTCAGCCCCTTGGGCGCGCGGTCTTCGGCAATGTCCGTGACAAAGCCCCACTTGTACTCCTGTTCGGCAAGACCGCGAATTGTATCGACACTCGAACTCATTCGACCTCCACGGGATTCGCGCCCGAAATCCGGTTCCAACCGCCTCGGCTGGCCCTCGGGATTCCCGCTGGCCCTCATGGCGCCTGACCGCTGTCCGGGCCGCGCGAGGAAGGGCGCGACCTCTAATCCCGCAATATAGGACTATTTTAGTCCTATATTGATTCTAGTGTACCCCGACTCACCGCCGTTTTCAAGACCGGCCGGATCTTGGCCCAATCAACCTGGTTTTATGCCTGGAACAGCGAAGGGGCGGATTCCCCTCCGCCGCAGATTCCTCTGGAGATAGGATGCCGGATGTGTTCCCGACGGTCGCAATTTGTTCAGAATTAGTGGAACTCGCTTCTCTTGTGCGGCCCGGGCTCGCGCACCCGGCTGGCCTCAAAGCTCACCACCTTCCACGCCCCCTGAGCATTCCGGACGTAGACGCGAGTGTAACGGTAGTTGCCGCTCAAGTGCCCGTCGGGCGTGGTGGCCTGGATGTTTGCCAGGGACGTGACCACTGCCGTGGTTCCGTAAAAGCGCACTTTCCTGTCTGAGATCTTGATGGCGGTGAAATGGAGCCGGCCGGAACGCATGCTTTCCAGCGCCTCCTCCCGCGATTGCAGCGTGCCCGAAGCGGTGATCGCCATGTAATCGTCGGCCAGCAGGGAATCCATGGCTTTGATGTTGGAGGTCAGCATGGCGTCCCGCCATTCATCCTCAAGCTGATCGATCTCGTGGCGGATCTCGTGCTTTTGCGCCATGACCATTGCAGCGGAAACGGGGAAGGCACAGGCCGCCAATGCAAGAGCTATGGCGATTGTCCGTGCGGCATTCAGCCGACGCCAGCCATCGGGGATCCATCGCTCGACCGAAGAACCCGGCATACGCGTACACGGTATTCCCGAAACGGTGCACCGGTCAAATGGAAATCTCATAAACGCGAATCCGCTCTCTCCCCGCGTCTGTTCAACCCGCGTACACGTCTGGTTGGACGCTCGCTAAGTCACAAAGGGGAGCGGCGAGAGCCGCCGGGGCCGCTACCGCCGCTCGCGGGCGCTCCGCACGTCGATTTTCGAAACTCCGCGCTTTGCTAGGGTTTGCTTACGAGGTGATGCGCCCCAGCGCCTCGGCAAACTCCGGTAACACAATCGTCTGCCCGCGGTCGGGCCCCGTGGAGATCATGCCGATCCGCGCCCCGCTCTCGCGCTCCTGGAAGGCTAGGTAATCGCGCGCCGCCTGCGGCAGCTTGGCGTACTCGGTAATGCCCTCGGTCGGCTGGCGCCAGCCTTTCAGCGTGGTGTAACGCGGCTTGATCGCCTCCAGCCCGCGCACGTCCGCCGGAATCTCATCGCCGGCCTTCCCGCCGATCTCGTATCCGATGCAGACGGGAATCTCGGCCAGCTCGTCCAGCACGTCCAGCTTGGTCACCACCAGCCATTCGGCTCCGTTCACCTGGTTCGAGTAGCGCAGCAACGGAATATCCAGCCAGCCGCAGCGCCGCGGCCGCCCGGTCACGGCCCCGTACTCGTGGCCACGCTCGCGCAGCAAATCGCCGGCAGCGTCATGAATTTCCGTGGGGAACGGCCCTCCGCCCACGCGCGTCACATACGCCTTGGTCACGGCAATCACCGTCCCGATGGCCGTCGGGCCCACTCCGGTTCCCGTCGCCGCTCCTCCCGCCGTCGCCGAAGAGGATGTCACAAACGGGTACGTCCCGTGGTCGATGTCGAGCATGGTTCCCTGCGCGCCCTCGAACATCACGCTGCCGCCCTTGGCCAGGATGCCGTTCAGCAGCCGCCCCGTATCCGCAACGAAAGGCCGCACCTGCTCCGCCGCCGCCGCGTACTCGTCGTACATCTTGGCCGGGTCCAGCGGGTCGGTGCCGAAGAGAGCATGCGCGATCGCGTTCTTCTCCGCGCAGGCCGCCTCAATGTGCGTCTTCAGCAGCGCCGGATGCAGCAGATCCACCATGCGCAGCCCGCTGCGCGCCATCTTGTCCTCGTAGGCCGGCCCGATGCCTTTGCTGGTAGTGCCGATCTTCTGCCGGCCCGGCGCGCACTCCGCCGCCAGTTCGATCATGCGGTGGTAGGGCAGAATCACCTGCGCCCGGTTGGAGACAAACAAATTCCCATCCACGTTGACGCCCAGCTCACGAATGCGGCCAACCTCATTGAGAAACGCGATCGGATCGAGAACAACCCCGTTCCCGATGACGCCTTTGCATCCCGGCCGCAGCACGCCGCAGGGAATGAGCTGCAAGATGAACTTATGCTCGCCAATAATGACCGTGTGCCCGGCGTTGTGCCCGCCGGCGTAGCGCGCCACCGCGGAAAACCGCTCGCTCAGCACGTCTACGATCTTTCCTTTGCCCTCGTCGCCCCACTGGGCGCCCAGCACCACAGCCGTCTTTGCTCCCATGGCCGTCCCGATTCCACACGTTCACCCGCCGCAGCAAGTTGTTCGGGCCGCTGCGCGGGTGCGGATTTGGATGCGGTCCACTTCCCCGCAACCACTTCGATTCTAAACCGTGGGGTGTTTCAGGGGTGGTCCCGGGTAGTGTCTCAGTTTGACTGCGCCCTGAATGCGGCTGTCATTTTTTGAAACACGCGCTACGCAGGCGAGGGCATGGCTCGCGCATAGGTGTACGGGCCATCCGGCAGCAGCGCCACGCGCGCGCCGGGAGCCAGCCCCGCCAGCAGTGCCGCGACAGCTTCGTCCAAATCGCCAAACGCCATCGCGCCCAGGCTGCCCAGTTCATCCTTCGCCACTCCCGGCGTGTAAAACAGCAGCTCGTACCTGAGTCCCAACAGCGCAATCTGCTCCAGTTGCCACTGGTCGATCTTCACCTCGGCATCGCGAACCGATTCCAGGAACCGCGTGTGGCCGGGGTAAGCCTTCAGTTGCCGCGCATACTCGGCCGAACCGGCCCCCTCCGCGCACTCGCCCAGCAGCAGGATCCTGCCTCCCGGCTTCACGATGTGCTGCGCCGCGCTCAGTCCCTTCAGGCACTGGTAAAACGTCAGGTCCAGCGGATAGCCGGCCGCGCATGCGATCGCCGCATCGGCCGGCTCGTCGAGCCATGTGAGCGACGTGCGTTCGTAGAACTCCACGGCCGCCGCATGAGCCTTCATGGGATGGCCGGCAAAGACGCCCGAGATCTCCCGCTCCCGCGTCAGCGTTACGTCGAGAATGAAGTCGTGCCGCGCCATGGCGGCAATCTTCACCAGTTCGTCGTGTACCGGATTGTCCGCGATCGACCCCTCGGCAGCCAGCGGCTCACGGACGAAGCGCGGCGCGTGGACCGCCTTGATCGCCTCCTGCGACGCCAGCCCCGGCGCAATCATCTTGCGTCCGCCGCTGAAGCCCAGCATCAGGTGCGGTTCCACAAGGCCCAGCGTGATGTGCAGGTCCGCCGCCACAAAGCGCTCGTCGATATACACCGGAGTCTCGCGCCGCGTTACGCCCAGCGCGCGGTGTGCCGCAAAGTCGCGCGCGTCGTGGCTCGCTACGCGGTACTTTGCCGCGATCTCCGGCCCCAGAATCGCGTCGAGCTCTTCCCTGGTAGCCGCGCGGTGCAGTCCGGTGGCGATCAGAATCGTTATGCCCTCCACGGGGATGCCGGCTTCGTCCAGCCGCTTCAGCAAGGGCGGCAGCGTCAGGCGATTGGGCGCGGGCCGCGTGATGTCGCACACCGCGATCGCCGCCGTGCGCTTGCACGCTGCCAGCCGGACCAGCGGCTCGCAGCCGATCGGCCCGTCCAGCGCCGCACCCAGCGCGCCGGCCGCATCCTCCAGCGCCCGCGCCGCGCGGCTGCGCACCACTTCGCAGCGGATCTCGTCAGGAACCGTAACCTCAATGCCGTGTTTGCCGAAGGCGAAGCGGGTTCTCATAGGCTGGCGTTCGCGCGGCTTTCTGGGCGCCGCGCCGTGAAGCCATTCTAATGCAACCACTGATATTCCATTCGTTCTGTGCGCCCCGAAAGCGCCCGGCCAGGCCGCCTGTTGTGGCATACTACGGCCATATTCCTTTCTTCCATATGGTTTCGAATGCGGTGTTTTCCGCGGAAAGCGTGAGCCCCAATGACTGGCCGGGAACGGATTCTTGCTGTTCTTCAAGGGCAGCCCGCCGATCGTCTGGCGGCGATGCCCATCACCATGATGTTTGCCGCGGATGTTTTGGGCGTGAAGTACGGCCAGTACGTGCGCGATTTCCGCATCCTGGCTGACGCGCAGGTCAAGACGGCCGAGGCTTTTGGGTTCGATTATGTTTCGGCCATCTCCGACCCGGCCCGCGAGGCTGCCGACGCGGGCGCGACGGTCCAGTGGTACGAAGATCAGCCTCCGGCCATCGTCGAAGCGCAGGCGCTGCTCGCCGACAAGGCGGCGCTGGGGCGCATCCAGGCGCGCGATCCGCTTCCGGGCGGGCGCATGGAGGATCGCATTCGCGGCGTCGAACTGCTGCGCCGGCGCGTGGGCGGCGAACTTCTGGTGGAAGGCTGGGTGGAAGGGCCTTGCGCGGAAGCCGCGGACCTGCGCGGCATTGGCCGGCTGATGACCGACTTCACTGACGATCCGGAGTTCGTGCACGCCCTCTTTGCCTTCAACGTGGATCGCGCCGCGCGGTTTGCGCAGTTGCAGACCGAGGCTGGGGCCGACATCATCGGCATCGGCGATGCCGCGGCCTCGCTTGTCGGGCCGCGCATTTACAAGGAATTTGTCTGGCCTTGGGAGAAGAAGCTGGTTGACGCCATCCATGCCCAGGGAGGAAAAGTGCGCCTGCACATCTGCGGCAACACCCGCCGAATTCTCGACGGAATGGGCGCGCTGGGCTGCGAGATGGTCGACCTCGATTATCCCGTTGCCCTGAGCGAAGCGCGCGCCGCCATGGGTCCGCAACAAACGCTGGCCGGCAACCTCAATCCGGTAAAGGAGCTCCGCGGCGGCACGCCGGCTTCCATCGCGCAGACGCTGGAAATGTGCCTCGCGCAGGCTGGCCCTCGCTGGATCGTGGCCGCCGGCTGTGAAGTCGTTCGCGACACGGCGCACGAAAACGTGCGCGCCCTCGTGAACTTCGCTCAAACGCATCGCGCCGTCGCCGCTGCGTAAGCGCGCCTTCGCCGGGCTTCGCTCTTTGTCGTCGGTCCAGGGCCGCGGTTGAAAGCCGGCATCGGCCTCCAGTGTCCAGTCTCCAAAGTTCGCATCAAAAACAAAGCAGTCATCCTGAGCGGAGTTTGCCGCGTATTTTGCGGCAAACGGAGTCGAAGGACCTGCATTTGGAATGCGGGGTGCCCCATCCTAACGGAGCGTTGCGGGAGCGGCGCTCAGCTAGCGTGGCATCGGACGATCGTCACGCCGCAAGAATCGCGTCCGCAATCCGCGCCGCTTCCACCGCGGGCCGCACCGCGTGCACGCGCACCATCGACGCCCCGTGCAGAATCGCCGCCGTCAGCGCGGCCAGGCTCGCATTCTCGCGCGCGGCAGCCGGCGCTTCGCTCCCGCCCCCGTTCCCATCGAAGAGCGGCGCCAGCGTGCGCCCCAGGAACGATTTGCGGCTCAGCCCCGCGAGCAGCGGCCGTCCCAGCGCAAGCAGTTCGCTCTGCCCGGCCAGCAGCGCGTAGTTCTCGTCGAAGCGCTTGCCGAACCCATAGCCGGGGTCGAGAACGATCGCTTGGTCCGGAATCCCCGCGCGCCGCGCGGCGTCCACGCTCGCCGCCAGCCCCTCGCGCACCATCTTGAGCAGCGCATCGGCGGCAAGCTGCGGCTGCGTGCACCACTCCTCCGGCCGCCCGCGCGTGTGCGCCAGCACCACGCCCGCGCCAAACTCCGCGCATACCGCCGCTACGCCCGGGTCCCACGTGAATCCGCTCACGTCGTTCACAATCTCCGCGCCCGCCTCGAGCGCCGCCCGCGCCGTCTCCGCCTTATACGTGTCCACCGAGAGCACTGCGTCAGGCCTTGCGCGCAGAATTCCTTCCAGCACCGGCAGCAGCCGCGCCTTTTCTTCTTCGGCGCCGACCACCGGGGCCCTCAACGACAGGTCTTTGTCGTTGGGGTGAACGGGGCCGCCCGCATGGGATCCCGGCCGCGTGCTCTCCGCGCCCACATCCAGAATGTCCGCGCCCTCCTCCATCAGCTTCAGCGCGTGCGCCACCGCGGCCTCCGGCGCAAAAAACTTCCCGCCATCGCTGAACGAGTCCGGCGTGACGTTCACGATGCCCATGACCAGCGTGCGCCGACCCAACTCGATCGTCCGCGTGCGCAGCCGCCAGTTTGCCGTGTGTCTCATACGCTTTCATCCCCGATGGTACGCCACGGGATAGGAGATAGGGACCGGGTAAAGGGCGCCCCCTCGCGCGCCAAATTTCCCTCCATCAAAGGATCAAGAAAGCGATCGGTCGGAACAAGTCCGAGTGTCAGGAATGCCGGATCAGCGAATCCTGGCGCGCGGTACACAGCAATTCCGTCACCGGCAGTGCGAGGATATGCGCAGCATCATCCAAGCGAAGGCGTGCGGGAATGTTTATCAATCAGTAGCTTCTGGTTTGCCGGTCACTCGGGCATGCAAAACAGAGGAGAAGCTGCTAAGTACCCAGCCGCATTGAGTCAGATCTTTTTCCAAACAATGAGAGCCAAAAGGGCCGCTGCGAAGATTAAGAACAGCCAGAATGCGAACTCTCTAAGGCGCGGAAGGAAGCTGCGTGGAAAGAGTTCCAGATAGCTTGAAGCAACTTCATCACCTCCGCGCCGCCACCACAGGAGCTTCTCTGATGGCGGCTCTCTCTTACTGAGGCGGACCCTCATCATAATCTCGCCACAGCCATTGAAGATCGCCAAAAGCACGAAGATCAAGAAGACAATGAGAATAACGTTCGCCACTGCTCACCCCGTGGTTCACAGGTTATCCCTTTTCGCTCTATCGGAATAGACTCGGTCTCCGGCAAGCCATGCGGATGCGGTCGGTTGGTCGCTGATCCGGAAGCAACGCCCTTTGGGGAGCTACTGCCGGTTGGCCGGCATCGCTGGTTACGCCCGGCATAGTTTTGGTTTCAACCGGGCAGCCTACGGTTATTTTTGCAAGCCGCGCGCGGCTCATTGTAATGTAAGGCAATTTGTATTAGAATGTAAGGAGATTCAATGATGTCCTCAACCTCTTTCAAACCCGCTACTACCGTTGAAGCTACAGTTACCTCCAAGGGGCAGGTAACCCTGCCCAAGGAACTGCGAAAGCGCCTTGGAGTCCAAAGAGGCAGCCGAATCCGGTTCAGTATCCCTTACAGCGGCGCCGTTCATGTCGAGCCTGTCCTGTATGACCTCGAAGATCTTTGGAGAATGGCCGATCGGGGCGGTCAATCCAAAAGCACGATGACTTTCGAACAAATGGATGCAGCGAAGGCGCGGAGGAAATGGTGATGCTCGCAGCCGATACCAACGTTTGGGCTCGAGCTTATCTGAACGATGACACGGCGCAGGCAGCGAAAGCACGCTCTGCTCTTGCGCAAGCCGGGTCCACGGGCGGAGTATTCGTCCCTCTCATTGTTCTTGCGGAACTGTCATGGGTGCTTCGTGGCAGATGGGACAGAGAAAGAATCCTGAACACCATCGAAAGCCTTCTCCAGACGCGAGGGGTAGTCGTCGAGTCACCGGCCCTGGCCTGGAAGGCCTTGAAAGCCTCCCGCAAGGGCGCGGTAGGCTTCGCCGATCACCTAATTTCAGAAATTTCCTTCGTGTCTGGCGCCAGCGAGATGATCACTTTTGACAAAACCTTCGGACGCTTGCCGCGCGTCCGCCGCTTGCAATAAGTTAGACGCACATTACATTGCGGCACATTGTGCCTGCGACTTCTCCACTGCGGCCTCACATGCGCGAGAACGAGCGGTTCGTCCCCAAACCTCCAGTAACTCTTCGGTCGCTTTAGACCCAAAAGCACCCCCTGCTTTTGTCTGGAACCTGATGCCCGACTCATGCGCCCCATTCGCTGAAGGACCTCGGCCAAAAGCGCCATCCCCGCCGCGGCCTCCTGCTACACTCCGGGCATGCGTACTTTCAGGCGCATTCTGGCAGCAGCGTTCTGTGGCCTCCTGGCCTGCATTGCAGCGTTGCAGGCTCAAGCCCCGGCCCAGGCCCGCCACAACCCGCATCCCGCCGCGCACCCAGCGCCCGTCACCGGCCCGCTCGCCGCCCGCATCCAGGCCATTCTCGCCGATCCCGCCCTAAGCCACGCCGACTTCGGCATCAGCGTGACCACCCTCGACGGCCAATCGCTCTACGGCCTCAACGACGCTCGCCTGTTTACGCCCGCCTCCGACGCCAAGCTCACCACCACCGCCGCCGCGTACGCGTTGCTGCCCGTTGACACCCTCACATGGACCACCTTCGTGGTCGCGGATGGAGAAATCGACGCCTCCGGCACGTTGCACGGCGACCTGGCCATCCTCGGCGTGGGCGATCCCACCCTAAGCGCCCGCCATTATCCCTACGTCGAACCCAGCGCCGCGCCCGCAACTCCTCCGCCCGGTTCCGAAGCCCGGCCTGACGAAGTTCCCACCTCTGCCCCGCAAACCGCTATGGCTGTCCTCGACCTGCTCGCCCAGCAGGTGGAGGAGGCCGGCGTGCGCACGGTCGATGGCGCCGTGATCGGCGACGACACATTCTTTCTGAACGAACCCTACGCGCAAGGCTGGGCCTGGGACGATCTGCAATGGAGCTATGGCGCGCCCGTCTCCGCGCTCACCTTCAACGACAACGCCGCCGAGCTTTCCATCGCCGCCGACGCCGACACGCCTGGAGCAGCCGAAGCCCAATGGACGCCCGACGTGGACTACTACACGCTCGACAATCGCATGACGCCCGTTCAGCCCGGCGAAGAGGCCCACCCCGGCCTCGATCGCCATCCAGGCTCCATGCTGGTGCGCGCCTGGGGCACCGCGCCCGCCGGTGGCCTTCATGTTTCCATGGCCGTCGAGGACCCGGCCCAGTTCACTGCCGCGGCATTCAAGCAGGCCCTCCTGCTGCGCGGCATCAAAGTCACCGGCGGCGCCGAGTCGCGCCACAAGGATCCAAACGGAACGGGCGACTTCGCCGGCGAGCGCGCGCAGCCGCTCAAGCTCACGCCCGCTGCGTTTCCCACCATCGCCGCTCCGGTCGAGGGCCGCCGCGTTCTCGGCGCGCACCGCTCCGTGCCCATCGCCGAAGACATCGCCGTCATGAACAAGACCAGCCAGAACCTCCACGCCGAACTGCTCCTGCGCCTGCTCGGCAAGTTCTACGGGACCGGCGGCAGCTTCGCGCAGGGCGCGCGCGTGGTGCGCCAGTTCCTCGTTGATGCCGGCGTCGACGACGCTGACTTCTTCCTCTACGACGGCTCGGGCATGAGTCCCAACGACAAAATCTCTCCCCGCGCCTTCACCGGCCTCTTGTCCTACGCGTCGCGTCAGCCCTGGGGCGCGGCCTGGCGCGAAACCCTGCCCGTCGCCGGCGTCGATGGCACGCTCGACAACCGGTTCGGGGATTCGCCGCTCCAAGGCAGGATGTGGGCCAAAACCGGCACTCTGAACGAGGTGAACGCGCTCTCCGGCTATCTGGTGGCGGCGAGCGGCCGCACCCTCGCATTCTCCATCCTCGTCAACGGCCGCTATCCCGGTAGCGGCGCCGGGGAGCAGGCCATCGACCGCATCGCCGAAGCCATCGCCGCGGCGGAGTGAACGCTACGGATCTGCCGCTGCCTTGCCGAGCGCGGCCCCATACGTTCGCATCTGCTTCACCCCCGTATCGCACAGCACGGTCACCACGCTCGCGTGCGGCCCAAGTTTAGCCGCTCGTCCGCTTCCATCATGTCCAGCGCCATGCGGTCCTTCATGCTGCCGGTGGAATTTTCGCTCTCCAGCCTCGGCAAAACGCGAACCGCTTCAAATGCAAATGCTGCACGCCGCCTAAGCCGCTGTATCATGGATGCAAATGCGCGTTCGGTTTCTTCTTATGTCTTCCGTACTTTCCACACTCGCGTTCGGTTTCGCCGGCTGCCGCTCGCTGCCGCCGTCCAAGCCCTCCTCCGAGTGGACGCCGCAGGAGACGCGTGGCGCGGCGGTCTATCAGGCCAAATGCGCCCGCTGCCACTATCCGACTTCGACCAAGCCCCTGCACGGACCCGGCTTGCAGGCGCTCACCAAGCTCAAGGCCATGCCTTCCGGCGCGCCGCCCACTGACGAGCGCCTCACCGCAGTCATTCTCTATGGCCGGCAGATGATGCCCTCCACACCGCTCACCGGCGAGCAACTCAACGACCTCTTGGCCTACTTGCACACGCTATGAACGCCGATATCAAGACGCAAGCTCCCCATCCCGCCAAGCTTCCTCCGCGCGTACCGCGGAAAGCGCAGCGGCCTCGGCTGCTCCAGTTCCCAGGCCTCATCGCCATCAGCTTCTACATGCTGTTGCTCGCCGCAATTTCCATCGTGAGCGTCGTCAATCACCGTTTCGGGCCGGTTTATCTTCTCTTCTCCGCCCTCTTTATCGCCAGTGCGCTGGGCTTGCTGCTGCTGCTGCGCTGGGCGTGGGCCCTCTCGCTTGCCGCCGTAGCGCTCCTGGTGGGCATGTTCCTCTGGACCTACACAACCCAGCACAACTCCTCCTCCGTGGTCCAGGGACTGCTCAATTTAGTCATCTTCCTCTATCTCATGCGCACGGACCTGCGGGAAAAGTTGCGGTAGATTCGCCTACCAGAGCGTCTTGCAAACGCCGGCCGAGGCGATCCTGTCGTCCGCAGTGATGAGCATGCATTTTTCAATGATCGCCGTTGCAGCGATCATCCGATCCATCGGGTCGCCGTGAAATCGTTCGGAAAGTTGCCCCGCACATACTGCAATCGTTTCGGAGATCGGGAAGACCTTGAATCTCCTCCGGATGCGATGGAGAAAAAGGCCAGGCTCCATCGCCGGCCGTACCCGGCCTCGTCGTATGGCGTTTGCTATCTCATAAAGCGTGACCACCGAAATGCCCAGGCTGCCATCGGTCGCATGTCCTTGGCGGATCGCTGCAGCCGCACCCGAAGAGATCTTCTCCGGTATAAGAGCAAGCCAAATCACAACATGCGTGTCGAGCAGGATCACGAGCGCTTCCCTCGATGAAGAGGATTCAAGCTTTCGTCCGCCATCCGCTCCCAGTCTTCAACGGTGAAGTCTGACGCGATGAGGTCTGCGCCTTCGGCAATCGTCCCCATTCCGCGAAGGAACCCAAATAGGGAATCTTCTTCCCCCTCGCGTTTGCCACTCTCCTCCAGGGTCGCCACACGCACCACCGGTTTGCCACGCTTGGTGATCAGCACTGGTTCCCCGGTGGCGGCCACTTCATCCATCACCGCCAGACATTTCGCCTTGAACTCGCCCGCCGCCATGGTCCGCATGCGTGTTGCCCCTCCCAGCCTCATTCAAGTATACATCTGACCATGGCTATTTGACCATGGTCATGTTGGCCCAAAGGCCCGATTCTCCCCGGTACAATAATGAAGACGTGGAAGACGTGATGGACCTGGTGCAGATCGAGCCCGCGCGCCGCGCGCCCGCGCCCAAACCGGAGTGGCTCAAGGCCCGCGCCCCCATGGGCGAGAACTATCACGATCTCAAGCGCCTGGCCCGCTCGCTCTCGCTCCACACCGTGTGCGAGAGCGCCCATTGCCCCAACATCGGCGAGTGCTGGCATCACAAAACCGCCACCTTCATGATGCTCGGCAACCTGTGCACGCGCCGCTGCGGCTTCTGCGCCGTGCCCAAGGGCCGTCCCCAGCCCATCGACTTCGACGAGCCGCGGAGGGTCGCGGAGGCAGTGGCAGAGTTAGGGCTGCTCCACGCAGTGGTCACCAGCGTCAACCGCGACGACGACAACCTCGGCGGCGCGCGCGCCTTCGCCCTTGTCATCGCCGAGATTCGCCGCCAGGCCCCCGGCTGCCGCGTCGAAGTCCTCATCCCCGACTTCCAGGGCGACCGTGAGTCCATCCGCACCGTGGTCGAGGCCCGTCCTGACGTCCTCAATCACAACACGGAGACGGTTCCCCGCCTCTATCGCGTGGTCCGCTCCGGTGCCCGCTACGAGCGCACACTGGAGCTGCTGAACTACTCCAAGAAGTTAAGGCCCGGAGGGCTCACCAAATCCGGCGTGATGGCCGGCCTCGGCGAAGAAACCCATGAATTGCTCGCCGTCTTCCGCGATCTCGCCGCCGTGGGCTGCGACATCCTCACCATCGGCCAGTATCTGCGCCCCTCGCGCGACCATCTGCCCATGGCGCGCCTCTACACCCCCCGCGAGTTCGCCGAGCTCAAGGCCGAAGCCCTGCGTATGGGCTTCCGCCACGTCGAATCCGGCCCCCTCGTCCGCTCCAGCTATCACGCCCACGAGCAGGCCGAGTCGACGGGGTTGGCGGTCGTTGCATGACGGGGAATCACCTCTTCAGCGCAAGATACTCGGCCGGAGTCATGATCCTGATTCCCTTGTAAGAACCGAGCGTGAGCAGGTCTTTATCGCTCGCTACGATCGCCTGCGCACCCGCCTGCACGGCGCACTCGATCACCATGTCATCATTCGGGTCGCGGCAGACGTGCAATGTGCCGGAGATTTTGACTTCTTCCGACCGCGCAAGCAGGTAGCTGAGCCGGTATCGCACGGCGGATGGCGCCCATCCGAACTTCCCCGCAAGAACCCTGAAGATCTCCTCCGCGATTTCGCTGCAGATCGCGATCGTGTCGTGATTTCGGGCGTGCTCAAGCGCGAGGACCGGCTTTCCCTTGCGCCTCTCAAAGTGCATCGCGGAAATCCATACGCTCGTATCGAAGACGACGATCATTCAGGCCCGCTTGCGTTCGGCAGATTCGCGTTCGGCTCGCATCTCGGCGCGAACCTCTTTGATGAGGCGCGGAATGTCTTCCTCGGTGTATCCGCGCGGGTTCCTCGTCTTGGCGTATTCACCCATCTCGTCGAAGAAACGGCTGATCTCGTCCTTTTCGTAGGCGCGGAACGCTTCGCGCATGAGCTCGCTCATGGTGCGATTCTGGCGCTTGGCCATCGTCCTGGCCGTTTTGGCCATCTCAGGCGGCATGGAGATCGTGAACACGCGGGAACGGCGGCGGGTGGCGGGCATGGCGATCCTCCCTGTAATGGATTGTACTGGATTGTCATACAAACATCAACCCTCCCGTCCTCACCCAGAGCTTTCCCGCAAGCCGCACCCACCAGCCTAACCGGTTGCTCCCCGCTGAGTTTTGTAGAATGAGTCGTTGACGCTTTTGCCCAGACCTTCGTAGCGAGGACGATTCCCTATGTCATCTTTCATGGCCGGCCATCCGGCTCTCAAAGACCTCTATGGCGACCTCAAACGCCGCATGGACCACGCCGTCGCCGATTTCCAGGCCAATCTGGCTTCCACACGCACCGGCCGCGCCAGCGTGCACATGCTCGACCAGGTCAAGGTCGACTACTACGGCACGTTTACGCCCATCAACCAGCTCGCGCAGCTCTCGGCCCCCGAGCCGCAACTCATCACCATTGCTCCCTGGGACCCGACCATCCTGAAAGAAGTGGAAAAAGCCATCCAGGCCGCCGATCTAGGCTTCAATCCCATCTCCGATGGCAAGGTCATCCGCGTTCCCGTACCGCCCATGACCGAGGAGCGCCGCCGCGAGGTCTGCAAGCATCTCAACAAGGTTCTCGAAGAGCACCGCACCGCCGTCCGCAACGTCCGCCGCGACGGCAACGAAGCTCTCAAGAAGCTCACCAGGGATAAAAAGATCAGCGAAGACGACGAGAAGCGCGCTTTCGACGAGGTACAGAAGATGACCGACGCCGAAATCCGCCGCATGGAAGAGCTCTCGCAGAAGAAGGAAGCCGAAGTGATGCAGGTGTGACGCACAGCGCTGCTACAGCATCGCCGACACACGCTTGCGATAGGCCTACACGCTCTGCAACCTCATTCCGATCAGCGGCTTACTCCAGGACAAAAGCAGTCTGCTAAGGCCCGCGCAGGCGCCAAAAATCCACCTACAGCGCAGGAAAACCTGCGCCGCGAACCGGCGATTCGACGATTTCACTGAATTTCGACGACCTGCGAGTCACAAATTGCGCCGATCGCTCCACCTGCAGGTCACAATTTCCGCGAGCTCCCGATGCGACGATTTTTTAAGTAGCGCCACGCTCCGGTTTTTATGACCTGTCGGTGGAGGAACTTGACCGCAGCCTCCGCAGTCCAAAGGCCCTTGCAATCGTAAGATCCCAAAAACGCAGTCATCCTGAGCGAAGCAGGTCGCGCCTTTTGCGACCTGCGCAGTCGAAGGACCTGCATTTGCTCCGGCGTCTAAGCCAATTGCTCCGTCGTATACCACTGTTCGCTTAAATCGATCCAAGTAGGATTACTTTTGGTGATCAGCGCGATCTTCTTCGCTCGAGTCCATCCCTTTAGCTGCTTCTCTCTTGCGATGGCTCGCCGCGGATCGGCAAAGCGCTCAAACCATACGAGCCGATTGCAGTTATATGTCGCTGAGAATCCCTCATGGATTTTCCTCTTGTGCTCGAAGATGCGCTTGTGCAGATTGCCGGTCATTCCGATATATAGAGTCAGACTCCGGCTAGCCACGATGTACGTGTAACAGAACCCCTGGTGCATGGCGAACATCTTAAACCAGCAACGGCCTAAGGAGAATCGAGGACGGGGTGAAGTGGATAAATGCGGGTCCTTCGACTCCCCTCGCTTCGCTGCGGGTCGCTCAGGATGACTTGTAGGGAGCGCTACTTCTTCGCCCGCTTGTAGAACGGCAGCGGAACCTGCCTTGCCCGCACGCGATTCGCGCGGCACTCGACGATCGCATCGGCTCCGCTGGCGGCCACGGATGCGGGCACCAGCGCCATCGCAATGTTGGTCTTCAAAAACGGCGCGGGGCTCCCGGAACGTCACCTGCCCGATCGGCTCGCCGTCCAGCGAAAGCACTTGGTACCCATCCCGCGCGATGCCCCGCTCCATCATCTCGAGCCCCACAATCCTGCGCTTCGGTCCTCCCGCTGCCTGCGCCGCCATCAAAGCGTCCCGGCCAATGAAAGAACCCTTGTCGAGCTTCAGCCAGTGGTCGAGCCCGGCCTCGAACACGTTGATCTCCTCCGAGATCTCGTGCCCGTAGAGGCTCATCCCGGCTTCGAGCCGCAGAGTGTTGCGCGAGCCCAGCCCGCACGGCCGTATGCCGAACTCCGCGCCCGCCTCCATCAGCGCATCCCACATCTTCACCGTGGTCGCCTCGTCCGACGGAATGTACACCTCGAACCCGTCCTCGCCCGAGTAGCCCGTACGCGCGATCAGCGTATTGGGAATGCCGGCCACGGTTCCCCACGTGAACCAATAGTTTTTAATCGCCGCCAGGTCCACCTTGGTCAGTTTGCTCAGCGTCTCCTGCGCGCGCGGCCCCTGCAGCGCCAGTTGCGAATAGTAGCTGGAGTAGTCGTTCACGTGAATCCCCGGCCACCCGCCCACCTGCCGGCGAATCCAGGCAAAGTCCTTATCCTTGGTGCCCGCGTTCACCACCAGCAGATAATCGTTCGCGCCCAGCCGGTGTACCAGGATGTCGTCCACAAACGTTCCCTGCGGCGTAAGCAGAGCCGAGTAGTGCGCCTGTCCATCCTTCAGCCGCGCCGCGTCGTTCATGGTGATATGCTGCACCGCGGCCAGCGCGCCCGGCCCGCGAAACTGGATCTCGCCCATGTGGCTCACATCGAACAGGCCCACGCCGGTGCGCACCGCCAGGTGCTCGGCGATCAGCCCTCCACCCGGACCGGGATACTCGACCGGCATGTCCCATCCGCCAAAGTCCACCATCTTTGCTTTCAGTGCCCTGTGGGTCGCATTCAGGGCGGTCCTTTTCAGCGGCGCGGCGGGCGTAGTTGCTACGGAATCGGGCATGAAGAGATCCTTTCCTTGGCTTGGCATCAACTATCCACCATAGGCACTCCCTCGACAAGGGGTCAATCCGGTATCGGCAAGGGTTAGGATGGATGGGACTGGCGGCGCGGAGACGAATCGCAGAGAAAGGCGCGGGAATGAACCGGTTTCGAGGCTTCATGATGCTCGTGGCCGCTGCCCTGGCCGTGTGGAAGGGCTGGCGGATTCATCGCGGCGAGACGGCCGTGCTGGCCTTTGGGCTCGGCGCTCTGGCTCTTGCGCTCGCCATCTGGCACCTGACGCGCAAGCCGCCGCGCACGCTGCCGCGATAATGCGGTTCGCCCCATGGTTTCTTGCCTCTGCCGCGAAATTCCACCGCGGCTTCACTAGAGGACGATTACTGCGGAGCCGGAGCCGGTTTCGTGCTTGACGGCTTCGAGCGCGCGGTTGGCGTCGTCGAGCGGGAAGGTTTGGACGGCGGGAGAAAGCGCGAGATCGCGCGCCAGGGCGAGGAAGTCGCGTGCGTCCTGGCGCGTCATGTTGGCCACGCTGCGCAACTGGCGCTCGCCCCAGAGCAGGCGGTCGTAGTCGAAGGCGGGCATCTGGTCGAGGTGAATGGCGTTGATGGCGACGACTCCGCCCTTGCGCAGGGCGGCGAGCGCGCTGACGACGACCTTGCCCGAGGGCGCAAAGGTGATGGCGCGGTCAAGCTCGACGGGCGGCCTGGCGTCCTCGTCGCCGACCCACCTGGCGCCGAGCGAGGCGGCGGCCTTGCGGTGCTGCTCGCCGCGCGTGACCACGTAGACCTCGCAATCCCAGGAGTGCAGGATGCGAATAGCCAGCGAGGCGGAGCTGCCGAAACCGTAAAGACCCACGCGCTCGCCACGCTCGACGCCCGCCACGCGCAGGCTGCGGAAACCGATGACGCCGGCGCAGAGCAGCGGCGCGGCGGCGAGGGGATCGAGGCCCGCGGGCAGCGGATTGGCGAAATCGGCGCGCACCGCCGCGAGCTCCGCATAGCCGCCATTGACCGAGTAGCCGGTGAAGACGGGGCGGTCGCAGAGGTTCTCCATGCCGTGGCGGCAGAACCAGCAGTCGCCGTCCACGCCCCCGATCCAGGAGACGCCCACGCGCGTGCCCGCGGGCAGAACCTCCGTTGCGCCCTCCACCACCTCGCCCACAATCTGATGACCTGGGACGATACGCAAGTGCAGGGGCGGCAGGTCGCATTCGACGATGTGCAGGTCAGTCCGGCACACGCCGCAGGCTAGAACTTTGAGCAGCACTTCGCCATTCCGCAGCTGCGGGCGCGGGATCTCTTCGATAGAGAGCCAAGAGCCGGGACGTGTTGTGGATCGGGCCGGAGTGGAATCGAAGACAGCTGCGCGCATCGGAGATCCTCCGAGGACAAGATAACGCTTGCGGGCGGAACAGGCGCGGCGGATTATTGCGGGCGGCGGCGGAACTCGAGCTCGACCACGTGGAGCATCTCGGATTCGGGAGCGGGCTTGCAGGTTTAGGCGGGGATTGCCAGGCTCATGACCTGTGTTCGCGGTTCGGGGATCGGCAGGCCGTCCTCCCGCATTCCGGCAATGTGCATTTCGATTGCTTCGCGCAGTAGTTGTTCGGTCTGGGGAATGGTTTTGGCGGCTACACCCAACCCCGGCAGGTCCGGAACATAGGCGCTCCACCCGGTCAACGTCTTCTCGAATACAGCCGCGTATTCCTTCATTTCAAGCCTGCCTGTTTGAGAATGTTACCGAAAGTTCCCTTGGCCATTTCCTGCGATGGTTACTGCGGGCGGCGGCGGAGCTCGAGCTCGACCACGTGGAGCATCTCGCTTTCGGGAGCGGGCTTGCCCGTCCAGATTTCGAATTGGCGCGCGCCCTGCTGGACAAACATCTCGAGGCCGCCGATGGTGGCCAGGCCGCGCGCCTTGGCCAGCGCGAGCAGCGGAGTCTCGAGCGGCGTGTAGACCATGTCGAAGATGAGCGAGGCGTTGAGCTCGCTCTCCTTTACGGGGAGTTGCTGCTTGATGCCGGCCATGCCGCAGGGCGTGGTGTTGATGATGGCGTCGAAGCGGTTCTTGGCCAGCAGGCTCTGGCGAAGGACATGGGCCTTGGCCTTGCGCGCCAGGGCGACGGCCTTCTGGTGCGTGCGGTTGACGATGTAAACCTCAGCGCCCTGCTCAACGAGGCCGAAGACCGCGGCCCGCGCCGCGCCGCCCGCGCCGAGGACGAGGATGCGCGCGCCCTGGAGATGCATGCGCCGTTCCAGCGGGCGGACCACGCCGGCAACATCGGTATTGAAGCCGTAGAGCTTGCCGTCAGCGCCGGTGCGCAGCGTGTTGCAGGCGCCAATGCGGGCAGTGAGGGGGTCCATGTTGGCCAAGTGCGGCAGGACATCCTGCTTGAGCGGCATGGTGATGGCGACGCCGTCGAGTGGCAGGTCGCGGACGACGGTGAGCAGGTCGTTAAGGGTGCGCACCTTGAGCGGAAGCATGACGGCGTTGACGTTTTCGCGCCGGAAGGCCGTGGAGTGCATGAGCGGCGAAAGGGAGTGGGCAATGGGATTGCCGGCCACGCCGAAGATGCGGGTTGCCTGGTCAATCTGCTCCAGGCGGTAGACATCGAGGAGGGTGCGCGCGGAGACCTGGCCGGGAGCGGTTTCAGCGCCCTCGGCGGCCGAGGCGAATGTGAAGGCGGCGCCGGCTCGCGGACTGAGGACGCGGCTGATGAGGCCCTCCTCGCCCATGGCGATTCCAACCACGTGCGCGGTGAGCGACTGGTCCTCGATCATCTGCAGGACGGCAAGGTTGTCGGCCAAACTGCGCGCCGTGGTGACGACCTTGACGAACTCGGGCTCGAAAGCGGCGATGCGCCGGGCGGTTTGGTTGAGGCCCTCCGGGCGGCGGGTGCGGGTGAAGTCGTGCGAGCTGATCAGGAGGGACGTGCCGGCGGCGCGGAGGGCGGCGCGGAACTTGGCCAGTTGCGGGCGGGTACACTGCTCCGCCGACTCGACTTCGAGATCGACGATGTGGAAGCCGGTTTGGGCGGCTTTGAGAAGGATATCCAGCTCGGAGTTCAGGGAACCGGCGAAGCGGCCGCCAAAGGACTTGCGCCGGCAGGTGGCGATAGATGTGATGTCGCGCCGGCGGGCCATGAAGGCCTTAAGCTCGGGCAGTGCGGCGGCGGGTTTTGCCAGGAAATCAAGCCGAAACTCGATGAAAACAGAGTCTTTAAGAGCAGATTCGGCGCGTGCGAGCAGTTCGGCCGGCGTTGCTCCCTGAACGGCGATGCACAGCTTTCCCACGCGCAGGCGTGGTAGGGCTGGCGCCGGCGCGGGGACCGAATCGACCGTGCTGGTGACCGCGAAAGGCATTTCCTTCAACTGACGCATGTTAAAGGGGATTCGCCGGTTGTGCAACGAAAATATCGCGTAATAAGGGAATTTGGTCCTCTGGATCTACCGCTCATCGGTGTAGAGGCGGAGCCGAACTGCGCGCTTTGGCAGGCTTAAGGCATTTCTCCCAATCCTCAAGAGTACCAACCGCCGAGAAGGTTGCCGCTCACTGGTGTTCGCGTCAACTTGGCTGTTTGGAATGCCGGTACACCATTGGGAGAAATGCGTTGGGGAGGGGTTGGCGGCGTTCCGCGGTTTGAGCCGGTCTGGGCCGCTCCTGTCTTTGGGGCCTGTAGGCGAACTCGGCTCTCGCCGGGCTGGGTTGGTAGCGGCTGCGGAAGCGGCGCGGCGGCGCGAAGCGGCTTGTTACTCTAGAAGTTCGGAGGATTTCCCCGCAATGAATCCTGAGACGCTCTCCACCGCTGCCACCCATGACCTGCACGTGTGGGAGGCGGGCGGCGCCGCGTCGGCCGAGGCGCTGGCGGCATGGGTGAGCGCGCGCCTGGCTGCTCACGAGAATGCATTGGCCGCGCTCGTGGCCGTGGAGGGCGAGCGCACGCCCGGGAATTCGCTGCTGCTTTACGACACGGCGATCGAGCAACTGAACCTGGCCGGCGCGCAAGCGGGCATCCTGAACTCCGTGGCCGCGGACAAAGCCGTGCGCGACCAGGCGCAGGCGGAGGCTCAGCGCGTGGCCATGGCCGGCAGCGCGTTGAGCCTGAATCGCGCAGTGTACGATGCTCTCGTAGCCATCAAGCTGGACGGCGCGAGCCCGGCGACCAAGCACTACGTGGAGCGGACGCTGCTCGGCTATCGGCTGTCGGGCGTGGATAAGGACCAGGCGACGCGCGACCGCCTGCACGCGCTGCACGACAAGGCCACGGGCTTTTCGCTCGCGTTCAGCCGCAACATCCAGGAGGGCGCAAAGACGATCGAGGCTGCGCCGGAGGAGCTGGAGGGCTTGCCTGCCGACTACATCGCGCGCCACCCGGCACAAAAGGGCGAAGACGGCCGGAGCCGGGTGACGCTGACCACCGATCCGCCGGACATGATGCCGGTAATGACCTTTGCGGCGAGCGCGGCGCTGCGCGAACGGATGTTTCTGGCGTACCACACGCGCGCGTATCCGGCGAACCGGCAACTCCTGCTGGACCTGCTGGCCACGCGGCAGGAGATTGCGAGCGTGATCGGGTTCCGCAGTTGGGCCGATCTGGCGACCGCCGACCAGATGATGGGCTCCGCGGCGAATGTGCGCGCATTTTTAGCCAGATTGGACGAGGCCAGCCGCGAGGGCGCAAAGCATGAGCACGCGCTGGTGCTCGAATTCGCGCGCGAGCGGCAACCGGAGCTCAAGGAGATCGACATCGTGAGCCGCGGCTACTGGTACGAGCAGTTCCGGCGCGCGAAGTTCGACTTCGACTCGCAGTCGGTGCGCCCGTATTTCCCTTATGCGCGAGTTGAGGCCGGCGTGCTGGAGACGGCGGCGAAGCTGTTCAAGGTCGAGTTCCGGCCGTCGAATGCGACGGCCTGGGATCCGGCGGTTTCGGCCTTCGAGGTCTTCGAGAACGGGCGGCTCGTGGGGCGGTTCTATCTCGACATGCATCCGCGCGAAGGCAAGGACAAGTGGTTCTCTGCCGCGCCGGTGGTGACCGGCGCGCGCGGGCGCGCGCTGCCTGAGGCCGCGCTGATCTGCAACTTCCCGGCGGGAGACGCGAACGATCCTGGGCTGCTGCAGTACTCCGACGTTGTGACGTTCTTCCACGAGTTCGGCCACCTGATGCACGCCATTCTCGGCGGGCACACGGAGTGGGCGGGGCTCTCAGGGTTCGCCACCGAGGGCGATTTCATCGAGGTGCCGTCGCAGATGCTCGAGGAGTTTTTCCGGGACGAAAAGCTGCTGCAGGCCTTCGCGCGCCACTATGAGACCGGCGAAGTGCTGCCCGCGGAGCTGATTCGCACCATGAAGCGGGCGGGCGCGTTCGGGCGCGCGGACTGGATCAGGACGCAGCTCTACTACACGACGCTCTCGCTCAACCTGCACGACGAGGATCCGGCGGGCATCGATCCCGACGTAGTCACGCACGAACTCTACAAGCAATTCCAGCCGTGGACGTGGCTCGAAGGCAATCGCATGTACGCGAGCTTTGGGCACCTGACAGGCTACTCGTCGAACTACTACACCTACATGTTCGACAAGGTGATCGCTCTCGATTTCTTCGCGCAATTCGATCCCGCGGATTTGCTGGGCTGCGACGCCGGCGCGCGCTACCGCAAAACGGTGCTCGAACAGGGCGGGTCGAAACCGGGACGAGAGATGGTGCGCGACTTTCTGGACCGCGGCGAGGAGTTTGCGGCGTTCAGTAAGTGGCTGAACGAGGAATTTGAAGAGCCTGTGCAGCCTCCTTCCATTTAGTTCAGCCAGAGAACTGGCTCAGGGAAACCGGCATGGTTCAACTTGCGGGACACTGCCTTCTATACTGAACCCACGATGATCTCTCGTCCTCCGGCCATGAGCCACACCCGCTCCCGGGCTCTCCAGGAGCGTGCCGAGCGCATTTTCCCCGGCGGCGTCAACTCGCCCGTCCGCGCCTTTCGCGCCGTCGGCGGAGATCCGCCTTTCATCGATCGCGCCGAGGGCGCCTATCTCTACGACGCCGACGGCAATCGCTACATCGACTACTTCGGCTCCTGGGGACCGATGATCCTCGGCCACGCCTTTCCGCCAGTCGTCGAGGCCATCCAGCGCGCCGCGCGCAATTCCTCGAGTTTCGGCGCCTCCACGGCCGCCGAGGCCGACCTCGCCGAGCGCATCACGGCCTGCTACCCGGCCATCGAAACAATGCGCTTTACGAGCTCCGGAACCGAGGCCGCCATGTCGGCCATTCGCCTGGCCCGCGCCGCGACCGGCCGCAAGCTCATCGTCAAGTTCGAGGGCTGTTACCACGGCCACGCCGACGGCCTTCTGGTCAAGGCAGGCTCCGGCGTCGCGACGTTTGGCATTCCTGGCTCGGCAGGCGTTCCCGACGAGATTGCCCACCTCACCATTGCACTGCCGTACAACGACCTCGGCGCGGTTGAGTTTGCCTTCACCTCGCATCCCGGCGGCATCGCTGCGGTCATCGTCGAGCCCATTGTGGGCAACGCCGGCTGCATCCCTCCCGCTCCCGGCTTCCTGGCCGGCCTGCGCAAGCTCACCACAGCACACGGCGCTCTGTTTATCGTCGACGAAGTCATGACCGGCTTTCGTGTCTCGCTCGGCGGCGCGTGCGAGCTCTACGGCCTCGATCCCGACCTCGTCACGCTCGGAAAAATTGCCGGTGGCGGACTGCCCGTCGGCGTCTTCGGAGGCAAACGCAAATTCATGGATCAGCTCGCGCCGCTCGGTCCCGTCTACCAGGCTGGAACGCTCAGCGGCAATCCGCTCGCCATGGCCGCCGGCCTGGCTACCGTCAGCTATCTCCAGGAGCACGCCGGCGAAGTCTACCCGCGCCTCGAAGCGGCATCCAAAGCCCTCGCCGAAGGCGTTACAGCCGAGGCCGCCCATGCCGGCATTCCTCTCACCGCCAACCGCGTAGGCTCCATGTGGACCTGGTTCTTCACTCGTGGGCCCGTCACCAACTACACGCAGGCCGCCCGCTCCGACACTGCCGCCTTCGGCCGCTTCCATCGCACCATGCTCGATCAAGGCATCTGGCTTCCGCCGTCGCAGTTTGAAGCCGCGTTTCTGTCGTATGCGCACACCGACGCAGAGGTACAGGCCACGATCGCCGCCGCGCGCGAAGCGTTCAAATCGGTTCACGCGGAATAACCCGGCCGCCCCGCCCGCTCTGCGCCTCGGTTCGTGCAATTTGCGGGAATCCGTTCAGCCGCGCAAGCGGGTCTGCCCTACCTCAGGCAGCCCACGCCTCCACCGTCACAAACCGGTGCGTCGCTTTGTACCGCTCGATGAGTTTCTCCGCCGCGGCCACCGAAGGCGCGCGATTCGCGGCCGGGTCGCGGTGACCGCCGTCGTGTAGCACGATGTTGGCCGCGCGGCCGCGCCGCTCGAGTCCATCGATCCTCTTCGCCAGTTGCTCCGCGATCCGCTCCGCCGAGGGCTCGCTCCAGTCCGAGGTCATCGCGTTCCACAGCACCGGCTTCAATCCCATCGTGCGCGCGATGCGAAACACCGCTGGCCGCCGCGCTCCGAACGGCGGCCTAAAGAATTTGACCGGCGCGCCGGTAATCTGCTCCAGCTTGTCGCGGGTTCGCTTCAGTTCTTCTCGGATCCGGCTCGAAGAGCTCCGCGCCAGGTTGGGATGCGACCACGAGTGCTCCCCGATCGCGTGCCCCGCAGCCGCCATCCGCCGTACCAGCTCCGGCTGCGCCTCGGCACGGCTGCCCAACAAAAAAAACGTCGCCCGCACTTCATGCTTTTCCAGCAGATCCAGCAGCCTGGGCGTCCACGTGGCATTGGGCCCGTCGTCGAAGGTGAGCGCCAGCTCGCCCGGCCGCGCCGGCGCGATCAGCGCCTTGCCGAAGATGCGCGAGCCCGGCCACAGCGATGCGTACGCATATCCGCCCGCCGCCAGGCCCACGGCTGCCGCGGCGCCCAGCCCGGCGTAAATCCCGGTCGCGAATGGAGAAATCATTCTGCCTGCCAGTATGCGGCGCTGCGGCGCGCGCGGGCAACCTGGGTTTGCACAGCCGGCGACGCTATCGAAAGAGCCGCTACGCATCGCCGCTAGCAACTTAATTCCCTGATCCCCGATCCCTGTCTTTCACGTCGTCTTCGCCGGCATCTCTTCCTCGCCGCTTCCGTTTGCTGCCGCCGCGATCCGCTGCCGGGCGCGCTGCTCGCTCGATCGCCGCTCCTGCCGCCATGTGGTCATCGAGGTCACGCCGTAGTTCCACACCGCAGTGAACATCAGTCCCGTCACAGCCGCCAGCACCCACGGCATCCCGCGGCGGAACGCCTCGTTCGCGATGGCCACGTTGGCCGCTACGCCCAGTCCGCAAGCCAGGCAGAATGTAAGCAAGCCGCCGAGAAATTTCCACCCACGCAGCCGCCGGTCGCGGTAGGTCACGGAGTTATTCAGGATGAAGTTCAGGATCATGACGATGAACGTGGTCACTGCCTGGCCCGTGGCAAAGCTCAGTCCGCCCAGCACCAGCAGCGCGCGCAGGATCAGCAGGTGTACACCCACGCCCACCGCGCCCACCATGCCGAAGAGCACAAAGCGCACATTCACCACGCCGCCCAGGTGCTTATCCACCAGCAGCTCGAAGTACTCCAGCCCCACCAGCACGTCGAGCTTGCTTTCCCCGTGTTCGCGCAGGCGGAAGCGATAGGGCACTTCGCCGATGCGCAGCCCCGGCCCCGCCGATAGCACGATGTCGAGCAGAATCTTGAACCCGATCCCCGAAAGCCGGTGGGCAAACCGCTCAAAGGTGGAGAGGCGCACCAGGAAGAATCCGCTCATGGGATCGCTCAACTCGTGCTCCGCGCCCATCAGGCTGAACCGCCTGCCCAACTGGCTCAGCTTCACACGCCAGCGCGCAAACTCACCCATGCTGCCGCCGGCAATGTTCCGCGAACCCACCACCAGGTCGAGATTCTCTTCCCGGATGCGCCGCAACATCTCCGGCAAAATGCTTTCGTCGTGCTGCAGGTCCGCGTCCATCACCGCAACATACGGCGCAGCCGCGGCCAAAATCCCCTCGATGCACGCCGAAGCCAGCCCGCGCCGTCCAATGCGCTGCAGCACGCGCAGGTTATCGTGGTCTCGGGCCAGCCGCCGCACCGCATCCGCGGTGCCGTCGGGCGAATCGTCATCCACGAAAATCACTTCGTAGCGGATGCCCTTGAGCGCACCCTCCAGCCGATCAACAATCGGACCCACATTCCCGCTCTCGTTGAACGTGGGCAGCACGATCGCCAGATCGTAGGCCATTCTTTCCTCCGCCGCGTAGAGCCAACTCGAGGACGGCTCGGCTTAGCAGCCGACGCCCTGCTCTCCTCCTTATAGCACTTTGGAAGAACCAGTCAGGCGGTGCTGTTTGCCCTGAGGAATCTCCGGCGTATACTGGACTTGTTCGGGCCGCATCCTGTGTCTTCGGAGCGGCACTGGAGCCTATCATGAGTTTCACCCAACTTCCTGAGGGCGCGCATCTCTCGCCGCCCGGTGTTTCCCTTCCCAAAGTCACCATGCCAGCGCTGGCCGAGATGAAGCGCCAGGGCAAGCCCATCTCCGCGCTCACCGCCTACGACTACCCCACCGCGCGCCTCGCCGACGAGGCCGGCATCGACCTCATCCTTGTCGGTGACTCGCTGGCCATGGTTGTCCTCGGCCACGAGAACACGCTCGCCGTCACCGTCGACGAGATGCTGCACCACACCCGCGCCGTTCACCGCGCCGTCCGCCGCGCGCTCGTCGTCGCCGACATGCCCTTTGGCAGCTACCACGGCGCCATCGCCGAAGCCCTCGCCAACGCCGTGCGCTTCGTCAAGGAGGCCGGCGCCGAAGCCGTCAAGATCGAAGGCCCGCGCGTCGCGCTCGTCCGTGCGCTCGTTGAGGCCGAAATCCCCGTCGTCGGCCATCTTGGCCTCACGCCGCAAAGCGTACACCGCATGGGCGGCTATCGCGTGCAGGCGCGCACCGCCGAGGCCGCGCGCCGGCTTCGGGCCGATGCTCTCGCGCTCGCCCAGGCCGGCGCCGGCGCCATCGTGCTTGAAGGCGTTCCCCGCGAGGCCGCCGCCGAAATCACCGCCGCGCTGCCGATTCCGACAATTGGCATCGGCGCCGGTCCCGGTTGCGACGGCCAGATTCTCGTCTTCCACGACCTCGTGAATCTCACCTTCGCGCCCCCCGCCAAGTTCGTCCGCCGCTACGCCGACGCCGCCGCGCTCTTCCGCTCCGCCATCGAGCGCTACCGCGAAGACGTCGAGCATCGCGCTTTTCCGTCCGACGCGGAGAGTTATCACCTGCCCGCGCGGCAGGCGATGGGCGCCGCCGCTCCCGGCGCGGATTTCGATTCAGACAACGCCGTCGTGAATCAGGACGCGTTTGAGGATTCGACAAACTGAGCCACGCCTGATGCAAATCCTTCGTACCGTCGACGAACTCCGCCGCTGGTCCCGCGCGGCCCGCTCCACGCCGGGCAGCACCATCGGTCTCGTGCCCACCATGGGCGCGTTGCACGCGGGCCACGCCTCGCTCGTCCGCGCCGCCCGCGCGGCATGCACTCACGTCGCCGTCAGCCTCTTCGTCAACCCCACGCAGTTCGGCCCCCATGAGGACTACGCCCGCTACCCGCGTTCCTTCGACGCCGACTGCAGCCTCGCCGCGTGCGAAGGCGCCGATGTTCTCTTCGCCCCTTCGGTCGAAGAACTCTACCCCAACGGCCCTGCCTCTACGTTTGTCGAAGTCCCCGGCCTTGGCGATCGTCTCGACGGCGCATCCCGTCCCGGCCATTTTCGCGGCGTCGCCACCGTCGTCGCCAAGCTGCTCCTCGCCGCCGAGCCCGACCGCGCCTTCTTCGGCCAGAAGGACGCGGCCCAGGTCGCCGTTCTGCGCCACATGGTTGCCGATCTCCGCCTGGCCACGGAAATCGTCGTCTGCCCCATCGTCCGCGATCCCGACGGCCTTGCGATCAGCTCGCGCAACGCCTATCTCAGTCCAGCCCAGCGCGCCCAGGCCCTCACCCTCAGCCGCACCGTCCGCCGCGTCGAGTCGCTCGTCGCGCAAGGGGAGCGCCGCGCCGAAGCGCTGATTGCCGCCGCACGGGAAATCTTCGCCGCCGAACCGCAAGTCCGCATCGATTTCATCGCCCTCGTCGATTGGTCTACGCTGTTACCCATCGAAACCGTCATCCCCGGCACGCTCTTCGCCGTCGCCGCAACCATCGGCTCAACGCGCCTCATCGACAACACGATCCTGAACTGAGCCGCAGAAGAAACCCATTGCGCGCCTGCTCGCTCCGGCCCCGATCCTCATTCCATGCCGGAACGCTCCGAGATCGCCGCCTGCTTCACCGCCTTGGAACCGCGCCTCTTCGGCTCCGGCTGGCCCCGCCCGCACATCACGGGCTATAGCGGGTCTCCTGCATGTGTAGACCAAGGCACAATCGCCAAGTGGCTTTTTCATCGAGAAAAAGCCACCTTGAATTCTGTCCGAAATGGCCCATAGTTGCAGGAGAACCGCTGTAATTACCACTTCTGCGTCACATCTCTCGATTTATCTTGACAGTACATCCTGGCCTCCAGCAGAGTATGTGGGGACAACTCCTTTCAGATCCTGGCGGCGATCCCCATTGTGCGGGGTTTCTGTAGGTCGGAGCTGAACATCAATCCGTAGTGGAGGATTCACGAATGCACTTTGTCGACTATTCCGCTTTGTTTTCGTTGGTGGCGTTTTCCACACACCTCGTGATTGCAGTCCTGGTTTCGGCGATCGCTCAGTGGGTGCTGGGCATTGTGTGGTACGGCGCCATCTTCCGGAAGTCCTGGCAAGCCCTGGTCGGACTCGCTGAGGGGACGAAACCGAGAAGCATGGTTTTCAGCTTGATCACGTCTTGTGTCGCCTGTCTACTCCTGTCGTTTGTGTTGGTGCACCTCGAGGTGTGGGCGGGGACAATCGCCTTCAGCGGAGGCGTAAAGATCGGCGTGATTTGCTGGGCCGGTTTTATAGCGCCGCCGCTCTTTACGCAGCACATTTACGAAAACCGTCGCGCCAATCTCTTTGCCATCAATGCTGCCTATTGGCTCCTGGCCATGGCGCTTGGCGGCGGTATCCTGGCGGCAATGCACGCCTAAGCCCTCTCTCCTGCTCGGAGTTTGGGGCTCGTAACCGGAAGGGGCAATTCCCTCGCGAAGTTGTCCCTCCGCATCCGGCCATGGAAACCGCATTTCCAGGCTTGGCGCCTTGAACTCGCCGCTTGGGGCCTCATCGGGCATCCACGCGGCGATGGAATCGGTGAATTCAGCCCTCCCCATCGCACTGTCGCTGTTCGCATAGCCCCGTAAATCCGGTTTCCGGCCGCTTCTGTCCAGGCCGGGTGAACGGGCCTATCGCGGTTCCAGGGTTACTGTTTCCCGAAGCTCCCTTACTTAAGTCGATGCGGCCAACAGGGAGCAGCGGCCTTGGCGGCACTCAAAAATGGGTATAGCTACCCTGGAACCGCCGTACAATCGGCCTATGACACGATCGATCATTACGACAGATGGCGCGCCCGCCGCGATCGGCCCCTACGCCCAGGCCGTGCGCCTGGGAAACCTCATCTTCACAGCCGGCCAGATCCCTCTTGACCCGCTCACCCAGCAGGTGGCCGCAGGTGGTATCACCGAGCAGACAAAGCGCGTGCTCGAGAACCTGAAGGCCATCCTCGAAGAAGCCGGCAGCAGCCTCGACCGCGTCGTCAAGACGACCGTGTACCTCAAAGACCTCGCCGATTTTGCCGCCATGAACGCCGTCTACGCCGAATATCTCGAGTCCGACGGCGAAGCGCCTGCCCGCTCCACCGTCGAGGTTTCGCGCCTGCCCCGGAACGTCCTCATTGAGATCGATCTCGTCGCCGAAGGTTGAGCGCCCGCGCGTTCCGTCTGTTTCAATGGAAGAAGGCGCCTGAGCCACGCGGTCCCCACGCGCGGCTCGCCGTACCCCATCGCGCCATCGAACACGCAGGAGGTCCCCCTTGAGCGATGCGCAGGAAAAAGTCGTCCGCACCGAAGCCGAGTGGCGCGCCATGCTCACGCCTGAGCAGTATCGCGTGCTGCGCGAGAAGGGCACCGAGCGGCCCTTTACCGGCGCGCTCACTGAGAATCACGAAACCGGCAACTACCACTGCGCCGGCTGCGGCGCGCTGCTCTTCCTGAGCGGCGCCAAGTTCGACTCCGGTTGCGGCTGGCCCAGCTTTATGCTCCCCGACGGCTCCAAAGCCGTCGCAGAGCGCGAGGACTTGAGCCACGGCATGAGCCGCACCGAAGTCGCCTGCGCCCGCTGCGGCGGCCATCTCGGCCACGTCTTCCCCGACGGCCCGCGCCCCACCGGCCTGCGCTACTGCATCAACTCCGCCTCGCTCACCTTCACCCGCCAAGGCGAATAGTTCACCGGCAAGCAGAAATGCGGGCGCCGCACTTCTCGAATGCGCTCCAGGTTAAATAACATGAATGCCCTGAAATGCACGTTGAGACTTTGTGCCAATTCTGAGAGTGCAGTCAGCGGCAATTCTCTTTACTGCGAAGGAACTGCCGGGTAGGCGACCATCCGACCGGAACCCCCGCGGAATACACTGTCTGCAACAAGCTCTGCGAGGCTTCCGAAGATGAATAAGATGTTGGTCACGGTACTGGGACTTGTGCCCTCGCTGATCTCAAGCACAATCGCGATCTCACAGGTTTCGCCGAAGAACTTTAAGGTCGACGATTGGAAGCCATATGTCTACATCGATTTCGACCACATCGGAGAACGAAAATCTGCTGACGATTGGGGCAGCACACATGGGTTATGGCTACGTCTGAGGAATAATTGTAGGCTTCCGATCGAGGTGAGCGCACTCGATTGGGGAACGGGTGACCCCGGTGCTGCTCTGCCATTCGAAGTTGTTCCTTATGGGGGAATCTTTGGGCCCGATTCCGAACAGCGAAAGAAGATGCCACATGGCTTCGCTGCGGACATCGGTACGCTTGTGACGATTCTACCCGGTAAAGACTTTCTGTTTAGCGTTCCGGCCGAGAGTGTCTCGAAGTATTGGTATATCCAAGTCCGTTTCGACTTTGAGTTTCCGGAACCGAAAAAGACCAAGGGTGCACCTACCGGGCATTACGAGCCCTACAGCGTGGCAAATTTCGAATGGTACGACATACCAGAGGCGCAGCGCCCACATTCGGCAGACGATCCCGAATTACCGCCGGTCACGTTGCCCGAAACTGGCTTGCCGGTGATATCGCCCGGATGACCGGCCAACCGTCAGTTACTGGATGATCAACATCCCTGCACGCCTTCGGCATGGATGATGCTGGCGACTACGCTCACTCGCATTCGCCCACAACAAAACCCCGTCCGCATGGGACGGGGTTCGTTGTGCCTCGGATCGGATTGCCCTATTCGATCCGCGGTCTTCAGCGGGCGGACTGAGCGGGAGCTACGCCTTCGCAACCTTGCCGGCCTTGATGCAGCTCGCGCACACGCGCAGCTTCTTGGGCGCGCCATTTACGATCGCCTTCACTGCTTGCAGGTTCACGTTCCAGCGCCGCCGCGTAATGTTGTGCGCGTGCGAAATGTTGTTGCCGAAGCGCGGCCCTTTGCCGCAGATGTCGCAAACTTGTGCCATGATCCAACTCCAGATTCTTCTTGTGTCTTCGGGCGCCGCGGCTGCGGCCGGAGCGCGCACTGCGCCGCGCGCCATCCCTTTGCCGAATCTTCAGTATATCAGCCATTGGCGCCCGCCATCAGGCCTTACCTGCTGTCGAGCGCCACGCGCATCCGGGCCTCGTACTTCGCGCCGCCCGCGCCCAGATGGCTCTCATACAGCACAAACTCCCTGGCCAGGAATTGCGTGAACGCAGGCCCTTTGCCGGCTCGGGCCGCCAGCTCCCGCAACCCGCTCCCGCGCCCCTGCCCCTTGGCTCGCGCCAGTGTAATGTGCGGATGAAAGGGCCGCGCCTCCGCCACGAATCCGCACCGGCTCGTCGCCGCCGTCACCTGCTGTTGAAGAGCGGCCAGGCCGGGCGTCACGTTCACGCCGGCAAAGAACACGCCCGCGCGATCGAAGCAGCCCAGCTCGCCCAGTTGCACGGGAACCGCTGCCGAGCGCACCTCGCCCAGCCGAGCCTTCAGGCACTCCAGTTGCTCCGCTGTCGCGTTGCCCAGAAACTCGAGCGTGATGTGCCACGACTCAGGCGCGGTCCAGCGCAGCCCGTCGCTCCGCGCCACACTTTCGCGGCTCCGCAGCCGCGCCACCGCCGCCGCAAGCTCGCGCGCCACCGCATCCGCCAACGGAATTCCCACGAACAGCCGCATACCGAGCAGTGTAATTCCACGAAAACCCGGGCGCCCCAGAGCCTGTCCTGAGCGAAGTCGAAGGATCTCGCTTTCGAAACATGGGAGACGATGTTGCCAAAGCCGCAAATTCTAACGGCCGGCAATCTAATTCGCCGGCGGGATCGGCGGCGCTCCCGCTGGCGGACCACCTGCTGGCGGTGCGCCGCCCGCTGGAGGCCCTCCCGGCCGCTCTTCTTTCGGAATCACGAACTCCTCGGGCATCTTGTGCCCGCGATGGCACGTCCCGCACGTCACCGGCGTGCCCATATCGTCCGGGTCCAGGTCCATGGCCTTGCTGATGGTGTCCGCGTTGATCTGCTGCGTCATCGTATACATGATCCGCGCGATCTGCTTGTCCGGTTTGGAATCGTCGGGGAAGTTCAACTGCGGCCAGCCGTCGGGGCCAATCTTGCCTGGTTCCGCCACGTGGCATGTGTCGCAGTGCACGCCCAGCGATCCGGCCCACTTTTCCATGATCTCGCGCACCTCGCGCCCCGTCAGGTTCCTGGGCAGCACCTTCAGGTTGGTTGGCGGAGGATAGTTGCGCATGGGCCGCTCCATGCCCTCGGGCGCCGTACCCGTCTGCGGCGCCGCCGCGCCGGGCAAATTCGGCGCGGTCTGCGTAGCCGGCTGGCTAGCCGGCGCGGCCGGTTGCTGCTGGTCTTGCGTCGCTTGCACAGCGCTGGTGGCGGCAAGCACGGCCGCGGCTATCAAGCCTACCGCGGCGGCCGATGGGAGCAGGGAAGTGAGCTTCACTTGGCAGGGATCCTCTCGGGGCCTGGTCTTGAGACCCCGGGCCGGTTACGTCTTCAGTTTACCGGCCTAGCCCGAGCGCAAAGCGATGCGCTTGCCAACGATCGTCCTGGGCCCTGAAACACAAGCGTTTCCCGGAATGGCAAAGCGCAGCGGCAGCTCCACGGCGTGCCGGATGCCGATCCGCCGCGTCACCAGAACCCGCTCGATTCGCATCCCGTCGTCCCGCACCTGCAGCGGCGAGCGAGGATCGAGCAAATCGATCCCGTTATGCCTTTCCCGCTCGAGGCCGAGCGCCTGGCACAACCGGCCGGGTCCGCTCGCCAGTTCCCGCGCCTCCGCGCCCGGCTTCAACGCTCGTTCGCGCGCCATCTGTTCGAGCCCTGCCACCGGCTCCAGCGCCCGCAGCAGCACGCACCCGGCCTGGCCCTCCCGCTCGCAGGAGATGTTCATACAAAAGTAGCGCCCGTAAATCGCATAGATGTACGCATGTCCTGCGGGACCAAAGAGAACGGAGTTCCGCGGCGTTGGTCCACGATGCGCATGAGCCGCGGGGTCAGCCGGCTGCCGGTGCGGTCCCAGATACGCCTCAACCTCGACGATCCTGCCCGCCATCAGCCCGCCGCGCGTCTTGTGAACCAGCACCTTGCCCAGCAGCCGCGGCGCCACGCGCTCGGGCGCCGCATCAAAGAACGCGCGCTTCAGCAGCCGCCCGGGAATCAGCTCTTTCCTTTCGCGTCCCACAACACCCACTCCGCGCCGCACATTGACTTGCCGACCAACGATCAACAAACCCTAGCCCCGCTAACACCGCTAACCCCGCTAACCCCGCTTCATCCCCTCAATCAGCTTGAGAACCTCCTCGGCGTGTCCCTGCGGCGTCACCTTGGGGAAGATGTGTACCAGCGTCCGGTCCGGCCCGATCACAAAGGTCGTCCGTTCGATGCCCATCGTTTTCATCCCATACATATTCTTTTCCTTCAACACTCCAAACTGTTTGCACACTTTCTCGTCTACATCAGCAAGGAGTGTGTACGGAAGGCCGTATTTCGCGCGAAACTTGGCCTGGGCGCGCGGCGTGTCGCGGCTGATGCCCAAAACCACTGCGCCCGCCGACTGAAGCTTCTTAAAGGTGTCGCGGAACCCGCAGGCCTCAATGGTGCACCCTGGGGTGTCGGCCTTGGGGTAAAAGAAGAGGATGACCGGCTTGCCCGCAAAATCCGAAAGGCTCACGGTCTTGTCCTCGTCCGTTTGCAAGGTGAAGTCGGCTACTTTCTGGTTGAGCTCCATGGGGAATATCCTCGGTATAGGGATAGCGGGCTGAAGAACCAGCCTCTGGATTCGATTATGGTCGAGGGATGTGCAGGGTGTCATCGCATGGCGCAACTCGCTTGTGGATAACGGCAGCGGACGGGCGCCCCATCCTGGCCGTCCGCCGCTGCGGATTTTTGCGGCTAGGGTGGGGAATCGCACTCCTGTTCCTCTTCGCGCTTCCCGCCGCCGCCCAATATCCCGGCCAGATCAAGAACGACGATCGGAACGCTGCCGATCTGCGCGCCGTCGGCGTCCTTGAATGGACTGGCGGCGAAGACCACCCCAAAGCCGGCCGCCTCATTCCCATCTGCATCTACGATGGCCAGGATCTCGAAGACGCCAGCGTCTACCTGGCCCAGCCTGCTCCACTGGCCGTCGAGAGCGAAGTCGAGTATCAGCTCTTCGAGAACGGCAAGCCCGTCGGCCTCTTCGATATCGACAGCGCCGGCCAGCAGCAGGGATTCTGGGTGGGCTTCGGAAAATGGAAGCCGCTGCCCAAACCCAGGCCCGCTCCAGCCCAGGCCGCCCGGATCGACGAGGACGATGCGCAGAGCGACGTGCCCATCCTGCACCGCAAGCACCATTCCGGCGACTCTGGCAGTGGCTCCGGCTCGGGCAACGGCACGGGGGCCGATTCGAATGCGTCGCCTCCCGATCCCGACCGGCCCACGCTGCACAAAGGCGGCGACGCATCGGCCGGCGACTCTTCCGGCGGCTCCGGCAGCAGCTCCGGCGGCTCCGGCGACACCGCCTCCGATTCCAGCGCGCCCGCGCCCGATCCCAACCGGCCCACCCTGCACCACGGCGACGACACCTCCTCCTCTGCCGGCGCATCGCCCTCCGACTCCGGCCGCCCCAAGCTGAAGAAGAAAAACGGCGACGATGAGGCCTACGTGGAAGACGTCGCCACCGTCACCGATCCCGGCCGGCCCCACCTCTTCTACGGCAAGGCGGCAGGCTACAGCTCCCCGGTTCTGCCCAGCCTCGTCGGTTTGCCGATCGATATGCATCAGGAAGTCGCCGTCTCCGACGCCAAAAGCCGCCCCGAGCACCTCTGGAGCTACACTTGGGCCAACCCCGGCGACGAGGACAAAATGAAGGCCGCAATGGAAGACCTGGCGCGCACTGCGCTCGGCCTCAATCCGCCGCCCGCGCCTCGGTCAAAACCCGCACCCAAATCGTCCTCCGCGCACAAACCCTCCACGCCCGCTTCGCCGCCTCCGCCCGCTCCGCTCCTCGTCGATCAATTCCGTGTCTTCGAGCTCGCCTACGGCTCGGGAGCCACCATGGTCCTCTCCGCGCATACTCTTGGTACCGGCGCGCAAGAGAAATTCGTCACGCTCATTGCCCAGCCCGACCTCTACGGCGGCGTCGCCGTGCTCGTCAAGAACGTCTCTGACGCCGCCCACCTCGACTCGACGCCCCGCATGAAGCTCATCGATGCCGTTGACGCCCTGGCCGACAACCGCGGCGAACTCCTCTTCGAACTCCGCGGCGCCACCCAGCGCCAGTTCGCCCTCTATCGCGTCCTGCGCGGTGACGCCACTCGCATCTTTCTCACCGCCGCTACCGCCATCGGCGCCACGGCCGCCGCCGCCCCCTCCGGCGAATAAAGCTCAGCACTCCTCCCCTAAGGAATCATTCCTACCCGCGTCTATCGCGCCACGTCTCCTATATAATGAAGGCACACTAGTGGGCACGCTGCCACTTTTTGAAGGATTCCCCGTTCAATGGCGACTGCCCTGTCTGCACCTTCCGCTGACTCCGTAATTGGGGTTTGCTCCGATTCGCTTCCTATCACAGAACCTCCGGCGCTTGCGCCGCCTGGCGCCACCCACGCCGTCCCGGCGCGCCGCCTTCTGCGCATGGGCCGCACCGCCGCCGTCAGCGACGGCTTGAGCTGGGGAATGCTTTTTGTCATCGGGCTATTTCATGCGGGCGCATTGGCCGCGCTGTTCCTTTTCAGTTGGCAGCGCCTGGTGGTCATGGCCGTGATTTATGTGCTGGCCATCAACGTCGGCATCGGCATGTGCTATCACCGCCTGCTCACGCATCGCGGCTATCAGGTGCCCAAGTGGCTGGAATACGCGATGACCTTCTTCGCCACGCTCTCGCTCGAGGGCGGGCCCATCTTCTGGGTCTCCACGCATCGCGTCCATCACCAGCTCAGCGATAAGGAAGGCGATCCGCACACGCCGCGCGAGGGCGGATGGTGGGCGCACGCCGGTTGGATATTCTTCGGCGAATCGTTGCACGCGCAGACCGATGTGCTCGCGCGCTACACGCCCGACCTGACCCGCGACCGTTTCCACGTCTGGATGAGCAAGTACCATTGGCTGCCCGTCACCCTGAGCGCCGTGGTGCTTGTTGCCGGCGGATGGTACTGGGGCGGCTTTGTGAACGGCATTGCCATGCTGATGTGGGGCGTTTTCCTGCGCGTCACCATCGGCCTCCACGCCACGTGGCTGGTTAACTCGGCAACCCACATGTGGGGCAAGCGCCGCTTTGATACCCGCGACGACTCCCGCAACAGTTTGTGGGTGGCTCTGCTCACCGGCGGCGAGGGCTGGCACAACAACCACCACGCCCATCCCGTCTCCGCGCGCCACGGACTCACCTGGTACGAGATCGATCCCAACTTCTGGGGCATTTGGATCCTCAGCAAGCTCGGCCTCGCCCGCAAAATCCAGGTGGCCAAATTCGACCCCGCCAACCCCAAGCCCGCCGGGTTATGAGCCGCCGCGGCCGCCGCTACTTCTGGATCTTTGCCCGTACCCACAGCGCCCCGAAGAACGGCAGCGCCACCACCAGCACCAGCACCGCAGCCGGCAAGCCAACGTAGCGGTACGTATCCACGTAGCTCACCGAGTGCCCGCCCAGCACGTTCCACCCCAGCAGCGCGAAGATCGCCAGGCATGTCGCCGCAAAGAACGTCAGGAACGCCGAAGCGAACGCCAGCAGCAGGCTCTGCAACAGGCTGAACCCCTCCACCGGGAACCCGAAAACCGTCCTCCCGCCTGGTCTCTTCGCAGTTTGCATCATCAATCGTGACCTCTCTCGTCTAGAATACAAATCCATGGCCGGTACTGCGCAAATCGAGCTATGGCTTGCCGAGAAAGTGGCCACGCAGGTCGCCGTGCTCATCGCTCCCAACGGCATCCATTACGCCTCCTGGGGCGAAACCCGCGTCCCCGAATCCGACATCGAGCGTCTCGTCGGCGCCGTCCCCGCCGCGCTCGCTCCCGCGCTCCGCCAGCGCGCCTACTACTTCGTCCCCCTCGCCATTGCCGACACCGGCGAAAACCTCATCGCGCCCGCCTACACCGTCGAGCTCGGCGACCGAGCCGTCTGCCATCGCAACACCGCCTTCGGCTCCACTGAGGCCGTCTTCCTCTCCACGCGCCTCGTCGAAGACCGCTTCGGCCTCGCCTTCGAGTTCTTCATCAACGTGGCCCACAACTTCGTTGAAGCCGCCGGGGTCCCCGAGAGCTTCTCCACGCTCGCATGGTCGCAGGCCGAGGCCCAGGTCCGCGGCGAAACCAGCCAGGACGCATGGGAGACGCGCCGCCGCGCTCTTGAGCCCCACCCCGGCTCCAAATCCCCCGCCGCGAACACGATCGACGAGCGCGCCCGATCGAGCTTCTTCGAGTCGTCGTTCTCCGACGCCCTGGCCATCTACATGCTTTCGCTCGCCGTCGACTTCGACTATCACGACCTGCGCGAGCGCGAGTACCCGCTTCTCGCCGCGCCCGCCCTCGCCGAGCGCCTCCGCCACGTTGCCTCGCTCTTCCCCGCCAACTCCGGCTATGAATTTCTGGTTCACTACCGCCGCAAGGGCTGATCCCTGACCCCTGATCCCTGACCCCTGTCTTCCCCCGCCCACCCATTTTCGAAAAATTAAGTTCGCGGCGAAGCCGCGATGACCACCTATCCGGCGACCAGCTTTCGATCTCACCCAGGCGAGCCGCGCCCACAAAGCTAGATTGCTTCCAATGCCTGAGGCCGACGGAGGAGCCAGAAAATAAACAGAGCTTGGGGGCCGTTTGTCCCAAAACTGAACCTAAACCGGGGCCCGTTCCAAACCCTCGAGCTCAAGGCTAACGAGGACAATTCCACCCAAGATATGGACCGAGGGCCGCTGAACACCTGCGCTATACTGAGGCATCGCAGCCGAAATGAAACCATATTTCAAGAGTAAATTCGGGCAGATCATCAGAGGAGACTCCCTCGACTACATGGCCTCTCTTGAACCCGAATCGGTCGATCTAATTGTCACCAGCCCACCATTCGGCCTAGTCAGGAAAAAAGAGTACGGCAACGTGGAGAGCTACGAATACGTAGAAGCTGTTTCACAACCACCTCAGATTTCCCGAAAACCTTCCCTCAGTGGCTGAAGCCAGCGATTTCCCTGATTCCTTTACGGCACGGCTGAAGCCGTGCCCTTTCAAAACCAGGTTATGAAACAGCTTCTAGACTGGTTCAGACAATTCGGACGCGAATTCAAGCGCCTCCTTAAGCCGACAGGCTCCCTGGTGATCGACATTGGCGGCGCATGGATACCTGGCCAGCCAACGAGGGGGTCTCCGCATGAAGTGCTGCTGTGAGGATGCGGGCACAGTCCGCTCAGGTATCAACGGTATCCTCGGCTGTCCGACGAGCAAGGCGGAGTCAGGCCTCGTGATCGAAAGGTGCGACGCATGCGAGCGATTCGATTCTGACGAAGCTGCTGCAATACACTATGCAACGGCAAGAGGCGGAGTGGTTCGCTATAGTAGATGCGGTAACCGATTGAGGATAATATGGTCCCCTCGGCAGAAACGGAAGTGCCGGACGTAGAGCTTCTGCGATCTCCCTGGGAAGCCTCCTTCTCGAACCTCGTGTCGACTCCGGAGCAGTTTTTCCTGTTCGCTTCGCCATTCATAACCCGTCCAGTGGCTCGACGGATCGGCGATCATCTCGCAAACAACAAAGCCATCCGGAATCTGCAAATTGTTTGCCTAACCAACCTTCGTGTGGAAAGCGTCCTAAATGGCTCTCTGGAGCTTGAAGGGATAGCGGAATTGGGGCGCGCATTTAAGAACTTCTACCCAGTTCATCTGCCAGCGCTCCACGCCAAGGTATTTATCGCCGATTACAAGCTCGCGATCATCACCTCGGGGAATTTGACCCACGGCGGCCTCAACGCGAATTACGAATACGGCGTTGCCTTAAGAAGGCCAGAACTCGTGAGAGAGGTTCGGCGTGATTTTGAGGGCTATGCCCGCCTAGGTGCGCCGCTCACGGTCGAAGAGATCACCGATTTTGCGCGTGAGCTCGCGGACCTTCGAACAGAGTTTCAAGCCAACCAGCGCCGCGCGGTGAAGTCAGCTAGCGCAGCCTTCAGGAGTAAACTCCGCAAAGCGGAAGACCGAGTTCTGCGCTTTCGCGCGACGAGGTCCAACCATGCAATCTTTAGCGAAACCATAGAGTACCTGCTAGCAAAAGAGCCGATGAGGACTGCAGATCTCCACCCGCTCATCCAACGAATGCATCCGGATTTGTGCGACGATTCTGTAGACCGAGTGATTGAAGGCGTGAACTTCGGAAAGAAATGGAAACATCTCGTCCGCAGCGCGCAGCAAGCGTTAAAGCGCGAAGGTCGGATAGTGTTCGACGGCGCCAAATGGCAATTGACGACGACGGTTCAATAGCCTGCTCGTTTCCCGCCGAGAAGGAGCACTGATAAAGGCCACCTTCGCTGCGCAACACCGCTCCAAGATCTCGGAAGACGCAGGTGGTCGCCGAAGGAACGCATCCGGCTTTGTATCAGGGCATGGCTTTAGCCGTGCCGTAGAGGTTGCAAGGAGGAGTTGGGCTTTAGCCCCTGTCATGGCACGACCAGACCGGAACGCCAGCAGCGATGCGGTTCTCAGTTCAACGCGTACCTTCTTCGCTACCACCAAAACCCACGCGGGGCGTCGTCTTCTCCAGTCCGATCGCAATGCATCGCTTTTGATCGATGTTCTGCGCTGCTATGTTGCGGCTCGGAGGTTCCAGCTGCTCGATTTCGTTGTGATGCCGGATCACGTGCACTTGCTAATTACGGTCGATGGCCAGACGACCATTGAGAAGGCGATGCAACTTATCAAGGGAAGGTTCTCCTACCGCCTGAAGAAGGAAATCGGATACTCAGGCGAGGTCTGGCAAACTGGATTTTCCGAGTTGCGGGCCGACAGTAAGGAAAGCATAGAGGGGTATCGGGAGTACATTGCCCAAAACCCGGTGAAGGCAGGGCTGGCCAAATCGCCGGGAGAGTACCCACATTGCTACGGCTATTTGGCTCGGAAGAAGGCGAGCAGGGGCTAAAGCCCCCGTTCGTTATCGAGGCATTTTCGGCACGGCTGAAGCCATGCCCTGATACAAACCCGTTAGCTCAGACGCCGTGCAAAACGGCATTGCATTGTCACCGACCTACCATCGGGCGTTCGACGCGGGCCTCATATACCTCAATGACAATTTGGAAATGCTTATTGACGAGGCCAAGGTGGGCCTTCTCAAGCAGCTGAACCTCGCGGGCGGGGTCGAATTCTTCCGCAAGCCGCTTGGACAGATCTTCGTGCCTCCAGATCCGAATCAGCATCCCTCAATTGACCTAATCCGACGCGCCAATCGCTTCCGCCAGATAGCGATCTAAGCAGCGTCTGGGCCCTTCGCTTCCGGCTGATGCTCGTCTGAAAAGATAGCCGGGGAAGCCCCATCTCTCTCGACCATGCGCAGCTCTTCCGCTGTCAATAGCGCCCACCCACTCAAGCACCGCCATCCCCTTGATTCCACGCCAATTCTTTTCCGCCCGAACCTTGCAGATAATTTCGCCCGCTTGGCGCACAATGATTCCATGATCCGCTTCCACCCAAAAACCCGTCCGCTCTCCAGCCCATCTCCACGTTCTAACCAAACGCCCATGGACTTGTGCAGTGTCAGGTATGTCCCCGGTCCGTACCGCCTTACCCCCTACCCCCTCCCCCTCTTTTTGGCCTATTTCTCCGGTTAACTCTTCTGGAATCAACAAATATTGCTCAAAATCACGTCGCAAAACGTCGCTAAAAGTCCAAAAAAACAGCGATTTTCGCTCGATTTTGCCGGGGAAACGCGCACTTTTACGGCGGTTCTCCTGCAACGATGAGCCATTTCGGACAGTATTCAAGGTGGCTTTTTCTTGGTGAAAAAGCCACTTAGCGATTGTGCCTTGGTCTACACCTGCAGGAGACCCGCTATAGGGAGGAAGCACGGAACGCCTCGCCAATCGCGCGCCGGCCTTCGCAGCCTCAATCCCGATTGTCCTTGGCTGGGAAGAGTATTCGCATTCGCTCGCCGCGAATTGAGCTGAAAGCTGATAGCTGAAAGCTGACAGCTTTGCCTACGCGCTCGCGTAGGCAATGCGCCCTTCGCTCACCGTCCAGCGCACCCTGCCCAGCATCGGCCAGCCATCGAACGGCGTGTTCTTGGCCTTCGATTTCCCCTCCGTCGCCCGGTACGTCCACTCCGCCTTGGGATCGAAGACCACCACGTCGGCGAAGCTGCCCACGGCCAGCGTCCCGCGGCCCTTCAACCCCAGCAGCGCGGCCGGCTGCGCGCTCAACAGGCTCAGCACACGGCCCAGCGGCATCTTCCACTCCCGGTGCAGCCAGAGCAGGCTGAGGCCCAGCGCGGTTTCCAGGCCGATGATCCCGTTCGGCGCCAGCTCAAATTCAATTTCCTTCTCGTGCTGGGCGTGCGGCGCGTGATCGGTGGCAATCGCGTCCACCACACCATCGAGGATGCCTTCGATCATCGCACCGCGGTCTGTCGCCGAGCGCAGCGGCGGATTCATCTTCGCATGCGTGTTGTAGAGTCCCACGTATTCTTCGCTGAGCAGGAAGTGATGCGGCGTCACCTCGCAGGTGACGCGCAATCCGTTGCGCCGCGCCTGCCGCACCGCGGCCAGCGCTCCAGCCGTGGATATGTGCGCCACGTGCAGGTGCGGATGCGCCTCGCGCAGCTCCGTCACCAGCCGAATGTCACGCTCCACGATGCTCGTCTCCGCCTCCGGCGGCATCCCGCGAAGCCCCAGCTTGAACGACACGGGACCGAGGTTCATGCTCGCGCCTTGCGTCATGCGCGTATCTTCTGCGTGCTGGATCACGGTCAGTCCCGCGCGCGCCGCCGCGGCCAGCGCCTCGCGCATCACTCCGTCCTTCAGGATCGGCCGTCCATCGTCGGTCACCGCCACGGCTCCCGCCGACTTGAGCGCCGCATAGTCCGTCAGCGCCTCGCCCTTCGATCCGCGCGTGGCCGCGGCGATCGGAAACACGCGCACTTCGGCGCCGCGCTCCGGCGCCTGCATCCAACGCGTGATCTCCACAGAGTCGTTCACCGGCGTCGTATTCGGCATCGCCGCCACGCTGGTGAATCCGCCCGCCGCGGCCGCTGCCGTTCCCGTCGCGATGGTCTCCTTGTAGGCCTGACCCGGCTCGCGCAGATGCACGTGGATATCGATCAGCCCCGGCGCCACGATCAATCCCGTCGCGTCCAGAACCTCCGCGCCATCGGTGTGCTTCAGCTTCCCCGTGCCGGCAATCTCTGCCACGCGCCCGTCCTTAAGAAGCACGTCCTTGGCCGCGTCCACACCCGCAGCCGGATCGATCAGCCGCCCGCCGCATATAGCCAGCGCCGTCATGCGCGGCCTCCGTTCTGCAACCCCGCGGACGAGGACCTGTCCGCGGGTGTTCCGCTCTCCGCGGTCAGTGCGCGCTCCATCACCGCCATGCGGATGGCCAACCCATTAGTGACCTGCTCCAGGATCGCCGACTGTACGCCATCAGCCACGCCGGCCGTGATCTCCATGCCGCGGATGATGGGTCCCGGATGCAGCACCACTGCGGTTGGCGCGTGCTCGGCCAGCCGCTGGCCGGTGAGCTGGTAGCCGGCCTTGTACTCGTCCAGGTCCAGTTGCAGCCCGGCCAGACGCTCCGCCTGGATGCGCAGCATCATCACAACCTGCGACTGGCGCAGCGCTGCCTCAAAGTCCCGTTCGATCTCAATTCCCGGTCCTGACCGCGCCGCCTGCTCCGGCAGCAACTCCCTGGGCCCGCACAGAAGCACCCGTGCGCCCACCCGCGGCAGCAGCAGTAGGTTCGACCGCGCTACCCGGCTGTGCAGAATATCGCCCACGATCATCACCGTCACGCCGGCGAGTGTCTCCGGCCCAACGTCTCTTACCCCTGGCCGCTGGTGTTGGAGAATCGTCCTCAGGTCCAGCAGCGCCTGCGTGGGATGCTCGTGCATGCCGTCGCCCGCGTTGATGACCGGCAGCCGCGTTGCCTCCTCCAGCAGCCATGCCGCCCCGGATGAGCTGTGCCGCAGGATGATGGCCTCGGCGCCCAGCGCCCGCAGCGTCAGGCCCGTGTCCTTCAGGCTCTCGCCCTTCTCGATGCTGGAGCTCAGGCTCGAAACCAGAGTGGTGTCAGCGCCCAGCGCCTTCGAGGCCAGCTCAAAGCTGGTGCGCGTGCGCGTTGACGACTCGTAGAACAGCAGAGCGATCCTCCGCTTAGCCAGAATGCGGTCCCGCATGATGGGGTCCTCGTTCTCCAGATCCGCGGCGCGCCGGAGCAGGTGGCTTACCCCGTCTACGGTCAGGTCGAGTACTGAAAGCAGCGATCCTGAGTGATACGGAAACGGCGATGCGGGCGCAGGTGGCGTGGCAAGTGGGCGGCGGGAGGCTGATGCGGCTGGGTTCATGGTGAGTCGCCGGAGCACCGGGCTCCGGTCCGGTTGGTCGCTTTCGCCGCGGCCCACGGGCCGCAGCGATCTCGCGCGCGGGGGTTCGCGCTGGTGAAAAAATCCACGGTTTACGATTCTTTCCGCGCACGGCGCGCAAAGAATACGCGCTCAGCTCAGAGCTGCCACCCCTAGCTGGGTCGCTCGACGAGCAATACCTCCTCGTTATGGTCGACTTCCTGAAACTTCACTTCAATAATCTCGCGGCTGCTGGTGGGAATATGTTTGCCCACGTAGGTGGCCTCAATGGGCAGCTCGCGATGCCCGCGGTCGATGAGCACGGCCAGTTGCACGCGCCGCGGCCGCCCATGGTCGAAGAGCGCGTCGAGCGCGGCTCGGATGGTGCGGCCGGTGTATAGCACATCGTCGCAGATCACCACGTCGCGGTCCTCCACGTCAAAGCCGATGGCTCCCGGCGTGACCACGGGTCGAACGTCCGCCGTGGAAAGATCGTCGCGATAGAACTGAATATCGAGGACTCCGGTATCGACAGGCCGCTTCTCAATGGTCGAAATCAGCTTGCCCAGCCGTTGCGCCAGCGGAACTCCGCGCCGCTTGATCCCTACCAGCGATAGGTTCTCGCTCCCGTTGCTCTTTTCCACGATTTCGTGAGCCAGCCGCACCAGGGTGCGCTCAATCTCCGAGGCCGACATGAGCCGCCCCTTCACACGCAAGCCAGTGTTACTTTCGATTTCGCTCATGGTTGTTGCTCTTGCCGGATGATACGAGGGGTAGGCGCTTCGGGGCAAGTTGTGGAAACAGCGCATCTGCAGGCCAGGCGCTTGAGGTACGGCAAGGCAGTGATGCTCAACGGGGAACTCAGCGGCAGGGAAGGGCGAAACAGTCCCATTATGGCAGCCCGAAACGGTCCCATAATATAGAAGCGGGCCCGGATGGCGAAATCGGCAGACGCAGCGGACTTAAAATCCGCAGACCTTAACCGGTCGTGGGGGTTCAAGTCCCCCTCCGGGCACCACACGAACGGGAATTGGGGTACTGTTTTGGCCGCTGAGCGCCGGAAATTGTGAGGGATCAGTCCGCTGAACTCGCCCGCCACCGCATTCGCACTTCGTCCAGGTTAGGGCAGCGCCGCTTTTCCTGGAAATCCAGAGGCCTGTCAGGTTCCGCACAGGTTTCTCCACGCGCCCCGGAAGTCCTTTACCGGCTTGCCGTCTTCGTGCGTGAACACGCAATCGTCAGGCCGTTTGCCTGCTACCGCTGCCCGAAGAAATTCCTCCACTACCAGCGTCATCGCGACTTCGCGGCCATCGCCGTTTTTCGTCGCGCCGGGGTCCGACCGAATGGTCCGGCCGCACAGATCGACCTGCCGCACTCGTAAGCCGAGCAGATCCCCGCGCCTCCAACCTCTGCCGCCTTTGGCTGCTGCTCACTGACGGCGAAGATCGAGGATGTCAACAGAGCCACCCCGAACTTCAAACACCAATTTCCATTGTCTCGGTCGCAACTATGATATATCAGTAATGGGTACCCTCAAACACAACATACGATATTCGACATATGAGATTCCGAGTGCAAGCACTGTTCGCGAAAGACCAAAGAAAGTGGTGGATGCTGAGTTTCGCATTTCTCGCCACGGTCATCAACTATCTCAACCGCCAGACGCTTTCGGTGATGGCGCCGGTGCTGCTCCAGCAGTTTCGAATCTCCGCCACCAACTATTCCCGCATCGTATTTGCCTTCATGCTGGCCTATACATTCATGAACGGCGTCTCAGGCCGGTTGCTGGATCGACTGGGAACCAAGATCGGCTACGGCTTGACGATTGCGTTCTGGTCAGGGGCGGAGCTTTTGAACGCTTTAACTGCCGGCGCCCTGAGCCTCGGAATCTTTCAGTTTCTTCTCGGCGTTGGGGAGGCCGGCAACTATCCCGCCGGCGTGAAGTTGATCACTGAGTGGTTTCCCCCCGAGGAGCGTTCACATGCCTCGGGCATCTTCAACAGCGGCGCATCCATTGGGGCAATTCTCGCTCCTCCATTGCTGGCGTGGATTATGCTCGCGAACGGATGGAGAACGGCATTTGTAGTGATCGGTCTGCTGGGATTCGTGTGGCTGGCCGGGTGGCTTGCAATCTACCGGGAACCGCATGCTGCCAGTGCCGGGGATCAAGCGGATCGCCTTCCTCTGAGGACGCTGCTGCGGTCAAGGTTTCTTTGGCAGTTCACCCTGTCAAAGGTCTTTAGTGATCCGGTCTGGTACTTTTACATCTTCTGGGTCCCGCAATATCTCAAAGTGGCCCACTCATTTACGCTGCGGCAGATCGGCGAAACGGCCTGGATACCTTTCTTTACGGCCACTTTGGGGAATCTTGCCGGAGGTGCTGTATTCACCGGGTTGTCGCGCGCAGGAGCCGGGCCGGCAACTGCACGGCGGATTGCAATCCTAATCTTTACAGTGCTGATGGTGCCTGCGATCTTTGTGGGAGCAATCAGCGGCGCTGGAGGATGCATTGCTCTCATTTCGACAGCGACATTTGGATATTCCGGCGCGCTGGCAAATCTGCTGGCTATTCCGGGCGATGTATTTCCGAAGGGAGCCGTGGCTTCCATCTGGGGATTCGCCAGTATGGGGTCGGGAATTGGAGGCATGATCTTCAGCCTGCTGACCGGATGGCTGGTGGATCACTATTCGTTCCGGCCGGTATTCATACTCTTCGGGGTAATTCCGCTGGCAGCCGCGTGGATCGTCTGGACCCTGCCGCGAAGTGCTCAGCCCGCGCATCTGCCGCAACAGACTGCACTGGGGTAGCGCGACGTTTCGCATAGGAGTAGGATTGCTCGTCATATTCAGCTTGTCGCAAACCATTGTGAGCATTTCCCATGCTTATTGGGACGCGGCCAGCACGGAAAAGATTCGCTACATTATGCGGGTCTGAATAACTAACATTTCTTATTTGTACGCTACCAAAGAAAGATGTATGTGACGACGATGGCACAAACAACGATGCCACCGAAGACAATGGACCCGGCTGCCGGTTTCATGTCGAATTCGTGCCGCACTGGCAATTCGACCGGCTTTTTCATCGGGCTGAGAATTGTCATGACCGTCATGGTGAGTACAATCAGCACAAAGGAAATGGTCATCCGGTTAAGAAACGCGACGCTGACAATCGTTATATGATGCTGCACAAAAAACGGTATTTCGCCGAAGAGCACCATCGTAATGGCATAAATAATGGGGCTTAGCACCATTGCAACAACGCCCGCTCGCGCCGGCGCGCGCTTGACCAATAGCCCGAACAGAAATGCCGCCAGCACTCCGGGCGACAAGAACCCCTGGAATTCCTGGATATAGTTGAAGATTCCCTTGAAGCTCTGCTGGCCGAGAACCGGCGCGATCGAGACCCCGATCAAGACGAACACAACGGTCATGACCCGCCCCACTTGCGCGATCAACTTTGGGGAGGCATCTTTCTTCCAATGCCGCTTGAAAACATCCATGGTGAAGATCGTTGAAGCGGAGTTCAACATAGAAGCCAGGGATGAGACCGCTGCATCTATGATCGCGGCGAACATGAACCCTCTGAGCCCGGCAGGGAGCAGGTAGCGGACCAGGAGCGGATAAGCCTGGTCGGGGTTTGAACCTGCAGGAAAAACATGCTCCTGATAAAGCTGTGCCGCCATCATTCCGGGAATGATGATGAGCACGGGCATAAGCGCTTTCAATACCGCCGCGAAAATCATGCCGTACTGGCCCTGTTTCAGGGATCGCGAAGCCAGTGTCCGCTGCGTGATGAACTGATTCAATCCCCAGTAATAAAGGCATGGAATCCATAGCCCAAATCCCACAACCAGCGCAGTCCAGGGAAGCACCGGGTCCGACGCAGGCAGAATGAGGTGCATTCTGGAAGAGTTATAAGCATAAAACTTACTTAAGCCGCCTACGGCGTGGAATGCCTCGAACAGGGTGATGGTTCCGCCAAGCAAAAGCGCGGATCCCTGGAGCAGTTGAGCCCACGCCACTGCCTTCAGTCCACCCCACGTTGCATACAATGTTGCGATGGCTGCAACAGCGAAAATGCCATACAACAGATGTTTGGGATTATTGGGATTGCCGAAAACGGTTTGGATGGTCAGTCCACCAGAGTAGATCACCGCAGAGATGGTTACGAACGCATAGACCGCGATGGTATAAACCGCCATCAAAGTGCGCGCGGTTGAGTTATAGCGATATTCCAGAAATTCCGGCATGGTACAGATTCCCGCTCTGAGGAAGAACGGCAACAGTACAAGGGCGATAAACACCATGCTGACGACGGAAAGAAACTCGTAGTTTGCAATAGCAAAGCCCACGTGCCTTGCCCCTTGGCCGGCCATCCCGACAAAATGCTCCGTCGAGATGTTCGAAGCGATGAGCGAGAAGCCGATTATGGGCCACAAGAGCTGTCTTCCGGCAAGGAAAAAATCCTCTCCTGTCTGTTCTTTCCGGCTCATGTACAGGCTGACTCCTACCACGATTCCATAGAAAACGAAAAATACAACGAAATCGAGCAGGGTCAATGTCATGGTGGATCACCTTGTATAAGCTGAGGCTCGCAGGGACCCTTTCTACGGGCGCCTGCTGGCAGTATCCCAAATTGCGTGCCGGTCTTTACTTGCTGTCGAGTGCTGCTGCGCGTTCTACTTCCTGCGTGGAATTGTCCGGTATAGTTCACCGGAGCAATTACGCTACATTGCAAACCTCAAAGGCAACGCGCAAAGCCTGAATGCTGTCAGCCTTGGGCATGAATTCATGGCCGATGTAGAGATCGTATCCAGTCGCAGCAATTGCATTGCAAATGCCGCGGTAGTTCAGCTCCTGGCAATCATCGAGATCATGGCGGCAAGGTACTCCCGCGGTATGGAAATGGCCGATCCATCGGATCGATTTGCGAATGGTGCTGATGACATTCCCTTCCATGATCTGCATGTGGTAGATGTCGTAGAGAATCTTGACCCTCGGACTGTTAACCAATTCGCAGACGCCGACAGCCCAGTCGGTGTGGTCGGCGACGTAGTGCGGGTGATCGACCAGGGTGTTGAGCACTTCCAGGTTTAAGTTGACGCCTTTCTCTTCCGCATAGGGCGCGATGCGCCGCAGCCCTTTGGCGCAGACCTGCATGGTTTCGATGTCGGACTCATCGTGATTGCGATGGCCGCTGAGGACGATGATTCCGGGAATGTTGTTCCGGGCGGCGATATCGATCGACACCTTCAGCTCTGCCTCAAGCCGATCGTGGTTGGCCGCACGGCTGAAAGCCTCCGCGTGGGATCCCGCCGTGGGTGACACGTGCTCGTGGCCCACCATACTGACAATCCGCAGGCCGTTGCTTCGGGCGGTCTCCACGAATTCACCGAAGTCGGAACCGCGGTCCCAAAGCTCCACTGCCGGATAACCAATCCTTTTGATCTCCCGCATAAACTCGTTCAGAGAGATCTGCTTAGGCTTCATCATGGGAATGACAACACTTTGGTTTACGGGCATAAAAGTCTCCTTTTGCGGCCTAGTATTCAACTCCGAACTTGATGCTTTTTTCGGGACCAGCTATAAGCTGGTCGTATTGGCCGGCCAGTGCATCATCGAACTTTACTACGGGAGTAACAATGGAATCCGCGGTGATGAGCCCTTTCAGGATCATGCCGTGGACCGCGGAGCGGACACGCACGTTGTCCCAGCGCGGATGCTCGCGATTGGGATCGCTTTCAGTGCGGCTAAACACGATGTTGGGACGGTTCATGTGCGCCTCTGCGCCGAGATCGAGGCCAGCCTTCATCGGGCCGGGGAAAGCACCGAGAACCACATTGCCGCCAAAAGCAACCCCGCGCAGGGCCGCCTGCAATGCTTCCATGGCGCCGCTGTATTCGATGACCGCATCCACTCCGCGCCAATCAGTCGCCTCGCGGAGAAGTCGCCCGGTATCCGAATTCACGGGATCGATCGCCAAGTCCGCGCCGCTTTTCATAGCGACTTCGCGGCGATTCGGGAGGGGGTCAATCGCAACGATGGGATGACAGCCGGCCAGTTTGGCCAACTGGACCGCCATGAGACCAATCGCTCCCAGGCTGAAGATCGCTACAGAGTCGCCGATCCGCACATTCCCGTCGCGGAGTGCACACAGTGCAAACGAAGCCGGATCAAGACAGGTGGCGGCCTTCCAGCAAGTATCGGGAGCCAGCTTCCAGGTCTCTTCCTCGGTAATCAGCGCGGTTGGCGCAAAGGCCCCAAAATATAGAATTCGATCCCCTTGTTTGTAGCTGCGAACCCCGGACCCGGTTTCTTCGACGATGCCGACCTGCATGTTGCCCAGTGGAATGGGATAACTCCAAGCCACGCCGCCAGGCGCAAACATCTGCTTTGTGGCATCCCAATGCCCACGCTTATTACCATGGCCGTGGACAAAGGACATCTTAGTGCCATGTTTCTCGGCGCCGTGCGTATTGCGCACGCGGATCTGGCCGGTTTCCAACTTTGCGGGCAGCTCGTAGTCCTCCCAGGTAATCGTGTCAAGTGCGGTACAGACCAAGCGTTTGGGCATGTGGAATACTCCTATCTTGGCGCGAGACTGCGTAGGCAGCTCCATCGCCGTCACGAGCTTTTCTGCGCTGGAAAAGCATAGGATAAGTTGCTATACGAAGGGTATGGACACGATCGCGTATTTTATGGATAATCTTTCGACATGTATCGCCAGACTCAAATCTACGTCGATCAATTGCACGGTGCCGCGTCCGAGCAGATACACGTGCCAGCCATGGGTATTTGCGAGATCATGCCTTCGGGTGTGATTCGGCATGGCGGCGAGGGCACAAAGTATCCGAGCCTCATCATGGTGTTTCATGACCAGGCATGGTCGCTTTCGCCAAATGGAAGTGAGTGGTTGCCCGCGAAGCATCGCTTGATTATTTGGGAATACGAAGCGAGGCACGTATACGGCAATCCTTCCAGGAAGTGGAATCACTCCTGGCTGCGCGTTACAGGCCGCTGGATCGATCGGACCCTTCGCGGCACCATGGTCCCTTTGGGGGTACCCATTGATATAGCCGGCGATGCTCTGCCACTCCGTTATTTGCAGATGATCAGTGACGAACTACGCAGCAGTCCTCATCAGGATCCCGATATGCTCGAGGCGTTGCTACAGCTTTTCTGGCATGATATCGAACGCCGCGTCAGCATGGGTCGTGCTTCTCGCCGCCTCGATCCGCGCTTAGAGCGCGCACGCAAATTTATCGAGACCCACTTCGACCAGCCTTTCAACCTGGCTGAGGCAGCCGATCAGGCTCACCTTTCCCCATCTCACTTTTGCTCCCGCTTTGCCCGGCAGTTTGGAGCGCCGCCGAGAGAGTACGCAATGCGGCTACGGCTTCAGCGAAGTGCGCAATTGCTGGCGAATCAGGACCTGGCTGTATTTCAGGTGGCGGAACTGGTCGGATTTTCGGATGCACTTTACTTTTCGCGGCTCTTTCACGAGCGCTATGGAGTCAGCCCTACTCAGTTTCGGCGTCAACAACAGGCATAAACAGATATTGTGCAACGGTCACGACTCGGACCAGTAGGTCAATTTTGGCCGATGCGCCAGGTCAGGCTGAGTGAGGGGATGATCTTCATTCCTGCATGGGGTTCGTGAGGGCAAAAGCCTTACCGGTTGTATTCGGCTTGCCCAACTTCGCGTCGCCATCCGATCGGAAGCTGCGAATCTTCCTGTATCATCGAAGGTCGAACTACGACCATGGAAACCCGTGCATGAAAAATCTCAATGTTTTCTCCCTTCGCGTTTCCGCTGTTGCCTGTTTTGCCGTTGCTTCTATCGCTTTCCATGCTGTGCCGGTGCGCGCGGCGACTACGACCGGCTGCGCGCCGATTGAGCCGCTCAGTGCGCCGCGCGTAACCATAAGCAATGGCATCGTCAATGCCGTCGTTTTATTGCCCGATGCGAAAAATGGCTACTACCGCGGCTCGCGCTTCGACTGGTCGGGCGTTGTGGGTTGTCTGACCTACAAAGGCCACAATTACTTCGGCGTCTGGTTTCCCAAATACGACCCCACACATCACGACTCGATCACCGGCCCGGTGGAGGAATTCCGCGCGGCAGACGGCGAAAGCGCACCGGGCTATGACCAGGCCAGCCCGGGCGGGATATTTTTTAAGCCGGGTGTCGGCGCGTTACGCCGCATAAGCGAAGAGCCATTTAATTTTGCCGTGCCCTATCCGTTGGTCGACGGCGGCAAGTGGACGGTTCACGCGGGCAAGCGCCAAGTCACGTTTCGCCAGGACCTGAACACGCAAATTGGAACTTCATATGTTTACAAAAAGAAGCTAAAGCTCGACTCGAATCAGCCGGTTCTAACAATCGAGCACGAATTGAAAAACACCGGCACGGAAACCATCGACACCCAGGTCTACAATCACGACTTCTTTGTGTTAGACGGCGCTCCAACCGGACCCGGCATGATCGTTCGATTTCCCTTTACGCCGAAGACGGACAAGCCGTTGGGAAACGGCGTACATCTCGAAGGCAGTCAGATCGTTTACAGCCGCGAATTGGAAGCTGGGCAGAGCGCCTTTGGCACAATCACCGGCTACTCCGACCGCCCCTCGGACTTCGATTTTGTGGTCGAGAACACCGAGACTGGAGTTGGCGTGGAGGAGTCCGGGAGCCTGCCGCTGTCCAGGGTCATCTTCTGGTCAATTCCCACAACCATCTGCCCTGAGACATACGTGCACATTCGGGTCGCGCCAGGCCAAACGGCGCGCTGGACAATCCGCTACCGGTTTTATGCAAAGTAACCTGGGATCTCGACGTGGTGCTGCTTCAGCCTGAATTCGAAAGCTAGTGAAACCCGCTCGCAAAAGGCCATCGTCCGCATCCCCTGCGAACAGCGCTTAATCGAAATCGGCCGTTTGGAGAAACCGGGTGGAGGGCAAATCTCTGCGACCGGACACGGTTCAAGGCAAGATCGGCGCGGCCAGCCCGTCTACGCCGGTTCCATCCGGGTCGGCTTCGATCCCCACCAGCCGTAACAGGCGATGTAGAGATAGCAGAGCACGGGCAGAACGAAAGCATGTTGAATGCCCATTTTGTCAGCCAGTGCGCCCAGGAAAAAGGGAACCACCGCGGCGCCCACGCACGCCGACATGATCAGGCCCGATCCCTTGCTAGTGAGCGGGCCGAGACCGGCAACGCCCAGCGCAAAAATATTGGGAAACATGATGGAGTTAAAGAATCCGCAGAGAACCAATGTCCAGATCGCGGTTTGGCCGCTGGTCACCATGGAAACGGTGAGCAGCGCGGCGGCGGCAATGCCAAATCCGCCGAGGAGTTTTCCCGCCTTGATTTTGGTAAGCACCCAGGAGCCGAGAAGACGGCCGACCAGCGCGCCAAACCAATACAGCGAAACCAGGAAGGAAGCCGTCTTCGCGCTGCTCATGCCCTGCAATTTGAAGTAATTGACCGCAATGGACGCCAATCCTACCTCTACACCGACATACACGAAGATACCCAGCGCGCCCAGCACGGTGTGACGGTAACTCCAGATGCTGCGGCGCATGGCGGGATCGCCCTCTTTATCGAGACGGAACGTGCGCGTCTGGTTGAGGGATGGCAGATGCAGAAACGCCACGGTCACGCCCAGGACCACCAGTCCGCCCGCAATGAGGATGTAGGGCATGCGGACCGTGGCGGCAATTTGCGCCTTCGAGATCATCTGGGAAGGGTCGGTCAGAATAAATGCTCCGGCCACGAGGGGAGCGAGGGTTGCGCCAATCGAATTGAAGGCCTGCGCCAGGGTCAGGCGCATGGGGGCGCTGTGTTCCGGGCCGAGAATCGTAATGTACGGATTGGCCGCGGTCTGCAGCGCGGTGACGCCTGCGCCCACAATGAAAACGGCGGAAAGAAAAAGCGGAAAGGAGACGAGTTTGGCCGCCGGTATGAACAATAGGCAGCCAACCACCTGAATGAACAGCGAAACCACCATGGTCCGTTTGTAGCCGATGGTGTCGATCAGTTTCGAGGTCGGCGCCGAGAAGACAAAGTAGGCCAGGAAAAATGCGGAATCCGCGAGCATGGCCCACGCGTAATCGAGATTAAAGATCGATCGTAAATGAGGCACCAGGGCCATGTTCAGCGTGGTGATGAACCCGAAAATAAAAAACAACCCGGTGACCGCAACAAACGGACCGATATAACTTGAGCGCGGTGCTGCCGATACTGCCGATCGTGTTTCCATGAGGGTCATTCTCTCATTCGTGGTGGATTTTGCTTGTCCGAAGCAATAGCTGATCTATCATAGCCGGGAAGGGATGGGAATAGCGATCTGGATGGGCCGTTACGCTTTCGAAAAAGGCGCGATGGCTGGGCGGCTACGGGTCAGCCTCGAAGCCAAACCAAAACCGGGAGACTCCAGTTATCAGTGGTTGAGAAATCGGGGGCACGTCATGGGTACAAGGCACTGGCTGAAAAGAGTTTGACAAAGGGGAAGGATTTGATATATCAGTGGTTGTGCTCGAAGCAGGCGGGTTGTTCTCAACTGTAGCGGCGTGCGAGTGCCCGTTCGGCCTCAGTGTGAATCCATGCGGAGGAGCGCTACTTTGTCAGGAGTGATACTCATGAATCGGAGACAATTTCTTGCATCGGCAGCTGCTTTGGCGGCAAGCTCCGCCTATCCCAGTCTGGCGCAAACGCAGGGGCAGTATCATGGATTTCCCCCCTCGCTGCTGAAGGACGATCCTTATATCGAGAACCCGCCCATCCCCGAATATCATTCGGCCCCGGCGAGCGCCTATGAAGCCTTCCGGGATATTAAGTTCAGCATCCGGATTCACTGGGGGATCTATTCGATATGGCATCGCGGCCCCGAGTCCTGGCCGTTCCTTCCGATGTCGTTCGAAGATCGCCAGACCTACATCAACCTGTATAAGACCTGGAATCCCGCGGGCTTCGATGCGAACGCATGGATGGACGCTTTCAAGGAAAGCGGCATGCAGATGTTTGCCTTCACCTCAAAGCATCACGAAGGCTTCTGCATGTTTGACACCAGGACAAGGGTGAAGAGCCGGGCCAACTGGACAGCCGCCGGGGGCCCAGGGATTGAATCCTGCGACCTTGCCTACTCCATCATGGAGACTCCATTCCGGCGGGATGTTGTGAAGGAGCTTTGCGACGCCGCGCACAAGCGCGATATGAAGATCGATCTTTATTTCTCGCATCCGGATTGGTATGACGCGGACTTCCGGCCCTATGTCGCGCACCCGCTGCAAATTCCTTCGTCAACCCAATGGATGACCCAGCGCGACGTCGAATTCACGCGGCAGCGGCTGGGCAATCATGCCGTGATTGTTCCCGATCCTACGGATGCCGAGGTGAAGCGCATGATGGAGAGGCATCGCGCGCAACTGGTCGAGCTGCTGACCAACTATGGAAAGATCGACACGATGTGCCTGGACATGTGGCTGGGGCCGCGCGTTTGGCCCGAGCTTCGCAAGACGTTGCTGAAGATGCGTGAACTCCAGCCGCGGGTGATGTTGCGAGGGCGCGGCATAGGGAACTACGGCGACTACTACACGCCGGAGCGCGTGGTTCCTGGATCGCAAGAGACATCCGATAAGCCATGGTTCACTATTTACCCGCTGGGCACCGACTTCTCCTACGACCCGGAGGCCGCAAATTACAAAGGCACGCAATGGATCGTGCGGAATCTGGCAGACACCGTCGCCAAAGGCGGCGGCTTGCAGATCGGCGTCGGTCCCAGCGCTTACGGCGAGTTTCACCCCGAGGCGGTCCGGCAGATGAAAGGTACGGGAACGTGGTTGAAGGTGAACGGCGAAGCAATCTATGCCACGCGCCCGCGCGAGGGCACGCTCTGGTCCGAAGGCGAGACGGTTCGCTATACGCGATCGAAGGACCGGCGATTTGTTTACGCGATCCTGACCGAATGGCCCGGAACGCAGGTAACGCTTAAAACCATTCGGCCCGGGGATGGCTCCAAAGTAACTCTTCTGGGTTCAAAGGCAGAACTGCCATGGAAGTTCGATTCGGCGCAAGGGACGATCATCGCTTTGCCGGAGAACCTGCAGCAAGCTGGTAACAGGCCGTGCGATTACGCATGGAGCTTGAAATTCGAAACGACGTAAGCTTCAGTGAACGGAAAATGGGCGCTGCTACGCCCAACACTCGATGATCACCGAAGCGGTTGGTTTCAATCCGTTCGCACACACTGTTTACAAGACGCGTGTCCTGCGCAACTAGTATAGTGCGACATGCAGGATGACAATGATCCCAAAGAACGGAAGCCGCGAGAAATTCCTGTGATTGCGTGGTTCGCTACTTCGTAACAACAGAAAGATAATCGACAGAATTAGTGACGCCCGACACGAGCAACGCTCGGGCAGAAGCCGTTGTTAAGCTAAGCTTCCTTAGAACGAGTATGCAGCGCCATCTTACCAAGGGGGAAATCATGGATTACTCTCGCACCCGCGCCGTGCTTGGAACATTGGCGATTGTGGCCTTCTCTCTGTCTTGCCTGTCCGCTTCGAGCTTCTCGCAGCAGCAGAAGCATGCGGAGGCCGAGAGACTATGGATGAATACAAGTCTTTCAGCGGACGAGCGCGCCGGCCTGGCGACGAAAGAAATGACGCTCGACGAGAAGATCCAGCTTCTGCATGGAAATGGGATGCCGATGTTCGATCCGCTTACTCCCGTGACCGCCCTGTCGAACCGTGGCGGGGGCTACGGGATTGGGATTCCGCGGCTGGGGATTCCTGCGCTCGATATGTGCGACGCGGCTTACGGCGTCCGAGGCAGCGCGCAGAACGGGCGCTATTCGACAGCCCTGCCCGCGGATGTGGCTTTGGCGGCAAGCTGGGATACCGCGGCGGCATTTGAGTATGGCGCGCTCATCGGGCGCGAGCTGCGGGCGCAGGGCTACAATATGTCGCTTGGCGGCGGCGTGGATATTACGCGCGAACCACGCGACGGGCGGACGTTTGAGTATCTGGGCGAAGACCCCGTGCTGGCAGGAACCATAGTGGCCAAGCTGGTTGCCGGAGTTCAGTCGCAGCACATCATCGGCGACATCAAACACTATGCGTTTAACGACCAGGAGAGCGGACGCGGTTGGGTCAATGTGAATATCGGCGAACGGGCGGCGCGGGAGAGCGACTTGCTCGCCTTTGAGATTGGCGTCGAGCAGGGCCACCCATCCGCGGTCATGTGCTCGTATAACCGCGTGAACGGCGATTTTTCGTGCGAGAATCATTACCTTCTGAATGAAGTGCTGAAAAAGGACTGGAAATTCCCTGGGTTTGTGCTCTCCGACTGGGGTGGAACGCACAGTCTCGAAAAAGCTTCGGCCGCAGGACTGGATCACGAGGAGGGCGGATCGTTCTTTTATGGGGAACGCTACAAGGCAGCGGTGGAGTCGGGGAAGATTTCCATGCCGGAATTGGATGAGCACGTCCACCGCATCCTGCGCTCAATGTTTGCCGCGGGAGTGATCGATTATCCGCAGCGGCGCAGCGTTGTGGATCCGTTTGCCGGCCGGGAGGTCGCGCTGAAGATCGAAGAGGACAGCATCGTTCTGCTCAAGAACGACCGCGACGCACTGCCGCTCGATGCCGCAAAGATTCATACCATTGCAGTCATTGGCGCACATTCCGATGCGGGCATGATTTCGGGCGGCGGTTCGGCGCAGGTAGATCCCCCGGGAGAAAAGGCCTTCATCGCTTCGCCCGAGGCCCCCACTCCCCCGAACGTGGAGGTTTGGTTTCCCACTTCGCCGCTGAAGGCAATTGAGGCCAGGGCGCCCCATGCCATCGTTCAGTACGATTCCGGCGCCGACCCCGCAGCGGCAGCCGCCATGGCAAAGGGAGCGGATGTAGCCATTGTCTTTGCCTATCAATTCGAAAGCGAAGGCATGGACCTGCCCAGTCTTTCCCTACCGCTGAACCAGGACGACCTGATCGCCCGGGTGGCGGCGGCCAATCCGCACACCATCGTGGTGCTGGAAACAGGCAGCCCGGTGACCATGCCATGGGTAAAGGCGCCGGCAGCGATCGTGGAGGCATGGTACGCCGGCACCGACGGCGCCAATGCCGTCGGCAATGTACTTTTCGGCACGGTCAATCCGAGCGGCAAGCTGCCGAATACCTTCCCGGAGAGCGAGGCCGATCTGCCGCATCCGACCCTTGTGAAGCCGCCGCGTGAGCCGCGGCATTTCTCCGGCCATGTTTCCCCTCTGCAGTGGGCCAAGGGATTGCCGCCTTTTCAGGTCGATTACACCGAAGGCGCCGAGGTTGGCTATAAGTGGTATGACGCCGAGAAGAAATCGGTGCTGTTCCCCTTCGGCTATGGACTCTCTTATACCAGTTACGGCTATTCGGGCCTGTCTGTCGCTCCGGGAAAGACGATCAAGGCGACATTTACGGTGGCGAACACCGGCGCACGCGCCGGGGCGGAGATCGCGGAAGTCTATGCATCTCTGCCAGCCAGCACCCAGGAGCCTCCCAAGCGGTTAGTGGGCTGGAGCAAGGTTCAACTCGACTCCGGAGAAAAACGGACCGTAACGGTGGAAATCGATCCCAAGTATCTGTCGATCTTTGACGTACATAAGGATGGATGGACGCTTGTTCCGGGAGACTACACGATTCTGGTTGGAGGTTCGTCGCAGGACCTTCCGTTGAAGGCAGTTGTCAACCTGAGATAGGTTCATCCCAGGGCAATCGCATTTGGAATTTCGTTGAACCAGCGGTGGCACTTCCGGCATGAGGGCGCGAAGCGCGCTTTTGCGGGAGGGTTCATGCCGTGTCCCGTGAAGACACCTTGGCCTCGGTGTGGTGTCTCCAAAGTTTGTCACATAAATCGTGCATCCCAAATGCAGGGCCCCTTCGACTTCGCTCAGGGCAGGCTTTCGACTCCGTTTGGCCCAAATGCGGGCCAAACTCCGCTCAGGATGACTGCTTTGTTTTTGATGCGAACTTCAGACTCAGGACACTAGGTGTCGTCCTCATCGCTGCCGTCCGCTTCTTCTTCGACGCCGCCATCGTCGTCCTCATCCTGTTCGCCGACCACTTCGCCGTCACATTCGTCGTAGTAGGGGCAGGTTTTGCATTCATCGCTTTCAAAGCACTTGATTTTCACGGGCGCGAGCTCGTCGCCGTCGCTGGTGCGGGTAAGGGAATCGACGGAGTCGCCGGCGGCGGATTTAGGAATGACAGACGCAAACTGCGCGGCGACCTGAAAGCCGTAGAGGAGCTGGCCAGCGCGAGCGGTGTCGAGGCGGCCGTCGGCGAGGGCGCAGATGACACGGGAGATGGCCAGTTGAATGGAGCTACGATCTTCCAACGGTTGCAGCTCGATGCCGCCCTTGGATGAGGGCTTTTGCCGGGAGCCTGAGCGGTGCAGCCGGTCGTGGTAGTAGCAGTAGGGCATGTCCTTGAGGGCAGCGGCTTCGCATTTGGCTCCGTCGGGCTTGATGTGCCGGCATTCCTTGTACATGTAAAGCTCCTCCCTTTTCGGCCGCGGCGGGTTCAGCGGCAGCCGATATGACCTGGGGGTCATATTTCAGGGGGGCCCCCCCTCCCCCATCTCTGAAAATAACTTCCCTGGATTCATGAGGTTAGCGCATGTTCTTCGTTCTAAAGTCTTGATTCTAAAGCCACTTATTTGCAGAGACTAGACAGCAAAGGAGTTAGCAGCAGGGAACAGGGATCAGGGAACAGGGAACAGTGAAGCCGGTAGCCAGTAGCCAGTAGCCGGTAGCTGATGAGGGAGATCTGGTTGAACGCTTATGGAACAAGTATGCGCGCAAAGGGGGAAATTACCGGCAAAGTTGCGCAAAGAATTTTGGGAGTGTTTTCAGTGGGTTGCGGAGAAAAAGGGATGGGAAGGGCTTGCGTGGCCGGCGAGGGTCTTTTGTGGCGAGATGGGCGTTTGTGGGTACTAATCCTATAAAGACCCCGGAAACTGTGCTGGATGAGCGCTTTCGCCTGTTATCGTCAACGGAGAATCCAATTATTGATTTCAAACGATGTCACGATATCTACCCATCACCGACTTCCGTGCCCGGCGAAAGGTTCTTGTCCGCAGTGACTTCGGGCTAGCCGAGAAGCGTCAGCCGCCCCCGTCCGACCCGATTGAGGAAAAGGTCTGGCGCAGCATCGTAACGCTGCCGGATGATGTTGCCATTCGCACGTCGAATCACCATGGAAAAGCTCTTGCCCAAATAGACGAGCTAAGTTCGGCATGGATCTTTTCGGCGCGACTACCGCCTTACCGGGAGAGCATTTCCCCCGTCATGCTGGATGCGAACGACGAAATGCAGGCCGCACTGTACAACTGCCTCACTGGGTATTACCGCTTTCCGGTGGGCGGAATGAGAAATGTGCTGGAGTTGGTCGCTATTGGGTGTTGGGCGGAGGTGTGCGGCAAGAAGAAGGAATTTCGGGATTGGCGGAAAGGTAAGCTGCAACTCGGCCTCGGCACGGCCTGCGATGGGCTGATTGCCGGCGCGGCATCTCTCGAATCCGATCTGAAGTCAACGGTGAACGATACCCTCTTTGCACACAAGAGTTCGGCCGTGAGAAGGATTGCTAGCCAAGGTGGCTACGTACGCCGTCTCTTTAGTGGCTTGTCCGAATTTGCTCATTCGAGGCCAAACTACAACGACTCTTATTTCCGAGAGAGCAACGGGCCAATCTACGTGAAGTCCGCCTTCAACCACGTGGCCTGGATTCACTTCGAGACAATCGCCATCGCTTATGTGCTTGCCCTCATCGCCCGGCCTAATATGCGCATTTCGCCCGCATTCCGGGAACTCTTCGCGGACACGAAGCGCGTCAGGTCACGTGTGGTCCGAGCGGCGTTTCTGCATTTGAGCTGATTGCATGTCAATCGTGAATTCCGAGGCCGGCGATCATCTCCTCGCTGAAGCGCCCAAGAACAACAACGTGTTCCCGCAGTCCACGGGCCGGGCCGCGGCCGACATACTTACACCCCTTGTCGAACGTCCAGATCATGTCCTTGTTGGCGCGAATTCTGCTTTCGAGAACCTCGCTGAATGATCGGCGCTTCAACTCCTTCATGCACTTCTTGAGCGACCCGATGTTCATACTCACAAGCTTCGTGATTGTGTGGGGCCGGTACTTCTTACGCTGCAGATTCTCCTCGAATCGATCATTAAGGTAGGCATTCACGAACCAACACGATCCGATGTCATCCCGAGTGACGATCACCGGAATAAACTTCGTAATGCACTTCGCCCAGGCAGGAACCGAGACGGACGAGCCCGTCAGAAGATCAATTGCATTCCTCAGCTGGTTCACCCCAACATCTTTCACAAGCCTCTCCTCAAGAAAATCCTTCATCAGCTCGAATTTGCCAGAATATCGAATCGACGATCTACAGGTCGCGAGCTTGCTCTCGATCAGAATCGCGGTCGATCCGTTTATAACGACCGTATCGCAGATCTCCTTCGAAGGATCATTCGCATAACGTGGCGAGAGGATTACAGTGTCGAACTTCGGATTGGCATAGATCTGAAAGAGCCACGCGACGTAGTCCTCAAAGACGTAGCCCCAGAAGCCAAGATATTCATCTCCCTTCTTTCCCTCGAGGGTTCTCACGATCCGCCATATCGCCGTGCTCTCCAGCTTCCCCATTGCGAACTCGTAATCCAGGCAATAAAGCGCACCGTTATGGTTAAAGTACGGCTGATCCCTCAAGAAGTCGAAATCCGCGTATCCAACGGCTTCCTTCGCTTGCTTGAGAGTGTCCCAGGAGAATGAGACTTCTTTGAACATGCGATCGAGAAGGTCACCGGGAACCGTCGAATTCTTCAGATTGGATTTGCGTAGACCGCAGTCGGCTGATCCTCTCCATGGCTGCGTATCCCACCTCATCATGAGCGCGTGAAATTCGAATGCTTTCAAAAGCAACGCGAACGTTCTGAGCTCAATTGCGAATCGTTCTAGAAACATTTGGTCCAGGTTGAACAGCTGTCGCTCCGGCGGCAAACGAGGGATGTTGATCGTGATGAATATGTAGAACCGCAAGAGCAAGAGAAGAGTGTCGGTCGGCGAATCAACCTCATAGATCGGAAGGAACTGCGAAACTCTGTTCGCCAACTGATCGAAGTGGTCCTGCTGATCGTTGTGCTTGAAATACATCAGTTCCGAAGCGCGCAGCAAAACTTCGCCAAGCGCATGGTTTTCGATTGGAGGAAGGCTTGCGTCCGTCTCGGGGTCAAGCCGGAGTATTTCGGCGGCTACGAACCTCAATTGCCCTTGAAAGAAGATCAAACGTTCATTCTTGTAGAACTGTTCAATCTTCGGAACTACGTCGGGCGTAAACAGAATACGGGTCCACAGTTTCGTCAACTCGTCGCTGGCCGTTGTTTCCGCCTCGGGGCCATACGCGAATGCAACGCTCACTTGGGCGCACATTATCAGCAGAGAACTTCGGTTGTATTTCCTGAGAAGTTCCCTGAATTCTTCAATGGTTCCGCGCTGCCCTCCGGTCACCTCGTACCATTGAACCCATGTTTTCCAATCCGCTTTGCGCATAGGCCTTTAACCAAAGCATACGGCGGATCTACGTTCTCGTGCGCGCTATCATCGAGCGAATTTGTCACCGATACGTTCTTCGGAGCTGGATTTGCGCTGAAAGGTCGGCTAGGGTTCCACGATGCCACGTGGCCGGATAACGGGCTAATCGAAAAACTCACGGATTCGTGTGGTTGTGCCTGGTTGATGACATATCGCCAAATCACTCGTCGACGGTGAATTAGTACTGAAATGTCGGCTTGCGGGAAGCGATTCAAGCGGTGGTGGCGGGGAGTTGGCTGGGTGGCCAGCGGGGTTTTGAGACGCTGATTTGAGCGCTGAACCTGATCCAGAGCGCGGCTTCGCCGCGTACTTTGTCTTCCAAAAATGGTGGGCGGTTTCAGCAGTCAGGGCTGAAGCCCGGTCTCTTTTTAGTGGGGATCGTTTTGGCACGGCTAAAGCCGTGCCCTTTCAAAGCGGCGGCGGGTGGCCGGGTCTATTCCTCGATTTTGAAGGAGTATTCCTCGATCCGCGCCAGGCGGTACCCGTTGTGGAGCCGGAAGGGAATTGGCTAGCGAAGATGCCAGAGATTCCAGGTCGCATAGATGAAGAGCGCGACTGCACCTTCGATGACGAGCGCGTAGCTTACGCCGGCGACAACGCGCCTGAGATCATTGATTGCTCTCGCGGGGATCGCTTCCAATGCCCATTCCGCGCTGGGGGATATGGCGGCATCATCGTTCGCGGCTGACGCGGAAGGCGCTACGTAGCTGCTTAAGGGTAGGGAGGACGCGAGGAGTGCGGGCGATGCGGTTGCCAGGTTCCAACTTTGAAGCTGCGTGGTTGACACTTGAAACCCTCCAACGGCGCAGCGAGGCGATGCGCCAGAAAGCCGATGTTCCGATTGGCTTTAGAAGAAAACCCTGCACAAAAAGACCGCAATCGATTTGCCAAAGAAGCGGCGGCGCGGGCGAATTCTTTATCCCGCTCATGCGGAAGATGTTAGATTGTGGAAAACCTTGGAGCTCTGGAGCCTGCGGCGGTTTGTGGGCGGGCGGGAGTGTGTAATTTCTGGTCGAGGATGTAAATTCTTCCTGAATTTTTCTTTCGATGACGGCCAGTTGGGGGGACGGCCGGGAGAGGCTATGGGCGGGTATCCGGCACTCGGGAGGGCATTGGGGCTCGGGGCCGCGCGAAGCATAGTCTTCACAGATCGGGATGGCAACAAAGAACGGGGGACAGCGGGCCCTTCGGCTGTACGGGGCGCGCACAGTGCTCCCGCTTCGCTCAGGATCAGGCCGTTGAGACTGGGGCGACCGGGTTATTCCTGGATCTTGTAGGAATATTCCTCGATGACGGGGTTAGTGAGGACTTCGCGGGCGATGCGCTCGACTTGGGCGCGCGCGTCGGCTGCAGAGAGGCCGTCGGCGAGGGAGAGCGCGAAGTATTTGCCCTGGCGCACGGCGGTGACATCGGCGAAGCCGATCTTGCGCAGAGCGTTGTAGATGGTTTGGCCCTGCGGATCGAGGACCGATGCCTTCAGCGTGACGTAGACTTGCGCTTTCATGAGCAGATTATAAAGGCAGGGGTCAGGGAGCAGGGAACAGGGAACAGGGAACAGGGAGCAGGGAACAGAGAGACATAAGGAACCATCGATAGGAAGATCCCGACTGCGTGGATGCGCGGGTGCGCGACGGCGAGCGAGCGTGGCGGCTGGCGCGAGGGTTGGAGGGCGGGCGCTATTCGGCTGCGGGCTGCGGTGCAGGCTCGGCGGCGACCTGGGCGGCGAGGGTGCGGCGGCGGGCGATGGGCCGCGCGGTGAACCAGTAGAGCAGCGGACCGAGAAGCGCAATCAGCAAAGCAAAGCCAGGTGAAGAAACATTGGCGAGGGCAGTTCCGGGGTCGCCGAGCTTCTCGCTACGCGAGAGAAAGAGCGCGCAGGCGATGAGGATGGTTGGACCGACGGCGAGCGCGCAAGCGAAGGGGAAGCTGCCGGCGCGGAAGGGGCGCGGAAGCTGCGGCTCGCGCAGGCGAAGAGCGATGAGGGCGAGGAATTCGAGGATCAGGCTCGAGCCGTAGAGGATCAGGTCGATGGAGATGAGCTTTTCGAAGGGGAGCTTTAGGGCGAGCGCCCATCCAAGCCCGCAGAAGAGGACGCTGACCCAGGGAACGTTACGGCGGTTGCGGCGCTCGAGGATGCGCGGCAACATGCCGTCGGAGGCCATGGCGATGGGCAGGCGCGCGTAGCTCATCATGAGGGCGTTGAACATGCCTACGCCGCAGATGACGCCGCCGGCTACGATGGCGGCGCTGAGCAGCGATCCGCCGATGGCGCCGCCCGCGATGGCCCATGAGCCGGTGGTAAAGCCGTCAGACGAGAGGCCTGCAAAGGCCATGGCCAGGAGCGGAAGTATATAGACCGCAGCGGTAAACGCAGCCGCGCCGACCATGGCACGGGGATAGTTGCGCTGGGGGTTGTCGACTTCCCGCGCCACGGTGGAAGCGTTGTCCCAACCCATGTAGTTCCAGAGAGCGACGAGAAACGCGATGGTGAGGCTCGAGGTGGAGTCAGGCCCGGCGGCGGGAGGCCCCCAGTGCACGGCAGGGTGGAGCGTGATGCCTCGCCAGAATCCAAGAACGATGAAGACGGCAAAAGGCGCGAGGAGCAGAGCGGACATCCAAACGGAGTCATCGCCGACGCGGGGCGCACCGCGGAGGTTCCAGGCACAGCAGAGGATAACGACAGCCAGAGACCAGAGATAGTCGCGTGGGGCGACGGTGAGCGTAGGACGAAACTTGCCGAGGTAGAGAACGAAGATGGAGGGGTAAAGCGCCATGTCGAAGATACTGGCGGAGAGCGAAAGCCAGCTTTCCTGATATCCCCAGAACGGCCCGAGGCCGCGCCGCACCCAAACGTAGAAGCCGCCCTCGGCGGGGATGGCGGCGGCGAGTTCGCCGATCATGAGCGCGGTGGGCAGGCTCCAGATGAAGGGCAGCGCCACCAGGGCGACAATCGACAAGCCGAAGCCCGCGCCGCCGAGGATGTCCTCGAGGCCGTAGGGCCCCCCCGAAACCATGAAGAAGGTTGCAGCGACAAGGGGAAGAAGGAGCAGTTTGTTGTGCGAAGGTGTAAAGTGAAAACGCATCATTGTGCATCTTAACTGGCGCGGCAGAAGCGGGGAAGCGAAAAGACTGAAGGGCAGCGGGAACAAGATTTCCGCTATAATCCAGTTTGAGACCCGGAGAGATGGCCGAGAGGCTGAAGGCGGCGGTTTGCTAAACCGTTATAGGGTCAAAAGCTCTATCGGGGGTTCGAATCCCCCTCTCTCCGCCAGGACTCCTTCCAAGCACTTCCCAAGAAATCCAATAGAATGACATAAAGCCTAGCAAATGCTGGGCTTTTCTCTTTTGTGCGTCCAGCCGCATCCAGGTGCAGCCGTGTTTTGGCGGGTGTATTTTTGGGGGTATTTTTGTTTTGAGGTGGGTGTACTTTTCCTTGAGCGGGGGAGGAAGGGCATGCCCGGACTGACCGATACGGAGATCAAAAGAGCCAAGGCGACGGAAAGAGCCTACAGCATGGGCGATGGAGGTGGACTGTATCTCTGGGTTAAACCGACAGGCAGCAACAGGCCCTTGCCAAGCAGATTGCCACGACGCGCATCTGGACAATCAACCGCAAGACCGGAGATGTCTCGTATGCGCTGGGCGGGCGGGTCTCCGTCATCGGCCGTGGACGCCTCGTGACCGTACTCAACCAGGACGAGGCGGCAATTGTCTTCGGGTTGGAGATGGCCGTCCAGAAATACGGATCGCGGATCGCATGCACTGGAAGCGAAAACTGGAAGCGGATGGTCACCAAGACTGCGGCGAGTCACGAAGTCTCCGTCGAGTTTACAGACCCGGAGATGCAGTATGCTCTGCGCCTGCAAAAGCGACTGGCAAACCCGCTCCAACGCCGGCAGGAAAGAGGCGGCAGATAGCTGATGACTGAAGAAGCGCCCATCAGCGCCCCCGAAGAGGATGAGCAATGTTCCATTGCGCCCCGAGAGCAGATCTTTCGCGATTTTCGCGTCGATGCGGTCGCCGTCTCCAATATGTCCTACCAAGGCTATGCGAATGTGGATTGGACTGGCGTCTTGAGTTTATAAACGGCTGCGAAGTAGGCCACCATCACGCGAAATGTCTTGGACCGATTCACTCCGCAGAGAACCTCTCCTCCAACCCTCTCCAGCTCATCGGCAATCTCGTGGGTTAACGGGAAGACGAACGAGGTGTCGATACTTTGAAACGGGATGTCCAGCCACGGGCCGTTATAAAACGCGAGAATCTGCGCCTGCGCGGCCTTGCTCTTGAAATTCATGATGATGTGCTCAGCGAGGGCGTTCTTTTTCCGGATTTTGAGCACGGCAAAGAGTTGATTGAAATGGGTTTTGGTGAATCTGGAATCAACGGTTAGCCGAACCTGAGTGCGCTTCTCTGCGGGAGCAACGACTCTGCGCTTCGCTCGGGTTGTGGTTTTCATCTGAGGGATCATGTCGTTTTCTTCTCGTGATGTAGTATACGTCAGAACTGTAGAAACGAGCAACGCGGTAATTGGCTGAAATCAAAGGAGGTGCCGTGACGACGATGCCGGAGGAAGTAGTGGGTTCAATGCATGGAGTAGGAGAAACCCGCATGAAACACAATGAATCGAACCGTGGGGGAGGAAGAGAAAAGGAGACGGGCGAGGGACTGGGCAGCGCGCTAAACTTGGCATCACGCGAGAGCATTCTGCGCTCCAAGACAAGAAACTCCTTGTTCACTTATCCCACAATCTGTTGAATTTGGCTCACATCGAATCATGAGGTAGCGACCACTAATTTGCTTGGATCAATGGCTACTCCTCCAAAACACCGGGCGGACTCGTCTCCCGAAGCCGTTTCGCGTGCCAGATTTGTGCCTACCCCAACCGGTATGTTTAGCGATTTCTCCCGTGCAATGGCAGGACGGCCGCGGCGAAGCTCCCGACCGCCTTCCGTCTGAGTGCCCGCCATTTTCTTGGCACACTTCCTGCACACTGGCAACGCAGGACATCGCGAAACTCGCAATCATACGGCCCGGGCCGGCTGATGCCGGATCAGTAGCCCTATTTCGGCACTGCACCAGTCTTCCGGTAGCTGAGATTGGATGGCATATCTCCGGAGCCTGGGCGTTTTTCAGGACCGATCCTCTGAACGAGGCTCAACCCATGCTCAATGAGTGCATTGGCCTGTTTTCGCACTTCGAGGAGCTGGACCAAGCGCCCATTCGTAATCACAAGCTGCCAAAAACAATCCAGAGGGTGCAATTCAGACTCAATCAATAGGGGACCTAAGGTTGTCCCAATTTCGCATTGTGGATTGTGCAGCCCGTCTCGTCCCGGTTTGTGTACGCGCTTTCGATCCTTCACAACGCGTCTACCAGATTCATCTCGCTGGCCGCTGAAGCCAGAGGCAGCCGGACGATGGCGCGGGCTCCATCACCGTCTTCTCGATTGACGAGCGAAATCTCACCCCCATGAGCGCGGGCGATCTGTTGGGCCAGGGCAAGGCCAATGCCGCTGCCCGCGGACTTCGTTGTATAGAAGGGAACGAATAGGTTCTCCGGATTGGCAATCCCCAATCCGCGATCCTCAATCACGATCTGAACATTCGCGTCTGCCGACATCCAACTTGCGCGCACCGACTGACTGCCATTGCTTAACGAAGCGTCGACCGCGTTGGCCAATAGGTTAATCAGCATCTGCTCCAACTGATCGGGGTCGGCATCGAGATTGACGGGCGGACCAGGGTCGAGCTGAACAAGGAGGCGCTGTTCCAGGAGTGTCACGCGCTCCATCAAAGGTCCTAGTGCAACGGGCCGCAGGCGGGCCGGGGGCAACTGCGCCAGCAGACGATAGGATTGCACGAAGCGATGCAGAGCGTCGGCGCGGCTCTCGACCACGCCCAGGCCGCGGCGGAAATCGTTTGTCACGGCTTCGTCGCCGCGCAAGGTTTCGACCCGCGCAAGCAGGCTGCCGGCGATGGATTTGATCGGCGCAAGCGAATTCGAGAGCTCATGGCCCAGCACGCGAATCAGGCGCATCCAGGCGGCCTTTTCCTCGTCCTGGAGTGGAACGCTGACGTCAGCCAGAACAAGCAGTGTGTGGGGCGCTCCATCCTGGCGGAAGACGACTTTGCGCAGCAGCCAGCGCACGGGCGCGGCGCCGAAGGAACGGATGGACTGATCTGGCGCGCCGAGCCAGTCATCGAGGCGCAACTCATTTGCGGAGTGTCCAATACATCGCGCATAAGGGCGATCGAGCAGTTTGAGGCCGGCATTGTTGACCAGTTGCAAGCGGTTCTTACGATCGAAGGCAAAAAGGGGCGCGTGCATCACCTCAAGGATGCGCGCCAGCAGCGCGGTTGCCTCAAGTGAGCGCACGCGCTGCTTTTGCAACAGATCGGCGAGCGCGTTGACCTCCGCAGCCAGTTCCCCGAGTGCATCGGGGGATGAAGCGCCGCGCGCGCGAAAGGAATAGTCGCCTTCACGAAGCGAGGAAACGACGTTGGAAAGTGTTTGCAGCGGGCGGGTAAAACCGTCTACAAGGGCGGAGGCGACGAGGGCGAGATAAATGAGCAGACACGCCCCGAACAGAAGAGCAGGTACAACGTCGAGCTGCCGCTGACAAAAGAAGACACAGAGAAAAATCAGCGCAGGCAAACCGAGCAGGAAGGAATAAAGCCACGCCCGGCGAATCGCCTGGCGGGGGTACCGGCGCGGTCTCGTCTCATAGGCCATATTTTTCCATGCGCCGGTAGAGCGCGGCGCGGCTTAGCCCCAGGGATTCCGCAGCTTGAGAAATGTTGCCGTCGCAGCGCCGCAGCACTTTGCGGATCAGCGTGGCCTCCATTTCGTCGATGCTCATATTGTCAAGCGAAAGCGCCGCCGGCCGCGCTCCCGAGATGGAGAGATTGGCCGGCTCGATCTCTTCACCGCCGCACAGGAGCAGAGCGCGCTCGATGCTGTGCTCCAGTTCGCGCACATTGCCCGGCCAGTAATACTGCATCATCTGCTGCATGGCAGGCGCCGAGAAGCCGTTCACCTGCTTGCGGTAGCGGGTACGAAGCCGGGAAAGAAAATGCTGCGCGAGCAGCGGGAGGTCCTCGCGCCGGTCGCGTAGCGGAGGCAGATGGATCTCCACTGTATTGATGCGGAAGAGCAAGTCCTCGCGGAAGTTGCCTGCCTTGGCTTCCTCGTGCAGCAGCGCATTCGTCGCACAGAGAAGGCGCACGTCGACGCGCCGGGTTTGCGACGATCCCACGCGTTCCAATTCTCCTGTCTCCAGGACGCGCAGAAGTTTGGCTTGCTGGCGCAGCGGCACGTTAGCAATTTCATCCAGAAAGAGCGTGCCGCCGTTAGCTAATTCGAAACGGCCCACGCGGTCGGCGCGCGCGTCGGTAAACGCGCCCTTCACGTGGCCGAAGATCTCGCTTTCGAAGGTTCCCTCCGGCAGCCCGCCCGCGTTCACCGTTACCAGCGGCATGCGGGCGCGCGGTGAGGCGGCGTGAAGCAGATGCGCGACGATCTCCTTGCCGGTGCCGTGTTCGCCGGTGATGAGAACATTGGCGTCGGAAGGGCCAACCCGCGCGATCAGTTCGAGGACCGGCTGCATCGAGGGAGCGGAAGCAACAAACTCCGGCATGCCTTCGGCGCGGAGCAGGCGGTTCTCGAATTCCAACTGGCGGGCACGGCGCAGCGCCTGGCGCAGCTCGGCGTGAACGCGGATGAGGGAGAGCAGCCGCTCGTTCTCCCAGGGCTTTTGGATGAAGTCACGCGCGCCGCGCTTGATGCTTTCGACGGCCAGGTCGATGTTGCCCCACGCCGTCATCACGATCACCGGAAGCCGCGCATCGAACTCCTGGATGCCGGCCAGCAGATCGAGGCCTTCCCGGCCGGAGGTAGTGTCGCGCGTGTAATTCAGGTCGATCAGCACCACATCGTAGTCGCGCTCGTGCAGTGCCTCCACCAGCAGCTGCGGGGATCGCACACAGTCCACATCGATCCCCTGCGGCTTGAGCAGCAGCTCAACTGCCTCGAGAACGTGCGGTTGGTCGTCGGCAACTAAAACCCGAATTTTGTCTTGCTTAGTGGAGATGACCTGCCTCCATAGTTCCCGATTTCGACCCCTGCAACGAAGAGCCGTTACTGGCAACCCCGGATTTAGCTTCCGCCTGCATGATATCCAATGTATGCCGGGCCAGCGCGACTCCTCCATTCGGGACGAGCCGGGTTGCGCCAAAAAACGGATGGCTTCATCGATCTACGGCTCATGCGACACGACCCCCGTTTTCGCGTCGTCGATCGAGACGCCGGTTTGATCGAGTGTCTCTCCTGAGGCCCGGTCGATGTCCACCTTCGCCTTTTCAAACGCGGTCTGCGCGGCCACCAGAAGGGATTCGGCAATGGACAGATCGTGCTCGGCGGCCAGCGCATCGCTACTGGACTTGGCTCCGAGTTGTTGCTCCTGCTGCGTGACATCGAAGATATGTTCTGCCAGGTCGCGAGCCTTTGTAGCCGCATCAACGCGAGCCTGCGCCTGCTGTAGCGCGAAGAGCGAGTTGCGCACGTCAAAGCGAATGCTCTTCTTTTGCTCTTCGAAGGTGATCTGGCGCTGCCTGAATTCCAGCGAGGCGCGAAACTGATCGGCCTTGGCAACGCGGTTGCGAAGGTTGATCGACAGATTCATTCCGAACTGATATTCCGGCGAAGAGTAATTGAATGTGTTCTCGAACATGCTGCCGAACCCCGCGGGGAGATCGGATGTGCACTCGGCGGCGCCCAGGTCGCAGTTCGGGTTTCTCGGTCCGGCAATGCCCGCTCCTGCGTAGAAGCCATAGACGTTTAGCGCGGGCAAGAGCTCGCTCCGGATCGATTTTAGACTCATCTCCGCCACCTGCATTGCGAGCTCGTCCTGGGTGACGTCGGGACGGTTCTGTTCGGCTTGGGCGATGAGATCGTCAATCGATTTGGAGGCGTTGGGATCGGGGGGTCCGGCGCGATCGAGGGGGATGACCGGCATCTCGTCGATGGCTGCATTGTCGGTTTTGGTAATGGCGTTTTTGATAAGCAGTTCGTTCAAACGCAGAGTGGCGCGCGAAACGGTGAGGTCGCCTTCGCTGGTCGCCACGTCCGACTCGTCCTTACTGACCTGCAAAGCTGGAATGGCCTGCAGTTGGAGCTGTTTCCGGTCATCTTGAAGTGTTCGCTGTGCAAATGCGAGGGAGCGCTCCTTGACCTGTTCGTCCTGGTAGGCGTTCACAAGATCCCAATAAATATTCTCGACCTGGGTGATGGTCGCAATCACCTGCGCGCGAAAGGCCAGGTCGGTGATCTGGAGATTCTTCTTCGCTATATGCATGTAGCGCTCGTTGGCGGAGATGCCGAAACCGGCGAGGAGCTGCTGCGTGAGGATCACCTGGAAATTCGAGTAGAGCGTGGGATTGATGGCTTCGTAGGGGCTGTTATTGGCGTAGCGCTGGCCCTCGTAGTTGACGGTCAAGCCTGTTCCCAAGGGAAAGTTCTGGGTGAAATTTGCCAGAGCCTCGATGGTGTTCAGCTTAAAAACGGGAACTCCTTCGCTGAAGACATTGCCCTCCTGAGTAACGGTGTGATCCGCGAATCCCCTAAAGTTCAGGTAGGGATCGAAGGAGGCGACCGCTGTCCCGGCGCCGAGCGTCGAGGTCACGAGGCCGCCTGCGCCGGCAGCAGACGACCCGGAATTTGCTCCCCCAGAGTTGGGACTCTCACCGGCGAAGCCCCCCTGCGTGGACGACTGCACGATTCCTGTATTGACCCCGTTCACGCTGCCGCCGGCCTTGGTGCGCGCGTAGTCGGTTTGCGCAATGGGGAAGTTATAGCGGAAGTAGGCGAGATCGAGGTTGTTTTCGATAGCCAGGGCGATGGTATCGTGCAGCGAAATGTATAGTTTCCCGTCACGGATCAGGTTCTCAAGGCGCGGCGAGTTCGTGAGATCCAGCGGGGGCGCCTCGCTGGGTCTGTAGGGTGCGAGCGGGTTATGCGAGTGCGGAAGATCTACATGAAATGATCGCTGTGGGGTAATCGCCTCGAGCTGTGTCTGCCGCATCTGCTGCGCCAGCGTAGAGGGCGGCGCGGCAGCGCCGTTCGCCGCCGGCGCGGGGGCCTCCGGCGCCGGTTGCGTCGCCTGTGAATTTGTTGGCGCAGGCAGCGCTTGCGGAGGCTCGACCGCGAGGGCCAGGTTCACTTGCAAAAGCAAAATCGCTGCGATGGCTTGAATACGGATAACGACCGATTTGGAGGAGCGGGAATTCATGCGTGTCTCACCAACAGGTTGGGTAGGATTGTCGTTCACCTTGCCTCCGTTACCTTTGTCGCCAGGGTTTCATCGCGTGTCATCCAGCCGTCGCCCAATTCGACTATCCGTCTTCCGTAGCGCGCGTTCGCTTCCGAATGTGTCACTTGCACAATGGTCGTGCCGGAGCGGTTGAGTTCGCAAAAAAGCTGCATAATCTCGCGGCCCTGTGTGGAGTGCAGGTTGCCGGTGGGCTCATCAGCCAATAGCAATGAGGGTGCATGCACTACTGCACGAGCGATGCCGACCAATTGCTGCTGGCCGCCGGAAAGCTGGTTGGGATACAGATCCTTCTTGGCGACGATCTGAAAGCGATCGAGGATGTCGGCCACCATTCCCTGGCGCTCCCCGGCGGGCAGGTTCTTGTAAGAGAGCGGCAGGTCGATGTTTTCAGCCACGGTAAGATCGTCGAGCAGGTGATAGCTCTGAAAAACCATGCCGATGTGCTGGCGGGCCAGGTCGGCGCGCTGCTTGCGGTTCAGCGTGTGGATGGCGGCGTCGCCGAACCAGTACTCACCCTTCCAGCCATCGTCGAGCAAGGCAAGAATGTTGAGCAGCGACGACTTGCCCGCGCCCGAGGGGCCCATCACGGTCACGAATTCGCCTTCGCGAATCGTAAGACCAATCCGCCGCAACACCCATGTCTCGGTGTATCCGGCCTTGTAACTGCGTTCGACGTGTTTCAGTTCGATCATGATTGAGTTACTCCGATCTGAGTGCCTGCATGGGATCAATGGAAGCCGCGCGGCGCGCGGGCAGCCAGGCTGCGCAGCCGGAGACGACGATCATGGCCGCTACGGCCAGAACAAAGCTAAGCGGATCAAGCGGCGACATTTGGTAGAGCATCGCCTTGAGCGGGCGCACCGCCAGGAGCGTGAGGGGAACTCCGGCAGCCAGTCCGGCAAGCAGAACCCAGAGACTCTCGCGCAGGACCATGACCAGCACCTGAGCGCGGCTTGCGCCCAGAGCCATGCGTACGCCGATCTCCATGGTGCGGCGGCTCACGCGGAAAGAATGCGCGCCGTAGAGGCCGGTGGCCACCAGCAGCGCGGCCAACAGTCCAAAAAAGCCGCCCATTACACCAAACATGCGCGGCCCGTCATAGGACTCCTCAAACTGGGCCTTTTGTGTCATGGGTTTTTCGAGCGGCACATTCGGATAAAGGCCCGCAACGACCTTGCGCATCTCCGGCAGCGCCGCCAGAGCGCTGCCGCGGACGCGCACCTCGATGTCCATGGTGCCGAGAGGCGGCCATTGCAAGGCGGAGAAATAAGCCATGAGCGTCGGCTCCTCACCCACCGAACGGAACTTGTTGTCGCGCACCACGCCGACGATGGTGCAGTTCGGCCTATAGGCGCCCACCAAATGGCCTAGGGGATTGGTATGAGGCAGATACTTCTTTACGAATGCCTCGTTGACCACCACGACATGGGCGCTCTTCAGCCCATCCGAATTAGCAATATCGCGACCGGCGAGGATGGGAATGCCCATGGTCCGGAAAAAGCCGGGCCCCACTGTATTCCAGACAAGTGTCCCATTGCTTTGAGCTACGCCATCCAGCGTAAAAGAGTCGCCCTCGTTGTCCCAACCAGTTCCGGGGCGAATCTTCGCCATCGAGACAGATTCCACCCCGGGGACCTGGCGAAGCCGCTCAAGCAGCGTGCGATAGAAGACCTCCGTATCGATTTTTCCTTGCGGCGTGACGCCGAAGACCAGCAGTCCACGTGTATCCATGCCGAGATTCACTGCCATGTAATTGTGCAGCGTGCGCAGCAGGAGCATGGCGGCCATCAGCAGAACCAGGCAGATGGCCATTTGCGCGGAGAGCACGATGCGTCCGCCTACAATGCGGTTCCGGCTGGTGGTTATGCTCGACGCCGTGGCGCGCAGCACGCCGGCCACCGGCGCGTGCGTCGCGCTCCACAGCGGAACCAGGCCGAAGACAAGCGCGGCCAACGCCGAAACCGCCAGCGTGAACAGCAATACGTTGCGGTCTGGGCTAAATCCGGTATCGAACTGCGACCAGCGGGCGAGTAGGCGCATAGCCCCTAGCGCGAAGAGCCAGCCCAACGCCGCGCCCGCTGCAACCAGCAATAGGCTCTCCGAGAGTAACTGGCGGAAGAGGCTCGCCCGGCCCGCGCCGATCGCCAGCCGCAGACTGAATTCATGCTGCCGCTCGCTGTTGCGCGCCTGGATCATCATGGCCACGTTGGTGCAGGCGATCAACAGCACCAGCGCAACCAGGCCCATCAGAATCCGCAGCGGCTCGCGAGCCATGTCGTTGCCAACACCCAAGCCGCGCGCCGGAGCGAAGGCCAGCAGCGGCTGCCACTCTTTCGGATCGATCGTGCCCACCGCCTGCCGGGCCACTTCGCCGAACGTGCCCATCAGCGCCTGCTGTGCCTGGGCCGGTGTTACGCCCGGACGAAGCCGCGCCATCATCATCAGACACGCCAACTTGGGAGAACCGTAGAGGGGATCGACGCCTCCAGGTATTCCCCAAGCGTTCAACTCCGGGCGGTTCTGCAAGGGAACCCAGAAATCGGTTGAGGGCGCCGGCTCAACGCCCTTAAAGCCATGGGCCGTTACCCCTACCACCGTCATGGGAACGCCCTTGATGTAGACGGTTTGTCCCAGTATGGCCGGATCACGCGCAAAGCTGCGCGTCCAGTAGTCGTAGCTGAGCACGGCAATAGGCGCGTGATTAGTCTCGTCGGCCAAAGAAAAACCGCGCCCCCGCGCCATGCGTACCCCCAACCCCGAAAAGAAGTTGCCGCTGACTTCCTCGCCCTCGGCCTCCTCAGGCAATGCGTCTCCATGACGCACTCCGCCGATGCCGAGTGGGACATAGGCGATCAGGTCCTCGAAGACGTCGGTGCGCAGCCGCAGTGCCTCGAACGTCGGCCCTGTGAAGGAGCTGCCTGCGTATCCTGCATTATCGACGCCGGGAGGTGGCCCCATGCGGTTGGCTATGCGCACGTAAGAGAGACCCTCCGCGCGGCTGACAGGAAGCAACCGCATGAGGATCGCGTTCATCACGCTGAAGACGGCGGTGTTGGCGCCGATGCCCAGCGCCAGCATCAGAACGACGGTCAATGTGAACCCCGGCGACTTGCGCAATTGGCGCAGCGCGTAGCGAATGTCGTGGAGAATGTTTGTAAACATTTCGTTACGCCTCCACTTCCTCTTCGAGCTTCTTCAACTCGGTTTCGGAGACGACCTTGCCGTCGAAGAGGTGCACCTCGCGCTGGGCGTGCTTGGCGAAGCGCGGATCGTGCGTAACCATGCAGATGGTTGAGCCTTCGCGGTGCAAATCGGCTAACAGGTGCATCACTGCCTCGCCGTTCTTCGAGTCCAGGTTTCCGGTCGGCTCATCGGCGAGCAGGATCGCGGGCGAACCGGCCAGGGCGCGGGCCACGGCGACGCGCTGCTGCTGGCCGCCGCTAAGTTGCGCCGGGTAGTGCTTCCTGCGGTGCGCCATGTTCACGCGCTCCAGGGCTTCCTTGGCGCGCTTTTTGCGCTCCGTCGAAGCCATGCCGGAGCGGTAAGTCAGCGGCAGTTCAACATTCTCCTCGACGGTAAGATCGCCGATCAGATTGAAGCTCTGAAAGATGAAGCCGATCTCCTGGTTGCGGATGCGCGAACGCTCGCTGAAGCTGAGGCTCTCCGCAGGCTTGCCGTTGAGCCGGTACTTGCCCGCCGTGGGCGTATCGAGCAGGCCCATGATGGAGAGCAGCGTGGATTTGCCGCATCCGGATGGGCCGGAGATGGCCACATACTCGCCGCGCGAGATGGTCAGGTAAATGCCGGAGAGCGCGTGCGTCTCCACTTCGTCGGTGTAAAAGACCTTGGTCAGATCCTCGATTTCAATCAGCGTGCCGTTGGTTGCCATCCTGTCTCCCTCTTACTTTCGTAAATCTGTTTCAGTGAAATGTGGTTGAAGCGCGCCCAGGATCAATGCCGGAGTTCAACTCACGGCCGTGGTTACCTGAGCCAAACGAAAAGTCATCACGAGTTGTCCCCCATCCTGCATCAGGCCTGCAGCCGGTGCCGGCGCGTCATTCACTGGAGAGGCACTCCATCGGCGACACCGCAAGGGCGCGGCTCAACGGCGTTGAAGCGGCGGCCAACAGCAAGAGTCCAAGTAGTGCAAGGCTGCCCAAATACCCTCCAATCACGAAGCCTATGCTCAACCCGTAGAGCTTCGCCAACTCCGCAGCCGCCCAAAGTGCCAAACCCGATCCTAAGACCAGACCAAGGACGACCGACAGGCGGAACCTCTTCACAACCGAGAGGCACACCGCGGTCCGGCTAGCGCCAAGAGCAATCTCAATGCCAATCTGCCGCTTCCGCTCCGCCACTTGGAGCGACAGAATTCCAAAAAATCCAATGCCCAGAATGACCGCGGCCATCGAGGCGCAGAGTCCGCCCGAGATGGTGATGACCTTCCATAAACTAAGACTGTCATTCATGCTTTGTTCGATGGTTTCAAGGCCCCACAGAGCGACCGGATCGACCGCCTGCACGGCATTGTGCACCGCCTTTGCCGCTAGCTCGCTGGTCGCAGCGCGTACAACGATGAATGGCATTTCGTTTTTTATAAGTACGTAAACGGCGGCATCGGCGGGCTTGGACATGGATGTGATATGCGCATCCTCGGCAATACCGATCACGCGACAGTACGGCTTGACGGTTTGATCGTTCGCGCCGGTATCTCCCTGGTAGATCGACTTTCCCAGCGGTTCTAGCCGGAGAAACAATGCAGCCGCCACGCGGCGGCTGATCACGCATACCTTATCTCCCGCATGATCGTCGTTGATAAAATCGCGGCCTCTCACTACCTTGGTCCCAATCGCTGAGAAATACTGGGCAGAGACCCCAATGGACTCTATATGCTGCCGCCGCAGCGCACCATCTTCGCCGCGCGTTGAAACCACTTCGTCACTCGTGCTGAAGCCGCTTAATGGAGGCAGACTCGTCACGGCGACGGACTGGACTCCGGGAGAACTCTCGATCCGGCCCACAATGCGGCTCATTTCGCCATTCCGCCTTCCCATGTCAGGATCAATAATCGCCGTGACGGTGTTATGCACGCCGAAACCCGACGGCTGACTGACCATCCTGTGGAAACCCAGACCCACCACAACCGCAATGGTGATCAGAAGGATGGACCCGAAGACCTCGAAGCCGATAATCCAGGAACTGGAGCGACGCGCGGCCACCGGGCCGCTCCAGGTTCCCAGAATGGATCCCGGATGTTTTTTCCCATGCCAGATGCTTGCGCAGGCTCCGGTCACGCAGGCGATAGCTAAAGTGATTCCCGCGGCTGCCAGTAGTAGAGAAGTGCTCGGCGAGAACGGCGCGAGGATATCGAATTTGGCGGCGGATCGAGCCACCAGGGAGAGGATTCGCGTGATTCCATAGGCCAGCGGAACCGCGAAGCAACACCCGATTGCCGCCAGCGCGACCGACTCCAGCGCGGCGAAGCGCGCCTCATTCCCCAACCGCGCACCCAAAGCCATGCGGATCGCCGTGGCGTGCGACTCGCGGCTGGCGCGCCCCACAAAAAGCAGAATCAGGTTACAGCAGCAAAACAGGAGGATCGCTCCCGCAAGACCTTCCATCGCCAATAGGGGAGTGACTAACTGCTTGCGTAGGTACGTCGAGCCAAAGCGGCCATCCTCGACGGTGAGCAGTGAACCGGGCGCGGTATCCGGAAACATCTCGGGGAATATCGTGCCTTTGGGATCGGCTTGTTGCCGCAACAACGGCTCAATCGTCTTCAGATTGGCTTGCACGGACTGAATGGACACGCCTTGCGGCAGACGGCCAAAGACCGCCCACTCGAAGTAGCCCGGATTGGCAAACCTGTCCTGGCTGGGGTTGGTTATCGTCTCAAAATAACGCGGGAGGATGATATCCGCGCGGAGCGGCGGAAAAAGCCCGGTGAACTCCGGAGGCAGCACGCCGACGATATGGACCGGCGCGCCGTCTACCGTCATGTTCTGGCCGATCACCCTGGAATCGCCGCCAAAGTGCGTCTTCCAATAGGAGTAGCCGAGAACCGCGACCCAGCCATCCTTTCCTCCTCCTGGAGCGTCCTCGGCCTCGCCGAAAAAGCGGCCCAGAGACGGCTTGATTCCGAGCACCGAAAATATATTGCCTGTTACCAGTGCCCCTGGAATCTTGACTACACCGTCGTTGGTCTGTAAGCGGACCAGTGCATTTGGATTCCAGGCAAAGACATCTTTCATGGCGGCGTCGGCGCGCAATGCCTCATAGGCTGGACTGGAGAAAGCCCCTCCACCTTTGCCCAACGTGTAATACACAAGCCGGTCCGCGTGGGGAACTCCCAGCGAGCGAAGTAGTATGGCTTGAGTCAGCGAAAAGACGCCAAGGTTCACTCCAATGGCCAGTGCGATGGTGGCTATAACCAGCGCGAAGAAGCCCGGCGATCTGAGTATGCGGCGAAACAGATAGCGAATCGAAGTCATCAACTAACCCTCCCGAGTTTTGTCGTCAATCAAGTCGAGATACCAGGTGTTAGAGATTGAACCCATGCGGAATACTCACTCCAGCCGAATGCGATCCACGTTGTCCCAGCGCGACATATCGGAGAGGATCACCGTGTCGCCTTCCTTCAAGCCCTCGAGTACTTGAATCTCGTTCACCGAGGCGCGGCCGACTTTGACTGGAACGCGCGTGGCGCCTTTGCCATCGGGATCGAGCTTGAACAGGCTCAGCGTGGAGTCTTCATTCCCCAGCGCCGGCCGGCCCACGTAGAGCACGTCGTTCATGCGCTCCAGGTCGATGGTGCCGTCAACGCTCAACTGCGGAACCGCGCCCGGCGGCAACGCTCCATCCAGTTCTACGTCTACAGTGCGTGTTCCGTTCACTACCGAAGGATCGATGCGCGTGACGTGGCCGGGAATCACGCCGTTGTGGGTGTCGATCGAGGCCGGTTGGCCGATCTGAATGTCGCGGGCTTGCGTCTCGGCAATCTGCAGGGCGGCTTTCAGCTTGTCGCGCTGGATGACCTCGGCCACACTGGTTCCCGCCGCCACGTGTTCGCCCACTTGCACCGGGGTGGCCAGCGGCGCCAGCGTGCCGGCGATGGTGGAGCGAACTTCGAGCGCCTGCGCCTGCTTCTCGTAAAAATCGAGCAATGCCTGGGCTTGGTCGATTTTGGTCTTCTGCGAAGTAAGCTGTACTTCGATCGCCTTCTGGTTCACGCCGAGCTGCTGCTGGCTGAGCTGGTGCTGTGCGGTTAACTGATCGGCGGTGCTCTGCGACTTCTGGTAGGTGAGGCCGGAGATGACGCCGAGGTCGTAAAGCGCCTTGTCGGTCTGGGCTTGTAACTGATCCTGTGTATAGTTGGCATTCACCTGCGCCGCCGCGGTCTTCTTGTCCATAAGCGTGCTTTCGAGTTGAGCCTGAAGGCTTTTGTAGTCGGCCTGTGCGGCCTTGAACGCCAATTGAGCGTTGAGCACTTCCTGCTGGAGTTGCGGATCGGCGAGATCCATGATGATGGTGTCCGGCGTAACCTGGGCTCCCGGCAGAATGCGAATGCGTACCACGGTCGCGTCAGTCTGGGCCGGGATCAATTCGATTGAATCCTCGCGCGGCGCGAGAACGCCGGTCGACGAACGCACTTGGCGCACCATCGGTCCGCGCTTCACCGTGTCGGTCCAGATGGTCGAACGGTCGACCGTGGGCGCCGCCGGTTTCAGCCTCGCCACAGCCAGCCCCGCAACCGTTATCATCACCACCGCAACGCCAACCCATAGGTAAAGCCGGCGCTTCTTTTTCTGTTTAATGTCAGGCCGTGCGATATCCATAACAGAACAAGAGAAGCATTTAAGAGGCCAAAAAGCTCTCGCCTCTTTCCATTGGAAATGAACAACTTAGACAAAAACGTCGGACAGAAGCGGCTTCGCGGTGACCGTTTCTAGCTTCGATGTGTTCGATTTCGGACAGTATGCGACATGCCGCAAGCTCCGCGCACCCCGGTATGTTCGTCTTGAGGCACGCCGGCGCTGGAAATGGGGTATGGACCGTTGGCAGCAACAACTGAGATGTTCCGATGTTCAGGCCTAAGAGGTCTCCAGCGCCATTTGCCTATTCTTCGCGTAAGGCGTCTACCGGATTGACACGCAGCGCGCGCCTGGCCGGAGGAATCAAGGCCGCGAACGATGTGGCGAGGACCACGGCGACTACACCCAGCAGGGTAACCGGATCCAGCGGCCTCACACCATAGAGCAAGCTGCTCATCCCGCGCCCCAGCAGCACAGCCAGTCCTGTTCCCAGCGCCATGCCGGCCAGAGCCAGCTTCAGGCCGTCTTTAAGGACGGAGGCGAAAACCGTTCCGCGCAAGGCCCCCAGCGCCATGCGAATGCCGATCTCATGGGTCCGCCGCGATACGGCGTACGCTGTCACGCCATACAGACCGACTGTGGTCAGCAGCAGCGCCAGAGCGCCCAGGGATGCCGATAGCCAGGCCGTCATGCGGTTGGGGTAGGTGACAAATCTCATGTGATCCGTGAAGGTCTGTGTATTCTCGATCAGGATGTTTGGGTCCACCTCGCGCAATGCCTTCCGTGCCGGCTGCAGCAGCGCGCCAGGGTCTCCGGCCGTGGTCACAATCAGCGTCACCTCGGACTGTCCATCCTGCGTGAGCGGAAGATACAAATAGGGCTGCGGTGTCTCCTCTAAATCGGCATACTTGCCGTCGTAGGCCACGCCGACGATTACCGTGTCCACCGGCTTCTCCCGCCCGATGCGCAGGCTCCGCCCGACCACATCCTCTTCGCCAAACAGCTTTTTCGCCAACGTCCGATTCACGATCGCGACCGGTTCGCCAGCTGCGGTGTCCTGCCTCCCGAATGCCCGGCCGCGCAACATGGGAACGCCCATCACCTGAAGATACGCATCGTCCACGGAGTTGAACCAAACCGGGATTCCCGCCGTCTCCGATGGAATCTCGCCCGGCGCCAACACGACTTTGGTCATTCCGCCCATACTCTCGGGGAAAGGCACGACGCGCGCCACGCTCGCGTCCTTCACGCCGGGCAAGGCTCTCATGCGGTTGACCAGGGTGTCAAACAACGCCAGCCTTTGCGGACCTTGTCCATCTACGGCAATTCCCATCAGCACGGCGTTCTGCCTATTATTGAATCCCATGTCCATGTTTTCGAGGTGAATGAGCGTCCTTACCAGCAGCCCCGTCGCCATCAGCAGCGCCATTGAGACGGCCAGTTGCGCCACAACGAAAATCTTTCGCGCCGGAGTCTTGAACCTGCCGCGCGGCGCGGCCTGTGCCCGCATCGCGTCGAGAAGCGAGGTCCGGGTCATTGCAATGGCCGGTATCAGCCCGCAGATGAGCACAGACACCACGCCCGCGGCAACCGCAAATGCCAGCACGCGATGGTCGATGCGGAAGTCGAAGCCCAAGGGGAAGCCGACGTTGGGCATGAGCGCCGGGACCAGCGCAATCAGCCATTGCGCCAGGACCAACGCGCCCGCCACGCCCGCAACCGCAAGCACAGCGTATTCGGTCACTAGCTGCCGCAGCAGCAGCCCGCGAGAAGCACCCAACGCCACGCGCATGGCAATCTCCCGCCGGCGCGCGTCGTTCAGCGCCAGAAACAGATTGGCGATGTTCGTGCATGCGATCAGCAGAACGGCCCCGGTAATGGCGAGCAGCAAGACGCTGATCGCTTTCATTCCATTGCCCTGCAACTTGGCCTGCCAATCGGCGGTGAGGCTGCGACCGCTATTCGCCTGCGGATACTTCGCTTGCAGGTCCGCGCTCAGGCCCTGCAACTGCGCCTTCGCCTGATCCAGTGTCGCGCCCGGCCGCAAACGCGCATAGAGTTCCAGGTCGCGGATCGTGCGCGGCTCGTTCTGCTCGTACGGATCCCACGTCACCCAAGTCGACAGCGGTACATAGACCTGAGGATCGATCATGCGTTCTGTTCCCCTGAATTCCGCCGGCAGAACGGCCAGCACCGTCGCCAAGCTCCGGTCGACCTTTACCGTCTGTCCAACTACGCCGGGGTTCCCGCCAAAGACGCGCTTCCATGTGGCATGGCTCAGCACGATGACCGGCGTCTGAAGGCGGCGTAGCTCGTTCTCATCCGGCAGGCGTCCCAGCTCCGGCTTCACGCCCATGAAGGTGAAGTAGTTGTCGCTGACTACATCGGTCAGCTGCAGTTGGAGGCCGTCGGATGTTTCCAACACGACTCCCCTGCGGACAGAAGCTGCCACATCGGCGAAAGCCGGCACACCCGCCCGGACATCCTCGAACTCCGAATACGACGACCCGGTCTCGGTCCCTTCTGAGTCCGCGGCGGCGTGGTTTTTCACGCTTTCGATCGCTACCAGATGGGAGGGATCCGCAATCGGAAGCGGGCGCAGCCATATTCCGTCTACAAGGCTGAAGATGGCAGTGTTTGCCCCTATGCCAAGCGCCAGCGTGACGATGGCCGCCAGAAACGGGCCGGGTGTATGCCTGAATCTGCGAAAAGCGAAACGAACGTCATGGATGAGGTGAATCAACTTATCCCTCCCTCGTACTCCGGCCGGTGAATCGGACTTGCTCCCTTGAGAGCAGGTGCAGGTGCATGCCTTCGGAGTCGCAAACCAGACAGCCCCCGCACTCATGATGAAGAGGCACGGTGGGAGCCATAAGGACGCAACGGATTGTCATCCACTTTAATGCATTCCACAAACCAAAACCTGCTGCTGAAAATAAACAGGTTAGCTGCGACTGAGCCTTGATCGCTGTTCGTAACTGGGATTGGCTGTCCGGAATCGGACAGCAAGAGCGAGATGTGATCTGATCGTCTCAATTTTCGCGAATTCACCAAGGCACTAATCCAGGGGGCACAACACGTCCACAATGCGCATAAGATTGTTGTTGTTTCCGCCTTCAATTACCAGCAAAACCTCCCAGTCAATTCTCGGAGGGGTACTTTTGGGGGTATTTTGCCGAAGTGATTTTTTATCTCTTTCATTTGTAATGGTTTATATGGCGATATGAATCCCCTCTCCACCAGAAAATTCCACTTGCAGCCGGAAAATCCCCCGGAAGGCGGCACATTTTCTGATCGGGTCATCGAAGGTCCGGTTTCTGCACTCCACCTTGCCCAGTAGACATCGCCGTGCGACGGCAAATCGCGATAGGGTCCGGCCCGAACCAGGTTTGCAACTTCGAACTCGGGACGGATGAGCAGGAGATGCTCTCGTGGCCGAAGACATCGGCGTTTCGCGCGACTGATCTGCAGAAGTCCCAACTTTTTGGCGGCAGTTGAGTTGGAATTGCAAGCTCGGCTGTTTGCGCCAACCCGGCGCCACGCTCAGCCTCCTAAGACACAAATCCGCAGGCTCCCAAGACGACCTGCGAGCGCGCGACATTTGCCACCGATGATCCCGATATCCTTCATTAACAAGGCGTACCGGCTGTTTGAGTTAGAATGATTCGAGCTAATTTTGCAGACATTTACGTGTCAGGAATCCGAAGCGTAGTTGTGCCCAATCTGCCTAAGAGGAGCTGTTCAATGTGGTCGTTATTCGCTAAAAGACTAGCTGGATCGCTGGGGGTGATTGCCTTGGGTGTGCTCCCCGCGAACATTCGGGCTGCGGCGCCCCAGAACGCGGCTCCAGTGCCTGTGCTGACTGTGCAGTCGAATGCGGTGCAGTCTGTGCAGTCCAATGCGGATGGATTTGTGGCGAAGGTCAATGGCGAGACGCTGCAGGTAACGGTATGCAGCGATTCGGTGGTGCATATCGTAGCGGCTCCGGGCGATACAGCGGTGCAGGGCGCATCGCCGGCCCAGCCGTGGATGCTGGACAAGTCCACAGTGTGCCCGGGCGCCAAGTTTGATTTTGCGCAGGACGCGGACGGCGCCTCGCTGACCACGGCGAAACTTCGCGTGAAGCTCGAGAAGAAGGCCGGCAATCTGGTCTACTCCACACTCGATGGGACGGTGCTGCTGCTGGAGAGACCGGCGGAGCCGCGTACCTATCAGCCGGTGGAACTCAATGGGGAGAAGACCCTCACCGTGGAGGACCGGTTTAGGCCGGATGTAACGGAGGCGTTCTACGGGCTGGGACAGCACCAAAACGGCATGTTCAACTATCGTGGCGCAACGGTGGAGCTGGGACAGGACAATAGCGACGTTGCCATCCCGGTGCTGGTATCCAATAAGGGCTATGGACTGATGTGGAATACGGCATCGCTGACCTATGTCGATGACCGGTATCCGCCTGCGTTAAGCATTACCTCAATGTCTGCGAACGCATTGGACTACTACTTCCTCTACGGACCGGAGATGGACGGAATCGTCCACGAATACCGCCAGATGACGGGACACGTGCCGCTGTTTCCGGAGTGGGCCTATGGATTCCTTCAGTCAAAGGACTCCTACACATCGCAGGCCGAGTTTTTGGAGGTCGCCAAGCGTTACAGGACGGAACATATTCCGCTGGACTGCATGGTGCAGGACGGAGGCTGGTGGACGGCGCGAGGTGATGGAGATTTCAACGCGAACTATCCCGATGTCGCGGCGGAGCTGAATGAACTGCATAAGGAACACGTTCACACGATGATTTCGGTGTGGGGGCTCTACGAGGACAGCTCGGTCAATCTTAAGAAGTTGCGGGCAAACGGGTGGGAGATTTCCCCGGCAACGCACGAGTATGACGGGACCAACCCCGCGGCACGGGATTTCTTATGGAAGACGATCTCCGGGCCCCTGCTCGCTCAAGGCTGGGATTCGTTCTGGCTGGACGCCTCGGAGCCGGATGCGGGTCCGCACGAGGCCGATGCGATGCTATTCGACAAAAAAGTGGCGATCGGCAACGGCGCCATGTACACAAATGTGTTTCCTCTGCTGCATACCGGCGGCTTTGCAGAGCACTGGAAGCAGGCCACGGAGGGAAAGCGGGTCATGCTGCTGACGCGCTCGGCGTTTCTGGGCCAGCAGCGGATCGGAACTGCCGTGTGGAGCGGCGATTCTTACCCCACCAACTGGGCATTCCAGCACCAGATTGCGGCGGGGCTGAACTTCGCGCTAAGCGGAATGCCCTATTGGACGACAGATGTTGCAGGGTACTTTCCTTTGTACAGAGGCGCGTCGATGACCACGCCCGAGTATCAGGACCTTTTCGCGCGGTGGTTCCAGTTTGGCGCATTCTGCCCCCTGTTCCGGACCCACGGGCATCGCGACCACAACGAGATATGGACCTACGACAAGGTTGAGCCGGTGTTGATCACCTATGACCGGCTGCGCTACCGCATGATGCCGTACATCTACGCGCTGGCGTGGAAGGTGACGCATGACGACTATACGATGCAACGGCCGCTGGTGATGGATTGGCGCACCGACCATAAGGTGTGGAATATCGGCGATGAGTATATGTTCGGCCCCGCGTTCCTGGTCAGCCCGGTTTGGAAGGAAGGGGCTCTAAAGCGCGATGTTTATCTGCCCAAGGCGGAGGCCTGGTACGATTTCTGGACCGGTGAGAAGGTCCAGGGCGGACAGGAACTCGAGGTGAATGCTCCGATCGCGAAACTGCCGCTGTTTCTACGCGCCGGATCGATTGTGCCTCTGGGACCGGAGATCGAGTATACCGGCCAAAAGCCGGACGATCCCATTGAGTTGCGGATCTACCGGGGCGCGGATGGCTCCTTCAATCTCTATGAGGATGAGGGCGACAGCTACCGGTACGAGCAGGGCGCCTATGCGGTGATTCCGATGCACTGGAATGAGGCGGCCGGAACGCTGACCCTGGGCGACCGGGTAGGCTCGTTCGCGGGAATGCCAGGGCACAGAAAGTTTCGCGTCGTCCTGGTAGGCCCAGGGCATGGCGTGGGCGAGAAGGTTTCTTCAGAAGCGGATGCCGTGGTGGAGTACACGGGAAAGAAAATAGAGACGGCGCTCCGTTCAAAGTAAGAACAACGGTGATTTGCTCCTCGATCTCGACGATCGAAATGGAGGCGCTGAAAGTCGAAATAGGGGCCGGGGAGTCGCGCCGGTTTCCGGCACAACATCGCAATGACGGCAAACGATCGGGGCATCCGCGTGAAAACGCAATCCGCATCGAACGGATGCGGAAGAGCGGAATCTTACGGCGGTTCTCCTGCAACTATGAGCCATTTCGGACAGTATTCAAGGCGGCTTTTTCTCGATGAAAAAGCCACTTATCGATTGTGCCTTGGTCTACACCCGCAGGAGACCCGCTATAGATCCCATCAGTGGGACGCGGATTTGCAGCCGTCTTCCATAAAGGAATACGCGAGCATGTGGCAAACGAACATGTGAATATCTTCGATGCGTCCCATATGCGGATTCGCGGCAAGGATGTTCAGTTGCACCATGCTGCCAAGACGGCCGCCGTCGCGTCCGGTCAACCCGATGGTGCGGCACGCGATGCGATTGGCATATTCGACTGCCTTCAAAACATTAGGGGAATTACCCGAGCCGCTGATGGCGATGACCACATCGCCGGCGCGGGCAAAGTTCTTCAACTGCTCCTCGAAAACCACCTCATAGCCGACATCGTTGGCATAAGCGGTGATCGTCCCCATGGAGTCCGTCAAAGGCAGGACCCGAAAACGTTCCGCGCGCCCATAACTGGCGCCTTTGACGAGATCGGTGGCGAAATGCGACGCGGTGAAAGCACTGCCGCCGTTGCCGCAGACGAAGACCTGCCGCCCCTCATCGCGGGCCGATCGTAACCACTCCGCCGCAGTCTGAACCGCCTGCAGATCGAGTTTGTGAAGCACGCCTTCCAGGGACTGCCGATAGTCCTCAAAGTAATTCACGAGTGAACCTCCTGCCGGCACAACGCCAGGACTTGGTCGCGCGTCGCAGCTCCGGTACCGGGTTGCATGATCGTGATTGACGCGACCAGATTGCCGAAGCGCGCGGCGGCGACGGCGTCGCCCGTCAGCCGCAGCACCAGCGAGGCGCCGGCGTGGAAACTGTCGCCCGCGCCGCAGATATCTACGGGATCAGCCACGGGCCGGGTGGGCACTTGCACCGCGCCCTGCGCGGTGATAATGGAAACGCCTTCCGCTCCGCGCGTCACCATCAGCGTGGCATTGCCGATATGGCGCCGCAGCGCCTCATAGTCCACCGGCACGCCGATGCGGGCACAAGCCTGCGCGGCCTCGTCCTCGTTGAGCTTCACCATCGCATTGCGGAACAGTTCGCCGCGCGCGCGCGAGTCCACGAGCACCGGTATTTCGGGATGAGCGGCGGCGAACTCCGCGATCGCCTGGCGCAACCGCGCCGTCACGACACCGCCGGAGGCGAGTTCCATCTGGTCAGAGACGAGCACGACGTCGAACTGCGGTGCGATGCGTTCGAAACGCTGCACCACTTGCGCCTCAACCTCGGTCGGCAGGTCGCGCGCGCTCATGTAATCCACTCGCGGCAGATCCTCGACCCCGGTCGCGCGATTGATCAGCTTGGTATAGGTGAAGGTCAGACCCGACTCGTCGCGCACCAGGCTGGAGCCGATGCCGCGCTTCGCCAGCGCCAGTTCGAGCTCGTGGCCATGTCCGTCCGCGCCCACGACGCCCAAAACCTCGACGCGCCCAGCGCCCAGCGCCGCCAGATTTGAAGCCACAGTGCCGGCTGCCCCGGGCGTGCGCTCGTACTCCACCACAGCCACGCGCGGGATGCCTGTTTCGCGCGACGGCTCGGAATAACTCGGTTCGTAGCGGCACCAGCGGTCCAGGCAAACGTCACCCACCACCAGCGCCGACAGCTTGGGAATGGCTGCCAGAATCTCTTCGTTCGTCATATCCGCGCCCCTATCGCCCGCCACAGTGCCGGAAAGGTCACACTGTGATCGCCACTGAAGGAACCACTGCGCTCGCCCTCGGCCCTTCATCATGCACTTGGGCGTAGCGCGAGTTCATGGTTTCAGAATTCTCCCCAGCAATGCTACTTGATCGAGGTAGTTCGGCACAATGTAATCGGCTCCGGCGCCGACCAGCCGATTGCGCTTCCATGAGTCCACCACCAGGCATTCGCCCTCGTCCGTCGCCACTCCCACAGCGATGCCACCCACAGTTTTCACGTTTTCAATCTCCACGTAGCCATCGCCGAAACCGAGAATCTCGCGGCCATGGCACTCCGAGCGCGCGAGAATGCGTTCGATCAGGATCCGCTTGGAGAAGCTCTTGTAGTCGTCCAGAGCGCCGAATACGCCGCCATCGAAGTATTCGGTCACGCCGAGCAGCTCCACTTCGCGGCGCATGTATTCTTCGTCGGTGCCGCTGGCCACGTAAAGGCGCAGACCGCGCTCGCGAAGCGCATTGAGAAGTTCCATCGAACCTGGAACCAGGTATTTCTCCGGCGGGGCATTTCCCGAGCGCAGTTCCTCCAGCCGGTGCGCGATGCGGACATGTAAGCGATCCAAGTACCTGCGTTTATACACGAGAGGTTCGGCGGCCGTGCCGCCGCGCAGCTCCACCTGCCGCGCCAATTCAATCATTTGGTAGATGGTTTGCTTTCCCGTCAGGCGGTCCACGAACTCGCGCACAATCAGCCGTAACCGATCTTCGCTTTCACCGGTCCCGAGGGCGGCCAACTCCTCGATCATCATGGGGACCATCACGCCCGCCCAGCCGGCTCGCAACAGCGAAAGCGTCCCGTCGAAGTCGAACAATACAACCTTCACTTCGCCAGAGGCTTCGGGGTGGATGATTTCAAACGACGTAGGCATTGAATGCATTGCAATCTGAGAAGGGTAGGAGCTCATATCGAAGTGGTGGTACTGGATGGTGCCACAATCACAGTTTAAACTATGACGGTGTCTCAACCACAGTATAGACTATTTTTAGTAGCTTAATGAAACAAAGCAAGAACCAGTGACTTGGCGCGACCGCTCGGGCATCTATTTCGGTTCATCAATGAATGACTAGGCCCCATCTCATAAACATTTCATGCGCGGATTTCTGCGCAACTGGAGTTGCTCAAGGCGTGTCCGCGGACAGGAATGGCTGGCCGTTGGGAACTGACAGACGAACAGTGGGAATTGGTGGAACCGATTTTGCGCCCTGCGCGGGGGGCGGATAACCGGGGTCGTCCCTGGCACGACACGCGCGCCGTGCTTACTTGCACTCCAGAACGATCAACTCAACGGTATCGGTGGGCAGCGGATGGGACAACCTCACACTGCCGCCGTTACCGGACCTCCTCTCGACCAGCTCCAGGTTCTGGGTCGCGCTTAGCCGGTAACGCTTGAGACTGAACGCCTTTTTGCCCCAGGGTAAATTGCTCACCGTGAGATTGTAACCGGCGTTATCGCGGTAAACGATATCTGTGCGGTGTGGAAGCCATATATGGCCCCGCGAGTCGGGCTTCTGGACGCTGGGAGTATGCATCTTCGCAAGTATGCTGTCCGGAATCGCGTAATTGGCGATGAATATCTGCACGGTCTTGCCATCCGTGGAGCGGCCCGCAAGCGCAGCGAAGCCGAACGTATCTGTGCCCTCGACCGCAAGTCTCTGCGGCGTATCCAGCATCTTTCCCATGGCCTCGAACGTATAAGCAGTCTTGTAATACTGTCCTTGCAAATTGAAGAGTCCCATCCAGGCCGCGTCGCCGCGGTAAAAATGCGCTTGATCGAGGGGAGCGTCCTGACCGTAACACAGAACCGCGCCGACGTAAGCGGCGTTGTGCGCGCTTTCAAGCTCAGCCTTCGCGGCTTTCGTATAATCGGCCTTTAAATTCCATTCCGAGAGAATGCTCTCCGCTTTGGGAAACCCATGTGCATCGAGAACGCCGCGTATCTGCCTGGCGAGCCGAACCGCATCGTAGGGGTCTTCGGTGCTGGCGTAGTGGTGCCAGGAGTAGAAATCCAACGGCGCCTTGTGCGCGGCGCAGTAATCGAAAAAGCCCTCGCGGTAAGGTGTATCGCCGTAAGGATCTTCCTGACCGTCGCCGCCCACTTTGAGCGTGGGATCGGTTGACTTCAAGGACCGCGCCGTTTTCTCGTACAGAGAATAAAATTGTTCCGGAGTTCCAGTCCAGAAGCCCTCCGGCTCATTCCAGAACTCCCAGTAGCGGATCTGGTAGTGGAACCCGTTTGCCCATCCCTGGTTGTAATGCATGGCGACGTGCTTCACCACGTTGGCATACTTGTCGAAATCGGCTGGCGGGCTAAAGTCGGCGCCATAACTGCGTCCCACGCGATAATAAATTTCCGCGCCGCTGGCTCGAATGGCGGCGAGCGCCTTATCGGTCGGACCGAAATTGTAGCTCTCGGGCTTTTCGGGGTCCGCGCTCATGTCGGGGAAGATGATGCTCGCATTGCCCGCCTTCACCACCCCGGCGCGCTGCGCGGGATCGGGAATCAGGTCCGTCAATTCCTGGTTTGTGTATACGAACTTCGAATCAATATCCGCGGGACCCATCAAATCGTGGGTGCGAACCTGGTTGATGCGCAACTCCCTGTATTGCCGTACCAAGCTGGGAAGCCCAGCCATTACCGGCTCGGGCGCGCCGTTCACGCCTTGAAAAGAATGGATACTACCAGCGATTTTGTCTGCGTCCACCCGCAGAGAGCGGAAACCGTTATTTGAGAGGCCTTGGGCCAATCCAGCAGAGCTGGATAGTAGAAGTACGAGAAAGTACCGCGCAAAACCTTGCACCTGAATGACTCCTTTGCGGTGGGCGCGACGCGGGTGGCACGGTCAGTTTGCTGGCGATCATCCAGTCACCATTAACGGACTTAACTGGCATCCACCAGCTGGGTGTCCCGCAGGCTCCGCACCGGTTGTCCGTCCGCTCCGGTTAGTTCGGCTTCCAGGGTGCAGGGTCCGGTCCGGTCCGGCCACTTCACCTCGAACTTCAAAGTGCTTTGGCCCCAAGGTTCCAAGTGGCACTCCTGTTTGATTTCCTCAGCCACATGCCCGCCGAGCTTCAGGCGCAGAATCACCGGACCGTTCCACGGCTGCTCCAAATCATTCATCACGATCACGTGGACCTGCGTTGGCTGCGAACCCGCCAGGACGCGTTCCTTGGTGAAATCGACCATCAGGCCAACGGGCGCAAAGGCGTCCCGAACGTAACGGTAGAACTCCGGCTCCCAGATGAGTTGCTTCACGTCCACCCAGCAGTCGCTGGTCGGCTCATCCGTCCGCGAGTAGGCCAGCGCGCAGAATTGCAACACGCCGGCCGCCTGCCGATGGCAACGCCAGTACTCGGTTTCGGCCGCCAGCACGCGTGCCGCCAGGGGATAGAGTTTCGCCGGCGGCGCGTCTTTCCCCGCCAAATTGGCGAGGAGATCCCTACTCCTGCTAGCGGGTCTCCCATCGCGGGTCAGCCAAAGCCCGCAGTATTCGTTGATGATATAAGCATTCCGATTGCCCGGGTTTTTGCAATCCCCGTCAGTCCAGGGCATCCCCACTGGGTCGGATATGGCCTTGGCGAGGGTCATTTTAGGGTTGAGAAAGTCGTAGGGGTGGGCCTCGCACATGTCGGTCGGAGACCCCAAGGGACTCCAACCGTTGTCCCAGGGCCGATTGGACAAATCCAAGCCGCGCACCTGTTCGATGGCGGCGCCGGTTTCGGCGGTCAAACTCTCGTTTTGCGCGTCCCAGATCACGATCGACGGATGGTTCCACCGCTCCTCCATCCGGGCGGTGTATTCCCGGGCCAATTCATCCCGCTTCAGCTCTGGAGGCCAGTCGATGCGCCTGCCCCCTTCCCAGATGGGAAACTCATCTTCAATCAGAATTCCCTCCTCGTCCGCGATGCGATACCACATTTCCGGTGTCTGGCAGATGGAGTAACGCAGCGCATTCCAACGCATCTCCTTGAAGCGCTGGTGCAGCAGCCGCACCCAATCCTCCCGCCAAGGCAGATCGCCCCGCTCCGAGTCTTCAAAGAATCGATATAAAGTGACGTTGCTGCCGCGCAGGAAGTAGGGCTTGCCGTTCAAATAAGCCCGGCCTGGAGTGTCGCCGTGACGCGGCTCAAACCGGAATTCCCTCATGCCAAATCGGGTCTCAAAACTGTCCGCACCACTACTGACTTCCAACGTATAGAGAAACGGCCTTTCCGGCGACCAGAGCTGGCAATGGGCGACGGGAATGCGAACGTCAACCGTTTGGTCAGCGCCAGCCGCCAGCGACAGCAACTCGCTCTCGGCCCGTCCTACGACTTTGCCGGACTTTGTCTCACGCACAACGAACTTCAGCCGTGCGCTCGTGGGGGTTCCCGCATTGGCCACCCGTACTACCACCCGCGCTTCTTTGGTTCGAATCTCGGGCGCCACCTGCACCCGCGCAAGGTTCGGCGTGCCGGACAGCGTCAACTCGACGCTGTCGAACAATCCAGGGATGTAGTACTCCTTCTCGTAATCCCAGCCCGTGGGAACCGACGGCGGCAAGGAAGCGCGTGAGGCGCCCACGCGGATGAGGAGTTCGTTGGCCGCGCCACCGCCGCGCAGGGCGTCCCGCACGTCATACCAATTGGCCGTAAAGCTAGCCAGGCTCTCACCGACTTTGGTTCCGTTCAGATACACCGTCGAGCCATAGGCCGCCTTGCGCACCAGCAGCGTGGCGACGGCCGGCGCCTCGCCCTCGATGACAAACTCGCGCCGATACCAGTAGGAGCGTTGCGCCAGGGCCGCATCCTCCGGCCCAAACCGGCGTTTGGTGTTTTTGAAAGTGTCCCGTGCAAAGCCCGGTTGCGCCATATCGACCAGGCCGGGCACCGGAACCTTGCGGCCGAACTGGGCCGGCCGCTGGTCCGTCTGCCCTTCAGCCAGTTGCCACGCGCCATCCAGCCGGATAGTCCGTCGCCCGGCTGCCGGAGCCGCCGCCGGCGCGGGCGCGGCATTGCCCGGCTCCGGGTCTGCCGCTACCAGCGGTGGGAGGAGCGTCGCACCGGCCAGCGCCGTAGTGGAAGTCTGAATGAATCGGCGGCGCGTCAGCCCATTGCCAGGCTGAGAAGGTTTCAACTTATGCATTTGACATTTCCCCATTTGGTCTCTGGTCCACGACAGGCGTGGGCCTTCTTTGCGATTTTCTTCCTGCTCCGCAGGTTTGCGAGTTGTTCTTTCAGTCGTTTTCAAACCGCCCCGATTTCTCTCTGGCGATAGGAGTGCCTTGTTGATCTTTGTGCTTTTCGGCACGCAGCCGCGACTTTTCCCCGGCGATGCTCTGGTAGTAATTAGTCGGGGATTATGCACTTGACAACACTGAATGAGTAAGGGACGCATGGCATCAGCCCCGGCGCGTCTACTTTGGGCGCGGCGTGCCGGGTTTGCTCCACTTCTTCTTCGTGCTCTTCGCCGCCTCCGAATGTCTTGGCGGAGCGGGGTGCTTGGAGCGCCCGCTTCATGATCCGCTCGAACTCCTTAGCGGGCATCCGAAATTCGTTCTTTGCAGCCTCTGCGTTCACCTATAAACGTCCTTCCTGTGGCCGATACCGAGCATAACTACGAGATTGTCTCGATCCACGTACAAAATCCGATAGTCACCTAAGCGTATTCGATAAACGCGCTCCTCTGATGTGGTGATGAGTCCCGTCAATGTTACGCTTGCTGTTCCCGAAAAATCACTCCACGGTATTCGTGGCCGCCAGTCGGCCAGTTTCATGGTCGAAACGGCCATGCTCTTCGTCGCTGTGGCTTACCAGATCATGCGCTGCAAAGTGGCGCCCCGCTGCATTGTAAAGGGGGGATTCATCCGTGTTGAGGCACGCTGTATCCGAGGCGCTCTCCTTCAAGAGTCGCGTGATGGCCTTGCCCGTAACCACATCGACCATGTGCGACCGAACGCGTCCATCCCATTCGACCAAAGACACGAGCGGAGTCTTGTTTCCCTTGTAGGCGCGGCCCCTGCCGTGAATCCTACCGCCAAGGTAGGTTTCATCCGCCTCAATTGTGCCGCCAAGTTTACTCTTAGGGAACAGGTCCATCAGCGCGAAGCGGATGCGGTGACGGAAGAACCGCGCTGCACTATAGGAACCTATCTCAAGCTGCCGCTGCAACTGGACAGCCGATACCTGGGTTTTGCTGGCGCACATCATGTAGAACCCGATCAGCCATTTGTTCAGCGGAATGTGGGAATCCTCCATGATTGTTCCGAGGCGCACTGTGAACGACAACCGGCATTCGGCGCATTTGTGCAGGCCAGGGCGAATCTTCTTTGCTCGATTCGCCGTTATGGAGTAGTGACGCTTAGCGTCTGCGTTGCCGCAATGCGGGCAATAGAGGCCTTTCGGCCAGCGGATCGCTTCAAAGTACCGAATGGCCGCCTCTTCGGTGGAAAACTGCGCCATTACCGACATAAGCGTAAGGTTTTTACCGGCTTGTCTTTTGTTCATCATGCTTTTAGAACAGGCTTAAAGTTGGTGTTGTCGAGTGGATAATTCCGAAAAAGGGCTTTCCCCCTCGGTACGAGAGAGGGAAAGCCTCCACAATGCTTACAATCCCAGAACTTCACAAGACTAGAAGTTGAATCGAGCGGAAAGCGTCATCTGTCTTGCGTCTATGTAACTCGTTCCCATGGATCCAGTCGAGGTGCTGGAATTCTCTCCTACCGTGCTGCCATGAGTCGGATCGGCAATCGTGACAAGACTGCCATAGCCGTTGCTCACGTCGGACGGACTGTAATTGCTATGGTTGAACGCGTTGGTAGCCTCGGCAAGGATCTCAAACGACATCCCTTCCGTGATCGGGAACTTGCGACTCAGTGACAAGTTCACGTTCTGGAAAACGGGCATCCGCAGCTCGGGCATGGCCTGCTTCGTAGTTCCCAGCCAGTATTGGGCCTGATGATAGGATTCATCCGCCCACTGCACGATCTGGCCAGTAAAGGCATCAGGGTTCCAATACAACTTAGTGTGCGATGAGGGGGTATACGTGCGTCCATCGGGTAGAGTGACCTGGGTATTGCCGTCGTACCATTTTTGATAGGACTTCGGCAGTTTCAATGCCTGTCCCGAGGGGATGCAGCGTCCGTTCTCGCTGCCGCAATTTGGTCCCCAGGGCGCTCCTTCCTGTAAAGTGACAACCGTGGCGATGTTCCATTGACCGATGATCGCTCTCGCGACAGGGTTACCGGGATCGAACCGCTGACCTTTCCCCGTGGGAGTCAGATACGACACCACGGCGAGGAAACGATTCGGTGTGTCGTAGTTGAGGAGACTGTTATTGTTGTTGAAGTTGCGGTAGTCGGTCCCGCCCAATGGTGTCGCGCCACCCAGTTGCGATTCGGCGTAGGTGCTGCCGTTCCCGTTCGAGGCCGTCTGCCCGCCTGTAAGCCCAGTGGCGCGGGAGTAGATGTAGGTGAACAGCGCCGACAGCCCGCTGTTATACGAGTGTTGCGCTTTGAGTTGCAGGGAGTGATACAAGGAAGTCGCATTGTCGCCGACCATGTCCCCGCCCAACCACGCCAGATAGGGCTCCATCGATTGCATCGTCGATATTGAGCCCGAGCCGCTGGCGCCCGCCGCCCCGCCAATCAGGCCAGGGAGGGGGTTGGAGACCGTGATGGAGCCCGGGTTTATCGCGCCGTCGGAAGCCTCCCACGTACTCTGCCAGCCTTGCAAGGTTGTCCAGGGAATATCAAACTGCCCGTTCAACTGCTCGTCGCGCCATGGGATGTGGGTGCCTCTCGATCCGACATAGCCCGCGGATGCGAGCCAGCCGCCGAATCGCCGCTCGAAAGTAAGGTTCCACTCGTCCATGAAGCCGTTCCTGTGGATTCGCGTGAAGAGTCCGGGATCCCCGAATCCGCCATATACCCCCGGAGCTTGCACCCTGCCCAATGCAGGGAGTATTTGCGTATTACGCGGATCCTCGAATCCGGTGCCGACGGGAAGTCCATTGAACGGCTGTGCTAACGAGCCTATGCCGTAGGGGGTAGAGACAGTACCGCCCGCGAACCCGGCGGTTCCATAGATCGTCGTGTTGGCGTTAAATCCCGTGTTGGACGGGGTGTAGATCCGTCCATATCCCGCCCGGAGCACGCTCGAATTGCCGAGCTGATAAGCGGCGCCGACGCGAGGGGCGATGTTATTCCACGTGGTAGCCCACATATTGCGAGAATAGCCCGGGTCTCCCGCAAACACGAAGCGGCCCAAGCCGGCGTCAGCACTGGCATTGGCAGCATTGATCCCCTGCGCCGTGTATGGATTCGTCGCATTCAAATCCAAGTCGCCCACGTCGTTGTGGCGTTCCGTCGGCCCAGGCTGGACCTCGTAGCGCAGGCCCAGATTGACGGTCAGTTTTGGAGTCGCCTTCCAGTCGTTCTGGGTGTAGAAGGCCAGGTATTTCGCGGCCAGCGCGGGCTTGGAAGTTTCGCCAGACCCAAGCGTCCATCCCTGAGCGCCGACGACGGTGGCAGCGGTGCCATCGCTACTCTCCTGGGGGGTTGTGTCCACAGAGCTGCTGCCGCCATTTATGCTGCCGTATTCCTCGGTGTTGGCGTCGGCCGACGAACCCGTGTAAGTCGCATACATCGGAGTGCCAGATCCGAGATCGGCCCAATTGCCGAGGTAGACGCGGTATTCGGCGCCCTCCTTCAGGGTCCACTTACCCAGCAACTTGGTGACGCTTGCGGCGAGCGAATGGTTGGTCTGGTGTTCATTCTTGCGGTCCCAGATGTCCCAATTCTCATCGAAGGGGAGCTTGCTGAAGGTGGAACCGCTGCCCCCGCCCGTCCATCCGATCGTTGGAGCTACCCCGGGGATTGCGATGTATGCTTGTACGCTGGCCGGCATGCCCCATGTTTCGTAGTCGGATGCCGTGAACGACGTGTCAGCATCGGGTTTAGCGGCCATGGCATGGATCCGATTGATGCCATAGCGAATATTGACGATCATGGTCGGGCTGACGGCGATCGTGTCGCCGATGGACCCAAAGTAGTTTTCGTCCGAATACCCTAAGCCCCACCCGACTCCGTCAATTTTGGCGGCATAGCCCGATTGTGCCGGAACGCCGTTCGACCACTCGTTGGGTACAGTGGCAGCGCCGTCCTGCAAGCCGCCACTGACATAAATCGACTGCTTGGATGTGATGTGAAAGTCCATCCGCGCGCTGAAGTTGTCGCGGACAACGCCTTGACTGCCGGAATAATAGAAGTTGTTGTCCCCGAAATCATCGGAGGGCGTGGCGTTCGGCAGCGGGAACGCGCCCAGGATGACCAAGCCAGCCGCGTCGGGAGAGGTGACCATATCGCCACTAATATGGTCATACGGATTTGTGTTCGGCCCTTGCGGGTACTCCGGTCTTTCCCAAACCTGATTACTGCCTGCACACGGGCCCGACAGAACAGTCGTACATGGGACTGCCGTATACGGATTGTACATCTGTGAGTGTATCGGATTCCCACTCCGGTCCGACATGGAAGAGGCGCTGAGGTCTCCTACGCGCTCAAGAGCCGAGGGAACCGTGTCGAATCCACTTTCGGTGGAAGGGTGGCTGTCGCGACTGTAGGAGGTGAAGAAGAACACCTTGTCTCTGCCATCGAAGACGTGGGGGATACGGATGGGCCCCCCGACGGCGCCTGACTCTTCATTCAAACGGTACTTCCCCTTAGGAATCCCCTGGACGTCATTTGATGTGCCGTTGGCGTTGAAGGCTTCATTGCGCATGCGATAGGCCAAGTCGCCATGGAACTGGTTCGTTCCGCTCTTGGTGCTCATTTGAATCACGCCCAGGCCCCCGCCAAGGTCGGCGGGAAGGGTGTTGGTTACGACAGAGACTTCCTGGAGGGCGTCGCGATTGGGCAGTTGCGAGGATTCGTGCCAAGCCGCGCCCTGCACGCTAAGTCCATCTATCTGAACATCGTTGTTGCCGGCCTCGCCCCCGTTGATGTTCATCCCGGACATTTTCTGCCGATCGCTGTACCCCACGCCGAGAGCTTCGTTGTTGTACATTTCCGACGATGGCACCACGCCCGCCTGCAGAGTCGCATAGTACATCGGGTTGTCGTTGATATTGGGGATGTTCATGATGATATGGGCGCCCACTTCCCCCTGGACCGTGGACGTTTCGGTCTGAAGCTCCGCCGTCGAGGCCTGAACCTCGACTGTCTGGCTGACGCTGCCGACCGTCAACTGCACGTCGATGCGTACTGTGACTTTGCTTGTGAGCGTGATGCCGGTTTTCTTGTAGGTCTCGAACCCCGGAGCCTGCACCGCCACCGTATACAACCCTTGTGTGAGGTAGGGCGCCGTGTATTCACCCACGGCGTTGGACTTGACGGTTGTGTTTACCCCCGTATTTACCTCGGTGAGCGTGATATTTGCGCCCGCAACTACGGCGCCCTTCTGATCGGTTACAGTGCCGGTGATGGTGCTGGACTCAATTTGCGCCATAGCCATACCGACACCAAGACTGAGCAACGAAATCAACAACACAAATTTGCTCTTGATCGTCATCTGCCCTCCCTTTTCCTGTCTGTTGCCAATGACAACGTCTTCTTTGTTGTGTAACTTCATGTGGTTGATGCCTCCATCAACTGTTTGCTACTTCAGTTTGTTTGCCGCTTACGTCAATCCATCGCTCCAAAAAAACACAACGTTCCTGTCGCGGAACCACGATTCCGCTCCAATACGACAGAAACTTCTTTCCCTTCATTCCATCCTCCTAATAGAGTTGGATTCCCTTTTTGGTATCCCCTTCGTCATTGAAGTAACTCGCTAAGGCATACGTCTTGCGCATAGCCTGCCCCGCAATTTTTACCAGGGTGCGTGTTAGCGTAGCGGAACCGGCTCACGACTTCAGCCTGGCTGTAAACGTCGAGGCGCGAAAACGTTTTCAAATTGCAAGTCATTCTAGGCTGGTCAATCCAAGGGTTGATAAGCTCCTTACGGCAGAATGGTGAGGGTCTTTGCCGAAAGGAGGAGTAAATTCTTATCCTGTCAGCGTTATAGCTCCCTTTCGTTTCAATTATTTGCGTTCTGCGGCGCAAGAAAGTAGAAAATTTGCTGGGGGGGGGCTACAATGGCTTCTTCGAGCCGGAGAGCGGTATGAGCGGTGCATCACAGGCACACAGCAAGGAATGTCTAAGCGAAACAGCCCAGAAAGCAATCGGCGAACAACTGGAGCGCCTTCTGGCAAGTCCGTATTTGAGCCACAGCAAGAGGTTTCCCAACTTCCTGCGCTTCGTTGTAGAACACACTCTGGCCGGGGAAGTAGACGACATAAAGGAACGGACCCTGGGCATTGAGATATTCGGGAAGGATGCCAGCTACGACACCGCCCTTGACCCTATTGTGCGGGTGACGGCTGCGGAGATCCGCAAACGGGTGGCGCAGTACTATCAGGATTCCGCGCACGACGAGGAGCTGCGCATCACTCTGCCGTCGGGATCGTATATTCCTCAGTTTCACAGCCCGAAGGGCAGAAGCATTCATGGGCTTCCGGAGATCGCTGCGGTTGCAGCGGGCACACCGGAGCATGTGCCAGCGCCGGCTACGCAAGCTCGCCGCTGGTGGCTGCTGGCGGCAGTTGGGGTGGCCGCTGCCGGGCTGTTGGTGTGGGGCACAGTCGTGTTTTGGCAGCGGGCCAACCGCGCTGCGGTCGATTTCTTCTGGCAGCCGGTATTAAGCTCCAACGGGCCGGTATTGCTATGCGTTCCCGAACAGCCCAATAACTTCGCGCTCAATGTGGTGAACCCGGGCAATCTCCCCTATTATCAGGCTGTGCCAACGAACGCAAAGACGCCGCCGGGGATCGGCGACCTGAGCGCAGTCATCAAAGTGGCCGGCATTCTGCAATCCAGCGGGAAGCAGTACGCGTTGAAGGGCGAGGGAGCCACGGCCCTTGACGACCTTCAGCGCGGTCCTACGGTCTTTGTGGGCGCCTACGACAACGCGTGGACAATGCGCCTGACCAATCCGCTGCATTACCACTTTGCAAACGACGCCAACATGATGAACGAGTGGATTGTGGACAGTACGGCGCCGGACAAGACACGCTGGATGATCGACCGTGGCGCGCAAATGGCTCTCGACAACTATCGGGACTATGCGATCGTGGCGCGATTTACCGACCCCAACACTGGCGGGCTGGCGGTGATAATGGCGGGAATCGGCCCCGGCGGCACGCGCGCGGCCGGGGAGTTCATCACCGATAGCGCCGATTTGACCCAGCTGATGCGCGCTGCGCAGGCGGCCGGCGATAAGAAGAACATGGAATTCGTTATAAGCACGGAGATCATCGGTGGCGAGCCGGGCACTCCGAGGTTGGAAGCCAGTTACTTCTGGTAATTCGGCTTTGAGCGCGCGCAAGGATGCCTCGCACTCACAAGCATTATCCCCGATCGTTATTTCAGCTTGTCAGGAGGGTGTCGTATGACTCTGCTCAAATCAATGACCAGGGGAGTCTTTATGGGCGCTTCTGCCCAAGAGCCTGTTATTAGCTTTATCCCTTTGTAGTCAAAGGGGTACCCAATTTTCCCATTGTCTCCGACGATGGAAGGATGGGAAACAAAGGGCAGATCCGCTATCCAAGCGATGTGACGGACGAGGAATGGGCCTTTGTCGCGCCGCTGGGCGGCGGAGAGAAGCTTTGCGTGGGCGGCTCGCTTTCGCCGCCTGGCTCGCGACTACGAAAGACTCGCCACCACACTCGGGGCCTTCCACTTCCTCGCCTTCGCTTGCCTTATGATGGCTCAACTCTTCAGGATGCTCGCATGAAGTTAATAACAGGCTCTAGCAGAATCTTTGAGGATTAAGCAGAATTTGTCGAATTATACCGCCCGCGCATTCAGCATTCCTGATCTGTGAGAATATTCGAGCCCATATAGCCGATGCAGACCAATTGTATCTCAGTGCAATCTACCTGCTAGCGGTATACTCCGGCAACGGGCAGATATGTCATATTTTTGAGAGGAAAATGGACTTCTGCAAAGACACAACACGCATTCCAAATCCAGGAAAGACAATTATGAACAACTCTCTTGGCTGCACATCTCGGCTGGTCCTTATGTCGCTGCTGCTCACCGGACCCGGCTCGCTTCCGGCCGTTGCCCAGCCGCCCAACGCCCAGCTCGCTTCAAAGGAAGTGAATGCCCGCGTTGAGGCGCTCCTGAAAAAGATGACGCTCGACGAAAAGATCGGGCAACTGGTGCAATATTCGGGCGGCTTTGCGACCGGCCTGGATGCCTCAAATCCTACCTACGACGACCTGATCGCCAAGGGCCAGATGGGAGGAATGGTGAATGTGGTGGGCGCGGAACAGACTAATTACTACCAGCACATTGCCATGGAAAAGTCGCGCCTTCACATCCCCCTGCTCTTTGGGCTGGACGTCGTCCACGGAGACCACACCGTCTTCCCGATACCGCTTGCCGTGGCGGCAAGCTGGGATCCCAAGGCGGCCGAAATTGTAGCGCGCACGGGAGCAGTGGAAGCTCGCGCCGACGGCATTGACTGGGTGTTCTCGCCCATGGTGGATATCGCCCGCGATCCGCGCTGGGGACGCATCGTCGAGTCGAACGGCGAGGACCCCTATCTGGGTTCTGTAATGGCGCGGGCGTGGGTAAAGGGCTATCAGCAAGACGATCTTTCAAAACCCGACTCGGTCGCGGCCTGCGTGAAGCATTTTGCCGTTTACGGCGCGGTCATCGCGGGCCGCGAGTACAATGCCGCGGATATGAGCCAAATCACGCTCCGGCAGGTGTATCTGAAACCCTATCTGGCCGCGGTGAATGCCGGCGTGGCGACGGTGATGAGCTCCGTTAATTCGATCAACGGCATTCCCGGCACGGCCGACCCGTTGACGCTTACTGAGATTCTGCGCAAGCAGTGGAGATTCGGCGGTTTCGTGGTCTCGGATTGGGCTGCGGTGGCCGAACTGCTGAACCACGGCATTGCCGCGAACGGCGCGGCCGCGGCCCGCAAGGCCTTGGAAGCCGGTGTAGACATGGACACGGAAAGCAACCTCTATGGCCCCACCCTCGCCGCGCAGGTGAGATCGGGGAAGATTCCGGAATCGGTTGTGGATGAAGCCGTGAGGCGCGTGCTTCGCGTGAAGTTTGCGCTGGGATTGTTTGACCACCCTTATACCCAACCGGGACCGAAGTACGAGGCCGCGCCGGCGCGCCGCGCGCTGGCGCGCAAGGTGGCCGATGAGACCATGGTTCTGCTCAAGAACGATCCTGTCGAGGGCATTGGAGCGCTGCTGCCGCTCAGTGCCAAGGCGAGGAAAGTAGCCCTGATCGGCCCCATGGCCGACAACCAAGTCGAGATGCTCGGCGCTTGGTCGTACCAGGGCGATCCTAGGGATGTGATAACGCTGAAAACGGCGCTTGCGGCGCGGCTGGGCAACCGGCTGCTCTACGCAAAGGGCTGCGGGTTGCTTTCCGGCGAAGACGAGAAGGTGCTCGATCAGGTCAGTTTTGGAGTGCCGGCCGCGGCCGAGAAAAGTCTGCCGGTTCCTGACGATGCAAAGATGATCGCCGAAGCGGCGGAGACAGCGAAAAAAGCCGATCTTGCCATTCTGGCGCTGGGAGAGCCTACGCGCGATATGGAGGGTGAAGCCTCAAGCCGCGTTCACCTCGGGTTTACCGGGTCGCAGGAAAAGCTGCTTGAGGCGGTGGTGGCAACCGGCAAGCCGGTGGTTCTGGTGGTGCTGGCCGGTCGTCCGTTTGTGCTCAAGTGGGCTGAGGCCCATGTGCCTGCGATTCTTGAGGCATGGAGTCCCGGCATTGAAGCAGGGCCCTCCGTGGCCGATGTGCTGTTCGGCCGCGTCAATCCGTCGGGCAAGCTGCCGGCGAGCTTTCCCCGCGCAGTGGGTCAGGAGCCGCTTTATTATGCTCAACTTCCAACTGGCATACCGGCGCAGGGCGACCTGAGCCACATGCCGCGAAATGCGGGAGAGAAGATGGTGTCGCGGTATGTGGATGAGCAGAATTCGGCGCTGTTTCCGTTTGGGTGGGGATTGAGCTACACGACCTTCAGCTTCTCGAAGCCGACGGTGAGCCGGCCCGTCGTTCCTGTAAACGAGATTCTGGACGATCACAAGCCGGTGACCATGGTGGGCGTAGACGTAACCAACACCGGCAGGGTGGCCGGAACCGAGGTGGTGCAGCTCTATATTCGCGACCCGGTGGCGAGCGTAGAACAGCCGGTGAGGGAGCTGGAGGGCTTCGCGCGCGTTGCACTTGCGCCCGGCCAGACCAAGCACGTGGAGTTCCCGCTGGGATTCAATGAGCTGAACTTCTACAACGTGGAACTCAAACAGACCGTGGAGCCGACGACATATGACATATGGGTTGGAGGGAGTTCGCTGGCGACGGCGGAGACAGAGTTTAAGGTCGCCGAATAGACCAGTACCTCCAGCAAAGCGCGCGTTGACGTGTGCACGGTCACCGCTCAAGTGCACTATGCCAAACTGTATGCAGTTAATGAGTGCTGCTAGGGATGGCCGGGATCGCGGTGGTCTTTGGCGGCGGACGAATGCAACGGCAGCAAGCGACTCTGCCGAAGATCCGCGAGCACGTCGATCGGCACGCGTGGGCTGCGAAAGGTTCAGTCAAGATTGTTCCAGCAGCGCTTGGCTCGTCCGCTGCGCTACTCGGCGCATTACCTGCTTTGCGAGGCCAGGCATGACCCGGAGAAGTAATTACGACAAGCAGCCAACCATCAAGATCTCGGACGATGCTTCGCTTTGCGTGCAGGGCTGGGCGGCGATTGCCGAGCAACTGCGGGGCCTGGCTGCCGGGGGCAAGCGCCTCGTGGTTGCTGCGGAGTGCTACCCCGGAGTCGATACCGGGGAGGCCGGCGACGGGCTTGCCGGATTGGGCGCCGGCGCCACGATCTTCGCCGAAAACGCGCTGAAATCCGCTGAAGAGCTGGATGAAATTTTCGCGCCTTGGCTGGGCAACGACCCAGTGTTCGGAAGAATGACGAACTGGGAGATCGGCCAATTCTTCGATCCCGCCAGAACGGCCCAACTGCGTAGAGAGATCGATCGTTCGCGGGGTCTGGTGCTCGTTTATGGGACGGGCGCGGCGCATGTGGCCGGCCACTGGGATTTGCTCTTGTATTGCGATGTGACCCGGTGGGAGATCCAGCAGCGCCAACGTGCGAACAAGGCGGGCAAGATCGGCGGCAATCACTCTTCCGCCTCTCCCGCGGAGCTGTACAAGCGGGCGTATTTTATCGATTGGCGCGTGGCCGACGCCGAGAAGCACCGCCTGCATCGCCGGATTGATTTCTATCTCGACACCAACCAGCCGCGGCAACCGGTCATGATCCCGGGAAAGAGCTATCGCGAGGCCCTTGCCAAAGCGGTGCGTGGTCCATTCCGAGTGGCGCCGTTTTTCGATCCAGGGCCATGGGGCGGAGAGTGGATGCGGCGGCACTTCGGCCTTCCCCCGGAGCCGGCGAACTTCGCCTGGTGCTTCGATTGCGTGCCGGAAGAAAACAGCCTGCGCTTCGGTTTTGGCGGCCGAGTGGTGGAGACGCCGGCGCTGCCTCTGGTCCACGAGCACGCCGAAGAGCTGCTGGGAAGCGAGATCGTGAAGCGCTTCGGAGCGGAGTTCCCGATTCGCTTCGATTTTCTCGATACGGTGGAGGGCGGCAATCTCTCGTTACAAGTGCATCCGCTGCGCGCGTATATCGCGGAGCACTTTGGCATGCCTTACACGCAAGACGAAAGCTACTACCTGCTCGACGCCGAGCCGGATGCGGCGGTCTATCTCGGGGTGAAGCCGGGAATCGACCGCGAACAGATGGCGCGCGATTTGTATACGGCGCAGGCCGGCGGATCGCCGTTCCCGGCGGAGAAGTACGTCAACAAGTTTCCTGCGAAGAAACACGATCACTTCTCCATTCCAGCGGGAACGATTCACTGTTCGGGGAAAAACAGTATGGTGCTGGAGATCAGCGCCACGCCTTACATCTTCACGTTCAAGCTGTGGGACTGGGGACGGCTCGGCCTGAACGGATTGCCGCGCCCGATCCATCTGGAGCATGGCCTGGCGAATATCCAATGGGAACGCGACACGGAATGGGTGAAAAGAAACCTTGTCAACCCGGTGCAAGAGGTGGGCGCGGGCGATGGTTGGAGGGAAGAAGCAACCGGCCTGCATCAACTCGAGTTCCTGGAGACACGGCGGCATTGGTTTACAGGACCCGTGTTGCATCACACCGCCGGAACGCTGAATGTGCTGAACCTGGTCGAGGGCGAGGAGATCGTCGTGGAGAGTCCAGCCCAGGCTTTCGACCCTTTCGTGGTGCATTACGCCGAGACATTCATCGTGCCGGCGGGCGTGGGGCCATACCGTATCGCTCCGGCCGGGAGAGTGGACAAGCCGTTCGCCACCATCAAAGCATATGTAAGGAGTGCGTTTTGAACTCGACGGCGCTCATCTTGCCGCCGCCGTTGGGATTTCGGCTCTCGACCACGCCGGGACCGCCCTTGGTGTCGTCACTTGGTTTGAGAACCATGACGTATTGTTTGGCGTACTGGCGGCGCATGTCCGCGCGGCGAAGCAGTTCCGCTGCCTTGTTGCTGCGCATGGGTCCCATCAAGAGTTCGATATTGCCTTGCACGCGCGCGTCTCCCTGGCTCAGCGAAAAAAGCAGGGCCCCGCGAAGCAGCGAGCCGCTATCGGTCGGCCCGCAGAGAGGCATCCGCGGCGGCCTTCATCACACCGCATCCCCCGAAAAAGCGGACGAGATCGGCGGAAAGGGACGCGTGTTCAGTTTCCCCGGTTCCGGCACTCGCGGCAGAAGGATGAGAAAGGAATGGAGCGACCCGTTGCGCCGGCGCCGAAGCCTGGCGCATCGCGCCACCGCCCTGGGCATCGAGAATAAGCGCAGTGAGCCTGCGCGCCAGCGGCAGCGGGAAGCTCTCGGCGACAAAAACCATTTTGCCCCGTGTCGTAATCAAGACCGGGCCCTCGTTGGTCGAGTAGACCTGTTCCACCGATCCGTTAGCAGCAGGGGTCGAGCCGGGCGATGTTTCGACGACGCCGACGCGGGCATACTTCCGTCCCAGGCTTTTGGCGTAGAGCCTGGCGAAGACCTGCGCAGAGCCGGCATCCTTCCAAACCGACAAGTAGAAAAGGCTGATGGATTTCGTGTCCGCCTGCTCCGCGGGAGTGGTGGCGCTGCGCAACTGGCCGGCCCAGTAGAGGCCCCCGTCCCAGGCCGGCGTCAGGTCGCGGGCCGCGTTGTCGCCGCCGAAGAGTTCCGTGATGATGTGCACGTCGAGCTCGCCGATCTGGCCGATGTCGTACGGAACGTACAGCGGATCGACGAGAGGATGAATGTTGGGCAGCAGCGGGATGGCCGGGATGCGCTTCTGCTCGTACACTCGCGGATTGACGATCTCCCAGCTCGACGTGGGCGGGCGATCGAGCGTACCGGCAAAGGCCGCGGTCTGGCCCTGGTCCATCCATATACCCTGCTCGAAGCTCAGGCCCTCGCGGTAAGGGAAGAGCATGGATTCCGAGAGCAGGAGGGGCGCGCGCGCCATCACCGGCGAGTCTTCCGTTGAGTCCATCTGCGACTTGACGATGTCGAGCACTTCGGGATCCTTAATGAGACTTTTGCCGAGGGGCTTGAGGATGTAGTCCATCATTACGGCCGTGGCCTGACCCTCGGCCACTGCGTCGCGCGCAGTGTCCATCTCATCGCGGGCCAGGTGATCCTGGTCGTCGGCCGCGTCGTGCGAAACGTCGTCGGGAGTCTGGTCGTCCCATTTCTCCAGGTCGGAATGCTGGTCCTGCAGAGCGTGGGTCAGTTCGTGCGCCATCACCGGTTTCTGCTCATCGGGATCGACCCAATCGAGCAGGTTCACGGTCTTGGTCTTGGAGTCGTAGTAGGCTTCGATTTGCTCCTTCAAGAGCGCCAGCAGGAAGGGCTTGAGCTCAAAGTCGTGGTCCAGCAGCCCGAACTTCTTCAGAACGATTTCGTCGCGCTGCAGGCGCTTTGCACCCGCGTCATCGTTGAATTTCTCTTCGAGGTAGCTTTCCACGGCCGCGCGCGTGGTGAGCTGGCGCTTGACGGCGCTTTTGATGGGCAGGCCGGTTTCCTGCGAGGAGAACTGGATCAATTCGTCGACCGCCGCGAAGAGCTGCCGGGCCTGCTCGGGCGTGATGCGGGTGGTGGATTTGTCACTTTGACCGCTTTGGGACGGAGCGGAGTTTTCCGCGCCGGAGGACGGTTTGGCCGGGGCAGATTGCTGCGCCAAGGCCACTGCCGCCACCAGGCACAGCAGGAACCCAAAGATTCCCCAGCGCCCCATCCGTGCCGCCTGTGTGTACTGGTCCCTCATCCATTCTCCCCGCCGGGTTGGCTTCGATTCCGGATTACCGGGCCGGGCTTCCCGCTTTCCTATTCAAGGCTATAATCAGGATGCGGTTCCGCGCCAAGTTTTATAAGAAATCCTGCGCCGCACCGCGGAAAACTTCCCATGCCCGAGTCCGATCTTGCCGCAAACCTGCAGGCCACAGCGCTGGCCGCCATGCTTGAATCCGCGCGTACGCCCCATGAGCTTACGATTTACCGAGGGGCGCTGACCCCGCGAGAGTTGGACGCGCCGGAAGCGGAAACGGCGGCGCTCGTCCTTGGGGCCGCGATTCACGATCTGGGCTGGATGCGGCGCGTGGCCGTCCGCGGGGCCGACCGCTTCCGCTGGTTGAGCGGAATGGTGACCAACACCGTCAACGATCTCTTTCCGAACACAGGAGCCTGGAACCTGGTGCTGAACGCCCAAGGCCATATCCTGGGCGACCTGAACGTCTGGCGGGAGGGCGAGGAGCTTTCGCCCCAGCGGCGATCTCCGTTGGGCACACCCTCCCAGGGCGGAGACCGGCTGCTGGGAACGCCGTTTGCCGGCGAATCCGGGTTGGAACTGGAGATTGCGGCCGACCAGATCGACAACCTGCTGGCCCACCTGAACCGTTTCATCGTCATGGACGACGTGGAACTTGTTTCCCTGGGCGAAGAGCAGGTGGGCGAGGCCGGCTCGGAGACGGCCGTGGGGCTCACCGGGCCGCTGGCCGAAGAGGTGCTGGAACGCGTGGGTTTGCCGGTGATCGGCAGCCCGATGGCGGGAACCAGCATCGAGTGGAATGGGTGGGACGTGAGGGTTCTGCGCGTCCATGGCGTGCTGGGGGCACACTATGAGTTTTGGCTGCCATCGGCAGGGCTCACCAAGCTGTGGTCCTGTCTGCGCACGGGCGGAGCCACGCCGGTGGGCTGCGCGTCCCTTGAGGCGTTTCGCATTGCCGAAGGCATTCCGGCGTATGGAATCGACATGGTCGAGCGCGACCTGCCCCAGGAAACCTCCCAGATGCGGGCGCTGCACTTTGCCAAGGGCTGCTACCTGGGCCAGGAGATTGTGGAACGCATCCGGTCGCGCGGCGGAGTCCACCGGCACCTGCGGCCGCTGGAGCTGTCGGGGCCGGTCCCGCCAGGCGGTACGGAACTGGCGCTCGATGACGGAGCGGCCGCCGGGCAGATTACGAGTGCCGCCGAATTGCCGCTGGCCGATGGTCGGCGGGTGTTCGCCCTGGGCATGATGCGCGCGGAAGCGGAGGCGCGCGGCCAGCAGTTCCGGTACAAAGTGGGGGCCCTGGAAGGGACGGCCGGGATTCTGGCCGCGCCCCCGAGCCTGGGCAAGGCGCGGGCATAGCCCCGCGGGGCGCTGGGGCGAAGCGCCAATCCGGCGCGCCGGCAGCGCCACAATGGAGCCACACGCGGCGAGGGTGAGAAACTGGAATCTATGAACGATACGCCAAAATTCGAAGTGATTGACCGCCGTAAGATCAAGGCGGAAGAGGAAAAGGAGAGCGGGCAAACCGTGGCGCAAAGCCCCGCGCAACCGGCTCAGCCCGCGCCGCCAGAGCCGCCGCCGGGGCCGCGCCTGGTGGTGAACGAAGGCCGGCGCGAGGCCGCTGCCAGGGGACTTGCGCAATCCGCGAAGGAGCGGGAGCTGGAGAACGAACTGCCTCCGCCGCCCACGCCCGAGGAGAGCCACGAGCAGAAGGCCGCCTACGACGCTTCGGCGCAGCGCCTGGAGGATCTGGTTCGCGCGCAGAATCCCGCCGCTGGCTCGCAACCGCCGCTCACTTTCGAGCATCTGGTGCAACAGTTCTACGTGACTGCCATGCTGCAGATGGGAGCGGGAACGCAGGAGGGTCAGCAGCCACGCGTCGACATCATGGGCGCGCGCGCCACCATCGACCTGCTGGGAATTCTCGCGGAGAAAACCCGCGGCAACCTGACCGCGGCCGAAGACCGTATGCTGCAGACGGTGCTGTTCGAGGCGCGCATGGGCTTTCTGGAACTGACGAGCATGATGAAGATGCCCAACGTGCCGCCGCCTCCGCCGCCCGCGAAGAAGTGAGAGAAGCAGCTTCTAGCTACCAGCTCCCAGCTTCTAGCGAGTCGTCGTGGATGAAGGGGCACGTTGACCTTCCATAATGCATGGGAATCGGGAAACAATTGATTCGTTCCGGGCCTCCGGAAAAAAGTCGCAACGCAAACTCTGCCGTGGATCGGTTGGCTACAGCCTACAGCGAACGGCCAAAAGCTAGAGGCTACAAGCTGTTTCATAACCCGGTTTTGAAAGGGCACGGCTTCAGCCGTGCCGTAAAGGAATCAGGGAAATCGCGGGCTTCAGCCACTGAGGGACGGTTTTCGGGAAATCTGAGGTGGTTGTGAAACAGCTTCTAGTGTGGTGAGTCAGAAGTTCATTGAAGAACAACCGCAGATCCTTCGACTCATTTTGGCGCAAAACGCGCCAAAATTCGCTCAGGATGACTGCTTATTTGTGATGCGAACTTCAGACTCAGGACACTAGGAGCTAGAGGCTAGAAGCTTGAAATGCAAGCTACGCTCACATTTTTGGGAACGGGGACCTCGATGGGGGTTCCGACGCTGGGCTGCAGGTGCGCGGTGTGTAACTCGGCCGATCCGCGAGACCGCAGGCTGCGGCCATCGGTACTATTGCGATGGACGGAGCCCGCAACGGGCGGCGAATGCATTGTCGTGATCGATACCGGCCCGGACTTCCGCGAACAGGCGCTGCGCGAGCGCCTCACGCACGTGGATGCCGTGTTCTACACGCACGCGCACGCCGATCATATCCTGGGGATGGACGATCTGCGCCCGCTCAGTTTTATTGCCTCGCGGCGCGGCGGGCCCATCCCGCTCTACGCCGATAAGGAGACCACGGCGGTGCTGGAGCATGTGTTCTCCTACACCTTTTCGTCACATGCAACGTATCCCACGCGAGCGCGCGTGCAACTCAAGCCGCTGGCCGAACGCAACGCGGTGCAGGGCGTGGAGTTTGTGCGCATTCCGCTGCTGCATGGCCAGTTGCCCATCGTTGGCTTTCGCTTCGGCAACGCGGCCTACATGACCGACGTAAGCGCAATCCCGGAGCCGAGCTTTGCGCTGCTCGAGGGCGTGGAGGTGCTGGCGCTCTCGGCGCTGCGCCACGATCCCCACCCCAGCCACTCCACCGTGGAACAGTCGCTCGCCTGGTCGCGGCGCATCGGCGCCCGTCAAACCTGGTTTACGCACATCGCCCACGACCTCGGTCACGAAAAAACCAACCGCAATCTGCCTGAGAACGCCAAGCTGGCCTTTGACGGGCTGAGCGTGCCCGTGAAGCTATGAGCCGCAATCCCAACGCCGCGCCAGACGACGGCAGTGCCATCGCCATCATCCGCTCGCTTGCTGAGGTTCCGCCGGGGTTTGGTCCCACGGTGGCCGCAGTGGGCAACTTCGATGGCGTGCACCTGGGACACCGGGAGATTCTTGCCGCCGTGGTGGATGAGGCGCGCGAGACGGGGGCGCGCGCAGTGGCCATAACTTTCGAGCCGCATCCGGAGCGCTTTCTTCGGCCCGCGCAAGCGCCGCGGTTGATTACCCCTCTGCCCGAGCGGCTGCGGCTGCTGGCGGAAACCGGGATCGACGCCGTGCTGGTGCTCGCCTTCAATGCATCGCTGGCCAATTTAACGCCGCGCGAATTTGCCGAGCGCATTCTGGTTACGGCATTGGGCGTCCGCAGCGTCCACGAAGGACAGAACTTCCGCTTTGGGCGCGGCGCGGCGGCCGGAGTCGGAGAGCTGGCTGCAATGAGCGCGCAATTGGGTTTCGCCGTGCGCGTTCACCAGGCCGTGCGCGTGCGCGGGCTGGAGGTTTCCAGTTCGGCGGTTCGCTTGCTCGTTGGCGCGGGCGACGTGCGCCGCGCGCGATGGATTCTGGGCCGGCCGTTCACCGTACTCTCCACGCGGGCTTCCGGGCGGGGCATCGGCACACGGCTGCTGGTGCCTACGGTCAATCTGGCGCCCTACGACGGGCTGTTGCCGGCCTTCGGCGTCTATGTCACGCGGCTCCGGGTGAACGGGCGAGCGTTCCAGGCGGTGACGAACGTAGGCAACCGGCCGACGTTCGGCGAAGAATCGTTCGCCGTCGAGTCGCACATTCTGGACTTCGGGCCGATCGATATCGAGGAGCAAACGCCGCTCGAACTCGAGTTTCTCCTGCGCCTGCGCGGGGAGCGCGAGTGGGCTTCGCCGGAGGCGCTGAAGACACAGATCTTCAAGGACGTGGCGCGGGCAAAACGGTTTTTCCAGTTGGCGCGTCGCTTGCCTGGCAGCGCCTGAAGCGATTTCCTGCGTGCCCCGCGGGGCCGAGTTCGCCGTCGCGCGCAGAGGAGGGGCTGTTTGACACGTTATGGCCACAGGGCTAGACTCTCCATAGGCTTCTCCCCCACTTGGAATTTCCAAGTTCCCCGGATATTTGATTGGGCCCCGTATCGCACACTTGAGGTGAGTCGAACCGGCGTCACATCGAGGTAATCGCGAAGGCGGCCTGCCGTCCCCCGGGCGAGGTCCCCCTTATCATTGTGGCTCGAAGACTGAGGCGAATAGCCCTGACGAAAGGTTGTACCCTTGAATTCCCGAGAGATGACGGAAACTAGCGATGGTGGTCGCGCCCCGAGGCCGAACGGCGACCGGGACAACATTCTTTCGGTTGCGGTAGTCGACTCGAATCTCGAGCGCCGCAACGCAGTCGCCAGCGTTGTGTGTGGGCTGCGGACGACCGTAAGAGCGCCGCGGGTGACGACTCTGCCCGGTGTCGCGGATTCTCATCTGATCACAAGACAAGGTTTCAACGTGGTCCTCGTGGCGGTGGACAGAGATCAGGAAGCCGCATTAAAGACGATCGAAGCCTTGTGCCGCACTGCCTTGGCCACGCCGATGGTGTACTCGCCGGCCACCGGCGATGACTTGCTGATCCGCTGCATGAGGGCAGGCGTGAGGGAGTTCCTGATCTACCCATTCGCGGCGGGCGTGGTTGAAGAAGCATTCAGCAGGGCGGAGAGCCGCGGTCTGCTGGCGCTGGATGCGAAAAGGCCTGCCGGCAAGTCGTTTGCCTTTCTGGGAGCGAAAGGCGGCTCCGGAGTGACCACGGCGGCGTGCAACTTTGCCATCTCAATGGCCCAGGAGTCGAAACAGAAGACCCTCCTGATTGACCTCGACCTGCCGCTTGGAGATGCCGCTCTAGGCCTGGGGATCGTGGGCGAGTTCTCCACGACTGATGCTTTGCGAAATCCTGGCCGGCTCGACTCCAACTTTCTGAGAACGTTGGTGACCGAGCACAGTTCGGGTCTGTTTGTGCTCGGCGCACCGGGTGAGTTTGTCCGGGCCAAGGTAACCAACGATGCAATCGATACCTTGATCGAGGTTGCGTGCAAAAGCTTCGACTATGTTGTTGTCGATGCGGGTTCCAGATGGGAGTTGGCAGAGACGCGCCTGTTCGATATGGTGTCGACCATCTATCTCGTTACTCAGAATGGCATCGCTGAACTGCGCAACGCCAATCGGCTGATTACCGGGTGCCTTCAGCCATATGCCCATAAACTAGAAATCGTGTTGAACCGGTACAAGAACGAGATGTTTGGGATTGAGGCTGAGGCGATTGAAAAAGCTCTGACACGGGAGGCCCAGTGGCGGATCCCCAACGATTTTCCGGCTGTTCGCGAAATGCAGAACACTGCCGTGCCGCTGGCGCTCAAGGAGTCGAACATCCAACGCGCGATCCGCATGATGGCCAGGATCGCTTCAGGGCTGCCTGCGGATCAGCAACACAAGAAAAAGTTTGCTCACTTCGGAATGGCTTCAGGGACTTAGGTTGTATCGACATATAGGAGTGTGCGGCGCTGGGAGCCGATTTTTTCGGGTTCTAGGAGAGAGGAGCGACGCATACACCGGGGCCCCCATGAACTCAGTTCATGGGGTGGATTCCGGGTGTCTGCTAGTGTCCCGTATCTAAAGTTCGCATCAAAAACAAAGCAGTCATCCTTGTATCTCTAGAACCCATCTGGCTCTGTTGACATCCTTGGTTTGGGCTTGTTGGCGAGGAGATAGTTAGAGGCGGTATAGGTCAAAGGCCAGGCCGAGCAGGAGGGCTTGACGGGATGGAGTATGGAAGGTTCTGCCAGGAGCGCGGCAAGAGAGTTTGCGTTTCACGGCGGAAAAGACACTCTCGATCAGGGAGCGCAGGACATGCTTTGGGGCGGGGAAATGTTCGCGCATGTGAAGGCGTACCCCGGATGCCCTGCACGTGGAGCGGCGCTGGGCCGGAATCACGCGATCGGCTTTCAATGGCTGGCGGCAAAAAGTATGGTTGCGTTCCCAATCGAACTCGGCATCGGCCAACACGCAGCCGATCGCTGGGTGCCGGCGCGCCCTGGTTACCAGCGCCGGCAGCGTGGCGCAGTCGTTCCACGGCGCTTGGCGGGCGTGTTGGGCCAGGATCAGTTGCCGCTTCAGGTCGACCACGGCCAGCCACTTCAGCCCGTGCCGCCAGGTGCGCTGCGGCTGGCCAAAATGCTCCGCTCGGGGTATAAAACAGCGGCTCACCGCGCCTTGCGCCAGGCCGGTAGCAGCGCTGCCTACCGTGGCAGGGCCCTTCGGCAAGCTCAGGGCAGGCTTTCGCCACCTCCCGGGCATGCGCCGCACCATCTCATCCATCACGCGGGCTACGTCGTCCACGTTCAAGCGCGCCAAGAAGCGGTACAACGTGGTGTAGTCAGGAACGGCTTTCAGTGCCAAGGCGGAACGCAACTCCGTGTGCTCGCTGCGTCTCACCTCCGCCTCGCGGAAGGTCCAGTCTTCATACCCCATCCGGCAGAGCACGGCCGGCAACTGCGCTTGCGTAAACCCCCGCTTGCTGAATTTGCTCCGCTGCGCGGGCAACACTTTCCGGCTGACCGCGAGCGCCAGCCGGGCAAATCGCACCCCTCCGACTTCGGCCATGCAAGTTTCGCGAAGACGCCAGAACAGCTTCAGCTTAACGCCGTTTCTGCCGCCTTCTGCACAGACGTATCGAGGATGTCAACAGAGCCAGCTCATTTCAAGGACGATTGCCGGTGCAATGGTTGCCTGCCCACAGGGGCTAACGCATTTCTCCCCATGGTGTATAGGGATTCAAGAACGCAAAGTTGACGCGAACCCCAGTGAGCGGCAACCTTCTAGAGAATTGGGCACTCTTGAGGATGGGGAGAAATGCCTTAAAGCCCGGCAGATTTTTCTTAGCCGTTACGGCAGGACGGAAGCCGTGTCCTGGCTCGTCTTGCCGCAGCGAAGAAACCCTTCCGCAACCGGTGAAATCGGACTGTGACACGAGGCCGATTACGGAATCGCGCACTGACTTCCGCACCTGCTGTCCGTCACCTTCCATGGGTTCATATCGGCTGGTCCGGCGCCCCGCCCGGCGGCTGCTCCATTTCCACATTGGAATTCCCTCATTGCGGCATCGGGCGATGAAGTTGCGCCGCTAAGCGCCGATGGAGGAAGGTAAGCGCGGTGCGGCCCCGTGCGCCTGAAGGCCGAGGGCGGCAGTTGGTGCGACCGGGGCGCCGGCGGCGCGACTTCACAGGCGTGGCTGGAGAGAGTCTTTCGATGATCGATCGCACCGAACTTCTGGAAGCGGCGCTCGACAGCCTGCCGGACGGCGTGGCTCTCTTTGGTACGGAGGGCGAAGTGATTTTCTGGAACCAGGCTGCGCAAGGCATCACGGGCTACGCCGCAATGGACGTGCTTGCGCAGACGCTCCCCAAGGGCCTGGAGCCGCTGCTGGTTGAGGAAATCCGGAACGAAGCCGTCCCGGGCGGCACAACGCTGCCGGAAAACCGCCGGGCGGTGGTGCGGGCGCGGCACAAGCTGGGCCACGACGTTCCAGTGATTAAGCGGGTGCTGGTGCTGCACAACGGACTGGGGGAGCGCATTGGCGCCGCGGCACTGTTTCATCCCGCCGAGAGCGTTGACGCGCTGCCGCAGGGCGAGAACGGCGCAGACAAGGGGGCAGAAGAGTGCCGGGCCGATTTCGAAGAACGGCTGCAGATGGAGTTTGATGACTTCGCGCGCGGCGGACCAACGTTCGGCGTTCTGTGGATTGGCGTGGATCAGGCCGAGGAACTGCGCAAAACGCATGGCGGCGGAGCCTGCAACGCCATGTTGGAGAAGGTGCGGCACGCGCTGGCGCAAGGGCTGCGCCCGGCCGAGGAGATGGGCCGATGGGGCGAGGATGAGTTTCTCATCCTGGCCCACGAGCGCAACGCGGAGATGCTGGCGATACGTGCACAAGCCCTTACCGGGCTGGCGCGCACCGCGGACTTCCGCTGGTGGGGCGACCGGGTCTCGCTCACGGTAAGTATCGGCGCGGCGCAGGCCGGCGGCGATCCCGCCGAAACGCTGGTGCAACTGCTGGAGCGCGCGCGCCAAGCTATGCAGGCGAGCGTCATGGCGGGAGGCAATCGGGCAATGGTGGCGGCGGCCACGGCGCCGACGGCCGCGGCGGAGGATTCGACATGTTCGCCATCGTAGGCATCTTCATCGTTTTCGCCGCCATCGTCGCAGGCTTTCTCATGGAGAAAGGCCACATCTTAGTTCTTCTGCAGCCCGCGGAGTTTCTCATCATTGCCGGAGCGGCGTCGGGAACCCTGCTGGTGGCCAATCCCATCCGCATTCTGAAGGACATTGCCGCCGGGCTGATGGCGTCGCTCAAAGGGTCGCCCTTCACCAAGGCGCGCTACCTGCGGACGCTCAAGATGATGTACCAATTCCTCACCAAGGTGCGCAAAGAGGGGCTGCTGGCCGTGGAAATGGACGTGGAAAAGCCCGCGGAGAGCGCCACCTTCAAGAACTATCCCGAGTTTCTGAACGATCATCATGCGCGCGACTTTGTATGCGACACACTGCGCACGGCGATCACGGGGGGCGTAGAGCCGTTCGACATGGACCAGATGATGGAACTGGACATGGAGGTGCATCATCACGAGGAGACGCAGCCGGTGGACGCGCTGACCACGGTGGCCGATTCGTTGCCGGGCCTGGGCATTGTGGCCGCGGTGCTGGGCGTGGTGATCACGATGGGCGCGCTGGGCGGCCCGGCGGAGGAGATCGGCAAACACGTGGCGGCGGCGCTGGTGGGCACTTTTCTAGGCATCCTGCTTTGCTACGGCGTGGCGGGCCCGCTTGCCGCCAACATGCGCAAGCTGGCCGACGAGCAGAACGAATACCTGCACGTGCTGCGCGTGCTGCTGCTGGCGTTTCTGAAGGGCTCGGCGCCCATGATCGCCATCGAGATGAGCCGGCGCGCCATTCCGGCTTACGCGCGGCCCAGCTTCGATGAGATGGAGAAGAGCTGCAAGAATAAGATCGAGCCGGCGAAGGCGGCTGCGGCGTAGAAACAGGGACCAAGGGCTGAGGGACCAAGGGCTGAGTGATTGCATGGCGGCTAAAGCACAACCCATCGTCGTGATCAAGAAGATAGGCGGCCACGGCGGCCACCATGGCGGAGCCTGGAAGGTGGCCTATGCCGATTTCGTCACCGCCTTGATGTCGCTGTTCATCGTGCTGTGGCTGATGAACCAGAGCGAACAAGTGAGGAAGGCCGTTGCCGGATACTTTAACGATCCTAAGGGAACCGGTAGCCTGATGGGCACAACGATGTCGGGGACCGGCGAAGGTTCATCGTCTGCTCCCGACAAGAACCTGCAGCAGCTCGAGGAACTCAAAAAGAAACTGGAGCAGGAAATCCAGGCCCGCAAGGATCTGGAGATGCTGAACAAGCAGATTGAGATCACCATTACGCCGGAGGGGCTGCGCATAGAACTGCTCGAGGGCAAGAACGGCACGTTTTATCAAAGCGGAAGCGCGCGGCTGAGCCCCAGCGGGCAGGAACTGCTGGCGCTGCTGGGCGCCGAGTTGAAGACGCTGCCCAACCAACTGCAGATCGAGGGGCACACGGACGCGGCGCCGTACTCGACCGACGCGAATTACGGCAACTGGGAGCTTTCGGCCGATCGGGCCAACGCCGCGCGGCGGCTGCTGCAGCAGGACGGGGTGCGAAGCGACCAGGTGACGCAGGTGCGCGGTTACGCCGACCAGATGCTGCGCGTGAAAAACAATCCTTATGATCCCTCGAACCGCCGCATTACGATCCTGGTGAAGAACGCAGACAACGCGGCGCCGCCGCAGTTGGTGCACGCGACGGTCGTCGATGGCGGATCGAACGGCGCGAAGCCAGGAGCCGGTTTGGGGGCGCAGCAAGCGGTGCCCAACGCACAGACTCCGCCGGCGGCTCCACCTGCCAATTCGGCAAATCCGGCTGTGACACCGGCAAAGCCGGCCGCCGCACCTCCTCCCGCAAAGCCCGGAATCATGAAGCGTCCGGCCTCTCTGTTGCCCGGCGCGAAGAAATAGCCGTACGCGACGCGCGGCTGAGGGGCATGGTGTACTCTGGTCTGCGGATCATCAAGCGGTTACCGGAGGGCAAGTCTTCATGGCCATTGTTGCCGGCGTCGATTTCGGCACACTCAATGTTCGTGTCACTCTGGTTGACAGTAAGAAGGGCCCCATTGGGACGGCGTCGGCGAGCTATCCGCTGCATCGCCGCCGCGACGATCCCAACCACGCCACGCAGGCGCATGCCGACCAGATGGCCGCGCTCGTCCACGCAACGAAGGATGCACTGAAGAGCACGGGCATCGACGGCATGCAGGTTGCCGCTATTGCGCTCGACACCACGGGTTCCAGCGTGATTCCCGTGGGCGAAGGCCCCGAAACGGAGCTTGCCCCGCTCGACGAGTACTACCTGTGGTGCGATCATCGCGCCTTTACCGAGGCGGATGAGATCACGCGCAAGGCGCACGAACTGGGCTTCGAGGGCATCGAGTGGTGCGGCGGCGTCTACTCGCACGAGTGGGGCTTCGCCAAGCTGCTGCACTGGCTGCGGCACAACCCGCAGAAGCGCGCGCGCCTGGTCACTGCCCTCGAACATTGCGACATGGTTGCCGCTACGCTGTGCGGTGTGACCGAAGCCGGCGCGCTCAAGCGCAGCGTCTGCGCCATGGGCCACAAGTGGATGTGGAATCCCAAGTGGGGCGGGCTCCCACCGGAGAAGTTTCTCGTCGCCGTCGATCCCCTCTTTGCCGGCGTGCGCGCCAGGCTGGGCGGCGAATACCTGACCAGCGATCGCCTGGCCGGGCATCTCTCGGCGAAGTGGGCCGCGGCGCTCGGGCTGCGCGCGGGAATTCCCATCCCCGTCGGCGCGTTCGACGCGCACTGGGACGCGATCGGCGCGAACATTCGCGAAGGCGACGCCGTGAACGTAGTGGGCACTTCGACGTGCGTTATCGCCATTACGCGTAAACCGGAACTGGTTCCCGGCGTGTGCGGCGTGGTGCCGGGCAGCGTGCATCCGCAATACACGGGCATCGAAGCCGGGCTGTCGGCAGTGGGCGATATCTTTGACGCCATCGCCAAGCGAGCCGGCGCCACCGTCGTCGCCCTCTCCGAGGGGCTCGACGCCTACAAGGCGGGTCAAACCGGACTGCTGCGCCTAAGCTGGGATAACGGCGACCGCACCGTGCTTGTCAATCCGGAGCTTGGCGGCGTAACGCTCGGCTGGAACCTGGTGCACACGGCGCAGGACGAGCTCTTCGCCGCCATTGAGGGCACGGCCTTTCACACGCGCATCATTCTGGAGCGCATGGCCGAGCATGGCGTGCGTATCGACCGCGTCATCAACGCCGGCGGGATTCCGCAAAAGAACGAGGTGCTTAACCGGGTTTACGCGAATGTGCTGAACAAGCCGGTGCTGGTGCCCGCGGGCATTCCCACCAGCCTGGGATCGGGTATCTTTGCGCTACTGGCCGCAGGCGCGTACACGACCATCGAAGAGGCGCAGGCCGCGGTTTGCCTGCCGTTCCGGACCGTCGAACCGGATGCCAGGTCCGCAGCCGTGTACGAGCAGCTCTATCGGCACTATCGCGATGTCTACTTTGCGCTGGGCAAGCGCGACGCAGCGCCGCACCCAGAGGGTACCCGGCTCGGCAAGGTGCTGCCGGAACTGAGGAAAATCGCGGCCGAGGCGCGCAAACCCGCCTGAACGCAAATCACTGCTGCTGTTGCATCTTCTGCATATCGATGAAGGGCACCGGGCGCTCGGGCGGCTGCTGCGCGCTTCACCAGCGCACTTTAATCGTTGGGAGCCGGCAGTTCGCTGTCGAGCGCCGGGGGGCCTTCCGGCAGCGTTTGGCTGCGTTACTCTGGATGGTCAGGAGATTTCCTGCCACAATGCCTAAAACGCAACGCCTCGCCTTTGCCGTTCTGGCTGCGCCGCTTCTTGCCATCCCTTTTGCCCGCGCCCAGCAGCCTGCGGCGGCGCCCTCCGCTGAAGACTACATTCGCGCCCACTACGCCAAATACGAGTACCGCATCCCCATGCGCGACGGGGTGCGTCTGTTTACGGCGGTCTATGTGCCGAAGGTTTCGGCGTTCCCCGACGATCCAGGTCCGTATCCGTTTCTTATGGATCGCACGCCCTACAGCGTAGCTCCCTACGGCGAGGACCGCTATCCGGCGCACCTCGGCCCTTCGGATGAATTCGAGAGGTCCGGCTACATTTTTGTCTACCAGGATGTGCGCGGACGATGGATGAGCGAGGGCAAATTTGTTGAGATGCGCCCGCACATCGACAAAAAGAAATCGCCGCAGGACGTGGATGAATCGTCGGACACGTACGATACCGTCGAATTCCTGCTCAAGCACGTGCCCAACAACAACGGCAAGGTGGGCATCTGGGGTATTTCGTATCCGGGATTCTTCACCTCGGCATCGATCATCGATTCGCATCCCGCCATCGCCGCGGCCAGTCCGCAGGCGCCCATGACCGATCTCTTTCTAGGCGACGACTCCTACCACGGCGGAGCGTTCATGCTCGCGGCCGGCCTCGAGTTCTACGCGCCATTCTTCCATCCGCAACAGAACCCCGTGCTGCCCAAGCCCGAAGTTCCCTTCGACTTCGGCACGCCGGACAGCTACAAATTCTTTCTCCAGGCCGGGAATGTGGCCGGACTGGACAAATACTTTGACGGTTCGGCCTGGATGTGGGACGACCAGTTCAAGCACGACACCTACGACGACTACTGGCAGTCGCGCGACCTGTCGCGGCACATGAAGAACGTGAAGTGCGCGGTGCTGGTGGTGGGCGGATGGTACGACGCCGAAGATCTCGAAGGCCCGTACCGCACCTTCTACGCGATCCGCAAATTCAATCCCGAGACGGCCGTCACACTGGTTGAAGGCCCGTGGGTGCACGGCGGCTGGGCGCGCGGCGACGGCGATCATCTGGGCGATGTCGAGTTCAACGCCAAAACCGCGGAGTATTTCCGCGCCAACATTCAGTTCCCCTTTTTCGAGCAGTATCTGAAGGGCAAAGGCAAGACGCTTCCCAAAGCCATAGTGTTTGAGACGGGAACCAACGTGTGGCGCAGCTACGACGAGTGGCCGCCTAAGAATGCCGCAGCGAAGACTCTCTACTTTCATGCCGGCGGCAAGCTCAGTTTCGATCCGCCGGCCGAGGAAAAGAGCGCCGACGAGTATTTGAGCGACCCCAACCATCCCGTGCCCTTCGTGGGCTACACCACTGACACGGTGCCGCAGCGCTACATGGTCGACGACCAGCGCTTCGCCAGCTACCGGCCCGACGTGGTGACCTACGAGACCGAACCGCTTACTGAAGATGTGACTATCGCCGGTCCCATCTCGCCGCATCTCAAAGTCGCCAGTTCCGGCACCGACTCGGACTTCGACGTGAAGCTCATCGACGTTTATCCCGAAGAGGCTTCCGACGCCGGCGGCGCTCCCCAGCCCAATAAACGCGTTCTCGATGCGCCGCCGCTGCACAGGGGCGGCTACCAGCAGTTGGTGCGCGGCGAGCCGTTCCGCGCCAAGTTCCGCTCGAGCTGGGAGAAGCCGGAGCCGCTCGTGCCCGGCAAAGAAACCGCCATCGATTTCACCATGCCTGATCTCTACCACACGTTTCGCCGCGGTCATCGCATCATGGTCCAGGTGGAGAGCTCCTGGTTCCCGCTGACCGACCGCAATCCGCAAACCTTCACTGACATTCCCTACGCCAGTACGGAGGACTTCAAGAAGGCCACCGAGACGGTCTTCCACCAGAAAAACGCAGCCTCCGGGGTGGAAGTGCCGGTGTTGCCGCAGCCATAACCGCGAGGCGCCATTTGGCGCTCGCGTTTCCATGAGGATTCTATGATCGCTCGTGCTCTTCGCTCCGTGTTTGTGGTTCCCGCGCTGCTTTTCGCGCTCGTGACGCCGATGTGCGCCGAAGAGGGCATGTGGACGTTCGACAATCCGCCGCTCAAGCAGTTGGCGGAGAAATACAGCTTTCACCCCACGCAGGAGTGGCTCGATCATCTGCGGCTCTCCAGCGTGCGGCTGAACGACGGCGGATCAGGCTCGTTCGTCAGCCCCGACGGCCTTCTGTTGACGAATCATCACGTGGCGCGCGGCCAGTTGCAGAAGAACTCAACGGCCGAACACGATTACGTGCGCGATGGCTTTTATGCCGCGACACCGGAGCAGGAGATGAAGTCTCCCGATCTGGAAGTGAATGTGCTGGTGGGCATGCACGACGTGACGGCGCGGGTCGAGGCCGCGGCCAAAGGCATCACGGATGACGCCCAGGCGTTGAAGGCGCGCGACGCCGAGATGGCCGCTATCGAGAAGGAAAGCAAAGACAAGACCGGCCTGCGCTCCGACGTGGTGACTCTCTACAACAACGGCGAGTATTGGCTGTATCAATATAAGGCGTACACCGATGTGCGCCTGGTGTTTGCGCCCGAGGAGCAGGCTGCCTTTTTCGGCGGCGATCCGGATAACTTCACCTATCCCCGTTACGACTTCGACATGGCCCTGTTCCGCGTCTATGAAAACGGCAAGCCGCTGCACACAGAGAACTATCTGAAGTGGAGCGCGAAGGGCGCCGCGCCGGGCGAGCTGGTCTTCGTTTCCGGCAATCCGGGCTCGTCCGCGCGCCAGGACACCATGGCCGAATTGCTGTTGGAGCGCGACGTGGTCGAGCCGCAGTTCATCGACTATCTGCAGCGGCGCATCGCCGCAGAACAGGCGTTCGCAAAACAGGGGCCGGATCACGCGGAGTTGGTGGGAACGAATGTGTTTCTCTTGCAGAACAGCCTGAAAGTCTACCTGGGCCGCGAGGAGGCGCTCTCCGACAAGGCCATTCTGGCCAAAAAGCAGGCCGAGGAGCAGGACTTGCGCGCCAGGGTGGCCGCGAATCCGGAGTTGCAAAAAGAATATGGCGACGCGTGGAACGAGGTGGCGCACGCGGTGGACCTTGCCAGGCCGGAGATCAAGAAAAGAATTTTTCGCCGCACGGACAGCCAGCTCTTTTCTTTCGCGTTGCAGATCGTACAGTATGTCGCCGAGGTGAAGAAGCCGGATGGAGATCGCCTGCCGCAGTATCACGAGGCGGGGCTGGATTCCCTGCGCTTCCAACTGCTTTCTCCAGCCCCCATTCATCCCTCGGTCGAGAAGCTCTATATGACCACTGCCCTGAACATCGCCAAGGAAAAACTAGGCGCCGACGACGCGTACCTGCAGGCGATCGTGCAAGGCGGCGACATTGACAAGGCCGTGGCCGCGCTCGTGGACGGAACCAAACTCGGCGATCCCGCCCTTCGCAAGAGCCTGATCGATGGCGGCGAAGCTGCCGTCGCGGCATCCACCGATCCCATGATCGCTGCCGCGCGCCGCGTGGACCCAGTCTGGCGCGCGAGCTACAAGTACTATCGCGACAACGTCATCAGCGTGTTCGACGCGGCAGATGAAAAGCTGGGCAAGGCCCGCTTCGCCGTCTATGGGAAGAATGCCTATCCCGACGCCACATTCACGCTGCGGCTGAGCTACGGCACAGTCGACGGCTATCCCTACAACGGAACCACCGCCCCGCCCTTTACCACGTTCTACGGACTCTACGATCGCGCGGCGAGCTTCAGCAACAAGGCCCCATGGAACCTGACACCGAAGGAAGCGGCGGCCCGCGAAAAACTCGACCTGGCCACGCCGATGGATTTCGTGTGCACGGCCGACATCATCGGCGGCAACTCGGGCTCGCCGGTGGTGAACCGCGAGGGCGAGCTCGTGGGGCTCATCTTCGATGGCAATATCGAGTCGCTGGCCGGAGATTTCGTCTATGACGGCACGAAGAACCGCGCCGTTGCCGTTCACTCCGCCGGGATGATCGAGGGCCTGCGCAAAATTTATGACGCGGGCGCCCTTGCTGATGAGCTCCTGGGCAAACAGTAAACAGGAGCAGGAGAAAAGCGGGAGCGCGCGCTCCCGCTTTTGCCTGCGCATGCGGCCACGCCCGGCGCTGCCGCCGTCATTCACCGGAACATCTCGATTGGCCGTACAATCAGAAGATAGCCGCGGACCGCGGAGAGGTGGCCGAGCGGTTGATGGCTCCGGTCTTGAAAACCGGCATACCCGAAAGGGTATCGGGGGTTCGAATCCCTCCCTCTCCGCCATTTACATTTAGAATCAATAACTTACAAGATGCAAACTGGCAATACCGTTGAATTCCCCCGCAAATTTGCAGGTTTCCTGATCGTGATGGAACTGGAGAGCGTTCTCCGGCGGGAGACCTATGCGCCGTTTTGTCGGCACTTCTCTGATGGCAGTTTCGGCAGTTCCCTTTCGTCGCGGAATGGAACGAGAGAAATTTGACTCTTGGACGAGAAGAATGATCCAGCCTGGATCTGGCACGAGATGCTTCCAAGAGGCTGTAGCGGATTCCAGGTTCTTCCGACGGTAACTGGCGGGAAAAGCCCCAGCAGTCCGTTGGCTGCTGGAGGAATTGGCAGATTGAAAAATTGTCGTGCTCGTTATGCGAACTTTGCCGGCAAGCCGAGCGGCTGCTCACGCCAGTCCATTGGGATTGCGGCGAGCAGATCGTTGAGCGAGAGGGGCAGCGACTCGGGCCGGGTCATCAGATATTCGATTGACTGCGGGCTCAGTTGAACCAACTTCATCTGCATACGGATAAAGCGGGGTGACACGCCGTCGATGCCGGCCAATTGCGCGATATTCGTAGCTTGGCCTGTGGTGATCTGCTCGTACCATTGGCGTGCGCGCGCGATGGCTTTGAGGATGGCTTGGCGGCTGGCGTGGGTCGTGATGCTGGTGTTGCCGACGATGAGACGTAGAGCGCGGCCCTGCTGAACGTGGCGAAACGGGCACTCAACCGACGCGAATGGCGGGAAGTCTCTTCCAGGCTGATCTCCGCCGAGAATCTCGCTGACCAGCGCTGGCACGCGTAGACGCACCTCGACGTGAGTCTGCTGGATGACAACGCGCTCGATGACCGTCTTCAGAAACTGTGTGCGGTCAGCAGCGATGCGCACGCGCCAGTTCTGCGCCGTCGCAGCAGCTTGCGCGATGATACGCGCGAAAAAACCTTCTGGTGGCGCCGCAGTTGTTTCATCACGAAGCGCGGCGAGTAAATCGGCGGGCGTTTGCAGCCAATTAAGAATGCGGTCGACGACAGCATTCTCCACGTCGGGCGCTGGAATACGGGCCGGGGCGTTGCTCTTTTCGGTCTTCTTGATGACGGCCTGCGAGGTGTAATAGCGATAACGGCGTCCATTCTTGTTGGCGTGGGTCGGAGTGTAGAGCGTACCCGTGGCGTCGAAGAGAATGCCAGTAAAAAGACTTTCCTTGGTGGCGCGCACGTTGCGGCGCTTACCTTGAATATTGGCATCGAGCAGCGCCTGCACCTTGTCCCAGGTTGCTCGGTCGATGATGGCCGGATGCTCACCGGGATAGGATTCTTTCTTGTGTTTGATCAGACCAAGGTAGTGTGGATTACGCAGCACCGTGTAGAGCGGACCGCGGAAGAAATGATTTCCTGCGCGGCTGCGGATGTCGTTTTCGCGCAACCAGTCCTCGAGGCTATGTACACTGCTGAGGCGCAGAAACTCATTGAAGATGGTGCGCACCGTGACGGCTTCCGGTTCGTTGACCATGAGTTTCCGGTCCTGTGCCGTGTATCCGAGCGGCACGGTGCCGCCCATCCACATCCCCTTCTTCTTTGACGCGGCGATCTTGTCGCGTATGCGCTCGCCGGTGACCTCGCGCTCAAACTGGGCAAAGGAAAGCAGGACGTTGAGCGTGAGTCGGCCCATCGAGTTTGTGGTGTTGAACTGCTGCGTGACCGAAACGAAGCTGACACCGAACTTATCGAATTGCTCGACGAGTTTGGCGAAGTCTGCCAGCGAGCGGGTCAGCCGGTCAACCTTGTAAACCACCACGACCGAGACCTTGCCGGCGTGAATGTCGGCCATTAGTTGCTTCAACGCGGGTCGGTCCATGTTGCCGCCGGAAAAGCCGCCATCGTCGAAGTACGCAGGGATCAGATGCCAGCCTTCGTGACGCCGGCTGCGGATATAGGCCTCGCAGGCTTCGCGCTGGGCGTCGAGCGAGTTGAAGGATTGCTCCAGGCCTTCTTCCGAGGACTTGCGGGTATAGATAGCGCAGCGAATACGTGGGTTCATGCCGCTACCCTCCTTGCCCTGCGCTTCAGTCCGAAGAAAGCCGGCCCGGACCACTTGGTGCCGGTGATGGCGCGCGCAATCTCGGAGAGGCTGCGGTAGGTCGTCCCCTCGTATTCATAGCCGGCTTCGAAAACCGTGACCTCGTGCAGCTTGCCGGCGTGCTCGCGGACGTAGCGGGTGCCGATCTTCGGACGCAGGCTTTTCTGGACAGGCGTCTCACCAACAACACTTTCGTCGGCCAGCTCGCGCAGCTTGCGGACGGTGGACTCCTTGAGTCCGCCGAAAGCCTTCTCCTGAATGCGGTAGGCCAGGATCGGGATCAGCGTTTCGCGGCGCAGAGCCGGGTTGGGCACTCGGTCGAATAGATTGCGCCAAAGCTTCAGGAGCTCCTCCCGCTCCATTGTCGGCAGCTGTTTCAAGAGGTGGTCAACCGCCTGCTGCCTGGTAGGTTTTGGTTTGGTTATCTTGTTCTGCTCCATGGACTTGCCTCCTTCAGGCATGTCCATTCCCGCTCTGGTAGGGCAAAGAGTCAAGCGCACTCACGAAGAATGGAGAGAAAAGGCCCAAAATATCTGGAATCGGTGCCAATCACGATCAAAGTACGTCCCAGATCGTCAGTCTGCAACAGTCGGAGCTCATGAAATCGAGTGCCTGCGTTGTCGAGTCGACCTGATCGTCGAATTTGGTGCCTGGAAACCCAGTTAGCTCTTGGAGATACTCATCGAGCCACGGGGCCTCCTGTGGCAGCCGGACTTGTCCCGATTCGAACTTTATCGATTGGCCGGCCGCACGCATCAATTTTTCACTACCCCGTGGGGGCTGGTAAGCCTCGATGCCCGATAGGCCTTCGGCCTTGAGTTCCTGAATGAGAGACGTGCCGGAGGATTTGTCTTCAATCACCACTTTGCGCGGATGGTATTGCTCATAGAGGTTCTTGGCGGCATGTTTCAATGCCGGAAACGTCAGACGCTTCCGGTACACATGGAGGAGGTAGAACTGCTTCTCATAGATCCCCCACGTCGTGCAGACGCTGAAATCGTTCATCTCGCCGGCCTTATTGGCGGTATCCCAACTCTGAACAATCATGCGAAAGTTCTTCGGCTTTTCGTCGAGCGAATAGAATCTGAGCCACTCTCGCTTGATGAGGCCGCCCTCCCGAGGTATAGGGCTCTGCTGGTACTGGCTCTCAAAGTTATACTCGCCAATCGATTCGCGGATCTTGCGGTAGGTCTCGACCGAATCCCTTTCAGGGTGCAACGCCTCACCTGTTTTACGTATGAATCTATGTTCCCCGAGAAGGGTTGGCTCTGTTGACATCCTTGGTTTGGGCTTGTTGGCGAGGAGATAGTTAGAGGCGGTATAGGTCAAAGGCCAGGCCGAGCAGGAGGGCTTGACGGGATGGGGTATGGAAGGTTCTGCCAGGAGCGCGGCAAGAGAGTTTGCGTTTCACGGCGGAAAAGACACTCTCGATCAGGGAGCGCAGGGCATACTTTGGGGCGGGGAAATGTTCGCGCATGTGAAGGCGTACCCCGGATGCCCTGCACGTGGAGCGGCGCTGGGCCGGAATCACGCGATCGGCTTTCAATGGCTGGCGGCAAAAAGTATGGTTGCGTTCCCAATCGAACTCGGCATCGGCCAACACGCAGCCGATCGCTGGGTGCCGGCGCGCCCTGGTTACCAGCGCCGGCAGCGTGGCGCAGTCGTTCCACGGCGCTTGGCGGGCGTGTTGGGCCAGGATCAGTTGCCGCTTCAGGTCGACCACGGCCAGCCACTTCAGCCCGTGCCGCCAGGTGCGCGGCGGCTGGCCAAAATGCTCCGCTCGGGGTATAAAATAGCTGCTCACCGCGCCTTGCGCCAGGCCCGTAGCAGCGCTGCCTACCGTGGCAGGGCCCTTCGGCAAGCTCAGGGCAGGCTTTCGCCACCTCCCGGGCATGCGCCGCACCATCTCATCCATCACGCGGGCTACGTCGTCCACGTTCAAGCGCGCCAAGAAGCGGTACAACGTGGTGTAGTCAGGAACGGCTTTCAGTGCCAAGGCGGAACGCAACTCCGTGTGCTCGCTGCGTCTCACCTCCGCCTCGCGGAAGGTCCAGTCTTCATACCCCATCCGGCAGAGCACGGCCGGCAACTGCGCTTGCGTAAACCCTCGCTTGCTGAATTTGCTCCGCTGCGCGGGCAACACTTTCCGGCTGACCGCGAGCGCCAGCCGGGCAAATCGCACCCCTCCGACTTCGGCCATGCAAGTTTCGCGAAGACGCCAGAACAGCTTCAGCTTAACGCCGTTTCTGCCGCCTTCTGCACAGACGTATCGAGGATGTCAACAGAGCCAGATGGGTTCTAACGTGCGCTGCCCCCCCGGGGTTCTGAGTTCGGCTATTCGGCGTGGAGGACGACATCGAAGAGGAGCAGGCTGGCGGTGGTGAAGACGATGTCGTAGCCGAGGAGCATTTTGATCCAGAGAGTGGGGTCGCTGTCGCCGGTGAGGATGGCGGTGGTGGCCTGGACCATGGCCAGCAGCGCGGGAATGAAGATGGGGAAGAGGATGAGCGGGAGAAGGAGCTCGCGGTTGCGGCTGCGGATGGAGAGCGCGGCGAAGAAGGTTCCGTTGGCGACCAGAGCCCAGGTGCCCAGAGGGAGAACCAGCAGCAGCTTCCATGCGTCGCCGAGGATGTGGAGGTTGTACATGACCACGAAGACGGGCGCGAGGACGATCTGCACGATGGTGACGAAGAGGAAGTTGGTCAGAACCTTGGCGAGAAACATGTCCGCGCCGGGGGTGGGGGCCATGCGCTGCGCGTCGAGCACCTGATGGCGGATTTCGCGCGCCCAGGCCTGGTTGAGGGCGCTGACCGAGGCGAACATGGTGGCCACGCAGAGCACGCCGCCGGCAATGTCGCGGGAGAATGCGCCGCGGGGATCGAAGGCCAGCGAGAAGAGGACGACCACGAGCAGCGCGAAAAAGAGCATGGAGTTGACGGCTTCCTTGGAGCGCCACTCGATGCGCAGGTCCTTGGCGAGATGGGTGAAGAGGGCGCGGGTCATTGGGAGCCCTCACGGTGGGGGTCGTTGGATAAAGAGGATTGGTCTCCCACCCTAGCCGATTCGCCGGAAGCGCGAATCGGCAAGGATGGGGCACCCATATTTTGGTTTGAGGATGGGGTACCCGGGTCTTTCGTCAGGTCGGCGGTTTGGACGGGCGCGCCGAGGGCGGCGGCGGCGCGGAGATAGTCGCCGGGAGCGAGGATCAACTGCGTGCCGCGCGTTCCGGCAGAGACGCTGATGCGATCGAAGAGGATGGCGGTTTCATCGACGAAGACCGGGTACGGCTTTTTGGCGCCGAAGACGGTTACGCCGCCGCGGATGTAGCCGGTGAGCGGCTGCACGTCCTTGAGAGGAGCCATCTCGGCCTTGCGCCAGCCAGCCTGGTGGGCGAGCTTTTTGAAGTCGAGGGCGGCGTCGCCGGGTATGACGGCGAAAGCGTAGAGACCGGAGCCGTAGGTGGTCAGCAGCGTTTTGAAGACCTGCTCGGCGGGCATGCCGATCTTTCGGGCGACGGCGATGGCGGTGAGGTCATCGGGATTATGGGGATCGATCTCGTACTCACGAAGCTCGAAGGGGATGCCGAGGGACTCGAGGAAGCGTGCGCCGTTGGTCTTCATGGCGTTGGGCTCCCCGGATCAAGCGATGCCACGCGGCCGGCGTGGAGGGTGATGACGAAATCGGCGATGGGAGCGGCGAGCGAGCGCTGGTGCGTGGTGAGAACGATGGTGCGATCGCCACGGCGGAAGCCGGCGAGGAGCTCGACCATCTGGCGGGCGCTTTCGACATCCATGTTGGAGAAGGGCTCGTCGAGCAGGAGCAGCTCGGGCGCGGAAAGCAGCACGCGGGCGAGCGAGGTGCGCTGGCGCATGCCTTGCGAGTACTGGCCGAGAAGGCGGTTCAGATCGGGGTCGAGACCGACCTGGCGGAGGGCTTCGGCTGGAGTAAGGCAGGCGCGGCCGGGATAGAGACTGCGGAAGTAGCGGAGATTCTCCTGCGCGGTGAGCTCGTCGTAGAGCATGGGCGCGTGGCTCATGTAGCCGATGCGGGCGCGGACTTGTTGGGGTTCGGAGACGCCGAAGACGCGGACCGCACCGTGGCTGGGGCGCAACAGGCCGGCGAGAATGCGCAGCAGCGTGGACTTGCCCGCGCCGTTTTCGCCCAGGAGAACGTAGCAGCGGCCGGGCTCGAGGTCGAGGGTGACCTGGCGAAGCGCGGCAAAGCTGCCGAAGAGTTTCGACACCTGATCGAGCCGCGCGCAAAGGGTTGTGCTGCCGGCTTCGGAGGCGATGGCGTTCATGCGATCAGTTGGCTGCGGTCTGGGTTGCGGACGCGGGCGCCGCGCTGGAAGCGGTTGACGGCTTGGAGCCGGCCGGCGAGGACGGCGCTGCGCCGGGCTGCTGCGGCGCATACTTGCTGGCGCACTTGGCCTGAAGCTCGTTGGCGTGGAAGACGCCGTCGCGGCCGTAGGCGCCGATGGCAAGAGCCTGCGCATTGTCTTTGAAGGTGTCCGGCGGCGGCTCCGATCCCTTGTAGCTGACCTTGAGCAGGTGTCCAGAGGAGACCTTGGGCGAATGGCTCTCGTACTCGTTGAGGACAAAGTCAACGTGCGTGCCGTCCTGCTGGATGGTGCCGGGTTGGACGAAGCCCTCCACGCGCAACTGGCTATGGTAGGCTTTGTCGCCCATGCTGCCGAGCTCGGCGATGGTGACGTAGTAGCTCTTGCTGGATCCGTAGCCTGTGTACGCCAGCCAGCCGATGGTGCCGAGGATGACGGCCACGGCAATGGAGATGCGGAGGGTATTTGGGGAAACCTTCATGATGCTCCATCTCTTACGATACGAGGCGTGGGGCCTGGGGTCAACAGGACAGAGATCAGAGATCAGAAAAGCAGCTTTTAGCTTTTCTTGCGGAAGCGGCGGCAGCGCGAGGGAATGGCGGGGAGGGCGCAGGAGCGGCCGCTCAAACAGGAGGGTGGGCCGGGCGCGGGTTAGTTGCTGCGGCGGGATCTTCCCAGCGCTCCCGAGCTCGTGCGGCTGGCCACCTTGGCCGGCTGCAGCGAGGTCGCAATCGCGGGAACGACGATCATTGCGATCAGGATCAATTCAATGACAAGGTCATCCATAGGAACCACCACTGAAACGCTCCTTTGTTGCCGAGCATGCGTACTCCGATCAGTTGCGCCTGTGGGACCTGACCCGCTGCCATGTGGTGACAATCGAGGGCGAGAGAATCATCGCAACGAAAGAGAGCCCAAGCAGAAAGTCAAGCATGAGGGACGCTCCCCCAACAGGTGCAACGCACGTGCCGCAGAATCCGCGGCTTGTGCTGGACCATAGCTCTCTGAGCGCACGATGGGGAATCACTCTTCGGTGGGAGGACGTGGCCTGTTGGGGGCAGCGCGCGGCTGCCACCTTCCGGTGACGGTGGATTCCCGCGTAATTCGTTGTTGGCGGCGGATCTTCTCAGGGGGCTATGTTGAGGGCGTCAGCGGCGCGGTCAAGGGCCTGGGTGAGCACCGTTAGCTGCTGTTTAGCGAGGGCGGCATCTTTCGCGCCAATGGCCTGGTTGACGCCAGGAAGGACGACGGCAGCGTAGCCGGTGGACTCGCCAGGGGCGAAGATGGTGTGCCGGTACCACGGGCGACCGGGAAGGCCGGACTCGGTGAGCAGCGCCGTTTCCGTTTGGCGCAGGGCAAGATTCAATTTGGCCAGATCGCCGGAGGGAGCGGATTGTAGCGCATAGGCTCGTTGCGCGGCCGCGGCCAGGCGCGCCGCAGCAGCTTCAGCGGGAGCGAAGTCGAGCGATCCAAGCTCCCGACCGGCGGCGTCGCGCTTTGCGGCTTCGAGATAAGCGGAGACCGCGCGCGCGTAGGCGACGTAGTCGTAGGGAAGGACGTTGGCATCGGCCATGCGCAGGGCTTCGAGGCCGAGCACGCGCGCCATCTCCTGCAGATAGACGAAATCGGGATCGGCGTTTTGCGTGTACCAGGCGAAGTCGTCGAAAACGGAGTGGTACACGCCATAGGATCCACTGGAGCCGATGTCGGTTGCGGGCACGCCGGCATGTTGCAGGAAGGGCGCGAAGTCCGAACCGGAGCCGAGATCGCCGACGTGAACCTCTTCGCCCTCGATGGGCGGGGCGTTGGAACCGCGATGCTCGCCGCCGGGGGAGGGTTTGAGACGCCACTGCTGGAAGACGGTTCCCTCGATGGGGCTGGGGACGGAGCGGGTGACGTTGCGGACAAACTCCTTGAGCGAAGGCACGGCGGAAGCGGAAAAATCGGGCCCCGAGACGGCAACATCGACATTGAAATAGGCCACGGCGCGGTCGAGGGCGCGGCCCTGCTGCTCGACCCATTCCGTGGAGCCGATGAGGCCTTGTTCTTCAGCGTCCCAACTGCAGAAGAGGATGGTGCGCCTGGGGCGCCAGCCCTGGTGTAGCAGAGCGCCGATTCCGTGCACGGCCTCGAGCATGGCGGCGGTGCCGCTCGATGGGTCCGCCGCGCCATAGACCCACGCATCGCGGTGATTGCCGACAATCACCCAGGCACCCTGATCCTGCGAGCCCTTGACCTTTCCGATCACGTCCCAAACGATGCGCCGCTGGACGTCCTGCCGCGAGACGAGGCGCACTTTCACTCCGCCCGGGCCCAGGCGATAGGGGAAGGGCAAGGCGCCCTGCCAGCCTTGCGGTACGCTAGGCCCCCGCATCGCCTGCAGAATGGGCGCGGCATCGTGATAGCTGAGGGGGATGGAGACGATGTGGGGCTGATTGCCTTCCGGCCCCTCCACGTTCGCGATGCGGGCCGAATCGGGAAGATCGAGCGTGGAGGCGACGCCGGGAGTTTCGGGATCGCCTGGATACTTGAACAGATATTGCACCGAGCCGCGCTGCACGCCAGTTTCAGGCCGCCACGGGCCGATAGGCCAGGGGTCGCCTTTGGAATAGCCGTCGTCCTGCGGGTCAGAGTAGAGGATGACTCCAATGGCGCCGCGCTGCTCGGCCAGGTAGACCTTGACGCCGCGGAAGTTGGAGCCGTAGCGGCAGATTACGATCTTGCCGTGGAGATCAATGTGTTGGCGGTCGAGTTCATTGAAGTCCTCGATGCGCCCGTAATTCGCGTAGACGGCCTCGCCCGTTACGTCGCCTGACGCCGAAGAGCTGTTGAAGGGCATCCCCACGCGCGGATCGTCCTGCTGGGGGTCGTTGGCCACGTGTTCGCGTGTTGGCCCGGTCATGAGCAGATGGCCGGCCTCGTCATAGGCCTCAACGCGCACCAGTTTGGGCAGGCCCAGGAGCACGCGGTAAGGGACGATTTTGGTTTGAAGACCGGCGGCGCGAAATTTTCGCGCCACGTACTGCGCGGTTTTGCGGTCCTCGGGCGACGCCGCCAGGTGGGGTGCGGCAGTAAGGGTCTTGAGCTCCTCGCCGGCCAGTTTGGCGTCGGGCACGGCGAGGAATTTCTTTTCCAGCTTGGCTTCGGCGCTGAAATCGATGTAGCCGAAGCCGCCTTGCGGCGCCGCCTGCGCAGCCGACGGGTGCGAGGGCAGTACCGCAGTGAATGTTGCAGCAGAGAAAAGCAACGCCAGCGCCGCGCGCGAGTTCATCGAATCAGGCCCCTCGGAGCGAATGAAACCAATGGTCAACCCACGGGCTGCGCGCAGTGCGCGCAGCGCTTTGCCGCCAGCGGAATCTCGCTCAGGCACTCCGGGCAGGCTTTGGTTGCGGGAGCCGCGGGAGGCTCGGGTTTCTTGAGGCGCGCCTGGAACGCGTTCATGGGAAGCACGATGGCAAAGTACACCACAGCCGCCACAATGAGGAACGCGACCGCCGCGTTAAGAAAACTGCCCACCTTGATCTGGCCGCCGCCCACGTGCAGAATGACGCCGCTGAAATCGGGCTTGCCCATGGTTGCGGCGATGAGCGGGTTCAGCACGTCGCCGACAAGCGAAGCAACGATAGCGTTGAACGCCGCGCCGAGAATCACGGCTACGGCCAGATCCACGACGTTTCCACGCAGAATGAAATCTCGAAATCCCTTGAGCATCGCTTCCTCCAGCACGTCGTATTCCGCTCAGCCGGCGCCACGGCGGCAGGAATGACGCACTTACTTCCGCGTAGGCTTCCGGTTGAGCGTGTACTCTGCCCATGCTACACGGCGGGACGGCTGGGCTGCCCGGAATTTGCGGAGCGCATTTTATCAATCTCCCGGAGGGTTCGCCTGAGTCCCTTGGCAGCTGGATCAAGAGACCGGGGCCTTTCGATTTCATCGACCTGTATTCTTACTCCTTGTCTGCCCGATCTTTGGTACGAGGGAGATTGTTAGTTTGGCGCGGAGGGCGAGTAAGTAGACGGAGGGCGGATCGCTTGAATACCGGGCGGGCCCCGTGTTGAAGTAACTGGTTCGGGGGCGGCGCAAAAGGCAGCCGGATTCACGCTCTCAGGGATGGCAACAGCAATTGACACAGCATGAGCGAGATACTACCCTTGCTAAGAAAAAATGACAGCGATGTCACCGCTTCCTGAATGATCGATCAAGCTGCGAACGCAGCCCCCCGCACGGAGAAAGCACCATGCCGCACACGATCCCGATCTCCAGGCGCCTACGGAGGTTCTCCTGCAACTATGAGCCATTTCGGACAGTATTCAAGGTGGCTTTTTCTTGATGAAAAAGCCACTTAGCGATTGTGCCTTGGTCTACACCCGCAGGAGACCCGCTATAGCGCGCGACTGCATTGCCTGCTTTGCGTTGGTGGCCGGCCTCGTGCTGTTTGACGCCGCGTTCGCACGCTGTCAGACAACGCATCCCGAACCGGGCCTTGCCCCCACGCCGCCCATGGGCTGGGCGAATTGGAACCATTTTTTCTGCGACTACGACGATCGGACGGTTCGTGAACAAGCGGATGCCCTGGTGGCGACTGGAATGCGCGACCTTGGCTACAAGTACGTTCTGATTCAGGAGTGCATTGCTCCACGGCGCGATGCATCCGGTGAACTGGTGGTAGACCCGGTCCGCTTTCCGCACGGGATGAAAGACCTGGTCGACTACATTCACTCGCTTGGGCTTAAGGTCGGCACCTACACCGATATTGGGCCGTACACCTGTTTTTCCAATCCTCGCTATCAGGGCAGCTACGGACACGAAGGCCAGGACGCGAGGACATTCGCGGCGTGGGGCATGGATTTTGTCGAGATGGACTACTGCAATCGCGTGCCCGAGCACACTGGGCGCGAGGTCTATGAGCGCATGGCCGCAGCCATCCAGGCCACCGGCAGGCCCATGTTGTTTTATATCTGCTCCTGGGGAAACGAACGCCCCTGGACGTGGGCCCAAGGCAAGGCGCAGCTTTGGAGAATCGATGCCGACATCAGCTCCGAGAAGGACAGAGTGGAGTGGGCCAACGTTGTTCAGCGGTTTGAATCGGGCGCTCGCGAAGCGGTTTTCAGCGCGCCCAACAGCTGGAACGATCCGGACATGCTCGAAGTAGGCAATCGCGGCCTGAATGCAGTCGAAGCGCAAACTCACTTCGCGATGTGGGCGATCTCCGCAGCTCCGCTCTGGGCCGGCAACGATGTAGCGCACATGACTCAAGGGACCAAGGCCATCTACACGAACGCCGAAGTCATCGCGATCGATCAGGACCCGCTTGGCGCGGGCGTTGTGAAGGTGAAAGAGGACGCAGCCGGTCTTGAGGTATGGTCCAAGCCACTAGGCGAGCCTGGAAGCGGGACCGATGCCGTGCTTCTACTCAACCTGACTGATCATCCGGCAACGGTTTCGCTGCGCTGGAGCGATCTGAATCTGTCCGGCGAAGTTCGGGTCCGCGATCTCTATGCGCACAGGGATTTGCAGGCAGGCCCGGAGAGCTTTCAGGAGGAACTCCCGGCGCACGGATCGCTGATGTTGAAAGTGAGCGGGGCCTACGCTTGGCGGAGAGGCGTGGTCTACGAGGCGGAGTGGCCCGGAAATGTCCGGTCGGATGCCGTCTCCCTGCTTGCGTGTCCCGAGTGCAGCCAAGGCTATGCAATTTCGATGAACGGCGCAGAACCTGGCGAGCCTCCGGCTGAGCTGCAGTTCAATCACGTTGCCGTACCGGAGCCGGGATCGTACCAGCTGACCGTCGCCTATACAGACAGCCGATTCCAGAGTGACAGCCTGCAGCTTCAAGTCAATCAAGGTGCGACGAAACAGATTCACATCCACGACCGAGTGCATGGATTGGAGACGCTCTCCATTCCCATGAACCGGGGCGTCAACTCTCTCACGTTTCTATACTCCGACGCCCCCGGGAAGAGCGTGAATCTCGACTGGATTTGCATCTCTCGTTAGGAATACCGGATGGGAGAACGAATGGCTCAATCACGGATTTTGCCGCGTACGCCAAACCTGGCCGAGTATATTTACTTCAGTTTCCGACGGAGCCGCTATGAAGCCGCGTGACCGCGTTGGCATGTCGTTGCGTCATGAAAAGCCCGACCGCTGCCCGATGCAGATCAGTTTTACCCCGGAGTTTGCGAGACGGCTGCGCGATGACATGCACCAGACGGGCCGTTCGGCGCATAACCCGCACGGGGGCGGGAATACCTACGAACTGGAATGTGCGCTGAACCAGGACGTGCTTCTGACCTCTGTTGGCTGGGCCAACTCCTATTACGCAAACGAGACTTACGCAAGTGGACGGGAGACTTACACCGACGAGTGGGGCGTAGGTTGGAAGAACGCGCCTTATGAGACCCGTTTCGGCAGCGGATTCTACACCGACATCGCTCGTCATCCGCTGGCCGACCGTAGCGCACTCGATACCTATCAGCCGCCTGACCCGCACCGGCCGGAGCTTTACCGGGAAGCCGAACACCTGATCTCTACTCGCAAAACCGACTACTGGATCGTGGGCGTGACCGTGACCACGATCTTTGAGACAGCCTGGGCTTTGCGTGGATTCGAGCAGATGCTCATCGATTTCTCAGAGGACGCGAAGCTCGCGGAGGAGATCCTTGAGATTCCATTCCGCTATCACCTGGAAGCCGCCAAACGGCTGGTCGAATTGGGTGTAGACATGATTTGGACAGGCGACGACGTGGGCACACAGCAGGGCATGCTTCTTGCTCCCGGGACCTGGCGCCGTTTCTTTAAACCTCGAATGGCCGAGTTCTTTCCCAGCCTCAAGAGCATCAATCCCGATGTGAAGGTGGCCTATCATTCCGACGGCAACATAGAGAAAATCATCCCGGATCTGATAGAGATCGGACTGGACGTGCTCAATCCAGTGCAGCCGAGGTGCATGGATCCCGCTTCGCTGAAGCGGCAGTACGGAGAGAAAATCAGCTTCTGGGGTACGATCGACGAGCAGCATACACTGCCTTTCGGCACCGCAGAAGAGGTGCGCGCCGAAGTGCTGAAGCGTCTGGAGACAGTGGGCTTCGACGGCGGGTTGATTCTCGCCCCGACACATCATGTGCAGCTAGACACACCACTCAAAAACTTTTGGGCCATGGTCAATGCGGTCACCGGCGCGCAGTCATCCACTTCAACAGTTGAGACGATGGCGGCGATCGAACGAAAATAAGGCTGTCCGCTTTCCGTGCCGCGATTGGCCGCAGGCGGGATTGCGAACTCAAGAACCCGCGGGTGTTGAAGCCGAAGCGAACGACACGCGCCCGGCCCGGCCTGGAGGGCGCTCCGGCGCCTGCTTGCGCCCCGATACAGGGCAGGATGATGAAACACGCTCTCGTCCTGCACGCCATGCTATCGACTTACCTTTTGCAATGCGCAGCTTGCTCTCAGGGCACGGCAAGCAAAACCACAATGGCCGCAAGGATCATCAGGTTGGCATAGAGCAGGATGAGCACGCCGGCATGGTAGAGGCTCCATCGGCGTTGCAGGCAGCGGGCGGTCTCCGCCATGCCCCACGAGGCAACCAGCAGGGCAAGAATCTGCCATCGCGAGCCGCGCAGGTTTCCGATGTAAGGAAACCCGGCCAGGCGCAGGCTGGCCGCAAGCGAAGGAGGGAAACGAGGAAACGCACAACCCTTCAATGTATCGCGGCGGGCGAGGGCATGAGCCTGAGCCGCTGGATTTCGCAGCAGATCGAGAGCGCGCCGTGAGCGGCGCTGCGGGAGAAAGGCAGGCCTTTCTCCTAGCTCAAACGAAGACGTGCTTGACTTTCGACTCGAAGAACTCGTGTTCTTTTTTGTGCTTGTTCTGAATCCGTTCCCTGCGCGCAATGAATATTTCGTCCCTCAGAACCAAGAATTCCTGGAACGTCGAAACTTTGCGTTCTGAAGTTAGCTTGTAACGGTTGTCGAATCCGTTGCAGGTCGCGCAGGCTAGGACCATGTTTGCGAGCGACCGACAGAATTCCATTTGGATATTGAGACTCCTGCAGACGCTTACGGGGACGACGTGGTCGATGACCATTGTTACCCAGGCGTGATAGCTTTCTGTAAGAGGCTTACCGCAGTAAGCACAGCAGGTCTGGTGGGTTTCTTGAATGAACTTGAGCCCATATTCATGGCGGCAGTTACTTCCGGTCCAAATGCTTTTGCGCAGTTCATCCTCTTTGTTCGGATAGGTAGAAAACGGGAGACAGGAATTCAGTTCATTTGAAGTTGCTTCCATGTGCCACCTCATAATCCCGATACGCGAGATTATAGGTTCATCAATACGGCTCGTGCTTCGGAATTATGCGCTGCGGCGCCCGCGGACGGCGGCGGCCAGCTCGCCGAGCAGCGTACGGGTTTCGGCCCAGTCGATGCGGTCGTCAGTGATGCTCTGGCCGTAGACGAGCGGCTGGCCTTGGATTAGTTTTTGCGCACCGGCTACCAGGTTGCTCTCGATCATGACGCCGATGATGCGCGCGCCGGCGGGACGGCTGGCGGCACCGTCGATCTGGCGGCGACATCGCGGCAGATCGAAAGCGCGCCGTAGGAACGCCGACACCGCGACCGCGCAGATGAGTGGTTACCCAGGTCTCAGATGCGAGACCTGGGGCACCCGGCGTCCGGCGCTATGCCTGGCTCTTTGGGACTGTGTACCAGCGGTCTTCCAGCTCGCTCACGCGCCCTTCGAGGGGGATGGGTGAAGTTTCCCGGCAGCGGCGTCCGCCGGGCGCAGAGCGCATGGGGCCGCCCCAATAATTCGGCGAGCTCTTGATGGAAAGGTCGAGGGTCGCCAGGATCAGCCGGATGTCTTCATCCTTTTCATACGTGAGGATGGCATTGGGCGCGGCGCAGGTCGGATCGGGGCGTTCCTGGCCTGCCTGGTTGCCGCCGGAATCCCACACGTTTGCCGGGTTATCGCCGCTGCTGACGGCCAGGCACATGCAGTTGTCGGCCGCCCGCGCATGCATGAGTTCCGTGTAATAGCCCTCATTCGGCAGCAGGGCCAACTCGGCCCCCTGGAGCGCCAGCAAGCGCGCGGTATCCGGAAACCAACTGTCGTAACAGGTGATGATCCCCATTCTGCCGAAGTCCGTGTCAAACACCGGAAACCGCTCGCCGGACGTCGCACCCTGGTCCAGCTCAGTATCGTACAGCATCACTTTGTCGTAGGTCCCCACTAATTTCCCCTGGCGGTCGAAAAGCGGGGCCGTGTTATAAACCAGATCGCAGCGCCGGATATACGTGGTACCGCTGACGTACATTTTCCACTGCCGCGCTTTCGAGGACAACAACTGCCAGGACGGCCCGCCGGGAAGCTCGGCTTTCGCGGGATCCCAGTTTCCATTGAAAAGTTCCGGCAGCAGGGCCACGTCCGCGCCGCGCGAGCCCGCCGCGTCCAGCCACGGCTGCCAGTGCTTCAGGCCGCCGTGTCCCCAGCTCACCGCCACCTTGACGGGCCGTGAAGGGACAGGCTCGGCCTCTTCGAGCAAAACCTGGTCCCACCAGACTTGGCCCTGCGCGCTGTAGCGGAAATAAAGCCGCACTTCCGTATCCATCTCCCGAGCCGGACCCTGGAAGCGCGCCTCTCCCGTTGCCCACTCTCCATCTTTGCGATAGTGGAAAATTCCGTTGTTGTATTGCAGGGTATCGGGGGTGGAAAAGACCCCATGGACTAAGTTGCGATTGACGTTTTCGAGTCCCGAGAAACGGAACCTGACCTGCATCCGGTACCACTTGCCCGGCGTCATGCGCACCGGAATCCGCACGTAGCCGTAACACTCCTTCCTCCCGTTGCCTTCGCCGAGCAATTGGCTTTTGCCGCCCGGGCCGCCGGCCACCAGCTTGAAAGAGGGCTGCAGAGCCGGGTTCCCGGCAAAGCTGGACCACCCCTCCGGCAGCGCCCCGGCCACTCCCTCCATGGAATCGCCGTGCGCGATCAGATTTTTCCCGCTATCCGGTGCTTCCGCCGACGCGCCGTCCGGCCTGGGGAATGCTTCCGGGGAGAACGATCCCCAACTTGCCTTAGCGCTGCCTATGCTCGCGGCGGCCACAGCCCCCGCTTTCAGAAATTGCCGACGGTCCACCATTCCCATGAAACCCTCCCCATTCAACTTTATTTTATCGACAGCGCAAATCCTCAGCCATCTTTCTTTGAATAGCCAAATCCGGCCAACGGTTTCGTCCTCAGTACCTTCGCGACGGCGTCACGGCCATTCGAGCCGGCCGTTATCCAGGGCGTATCATGAACCGGGATTTCCATTTTGGCTTCCCAGTCCGGGGCGAGTATACACGCAAACCCCTCGGCGGCGCCCGAGTTCCCGAAATTCTTCCTGCCGGCGGCTGTTGCCAATCTTGTTCGGCAGCGCCAGCCGCAGTCCCAGGCTACCCAGATTGTAGGCGATCGCACTCAACCACAGCCGCACCTAGTTGGAGCGAAATCGGTGGCAGCTCAGCAGGCGCTGCGCCGGGAGCGGACGGCGTCAGCAAGCTCGGCGAGGAGCGCGTGCGTTTCCTTCCAGTCGATGCAGGCGTCAGTGATGCTTTGGCCGTAGACGAGCGGCTGGCCTGGGACGAGCTTTTGCGCGCCGGCGACCAGGTTGCTTTCGATCATGACGCCGACGATGGTGCGATTGCCGGCAGCGATTTGCGCGGCGACATCGCGGCAGACGATCGACTGGCGCTTGTAGTCTTTGCCGCTGTTGGCATGGCTGAAGTCGATCATGATGCGTGGTGCGATGCCGGCCTTCTGCATGAGTGCAGCAGTTTCGGCGACGCAATCGGCAGTGTAGTTGACCATGTTGCGGCCGCCGCGCAGGATGATGTGGCAATCGGGATTGCCGGTGGTGACGAAGATGGCCGATTGGCCATGATGCGTGTGGCCGAGAAAGGTGTGCGAATACGACGCGGAGAGGACCGCGTCGATGGCGATCTGCACATTGCCGGAAGTCCCATTCTTGAAGCCGACGGGACAGGAGACGCCGGAGACGAGCTGGCGGTGGACCTGGCTCTCGGAGGTGCGCGCGCCGATGGCACCCCAGCTGACGAGGCCGGCGATATACTGCGGCGAAATCATGTCGAGGAATTCGGTACCGGTGGGCACGCCCATCTCGGCGAGGTCGATCAAGAGGTGGCGCGCGAGCCGCAGGCCGTCGTTGATCTTGTAGGTGCCGTCGAGATACGGATCGTTGATGAGGCCCTTCCAGCCGATGGTGGTGCGCGGCTTTTCAAAGTAGACGCGCATGACGATGCGCAGGCCGGCGGCGAACTCGCCGATGGCGGTTTGGAGCAGGCCGGCATATTCGCGGGCGGCTTTGGGATCGTGGATGGAGCAGGGCCCGACGAGCACCAGAAGGCGGTCGTCCCGGCCTTTGAGAATTGCCGTAATCTCGGTGCGAGCGTTGTAAATCGTCGCCGAAGCGGCCTCGGTGATGGGAAGCTCCTCCTCGAGGAAGACCGGAGGGAGAACCACCTTGGTCCATTGAATGCGAAGATCTTCCGTGCGGTGGAACATGGGCTCCCTTCCGGCGCAAAACAATCAGGCTCTCACGTTCGAGAGGCCCTGTTACGAATCTAACAGCCGGAAAGAGGAAAAGAGAATGGCGCAAGCTGGCGCGCGGGCGGCAGGAAATGTTGAGGCGCTACAGGATGGCGGCGGCGTATTGCATTCGCACACGTGGCGGAAAAGGGCGGGTCAGCGCATAACTTCGTATGCGGCGATCCCTCCGGCCGCGACCCCTGCGACGATCAGCGCCGGAACCAGGAGGCGCACATGATGGCGGGGCTCAGAACCCTCGCCGATGTACTCTTTGGCCTTTTTCACCTGCGCCAGATCGGCGTAAGGGTGCGCAATCACCTTGTTGTTGTCGGAATCGACGTACTGGAAGGACGCATCGTAAAGCTCGCCAAGCGAGCCGAAGGTCTCCGAGCCGTCGCGAAAATCAAACTCCAGGTAGCTCCCCTTGGGAAACCTGGAAAGCCGCTTTTCCATCTTCCGGGCGTGCTTGTTGAGCGGCACGGGCGACTGCGCCTGGCTGAAAGGCACAACGGCGATCAATGCCCAGGCGATGGCTGCAGGGATCAACAATTTGCGTCGAAGAAAAGGGAGAAACGCGATCATACGGCCCCCTTCCAAGGAGAATTCATCGATCTCTAGACCTACGGCCTGTCCAGGCGTGGCCGCAGCACGGCGTATGTTGTTCCAACATACCATCAAATTTGGTTGGCGTGTCCCCGGTCCTGTGCCTTTCGTAACCGGGAGAAGCCGCGAAGAACGCGAGACACGCGGGGGAACCAAACATCGGCGAAACACTCCGCTTGCCGCAGGATCCATCCATTGTCAGAAATTCTCCGGCTAGCGTAGTGTCTCTAACGTTAGCCACATCAATCGCACATCCCAAATGCAGGTCCCCTTCGACTTCGCTCAGGGCAGGCTTTCGACTTTGTCCGCCGCGGCGGACTCCGCTCAGGGCGACTGCTTTGTTTTTGATGCGAACTTCGGAGACAGGGCGCGAGCGGGATTTCGTTTTTCCGTCCGCGTGGAACTGCACGGAAGACTCCATGGGGCGGGCCTTCCGCTGCACGAACGTGGAAGAATCCAATGGGTCAGGTTCCTGGTCCGGCGCCCATCGCTGCCTTGACAGTACCTGCTTGCACTGCGTAAGATCAAGGTGCGGGGCGTGGGGATTTAAGCTTGTAAGTGCAAGAATCATGGGCACTTATCGAGCAGCACCCCGATCCGACGCGCGGCTTCAGCCGCGTGCGGAAGAGCACGGAGAGCAGGCAAGATGCCGGATGCGCGCCTCAGTCCCCGCGAGCGGGTGGTGTTGACCGCCATTATCGACCTGTACATTGCGACCGGCGAGCCGGTGGCGTCGCAGGCGGTTGCGCGCTTGTTTGGCGACCGGGAGGGATTGAGCTCGGCGACGCTACGCAACGTGATGGCAGCGTTGGGTGAGGCCGGTCTTCTGGAACAGCCTCACACTTCGGCCGGACGGATTCCCACGGCAACCGCTTTCCGCTATTACGTGGAACAGATCATGCAACCCGGGCGGGCCGCGCTGGCGGCTTACGCGAGCGGCGCCGCGCCGGGAAGCGTGGAATTGCCGTTGAGCGAAGCCCGCCGCGGACAGATCGAAGAGAGCTATATCGGAGTGGCCAGCACCCATGAGTACCTGGAGCGTACATCGCACGTGCTGGCGCTCATCTCCAGGGGGCTGGGTGTGGCGTTGGCCAGCTCGACCGCGGGGCAGGTGCTGGAGCACATTCATTTTTCGCGCCTTTCCACGGGACGCGTTCTGGCCGTGCTGGTGACACAGGCCGGCGCGGTTCAGGACCGGGTGCTGGCGCTCGATCATCAATTGACGCCGGTCGAGTTGGAGACGGCGGGCAGCTACCTGAACGAGAACTTCCGTGGCTGGCCAATTGAGCGCATCCGGGCCGAGGTGACGCGCCGCATGGAAATGGAGCGGGAGGCTTACCGGGAGTTGCTGGCATCGGTGGAGGAACTGTGCCGCAAGGGCGCGCTGGCGGGGAGTGAACCCGGAGCGACGATTTTTGTGGACGGGATTGCGAACCTGATCAGCGCGGAGCAGGACCGCGAGCGGCTGCGCCAGATGCTGCTGGCTCTGGAAGCCAAGGAGCGGCTGGTGGAGTTGCTGAACGCTTACGTGGACGGCCACCAGCAGGAGGTACGCGTAGTGGTGGGCCTGGACGAGGCTTCACCGGCCATGCAGGACCTGGTGCTGATCGGCGCTCCGGCCCGGTTGGGCGGCGGCAATCTGGGCACGGTGGCAGTGATCGCTCCCACGCGCATTCAATATCAGGAGATGATCCAGGCGGTGAGCTATATTGCGCGGCTTTCCGAGCGCCTCCTTGACGTTCCTGCCGCGTAGGCGCAGCGCGTGCTGCCGACGATCAGGCCAGCCTTTTCAGCCGGCGCCCGTCTTTGGCAGGCGCGGAAAGCCGCAGCCGGGCGGGAACCATGTCATTCAAAGAGAAGAAATTATCGATTGTTTTGGAGAAAGTGCTGAATCATGTTGAAGGAACATACAGAATTGACCGAGGCGCCATCGCCAGAGCCAACGCCGGGCGGACGGCAAGCGGCGATCGACCCTTCGACCGAGTTGCCCGCGCCTAAAGGCGAAGAGGAGATTGCCGTTTCTGCCGCATCCCAGGACATGGCGGAGGCCGAAAGCGTGGCGGAAGCGCCGGAAGAGACAGAGGCCCAACGCTTGAAGGCGGAGCGCGACCAGTTGCTGGATCGCCTGGCGCGCCTGCAGGCCGAGTTTGAGAATGCGCGCAAGCGCGCCGAGCGCGAACGGGCCGAGTTTCGGGAGTTTGTGACGGGCCAGGCGATCGAGCAGTTTCTTCCCGTGCTGGATAACTTCGTGCTGGCGCTCAAGTCGAGCGGTTCGGCGCACCAGTTGCGCTCCGGCGTGAACCTGATCGTGAAACAGATGGAGGAAATTCTGGACAAAATGCAGGTGAAGGCTGTGCCGGCGGTGGGCGAGGCGTTCGATCCGCACATCCATGAGGCGATGGGGACGGTGGAACGCGACGACGTGCCCGACCAGCACGTGGCCGAGGAAGTACGGCGCGGCTACAAGATCCGCGGCCGTCTGCTGCGGCCGGCGCTGGTGCGTGTGGCGCACAACCCGAAGCAAGTGAATGAATGAGAAGAGCAGCTTTCAGCCGTCAGCTCTCAGGTTTTAGCTGTATCGAGGGAGAGCCGGCGGCTGAGGATCTAGAGAGATGCGTGCAATGAAGTTTGAAAACGAAAAGAGATTAGCAGGGCTCGAGTATTGAGGTTGAGAAGCTGAAAGCTGAAGGCTGAGAGCTGAAAGCTGATTAAGGGGATCATGGGTTCTAATACAAGAGTGAGCAAAGCGGATTATTACGAGGTACTGGGCGTCTCGCGCGACGCCAGCGATCAGGAATTGAAGAGCGCCTACCGCAAGCAGGCGCTGAGGTATCATCCTGACCGCAATCCCGGCGACCGCGTGGCCGAGGAAAAGTTCAAAGAGGCCAGCGAGGCCTACCAGGTGCTGAGCGACGCCGACAAGCGCGCCGCCTATGACCGCTACGGCCACGCGGGGCTGGGCGCGCAGGGCTTTGGGGCCGGCCCGTTTGCCGGCGGCGTAGATATAGGCGACATCTTCGGCGACTTGTTCGGCGAGATGTTTTCGATGGGCGGGATGCCGCGCGGGGCATCGCGGGCCTCGCGCCAGCAGCGCGGCGACGATCTGCGCTTCGACCTGACGGTCGACTTCGAGGACGCGGTCTTCGGCACCGAGAAAGAAGTGAAAATCAGGCGGCTGGAGGTATGCAGCGTGTGCAACGGCCGCGGCAGCACATCGGGCCGCGGGCCAAGCGTGTGCAGCCAATGCCATGGGCATGGACAGATCCGCTACCAGCAGGGATTCTTTTCCGTGGCGCGCACCTGCGGCGCGTGCGGAGGAACGGGTTCGGTGATCGGCGACCCCTGCTCGGCTTGCCGCGGCGAGGGGCGCGCAGCCGTTGAGATCAAGCTGAACGTGAAGGTTCCTCCCGGCGTGGAAGAAGGAACACGCATCCGCTACGCCGGCGAGGGCGACATGGGCCGCGTAGGCGGACCGAAGGGCGACTTGTATGTGATTCTTTCCATCCGGCCGCACGACTACTTCGAACGCCACGGCCAGGATCTGCATTGCGTGCTGCCCATCAGCTTTCCGCAGGCGGCGATGGGCGACGAGTTCGAGATTCCCGGCATCGACGGGCCGGTGAACATAAAAATCCCCGAGGGCACGCAGAGCGGGAAAGAGCTGCACATTCGCGGAAGAGGCGTTCCCCACCTCAACGAAAGAGGAAAGGGCGACCTGATCGTGAAGGTGGTGGTGCAGATTCCGCGCAAGCTCAACCGCGCGCAGCGCGAGCTGGTGGCCAAGCTGGCCGAGAGCATGGCCGTGGAGAACAAGCCGACGTCGCCGGGTCTGATGGAGAAGATGAAGGATTTGTTCAGCTAGAGAAACAGCCTTCAGCCATCAGCTTTCAGCTATCAGCGCATTCCCAGAGACATCGAGCGATAGATGCCTGCCGATGGGCGGACCGACCGGTTCGATTGCGCGCAGAGTTGTGCGGGAAGGAATGGTGGAGCTGGTCGGGATCGAACTGGAGCCGTTTTGCGGGCGTCCAAGCCCGCAGGCGAAATCCTGAGTCGCTGCAGCGACGAAGGACCTCTGTGCCGATGATTTGAAATTGGTTTGGTGGAGCTGGTCGGGATCGAACCGGCGACCTCCTCGTTGCGAACGAGGCGCTCTCCCAGCTGAGCTACAGCCCCACAGAGACCTTTTTATCTTATCAGCCTTCTACGACTGGCGAAAGGGACAGCGGTTGGAGCGAAATGACCTATTGGTGGAATCACTTTCGCGGCCAGCCATCCGATCGTGCCGAATGTTATTCCTCCCGCAGCAGGATCAACGGATCGACGGTCAGGGCCCGGCGCGCCGGAATACACGAAGCCACCATGCCGAGCAGGAGCATAGTCGCGACCACCCCGCCCAGCACCAGCGGGTCCTTTGGCGTGGCCTGGTAGACGATGAACGACAGGACGCGCGTGGCGAGCACGCCCAGCGCCAGTCCCACGGCTGAACCGATCGCCAGCAGACGGAAGGCGCGCCCCAGCGAAGCGCGCAGAACCTCCTGCTTTCCCGCGCCGAGCGCGACACGGATTCCGAGCTCGCGCAGCCGCCGGCTGACCACATAGGAGGCCATGCCGAATACGCCCGTCACCGCCAGCATGGCGCCGAGCAGGCCGAGGATCCCCAAGGCTACTGTCGCGACATGCGGGGCGAACAGGGCGGTAGCCATCGCTCCGGTCCACGTCTCTGTCTTGAGAGGCATGCTGGAATCCAGATTGTGCAATGTGCGCTCCAGCGCCGCCGCCATCTCCGCGGGATCGCGCCCGGACCGCACCACCAGCGACATGTTGCTTGACTGCTGCTGCTGGAAGGAGAAAAACATTGCCGGCCGCTGATCTTCGGTCAGCGTCCGGTATTTGCCATCTTCGACCACGCCGACAACCTCCGCGCGGTTGCTGCCCCAGAATTTGAAATGTCCGCCGATCGCTTTGTCGACCGATCCGAATACCTTGACCGCAAACTGCCGGTTCACCAGGGTCGCGATGGGCGCTTTCTTGTCGTCGCCGAGGCTCAGATCCCTGCCCGCCAAAAGCCGCGTTCCGGCCGCGTCGATGTAACCCGGCGAGATGATGTAGTTCATGGCGTCGGCCGCGTAGTTGGTGGGCCGGAAATCGGTGGTTGTGTCGGCATATACATAGGAGTCGCTCCCGCCGATGCCCAGCGGAAACTGGTCGACAATCCCAACGGAGGACACGCCCGGAATGGCTGCCGCCGCGCTCAACATGCGCCGCTGCATCTCGGGCACGCGGTCATCGTTGTAGCCGGCCATGCGCAGATCGGTTTCGACGAGCAGGGCATTCTGCGGCTGGAACCCGAAGTTGCTGTGGAGCGACCGCACCAGACCTCTTACTGCGACCAGCGACGAGGTGACGAGCACGGCGCAGATCGCAATCTGGGTTACCAGCAGCACGTCGCGCAGGGTAAACCGCCTGCCTCTCCCGGCGCCGCTCATTCCCGTGCGAATCACCTGCCACGGATCGGCGCGCATGACCTGACGCACGGGGACGATTCCAAAGAGCAGTCCGCTGGCCAGCGCCAGCAGCAGCGCCACGCCATAGGTGCGCGCGTCAGGATTCACCGGCACATTGATGGGGACATTGGGAATCGGCTGCCAGGCGCTGAGTCCGTGCAGGATCGCCACGGCGCCGGCGAGCCCGATGGCTCCTCCGGCCAGAGAGACCAGCAATGCCTCAGTGAGCAGTTGGCGCAAAATCCGGGCGCGCCGCGAACCCAGCGCCAAGCGCAAGGCGACCTCTTTGGCCCGGTCCGCAGCGCGCGCCGCAAACAAGCTTCCCAGATTCGCGCACGCCGCCAGCAGAATCAAGCTGGCGAGCAGCATGAGACCAGTCATAAAGGCGCGCGCCGGGCCACCCAGCGCATCGCCAATCAGGCCCGGACGAGCCAGGGTAAATTTGACGCCTTCGTCGTCGGCCGGATAGGCCTTTGCCAGCCCTGCGCCGATTGCGTTGAGGTCGGCGGCTGCCTCATCCGGGGTTATGCCCGGCTTCAGCCGACCGAGCACGAAGGGCGAGTGATTGCCGCGGGATTGGAGCGAGTTGCTGCCTTGCACGACTGGCTCTTCGACAATGGGAATCCAGAACGTCGGCGCTAAGAACAGCTCGGTGCCGCGAAAGGCCGGCGGGGCCACGCCAATGATGGTGAATGGGTGCTTGTTGATGTCCACCATCCGTCCCACCACGCCCCGGTCGCCCTGGAAATGGCTGCGCCAGTACGCGTAGCTCAACACAATGTACGGGGCGCTGTTCATGCCCTTTTCGTCGGAAGCGTGAAAGAAGCGCCCGAGGTAGGGCTGAATTTCCAGAGAGTCGAAGTAGTTGCCGCTGGCCAGGTAGGGCCACGCCGTCGAGGCGTTCCCGCCGGTGTCCACTCCCACGGGGCCCCGGATCAGCACCGCCGTCAGGCTCTCGAAGCTCCGGTTCCGGTCGCGCAGATCGAGATAGTCGGGGTACGAATGCGAGGGAGACTGGAAACGCTGAACCTGGTAGAGGTTCTGCGCGTTCGGCACGTTCACCGGCCGCAGCACGAGCGCGTTGAGAACGCTGAACACGACGGCGTTCGCGCCGATCCCCAGCGCGAGAGTGACGATCGCCGTGAGGGTAAAGCCGGGAGATTTTCGCAGTTGCCGGAGCGCAAATTTCAGATCGTCGAACATTTGTTTCCCTTCTGTACGCAGTTTCCCCGCCTCCAGTTCCAGCACGCGAGATACCATATGGGAAGTTTGAGAACAAAAGGGTTATCGAACAGAAGCAGATTTACGCTGTCCGCTTACGGCAATCCGTGTCCGGAATCGAACGGGGTGGGCACGTTCGGCGAGGTCCTATTTCACCACGGACTGGCAGGCTCCCTCTCTGACTCGGCGAGGGAAGAGCGGGGTGAAATACGCCAGAAGGCATTACGCCAAATAACGTAAAACGAGAGCCCGGCTTGGGAAATGGAGACGAGACACGCCAGATGTGGTGAGCAGCTGACATCACGCGATCAATGCAACGGCCGGGGACGAAGCCCCGGCCGTTGGCTGCTCGAATGACGCTAGACCACCTAGACCCGCTTAGAGCTGATTCATGTTGGCCAGGAACTCGGCGTTGTTGCGGACTTTCTCGAGGCGGCTGATCAGCAGCTCCATGGCCTCGACGGGCGAGAGCGGGTTGAGAACGCGGCGCAGGATGAAGACGCGCTGCAGGTCTTCCTTGGGAATGAGCAGCTCTTCCTTACGGGTTCCGGAGCGCTGAATATCGATCGCCGGAAACACTCGTTTATCTACGAGCTTGCGGTCGAGAATGATTTCCATGTTGCCGGTGCCCTTGAACTCTTCGAAGATGACTTCGTCCATGCGGGAGCCGGTATCGACGAGGGCGGTGGCGATGATGGTCAGCGAGCCGCCTTCCTCAATGTTGCGGGCGGCGCCAAAGAAGCGCTTGGGGCGCTGCAGGGCGTTGGAGTCGACGCCGCCGGAGAGGACTTTGCCTGAGGGCGGAACGATGGTGTTGTAGGCGCGCGCGAGGCGAGTGATGGAGTCGAGGAGAATGACCACGTCGCGCTTGTGTTCGACGAGGCGCTTGGCCTTCTCGATAACCATTTCGGCCACCTGCACGTGGCGTGCGGCGGGCTCGTCGAAGGTGGAGCTGATGACTTCGCCCTTGACCGAGCGCTGCATGTCGGTGACTTCCTCGGGGCGCTCGTCGATGAGCAGCACGATGAGGACAATTTCAGGGTGGTTGGTGGTGACGGAGTTGGCGATGGACTGCAGGAGCATGGTTTTGCCGGTGCGGGGCGGAGCGACGATCAAGCCGCGCTGGCCCTTGCCCACGGGCGTCAACAGGTCCATGACGCGGCCACTGACGCCTTCGCGCACCGTCTCCATCTTGACGCGTTCCTGGGGATAGAGAGGCGTGAGGTTGTCGAAGAGGATTTTGTTGCGCGTCTCTTCGGGCGACTCGAAGTTGATGGCCTCAATTTTGACCAGGGCGAAGTATTTCTCGCCCTCGTGGGGCGGGCGCACGTTGCCGCTGATGGAGTCGCCGGTCTTGAGATCGAACTTGCGGATCTGCGAGGGCGAGACGTAGATGTCGTCGGGGCCGGGCAGATAGTTGTAATCGGGGGAGCGGAGGAAACCGTAGCCGTCAGGGAGGATCTCAAGCACTCCGTCGGCGAAGATGTGGCCTTCCTTTTCGCTTTGCGCCTGGAGGATCTTGAAGATCAGATCCTGCTTGCGCAGGCCGCTGGTCCCCTGGATTTCCAGGGTACGGGCGATGCGGCTAAGTTCAGTTATGTTTTTTTCTTTGAGTTCTGCGATGGTCATGTTCACCTGCACTAAGGCGGGATTTGATGGGTGGGAAGCAGAGGGGGAAGTGCTCCAGAGGAAACAGCCAGACGGGCATTCAGAAAATCAGCTGGCGCAAACCAGCCTTGAACCGTCGCCCAATCTCATTTTGGAGTAGTGGAGCCCAGGTAGAGGTTACCATTTCGTCGGAAAGCTGCCTTGAAATCGCTGTGTGAAGAACGCCCCATGCGGCGAAAGACGCCGTTAGGCCGCACGGCGCCTTTCTACCGGTTGAGCCGCGGGCGCCTCTTCGGGCGCCGAGGCGCCAGGATTGGCCGATTCAAAACGGCATAAAACTTCGTTTGCGGTGTCCTGCAGCCGCGTGTTCGGCTTGTGGAGCTTACGAGTTGCCTTGCTTGCCAGTTGACAGAGCTGGTAGCGATTGGACACGTGAGAAAGTGCCCGAAAAACAAGATCAGAGCGCATTGCTTATCTCCTTCTTTTTCAATTGCCTGCGCACGGGACGAAGCCAATAAGCGGCGCCCGTGCAGCAACGGGGAGCCAATACAATCGAGGGCTGCCCCAAATTGCAACTCCATCTCTTAGACGCAGACATTGCGCCCCGAGTGCAAAAAACATTTGGGGGCCATTGCGCGTTGTGAAATGGACGCCATGCCATAACAGGATCTGCAGCTCGCGCGTTGGACACCCCGGTGCCTCAATGGCTATTCCCAGCGCTCGACGTAACGCACCCAGAGCCTCAACGGAGCTTTCGCTCTAAGTGGGATGCTGGAAGTGGCTGGGAGGCACACTTGGCCGCAATACGCAACCTGCCCTCTATGGATGGCTACATTGAGAGTATATCCAACTGCCAGCCCGGTCAATAGTTATTTCGGGGTAGCTAAGGTGCTGCTCCTGGGCTAAAACTCTTCCCTTCCCGCGCCGATCCGTAATCCGGAGGGTCGCCCCATAAGCTATTTATTATCAGTTTATTGAAGGTTCATTCCGTGTGGGTCGCGTTCCGATCCAGATCCCAAGGCGCCGCGCAGACCGCCTCGGCGGCAAGGGTGTGAACCTGCTCAGTCACTGGAACATTGTGGGTCGCCCCAAGGCCGTCCGTCCGGGTCGCTCAGGATCATGCGGCCATTTTCGTCGGTGCCGGATGGCGGACGCTGCGGGCTTCGCTCACACTTTGGGGCGGCGGCAATGGCATCGAGGCGGAAGATGCCCACGAGCACCATACCCACGAGTGGGGCGGCAAGCAGGAAGGACTCCCAACCGGACTGAAGGGCGACATCGGGCATGAGTACCTCTCCGCTCGATGGCGGAGGTGAGATGTATCTTACGTGGAATATCGGCGCCCCGGTCAGAGATGAGAATTCATTAAAAATCCGAGGTAACCAGAGTATTGGTAAATGAGTGAACACGTTAGGGCTTCGCGCAGCACTTAAGCGATGCGGATTGCTGGAGTTGGGTCCGAAAGGCTGGCGTCAAGCCCAATCGCTGCGGTCGAGGGTGCGGTCCTCCTCCCCATCGCGCCAAAAACAGGCGCGATGGGGGCCCTGGGTCTTCAACTCCAGTAACTCCTGTCCAGCGTCCTATATTGGATGGCTTCGGCCAAGTGGGCGACGGAAAGGTGATCGGCGCCCTCAAGGTCGGCGATGGTGCGGGCGACTTTGAGGATGCGGTCGTGAGCTCGGGCGGTGAGTCCCTGCTGCTGCATGGCGCGCTCGAGGAGGCGCTCGGCTTCGGGGCTCAGCTCGCAGTGGGTGCGAATCTGGCGCGTGTTCAACTGCGTGTTGGCGTAGATCTTCTCGCCGTGTTTCTTGAAGCGCTGGCGCTGGCGCTCGCGGGCGGCCATGACCCGAATGCGAATCTGGGCAGAGTTCTCCGCCGCCGCGCCGCCGCGTAGTTCCTTGTACTGAACGGCAGGGACTTCGATGTGGATATCGATGCGATCGAGCAAGGGGCCGGAGATTTTTGCAACATAACGCTGAATCATGGGCGGAGTGCACATGCACTCGCGCGATTTGTCGTTGAAGTAACCGCAGGGGCAGGGGTTCATGGCGGCAGCGAGCATGAAGCGCGCGGGAAAGCTGAGCGACATGGAGGCGCGCGCGATGGTCACCGTGTGATCTTCGAGCGGCTGGCGCATGACCTCGAGGACATTGCGTGGAAACTCGGGCAGCTCGTCGAGAAAGAGGAGTCCGTTGTGCGCGAGCGAGACCTCGCCGGGGCGCGGGACGATGCCGCCGCCGATGAGGCCGGCGTCGGAGATGGTGTGGTGGGGCGAGCGAAAGGGCCGCTGCGTGACGAGGCCGGCGCCGGCTTCGAGCACGCCGGCGACGGAGTGAATCTTGGTGGTTTCGAGCGCTTCCTCGAAGGTGAGCGGCGCGAGGATCGAGGGCAGCCGTTTGGCCAGCATGGTCTTGCCGGAGCCGGGAGGGCCGATCATAAGGATGTTGTGGCTGCCGGCCGCGGCCACTTCGAGAGCGCGCTTGGCGGTCTGCTGGCCGCGCACATCGCAAAAGTCCACCGAGAACTGCTGCAACTTTCCCAGCAGTTCTCCGGTGACGATGCGATAGGGCTCGCGTTGAATGACACCGACGACCGAGGTGTTCAGCAGCTCCAGGACATCGAGAAGCGAGGAGACCGGATAGACGTTGACGCCCTCGACGACCGCGGCCTCAGCAGCATTGGCGGCGGGCAGGATGAGGTTGGGGATGCCTTTCTCGCGGGCCAGAACGGCGATGGGCAACATGCCGGGAATGGGGCGCACGCTGCCGTCGAGGCCAAGCTCGCCCACCAGGAGAAAGCGGCTGAGGTCGTTCGAGCGCAGGGCTCCATAGGCGCCCAGGATGCCGACCGCGATGGGCAGATCGAAACCGGAACCTTCTTTTTTGAGATCGGCGGGGGCGAGATTGATGGTGATGAAGGTGGGGGGGATGGTGTAGCCGGAGTTCTTGATCGCGGCGCGTACGCGGTCGCGGCTTTCGCGCACCGCGGCGTCGGGCAGGCCGACGGTGTGGAAGTGGTCTTCATTCGAAACCACGCCGCTATAGTCCACCTCGACCTCGATGAGGTTGGCGTCGATGCCATAGACGGCCGCGCTAAGAGCCTTAAAGAGCATGGTGGAGGGCTGTGCAGCGAGTGTAGCAGAAACGGGGGTCAGGGAACAGGGTCAGCAGACGCAGGGCAATCGCACTTCAAAACATCTCCAAGTGCCGGATGAAAAAGTCGCCGCCCCAAGCGCGATTGCCCCGGCTCAGACATGGGTATGGCGGCGCCACGGGCGCTGTGGGTTCAGGGGAGACTCTCCCCGAATCGAAAAGACATTTACCCGACGCAGAAAGGGCTGCTCCGAAGAGCAGCCCTTTCAATTCCCTACTCCCTATTGGCTATGCCCTGCTTTTCTTACGCCGGCGAAGGCGAGCCCTCGGGCAGGCCGCTGCTTGGCCCGCGGCTTTCGGGTTTGAGAACCTGCTGCTGGCTCCCATCGGAATCGCCGGGCCCGGCCAGAGACGAGCGAATTGGAGGCAGCGCCTTGCCCTCCAGCAGCAGCTTCAACTCCTCTGCGTCGATGGTCTCGCGCTCCAGCAGCGCGGCGGCGATGCGGTGCGTGACATCCGGATTCGATTCCAGGATGGTATGCGCGGATTGATAGGCCTCATCGATCAGGCGGCGCACTTCCAGGTCGATCTGGCGCGCTGTCTCCTCGCTGAAGTCACGGTGCTGCGCGATCTCGCGGCCCAGGAAGATCTGTTCCTCCTTCTTGCCGAAGGTCAGCGGGCCCAGCCGGCTCATGCCGTACTCGCACACCATCGAACGCGCCAGCTCCGTGGCCCGCTCAATGTCGTTCCCCGCGCCCGTGGACATCTGGTTCAGGAAGACTTCCTCGGCGACGCGCCCGCCGTAGAGAATGGCCAGCCGCGTCTCCAGGTACTCGCGCGTGTAGTTGTGCCGGTCGTCGGGTAGTTGAACCGTCACGCCCAGCGCCATGCCGCGCGGAATAATCGTCACCTTGTGCACCGGATCGGAGTGCTCGCGAATGATCGAAACCAATGCGTGGCCGGCCTCGTGATACGCCGTCACGCGCTTCTCCTCGTCGCTCAGGATCATGGACTTGCGCTCGGCGCCCATCAGAACTTTATCTTTGGCCAGCTCAAAGTCGTACATGGTCACTTGCTTGCGGTTCACTCGCGCCGCGTTCAGCGCCGCCTCGTTCACCATGTTGGCCAGATCGGCTCCGCTGAAGCCCGGCGTTCCCCGCGCCAGCACGTTCAGGTTGGTGTCGTCGCTGACGGGAACCTTCTTGACGTGCACTTTGAGGACTTCCTCGCGCCCGCGAATGTCGGGCAGGCCCACCACCACGCGGCGGTCGAAGCGGCCGGGCCGCAGCAGCGCGGGATCGAGCACGTCGGGCCGGTTGGTGGCTGCCACCAGAATCACGCCGTCGTTCGACTCAAAGCCGTCCATCTCTACCAGCAACTGGTTCAGCGTCTGCTCGCGCTCGTCGTGCCCGCCGCCCAGTCCGGCGCCACGATGCCGGCCCACGGCGTCGATCTCGTCGATGAAGATGATGCAGGGAGCGTTCTTCTTGCCCTGCTCGAACAAGTCGCGCACGCGGCTTGCGCCTACGCCCACAAACATCTCCACGAAATCCGAGCCGGAGATGGAGAAGAACGGAACATTGGCTTCGCCGGCCACCGCACGGGCCAGCAACGTCTTGCCGGTTCCCGGAGGCCCGACAAGCAGCACGCCCTTGGGAATGCGCCCGCCCAGCTTCTGGAACTTTTGCGGCTCGCGCAGGTACTCGATGATCTCCTTCAGCTCTTCCTTGGCCTCATCCACGCCGGCCACGTCTTTGAACGTAACCTTCTTTTGCTGCATGGAGAGCAGGCGCGCGCGGCTCTTGCCGAACGACAACGCCTTGTTGCCTCCCGATTGCATCTGCCGCAGCATGAAGAACCATACGGCAATCAGCAGCACGAACGGGCCCGCATTGATCAGCAGGGGAATCAGAATGTTGTTCTGCGGTTCCTTGATGGAGAAATTGACCTTAGCGGCGATCATCGCCTTCAACAGGTCTTCGTAGTTCGTCGGCAGCGTGGTGTGGAACTCGTCTTTCGGCGAGGACTTCAGGTGACCCTTTAGTTCGTCGCCCTGGATGGCGGCGTCCTGTACCTGGTTGTTGACCACCTTGTCGTAGAGGTCGGAGTAGGCGTACTCCGGCTCTTTGCCCATGTTTGCGCCTCTCTCCACCACGCCCCACAGCAGTACGAGGCAAATGAGGATAAAGACCCAGAACATGATTGTTTTTGCACTCGAGTTCACCAACGTCTCCTTTTCGCGGCGAAGGCGAATACAGTTGTCACGACCCCTGTCTTCGATCCCTGGCCGACCGCCACTTTCTTAGACGTTCTGGACATCCCCCAAAGTGGCAAAAGTACATCACAACACCGGCCGACACCCTCACCGTGCCGCCTGAGAAGCAGTATCCCGATTGTACTCCCTGGACGGTCAAAGTTGGAGCCATCCGGCTACTACGAAAGAGGCAGAACCCGCCGCGTCACCGGTATTTGGCTCTTGCCTGTGAAGGCGAGTCCACGCCGCTTTCTCCCGCAAAAGCCGCAGAAACCACCAGACTCGGTTCTTTTTCCAGCTCCACGCCCCGCATCCAGACGATGCGCCTGCCGATCTCCAGCACCGGCCAGATCGCCCTTTCCGTTCCTGTAACCTTCATGCGGTCAAGCACTTCCTTCACTTTGCGAGGCCCGGCGGTGTAACGCAGCCTCACCCGGTCACCGGGCCTCCAGTTGCGCAGCGTGGCCGTCTTGCCCCAATGGCAGCCGAACCCATCGGCGTTCCCTTCAACTTCTCCGCGGCTGGAAACCTCGATACGAACCCGAAGTCCGAAGGCCGGCGCATCGATTTCTCCGGGAATCGCTACGCTGTACTCCGGTATAGCGCCCGGCGCTCCCTCCGCAGGCTTGCGCCCCACTGCCGGCCCCGGCGTCAGCCGTAGCTCTCGCGCCGTCCTCTCGGCGCGCAACCCCTGCGGCAGCATCAACTTCTGCCCGGCCCGGCCGCCAAGCGCCAGCGACCGCACCGCTTCGGTTGCATCGAAGTCCAGCGAGGCGCCAAACTGCTCCGCCGCATAGCGTACCACCCGCCTTTGCAACGCCGGCGAAAGCGCGGCCAGCCGGTTTACCTCGATAGCCAAACCCGCGCCTGGGCCCTCGCCGGCAGCGCGGCCGCCTCCCCGCACCGCGCGCCCCGGCAGCAGCATTTGTGGCGCCTGCCGAGCCAGTTCAGCCTGCCACCATGTCTCCTCCTCGCGTGCCAGAACGGCCATCTGCGCCAGGTGCTGCCTCAACCGCGGGTTCCAGCCCTCGAGCAGCGGCAGCAGTTCGTGCCGGATGCGGTTGCGCGTAAACGTGAGGTGCCGGTTCGAGGTGTCTTCGCGCCAGTCCTGGCCCAGTTCGCGTAGATACGCTTCCACTTCGGCGCGTGTCGTGCCGAGCATCGGGCGCAGGATCCGGCCCTCCGGAAACTCCAGCACGGGATGGATGCCGGCCAGCCCCTCCGTCCACGCTCCGCGCAGGAACTTGGCCAGAACCGTCTCGGCCTGGTCGTCGAGGGTATGCGCGGTAGCGACCGCACCGACTTCGCCCGACGCCATCAGTTGCCGGAACCATGCGTAGCGCAACCTGCGTGCGGCCTCCTCTATAGTTTCAGCCGCCTTGCCCGCCTTAGGGTCGGCTCGCGCTTCCCGCGCCGCGTCCACATGCGCCTCGTGGAAGGGCAGTCCCAGCCTCGCCGCCAGCTCGCGGCAAAAAGCCAGGTCTCCGTCCGCCTCGGCCCCGCGCAGGCCGTGGTGCAGATGAGCGGCGTGGAGCACGAGCCCCAGCTCTCCCCTTCGTGCCGCCAAAATACGCAGCAGCGCCACCGAATCCGCGCCGCCGGAGAGCCCCACGGCGAGGCGCAGGCCGGGCTTGAGCAGGGAAGTGTCGAGCGGCAGGCCAGAGGCCGGCTTGGGATTTGACAGCTTGCGCACGAGAGGATGATACGGCGTCCATGCGCTCTGCTGCACCGGGACCCGCGGATGCGAACCTCCAGCTTTCCGTCCACTGCGCGAAGTCATAGGCCATCGGACCGGTACAAAGAGGCCACAAACAAGGAGCTAGAAGCGAATCGCTCGCCGTTGTATACTCGCAGAGCCATGCAAGTCTTCGTAATTCTTCCCGCTGCCGGACTGGGCACCCGCATGGCCGGCCCCCAGCCCAAGCAGTTTCTTGCGCTGGATGGCGTTCCCATCCTCATTCACTCGCTGCGCGCCTTTGCCGCGGTGTCGCGCGTCACGGCGATGTACGTGGCCGCGCGCAAGCCGGAGATGGAGCGCGCCGAGGCTCAGGTGGCCGAGTACGGATTCACCGGAAGCGTCCATGTGGTCGAAGGCGGCGAAAAGCGGCAGGAATCGGTGGCCAACGCGCTCAACGTCCTGCCTGCCGAGCCTGACGACATCGTGCTGGTCCACGACGCCGTGCGGCCCCTCATCGATGCGGCGACCATCGAGCGCACCATCGACGCGGTGGCCGAATACGGCGCGGCCATCGTGGGGATGCCCGCCGTGGACACCATCAAGCAGGTGGAGCGGACCGCGCACGGAGCGCTGATCACCGCGACCATTCCGCGCGAGTTTGTCGTGCAGGCGCAGACGCCGCAGGGCTTCCGCTACGGCCTGCTGCAACGCGCCTTCGCCGAGGCCATCGCCGACGGCTTTGTGGGCACCGATGAGGCTTCGCTGCTGGAGCGCGCCGGAATTCCCGTAGCCGTGGTGCACGGTTCTCAGGTTAATCTGAAGATTACGCAGCCCGGCGACCTGGCGCTGGCCGAGTTCTACCTGCGGCAACGAGCGCGTTGAAGGCGCCCTGATCGTACAGCCGGATCGAACCGGTATGCCCAAAGAACCAGGCGCGAAGACCCTCGTGGGGCGAGGTTAGGGACCAGGGACACGAATGATGGACACACGCATCGGATGTGGCTATGACTCGCACGAGTTCAAGTCCGGCGTGCCGCTGCGTCTGGGCGGCATGACGCTGGACCACCCCGAAGGCCTGGCCGGCCACTCGGACGGCGACGTACTGCTCCACGCCATCACCGATGCTCTGCTGGGCGCCGTTGCCGCCGGAGACATCGGCAGTTTTTTCCCGCCCGGCGATCCGCGCTGGAAGGACGCCGACTCCGCCATCTTTCTCAATCTCGCTCTCGAAGAGTTGCAGCACGCCGGCTACCGCGTCGTCAACATCGACACCACATTGATCCTGGCCGCGCCGAAGATTGCGCCCATCGCAGGAGAAATGCGTGCCCGCGTCGCCGACCTGCTCGGCGTCGAGATCGGCCAGGTGAGCATCAAGGCCAAGACCCCCGAGGGCCTGGGACTGGAGTACGTGGCCCAGTGCCATGCCGTGGCCCTGGTGGAGCGCGTGCAGGAGCCCGAAGAACTCAAGAGTATGAGCGAAGTCATCGAGAGCCAGCGTCAGCTGGAAGATGTGGTCGATGACCTGCTCAGTTCCGTTCACGGCGTGCCCAAAAAGCGCATCATCGAGCCGGTCTACGATACGGAAGACATCACCTAAAGCGGGTCTCCTGCGGGTGGTGACCAAGGCACAATCGCTCAGTGGCTTTTTCATCAGGAAAAAGCCACCTTGAATACTGTCAGAAATGGCTCATAGTTGCAGGAGAACCGCCGTAGAGCCTGGGCCATCTGCGGTTCTTCCCATCCGGGGCGTTCTGAAAGTTTTCCATTGCAGATGCAGGCGCTTTGGCTGTACCTTGGCTGCGATGTTCCCACCCCAATTCGGAGAGTTCTCAATGAATTTTCTGGCGATTCTTCTTCAAAGCCAACCCGATCTACCGCCGGCGGCGCAGCAGGCGCTCGCGTTCATGGCTCCAGTTTTCATGATCTTGGGTCTGGTCATTCTGGCGATCTTCATGATCCCCTTCTGGTTCATCTGCAAGAAGGCCGGCTTTTCTCCCTGGCTGACGCTGTTGAACTTGGTTCCATTTGGCGGACTGGTACTGATTTACGTGTTGGCCTTTGCCCAGTGGAAGGTGGCGCCGGTGCCGCAAATGGCGTATCCGCCGCCCTACCCGCAGCCGCCGATGCCGCCACAGGCGTGAGCCGTTGCACACCATCCCGGTGGGGAGCCGTGCGTTAGCATCGTGAATAGAAAGTAATTCCAACGATGCCCGATCCAAACTCCTCCGGCGCCGTAACTCCGCGTGTTCGCTTTGCGCCCTCGCCCACCGGCTTCCTGCACGTGGGCAGCGCGCGCACCTTTATCTTCAATTGGCTCTATGCCCGCCATAACCACGGGACCATGGTGTTGCGCCTGGACGACACCGATGTCGAGCGCAACACCGGGGCCAGCGTCCAGTCGATCTTCGAGGGGCTGCGCTGGCTGGGCCTCGACTGGGACGAAGAGGTCAAGCAATCCGAGCGCCTGGCCCTGCACCGTCAGGCGGCCGAGGCCATCTTCTTGAAAGGCCTTGCCTATCGCGACTTCACCCCGGCGCACGCGTCCGATGACGAACATTCCTCCTCGCAGGGCGCCTGGCTTTTCAATCCCGGCATGCGCGATTTATCGAGAGAAGCCAGCGACCGCCGCGCCGCCGCAGGCGAGCCGTTTGCCCTGCGTTATCGCGTGCCGCGCGGCGGGGGCAGGATCCTGCGGTTCGTCGACGGCGTCTACGGTGAGCAGCAAAAGCTCGCCGATGAGGTCGAGGACTTCGCGCTTTTGCGGTCAGACGGAATGCCGACCTACCACCTCGCCTCGTGCGTCGACGACGCCGACCTCCGTATCAGCCACATCATCCGCGGCCAGGATCACCTGACTAACACCTTCAAGCACCTGCTGATCTTCGAGGGCCTCGGCGCCCTGACGCCGCAGTTCGCGCACCTTCCCTTGCTCGTGGCCCCCGACGGCGCCAAGCTCTCCAAGCGCAAACACGGCCCGGTCGTGAGCGTTACCACATATCGCGATGCCGGCTTTCTGCCCCAGGCCTTCGTCAACTTCCTCTGCCTTCTCGGCTGGTCGCCCAAAAACGACCGCGAATTTATGACTCTGACCGAGATTCGTGACCTGTTCACTCTTGAGGGAGTCAATCGTGCGAACGCGGTCGTCAACTTTACTGAGGAAGATCCCTTTGACGCTAAGGCGGTATGGCTCAACGCCGAGCACATCCGAGCGCTGCCCGTGGACGAGCTTAGCCGCCAGATCCAGCCTTTCCTCGAGCAGGCCGGCTTCCATGCCTCGCCAGAAAAAGTCCTGGCTGTCACGCCGCTCATCCGCGAGCGCATCAAGCTGCTGCGCGACGCGGTCAGCGCCGCCGACTTCTTCTTCCTCGATCGGCTCGCGCCCTACGACCCCGCCGAGCTGATTCCCCCCAAAAAAGGAGAATCGACGGGCGATGCGTCGCTGGCCCGCCGCGTCCTCGAAACCGCGCTGGAGGTTCTGGGCACAACGAATTTCGACCACGATTCGCTCGACAAGGCGCTGCGCGAAGCCGCTGCTTCGCTCGGCCTCAAGGCCGGGCCGATGTTTCAGCCCATTCGGGTCGCCGTCTGTGGACGCAAGAACGCGCCGCCGCTTTTTGAAACCATGGTCGTCCTCGGCCGCGAGATGTGCCTCGACCGCATCCGCCAGGCCGAAGAAAGACTCGGATCGCTCGGTTGAGCACAACCCCATCCGTACTGCGGTTTGGCCAGTGGCCTTCGGCTCAAGGTACGGACGGCTCCATCGCTGGCCCCAAATACTGGACCTTGGACACCGGCTATCCTACTCAAGCCAAACTGGATAGAGTCGCTGACCTCTGATATTTGTTTGACATTCCGTAATCGATCAATTACACTTCGAGCATGTTCTCCGTCAGGCCGCTTCCCGAATTCACTACATGGCTTGATGGATTGAAAGACAACAGGGTACGCGGCGCAGTGACGGAACGAATCAAGCGCCTCACCTTTGGCTTGCTGGGCGACTTCAAGGCGGTTGGCGATGGCGTATTTGAACTGCGCATGGACTTCGGCGCGGGCTGGCGTCTGTATTACACCCAGTGCGGCGCACAGATCATCTTGTTGCTTGTGGGCGGTTCCAAACGCACACAGAAGAAAGATATCCAACGGGCTAAGGCTTTGGCCGCATTGCTGAAAAGCGAAAGGGACTTGAGATGAGAAAAACCATTCACGTGGACGACCTGCCTGAATTCGACCCCGCGCAGTACCTTGACAACGAGGAGAGCATCGCCGTCTATCTGACCGGAATTTTGGAAGCGAATAACGCAGCCCTGTTGGCCTCGGCGTTGGGTGACATCGCCCGCGCGCGCGGCATGACGGAGATCGCCAAGGCCGCTGGAATTACCCGCGAAGCTCTCTACAAAGCCCTTCGCCCTAATAGCGCGCCGCGCTTTGATACCGTGAGCCGCGTCTGTGCGGCGCTCGGCGTGCGTTTGGTGGCCCAGCCCATCCCTGCCCGCAAAGCAGCCGCTTGAAAGCCAGCCTGCGGACGCAAAAACGCCCCGCCGCTCTTTGAAACCATGGTCGTCCTCGGCCGCGAGGTGTGCCTTGAGCGCATTCGGCAAGCGGAAGTCCGGCTCGATTCGCTCGTTTAGGTACTGGTTTCTGACAGGCTGCTGCGTTTTGGAAAAGAAGAGCACCAGGGGGATAATCAGTTTCGTGAAACAAGTTACTCTGATTTCAGATGGGGCCTGCGTCGGGAACCCCGGACCTGGCGGATGGGCCTACATCCTTCGCTATGCCGAACACTCGGTGGAATGTGAGGGTGGCGCTTCCGACACGACAAACAATCGCATGGAAATTACAGCGGTCATCGAGGCGCTTAAGACCCTCAGGGAGCCTTGTGAGGTCCGGGTCATCTCTGATAGCCAATACCTCCTGAATGGCCTATTGTCTTGGCGGTTCACATGGCGCGATCACGAATGGATGAGAAAACCCAAGAATGGGCAGGAAAGGCCAGTCCTAAATGCGGACCTGTGGCAGGAACTTGACGCTCTGGCTAATAAGCACACGATCCGCGGCCAGTGGGTCAGGGGCCATTCAGGCCATCCAGATAATGAGAGATGCGATAAGTTGGCGGAAGCCCAAGCTCTTAAGCATACCGACCTACCCTGCTGGACCAGCCATATTTCGCGGCCCTTCCGTAGACAATAGAACCATGACAGCCACGACAAGCTCGAACACGGAAACCCCGGGAACCCACCTGTCCAACTTTCTCCGCGACCAGATCGCCGAGGACGTGCGCACCAAAAAGTATGGCGACGCCCCGATCCAGACGCGCTTTCCACCCGAGCCCAACGGCTACCTGCACATTGGCCACGCCAAGGCCATCTGCATCGACTTCGGCCTCGCCGACGAATTCGGCGGCAAGACCAACCTGCGCTTCGACGACACCAATCCAGAGAAGGAAGAGACGGAGTACGTTGAATCGATCATGGCCGACGTGCGCTGGCTCGGGTTCAATTGGGACAGCCTCTGCTACGCCTCGGACTACTTCGGCCAGCTCTACGAGTGGGCTTTAAAGCTCGTCAAGGCCGGCAAGGCCTACGTCGACGACCTCAGCGCCGAAGAGATTCGCCAGCACCGCGGCACGCTGACTGAACCAGGGAAAGACAGCCCTTATCGCAACCGGACGGTCGAAGAGAATCTGGACCTTTTCATGCGCATGAAGCAGGGCGAATTCCCCGACGGCAACCGCGTGCTGAGGGCCAAGATCGACATGGCCTCGCCCAACCTCAACATGCGCGACCCGGTCATGTACCGCATCCTCCACGCCACGCACCACCGCACCGGCGGCGAGTGGTGCATCTACCCCATGTACGACTACGCTCACGGGCAGTCGGATTCGATCGAGCACGTCACCCACTCCATGTGCACGCTCGAGTTCGCCGACCACCAGCCCCTCTACAAGTGGTATATTGCCCAGCTCGGAATCTTTCCCTCCGAGCAAATTGAATTCGACCGCCTCAACCTCACCTACACGCTGCTCTCTAAACGCAAACTACTACAGCTCGTGCAAGAGAAGCGCGTGAACGGCTGGGACGATCCGCGCATGCCCACGCTCTCCGGGCTCCGGCGCCGCGGCTTTACGCCGGAGGCCATCCGCGCCTTCTGCACCCAGATCGGCGCCTCGCGCACCAATGGGACAACGGATGTTGAAATGCTGGAGCACTTCCAGCGCGACGACCTGAACCGCCGCGCCGCGCGCGCCATGGCCGTGCTGCACCCATTGAAGGTGGTTATCGACAACTACCCGGTCGGTCAAGAGGAGTTTGTCGAGGTCGCCAACAACCCCGAAGACCCCTCCGCCGGCACGCGCCAGGTGCCTTTCTCGCGCGAGCTCTATATCGAGCACGACGATTTCCGCGAGGCGCCTCCGCCGAAGTACTATCGCCTGTCTCCTGGAAAAGAAGTCCGCCTGCGCAATGCCTACTTCGTCACCGCGCAGCGCGTGGTGAAAGACGCGGCCGGCAATATCGTTGAGGTGCACTGTACTTACGATCCGGCGAGCCGCGGCGGCAACTCGCCCGACGGCCGCAAGGTGAAGTCCACCATGCACTGGGTCTCGGCCGCGCACGCGATCAGCGCCGAAATCCGTCTCTACGACAAGCTCTTCACCAAGGCCGATCCCTACGACCTGGAAGAAGGCCAGGACGTCCTCTCGAATCTCAATCCCAACTCCCTCAAGATCCTCACCGGCGCGAAGCTAGAGCCGTCGCTCGCGAGCGCGAGGCTAGAGAGCCGCTTCCAGTTCGAGCGCGTCGGCTACTTCTGCCTGGATCCAGATTCGACTCCGGATAAGCTGGTCTTCAACCGCACACTAGCGCTGAAAGATTCGTGGGCCAAGATCGAGACGAAGGCAGCGAACTAGCAAGTCAGCAAGTCAGCGAGTTAGCAAGTCAGCGAACGGTTTGCAGCTGTGCTTTCTTAGGTTCCGGAAGCGGAACCTGGGTCGCCCGGAGACCGCGAAATAAATCGATTCATACCATACCTTCTACTGCGCATACCCTACCTTCGGCACACCCTGCTGTGGGCTTTCAGATAAATGTCCGTGAACCATCGGTCGTCTTTAAGTCATTGATTTAATTATGCAAACACCTTGATGGGCCCGATATGCGGGACGCGCACCGTATTTCGGTATACGTTCTCCGAGAATCTCGACTTTCCCGGTATATATATAAGCGCTTCCTAATGATTCCGCAGCGCTTAAGAGTAAGGTGCGTAGCCAGCGCTGAAATGTTTCAGCTCTGACGCTTTACTCCCGCGCTTGAAGGACTTCGAGCGCCGGAGAACCGATTATGCACGGCATCGACTACTTAGAGTTCCTGAAACTTGTAAAGCTATACACCGTTGAAACCTGCGCCACTATCGCTTTCGTCGTCATCGCTTTCGTGATCACCGTTCGGGAGGTACGCCACTGGCTAGCGAAGCTGACCGAGAGCGGGAAGGGACGCCATGATGGCTAAAACAAACCACACAAGCTCCGCGCTATTTCCGTATTTGCGCGGCCGGGCACTTGGCTCACGCTTATGAGGCCCCTCGATTCCCGCGACAGTCCCCTACGGAATCAGAAAGGCTCCCGGAATTCCCTCGTCCAGCGTGGCCAGAACCGCTCCATTCGCGCTCGCCAGTTGCACCAGATGGCCGTCCGTTGTCTGCGCTGGGCTTTTTGCCCACTTGGGCAGGGATGAAATGTCGTTCCCATCTTTTATGAATTCGAGCGGCAGCTCTTTCCACGCCTTCAGTTCCTGTAACAGGGACTTTGCGTGCGCCACGTCCATGCCGTAGGCACGAACATTCCCCAGCACGCGAACGAATCCAAGCTCGGTGATGGAGCAAGTCAGAAAGCGATCGCCCTTTCGGGATCGAATCCACGCGCCAACCCGATCGTGGAAATCATGCTGCCTGAACCCATAGGCGACGAGCGAACTGACGTCCAGAAGATATCTCATGGAAAGTCTTTGAGCAGCTGTCTTACCATCTCACTGGTCAGAATCGGCGCATCGGGCCCCGCGTCAATCACCGGAAAACCCGTGATGGGGTCTTTGATGATTCTGGCCTTGGAGCGCGTCCTCTTTGGGGCCGTGAGCACAATCCGGTCCTTCTCGACAGCAATGTCCAGCGGATCGCCGGCGCGGAGGCCCAGCCTGCGGCGCAGCGGCGAGGGAATCACGATCTGGCCTTTCGTGGAAACCCGAGTCTGCATGGTAAGACGATCTTACCATGGAATGACCTTTTGAGAACGAACCCGGCTGTCCCTGCTATTTCCCAATCACGTCAATCGGCACGTCGATCGTCTTGGGCGGCATGCACTGGTTCTGGTCGCAGGCCTGGTAGCGCAGCTTGCCCTCGACCAGGTGATTGCCCCGCGTGGCCACGATGCGCGCGTGAATCGTGAACTCGCCGGTGTATACGCTCACTTTGGTTTTGGGATCGAAGGCGAGGGAAATGATGGCGCCAGCCGGGTAGGTGGCCGCACTAAGCCGCACGCCCATGCCGTCGGGGATGGAAAACGTGGTCGGGATCAGGAATTCGTCGCTGGGCGTGTGCGAGTTGATGTGCAGCCCCTGCGCGACGCGGAAGTGCAGCGTGACCGGACTCGCCTTACCTGCGGGAACACTGACTTGCTCGGGAAAGAGATACTGCACCGCATCGGTCTTAACCACAGAGCCGTTCCGCGGCGAATTGGAAATGAACTGGCAATGAGCCTCAGCCGCTGACAGTCCAGCGAGCCCAAGGAGCACCGCCGCGCAAATTTGTTTTTTCATTTCCGTCACCGAGATCAAGTCCAGCCGCGATTCATCAATCTGTTCGAGAACTTGCTCGCCCCGCTCGCTCCGCGAACCCCGCCAACTCCGCTGCTCTTACTCCCCCAACGCCTTCCTGATGTTGTCCTCGATATCGCTCTCCGAAGTCAGGCCCACGGTGGCGGCGATCACCTTGCCGCTACGATCGACGAAGAACGACGCGGGCAAGTCGTCCAGCCCGCCGTAATCGCGGCTGATCGAGTCGCCGTCGAGCAGCACCGGGTAGGGCACTTTCATCTCGGCGACGAACTTGCCGGTGTTGGCCTCGGCCTTGGCCCATCCGGCTTTGTCGCTTGCCTCGAGGTCGTCGCCCTCTGTGTCCACGCCCAGCACCTCGAAGCCCTGTGCCGCGTACTTGTTGCGCAGCTCCACCAGCCACGGCGTTTCGATCTTGCACGGGCCACACCACGTGGCCCAGAAGTTGAGCATCACGGTCTTGCCCCGGAAACTTGCGAGCATGATCTTGTTGCCGCTGAGGTTTTTGAGCGCGAAGTTGGGCGCAGGTTTGCCCATCAGCGGAGAGACATATTCCAGCGTGCCGCCGCCGGGAGCCGGCACCAGCTCGCCCTGCGCTGCCCCGGCCAGCAGTTTTTCGGCCTCCTGCTGGCGATACTCCCAGTTGGCCCACCCCGCCCAGGCGAAGATGGCAAGAATGAAGAGAACTGTAATTAGAACAATGGTGTTGCGCCGCATGGGGAAGGCCTTCATGAGTCTATTGTACGAGCGGGAAGAGCAGCGATCGGAGATCGGGGTCAGGGGTGAGTGCGCGTCGGACAGTAGCGGACAGTCAACCAAGCGAGAATATGCAAACGCTCCAAATAAAACCCTTTTTGGAGTCTGGGAAGGTCGAACCCCATACCCCGCGAGGCGCGAATCGAACGGAAAGCTGAAAGCTGAGAGCTGAAAGCTTGCTTTTAAACTGTTACCATCAAAAGCCAGTGAGTCCCATGCAGAAAGACGATCCGTTCCAGCCCGCGGAGCTGGTTCGCACCGAGGCCGCCGCGCTCGAAGCCCTGGCCGCGCGCCTCGACGGGGCCATGGCCGGGCCGTTCGCCCGCGCCGTGGAGATGATCCTGCGCTGCGGTGAACAAAACGGCCGCGTGGTGGTGACCGGCATGGGCAAGAGCGGCATCATCGCGCAGAAGATCGCCGCCACGCTCAGCTCCACCGGCTCGCCCGCGCTTTTCCTGCATCCGGCCGAGGCTGTGCATGGAGACCTGGGCGTGCTCCTGCCGGGCGACGTGGTCATCGCGCTCTCGGCCAGTGGCGAGACCGAGGAGATTCTGCGCCTGCTGGCCACACTCAAGCGCAAAGGCGACGCACTCATCAGCTTCTGCTGCAATCTGCAGTCGACGTTGGCCGCGGCGAGCGACGTTGCGCTCGACTGCAGCGTGGAGCGCGAGGCCTGCGGGCTGAACCTGTCGCCGACGGCCTCGACTACGGCCATGCTGGCGCTCGGCGATGCGCTGGCCGTAGCCGTAAGCCTGCGCAAGGGCTTCCGTGCCGAGGATTTTGCGGAGCTGCATCCGGGCGGCAAGCTGGGCAAGCAGCTCGCCAAGGTGCGCGACCTGATGCACACCGGCGAAGACATTCCTACTGTTGCACCCAACACGCCGATGGCCGACGTGATCTTCGAAATGTCGTCGAAGAAGCTCGGCATGACGACGGTGCAGGAGTCGGGACGGCTGCGCGGCGTGATCTCGGACGGTGATTTGCGGCGGCTGCTCGAGCGCGAAGGCGGCGCGGCGCTGGGCAAGACGGCCAGCGAGGCGATGAATGCACATCCGCGCACAATTGCTGCTGAGGAATTGGCGGCCAGGGCGCTGGCGATTCTCGAAGAGCGCAAGATCACCTCGCTCATCGTGGTCGACGCTGCGCAAAAGGTCGAAGGCGTGGTGCATCTGCACGATCTGTGGGGTGTGGAGCTGATTTGAACTTAGAGCGCGCGAGCCAGCCGCCGGGCCCGCTAATGGGGGTATGACGATGCTCACGAGTAAAACAGTTTGCTTTGCACTATGCGTCTTCGGCGGGCTGGCCACGATTCGGGCTCAGTCCCCCGTCAATCTTAGCGGCAAAATCAATGACACGGTTGGCGCGGTAATCGGGAGGGCTTTTGTTGTCGTGCATCCTGATACGGATGGCCTTGTTCCGCCCACGGACAAGCGAGAGATCCAAACGCTTTCTTCGGACATCAATGGCGCATTCACGGTGGAGGTGAAACCGGGATTCTATGACGTTTGCGTCATGGCGAGTTCCTTTATTCCCGAGTGCAGGAAGGTCAATGTGAAGAGGGGGAAGGACTCTTAAGTTGCACTTTGTGCTCCGCGTGTCCCCTGAGATCTCCGATGCGCTCGGGGATCGAGTCTATTGATTCGGATTCCGAGAATAAAGATCCACTCACCTAAACATTTAGAATAAAAGCTGCTTTCATTTGCCCTACGTTCGCCGCGGCGAACGAGAAAGTGCGCTCACTCTTTCTATGCATCGTTGGTCGAAGCTTTTCATTCCCACTCTGCGCGAGGCCCCGGCGGATGCCGAAGTGGCCAGCCACAAGTTTCTTCTCCGCGCGGGCTACATTCGCCAGCTCGGCGCGGGCATCTATAACTATCTCTTTCTCGGCCAGCGCTCGCTGAACAAGATCATCGCCATCGTGCGCAACGAGATGGACCAGATCGCGCAGGAGTTCTATCTGCCGGGCATTCTGCCACGCGAGCCGTTGGAGGAGAGCGGCCGCTGGACCGGCATGGGCGACAACATGTTCCGGCTGAAGGACCGCAAGGGCGCAGACCTGTGCCTGGGGATGACGCACGAAGAGATCATGACCACGATCGCGCGCGGCGAATTGCGCAGCTACAAGCAGTTGCCGCAGATCTGGTACCAGATCCAGACCAAGTTCCGCGACGAGCCGCGGCCCAAGTCGGGCCTGCTGCGCGTGCGCCAGTTCATCATGAAGGACGCGTATTCATTCGACATCGACAAGGCGGGCCTGGATCGCAGCTTCGACCTGCACGACCGCGTCTATCGCGCCATCTTCACGCGCTGCGGGCTCAAGTTCGTCGCCGTCGAGGCCGATTCGGGCTCGATGGGCGGCTCGCAGTCGCAGGAGTTCATGGTCTACACCGACGCAGGCGAGGACCTGATTGCAAGCTGCCCGGTCTGCGGCTACGCGGCGAATCTCGAAAAGGCCACGTCGCGCTTCGATCCGGTTGCCGAGATGCAGCCCACGGGCGACGGCAAACCGGAGCTGGTGCACACGCCGGGATGCGCGGCGATCGCCGACGTGGCCGCGTTTTTCAAGATCTCCCCGGCGTCGGATATCAAGTGCGTCGCGTACATGGCCGAACGCGGATTCACTGGCGAAGGCCACGAAGTCTGGCTGCCGGTCGCTGCATTCTTGCGCGGCGACCACACCGTCAATGAGACCAAGTTGCTTGGGCTGCTCGGCGCCAGCGATTTGCGTCCCATGCACGGCGAGGAATTGGAAAAGTACTTCCATGGCCCCGCGGGATATTTGGGCCCGGTTGGATTGAAGCCCAAGGAAATGACGAATGCTGGCGGCGCACCCGCCGAGTTTTCTGAGAGCGGTGAACTGGTTGTGATCGTCGATCGCGCGCTCGAAGGCCGCAAAAACATGGTCTGCGGAGCCAACCAGTTCAACTACCACCTGCGCAACGTGACGCCGGGCCGCGACTTCGGCTGGACCATCGCCGCCGACATCCGCAGCGTGAACGAGGGCGAAGGCTGCCCGAAGGAGAACTGCGGCGGCAAGCTCGTAGTCGGCAAGGCGGTCGAGGTCGGCCACATCTTCAAGCTCGGCTACAAGTACTCCGAGTCGATGGGTGCGCGCGTACTCGACGAGAACGGCAAGGAAGTGACGCCCATCATGGGCAGCTACGGCATCGGCATCGAGCGCATTTTGACCGCGGCCATCGAGCAGTCGAACGACGCCAATGGCTTCTGGCTGCCGGCTTCCATCGCGCCCTTCACGGTCGTAGTCACCATCACGAACGTAGCCGACATCGCGCTGCGTGCGGCCGGCGAAAAGCTTGCCGTCGAACTCGAATCCGCGGGACTTGACGTGCTGCTGGATGACCGCGCCGACCGCGCCGGCGTCAAATTCAAGGATGCGGACCTGGTCGGCATACCCTACCGCATCAACGTCGGCAAGAAAGTTGCCGATGGCAAAGTCGAACTGGTCGCGCGCGCCTCCAGCACCAGCGTGGATGTACTCTTGAGCGATGTGGTGGCGCTGGTAAAGAAGCGCGTACAGGAAGAGCAGCTTCTAGCTACCAGCTCCTAGCTTCCGGCTTGTTGCACGCGGGATCGATGAAGAGTTTGTCTGACACGCTGAGGTGTATCGGGGCAGGAACAGCTAAAGGCTGGAGGCTGGCAGCTGGAGGCTGTTTTTGAGGAGCGGCGATGGCAGTAAGAATCCGATTCGCGAGGCCCGCATCGGGCCGTCACCTCAGGTCGCGGATTCTGTGGGCCCTGCTTGCGGCCTTCGGCTGCGTCGTGCTCGTGGGCGTCTCTGTCTTCTCCTACCTCAACATCGAGTACCAGCACATCGTGGACGAGCGGCTTAAGCAACCGATCTTCGCCAACACCGCCCAGATTTACGCTGCGCCGCGCGAGGTACGTCCGGGGCAAAAGCTCACCGTGCACTGGATCGCCAACGAGCTGCGCGAAGCGGGATACACGGGCGATGGCGCCCCGCAGCCTTCTCAGTTGGGAACCTATAGCGAAGGCGTGCAGCAAATCGCGGTGCGGCCCGGCCCGCAGTCCTATCACGCGCCCGACAGCGCCACCATCCACGTCAGCGCCGGCGTGGTGGACTCGATTACCGACGCGCAGGGCCAGCCGCTCTCCAGCTACGAACTCGAACCCCTCCTCATCACCGGCCTGAGCGAGAGCGCGAACCGCATTAAGCGCCGCCTGCTCACCTACGACGAGATTCCGCCCAACCTGGTTCAGGCCGTCATCGCCATCGAGGACCGCCGCTTCTTCGAGCACAGCGGCATCGACTATTGGCGCATTCTGGGCGCGCTGCGCAATGACATCTTCCACCTTCATCGCTACCGCGAAGGCGCTTCCACTCTGACGCAGCAATTGGCGCGCGGATTCTTTCTCACCCCCGAGCGCACCTATTCGCGCAAGGCGCGCGAAGCCGTCATCAGCATCATCCTCGAGCACCGCTTCGATAAGAAGCAGATCTTCGCCATGTACGCCAACGAGATTAATCTTGGGCAGCGCGGCAGCTTCTCCATCGACGGTTTCGGCGAGGCGGCCGAGGCCTACTTCGGCAAGGACGTGAGCCAGCTCGACCTGACCGAATGTGCGCTTCTCGCCGGGCTCATCCAGAGCCCCAATTACCTCAATCCCTTCCGTCATCCCGATCGCGCCATCGATCGCCGCAACCTGGTGCTTGACTCCATGGTCGAAACCGGCGCCATCACCAAGGAAAGGGCCGAGGCCGCCAAGGCCGAGCCATTGCACCTTGTCGCGGCCAGCGTGGACGAAAGTGAAGCGCCCTACTTTGTCGATCTGGTTCACGATCAGCTCACGCAGCGGCTGGGCGACCGCGACTTCAACCGCGAGGGGCTGCGCATCTACACCTCGCTCGATCCCGATCTGCAGCGCCTGGCGACGCAGGCGGTCGACTCGACTATCCACATCGTGGACGCGCAGGTGGACATGCTTCACGCGCGCGACCGCAAGCTGGGTAAGCCGTACGTTTATCCGCAGGTGGCGCTGATTGCGCTCGATCCCCACACCGGCCAGGTGCTGGCTCTGGTGGGCGGACGCAGCTATGGAGAGTCGCAATTGAATCACGCCGTGGCCATGCGGCCGACGGGCTCGATCTTCAAGCCCTTTGTCTATGCTGCTGCGTTTCAAACCGCTGTTGAGGGCACGCTGCTGCCGGGGCAGACCAAGCTGTTTTCACCGGTGACGATCCTCAACGACGCGCAAAACACCTACGGCGAAGGAACTCCGTACGAGTACACGCCACACAACTATAAAGGCGAGTTTTACGGCCAGATGACTGCCCGTTTAGCGCTGATGCGATCGGACAACAACGCCACCATCAGCTTGGCAAGCATGATTGGCTTCGATCGAGTGGCGTCGCTGGCTCGCGATGCCGGGATTAAAAGCGCGCAAGGCACGCCTTCCATGGCCATTGGCTCCTACGACGCCACGCCGCTCGATATGGCCGGCGCGTATACGACCTTTTCCAATGGCGGCGTGCACATCGATCCGTGGATGCTGGCCAGCGTTCGCACCCCAACCGGCGACATCATCGAAGACTACACGCCCACCACACGCCAGGTGCTCGATCCACGCGTCGCCTTCCTCGCTACCTACATGATGGAAGCTGTCTTGCAAGGCAACGGGAGCGATCCCTGCGAAATCGGAGGACGAGATTTCTGCGGAACTGGCGCCGGCGTCCGCAACATGGGGTTCACCGCTCCGGCTGCGGGCAAGACCGGCACCAGCCACGACGCGTGGTTCGCCGGCTTCACCAGCAACCTTCTCTGCGTGGTGTGGGTCGGCAACGACGACTATACAGACTTGAACCTCGAAGGAGCGCACGCCGCTGCGCCCATCTGGGCCGATTTCATGAAGCAGGCAGTGGAACTGCCGCAGTACTCCGACACCAACGAGTTCACGCCGCCCGACGGCGTCGAGGTTGTTACCCTCGACAAAAATACAAACCTGCTGGTCGATGCCGCCTGCCCCGATGACTATACCGCGGCGTTCCTCGACGGCACCGCGCCCACCGAGACCTGCGACCACAAAGGCCTGAGCGGCGATGACCACCGGAACATCTTTCAGAAGATCTTCGGGATCGGCAAGCCGGCGAACTGACAGAATCCGGGCCAGGACAGACGGCCCGGAAATGCAGTATCCATGGTTGCGCCTTTCGCCGCGCCGCAAGCTACCAATTCGGATATGAGTTTTGGGCGATACGGAACGACGCGGTAATCGGCGTCCCGGACTTGAGCATGTTCCACACCGGGCACAGTTGCTCCTCGGAAATTGCGAGGGACTTTGCGACTGCCTCAGGATCGACGGAGCCCTTCACAACAAATTCCAGAAAAATCCGGGTAAGGACCGTGGGGTGCTCGGCGCGGCGCATGCCGCGAGCGTAAACTTCAAGGCCGTCCACTGGCTGATTCATCTTTCGCTTCAAGAGGGCGATCACGCTGTTTGCAGCACAAGTCGCAAGACTGGCCAATAGCAGTTCCAGGCTGGTAAGTCCTTCGACTGCTGCGCCCGCCGGCAGCGGATAATCGGTTAGAACCTGGTGAATTCCGTTCTCGACGAGGACACGCATTCCGCCCTGATAGACGGCATGAACGGATAGTTCGCTTGCCATTCGGAGATCTCCTCGGAGGTTATCTCTATGGTATTCGCCCGGCTGAGAAGCCGCAGCGATTCGAGCAGCGCGTCTACGGTCGATCCATCGGGCATGGTCACGGCAACCTCGACCACCTCGCGCCAGATTCAGTTGGGCGCGAAGTTGCAGTTCCGACCACCCTCCCGGCACTCACCGCAAGTCCAGCCATCCGCGCCGGCCTTGCTGCCTTGTTTCCCTTTCAGCCGTTCCCTTTCGGCTGCGGATGAGATCATCGGGAAGAAAGCATCACCGATGCAGGGGTCGAGGGGGAAATGAAGGAATTTGTAGCGGTGGTTTTTGGGCTGGCTCTGCTGGGAAATGCGGCTCTGTTCGTGCCGCAGGCACTCGCCGTCTGGCGTAAAAAGAGCGATGAGGGCATTTCGCTGGTCACCTTCGGCGGCTTTTGCATTCTGCAGGTCATCGGCGTCGTTCACGGCATCTACGAGCACGACAACTCCCTCATCGTCGGCCTCGGCGCCAGCTTTCTCACTTGCGGAACCGTCACCCTGCTCACGATCGTCTACCGTATCCGCCGTTTGCGCGCCCTTGCCACCCGTCCGCCGGCCTAATGTGCCGGATCGAACAACGGCATACGATTTCCGTCATATCGCGGGCTGTGGAAGGATCGGTACGACAGGGGTGTGCAAGCCGGGGTATACTGCTGTTCCACAGCGGTTATTGCCACCGGGGTGGGAGAGGTGCCCTGCTATTTGGCTGCCGAGAGGCGCAGGAGGTCTGATGAAGATTACCGACACCATTGACCAGGTGTTGAAGCAAAAGGCGTTCAAGAAAATACTGCCTATTTCCGCCGAGCAAACGGTTCTCGAGGCCCTGTCCCTGATGGCGGAGTACGATGTCGGCGCCTTGATAGTGATGTCCGGGCCCAAGCTGGTGGGCATCGTGTCGGAACGCGACTACGCGCGCAAGGGGATCCTCCTGGGCCATCACTCCAAAGACACCCAGGTGCGCGAGATCATGACCAGCCCGGTCGTTTCCGTCACTCCGCAGCACACCGTGGACGATTGCATGAATCTGATGACCGAGGGCCATTTCCGCCATCTCCCCGTGCTGGAGGGCGATAGGGTGGTGGGCATCGTGTCCATCGGAGACATGGTGAAGTGGGTGATCTCCGGCCAGGAGCACAAGATCCAGGAGCTTGAGGGCTACATCACGGGAGCGTACCCGGGATAGGCCGCGAGATGCAAGTTTGACGCGCGAGTTTCCTAGCCTAGAAAAATCCCCGCAATCGAGGCGGAAATCAGGTTGGCCATGGTGCCGGCGAGCATGGCCCTCACGCCCAGCCGCGCCAGGTCGTTGCGCCGTTCGGGCACCAGCGCGCCGATGCCTCCGATCTGCATGCCGATCGATCCCAGGTTGGCGAAGCCGCACAGTGCGAAGGTGGCGATGGTAAACGAGCGCGGCAGCAGCGCCGCTTTCTGCGCCCCGAGCCCGATGTAGGCAACCACCTCGTTGAGCGCCATGCGCGTTCCCAGCAGATTGCCGATGGCCGTGCAATCGCGCCAGGGCACGCCGATGAGCCATGCCACCGGCGCCCCGACGAACCCCAGAATCTGCCCCAGGCTGCTGGGAAGCCAGTGCATGTAAGCCAGCCCGTGCGCCCAGCCGAGCATCATGTCCAGTAGCGCCACCAACGCCAGAAAACTGATCAGCATGATGGCCACATTCAAGGCCAGCTTGCCGCCGTCGATGGTGCCGCGGGCAATGGCGCCGACAAAATTCTCTTCGGCGTGCAGCTCGTCTTTGGGGATGACGACCCTGCCTTCGGTGGCCGGCACTTCGGTCTCGGGCACCAGCATCTTGGCCATCAGAATCGTACCCGGCGAGGTCATGATCACGGCCGAGAGCAGATGCCGCGCCTCCACGCCCTGCGAGATATACATGGCCATGATGCCGCCCGAGACGTGCGCCATGCCGCTGGTCATGATGGTCATCAGCTCGCTGCGCGTGGCCTTGGAGAGAAACGGCCGGATGGTGAGCGGCGCCTCCGTCTGGCCCATGAAGATCGAGGCCGCCACATTCATGCTCTCGGCGCCGGAGATGCGCATGGTCTTGAGCATGAGCCACGCCATGCCGCGAATCACGATCTGCATCAGCCCGATGTGGTACATCACCGCGAAGAAGGCGGAGATGAAGATGATGGTTGGCAGCACCTGGAAGGCGAAGATGGCGCCCTTGTTGGCCCCCAGCAGGTTGCCCAGAGCGCCGGAGTTAGGAAGGCCGAGCTGGCCGAACAATATCTGCGTCCCCGCGAACGTAGCCAAAAGCATTTTGGTGACTACGGCGCCCGCCCACGTCATTGCCTCCTGTCCGAAGCTGAACTGCAGCACCAGATAGGCAAAGAGAAACTGCAGGGCGAGCCCCCACGCAATGGTGCGCCAGCGGATGCGCCTGCGGTCCGTCGAGAAAAGGTACGCGGCCAGCAATACAGCCAGAATTCCCAACAATCCAGTGAATCGCGCCATTGCAGTTGCCTCCTACAGCAGCTCCAAGCTGCTAGCTTCCAGCCTCTAGCTCCGCGATGATCGCGACAATCACGGTCCAGGATCGTCAAGACCGTTCGCTCCGCAAACCTTAGCCAGAATCTAAGAGCGACAAGCCGTTATTCGATTACGTTACAGCATTGCAAACCCAATCCCATCGAAGAAGCAGGCGGCGGGCAGAAACAAGCTGGAAGCTAGGAGCCAGAAGCTATCTTCAAATACTTCTCGGCCTCATCGCGCGTAAACACGCGCCCCACCAGCGGCACCACTGCGTGGGGTGGGGTTTTGGAGAAGCGAATTGCCCGCTTCAGGATTGCCGCCGGCTCGGCCAGCAGCTCGGGCCGTGTCGCGTACAACGTGGCGAAGAGTTGCCCGCGCTCCACGCGCACGCCACGCCGCGCATGGAACAGAATGCCGGCATGCGGATCGACCGGCTCCCCGGCTTTCTCGCGGCCCACGCCGGTGCGCTGCACCGCCCAGCCCAGCGCGGTCGTATCCATTTCGGCCACGTACCCGCTCTCCCACGCGGCAACGATCTCAGTCGCGCCGGGCTTGTGAAACGCGGCGGGATCGTCGAAGACACTTACGTCGCCGCCCTGGGTCTCGATCATCGCGAGAAACACGCGCAGCGCGGAGCCATCCATCAGCGCCTTCTCGGCGCGCGCATAGCCGGCTTCGGGCGTTTCCGCCTGCATGCCGAGATGGATCATCCAACCGGCCAGCATCAGCGACAGTTCGCGCAAGTCGAAATTCGTTTCCGGACTCCGCGCGGGCCGCTCGCCACGCAACAGCTCGACGGCCTCAACCAGCTCGATCCAGTTGCCGGCCGCGCGTCCCAGCGGCTGGTCCATGCCAGTGAGCAGCGCCACGGTGCGCGTCCCCGCAGCTTCCGCCGTGGCTACCATCAGGGCGGCCAAGAACTCACAGTCTTCCCGCTTGCGCAGGAAGGCTCCCGAACCGGTCTTCACATCCAGCACCAAGGCGTTCAGCCCTGCCGCCAGTTTCTTGCTCAGGATCGAGGCGCAGATCAGGCCCGTATTCTCGACGGTTGCGGTGCGGTCGCGCAACGCATAGAGATTGCGGTCAGCAGGCGCCAGTTGGTCCGTCTGGCCGATGATCGACGCGCCGCACTTCGCGAGGACCGCATCGAACTCGGCCAGTGTGAGCGCGGTGCGGTAGCCGGGAATTGCTTCCAATTTGTCGAGCGTCCCGCCGGTGTGGCCCAGCGCACGCCCACTAATCATGGGCACAGCCACGCCGCAGGCCGCGGCAAGAGGCACAACGAGAAAGCTGGTTTTGTCGCCCACCCCGCCCGTGGAGTGCTTGTCCACGGCCTGCTTGCCCAGCCGCGCGGGCGAAAACTTCTCGCCCGAGTCGCGCATGGCCAGCGTGAGCGCGCGCGTTTCGCTGAGCGAGAGCCCCTTGAGCCACGCCGCCATCAGCCACGCGGCAAGCTCGGCCTCCTGAATCGTGCCATTGGCCGCGCCCGCCGCCACAAACGCGAGCTCGCGCGCGTCCAGCTCTCCGCCGTCGCGCTTCTTGCGGAGGATGTCGATCATGTGCAGCGGAGTCACGGAGCCGGATTGCATGGTCTTTGCTCTGGAGCGCAAGGCAATAAGAATATCGCACCAGGCCCGCAGCGGTGCACTGGTTTTACATCATGCCGTGCTTGGCGTGGGGCGAGCGCTGCTGCATCTGTGGAACTCGCCGAGGTGTAAGATGCTTGCAACAATCCTAATGCAAAACGGAGGATGCTATGTCACTGCGCACATTGTTCCTCAGCCGGCTGATTGGGCTCTATTTCCTGATTTGCGGCCTGGCGATGATCGTTCACAAACAGGTCTTTACGGATGCGCTCGCAACAGTTCCGGGCAACCCATTGGCCATGTGGTGTTGCGCGATGATCATTTCGCTCGCCGGGCTGGCGATGGTTCTCGCCCACAATGTATGGTCAAAATGTCCGGTGGTGGTCATCGTTACTCTTTTGGGATGGCTGACGCTCATCAAGGGCATTCTCTATTTGCTTCTACCGGCGAAGTGGCTGGAGGGATTCTTCCAATCAGTGCTCAACAGCGGGGCGTGTTTGTATTCAGTGACGGCATTTTTGCTGGTGCTGGGCGCGTACCTGACGTATGAGGGATTCAAGTCAAAGCCCGCATAGAGGGCCCGAGTCGAGCGCTACTTCAATTTCATCTCAAAGCCCAGCGGCAGCAGGTCGCTGAAGGTCATCGTCCGCACGCCGTCCGCGGCCGGAAAAATGATCGGCGCATCGGGCAGGATGAATTCGGCCAGCATCTGGCGGCACGCCCCGCAGGGAGGGCTGGCAAGTCCGTTCAGATTCGCAATGGCTACGGCGCCGATTCGTATCTTGGGCCCGAATTGGGAAACCGCCCGCACCAACGCCGCGCGCTCCGCGCAGATGGTGAGCCCGAAACTCACATTTTCGACATTGGTCCCCGTTACGATTTCGCCGCTGGCGAGCTGGAGCGCGGCGCCCACACGGAATTCCGAGTAGGGGGAATAGGAGTGATGCGCGGCCTGCCGCGCGAGTTCGAACAGCTTTTCGAGCGCGGTCTGAGTCAAGTTCGTCATGGACAATCCGTTCCTCGCATCCGCAAATGGGCTGAAGATTAGAGGCTAATGCATTTTGACCTCTCATGTACACCCGCGCCGCGGCCGGCGCCACGCTCCAGAACCACGCACGCGAACCTCCGCCTATCGCAAGCCCGGAACATACTCCCTGCCCCCAAATTCCCTACTCCCTATGTCCCTACGTCACCGCCTTCCTCAAGTTGAGAGCCGTTTTCCCGATAGAACCCATGAGTGCTAGCCGCACCGGGACAGAGGTTCCGGCCGGATGAGTGTGAGCGATGGACGATCTGACAAGGGAGTTCCTGATCGCGAGCCAGGAAGGACTGGATCGCATGGAGCGGTGCCTGACCGACCTGGAGGAGAAGCCACGGGATAAGGCCCTGCTGGCCGAAATCTTTCGCTCTGTACACACCATCAAAGGAACCACGGGATTCCTGGGCTTCAAGCGTCTGGAAAAACTGGCCATGCTTGAACTGGTGGAGGGCTGACCGATGGCGGCCGGCGGCCGGACACGCATTCTGATTGTCGACGACTCCGCCGTGATGCGGAGCTTGTTGCGCTCTGTCGTCAGCTCCGACGCCACCCTCGAAGTGGCCGGAACCGCGGGCGATGGCGCATCGGCGTTGAGCGCTGTGGCCCTCCAGCGCCCCGACCTCGTCCTTCTCGATGTCGAGATGCCGGTGATGGACGGCCTCGTTACGCTGCGCCAATTAAGAAAACAGGGCCACAAGATGCCGGTCATCATGTGCAGTTCGCTCACGCAGCGCGGGGCCAAGGTCACCATCGAGGCCCTCGCCGGCGGCGCCAGCGATTATGTCGCCAAACCGCCGGGCCATACCAGCCGCGAGGAAGCTCTGCGCGCACTGGCGCAAGAGCTGATTCCCAAAATCCATGCGCTCACGGTTGCAATGCAGCGCCCATCTATTCATTCCGCCGCGCCGCGCTTCGGCTTTCCACCGGCCTCGGTTCCGGCGCCAACCGCGCAACCCCGGCCGTTGTCTTGCGCCGCGCCTTCTGTCGTAACCATCGGCGTCTCCACTGGCGGCCCGGCCGCGCTCGACATGCTTCTTCCCGAGCTTCCCGCCAACTTCCCGCTTCCGGTTCTCGTGGTGCAGCATATGCCGGAGGTCTTCACCAAGCCCTTTGCCGAGCGGCTCGCCCGGCGTTGCCGTCTGCAGGTGTGCGAGGCGTGGGAAGGCGCCCCGGCATCGAAGGGGACGATCTATATCGCTCGCGGCAACTGGCACATGGAAACGCTGGCCGCCGTTCGCCCCGGCGCGCCAGCCACCATTCACTTGAACCAGGACCCACCGGAGAATCATTGCCAGCCTGCGGTGGATGTGCTCTTTCGCAGCGCGGCCAAAGTCTACGGCTCCGGCGTGCTGGCCGTCGTGCTAACCGGCATGGGTTGCGACGGGCTGGCTGGCTGCCGCGCCATTCGCGATCAGGGAGGCAGCGTGCTGGCCCAAGATCAGGCCACGAGCGCGGTTTGGAGCATGCCCGGCGCGGTAACGCAGGCAGGCCTTACGCACAAGGTACTTCCGCTTGCCGCCATCGCCCCCGAGATTTTGAGAATCGCCAGCCGCGCAGCCGCGGCCGACCCGGCCTCGACGGTGGGGCCTGCCACAGCCTTCGGCCGTCGCCTCATCTCCACCCCACGGACCTGATCGGTCCGCGGGGGCCCCGGTGTCTGACCGAATTTTCGCTCGCAACGCCATTCACCCCAATAGGGTGAACAGGCCCTAACGCCCCCTGGCCCTCTTCGCGGGCTTGGCGGGGTTCGCCTTTTCGCCCGGCAGGCGCCCCACCGGAATCGGCGCAAGGTCCGGGCCGATACGCTGCACTCGCGTGTCGATCATTTCGTAGCGGATGGTGCGGGGAGCCGCGGGCCGCGTGATGCCGGTTGTGGGATCGGTGGTGACATCGTTGTTGTTCGCGATCAGGAAACTGAAGGCGGGAACGCCGCCAGTGGCTGTGTTCGCAAAAAAGACCCGGACCGGCAGATAGCCCTGGATGGGATGGAGCCGGAAGGCCGTCTCGTAGCGGCGATGCCGCGTGCTCCAAGTGAAGACGCGCACCTGATCGAAGTCGAAGGGCAACCCGGACTTGAGCGGAGCGAGAACGGTCAGGTACTCGGGGACCTGGCGATGCGGCGTGCTGGCTTCCGGATCGGTGACCTTGGTCAGCATCCAGCAGCCTATAAAGCGCTGATCTTCGCCGTACTGTGCAACATCGTTCGGCACATCCACATCCAGGCGGCTGCCGAGCAGCCAGCCAACCCGGCCCTGCGCATCGCGCGCCAGCCACCAGTCTTCCATTAGGGGCGGTTCCATCTCCTCCCTGCCGGCCGGATTCTTTTGCGCTTCCGGTTTGGCGCCCGAAGCCGATGGCGCGCTCCCGTCCTTTTCAACGGGTTTGGCCGCAGGCAGCGGTCCGACAATCTCCGCCGGTTTCTTGGGAGCCGACGCCCGCGCCAGAAGCTGGACTTTCGTATTTCCCGCCAGCAGGTAAAATCGCTCCGTTTCGCGGCCGGGGAGCAGGTGCATAGCGAGGTCGTCGCGCAGGGTAGCCGTGGCCGCCACGGGATCGTCTTTGTGTTGTTGGGCTAGGCGGATAAACGCGCCGTGGGTCTTGGCGTCGATCACCGCTCGGTCTTCAATCCAGCCGATTTGGTTCTTATCCGTCTGGACTTTAAGAAAGCGCCGGCTATGCTCCAGGACTTCGAGCGCCTGCCCGTTTACCACCTCGCACACGCGGTTCGAAACCGGCGCGACGCGATCGTGCAGGTAGGTTTCGCGGATGGAAACGTATACCACTTCATGCTGTTGGTGCCGGAATCGCCCGCATCCGGACAAGAAGACGAGACCGCACAGCGCTATCGAAGGCAGCGCAAACAGGAGTGGGGGGCGCCGGAGAAAAGGAACAGAAAGAATTGAGAGTGGAATGGGCACAGCTCGTGACGCTTGCCTTGAGAATAGCACTGTCTTTACGGCAACGCCGCGACTGCAACCGCTCCCACGGGATCGGTGCCGGTTGTGGAAGCGATCGCCGAGGTGAGTGCGCCAGAGCTCATGGTGTAGGCATCGAGGTCGGGTTTGCCGCTCGAGGTGGAACCCCCTGTTGCTACCGCCAGCACAAAGTGATCGTCGCTATCCTCTGCAAGGCCCATGGGTTCAATGCCCGATGCGATGGTGCTGCCGGAGGCGATGGAGTAGGTGGTTCCCGATGCCGTGATGGGAAACCAGGCGATGTTGCCGAACGACGTGTTTCCTGCGCCGTTCCCAACGTATACATAGTCGCCGGAGGAGATGGGTAGAATGGCGTTCGGGGCCAGCCCGCCGCTGGCAATGGGGGAGCCGCTTGCCTGGGTCAACGTGCCGCTCGAGAGCGAACTGTAGTTGAAGACACGTAAACCGCCCGGGTTGGCGGTGGAGTTGGTGTTCGTTTCGCCGATATAGAAAAGGCGTGGCGTGCTGCTCGGATCGACGGCTACGGAAAGCGCGGAGCCGACGGTATTGTTTATTGGGTGGATTGTCAGAGCGCTTGACGTTCCCAAAGGACTGGAGTTGGTGGAAGTAAACGGGATCGCGATCGTGCCGGCCAGACCAGCCGCAACAAACACATATTTTCCATCCGGCGAGATCGCCATGCCATTTACGCTCGCGTCCGTGAATGTAAAAACTGGAGGGATTTGTTCGGAGCGACTACTGTCGAGCACGCCGCTTGATGTGATCGGAATGGCGTCTACCTGAACCCCACCGGTTAATGTTACGAAAGCGTCGACGAGCCACGAGCCGCTGGGGTCAATCTGCATGGCGGTCGCGAATTCTTGAGAGATATACTGCCCGCTGTTTCCCGCCGTTAACGCGCCTCCGGAGCCGATGCTATACACGTAAATCCCGTCGGCCAGCGTGCTCACATGCAGGAAATTCCCCTTCGGGTCGATGGCAATTGCGTCAGGCCCGGCAATCGCATAAGCGCCGATTTTGTTCAGCGTACCGGACGAGATGTCATAGGCGACGATTTGGCCTGCCGTCTGGTTCAGCACATAAAAGACGCCGCTGGAAAGCGTAGTAGGGGTGGTCGTCGTTGTCGAGGTCGAAGGCGGCGGTGCCAAAAGCCCTTGCATCCGGCCAGGAGCAAGACGGGAGCCAGGCTCAGTACTTTCCACATTCCGCTCTTCATCGTCACTCCTCGGACATCGCCAATCTGCGGCCAATCCGTACAGACAGAGACCGCAAAACGATTCTGCACAAAGGGTATCGCCTGGGCGCACCTCTTGTCCCCTCGCCGGATGCGATTCACGCGAGCGAAAGCGCGCCTTCAGATAAACAGACGAGGGCAGAGGGATTTCGCTCGGCGCCGGCACGTGCCTTCGCAAACACGTTGACTGACACACGGTTCCAGACGGGACTTGAACATAATCAACACCTGGAGACAGAGCCACGCACACCGCGACGCTAATTGGGACGGCCGCCGGAGGCGGCGCGGCGTCGAAAGCGCTCATCGACCGGCTGGCGGCCCTGAAAACCGGCTTCTAGTGTATGCCAGTGCTCGATGGCGGGCTCGCCCATGCGCCAGCAGAGAAGGACGACCTGGTCGTCCACTCGGCAGGGGAAGTCGAGCAGTCCGGAGTCGAGATCCTTCACCTGAACCCCGATGGCATCGATTTCAGCAATGCTCTCCCGGACTTGCGTGAGGTGCGCTTCCATCTCAGCGCGCTGCTTGGCGATGTCAGCAGTATCCACCCTCATGCCGCCCGAAAGATAAATGCGCTGCGCCAAGGCGTTCAGATCCGCCTCGACCGATTGCGCGGAACGCCTGCCCTCCATGGCGCGCTTCAGCAACGATTCGAGCACCGGAAGCAGGGATTGCGCTTCGTCGAGAGTGAAGGTCCTCATGGCAGAATTCCTGAATAGCTACAGAATACGACGAAACCCGGAAAGGTGCCCCGTGGGCCCCTTCGCGGATCGGGATGCTCTTCATGCCCCTACGCGACGGCGGTTGACCGTCAGGAGAGCGGGCTCGCAAAGCCAACTTTGGGTTCTGAGGAAAACAAAAAGGAGCTCGCCGATAGGGCAAATCTCAAGCCACTCGAAGGCCGGTGTTATCACACGTAGCTACAGAGGTCCGACCCACTGAACTGAGCGCAAAATCAGGCGCAGAATGGACATTAAGTAGCTCTGAATCCGATAGATACAGGATGTTTACAGATCGATTAAATCATATGGTTACGAGCGCGTGTTACCGGGGCGCGTGACTCGTGACCATTGTGCCATTGACACCCCTCCTGTTCTCTCCTATTGTCGAGGAATCATTGGAAGGCCGTAAGTATCGTCAGTTCGCTCACCTTTTTGAAACCTGTTCAACGCTCTTGGGGGAGTTTTACGTAGGATTTCTCTTTTTTCCCAAGGAGGTTGCCCGCTAGGCGACGGGCGAACGGAGTGCAATGGATCGTTGGACGATGCGATAAACCAAGGTTCCTCAAACGGTTATTTCTAATAGCCGCGCAAGAGGCTTCATCCCCATTCAATCGCTCATTGCTGCTGCACGGGCAACCGTTCAGCCAGAGTTAGGGGTGTACTTCCTATTGCAAACGGGCCTGCACCCATCGCGTCTCTTGGATGCCTCAGACCTGATGTCTCTCCAGTGGAACGCGAACATGCAATGTTCAAGGTTAGCTTGGTCTTTGTTGGCTTGATCTTTTGAATAAGACTGCAATCCCAGAAAGAGGCCTTGGTGAGACCGCTGCTGCTTGTTCTGACTGTTATACAGAATGCAGAAACCCGCGCCTTTGTCAGGATGGTCCTGGAAGGCGCCGGCCATAGGGTGATCGAAACGGCCGGAAGCTCGCAAGCCTGCGCGCTGCTGAGCAACGGTCTTGAACCCGATTTATTGCTGTGCGAGGCTTCGCCGATCGACTCGACAGAGACCGCTCCATTCCGCCGGTTCCTGAAATTTGTTTCCGCGCAAAGCATTTGCCTGATTGCAAGAATGAGCGAACAAGGGCTGCGACAAGAGGCCTTTGCGCTGGGCATTAAGCATTTTCTGACCATGCCCGTGACCCGCGGAGACCTTGAGTCAGTAGTCGATTCGCTGAGTCCCTTCAAGGGCCAGTTCTGTGCCGACCGCGCTCTGACCCATGATTCCGATGCTGCCGCCGGGCCGGGCGATTCCGCGAAATGGGCGAGCGACCCGCCCGACATGCCTGCTGTTCCGTACGTAGACGAACTCGGAGGCAAGAGCTTCTTTCTGGCGGCATCGCCGCAGATGCTGGAAATTCATCGCCAGGTCAAATTGCTTGCCGATATCGATGTCAATGTGCTGATCCTGGGCGAAAGCGGCACGGGCAAGGAAATCATCGCGCAACTGATTCACAAGAATTCGCGGCGGTCCAGGGAGAAATTTCTGAAGGTGAACTGCGCGGCCCTGCCCGCGGACTTGCTCGAAGAGCGAGCTTTTCGGGCACCGGCAGGGCGCTTTCACGGGAGCCATCAACGACAGGCCGGGCAAATTTGAACAGGCAAATCGCGGTACTCTGCTTCTCGACGAAATTGGTGAAATCGGGGTGCAGATGCAAGCGAAGCTTCTCCATGTTCTGCAGGATGGCCAATTCGCCCGCCTGGGAGCCCAGGAAACCACCAAAGTCGATGTGCGAGTTCTTGCGGCCACGAATGTTGAGATGGAAGATGCGCTGTTCAAGGGAGCGTTCCGTGAGGATCTGTTTTACCGTCTCAGTGTGTTCACCATCAAGGTTCCGCCGCTTCGCGAGCGGCGCGAGGAAATTCCTTACCTGATCGAGGAGTTTATCCGCCGGTCACCGGCGGAGATGAGGAACGGGTTCGGAAGCAGCCTTCCCTCGCGGATGATGGATGTGGCGCTTCTTTACGATTGGCGGGGAAACCTGAGGGAACTGCTTAATTTTGTCACCCGGGCCATGGTCATGCGCGACGCAGACGCAGCCACCCGGGAACTGGAAGCCAGGGTCGCCGCATCCGCAGCGACAGATGCGCGGGATCACTTCGTTGACGCAGCGCCTCCGTGCGTGGGGTTCCGATCCGTTGTGCGCGATGTAAAGGCGCGCACCGAAGCTCAGATGATTCAGAACGCGTTGGAAACCTTCGGTTGGAATCGCCGCCGCGCCGCGCAATATCTAAACATCAGCTACCGCAGCCTGCTTTACAAGATCCAGCAGCATCGCCTCAGACCCTGGCTGGCCGGAGATCCGGAACCGCCATTTCAGGAAATCCACCCCACGCGCCGCAATGCCGGCTAGTGGACAAGTCCGATGCGTTAAGGGAACAATCACGATCGCCAAGAGTAGCGGCCGTGGCAGGTTATTCCTGACTCCGGCACCGGGTTTTGAGATGTGCCGCAAGACGCGAAGTGCTTCCCTGCTCTTTCTTCGAGAACCAGCCAACTGATGGAATTGCTGCTCTGGGCGTTCTCCTGGATTCTTGAACGTCCTGGCGGTAGACGGCAGAGAGTGTGATTTTCCCTTCATTCTATCCATAAACGGTGTAACGAACCATCTAGCCAGCAGCCGCCGAAACTGTGGGAAAGCGGGAAACGCCCGCGGCGTTTTCCAAAAGGGCGGAGCCCACGTCTTTCCATAGCTCATTTTCCGGGCGAACTCTGCGGGCGATCATGTAGGATTTCTTTCGCACATTGGATTTGAGTTGGAGGCTGGGAGGCTGGGAGAAGCAGGAGGAACGAGAGCTCTGAGGCGAGCCCGATGGAGCCAACCATGGAAGTGGGAGTTTGGCCCTCGAAGCAGGCTCTCTAGTCGATGGTCTGCTCCAAGCGCAAATCCCGTGAAGAAGAACCGACGCTGACAGTACGCTTTCCCGCGGTTTTGACCCACTTGCCATCGGCGGTTGACCAATATTGAAGCTGCCGCGGGGGAACATGCAGAATTACGGTCTTCGCTTCCCCGGCAGGGATGTGAACGCGATCAAAAGCCGCCAGCGCCCGGACCGGGAACTGAACTACGCTGGGGATCTCCTGGAGTGCTCCGAGATAGACCTGCGGCACCTCGTCGGACGCCATGGGGCCTGCGTTTTTGATGGTGACGGTCACATCGAGACCCCCGTCGGGAACCCTATTTATTTTCAGGCCGGAGTAGGCAAAGTTGGTGTAGCTGAGGCCATAACCGAACGGATATAGCGGGCCGATTTTTTCTTTGTCGAACCAGCGATAGCCAACATTGACGCCCTCACTATAGATGGTCTTGCCGTCAACGCCCTTGAAAGCGCGCTCAGGATATCCAGGATCGGTTGCAGGGTAGTCCTCAAGGCGCTTGCCCCAGGTTATAGGCAAGCGGCCGGCGGGACTGACCTTGCCGAGCAGCACGTTCGCTGTCGACCAGCCACCCTCGTCACCAGGGAACCACATCTCGAGAATCGCCTTGACCTTGCCGGCCCAAGGCATCGCGACAGGCTCGCCGGTATTGAGAACGACAATTGTGTTGGGGTTGACGGCGGCAATTTCATCGATGAGTTTGTCCTGATCCCCTGGCAGACCGAAGACTGGCTCAAGGCGTGCCCAAACGAAGACCACGGCGATTTTCGCCTTGCTGGCGGCAGCAATGGCGGCTGCGTGATCGGCTTCGCGCTGCTCGGGCGTGTACCAATTGAGGCGTACCTGCACAGGCGCGTTGGAGGTGTCAGGGTGGATATTGATTTCGATTGTGTGCGGCCCGGCGTCCAGCTCGACCGCGCGGCGTACGTTGTCAAGGCCGTCCGTGGTGGGAACAATGTTGTCCTGGTTGGGCTCCAGGATGTCGCCATGCTGCCCGCCTTGCGCTACGCCCGTCGAACCAACCCGCTTGCCGTCGATAGAAAAGCCGGCGTCGTCGCCTAGAGCTTGAAGATAGAGCCAATAGCTGCCTGCGTGCGGAACGGTCAGTGTGCCTTTCCAAGTGCAGGTTGAGTTGGACGGCAGAGCGGTTCCGCCCTTTACGGTGAAGTCGAGCTGCGCATCAGTTTGCGAACCGCACGGCCCGGTGCGCGACAAGCCGGGCTGGCCGCCGTGGCTAAGCACATCGGCCGGAACGAGCGTGCCGGTCATATCATCGGCTACGGCGAAAGCGATATTGGGATTGCCGGAGATCTTCTTCATCGCATCGAGGGGACTTACCTCGCGCGAGAAAAGGCCGACGGAGCGTTCGCCAGCCATGCCAATGGAGTCTAGCTGTCCTGCGGTAGGACCAATCATCGCTACTGAAGAGAGATCGGATGCCTTGAGGGGAAGAATGTTGCTTTCATTCTTGAGAAGAACGGCAGCGTCCTCACCGGTCTTTTCGATAACCGTTGCATTGGCGTCGATGTCCTGTGGAGTGATGGAATGCTTCTGCATGCCGTTCATGTAACCGAAACGAATGATCTCGTAGAGGACCCGGCTTGCTGCGCGATCGATCGTGGCTTCCGTCACGGTACCGTCCTTAAGGGCCTCGGCCATCTTTACAGGCTTGGGCTCGAGCCCAATGCCGCCGGATTTATCGGTTCCATCCGGGTCTTCCGGAATGTGGTTTTTATAGTTCGGCTCATCTGTCTGTTGCGGTACCGGCAACGGCTTGAGTGAGAAGAAGGATGGGATCGAGCCGGTGTTGCCCGGCATCTCCATATCGAGGCCGGCGTTGATGTCCTCGACGGTGTGGGTGGCTCCCCAATCGGAGGTTACAAATCCCTTAAACCCTATCTGGTTGCGTAGGATTCCGGTCAGCGTGTCTCGGTTGCCACAGGCATAAGGGCCGTTCACATGGTTGTATGAGCACATGATGGACGCCACGCCCGCCTGGATGGCAGCATCGAACGGCGCCACGTAGACTTCATGCAGGGTTTGATCATCGACGAAGTTGTTGAGGCTCTGGGAATCGTAGGCTACGTAATGCTTCACCATCGCCATCACGTGCTGCGACTGGATGCCCGTGATCTCAGCCGCGCCAATCTGGCCCGTAAGAAATGGGTCCTCGCCAAAGGTGTTGTATCCGCGTCCAAATACCAGATCGCGAACCATGTTGACGAAGGGCTGGAGCGAAACGTCGATGCCCATCGCCCGATCCTCGCGGCCGATGACAAGGCCATTCTCTTCAGCGTCCTTAACGCTAAAAGTGGCGGCAACTCCCATGGTGGCCGTCTCGCCCTGCGCCGGATGACGTGTCAGTACGCCTGGTGGCCCGTCGGCAAAACGCAGGCTGGGAATGCCCAGCCGGGGCACGCCGGCGAGATAGCCTGCTTGCCCCTGATAGAGCGCAGGATCTTCGACTGCGCCATGGATGAGGCCAAGCTTCTCATCGAGTGTCATCTCGCGCAGGAGTTTGTCGGCTCGCGCCTTTGCTTCAGCCTCCGTCACCCACTGTGCGTGCGTTGTGCTCGCCCCGATCAGCAGCGTGGAAATCCACAACACAACCCAACATGCCGCTCGCACTACCTTATGAAATACATTCATTGCAAATACCTTTCGTTAGAATCTCGATCTCATGATGCTGGCAGCCTTCACTCACCGCTTGATCGGCAGTCAACCCCCGACCAGCCATTGAACAACTCAAAAACCTCTCTCGTGTTGACGCGCCATGACAGCCGGCATTATGGCGTCACGGACAGCCAGCGCCGCGACATCGTCGGCGTAACGTCGGTTTTGCCGTCCGGCACCGCCGTGGCTTTCAAGATCAGGTTATCCTGCGGTTCGTCCGGCACGGGCAATGTGATTGAGAAATCCGCCGCGCCGAAAGCTGCCAAGTCAAACGGCCGTTCTGCCTTGGCCAGCATTTTCCCTTCCTTTGTCTCCAGTGTCAGAACGAGTTTACCGGCCATCGATTGGTCGGATTCGTTGATCATTTTCACCGGGAACTCGTGCGGCGCACCCGGCGAGAGAGTGGGGTGAAAGAAATTGATATACACGCCCAGGGGTTTAAAGGCCTCGCCTACATAATCGACAAAGGCTGGATCGAGTTTGAGTTTCCTCACGTCGCTCCAGTTGTCCGACGTGGGAACACCGGGAACATTGTCGGTCAGATACACGAAATAATCGACGGCGGCCATTTGGCGATACGCCCGCCAGTATTCCGTCAAACCTGCCAGAAGATAAGCCAACTCATCGAGCCGCCGGCGCGGCGTCGCATCGGCCCCCATGAGTTGGGCGTAGAGGTTTCTGTTCACCGGCGTGCCGTCGCGATTCAACCAGAAAGCGTCGTATTCATTGAGGACCACGGCATTTTGATTGGAAGGCACCGGCGTGTCCAGTCCCACGGCAATAGGTTCGCCATGCATGTTTTCAAGGTCGCTCATTTTGAAGGCGAGTTTCCCTTGAGCGCCCTGGTCAAAGAAGTAGCCGTGAAACTCCTCAACGTCCCCGGGACTGCCGGGCGGATTGTAGCTGTCCTCCCAGGGCCGATGCGACAAATCCAGTCCGCGTACGGCAGGAACTACTTGCGTGTCGAATATGCCGTTGCGGGTCTCGTTGACGGCGTCCCAGACGACGACGCTCGGATGGTTCCAGTTGTCGCGCATCCAATCTTTGAATTGACGGATCGTTTCATCGGCGTTGTAAGTGCGCGAATAGCCCTGTTCCTTGTACCAACCCCATCCGGTCCAGACTGGAAACTCGTACTGAACCATTAGCCCCACCTCGTCGCAAACGTCGAGCCAGTGCTGGGGCACAGGGCCGATGGTAAACCGGAAATAATTCCAATGCATCTGCTTGGGAACCGTTCCCAACAACCGGCGGACCCAGGCGTCATTCCACGGCAGATCGCCGCTGAGCGGGTCTTCAAAGAACCGGTGTAATGCGATATTCGAGCCGCGCAGATAATACGGCTTGCCATTCAAATAAGCGCGCTTGGTAACGGGATCGAAACGAAGCTCGCGCATCCCAAACCGCGCCTCAACCGAGTCGCCGCCGGTGCTCATTTCCAGGACATAAAGAAACGGATCTTCCGGCCACCACAGATGCGCGTGCGGAATCTTGATCGTTTGCGTTATAACCTTTTCCCCGCCGGGCTCAAGTGAGAACGTCTTCCACCTTGAATGCTGCGACCTGCTCGCCGGCCTTCCAGGTTTTGATGGCATAAGATATGGAGCCGGAATACGCTGCATCGGAGCGATTCTTGAGCGTGGCTTGAACGACGATCTCATCCGTGCCGATGCGCGGCGCGACTTGAACGCTCTCAATCTCCGGATTGTCGCAGAAGAAAACCGAGACGTCGTCGTAGATACCAGGCGTCCATTCCGTTTTCTCGAAGTCCGAGCCGACCGGGAAGTCGTCGGGCAAGACCGCCGGATGCGCCCCGATGCGGACGATAAGGGTATTCTCTGCGTTCCAGTGGATCTCGCGGCTCAGATTCCAATAGCTGGCGCTGAAGCCGCCCGGATATTCGGAGTGCCAGGCATCGTTCTCCGGTGAGAGGCGCTGTCCGTTCAACCAAACCGCGGTACCGAACTGCGACTTGTTGATTTGCAGCATCGCGGTCGCACGCGCCGACGGCGCGCGAAAGGTCTTGCGATACCAGAAATAATTGCGATCCTGCTCCACCTTGCCGTCCCAGTATTTGACCATCCAATAGGGGTCCGCTTGATGACTGGCGATGCGCGAGGCCAAACGTTCGCGGCTGATAAATCGATCCACATTCGGGAATGGAGGGCTTGCCAAATGCGCCAAACCGGGAACCGGGACTGTGTGAGTGAAGTTGTTGGGAATAGCATCCGGCAACTTGCTGTCAGTAATCTGCCATTGACCGTCCAGCGACAACACGGTTCGCTCTGCTGCCGCAACCTTTGCCGAGAAGCAAAGCGACGTTGCAACCGCGATCGTCACGAACAACATTGCCTCAAGCAATGGTCCCGGTTTTCTCACCCTTCACCCATCCTTTGCTGAAAATTGTCTACGCTTTACTTTGAGACACCGCCGTTTCAGATCGGTCCATTCTACTACTACCAGTTGTAATAGCGGTACGGATCGTCGCCGAGGGCGTAGCCGTCACGGTAATCGGAACTCAAAAAAACCGCTTGGCTGCTTCACCGGCTCAAACTTCCACAGTTGCGCGGCGGCGCTTGCTGGAATCTCCGTGAAGATCAGCTCGTCCGCTTCGAATTGACCGCCAGGTTGGAGAGCACTTGACACAACGCCCGGGTCTGCCGCCACCGGGTGAAGCGAAAATAAGTCTTAACGTCGGCATCAAAGCGGTTTGGGTCGAGTTGGCAGTACACCAACACGCCCTTGCCCAAGATCCTTCGCGCCAGCAGCCCGTCGGCGCTCACTTCCCCGCCCGAAGCGATCACCCACGCTTCAGCATTAGTCCGCCAGCGAAGATCCGATTCGCTCAATCCACGCGCTTCAGGCCAACCGGGAACATTCAGCGAGCCGTGGGTCCGGAACAAATGCAAGAAGATCGTCAACGGATGCAAATGGGGCATATCAGGTATATTGATTGGCAGCCGGGAAGGCAAATGGAAATTCTGGATCGAGCGAGATTCCGTCTCCCGGAGGAGTGACGTGGCGCAAATCTTCATCAGTCATTCGAGCGCGGACGGAAAGGAGGCGGCGGAACTCCTGGAGTGGTTGCGTACTCAGGGGTTTGCGTCCACATTTCTCGATTTCGACGAAGAGCGGGGCATCGCTCCGGGGGAGAAGTGGGAGAGCACGCTGTATCGCGAGATCTCCGCTTGCGACGCGGTGATTCTCATTCTGACGGAGAACTGGTTCCGCAGCAAGTGGTGCTTTGTAGAGTTCGCGCAGGCGCGGGCGCTGGGCAAGGCGATCTTTCCCCTGGTGGAGACGCCGACCAAAGAAAAGTTCATCGGCGACGACATTCAGCTGCTCGATCTGGTGAAGGACCGCGAGGGCGGGCTGGACCGGTTGCGCACGGAACTGACGCGGATTGCTATGAACCGGCGCGGCGGGCTGCCCTGGGACAACAAGCGGCCGCCGTACCCGGGACTGATGGCCTTCGAGGAGGCCGACGCGGCAATCTACTTCGGGCGCGACGATGACATTCGCGGGCTGATTCAACGGCTGGAAGCCAGGCGCGTGCAGGGCGGCGAAAAGCTGGTGGTGGTGCTGGGCGCATCGGGATCGGGCAAGTCCTCGCTGTTGAGGGCCGGGGTTGCGCCACGGTTGAAACAGGACCGGCACAATTGGGTCGTACTGCCGCCGTTTCGTCCCCAGGCACAGCCTTTGGACGAGCTGGCGCTGGCGATTGCCTCGGCGCTGGGCGACGCAAAAAACTGGCGGCAATGGCGGACAGAGCTGGAAGGGGAGAATCCGTCGCACGCGCTGATGGATCTGGCGCGCGACCTGCGCGCGGCGCATGGGCAAAACGAAGCGCACATTCTGATCACGATCGACCAGGGCGAGGAGTTGTTCAGCGGCGCGGACGCCAAACAGACCGAGCGGTTCTTCGCGGTGCTGAATGCGATGCTGGGCCCGCAACTGCCGTACCTGGCAACGATGGCGTTGCGCTCGGACTACCTGGGCCATTTGCAGCAGGAGACGCGGCTGGCGGCGCAGTTCGAGCAGTTCTCGTTGAAACCGATGCCGCTGGAGCGGGTGCGCGACATCGTGATGGGACCGGCCAAGCTGGCGGGGATGACCGTGGACGATGCGCTGGTGACCGAGATGATGGCGGATGCGCGGACCGACGATGCGCTGCCGCTACTGGCGTTCGCGCTGCGCGAGTTGTATGACCGCTCCGCGGGAACAAGACATATGACGGTAGACGCCTATCGCGCGATGGGCGATGCGCAGGCACAGCTTTCGCCGCTGGAAAACGCGGTGCGGCGCAAGGCGGATGAAGTGCTGAGCCAAGCGAATCCGACCGCGGAGGATTTGCAGGCGCTGAAGGAAGCATTCATACCGGGCCTGGTGCGAGTAAACCCGGAGGGCGAGTATGCGCGGCGCGCGACGGAGATGTCGAAAATCTCAAGCCGCGCCATGCCGACGATCGAACGGCTGGCCAAAGCGTACCTGTTGACGGTGCGCCACGAGCGCGGCGTCACGCTGGTGGAGGTGACGCACGAAGCGTTGCTGCGCAAATGGCCCCGGCTGAAGAACTGGCTGGACGAAGAGAAAGAGTTCCTGACCGGCAAAGAGCAGCTGGACCAGGATCTGCGCGACTGGGAGGCTGCGCCGGAGAAGCAGAAGAAGGAAGCGCTGCTGTGGGGGTTGAAACTGGCGCGGGCGCAGGCCTGGCTGTCGGCAAAGCCGCGGCAACTGAACGAAGCCGAACGGAGATTCATCGACGCTTCAGTGGAGCACGCGGCGGCGTTGAGAAGGCGGGAGGTAGTGCGTACAACAGGTGCGCTGGCCGTGGTGCTCTGCCTGGTGTTCAGCTTCGTGATCGCGTACCAGGTGAGGAAGCGGCATGACGCACAGGCGGCGGCGGCCGGCGCGCGCCTGGCGGCGAGCGAAACGGATTTCCAGTTTGCGGCGGCGGAGATGCAACGCGGCGAGGAACCGGTATCGCTGGCGTATCTGGCGGATGCCCTGCGCAAGAATCCCGGGAACCGGAAAGCGATTGCGCTGGCGGTGTCGGAACTGCGCAACGCGGTGTTGCCGGTGGTAACGCTGCACCATGCCGGCGAGGTGCAGGATGCCAGCTTTAGTCCCGACGGGACGCGGGTGGTGACCGCCTCGGCGGACGATACCGCGCAGGTATGGGACGCGAGGACAGGGCAGAAGATCGGCCAGGCGATGAAGCACTCGGATTGGGTGCATACGGCGGAGTTCAGCCCCGACGGCGCCAAGGTGGTGACCGCGTCCTGGGACGGCGCCGCGCGGGTGTGGGACGCGCAGACCGGCGCCCAGATCGGCAGCGCCATGCAACACGATGTTTCCATTGAGCGGGGCAGGGTGAATGGCGCGCATTTCAGCGCGGACGGAACGGAGATCGTGACCGCTTCGTGGGATCACACGGCGCGCATCTGGGACGCGACGACGCCCGCGCACCCGCAGATCGGAAAGTCTCTGGTGCATCAGTTGCCGAACGCGATCTCGGAGACGGTATGGACGGCGGTGTTCAATCCCAGGGGCGCGCCGCAGGTGGCGGTCACGGCGTCTGCCGATCATGAGGCGCGGCTGTGGGACCTGGCCACGCACACGGAGAAGTTCAACAAGCTGCACAACGACGAAGTGAATATGGCGGTGATGAGCCCCGACGGGCGATGGATCGCCACTGGCGCCGATGATGGGACGGGATACATTCTGGACGCGAAGACGTTTCGAGCCGTGGGGCAGCCGCTCGAGCACGGGAGCGGCAATTCGATCAATTACATCGCTTTCAGTCCGGACAGCCGCACCATCGTGACGGCGTCGAAGGACAACACGGCGCGCCTTTGGGATGTTCCCTCGGGCAAGTCGATCGGGCAGCCGATGCGCCACACGGGATGGGTGCGGGCGGCGACCTTCAGCGCGGACAGCAAGTTTGTGGTGACCGCCTCCTACGACCGGACGGCGCGGGTGTGGGACGCGCGCACCGGGCAGCCGCTGAGTGAGCCGATGCGGCACAGCGGAGCTGTGTATATGGCGCGGTTCAGCCCGGCGGATTCGTCCCTGATTGTGACAGCGTCATTCGACCATACCGCGCGCATCTGGAAGTGGAACCGGGTAGCGGAGCTGCCGGCCATCAGCGGCACAGGCGCGCTGAAGGCCGTGTGCCTTGACGCGAGCGCCGAGAAACTCGTGACGGTGACCGCAAGCGGCGCGCAAATCTGGAGCGCGCGCACGGGGCAGTCAGCGGGACAGATGGCAGCCTTTGGGCCAGTGACGCTGGCCGCGTGCAGCGCCGACGGGACGATGCTGTTCACGGCCTCAGGGAAGCAGGGCCAGATTCGCAACGCAATGACCGGCGTGCCCGCGGGAAGTGCAATTGCACTGGCGGAGACGCCAGGCGCGGCGGTTTTCGATGCGCACGACCGCTGGCTGGCCGTGGTCTCGGCGGATGAGCTGGCAATATGGGATGCGGTGTCGGGACAGCCGCGGGGGAGCCCGATACGACTTGGCGGAGGTGCCACCGGCGCGGTATTCAGCAACGATGGAAGCATGATCGCTACCTGGACGCACGGCGGAACGGTGATGGTGTGGAATGTTGCGACCAACGCCGCAATCGGCAAGCCGATGATCCACAAGGGTGAAGTAAAGAGCGCGAACTTCAGCTCGGATGGGCAGCTACTCGTGGCCTCCTCGACGACCGGCCACGAAGCCAGCCTGTGGACAGTGCGGACCGGGGCTGAGGTAGGGATTCTGCAGGTAGACAACTGGGTGCCCGATGCGGAGTTCAGTCCCAACGGACAGTGGGTGGCTACCTCATACGGGAGCGCCGCGCAGGTGTGGGCCGTGGCAGGCAAGAGCCGGGTGAGCCAACTCATGCAGGAGAAGGATACGGTTCTCGCTTCCACTTTCAGCCCTAACAGCGAGTGGGTGCTGACCGCGTCGCAAGACGGAGTGGCACAGGTGTGGGATGGTTTGACCGGAGTGGAGGCAGGCCGGCCGCTGAACCATACGATGAGCACGGCGGAGAGCCTGCCCGTTCACATTGCATTCACGAGCGATGGCAAGTGGATCCTGACGGCGTGGCAAGACGTAGACCAGAATGAAGCACCGCAGGGGTGGGAGGCACGCCTTCAGGAAGGCCCCATCGTGACCGGCAGCGCGCCGGCCTGGCTGATTGAACTTGCGGAGTTCGCGGGGGGCGAGCAATTGGACGCAAACGGCGTGCTGCAGCCGACCCCCTCGGACGAAGACTCCGCGCGGTTGCGCAATACGCTTCTGGGGCTGGGCGGGAGCGATCCCGTGGATCAGTTTGGGAAGTGGCTGGCTTCCGATCCAAGCTCGCGGGCAATCTCCCCGCTCGAACCGGCAAGCGGTCACAATTAGGCGTCCCAGGCAGACCAGGCGCCGAGTTTCTGCGCAAACGCGCATCACGTCTATCGCCAAGGCAGTTCGCTTTCTGGATCTGGACAAGTTCAATCACGGTTCCACTGTGGTGTGTGCGGGAGCGTGGACTGCCTCGCGGCGCTCAGATGACTGCTACACTTTGTGAGAAAGTGGCGCGAGGTTACGAGATGGCGAAGCAGACGTCTGGCGCCGCGTCGATGGGATTTGTTGCGATGGGAGCCGCGACGGGCACCGGCGTCCAGCCGTCGCACAAACCGTATCCGGACGCGCAGAAAGAACGGCCCGGCCAGCCGCGGACGCCGCTCGACGCGCATCCAGTAGTAGCCCTTACCTTTGACGATTTGCCGGCCGTGGGCACTTTGCCGCCGGGAGCAAGCCGCGTCGAGGTGGCGACAGCGCTCGTAAACGTGTTGAAGGCCAACCGCCTTGAGGGCACGTACGGCTTTGTGAACGGCGATAAGCTCGAAAGCCGTCCCGGTGCGCCGCAGGCACTTGAAATCTGGCTCGACGCGGGGATGAATATCGGCAACCATACGTGGTCGCACATGAGGCTGAACGCGAACTCCGTCGAAGCTTTCGAGCAGGACATCGCGCAGAATGAGCCGCCGCTTGAGCAGTATGGCGAATCGCGCGACTGGCACTGGTTCCGCTATCCGTTTCTGGAGGAGGGTGACACGGTGGAGAAGCGCCGTGCCGTCCGCGCCTACCTGCGCAAGCACGGATATCGCATCGCCCAGGTGACGCTGGAGTTTAAGGATTGGGCATGGAACGATGCGTACTGCCGGTGCATGGCCAGGCAGAACGAGGCGGCGATTGCGTGGCTGCGGCAAAGCTACCTCGACACCGCGGCGGATTACATCCGGCTGGGGCGTGAAGAAGAGCGGATCGTGTTCGGGCGCGAGATTCCAAACGTGATGCTGCTGCACGCAACGCCTTTTACCACGCTGATGCTTTCGGATTTGCTCGACATGCTTCGCAAACAGGGATTCGGCTTCGAAAGCCTCGCGCAGGTGGAGAGCGACCCGGCTTATGCCGAGGATCCGGATGCGGGACTCGTGTCGGGAGGCACGTTTCCCGAGCAGTTCCTGGAGGCACGCCACTTGCCGTACCCGTCGGCTAAGCCTGGTCCATTCCGGCAGATAACGCAGCTATGCCAGTAAGCTGTCTCGGCTCCGCTCTGGCGTGCCGCGGAGCGCTTCTGCGGGGATACGGCGCCAAACAGCGGCGGATAGAGCGCATATTGAAAGTGCCAGGGGCCTAAGATTCGCAGACCTTAATCGGCTCCGGGGGGTCAAGTCCCCCTCCGGGCGCCATAAAGCAAATTTGCTTTGATTCGTACTACAAACTCCCGGCCGGAAAGTGGCAAATGGGGTATAGTGGTTCGCAGCCAAAAAGCAAAACGGAAATTCCGCGTTCATCGGACACGACACGGGTGGGAACTGAAAACAGAGACCTGTGTCTCCGAATCAATTCAGGGGCCGAAACACGGCTCTGTTGATCCGTGCGAAGAAACTTGGGTGACTTGAGCGATAGTGTCGGCCAGTTATGGTGAACTTCGCTACAACGGTACAATGGACGAAATGAAGGTGATTCAACCGCGGGATCCGTCATTCAAGTTTGTTGTTGAGGCGGTTGGCGATGACCTGGTGATTCGCAACGTCACGGCAACGTGGTTTAGCGGGCCGGGTGACCCGAGCGACACTGGCCGGACAGCCAGCGGCGTGTCGACTCGGGACAATCCAAAGCTTCTTGGATGCGCGCTTCCGATGGACGGCTTCCATTTCCACAAGACCGACGGCAGCCCGATCCCGAGGCTTCCCTGGGGAACTCTTGTCCGCGTAGTCAATCGCAGTTCGGGTCAGATGGAGTCATTCCCGCTCATCGACCTCGGCCCCTCCAAATACGCCGCTTCGGGCGCGGCGATTGATCTAACTGCAACCGCCTTCAGGCTCCTCGGGGGGAATACCGATGACGGTATGGTCCAGGTCGACGTGATTGTCCCCCGGGGGGTTCGTTTTTTGCCAAAGCCGCGTTCTGCCGTGGGGCATGAGCAGGTCATCCCAAAGATCACTACTGAGGAGCGCAAACGGTTCCCGTGGGGCCTCCATGCATTTGACGCGCGAGCCATTTTCCGGTCAAAGCGCGCGATAGCGAAACCCGCCATCAAAAGCTTCATCGAAAGCCCAAATTACTCCTCGCGCAATGCAACCGGCATCGACATGATTGTTCTCCACTGTACGACGGCGGCGACCGTTGGGGGGACCATCAATTGGTTCTTGAATCGCAAGTCGCAAGTATCGGCTCATTACGTTGTCGATAAGAATGGCGATATATACCAAATGGTCCGCGACGAGTGTTCAGCTTGGCACGCGAAAGCCGTGAATTCCAGATCGATTGGTATAGAGCATGTCGCCACGGCAACCGACCGCCTCACGGATGCTCAGAGTCTGGCGAGTGCGCATCTCGTTCGCTGGCTTGCCGCAGCATATGGAGTACCCGCCGCGAATGTGCTGGGACACAAATTTGCCCCGGGTAACGAACGAACCACCGACTGTCCTAACCACCTCTTCGGCGATCGAACGGCGGACGCCGTTGCGGAATGGGTCAACACGAACGTTGCGGATGTTTGGGGATCGAAAAAGTCTCGAAGAAGCCGCCCGGTCGTGGCCGAGCCGGTTGCGCGCAGGGCGCTCGAACTACCTGGCTGGGCCAAGCCTTCGATGTGGCTCGCCAGACTGCGAAGCGACTTATCGCGAATTCATCAAAACGTCCGGCCATTGCCGCACTCGCCCGCGGTTGCATTGACAGCGTTGGAGCTGATGACCATCGCCCTGGAAGACAGAAGATTTTTTTATCATCTCGGCATCGACGTGCGGTCGATTGTCCGGGAGACTATCAAGGCGCTCACGGGCCGCAAACATGGAGGTGCAAGCACAATTGATATGCAGTTTGTGCGTACTGCGACCGGATTCAGGGAGCCGACGATCCGGCGAAAGATCTATGAGGCATTCTTAGCTCTCATGATCCAATCCCGCTACAAAAAACTTGAAATTCTCCGGTCTTATCTGGCTTGCGCTTTTTTTGGCTCCGGCCTTATTGGCGCAGATGCGGCAGCACAAAGGATTTTCAATAAAAGCGCCGATCGGCTGGCAATCGAGGAGGCGTCTTTTATCGGCGCCATGCTTGCTTATCCGCGCCCACTGCACGAATTGCCTCGCTGGGAACTGCGGGTGCGGCGCCGGGCCGCTTATGCGGTTGAGGTGTTTTCCTTGCGCAAGGGCCATTTGGCTGGCCCATACGAAATCGCCCCGCCGGAGGGCAAGTAAGAAGAACCGGAAACGGTAGTGTGCTGCTGAGGGTTGATGAAAGTCACACCTGTGACCTTAGAAAAAGTGGCCAAGCAATTATGAAAGAAGTGATCGCAGTTGCGCGTTTCCGTGACGGTGAACCGGCGCCCGCTCCTTCCTGGCACGCTAAGGTGAAGCGTTGGACCGGCATGGATCGCGCCATCGCATTCGTGGTACTGGCGCGCATATTGACATCGTTTGCGGGCATAGTGACGGTGCTGATGATCGCTCACTTTCTTACTCCGCGCGAGCAGGGTTACTATTACACATTTCTCAGCTTGTCTGCGCTGCAGGTCGTCTTTGAGCTGGGCTTCTCCTTCGTTGTTCTTCAAATGGCAGCTCACGAACGCGCCCATTTGAGGTTTGCCCCGGATGGCAACATACGTGGCGACGCAGTCGCGTTTTCGCGCTTAGCCTCGCTGCTGCAACAGTCCGTACGCTGGTATTTTGTGGCTGCGGTGCTGATGGTCGTAACTCTCTTGCCGGCCGGGTTTTATTTTTTCAGCGCCAATCAGCATGCAGGGATGGCGGTCGCATGGAGGGGACCGTGGACTCTGCTGGTCGTGGCGGCAGCGCTGACGTTCCAGCTCAATCCGGTGTTCTCGTTCATTGAGGGCTGCGGGTTTGTGTCTTTGGTAGCCCGCATGCGTCTGGGCCAGGTCTTGCTGGGAAGCATTTTGGCGTGGACGGCCATCGCGATGCACCACGGGCTGTATTCTCCGGCGATGCTGATCCTCGGTCAGGCAGTGATGCAAGTGGCGTTTTTGGCTACGCCTTCGTTAAGGCGAATGTTGTCAGGTCTGCTCTATCGCCATGTAGGCGGAAACAGCGTGAACTGGAGGCAAGACATCTGGCCATTCCAATGGAGAATCGCCGTCACCTGGTTTTCGAGCTACTTTATCTCGCAACTGATTACTCCTGTGCTGTTTTCGTTCCAGGGGGCGGTAGAGGCAGGGCGCATGGGAATGTCGTTAAGTATTACAACATCGATCGGCGCCATTGGGGTGGCGTGGATGGGCACGAAGGCGTCTCCCTTCGGCAACATGATCGCCCGCGGTGAAAATGCGGCGCTGGATAAAGTATTTTTCCGCACATTATGGCAATCCACTGTGCTGGTCGCTACAGCAGCCGCGGGATGCTTCCTCTGCCTGTTGATCGGCAACCAACGCTTTCCACAACTGGCGATGCGAGTCCTGTCGCCGTGGACGTTTGCACTCCTGCTTCTGACGATGGTGTTGAATCACTTTTTCTTCGGCGAGGCACTTTACCTTCGCGCGCACAAACGCGAACCGCTCCTCGTGCAGTCCGTAGTTGTGGCCTTTGTCTTAGGCTTATGCACAGTGATCCTCGGCAAACTCTTCGGAGCGAATGCCGTTGCGGTGGGATATTTCCTGTTAGGCGGGGTCGTGAGGCTTGCATGGGCAACCTATGTGTTTCTAACTAAGAGGAGGGATTGGCACGGACGCTCTCTGGCAACGGGGTGATCGAATGAATGGGGTACTAAGTGAACGATACCCAGGGCCGGCGTAACGCAAACGACTGCTATAGCGGGTCTCCTGCAGGTGTAGACCAAGGCACAATCGCTAAGTGGCTTTTTCATCAAGAAAAAGCCACCTTGAATTCTGTCCGAAATGGCTCATAGTTGCAGGAGAACCGCCGTAGACCGGTCAGATCTCGAACACTACCATCTGATGTCCCTGGACCGAAGGCACTATGGTGTGAGCGTAACCATCTTGGAAATCGAATTTCAAACTTTGCCGTTGCGGCGCCAGATACACCCGGGTAGGCTCCTTAGCCGTCCGCAATGCAATCTTCACATTGGCGAGCGGGATTGCTTCCTCGACGATATCGAGATCCGGAGCGCGACGGGTGGCCGGATAATGCAATAAATGGACGATTCGCCTTCCGTTTTGCTCGGTCACCGTCGCCTCGGCCGTCGAGGGCAACTCCGCCTTAATCAACGGATCGGGCAGAAAACGGCGAAGGCAATTTCTCACCAGCAACTTATGGCAGCGGTAGGCGTTGTTAGCGTAGGACTCAAAGATCGGAAATGAAATATAGATGATATTGCCGCGTTGCGCGACAGTCGTGAAATCCGTAGGCTCTTCCCATGGCGTCTGATGATGAGAACTGAAGTGCTCATATGTGCGGTCGAAGTACGGCTTCCAGAATCGAGCTAACTCAGCAGTGCCCGGCTTGGCCTTAACCATAGAACCCCGGGCGTAGGTGAACTGCACTATGGGATCTATGTCATCATTTACGCCTTCCAGGGCCTCGAAGTAATCACCGAGATCCCCGGGGTAAGGGGAGGGGCCAAAGTACTCGACCCCCATCTCGCTCAGCACGAATTGCTTGCCGTCCACATCCAGGCCCGATTCGTGGCTTAGGATCAGCTTGCCGCCTCCGGCCAGATAGCTCCGCACCTGACGCAGCAAGCCCTCGTCGAATCGATGCGAGTCGGGAAGAATCAGAACTTTGTACCGGGAGAAGTCGGATTCGCGGTCAAGCACGTCGAACTGTTGGTGCAGCTCCGCCAGCATATTGGTAGCGCCGGCGTCCGATGTAGCAACCGGCTCCGGTGTCGTGGGTTTCCTTGTGGATAGAAAGCCGATCTCCGTGACCGCCTGCGCCCCGATGCACCACGGCTCTTTTTCTTCCACCTTCTTATAGGTGCTGCCGATCCGGTCATAGACAGCCTTCTCCAGCCGCCCGCGTGGATGCATCTGGTCGCCGAGCGAACACTTGGCTGCCTGCGCCAGCATACGGAAACATTCGTAGTCCAATGCCGCTTGATTGCGCAGCGACCCGAAATCTCCCCAGCCGCGGTGAAACCGCGCGTCCATGCCCAGATATTCCAGTCCTAAGTTACGAACATACCTCGACATCACCGCGAAATGCGTGTACCCCCATTCACCGCCAGGGAGCGATTCCACCTCGATCTGCGTGTAGTGCTTCAGGAGCGGCCGCATGCCCACATGCACCTGACCGTTAAAGAACGTGGCAACATGGGGCCGGTACCGGCGCACCGTCGTCTGCAGGCGATCCATCGTGCGTTCCACCACCATGGCAAAATGCTTGAGGCGATCCTCCAGCTTTGTGGAGTCCAGCCCCAATTTCTCCCGCTCCATCATGCAGTAGTGACAGAAGCACCCATTGGGCGGGGTTAAGATGATGTCAAACCAGAAACCATCCACGTCGTAGTTCCTGGCCACTTCCTCGGCCTGCGCGTTGATGTAATCCAGATACGGTGTATTCGGGCACAGCCATATCCACCCAGGCTCCAAGGGGGCAGCGCCGCCCACTGCTCCATTCTGAAGAATAAATGCTCCATGCTCGTCAAGAACGCGCCAGTCGGCATGCTGCTCGGCGGCATACTGATCCCACATGACTGTAATGTAGACCGGCGTCAGAATGTCCGCCTTATGACAGGCGGCAATCTGCTCTCCCAGTAAGTCGATTTTCAGGCCGGGGTGAACCGGACCCACTTTGCTCGGGTAATAGGCCATGCCATGATGACACTTGGCAAATATATTGATGGAGTTGACGTGGGCATCCTTGAGCGTCTGGACCCATGCCTGCGGATCGAAGTCCATAGCCACGTCCGTGATGAGCGGCGCGGTATGGAAATCCAGGTGGACTTGTCGAAAGCGCAGGCCTTTAGGGTCCGGGCTGACGGACGGCATTGGCACATCTGGGGCGGGACTTTCCGCTTGTGCTTCCATGATAGGTGGAATTGAACCGAGACCAGCCGCAAGACCGAGCGACTTGACGAAGGTTCGCCGCGTTAAAGCGTCCATTTCCTTACTCCTTAAGCGTTGTACTTGTGCCAATCCATCCTAGGCTGGCCTTGGAGCCCGTGCGGGAACTATTTCAATAACCCGCACTTCCTCGGGATAATGGCGCTCCGTTGCAGGCTACATCGACTTACGAGATCATGCCGTTACCTTCAATAGGCCAGCTCGCTCGGAGGCTCCCTAAGTTGCCATATCTCCGTTCAGAAGCCAGCGAACGTATTCACCGTCATCGAAGGAATCTTTCGGGAGAAAGCTCGAAAAAACGGCATTCCGGTGGCGCCAAACACAACATTGGTTGCCCGCCTTGGCAATACTAGTCGCGGCAGGCCGAAGCGTCGCACCATAGGCCAGACCGGCGGGCATGGTGACACCAGCCGGCCCCGTCACATGGAGGTCGCTTTCCCACTCAGTTATTCCGCTGTAATTCTCAGGAACGATGATGCCTGGGCCGGATGGCTCGGTAACACCGATGGCCTTGCCCGGGAGCTGACGAAGGTCCGTAACGCCGGTGAACTCGGGATGCGCGGCGAGCGACGCGGCATCCCAACAGACGATCGAGAGCGGAATGCCTTGCCTCTCGAATTCATCGAGCGGCAGGCCCTTCAGGTCGGTAATACACATGATGACGCGTCGATAGCCGCGCAGCTCGCGGCAGTCGAGGTCTTCGCGCTTGTAGTACTCGAAGATGTCATAGGGAATGTCGAGATCGATCGTCAGCCCAGTCAGTATTTGCTCGGTGAGAAAGCGGTCGTGCAGATGGCGCCGTTCCAGATCCACCAGCGAGCGCTCGGCGTAGAAGCGCAGTACGGCTATGCCTGGAACCTTCTTAGGCCGCCCCAGGTCGTGATGTGCGCGGTCATTAATGCAGCGAAGCGCCTTCCAGGTTTCGGGCCTCGCATCGGGCAGTGTCATCCCATACCGGGGCGATTCCGCCGTATCGCCCGGCTCGTATCCCAGCCACATAATGCCGTCTGGGTTGTAACCCACCACCTGCTCGTACATGTGCAAGACGTCGTTGGGCATAGGGTGCTGCAGGTCGAAGGAGAAGGTGTGCGCCTGCATCCAAGGCACCAATTTCTTCCCGAACCGTCTGACCAACCCGCTCCAATAGGCGTTTTCCAACGGGATGATGGATTCGATATAACCGGGCCGCGGATTGCGGTCCGAATTCGTACATTGCGAATCGCCCGTGCGCGCGACGGGGTAGGGATCGGGATTGACCATGTCGAACTGCTGGGCCAGCAATTGGGTGCTACAGCCGTCGTGGTCGTTCGCCAGAGTGGCGAAGGGAGTCGGGTTGAACCGTGTGGGGTTACGGAAAACCAGCAAGCGCGGCGCGATGCTGTGGGCTGCGGTCACGACCGCCTTGACCAGCTCGGCGGTGGCGGTGTGATAAGCATAGAGCCAGTCGCGGTAGGCGTTTACGCCGAAGACCTCGGGAAACCCCCATACGCGCGGGTACTCATCGATCCCATTGAGCTTGCGATAACCGGCGATCCCGCTGTCAGAGTAGTCATAGAGCGGTAGGGCGCCTTTCGGCGAGTTAACAAAGCCGGTCCGAAGGAAACATTCATCGCCGAACCGCATACCGAGGATCACATCGTCGGGAAAGACGCCGCCGTTTTCGCGGGTGAACCGGCCCAACATTGCCCGGACCGACCGAGCCGCGATCTCTCGTGTTGAAGCAGCCGCTGGACTGAGTTGATTGGTGCGCCAATAGACGGCGAGCATCGTGTGGTCCAGATCGCCCTCAACATTGGTCAGATCGAACGTGACGCGCAAGCTGAGACTGCCTCGGTCGCTGATGACGGCTGGGACAATCGCCACATGCTGCCTGCCGTCGTAGTCCTGCTGTTTGATGACCACTTCCGCATTGAACGCCCGGTCGGTCGAAAAAATCCCCGGGTCGAAGTAACTATCGAAGGTGTGGTTGTCGGTAAAGTATCTCTTGGTCTTCCAATCATAAGGAGCATAATGAAACGGCAGGCCGATTTCGATGGTGTGTTTGCCCTTGGCAAACGGAAACGTATGCGAATCGATGCTGAGGTCCTCATAGGTGCCGGCAATCGCTACCGCATATTCGGGCGTCAGCCCCATCTGCGTAACGTCTTTCGGCCCGATGATCTCTCCCATGAACATCCCGTCAACATCACTTGCAAGCATGACTTGCAAACCGTACTTGCGGGCGCTTTGAATATCGGTGGTCTCGATGACCTGCACACCATGCGAGACAAGATCCTCGAAACTGGCGGTAGGAAGGGCGCTCTCTGGGCTTGACATCCAAACCCTGGGAAAGCCGGCATCCGGTTTGAAATCTTTGGAGACGTTATTCCCTTCTGGTGCGGCAGAGGTTAATTTGCGCGCAGGCTGGGCCGCTGAAGGAACAGCGCCAAGCACCGTCGCCAGCGTCGCCGCCGAGCTGCCTTGAAGAAAATCGCGCCGGCTCAATCCGTCTTCATTCTTTTGTTTGTTGATCTTGCTCATCCCATTGCTCCTTTGTATGATCATAACTCGTTCACCCTGCGGAGTAAGTTCACGCTGTCACGAAATGCGTCACCGAAATCTGGGACCACTTTCCGGCAATTCGACTACCCCTTCGTGCCGCGCCGGGCTGCACACCAATCCGCCAGTTCGTGCCGCAGCGGGGTTGTGCGAAGTGCGGCCTCCCCCTGCGCACGCAACTCGGAGTGCTCGCTGAACCATACCTCGGTTTCGCCGAAGGTCCAGTCTTCGTAGCGCATCAGGCACAATACCGCCAGCAACTGCGGCTGTGTGAACTGACGCGTGCTGAACTTGGTGCGCTGAGCAGGCAGCACCGCTTGCTGACTTGCAACGCCGGCCGTGCGAATCGTACCAGTCCGATTTCCGCCATAGCCGGCTGCGAAAGCCCCAGAGCAGCTTCAGCTTAACCGGGTTCTGATGCGCCGCAACTCCCACGCACCGAGAATATCAACTGAGCTAAAATAGCTCTGATGACTCGCAGAGATCTTTTGACCGCCATCGCCGCATGCCTGCCCGGCTTGGGCATTCGCCGGCTCTTTTCTCGGGACTTGGTGTCGCTTAATGCCTCCGCAACCTCCCGCTCCGCCCTCACACAATCTGAGTCCGAAGGCCAGTCGTCGAGCGCTTCTTCGGCGGAGGCTGGTTCCGTTTGGTTCACTGATGTCGCCAATAGATCGAACTTTTCCTACTGGACAAACGTCGATTACACGGGACGGAAATACTTCCCTCAGCCGATGTGCGGCTGCGTTGCAGCAATCGACTACGACAACGACGGCAACATGGACCTGTTCTTTACCAACGGCGCCACGTTCCCGGAACTCAAAAAGACCACGCCCGCCTTTTACAACTGTTTGCTGCGCAACAAGGGCGATGGCACTTTTGAAGATGTCACTGCCAAGGCCGGACTCAGCGGAGCGAACCTTGGCCTTAGTATCGGCGTGGCCGTGGGGGACTACGACAACGATGGCTATGAGGATATCTTTATCTGCAATGCCGGAAGGAACGCTCTCTATCATAACAACGGAAACGGCACATTCACGGAGGTGACTGTTGGTTCTGGCCTGGACCACAAGCCGGAGAACCTTCTGTGTGTCGGTGCGGCGTGGTTCGACTACAACAACGATGGACTGCTCGACCTCATTGTTGCGAATTACACGATATGGACGCCACAAACGGACATACAATGCTTCATGGACGCCGAACGAGAGGAGTACTGCAGTCCAACCATATACCCGAGCGTTGCATCGAGGCTCTACCGCAATCTCGGCCACGGCCATTTCAAGGACGTTACCGACTCGAGCGGAATTGGAAAGGCCCTCGGCAAAGGGATGGGCATATCCATCGCGGACTTTACCGGCGATGGCCTGATGGACGTCTTCGTAGCCAACGACACCGAACCCAATTTCCTTTTTATCAACCAGGGAAACGGAACTTTCAAGGAACGCGGCATCGAATATGGCGTGGCATACAATTTGCGGGGAGATAAGGTGTCAGGCATGGGCTGCGACGCAAAGGACTTCGACAACGACGGCTGGGTGGACATTGTTTACAACGACCTTATCGATCAAGTTTGGGGCATCTTCAAGAACGAGGGTGGAAAGCTCTTTACCGACATAACATTGGAAACCGGGCTCGAGTCTCTGACCCACAACCTGGCAGGGTGGGGCATTGGATTCATCGACTACAATAATGACGGCTGGAAAGACATTTATTCAGCCAATGGAGATGTGGATAATCTGACTCCCTACTCCAGCCAGCACGACACCATGTTCAAGAATCTGGACGGCCGAACACTGGTCGATGTCACCGGGCAGATGGGCCCGGACTTCGCCTTCGTCGGCTATCAGCGAGGCGCGGCCTTTGTTGATCTCAACAACGACGGATTCATGGATCTGGTGGTGACGTCGCTGGGCGAGAGGCCGCGCATCCTCATGAACAATGGGGTCGTCAAGAATCACTGGATCATGTTCGACCTGCGGGGCCACAAGAGCAATCGCGATGGGATCGGCGCAAAAATCAAGGTGACTACCGGCTCCGGGAGGACTCTCTATAACCATGTGACAACAAGCGTGGGGTTCATGTCATCGAGTGATCGCCGCGCGCACTTCGGTCTTGGCGGCGAGACGAAGTTGGATCATGTAGAGATTCGTTGGCCGAGTGGAATTGTGCAACGAATCGATCATCCTCCCGTGGACCAGATCGTGAAAGTGGAGGAGCCGGCTGCAACGCTTGCGCGTCCGAAGTGAAGTGGAATGCAGTGCAGGAGGCCCAAAGGATTGGGCATCCCAAGCCCCGCGAAGGACGATTGTTTCCCAGTATCGGCTGGATCGTTTTGTGGGCAGCCTGCTGCCACCGGAGTCTATCGACTCTCAACTACCGTGAGAATCCGATCGGCCTTGACATTGGTAAGAACCTGTCTGACGCCGGTGTACCAAGAAAGCTCCCCTTGTCGACAACGGCGGCCTTCCCCGGCCCGAATTGCGCGAGCAATTCCGCTCTATCGATCAGGTCCGGAAATCCCGCATCAGAAAAATGCCGGATCAGGCGGCTCGCGGAGGGGCTGATTCGACGAGTACTTCTCCAGGTGAGCCTTCAGCGTGGCCGCTACGGAAGTATCGCCTCCTTGCGACGCCAGATCTAAAGCTTGCTTTTCGGTTTCGACCGCTTCGTCGAAGCGGCCACTCTCGGCGTAAGCCGCCGACAGTGCGTCGAGAATAATAGGGGTCTTTCCGCCGCTCAGACTATTCGCTCGTTCGGCCAACGTGAGCGCCTCGGCGCCATTGCGGATCGAACTATCCGGGCAGGTCGCCAGCTGAGTCGCGGCCAGGCTGAGCGCGAAGAGCCGATCCGGCGTGGAGTCCAACTCCTGTTCTAACTGAGCTAGCGAATCGGTAAACTTCGCCTCCTTGTAGTATGCGTAGCCCAGATTCTCGCGGCCTTCCGGAAAATGGGGCCGAATGCGAACCGTATTCAGCCACGCACCGATGGCCTCATCTTCCCGCCCGGCCGCCGCCAGCGCATTTCCCAAATTATAGTAAGCGGCAAGATAATTGCCGTCGAGTCGAGTGGCATTCTGGAGATATGGAATAGCATCTTTCGGCTTTCCCATATCCACCAGCGCGGCGCCCAAACCGCCGTTTGCAACCGGGTTATTGGGGTCCATTTCTGCGGCTTCCTGCCACTTGGCCAGCGCGGCGGGCTTATTGCCCTTGTTCCCAAGATCCGCCGCCTGATCGATGACGCGATAGAGGTCGGAGAGCGGCACATTGATGTCTTCCATGCCGCCGGGCCGGATATTGACAAACTCAGGCAGGTTCACGGCGCGGTTGGCCGCCGTCGAGTTATCGATATAGATGGCCGGGCTATCGTTTCCATTGGCGTCGATGTGCGTTAGATACATCTGCGTGTAAGGGGAGCGGCTCTTGGAAGAAAAAACCAGCCAGCGCCCGTTGGGCGAAAAGCTGTGCCAGGAGTTCATCGGCGACATATTGGCGCGCAAGCGGCGCGCAACGCCTCCGGTGGCCGGAACGATCCATAACTCGCTGTCCGGGCGCATCAAAAAAGCGTTGCGGCACTTGACGAAAACAATCCAGCGGCCGTCGGGGGAAACCTTGGGGAAATTGTTGCTCATTCCATTGTTGGATGCGCCCTTAATCGGTTCTGCCTTGCCGCCCTGCCCATTATTGAACGGTATCCGGTAAAGGTCGTACTTGATCTGCGTTTCGTTCGGGTCGTTGGCCGCCAATGCCTTTGGTTGTCCTGGCGGGTAGGAATCCCTGGCCACCGCGCGGTCAAACACGATGTACTTTCCATCGGGACTCCAGACCCCATTCCCTTGGGAATAGTAAGGATCGTCGGCGCCCGGCAGCGACTTTCTGACGCCCGTGGCGCGGTTGTACCAAGCAAGAATGCCGCGCGTGGGATAAAAGACCTGGAGGAAACGATAATCCTTGAAATTGGCCAGGTAGTAAGAACTGGGAATGGTCTCGCCCGGCCCGGCAAAGGTAGACAGCACGTACTTGCCGTCTGGCGAGACCTGCGACATGAAGCCGACGCGCGTATTCGCAATGCTCCGATCGGGAATCCAGGCCACCAGATCTTGGTCGGTAATGGTCATATGCTTTTGAACGCGAACAACGGCGTACAGGCCTTTGTTCTGGAGGGAGCCATCCACGTCGAGGCCCATCCACTTGCCGTCGGCGGAGAAGGAGTGGCAATTGGCGCATGTATACATATCGTGCATCACAATCCGGCTCTGCGGCTGGCCGATGTCACGAAGCCGCCAGTTGATCAGAGGCTGATTGGCAAAGGCCAACGGCTGAATCTGGCCCTTCTGGCCCTCGCTCGGCATCAGCGGAACGTCGCGATAAAAGATCTCTCCGTCCACCGGATCTCTGGAGGTAGTCAGCGTGACGCGGCCATGGTTGGTTGGCCGTCCTGCGGCATCAAGACCGGTGATTGCCACCGTGGCTGGGCGCTTCACTGAGTGGTGCTTGATGAATGTCCAGGTCTCCGCTTCCGGTTTCCAGGTGTGCGCGGCGGCCTGCTCCGGAGTCAGTGAAGGAAGCTGATTGTTCGGAGAAATGCAACGCGGGTCGATCTCGCCGATCTGTATGTGCTCGCCCAGAGATTTTGTATGGACCGGTTTCGCGCCATCGGCAAAAACGATATCGATGCGCCATGACGAGGAAGAGGTATTTGGATCGTGCCAGATGAAGGTCGGCGACAGAATCTCGGGCGGGAAGATGGAGCCGTCCTGGGGATAATCGACGGTGATGGGTGCAGCCTTGCTGTCGGGCCGGGTCAGTTGTTCGGTGGCAACCTTCCCGGCGGGCTGCCAAGCCGCCAAAACGCGCCTCACTTGCAGGCAATTAGCATCGGAGGGTACTTGATGCGGCGAAACAGATGCAAGCAGGAGAATGGCTCCAGAAAGAGGAGCGCTAACCCCAACCAAACGGAATACATCGTGGTGGAACACCTGTTCCCACTCCTATAACGTTTCTCTCTTTCATCTTGACTTTTCGCGCCTAGCTGCATACCAGGCTGCCAGTTCCTGCCGCAGCGGCGCCGTGGGAATTGCGGCTTCTTCTTGCGGACGCGACTCCAAATATAGCACATCTCCGGGAAGCAGCCGAAAATCGTGACTCACCTGGCCGTTGGCTGCGTCCGGCCGGAACAATCGCGCTTCGGGAGCAGCATGAACTTCCAGCAAATGGCGTTCGATCGGCGAAAGATTTTGAGGGCTACCCAACGACTTCCAGGTCTCATAACAACTGCCCGCGCCCGCCGTAATTCGCTCCTGCACCAGCACGGGCTTGGCCGATTCCGCCCAAGGCATTTCCAGCGTGCCGGTCCAAGGCTGCTGCGTCCCCACTCCATAGACCGAAAGATCGCGGTACCAAAGCAGGACTTGCAGGCTACCATCTCCGGTCGTGGCCACCAGGTTGCAACCGGCGGCCAGAGGCTCGTGCTTGAGTTCAAGCCGACCGCCGCGCAAGCGGTTGAGAAAGCAGAAAGCGTTCAACGTCGCCTTGGGGATACCATTGAGCGTCAGCAATCCATAGCAGCCGGAAAACTCGCTCAGCGAGATGCCGCTTTCGCCAACCACATCGCTGGCCTCCCACCAGCAGAAGGTGTCGCAGTCCCCATCCACCGCCAGCGCCAGATCGCAGGCGGTGGCCGCAGCAGACAGGTTATCCGCCGAATTTGGATTTTTGTCCCAGAGAAGTTGCCCGTCGGGCAAAGGGGCCACGCTGTCCCACTCCGTCAGGTGCACTTCCAAATCCGGCATCGCCGACCGGCGGACGGTTTCGCGGACGCCCCGCACTACGTCCACAACATACATGCCGGGCTTGTGCGGGCTGCCCTTCCGGTCCGGATACAACACCCATTCATCCTGCGCATAGATATGGGTGCTGATGAAATCCAACGGCACGCCCTTTGAAGAACAGTGCGCGATCAAATCCGCTACCCATTCGGCACGGGCCGAGACGGGCCCGCCCACCCGCAGGCGCGGACTGACCGCCTTGAGCGCCTTCGCCGAGACGTCATAAAGCTTCCAGTAGTCGGCCTGCGTACCCGTCCAAAAATTGATGTTCGGTTCGTTCCAAACTTCGTAATACCACTGCGCAATCTCATCCAGGCCGTAGCGATCCATGCAATGACGGGCGAATGACCCCACTAACTGGCCCCATTCGGCGTAATCGCGGGGCGGCGTGACGTTCACGCCCCAATCAAAGATGGTTTTAGCCCCAGAGGCCAGCGGAACCGGCACAGGGGATAGATTCATGAAAGGACGCAACCGGAGCCGCTGCAACGCATCGAGAACCTTATCCACCTGCGCCCAGCGGAACGCCAGGCTTCCATCCTTGCGGCGCGCGACAATGGCCATCTCATCATAGAAGAACCCGTAGGTTCGGCAGTAGCGATAGCCGATGTCGCGCTGCAAAATTGCCAGATGGTTCTGTAGATCCTCGCGCAAGAGCAAGACTGGCACGTCCACGGCAATGGCGTTTTTCCACGGCTTTCGCAACGGCGGCGCGGCTTGTGCGCCGGTCACAGTGATGATGGATGGATTCTCCGCTTCCGCTTCGGCCTTCGCGGCCGTGCTTTCTCCCATCGCCGCCATGCCAACCGCGGTTGCTGCTACCGAAGTCACAAGGCTTGTCCTCAGGAACTCGCGCCGGCTCAATCCATCTGCATTCGTCAATCTGTCGATTTTGTTCACGCCATTGTCCTATTGCAAAAACCTTGCGCGGCTCAACCTGCGTCGTGCATTCACTCAGAAAGCCGTGCCGCACCGAAGCCTGGCATCGCGTATCGACAATCCGGCTACTCCTTCGCGCCGTGGCTCGCATACCACTCCGCCAGTTCTTGCCGCAGCGGGGTGGTGGGAAGAGCGGCCTCTCCCTGCGCGCGCAACTCCAAATAGACCACCTCTCCGGGAAGCAGCCGGAAGTTGTGAGTCACCTGGCCGTTGCCTGCGTCAGGATGGAACACTTGCGCCTCCGGCGCAGCATGAGCTTGGAGCAGATGGCGCTCGATCGGCGAAAGATTTTGAGGGCTACCCAACGACTGCCAGGTCTCATAACAACTGCCCGCGCCCGCCGTAATTCGCTCCTGCACCAGCACGGGTTTGGCCGATTCCGCCCAAGGCAGTTCCAGGGTGCCCGCCCAGGGCTGCGGCGTCCCCACTCCATAGACCGAGAGGTCCCGGTACCAAAGCAGGACTTGCAGGCTCCCATCTCCGGCCGTGGCTACCAGGTTGCAGCCGGGAGCCAGGGCCTCGTGCTTGAGTTCCAGCCGGCCGCCGCGCAGACGGTTGAGAAAGCAGAAAGCGTTCAACGTCGCCTTGGGGATACCATTGAGCGTCAGCAATCCGTAGCAGCCGGAAAACTCGCTCTGCGTCATGCCGCCTTCTTCAAAAATATCGCTGGCGTCCCACCAGCAGAAAACCTCGCAGTCCCCATCCACCGCCAGCGCCAGATCGCAAGCGGTGGCCGCAGCAGAAAAACTATCCGACGAACTAGGATTCAGGTTCCAGAGCTGCTGACCGTCGGGAGTAGGAACCACGCTGTCCCACTCCGTCATGTGGAGCTCCAAATCCGGCATCGCCGACCGGCGAATGGTTTCGCGGACGCCCCGCACCATGTCCGGAACAAACATGCCGGGCTTGTGCGGGCTGCCCTTCCGGTCCGGATACAACACCCATTCATCCTGCGGATAGAGATGCGTGCTGATGAAATCCAACGGCACGCCCTTCGTGAAACAATGCGAGATCATCTCCCCGACCCACTCGCAGCGTGCCGAGACCGGCCCGCCAACCCGGAGGCGCGGACTGACCGCCTTGAGCGCGGCCGCCGAAACGTCGTATAGCTTCCAGTAGTCTTGTTGCGAACCCGTCCAATAATTGATGTTCGGTTCATTCCAAACTTCGTAATACCACTGCGCGATCTCATCCAGGCCGTAGCGATCCATGCAATGGCGGGCGAAGGCCCCACCAACTGGCCCCATTCGGCGTAGTCGCGGGGCGGCGTGACGTTCCATTGCCAATCGTCGATCGTCGTGGCTCCTGAAGCCAGCGCCACGGGCATCGAGGAAAATTCCACGCGCGGGCGCAGGCCAAGCCTCTGTAGCGCGTCCAGAACTTTGTCCACCTGCGCCCAGCGGAACGCCAGGCTTCCGTCCTTGCGGCGCGCAACCACCGCCATGTCGTCGTTGAACATTCCGTGGAACCGGCAGTAACCAAACCCGATGTCCCGCTGCAAGATTGCCAGTTGATCCTGCAGGTCTTCGCGCAGCAGCAAGGGGGCGTACCCTGTCGCGATCGCGCTTTTCCACGGCTTTCGCAACGGCGGCGCGGCTTGCGCGCCGGTCACCGCGATGATGGATGGATTCTCTGGGTTCGATTCAGCCCTCGCGGCCGCGCTTTCCCCCATCGCGGCCATTCCAACCGCGGTTGCCGCAACCGAAGTCACGAGACTTGTTTTGAGGAACTCGCGCCGCGAGGTATTATTTTGACCCGGCAATTCAGGATCGGCCAACTTCGAAACAGAGCTCATTTTTTACTCCTTCAAGTTCAATCTCCGCGGGTAATTCTCAAGGGGCCATGCGCGAATGAAGGCCGATTCATTGGGCTTCTTTCCGTCTTCAAGACCACTTCCCTGAGCTGCCCCGTTCGTTTGTCAGTATAAGTGAGAGCCTTGGCGTTTGAGTTTCGCGGCGGTTCATAGGGAGCAACCGCAGATCCCTGCTGTGAATCACGTCCACGGGAAGCAGTCCAAGGCCGCCGCCGGATGAGCGGAATTTGTGACCCGTGGGTCACAGAAACGCAACGCTGCGGCGGAGAAAAAATCGTCGCATCGCGAGCTCGCGGAAAATGAGACCCACAGGTGGAGCAATCGCGGGGAATTGTGACCTGCAGGTGCATGGAATGGGTGAAAATCGTCGAAAAGATGGTGGAGAGCAGGGAATAGGGAATAGGGAATAGGGAACAGGGAACAGGGAACAGGGAACAGGAGACAGGAGACAGGGGTCAGGGATCAGGGGTCAGTTCTGCGCGCGGAGGGGCGGGCGGGGGCGGCGGAGGCTGCCCAGGGCTGGCTGTCTCTGGTGCGTTGTTCTTCAGGGATCGAACCACTCGAAGCGGAAGTTCCGGCTCGCCCGGAGGTTTTAGAGGCTTGGGGGGCAACCTGGAACGGTGGAAGAGTGCATTGGGCTGTTGGCGGCAGTTAACATCCGATAGCGCCACGGGTTGGTGAACGCTGGGCGGCTTATCTGGATCGACCAATCCACCTAGCAGCGACAGTGCTTTGCATAGAGGCTCTTGTAAAAGCGTTTCACCGCGCCGCCTGGTTGGAGGCATCTGCAGTCGTACCTAAAGCAGTCGGCGAAATCGTCGCAAGTATTCAGCACGCCCAAGAGGACACGAGGATCGAGGCTCGAAGCAACGCCAGTTTCGTAGTGGGATACCCAATTTCCGATCAGCGCTGGGACGTGAACCTTGAGGGTGTCGGCCCGCTGCTGCGCCGTCATTACCAAGCGATTGGCAGCGTCTGCTAATTCTATGGCCGACTGGATCGCATCCAGCGCGTTCGAAACCATTTTGCGGTCTCCGCGAATGGCAAAGTCCAGCGGAACCGGGATTCCGACATTGGAGATTATCTGCAACATCCTGTACTCCAAGTGTTGGCGGACCAAGGGCTCGGCGTCCTTGCTCCTGCCCACTTTCAGGAATCCTTCTGCCGTGCTGCGCAGGCGCTCGGCGCCCTGCGCTTGCATCATTAGATTGCCATCGGGAGGCAAACCCTGGAGGTGCTGATGATTCCACCCGGAGACGTTGTTCAATTTATCGAAGTATTTTTCCAAGAGCCCATCATGGCTCAGGACGATGACCTGGAGCCCGCTCTTATTCAGCGGTAGCCCCACCTGGGTGCGCAGCACCTCCATCAACGCGAACTGGTGTCCGGCGTCGAAGCTGGAGGTTACATCGTCTAGAATGACGAAGCGCGCCGTCGGCTTACGCTGAAGTAGCGCGCTCAAAAAGATCGAGATTGCGATCGCGTTCCGATAGCTCTCCGCGAGCAACGGCATCGCGCTAGCGTTCCTCAGGCCGAAAAAGTTCTCCAGGCGAAGGTTTAGATCAATTGAATTCTTCTTCTGCTCGACGCTCGGAACGATATCCTTTCCGCTTGCGATCGTCGCGTACATTTCCTTGTATTGCTTTGTCATGGCTGAGGTAAGCCTTGCCGAGAGGCGCGCCTCGGCCTCCTCGAAAGTCCGGCAAGCATTGTCAATGAATTGCTTCCACCGCCTCCGCTCATTGATCTTCCGGTTAGCGTCAGCGACTGAGCGAGTAAGCCTTGTCACTTGCGCCAACGTATCCTTGATACGCTTTGCCCGCTCAACCCGCTCGATAAGTTCCACCAACGACGGCGGCAATGAACCCTCGATCGTCGCCTTCTCAGCTTTCAGCCGCGCTATTTGAGCCGTGCGTTCGGTGTCGAGCACCGACATGCGCTTGGCCACAGCATCTAGGTCCCGCTCGGTCCCCTGCCCTGTCCCCAGCGCAGCGTTAACCGTGCCATGTATGTTCTCATTAGCCTTGGCCGGCGCAGTTAGCCTCGTCTCAAGCCTTTGCAACCGAACACCACAGGCAGCGACTTTCCACGCGTCGCCAAACTTCGTTGCAGCCTCATCGGCAGCCTCATATTGCTGCAGCTGCTTCACGACAAATTCGTATGGAGGTGTTGCCGGGGTGGACTCACAAGCCGGGCACCTTGACCTGTCCGTCCAACTCCCATCGTCGAACACCCGGCGCACCGTGGCGTACAGGTCGTGAAACGACTCGCCTCGGGTGGGAGCGAAGGCCGCGTCTTTCGCACGGCATAGCTCAAGCAGCCCCTGCTGTTCGGCGGCCTCACCAGCGAGAGGCGCAAGCCCCTCGAGAGTCGAAATGTCCCCAATGACAGCCTTCAGCCGCTCCTGATCCTCGCTTTTTTCCGCGGCCCTGATCGTTGCGCTAATGTTTTCAAAGTCGATCTTGCCTAGACCCAGGTTCTCGCAGAGCGGCTTCAGAAGGGCCTCGCCAGCGAGAGCCTTTACCGCATTCGAAGCGACGCTTAGTGGATCAGTCGGCTCTGGCAGCGTCAGCCCGGTCAGCGCGAGGAAGTCCTGCTGAAGGGCCAGCTTCATCCGAGTAATCTCCCCGCCCGAAAGCAATACCGTGTTTTCCAATTCCCTGAGATGTGAATCGCTGTTGAAGGCCATCGTGTTCGCGACGGCTTGCAGCCCCTGCCGTACGTCCGCTAGCTTCGACAGGCCCAAGAGTGAGGAAAACACCTTGCCGCGTTCGAGTGGTGTGTCGAGCAAGAACCGAGCAAATGTCTGGTGATCGAGCAACACCGTTTCGTCGGCCAGGGTGGCGAGCAGTTCGTTTGGATTTGAGTAACCACTCGGACTGGTCACACTTCGCGCTCCGCTGGCGTTCCGCGTCACATTGATGACGACGTCGGGTGACAATCCATCGTCAGCGGCGAACGTCAGGACGATCTCGGCGCGTCGCTTTGTATGGAATTTATTGCAGTAATACTCTTTCGCAGATTCGGCCGCCAGCATTCGATCAAGCTTGGGAACCGTGCCGGTGATGGCATACACAATGCCTTCAAAAAGCGAACTCTTGCCCAGGCCATTCGCTGCGAAGATGGAGTTGACAGCGTCGCTCCTAAACTTAACCTCGAGTGGTTGGCCCTCGTTCCTGATACCACGGAATCCCTCAATTTTGACGGACATCAGAAAATAGCGTGTCATTTGCCCGGCCCTGCCTTCACTTGCTCTAAATGCGAGAGCACAGCTTCGTTGAATCTCTGACGTGAGGCAGCGCGCTGAGAAGTGTTCTCAGGGAGTGGCAGCATTCTCGGCAACTTGGTTTTTAGCACGGCCGCAAGCTCGGCATCCACCGACTCCATGTACTTATAGAACGCGTCGATGTTCTGAGCGGCCGAAAGGGCGGGATCGAAGTCGAAGGCCATTTCGATACCTCTTCCCAACGGCTAGGCAAGCCGGAGGTTCGTGCAGTCGTCCGGGATAGGACGTTTAAAATGCACCAGATGGATTTAGTAGATTGTAACTCCTTTCCAAAGTGGCGCCCAAAGCGCCCTCCGAGGTCGGCTTACTCGTCGACAACTGGATCAGTCTCGAAAAACGCCCTTCCCTTCAGCTAATTCTGAGCGTTACACAAATTCCATTCTGGACGAGCGCGACCTTGCGTTCTATCCCACCCTGGACGCACAGAACGCGTCCAGGATGGGGCAACCGGCGGGACGCACAGACCAGGCTCAACGCAGCCGCGTGCTCAGTCAGCGCCGCCGCGCGCGCCAGAAGGCACTGATTCCCAGATAGAGAAAGACCGCCGCGGCGACGACGGCAAAATCGCGGGGAATGGGGTTGCCGCTGAATCCGGCCCAGTTTTGCCACAGGCGCAGGGCTTCCGGCAGTTCCTGCTGCGCGGCTATGAAAAGGTCCGGGGCGAATGGGCGCTGGCGTGTACCAGCCACAACCTGCCGAAGGTCTACCGGGTCGGCATGGTATAACCGCTCCGCAACGCACAAACCATCGGCCAGCAACCCACTACGCAACAGAAGAATCGGCTCGCCAGCAACGAAACTCAATCAGCCGGCCACACAACAACAGGCGTCCTGCAAATAGAAACACCCTCGAGCTTTACTCGGACAGGCTGCTAGCAACTGCCTTTCACCACCTGCGCCAGCGTGGCGCCAATCTCGGCGGGCGAGACCACCACATGGATTCCGGCCGCTGCCATGGCCTTCATCTTGTCGGCTGCGGTGCCCTGGCCGCCGCTGATAATAGCCCCCGCGTGGCCCATGCGCCGGCCGGGAGGCGCGGTCTGGCCGGCGATGAAACCCACCACCGGCTTTTTCACGTGCTGTTTCACAAATTCCGCCGCGGCTTCCTCGGCCGAGCCGCCAATCTCGCCGATCAGGACAATGGCTTCGGTCCCGGGATCGTCGTTGAACAGGCGCAGCGCGTCAATGTGCGTGGTGCCGACGATGGGATCGCCGCCGATGCCGATGGCCGTCGACTGGCCGATGCCGCGCTGCGTAAGCTGATGCACCGCCTCATAGGTCAGCGTGCCCGAGCGCGAAACAATGCCGATCGACCCCTCCTTATGAATGCGCCCCGGCATAATTCCGATCTTCGCCTTTCCGGGCGAGATGACGCCGGGGCAGTTGGGTCCGACGAGGCGCGACTTCGAGTTCTTCAGCTTGGCCCACACCTTCACCATGTCCAGCGTGGGAATGCCCTCGGTGATGCACACGATGAGGGGAATCCCCGCGTCTTCGGCTTCGAGGATGGCGTCGGCGGCAAACGGCGGCGGCACAAAAATCATGGTTGCGTTGGCGCCGGTCGCATTCACTGCATCGCTCACGGTGTTGAACACTGGCCAGCCTTCGTGCACCGTTCCGCCCTTTCCGGGCGTCACTCCGCCAACCACCTTCGTGCCGTACTCCGCGCACCCTATGGCGTGGAACGTGCCTTCCTTGCCCGTGATGCCCTGTACGATGAGGCGCGTGTTGTTATCGACCAAAACCGACATCTCTATGCCCCCGCCGCCGCGGCGACAACTAATTCCGCTGCTTCTTTCATTGTTTCGCCGACCTGGAAGTTCAATCCCGACTCGTTGAGGGTCTTCCGCCCCTCTTCCACGTTCGTGCCCTCGAGCCGCAGCACGATCGGCGCCTTCACGTGCAGGTTGCGCGCCGCCGCAACCACGCCCGTGGCCAGCCGGTCCACGCGCAGAATGCCGCCGAAGATGTTGATGAAGATGGCCTTCACGTTGGCATCGGCAAGCAGAATCTCGAAGGCGTGCTCGATCTGTTCCTGCGTCGCGCCGCCGCCCACGTCCAGGAAATTCGCCGGTCTGCCGCCCGCATACTGAATGATGTCCATCGTCGCCATCGCCAGCCCCGCGCCGTTCACCATGCAGGCGATGGTCCCATCGAGCTTGATGTAGTTCAGGGCGTATTTGCTGGCCTCCACCTCCAGCGGGTCCTCTTCGGCGATGTCGCGCAGCGCCTTGATGTCGGGGTGGCGAAAGAGCGCATTGTCGTCGAAGTTGATCTTGGCGTCGAGGGCGAGCAGCTTGCCGTCGGTCGTGGTGATGAAGGGATTGATCTCCACCAGCGAGGCGTCTGTCTCGGCGAAGGCCCTGTAGAGGTTCTGGAAGAAGCTGACGGCCTGATTGATCTGCGTGGGCTTCAGTCCCAGCGCGAAAGCCAGCTTGCGCGCCTGCCACGCGCCGAAGCCCACGGCCGGGTCGATCGTCTCCTTGAAGATCGCCTCAGGCGTCTTTGCGGCCACCTCCTCGATCTCCACCCCTCCGGCCTGTGAGGCCATAAAGACCAGCTTGCCCGCGGCGCGGTCCAGCACAATACCCAGATAGAGCTCGCGTTCGATCGCCGCAGTCTCTTCGATGAGAAGCCGCTGCACCTTCTGGCCCTGGGGTCCGGTCTGGTGGGTCACCAGCGTCATGCCCAGGATGTTCTTGGCGTGCCGCTCGGCCTCCTCGCGCGTCCGGGCCACTTTCACGCCGCCGCCCTTGCCGCGGCCTCCGGCGTGGATCTGCGCCTTCACCGCCACGCCCGCGGCGCCTTCGGCAAACAGCTTGCGCGCCACGTCGTTGGCTTCTTCCAGCGTGTTGGCAACTTCGCCCTTGGGCACGGGGACGCCGTACTTCGCCAGGATTTCTTTTGCTTGATATTCGTGGATTTTCATTCTGGTTGGACCACTCGGGCTACCGTCAATTGAGGGAATCAGAGGACGCGAGCTATGGAATGCAGGGGATAGCGAAACCTCCGCAGCCAGCGAGTCCATAGTATCTTGGCGACCCAAGGTGGGGCAAACCCTGAACCCGCGCAGGCTACGCAATTACCATTGAAGTAGCTATGAGCCAACTGAAGGAGTTTCTGAGGCCACTGGCGGAAGACGGCGCCTCGCTGACCAGGGAGCAGGCGGCGGAAGTCCTCGAGGAGATTCTCGCCGGCGGCGTGCCGGAGGTGGAGACCGCGGCGCTGCTCACCGTGCTGGCCACGCGCGGCGAGCAGGCTCCTGAGCTTGCCGGCTTTGTGGATGTGATGCGCCGGCACTCCGTGCCTTTACCCTTTGGACCGGATGAGCGGGACCAACTGGTCGACTGCGTTGGCACCGGCGGCGGCGGACCCCAAACCTTCAATATCTCTTGTGGCGCCGCGCTCGTCGCCGCAGCCGCCGGCGCCCGCGTCGCCAAGCATGGCAATCGCGCCGTCACCTCGCGCTGCGGCGCTGCCGATGTGCTTGAAGCCCTCGGCGTCCCCATCGACATGAGCCCCGAGCTGGCCGTCGAATGTCTGCGTGAGACAGGCTTTGTCTTCCTCTTCGCGCCGCTTTACCACCCGGCCATGAAGGCCCTCGGACCGCTTCGCCGCGCGCTCGGTTTCCGCACCATCTTCAATCTCGTGGGCCCGCTCACCAACCCGGCCCATGCGCGTACGCAGGTGGTTGGCGTGCTCGCCCCCAGCCGCGTTCTTCTCGTGGGCCGCACGCTGGCGGCGCTCGGAGCCAAACGCGCCTTCGTCGTCCACGGAACCGACGGCATCGACGAGCTGACCACCACGGGCGAATCCGTCGTAGCGCGCATTGAGGAGACTGAGGCAGGCGATCCGGAACTCAAAGCCGCGCGCATCACGCCGGAGATGGCCGGGCTGCCGCGCTCGACGCTCGATCAGTTCATCGGTGGCGACGTGGCCACGAACAAAGCGCTGCTTTACGACGTGCTCACCGGCATTCCCGGCGCGCGCCGCGACGTCGTTTTGCTCAACGCAGCGGCTGTATTGGTCGCCGCCGGCCTCGCTGGGGATCTAAAGCAAGGCGTCGCCATGGGATCCGAGGCCATCGACTCGGGCCAGGCGGCAACGACCCTAGAAAAACTCCGCCGCTTCGGCACGAAGCATTGCGCCGAGTAGAAAGACAGAGTTCCGCAGCGCGGGTGTAATTCTGTGCCAGTTGCATTCGCGCGCACCGGCCCAAGTCCGTCGCCCGGCGTTTGACGAACGGCCCGCAGACGAAGAGAATAGAAGAGTTACTTTCCCGTGTGGGCCTGTGGCGCAGTTTGGGAGCGCGCTTCCATGGCATGGAAGAGGTCGTCGGTTCGATCCCGACCAGGTCCACCAATCGACAAATAAAGGAGCGCGTCCCGGCCTGCCGGGGAGGTCGTCGGTTCGATCCGGTCAAGGCCCATCATTCCTTCGTCATGCCAAGCGTCTACATTCTGGAAAGCCAGTCCAGCAAGCGTTTTAATATCGGATCGGCAAACGATGTAGAGATACGTTTGGCAGCGCACCAGCGTGGGCAGACTCCATCCACGCGAGGCAGAGGACCTTGGGTGCCGGTCTACCGCGAGGAGTTTGACACCATTGCCGAAGCGCGACGACGCGAGCGGCAATTGAAGAGTTGGAAATCACATCGCTCGATTCAGCAGCTGATCGATTCGAATCGTTGAGATGAGAGCGCGTCCCGGCCTGCCGGGGAGGTCGTCGGTTCGATCCCGACCAGGTCCACCAAATCAATTCAATAATTCATAGCCCTATTCTTAATTCTCGGTCTATTTTCGGGGACACAGGCAACTACCGGCTCTTTTGAACTCAAAAAACGAAACCATCGTCGAAGTCATCGGCGTCCACCACTGCCGCGAGGCCTAGCGTCGATCTGTCTCGCAATCGGTGATGTCTTTGGATGCAGCCCTTCGCTTCTTGGGTGGAGCGACAGGTCCTCGTCGCTGGGGCGGCTCGCTCCCTGTCTTTCACACTCGCCAGGTGTCGGCGCGCCAATCCCTGATCCGCTCTTTGATCTGCTTGCGGTTCAGGTTATGCTCCAGCGCCTGCTTGGCCAACTCGACGACTTCGTCGTCGGCCGCGAACCGCAGCCCGATGAGTTGGTCCTCGCTAAGGCGGTAGATCTGCGAGTGCCATTCGGCCGGCGCCAGCGCCTGCAGGCGCAGCCGCTCTTCCAGCCGGATCACGCGGTCCTGCACCTTGAGCGGATACTGGCGCATCCGGAATAGCGCGATAAACGCTGCTACCGACAGCACCACGAACCACGCCGAATAGAAACACGGGTGGCGGACGACGACGACGATCGAGACGATCAGGTTGGCAAGGACAACGAAGACCAGAACGAAGTGGTACGCCGGATCCAGCCGTCCATGGTTCTTGAGATTCTGTGGCTCTCGCTTACTCATCTGCGGCTCCGATTCCTCGCAGGCCGGAATTCGCTCCCGTGGCAGTTTGCGCTTGAGCAGTGCCGCCTGAAGCGGCGCCGGGAGCCTGGGCGCCGGCGCTGGCGGAATTCTCCTGGTTCGCGGCCGGCGTTGTCAACGCGGATAAATTGCCGGGCCCCAGAACTTCGGGATGCTTGGGGATCAAATGGTAGCGCCCACGCACCAGGTAGTCCACAAACAGCCCGCCTGCGAGATACGGATTCGCCAATGCAATCGGGATCGCGTAGACAGTGGTCACGAACGACTCGTCGATGCCCTTCACGGAGCGGCTCCCACGCCGGTAGCCGGGAATCTGCGGGATTTCAAACACCGTCAACTGCGTCTCCGGATGCCTGCGCGCATACCGTACCAGCTTGTAGGTGATCTGCTTGGGGGTGGTCATGCCGGCATCGCGGAAAATACTGCGCCTGAAGGCGCGGGGAAAGTAGCCGTTGAGCACCACGCGCGCGAAATCCGCGCAATTGCTGAAGAGCAGATTGAAGTGGGTCCGGTTCGGTCCCGCATTCAGCCTCTCAATCAGAGCGTCGTCTTGTTCTGGCGTTGTGTTGAAGCGAAAGGCGTAAATACGCCGCTCATAGGCCGCGCCCAGCAGCTCGGTCCAGCCGCCGTGCACAAGATTGCCCGCTGACAAATGCGGTCCCAGGCTCCCGAGGTGCTCCTCGCGATAGCGGTTGCGCAAGCGGATCACTGTCTCGCGGTCCACATGAGAAGGAACGTCGGCGGCGTTCTCCACCGAGTACAGGTAGGGAATCAGCGGGATAGCGACCCAGTCGTACCCGTCAACCCCCTGATAGCGGGCAATCACCGCGCCCATCTCGCCCGGCCGGCAGCGCCGCAGCGTCACGGGAGTTTCCGCGCAGATTCGCTCGAAGTAAATGGAGTTGTGCCCGGTCGGGTTCAGGGCGCCAAAGAAGCCGTACGGCTCCTCCATGAGCAGAGCTGCCTGCGCGTGCCCATGCGCGCACAAAACTACCCCCAACAGGACAAAGGCAAAGGAAAGAATGCGTGACTGGTGATTCGAGAGCATCGGTTTCCCTTGGGGTTAGAGCTACAAATTCTCTCCTTTTCAGTATGCACCAACTTCGGTGAGGTATTGCGAAAAAGATCCTTCTGCATTCGTCAAACCACTGACGATTAAGGATTTCTGCGCGAGAGCACGGCGCAGGCCGCGGACGCTCCCGCGCAACACAATTACGGCTACTTGTTAAGACGCGATTTGGGCCAGATTGTTGCGCTTTGCCCCTATGTGCCGGCTGCAGATTGAATGCCGCTTGTCAGGGATGATTGAGCTACTGATGAGGGGGAACGACGATCGTGGTCTCCTGCACTTCAATTAGCCCGGAGCCTGTGCGCTTCTCCAGTTCGGGCAGGATGGCATCCACTTTTTCGCGCGTTTCAATGAATTCCAGTTTGATCGGGAGATGGCCGGAAATCTCGAGGATGTCTAAGGCGGATTCCCTCGCTTGGCGAGCAAGACTGTGCGATCTCGCGACCCTTGCAGGATTCGCAATCGTCACCCCCCGCTCGCGTACAATGAACCATACTCCAGCCTTGGAGGCTGAAGCCCTGATCGCTGCATTGCTCATCCCTCTGCGCGTTTTCGCCGTTCCCGTCGGGGAACTGCTGCGGTCGGTCGCCGCGTGGCTTGCCTTCGACCCGCAGAGCGGCTGGCGCCACTATTTAAGAGAGCAGTACGCCGATCAGACCTTCAAGGGGCTCTACCACTGGAACCTCTTTGACGCCTCGATCCTACTTCCCTACTTCGCGGTGATGATCCTCCTGTCTTTCTACGGCATCCACCGCTACACGATGGCTTACCAGTATTTCAAGTACCGGAAAAATTACGACCCCAACCCGCCCTGCCGTTTCGACGAGCTGCCTCCCGTCACCGTCCAGTTGCCCATCTTCAATGAGCAATTTGTCGTTGACCGCCTCATTGAAGCCGTCTGCGCCATGGACTACCCGCGCGAAAAGTTCGAAATCCAGGTGCTCGACGACTCAACCGACGAGACCTGCGAGGTGGCTGCGGCAATCGTCGAGCGGTACGCCGCGCTTGGCCACAACATCGTCTACATTCATCGCATCAACCGCGAAGGCTTCAAGGCGGGGGCCCTCGGCGCCGGCCTCAGAATCGCCAAAGGCGAGTTTATTGCCATCTTCGACGCCGACTTCGTCCCTCCCGCCGATTGGCTCATGAAGGTCATCCACCACTTCGCCGAACCCGAGATTGGCATGGTGCAGACCCGCTGGGCGCACCTTAACCGCGACTACAGCATATTGACCCAGGTGGAGGCCATTCTGCTCGACGGCCACTTCATCCTGGAGCACGGCGCTCGTGTCCGCACCGGCGAGTTCTTCAATTTCAACGGCACTGCCGGCATGTGGCGCCGCCGGGCCATCTTCGACGGCGGCGGCTGGCAGCACGATACGCTCACGGAAGATACCGACCTCAGCTATCGTTCCCAGATGGCCGGTTGGAAGTTCAAATACCTGCCCGACGTCGAGTGCCCCTCCGAACTGCCCATCGAGATGACCGCCTTCAAGACCCAGCAGGCGCGCTGGGCCAAAGGGCTCATCCAGACCAGCATCAAGATTCTACCCAGCGTGTTCCGTTGCAGCACCCCGCGCCGCAACAAGATCGAAGCCGTTTATCACCTGACAGCTAACTTCAGCTATCCGCTTATGGTCATCATGTCGGCGCTGCTGATTCCCGCCATGATCTGCCGCTTCTACCAGGGCTGGTTCCAAATGCTGCTCATCGACTTCCCGCTATTCACGGCCTCCACCTTTTCCATCGCCGTCTTCTACGTAATGAGCGAACGCGAAATCTTTCCTAAAACCTGGAAGAAGACTTTCTACTATCTCCCCATCCTCATGGCTCTCGGTATCGGCCTCACCGTCACCAATACCAAGGCCGTGATGGAAGCGTTGCTGGGCATCAAGAGCGCGTTCGTGCGCACGCCCAAGTACCGCGTGGCCAAGAAAGGCGAGAAATCCCAGGCAGTCAAGTACCGTAAGCGCCTCAAACTCACCCCTTGGATCGAACTGCTGCTGGGCTGCTGGTTCGCGGCAGCGATCGTCTACACCTTCTCCAATCACAACTACTTCACCGCGCCGTTTCTCATCCTTTTCGTGTTCGGCTACTGGTACACCGGCCTTATGAGCCTGCTGCAGGGCCGCTTCGAGCGCTGGCGCACCGGCGTCAACACCGAGGAATCCAGTCCCAAGCCCTTTCCGGTGGGCGTGTGAAGCGGCTCAATCCGGTTGAGCGGCGCTGCCGCGCAGGCCGAATGCAACGCCCAAGAGGTGCCAGTTGCAATCCAGCACGATCGACGCCTTCTTGAGCACGCCGCTTGGCTTCGCGATCTTTTTCGTCGCCCTTTGGTGTGCGGTTTGCTTCATCATCAGCATGGTAAGCGGCTGGTTCGCACTTGCCCGGCGTTTCCGAATGCAATCCGAGCCATATGGAGACCTGAAGACCGCGGGGCCGTTCTTCTACACGGTCTATATGCGCTTTTGGAGCCGCTATTCCAGCGTGATCCGCCTGACTGCTGCCTCCGACGCGCTCTACGGTTCGGTGTTGTTCCTGTTTCGCGCCGGCCATCCGCCGCTGCGCATCCCGTGGAACGAGGTCCGGTTCGGCAAGACGAAGCGCCTTTGGCGAACCTATATCGTTCTCACCCTCGGCAACAAGGAAAAGATCCCTTTACGCATCCCGGTGCGCATGGCCCGCAACCTGGGAATTCTGGAAAGATTCCAGGCTCCATAATCGGTTCGGCTTACCCGGCTGCGGGGATCCCGATTCAACCTCGGGATCCTGCAGCGCCGTTACACGCCCGGTACCCCAGTTTCTCCTGCGGCGCGGCGGCTACGTGGTTTCAGGTGCATGTTGTGCTACATTGACGCCATGATCTGGAAGAACCCGGGCGTTGCCGCGGCGTTTTTGCTGGTGGCGCTTGCGCCCGCAGCGAGCGTGGCGCAGGCAAGGAATCCAACCGCTCCGCCTCCTGCTGCTCCGGGAGCTGCCACGCATCCCGCGCCGGCTCCGGGCGCCTCAACTGCTCAGCCAGCAGCCCAGCCATTCGCGGCCAGTCCCGACGCTTCGACCTCAAGCTGCCAGGGCGGAGCATGCGATGCGCAGCAGCCGCATATCACCATTGCCACTCCGGCGCCCGCTCCCGCCCCGTGGCCTTTGCAGGAGCGTATCAGCTGGGTCGCCAGCCTGCTTCTCGCGCTGTTCGCGTACGTGGGAATCCTGCTCGCCGTCTCTCTGCTACGCAAGATCGAGCGTCAGACTCGCCTGAACGAAGCCGTGGCCCAGGCAGCCGCCGATAGCGCCAAAGCGGCATTGATGTATGCGGAAGCCCAGGCGCAGGCGCAGCGGCCATGGATCGTCGTCTCTGCCGAGGCCGAGCCGGGCCCCACCGACAGGTTCACGATCGTGGCCACGAATCGAGGGCGCAGTCCGACGAGGATCGTCACGCTTGTCGATGAGATCGCCGTCGCGGAGGATGAGTCGCACCTGCCGCCTGCTCCCGCGTTCAAGAACGAACCACGCCCCCCGCGGGTTCCCATCATCCTGCTGCCGGGCGAATCCACGGGACTCAAGTCGTTCTCCCGCGGCGATGTGAAAGCAGTCTGTGAATCGGCGGAAGACCTGCGCCGCCTGGAAGCGTGGGAGCTAAAGATCTATCTCTATGGCGCCGTCACCTACGTGGACTTGCGCGCGCCCGCCGAGAAGCAACCGTATGAAACCGGGTGGTGCTGTTGGTACATCCACGGCCGCCAAAAGAGCGGCCTCGTCATCGCCGGCTCGCCGGAATACAACCAGCATACGTAGTCGCGGCCAGGCCGCTGCTCCCGGCACAAACACATGCATCGTTGTAGGTCGCACGGGGCGAAACCGGTTTTACGATCAGCCCCCAAAAACGCAGAACTTGCGCGCCGTATATCGAATTGGATATAATCTTCTCATGAAGCCGGTCCGGTTTCTCGGCGATTCTCGAAAGGTGATGCGGGAGTTTCCGAAAGATGCTCGCCAAGAGGCAGGGTACCAGTTGGAGCGGATACAAAGAGGGCTCCCGGCTATGGACTTCAAATCAATGCATCCGATTGGTGCGGGTGTAGAGGAAATCCGCATTTCGGAGGGGTCTGGTGCGTATCGGGTGTTGTACACCGCTCGCTTGGCCGAGGCAGTGTATGTGATCCATGCCTTCCAAAAGAAGACCAGGGCAACTTCGCAGCGCGATGTTGAAATTGCACGGCTGCGGTTCCGGCAATTGATGCGAGGTCGAAGATGAGGAAACCGAAGTTTGAAGAATTCGAAAATGTTTGGGATGCGCTCGCCGAAACACCGGACGAGGCAGCAAACTTGACGCTGCGCTCCGATCTCATGATGAGGATCGAGGCAATCGTCAAGAAGAATGGGTGGACTCAGGCCGAAGCGGCGAAGCGGTGCGGAGTTACGCAGCCGCGCATCAACGATCTGCTTCGCGGGCGCATCTCGCGCTTCTCACTTGATGCACTGGTCAACATCGCTGCCGCGCTGGGACGGAAAGTCAAGGTTCGGCTGGAAGCGGCGTGAGGAGCGCGCTTGCATCTCTGGGCAAAGCTGGAACACTATTTTGCTATTTCTTAATCGACACAAGAAGTTCGTTGAGCACCTGACTTCTCGCGCCCAATAACTGATCATGCAAGCTTTCGTAGAGATGACATTGTTTGATCACGCCTTGCGTGTCCCACTGATACGTTTCTGTCACCTTCGCAAGGAATTCGTTCAAGAAGCTTAGGTCAATCGCAATGGGCAACGAGCATAGCAACTTTACGGAGGGCTCGCCTTGGGAATGGTATCTCTTGAGGTTAGCGTAAGCAGCATCAAGATATTTCTTGCGCTCCTGACGATGTTGCTCAAGTTCGCGCGCCCCCGGGATTTCCCCTGTTGCTCCGACGAATTGAGAGGTCAACTTTTGGGCTGCGCCGATCGACGCATCCGTTTGAACCAGTTCCGACGCCAAGTACCCAAGCTCATTTTTCGCGCCGAAGAATACTCGTACTACGTCTTCCATGAGGCGGTTCGCTTGGTCAGCTATGAATCGGCGATGTTCCCTCTTCCTCTCGGATCGTTTATTGATGAATGACACAAGCTCGCTCAATAGAAATCCAAGGATCACTCCGGCTAAGCCCGGACCCCAAGTACTCCAAGTGCTTGAGGCCGCTGGTGCTTGGTCGGTCAGCACAGCGATTATCATCGTCCTGTTCCCCCGACGGTCATCTTGTCCAGCTTGACGGTCGGCATGCCCACGCCGACTGGCACGCTCTGCCCATCCTTGCCGCAGGGCCCGATGCCTTCGTCGAGCTTCAGGTCGTTGCCCACCATCGACACGTACTTCAGCGCTTCCGGCCCGTTGCCGATGAGCGTCGCATCGCGAACCGGCGCGGTCACCTTGCCATCTTCGATCAGGTACGCCTCCGACGCCGAGAAGACAAACTTGCCGTTGGTGATGTCCACCTGCCCGCCGCCGAAGTTCACCGCGTAGAGCCCGCGCTTTACGCTGCGCAAAATATCTTCGGGCGCATCGTCACCGGCCAGCATGTAGGTGTTGGTCATGCGCGGCATGGGAATCGACTGGTAACTCTCGCGCCGCCCCGATCCCGTATTCGACATCCCCATCAGCCGCGCCGAAAGCTTGTCGGTCAAGTATCCTCGCAGAACGCCGCCTTCGATCAGTACCGTCTCCTGCGTCGCCGACCCCTCGTCGTCCACGTTCAGGGAGCCGCGCCGCCCCGCAATTCTGCCGTTGTCGACTACCGTCACCTTCGGGTTCGCGACAGGCTGGCCAATCAGCCCTGCAAACGCCAACGTCTTCTTGCGGTTGAAGTCGGCTTCGAGTCCGTGCCCCACCGCCTCGTGCAGCAGAATCCCCGGCCAGCCTGGGCCCAGCACAACTTCCATCTCGCCTGCCGGCGCCGGTACGGCGCCTAATTGAAGAACCGCCCCACGCGCCGCCTCGCGCGCCAGGCGCTCCGCACTTTTACTTCCTGTAAATTGTTCGAGACCGGCGCGGCCTCCGCCTCCTGCCGAACCTTTCGTGATCGTTGCGCCGTCCTTCGCGATAACAAACACTCCCAACCGGCACAGGGGCTGCGTGTCGCTGGCGAACGACCCATCCGACGCGGCCACAAGAATCCGCTTCAGCTCTTCGCTGTAGCTCGCCCGCACCTGCACGATGCGCGCATCGAACGCCCGTGCAGCGCGGTCCGCGCGCAGGATCAGATCGAGCCGGGCGGCAAGGTCCAAATCGTAGCCGCCCAGCGGAACGGGATAGAGATCGGCGCCGCGCGTCTCCGCGAATCCCTGCACCGGCTGTTTCGCGGGCCCCGAGGCAATCAACGCCGCCGTCCGCGCCGCGTGCAGCAGCCGCTCGGGGCTCAGGTTGTCGGTATACGCATATCCGGTACGCTCGCCACTCAGCACGCGGATGCCGCATCCCGCGCTCGTTCCCTGGCTGGCCGACTTCACAATCTGCTCGTCTACGCCCAGCGCCGTGGCCGTAACCGACTCGAAGTAAAGATCTGCGTAGTCGCCTCCGGCGCTGAGAGCTTCGCCCAGGCAGCGCTCCAGCAGCCGCTCGGTCAGGCCGAATCTCTCAAAAAAGTAGCGCCGATGGCTCGAAATTGGGGAAGTTTCCAGGTACGTCATCGTAATCCCAGTGTACCCTTGCCGCGTCTGAATCACCGGTGCTCGCGTCTGCCGGTCACGTGTCATCCCCCTCCGTTGCTCTTTGGATACGTGGGCGGCTGACGCGCCTCCGCAGGCAATGGAAACCATGTTAGGATTCGTGCCATGAAGAGAATTCTTGCGACAGCTCTGCTGTTGATGGCGTTCGCAAGTCCGGCTTTTGCTTCCGGGTCACACCATCATCATCACCACCACCACCATCATCACCACCACCATCACTACGTCTGAGAATCGATCCCCGGCGCTCTTGCGGCTCACCACGCCGGCAAAGGCGGTCACGCGCCCATTCCGCAAACGCTGTTCCAATGCGGCGGCCAGGCATGGTAAGTTTTTGCCATGACCGATCTGGACGATCTGCGTTACCCGATCGGGCGATTTCGTCCGCCCGCCACGAGCATGCCCGGCATTCGCGCCGCGCAAATCAAAACTCTGCGTTTGCTCCCAGAGCGCCTGCGCGCAGCCGTTGCCGGCCTCGATGAGGCCCGACTCGATACGCCCTACCGCGACGGCGGCTGGACCGTGCGCCAGGTTGTTCATCACCTCGCCGACAGCCACGCCAACGCCTACGTTCGCTTCAAGCTCGCCCTCACTGAGGATTGGCCCACCATCAAGCCCTACGACGAAGCCGCGTGGGCACGCCTGCCCGACTCCAGCCAGGCTATCGAGCCTTCGCTCGTCTTCATCGACGGCCTGCACCAGCGCCTGGTCGCGGTCCTGGAATCGATGTCGGAAGAGGATTTTCAGCGCGGCTTCAACCATCCCGAGCAGGGACGTATAACGCTCGCTACCAATCTCGCTATCTACGACTGGCACTCGCGTCACCACACGGCCCACATCACCAGCCTGCGCGCCCGCAGGGGCTGGTAAAGAGCGTCATGGCCTCCGGCGCTCCGCCCCATCGACAAAGACCCGCTGCCGGAGGCCCCGGCTCTCCACCCCATCGACAAAAATCAATCGATGGGGACCCCGGCGCTGAATCCGCCTCACCAGCGCGCCTGACGCAAATCATCGAAGCTTATCTCGCCGACTACCCCGCAGCCGCGCTGCTTGAGGACGGCCGCGTCCTCTTCGACATGCGCACTGCGCGCTACTCGGTTGCCGAGTCGCACGGCCGCTGCCTGCTCCAGCTCTGGAGCGATGAGCGCAACCTGGTGCGCACTGTTGTGGAAGTGCGGCAGCGCGCGCAGTGCCTGCGCCTGATCGCGCGGCGCATGGGCGCGGCCAAGCCGCAATCGCTCGAATTCGTGCCCACCAGCGACCGGCGCACGCCTTCAACCCGCGACACCGCCCGCCGCAACTACCAGCGCTTGCTCGAGCGCGTTCTTAGCCGCCATTTCATCGGCGCCAAGATCGACGGCCTGCGCACGGCCATGGATCTGGAGCACAGCTTCGGCCCCGCCTACGTTCGCGGCCGCCTGCTTAAAGGAGCCGCCGCCGATGCGGTCATCGGCGTCAGCGCCGCGGAGTCGGCGTCGATCATCGACGGCGTCCTCACTCTGGGCATCCTCTGGCTCGATTACTGCCGCCAGCACGCTGAGACGCGGCGCCACTTCGGCGGACTCAAGGTCGTCGTCCCTGCCGGAGCGTGGCGCACCACCGCCGAGCGTATGGCCTGGCTCAATCACGGCGCTGCCGACTTCGCCTTGTTCACGCTCGATGAGCGCAGCGAAGAGCTCGCCCCCATCGATTTCCGCGACACCGGCAATCTTGAGTCGCGCCTCGTCCACGCCTTTTCCCCGGCTGCCGCGCTGGAGCGCTGCAAGTCTGGCATCGACCGCTTGCTCGCGCTCGTCCCCGACGCCGCGCGCAATCGCGTCGAAGTCCTTCCCCGCTCCGCCAGCGAAGCCGGCCTGCTCCTGCACGGCCTCGAGTTTGCCCGCGTGCGCCAGGGCGCCTCGGCCCACTCCTTTGCGCGCGAGAACGAAATCACCTTCGGCGCGGGCGCAAGCGAAACACCGCTCACCGAAGAAAACGAAGACCTCTGCCGCGATCTCTTCCGGCGCCTCTTCTTGAGCCGCCACGCAGACGGCGCGTATACCGATCCGCTCTTCCGCATGGCGCCCGAGCGCTGGCTCGAGTCGCGTCTGCGCGCCAGCTTGCCCGAGCTTCTGCCCGAGCTGCGCGGCGATCTGCTCTACACCCAGGTGCCCGCGCTATCGACCGGCGACCGCGGCATGCTCGATCTGCTCACGCTCGACGGCAACGGCCGCCTCGCAGTTCTGGAACTGAAGACCGAAGAAGACCTGCAGCTCCCATTGCAGGCCCTCGACTACTGGATTCGCGTGCGGGCCCTCAACGCCGACCGGCAACCCGGCCCGTCCGCGGCCGCGCCGCTCTCGGCTTTCGAGCGCAATGGCTATTTTGCAGGCGCCGAGGTCTCGCCGCTTCCGCCGCGCCTGATGCTCGCCGCCCCGGCCCTCCGCATTCACCCAGCGAACGAGCAGGTCCTTCGCTATCTGTCGCCGGAGATTGAGTGGCAACTCATCGCCATCGCCGAGCACTGGCGCCGCAACCTCAAGATCGTCTTTCGCAAGCGCCCCCGCGACCTCAACTAAGTCTCCTCTTGCGTGTTTTGCACCAGAAGTGGGCGCCACAGGCCACGCTCTTGAAACCTGGAAGGCGCTCCGCATGAATCGACCGGCTACGAACCTTCCCTCTTTCGGTTTTTTGATGGGGAGCCTCGGAGCCTTCCGAATACGTTTCTTGGAAACGCTGTCGAGGAAAGAATCAGCCGCGTGCGCTTCTATTCTTGGCGCGCGCAGCCACTCCCCCTCTCCGCCGCCATGCGACAAATGGTCCAGCCCCTAACCCCCTCGCGTAAGGGAGCAGAAGGCTGGACCATGAGGAACAATAAGTTAGGGTTTATAAGGTAAGCCAAAAATCCAATCGGGTTGGCAGACAGTCAAACTTACGTGTTGCCGGCCGTTCTGCGTCCGTCAAGCCTTTTTCTTATATTGTCCACGCCGCGAGGGCAAAATCTGCACCTCGTCCAGGGCCTGTCCTTGTTCTTCTTTTACGGAACTTTTTCCGCGCCGCGCGGCATGGCCGTTGTCTGCACGCTGCGCCCTGTTATTGGCGACCGTCGCACGCTTCGGAGGAAGGAACCTGGGCTGCGCCGTAACCGATCGCGATCCATCGGCTTGCGAAAGGGCTCCATTCGTCGCGGCAGGCACAACCCCGGGTTCGGGAACCGGAATGAAGGTCCGCACAGGAACCGCGATATCGGGCCGTGCTTGCGGCACGGGAGACGACGCTGCACTCTGCGTGGGCGCCATTTGGTCAATTCGCGGTTCGAACGGTGCGATGGCGTTCATCAACAGCTCAGTTTCGGTGCTAGGCGGCTCGGGATGCCTTGCCAGATCCAGCTCCTTGAGCCCCCCTGAGAAATGCATGCCTCTGAGTTCGCTCAACCGCGGCAGCTTCACATGCGGGGATGGCTCCATTTCGGGTTTCGCCGTCTCTTGGGCCAGTTCACTACCGCCTGAAGCTGAGAAAGCTGGCTGCCAGGCATCAGTCCGCGGCGGCCGCGGCCGATTAAGGGCCGTATAGGAACGCGCAGGATTTTCGATGAGCCACCAAGGAATCTCACCGGGCGGCTGAGCCGCATCTCGCGGCGGGGGCTGAGATTCTTGCTGCAGCGAGGACACTGACGGCTCTTCCGCTGGTTCGGGCTCTGCCACGGCGACCTGGATGGCCTGCCCGGCGCCTGCAGCAGGCGGCATCGCCTTTGTACCCGGGTATGCCGCCGCTTGCCCCGCTATGGCAAACTCGGGCTCCAGGCTGGCGCGGCCCGATTCTATCGCAAAGCGGAGAGTGCGAAGCATCCGCTGGTCCGAAGGGGAGTTCTCGTCGTGCAGATTCCGTTTCATCTCTTGCACGGAATCGCGGAAATCCGGGTCGGCCTTCGCCAACCGCACGCGGTTGAGCACGAATCCCACATCCTGTGCGTTGAGACGCTGGAGGATGGCGGCCGCCGCCCGCAGCTGCGCGCGCGTGGTTACCCCGGATTCGATCACCACGATCGTGCAGTCGGCATGCCGCACCAGGTCCTCCGTTTGCGCCGAAACCATGAGCGGCGCCGCATCGGCAAGAACCAGCTCCGCTGGCCGGCCCTCCACCGTTTGGGCCACGTGCTGAGTGGCGTCCTCTCCGGCGCCCAACCCGCCCTCCGGCGCTGCTGGTGAAAGTCCTCCGGCATCCACGACCACCGCCGCCCAGCCCAGCGGCTGGAGCAACTCTTTCATCCGCGTGGCAATAGCCGTCACGCCGCTTCCGTGGCCCGTTCCGGTAAAAACACAATTCCTGAGGCTGCGGCGCTTAGAGACAGATTCAATTTTGGCGGCCAGCTGCAGGAGGTACTCTTCGGTTACTTCCTCGGGGACCTCCGCAAAGTCCGGCAACTGCGCCATTGGCGCGAATCCCAGCACGTGCTCGACATCGGAGGCGATGTAAACCCGCCGGTTTCTTTTGCGAGCGATTCCTGCGGTCACGGCAGCCAAAGAGATCAGCCCAAGAAGCACGAAAAGAGCGCTGCGGATCGGGCCGGAATCCGCAGGATGCAGAGGGACTACAGCGGCGGCGAGGTACGCAGCGCCAGGAACGTTCTCCTCCAGCATTTGGTTCCGGAATTGTCCCTCGACGGATGCGTAGCGGTTTCGCAATCGCGCGGCTTCACTTGCGAGGACGCTGGATCGCTGTAGTTTGGGTGTAGCGGCAACCGCAGCCTTGCTCATCTTCGCGGTTCGCACATCCGGCCCGGCTTCCATTGCCGCAGTGCGATCGAGATCTGCGCGTGATGGCTCCGCGAGGTGCGAGCGTGGGGCCGTCTGGACGTGGAGCAGGTTCTGAGCCGGATAAAGGGACCAAAATGCGAGGAGAGTAACCGCGGCAAAGATCAGCCCGGACAAAGCGAGTCCAAGCGCCCGGCGGGGGTCATCGAGGAGCCGGAGAAGGTGGACATGAATCATCGGCCACGTTGCGCCGCCGGCAGGGGCGGCGTGCGGCGCTGAACGGAAGGCAGCAGAAGCGCCGCCGGTGTGACGAGACGAATCCAAGAGCGCGATTTGCCCGTAATGCCGGCTCATAAAACCGCTCCTCCGCCCGGAAAAGCCGAACCCTGCAGAACGCGCTCTATTTTCACTTGCATCACCCGCCTATTTCCTTAGCCATTCATGAGCAGCGACGCGATGGACGCACTTTTTAGAGCTGATGCGATCTGTTGCGCGCATGGTCCGCGCTCGCATCCGCGCTCCTCCTTCTTCGCGAAGAACCGTTTCTCCTGCCCCAGGGTTATTCGCGCTTTGGTGTTGTCGCCATTCGGCGTTGCTATACGGCCGGCTTGCAGGTTCATTGCTCCAGGTCGGCGATGAATCGAAATTAGTTATTTGAACCAACAAGCACAATGCCGCAAAGGTGGGACTCGGGACGGCAGGAGCTGAAGCCTAAGAGACCTTGAAATTCAGCAGGCAGGTAACTGGGAAAGATTACCTTGGTCCTTCTTGAAGGGATTGATGCCGAGAATGGCACACGAGTCGCGGAGCAGCCACAAAACGGAGTTGCCTGGCTCCGAAGGGATCGCGAAGGAAGTGTCTGGCGGTTGGCCCAGCGCCGGATTCATGCCTCGGTCATTTCGCTGCCCCGCGCTTCGCGGCCCAATGCCGCCAACCCTGCCAGCGTCAACGCGACCACAACCACCGTGATCGCAAGCACTGCGGGATAGTTACCCCAGCGCTCGGCCGCCAGTGCCTGGCCTTTTCCGTTCCATGATGTGATGAGCGCACCCAACTGGTAAGCCAGGCCCGGAGCCGTAGCTCGTACAGGGGCCGGCGATAACTCCGTGAGATAGGCGGGAACTACGCCCCAGGCGCCCTGCACCATAAACTGCATCAACACCGCGCCGACGCCCAGCGTGACGGCGGAATGCCCATAGGCGTAAAGCGGAATCACGGGAATAGCCAACAGCGCCGCAGTGACAATCGCCCGCTTGCGGCCCCAAGTTTCCGACAGCGCGCCAAAGGCGATACCTCCGGCGATGGAGCCTATACCATAAAGAACGCCGATCAACCCGATGGTCTCAGGCGAGAGTTTGGCCTGCACGGCAAGAAAGGTCGGATACACATCCTGCGTGCCATGCGAGAAACTCATGAAGGCCGTCATGAGCACGACGAGAAAAAGAAATGTTGGCAGAAAATGGGCCAACTGCTGCGGCCACGCCGGCTTGGCATGAACTGCAGCCCGCGCCATCCGCTTCCTGGCTCCGGCCAGCCATACCGGAGACTCCGCCACACGAGCCTGCATATAAAACGCCAGCAGCGCGGGCGTCGCGCCGAGAATGAACAGTCCCCGCCAGCCAATCCCCGGAATCGACACCCCATGCCAATGGAATCCTGCAAACAGCAGCCCAAAAGCCGCCGAGGCCAGGATCGATCCCACAGCGTACCCCTCCTGCAGGATGCCGGAGAAGGTGCCTCGCCCGTCCGTAGGCAGCGTCTCAAAGGCGAGCGCTGCGCCCACACCCCACTCCCCACCCATAGCGATGCCGAACAGGGCCCGCAGCGCCAACAGCACATCAAGCGATGGTGCGAAGGCGCAGGCCAACTCGATGAAGGAAAAGCCAATAATGTTTGCCATCAGCACGGGACGGCGGCCATAGCGGTCGGCCAACATGCCGAAGAGCAGAGCGCCGACGGGGCGGAAGGCCTGCGTCAGGAACACGGCTCCCATGACCGCAGAGGGCTGGGTCCGGAACTCGCTGGCGATTGCTCGAACACAAAAGATGAGCAGAAAGAAGTCAAGGCTGTCGAGCGTCCAGCCCAGGAACGCCGCCAGGAAGACGTGGCGCTGCGGTGGCGTGAGCCTCTGAACCTGAGCGAAGACGGACATTGGCGGCAGCATAGCAGACTGGCGCCGCGATCCGTTGGAAGGCGCGCCGGCGTGTGGCTTCAACACGGCGTCTGCGGCGCGATACCGGCAAATCGTTCCAGGGAACGGCATCGGAACAGCAAAATATTTGTTGCGACAAATATCTGGCCGGAGCATCCTATTGCTGTGGCAGAAATCTGAGCTGGAGCCGAGGATTCCTGCGTACATCCGTGAAAGGATTCGATGGCATCGTCTCCCTTCAGAGCCGGAAAAGAAACTCCCTGGAGCGTTTGGCGATGGCAAATCTGAAGCAAGAGATCAACCAGAACGCGCCTTTCTCCAGCTTGGAAGAAGAGGCGTTCCTGAACCTGTTGCGCACCTCGGATTACCTGCGCCGCGGCTTCCATCGGAAAACCCGGGGCTGGGGTCTGACCTCGACGCAGTACAACGTACTGCGCATCCTGCGTGGCGCGCAGCCCGCCGGGCTCACCTGCGCGGCAATCGGCGCCCGCATGGTTGCTGCGGAGCCCGATATCACACGTTTGCTGGCGCGGCTGAAAGGCCTCAAGCTGATCCGTCAACATCGCGACCGGCACGACCGGCGTGTGGTTTGGACACGGATCTCGGATGCCGGGCTGGAGTTACTGCGGGCCATGGACCCGGTCATTCAGCGTGTCCCTGTTGAGCTTCTCGGACATCTTAGCCGCGCGGAACTGACGAAGATGATCCGGTTGTTGGAGCTCGCGCGGCGGTTTTGCTTTGAAGCGCGTGCGCCCGAATAGGGTGCGAAATCTGAAATGCAGAGGAGAATCTTGCAGACAGCGCTGACGGGCGCCGCGGCGCTAACTGGTGACGATCTTTTGCGCCACCGCCTCTTCATCCAAGTCGGATTGGATAATCTTGTTGTGCAAGCAATAGAGAGCGAGTTCCAACCGGTCTGACACCCCCAGCTTGTCGTAAATCTTGCGCAGGTAATTCTTGATCACCTGCTCCGTGGTCCCCAACTGGAAGGCAATTTCCTTGTTGCGCCTGCCCTGAGTGATACATGTGATGATCGACATCTCCTTGGGCGAAAGGCGGGGTTGCTTGTGCGGACTGACGAGGGCGGCTGCCTGTGCGCGATAGGCTTCGATGACCCAGTTGACCGACTTGTTGTCGATCCAGGTTTCGCCCGCGGCGATGCGGCGCACGCACCGGACCAGCAGATCGGGCGAGATGGAGCGGGAGACGATCCCGCGGACTCCCCGCCGGTAAAGCTCCACGGTGTGGTCTTCGTCGGCCGCCACGGCCTGCACGATCATTTTCACATCGGGAGCCAGCCGCAGAAGCTCAGGAATCACGTTGGATGTGCCGGCCAGCATGTTTCCTTCTAACAGAACGATGTCGGTAGGATAGCGTTCAATGGCCGCGCGCAGATTCTCCAGCGAATCGGCCTGCGCTACCACGCGGATATCGTCTTCCAAAGCGAAGACCTTGCGAATGCCAACGCGGTAAATTGCCTGGGAATCCGCAAGAATCACGCGGATAGTGCCCGGCTTTACCTGAGTATCGACGCTTTCGCCTTCGGGGTTATCGTTCAGGATTTCCATAGTCGGCTGCTGCCTGGCCAACCGGGCTCTCAGTGTTCCGCAAACCGATACTCGTCAATAGTGGCCGCGGCGAGATGCTCATTGTGGCTTGAGGAGCAGCGTACCACACGTCCCTTGCACTGGACCAGAACATCCTGGGGGGCGCCCAGAACCGCATGTGGCATGCGCATGGAAAAGCGGAGGTCGAGCCCTACCCGCAAATCCCTGTCCAGGGCGAAGAGAACCCCGCTGGCAGAGACGTTCCGCGTCAATCCTGCAATCTCAGTCTCTCCAGTAGAGAGCACTACCGGCAACGAAAGAGGAAATCGCACCGCGCAACGCACTTCCTGCCGCCCATGATCGGAGGCCGGAACAGCAGACGGCGTCAGTGAATCTGGATTGAGTCGATCCATGGTTGTGCCCACATCAAATAGCTCAACTGTCAATGTAAACACTTTTGTTCATTTGGCCTACGGCACGAAAGTTTTCAGTCTGGTAACCATAAGAAGACGACTGCAGACGAGAGCCGGTAACTTGCGAATCCAAGAGGCTCCTCGGTCCTGCCGTTTACGACAAGCACCCGCGAACAGCGAAGGTTTTCACGGAAGCTGGGCAGGGCCTCGCATGCATGGCTTGCGTGCTCCCTCCACAGTGGCCCATCTCTCAGTGAATTGGCCGGACAGATAAGCGCCGGCGCCGGGATTTCGGCGCCCAAAGCAAAGATAAGGCAAAACTTAGGAGAAAGTACCCATATTTTAGTTACCTTCGTGCGGCTGAAATAGGTACTAGCGGTGGAAAATATTGGCAATACCACTTTTGTGCTAGCGCGACTACACATTTTGGGTTAGTCTTGTTTTGCACCAGTTCTAAGGCGGAGTTATCTCCGCAGGGAGAGTTTCAAATGGGCTCGCGCAAGTTTAAAGTTCTTGAATCAGGCTTAATTGTATTGCTATTAGTGTCTGCGGCTTCCGCCAGCGCGGTTCCGATAGGCCCGTGCATCTGCCGCCTCCGAGCGTGATGGCTGCGGTTCCGATAGGTTCCGTGCATCTGCCGCCTCCGAGCGTGATGGCTGCGGTTCCGATAGGTCCGGTGCATCTGCCGCCTCCGAGTGTGATGGCTGCGGTTCCGATAGGCCCGGTGCATCTGCCGCCTCCGAGCGTGATGGCTGCGGTTCCGATAGGCCCTGTGCATCTGCCGCCTCCGAGTGTGATGGCTGCGGTTCCGATAGGCCCGGTGCACCTACCTCCGCCAATGGTGGCGTAGACTCCGGCATCCCTTTACTGATTTACCCCTTTTGCCGGATCAGTGTATTTGTGTGTTCATTCGATCAGAAAAGACGCGCAATTCCTGATATTCTCATGGCATTCCATTTGGCGGGCCGAACTGGATGTCGATGAGTTTTGACAATGCGATCTGGCTTGCGGGCTTAACAGCCCAAGCCGTATTGCTTGGGCTGCTCCTTTATCGACAGGTCTGGCGGTCGCTTCCGGTCTTCTTCTCCTACGTCATCTGGGACTTTTCGAGCAATCTGGCCGCATTCGGAGTAAACCGGTACAGTCCGGCATTTTACTTCAATTTCTACTTTGCGCAAACGGCCCTGGATTCCGTCCTCCTGTTCTGCGTTTTGGTCGAACTGTCATGGTCCGTGCTTCGGCCGGTCCGTTCTTCTCTTTCACGTCGCACAATCGCCGTCGTTGCCGTCGTTCTCCTTTTGGTGGGCGCGGCAATCTGGCCTTTCGCGGCCTTGCCCGGTCTTGCGAGTGTCACCACAAGAACTGGACTTCAGTTTGCCCAACTGCAACAGACCGTATCGATCCTGCGAATCCTCTTCTTCGTGTTCCTAGCTGGCGGCAGCCAGCTCTTGTCGATCGGTTGGCGGGACCGCGAATTGCAAATCGTCACCGGTTTCGGTCTTTATTCTGTAGTAAGCATCACTGCGGCGATGCTTCACATGCATCAGACAACAGAGCTCCAGTACTATCGCTTGAGTGAAGTCGTGTCAGCCGCATACGATTGTTGCTTAATTTATTGGGTTGTCAGTTTCGCGCAAAAGGAAGCCGAGCGCCGCGAATTTACGCCACAGATGCAACACTTCCTGTTGGCCGTAGCCGGCGCTGCGCGCTCCACGCGCGTCGCGCTCACCGATTCTCGCTCGGGTGAGGCAGGCAAGCGGAAGGATCAATGAGACCGGCGCGCCTGGCCTCCGGCTCTACATCATACTTTCAAGTTCCCGGAGATGGAGGCGAATGGTGAGCCTGGACGCGGCGCTTAATCTTGCTTTTCTTGTGCTCCTCTCGGCGCTGTTGGCGGTTCTGGCGAGCAAGTTCGTCTTTCGTACTTCGCCCATATTCTTCGCATACGTAACCTTCAATTATTAGTGCCTGGATTCGCCGGTCTACTGGTCGAACGCTATCTCCCCGGATGGTATCTGCATTTTTTCATTTTCATTATCGTGGCTGATTTCATCATCAATCTCTATGTGCTCGCGGAACTGGGCAAGAACGTACTGCGCTTCAACGGGGCAGAGTCCTCGTACTGGGAGGTGGCATTTTTCCTTTTCCTGCTGGCCGCCGTAGGCATCTTTTCTTGTACAGAATGGGCGGTTCTTCCGCACCGCTCTTTGCTCTCGGACATTTATTATCTCGCGATGCGTGTCTCCGAGGTTCTGGCGTTTGCAGCTTTCCTCGCGCTCATGGGGTGGAGCACCCTGCGCGGGCTCAGATGGCCCGATCGCGAGCTGCACATAGCGGCCGGCTTCGGATTCCTCAACCTCGCATGGTTCGTCGTCTGCATCCTGCACACGCAGTGGAGTGAAGGCAAGGCCTACCACCGCCTGGATCAAGCGGGAGGCTTGGCCGATTTAATCGTACTGGCATACTGGCTCCATTATTTCTTTGTTGGGGCAGGCGGAGAAGCCGCCGTTCAGGCTGCAAATGCGGCATCCGGCAAAGGCCAGGACCACGAGGATGGAGGACCCACGCGGCGCCGAGGCTTCGCAGGAAGCGCATTCCGCGCTGCACACAACGCCGAGCGGAAATAATCCTTCGGCAATTGCATGTCCCGGCGCGACGTGAATGGGGTTTCCTACCGAGAAAGGCTTGCCTGTCGCGGCCGTGCAGCACCTATGCCGGGACGGCCCGGCGCTCTTCTAACCCTCCAAGTGCGCCTGCGCGGCCTGTGCGCTCCTGAATTGCCGGTTGACGCCAGCGTGCGTTCCACGATGTAATGGAAGCAGTGGTGAAGGAGTTCACCCTCAACCGCTGTCCACTCTGATAGGCCGGGCAGATGATGACTCCTGACAGGGAATCCTGTTGCGGAGTCATTCTGCGGCTCGATCCCCGAGTACACAATTAGGAGCGTTCGTCATGGCGAATGCATGGGCATTGTCTGCTCTTTGGGTGGGTCTCGCGCTCATCGCGACACTGATTGCAATCTGGTTTCGCGTAGCAACGGCTCTTTCCGAGATTATCGTCGGCACGGTGGCACAGCTCATCATCGGAGCATTCATGGTCACCGGCGGGCTGCTGGCCAGCACGCAATGGATCACCTTCCTTGCCGGAACCGGAGCCATTGTTCTCACCTTTCTGGCCGGCGCCGAACTTGAGCCAACCATCTTCAAAACCAAGTGGCGCGAGGCCGTGCTTGTCGGATTGGCCGGTTTTGCGGGTCCGTTTCTTGGGTGCACACTTGCCGGCCACTACATTCTTGGCTGGAGCATGCGCTCAAGCTGGCTGTGCGGAGTGGCGCTCTCCACCACATCGGTCGCCGTTGTGTACGCAGTCATGCTGGAACTTGGACTGAACGTGACCGAGTTCGGCAAAGCCATCCTCGCCGCGTGCTTTGTGAATGACCTGGGGACCGTTCTGGCCTTGGGTCTCATTTTCTCGCCTTTCACCGTAAAGACCGTGATTTTTGTGGTGGTATGCGCGGTCCTGTTTGCTGTTCTTCCTTTTCTGACTAAGTGGTTCTTTGCGAAATACGGCGGGCGGGTCTCCGAGCTTGAAACCAAGTACATCCTGTTTCTCCTTTTTGCACTCGGAGGGTTGGCGGTCTGGGCGGGGAGCGAGGCCGTTTTGCCGGCTTACATGATCGGTTCTCTTCTGGCGGGAACCGTAGGCAAGGATCACGTGCTCGTCCGGCGCTTGCGGACGCTGACCTTCGGCCTACTCACTCCCTTCTATTTCATTCGCGCCGGTTCGTACGTCTCGGTCCCGGCGCTCATCGCCGCGCCGGCCACGCTCATCATTCTGTTCCTGGCCAAAATGGCAACGAAAACCGCGTTCGTGTTTCCCACCGTGCGAGCCCATCGGCACCAAGGATCGGCGGGCGCCTATTACACGCTCATGATGTCGACCGGTCTCACGTTCGGAACGATCTCAGCGCTCTTCGGCCTCAATCACCAGATCATCACGCAGGCGCAGTATTCCTTCCTCGTTGGAGCGATCATTGTGAGTGCGGTTTTGCCTACGCTCGTTGCCAATACCTTCTTTCTCCCCAAACACCTTCTTCCCCGCAAGGCGGCTCATAGGAAACCTCAGCACGATCCGGCGCCGGTGCGGCCGGCGCTGGAAGAAGAGCGATAAGCCGCGATAACGGATTGGGGAGCGAATGGTGAAAGTCGATCAGCTAAATAAGGGGGTCAAGCACTGCAGAAATATCTGCTCATCGCTCCCGGCGTAGCGCAACCTTACAGGGGGCTGTTTGCGCTATAGGGCGAGGACTATGACCGTCGTTGCCGGTATACCTGGCCGCGCAAACTCTTGCATTGCCGTCGAATTGCCGTTATAACTCGCTGTATAGCCGCGCATTTGACGGTATGAGAAGGATCCCCGGAGCTTAAAATTCGCAGCCTCTGACAGGACGTGGGGCGAGTCTCCCTCCGGGCGCCAGATCCCCTGCACATTTCGTTTCCAGGACCGGCGGCGCGCATCCCGGCCATGAGACATGGCAAGGAGAATCAGCAAAAACACTGCGATGACGGCCTCCGTGACGCAACACGACTCCAGAATCGACTCCGGGCCGCCGAAACCCGGCGCTGGCGCGCAGATGGTGCAGAGCCTCGGCCTCTTCAGCGCCACCACGATTGTGGTGGGCTCGATGATCGGCAGCGGCATCTTCATCGTGGACTGCGACATCGCGCGGCTCACCGCTTCTCCCGCGCTCTACCTTGCCGCGTGGATCGTGACCGCCGTGATGACCATGATCTGCGCGCTCAGCTACGGCGAGCTGGCCGCCATGATGCCCAAGGCCGGCGGGCAGTACGTCTATCTGCGCGAATCGCTGGGGCCGCTGTGGGGATTTCTCTACGGCTGGACGCTCTTTCTGGTCATTCAGACCGGGACCATCGCCGCCGTTTGCGTGGCCTTCGGCAAATTCCTCGGCGTGTTCTTTCCCACGGTCTCCAGCACGCACTGGCTGTGGCACATCGCGCACGTACCGCCCATCTATGCCGGCCCCATGGTGCTGGGCAACATGGAAATCGGCATCAGCACCGCGAATCTGGCCGGTATCGTCGTGGTTCTTTTCCTTGCCGCAGTGAACATCTTCGGTATGAAGTTCGGCGCCCTGCTGCAGAACATCTTTACCGTCGCCAAGGCGCTCTCGCTCGCGGGCCTCATTATTCTGGGATTCACCGTGGGCCGCAACGCCGCTGCCATCGCCGCCAACTTCGGCAGCCACTGGAGCCAGTTCTGGCATAATGCCGGCTGGCATTCGCTCCATCCCGTGCAGGTGGGCGTGCAGGGGCCCATCATCATGGTCAACGTGATCGTGATTCTGGCTATCGTGCAGGTCGGCTCTCTCTTTGCCGCCGATGCGTGGAATAACGTCACCTTCACGGCGGGCGAGATCAAGCATCCGCGGCGCAATGTTCCACTTTCGCTCGCTCTCGGCGTGGGCTTCGTGCTGATCGTCTATTTTCTTTCGAGCGCCGCGTACATCATGGTGCTCCCGCTGAACGGCGATCCACACGGCGCCACGGTCTTCGCGCGGGGAGTGCAATACGCCGCCGAGGACCGCATTGGCGCGGCGGTGCTGCAGCAGATCTTTCCGCATTGCGGCGGCTACCTGATGGCCGCTGCGATCCTCATCTCTGCCTTCGGCTGCGCCAACGGGATGACGCTGGCCGGGGCGCGCGTCTACTACGCGATGGCGCAGGACCGGCTGTTTTTTCAATCGGCCGGCAAGCTGCACCCCAAGTTCAAGACGCCCGTGGCGGGACTCATCGTGCAGGCGATCTGGACGATGCTGCTGTGCGTGAGCGGCTCGTATGGGCAACTGCTCGACTACATCGTTTTTGCGGTGCTGGTGTTCTATATCCTCACTATCGTCGGGTTGTTTGTGCTGCGCGTGAAGCAGCCGGATGCGCCGCGACCGTACAGGGCGTTCGGCTATCCGGTGCTTCCGGCGCTCTACATTGCAATGGCGGCGTTTATTTGCGCCGTGCTGCTGCGTTACAAGCCGCAATACACCTGGCCGGGTCTGATCCTGGTTCTGCTCGGGATTCCGGTTTATCTCTACTGGTCGCGGAGCGCGAAGGCGGCGCTCACTGCCGACGGCGGTGCGACCCCGGAATAGCGCAGAATCCTCTGCGTGGAGCGGGGCGCCTGACACTGTCCTCCGCGAACATTCGATCGAAATTCGATCTAGGCGATCGGTCTGAGCCGGTTTCGCAACCCAGGCGCGTAGCGGAGGGTCACGACGGCGGTCCGATCCACGCTCCGCGGCCAGCCCGTCTACGCGGAGGCCATCTGGGTAGGCTTCGATCCCCACCAGCCGTAACCGGCGATATAGAGATAGCAGAGCACGGGCAGAACGAAAGCATGTTGAATGCCCATTTTGTCAGCCAGTGCGCCCAGCAGAAAGGGAACCACCGCGGCGCCGACGCACGCCGACATGATCAGGCCCGATCCCTTGCTGGTGAGCGGGCCGAGACCGGCAACGCCCAGCGCAAAAATATTGGGAAACATGATGGAGTTAAAGAATCCGCAGAGAACCAATGTCCAGATCGCGGTTTGGCCGCTGGTCACCATGGAAACGGTGAGCAGCGCGGCGGCGGCAATGCCAAATCCGCCGAGGAGTTTTCCCGCCTTGATTTTGGTAAGCACCCAGGTGCCGAGAAGTCGGCCGACCAGCGCGCCAAACCAATACAGCGAAACCAGGAAGGAAGCCGTCTTCGCGCTGCTCATGCCCTGCAATTTGAAGTAATTGACCGCAATGGACGCCAATCCTACCTCTACACCGACATACACGAAGATACCCAGCGCGCCCAGCACGGTGTGACGGTAACTCCAGATGCTGCGGCGCATGGCCGGATCGCCCTCTTTATCGAGACGGAAGGTGCGCGTCTGGTTGAGGGATGGCAGATGCAGAAACGCCACGGTCACGCCCAGGACTACCAGTCCGCCCGCAATGAGGATGTAGGGCATGCGGACCGTGGCGGCAATTTGCGCCTTCGAGATCATCTGGGAAGGGTCGGTCAGAATAAATGCTCCGGCCACGATGGGAGCGAGGGCTGCGCCAATCGAATTGAAGGCCTGCGCCAGGGTCAGGCGCATGGGGGCGCTGTGTTCCGGGCCGAGAATCGTAATGTACGGATTGGCCGCGGTCTGCAGCGCGGTGACGCCTGCGCCCACAATGAAAACGGCGGAAAGAAAAAGCGGAAAGGAGACGAGCTTGGCCGCCGGTATGAACAATAGGCAGCCAACCACTTGAATGAACAGCGAAACCACCATGGTCCGTTTGTAGCCGATGGTGTCGATCAGTTTCGAGGTCGGCGCCGAGAAGACAAAGTAGGCCAGGAAAAATGCGGAATCCGCGAGCATGGCCCACGCGTAATCGAGATTAAAGATCGATCGTAAATGAGGCACCAGGGCCATGTTCAGCGTGGTGATGAACCCGAAAATAAAAAACAACCCGGTGACCGCAACAAACGGACCGATATAACTTGAGCGCGGTGCTGCCGATACTGCCGATCGTGTTTCCATGAGGGTCATTCTCTCATTCGTGGTGGATTTTGCTTGTCCGAAGCAATAGCTGATCTATCATAGCCGGGAAGGGATGGGAATAGCGATCTGGATGGGCCGTTACGCTTTCGAAAAAGGCGCGATGGCTGGGCGGCGGAGCCGTTCTGCGCCGGTAGGTCCGCCTCTTGAGCGGAACTCTACGGTTGGATTATGGGAGCGGACTTTGAGCGCCTTCCATGCAAATGATGGCATGACCGCGAAAACGGGACCAGCCTTGCGGGGTATCGACGTACCCGGCCCCGCAGCTCCGCGTCCACGCTTGCCCTTGCGCAGATGTACCGCCATACCAGAATCCTTTCGCGCTTATCTGGTACAGCCCCTAAATAAAATGAGATAAGGTTGGATTTTGCTCGCGACATGGGCCTGTTCCGCGCAACGGTTCCACCGGAAGATATCTCCGAGTTCGTGGATTGCAAAGCAGGCGGGGCCTTTCTCTCGCTACTGCCCAACCTCGTAGCGCACCACGGCCAACGCCGTTTGATAGGAATAGCGGGCGTTGGTGTTGGCAATTTCGGCCTGGGTCTGATTCAGTTGCGCTTCGCTGATCTCGACGATCCCGCTCAAGCCGATCTTATAGCGCGCCGAGGCGAGATCTAACGCGAAGTTGGCCTGGTGGAGCAACTGCTGGGTGACAGTGATGCGCTGGTACGCGGTTTGAGCGTTGAGCACCGCTGTGCGCACGTCGCGCGCGATGACGTTGCGCAGATTGCGCACATTCTCCTGGGCCGCCTGTGCGCGCAGTTTGGCCTCCTTCTCCTCGGCGTTGTAAAGAAAGCCATTGAAGACGGGAATGCTGAGGTTGGCTCCCGCCGTGCCATACCACGACGAGAGGATCTGGTCGGCGCGCACCGGCGTGCCACCCACGGCGCCCATGGCGGAGAGCGTGGGCATCCACAGATCGCGCTGGGCGGTCGAGAACTGGCGGGCGGCAAGGAGTGTGTCGTTGAGAGACGCCAGGTCGGGGCGCGCCGTGAATGCGGCGTTCACAAGCGCTTCAGGATCGTCGGGCGCGGGAGGGGGATTGCTGCTGGTCTCGTCGACCAGAGTGTATTGCTGATCCTGCTCGGAGCCGAGCACGTTGTTCAGGGCCGCCATGGCGGCTTGCGTATTGTTCTGGGCATCGAGCAGCAGCAGCTTGGCCTGGGAGAGCTGCACATCGGCGAAGCTGAGGTCGAGGTCGGAGCGGATCTTCGCCTTGGTGAGGGCGCCGACCTGATCAACAGTGGCCTGCCGTTGGGCAACAGTCTCCTGAGCCACCTTGAGCACCGCCTGCGAGGTGAGCGCCTGATAGTAGGCCTGGTCCACGGTCAACGTGATGTCGAGCTCGGTAGCGCGCTCGCTTTCAAGCTGCGCCCTCGCAGTGGATTGCGCACTGAGGACCAGGTTATGCGTGTGGCCGAAGTCGGTAATCAGTTGGCTCACCCGCAAGCCGCCGGCCGCACGGTTGTATACAGAGGGGTTGTTCAGCAATCCCGCGGTAATCCGGCTGTTATCGTTCGCGTCCACGGCCGTCAGGTCAGCCATGGCAGTGGGTAACTCAGCGGAACGCACCTCCCGCGTAACCTGAGCCTGCGCCAGTGCCAGAAGCCGTGCAATGCTGATGTTTGGATTGTTGCGAATCGCAATCTGCTCGGCGTCGGCAAGCCTCAGCCGCGTAGGCGGCTGCGAGGCGGGCACGGCGGCCTGCTGTGCGGCAACGGCAGTGCACGCGGCCGCCAGCAAGACCAGGACAGCCGGTCTTTCAAAGACGTAACTCATGCATGTTCTCCTTCTGCCTGTCCGGCCCGTTTGCGATGCACGATGAGAAAGGCGGCCGGCACGATGAAGATGGTCAGAATCACCGACACGCCGAGCCCGCCGATGACCGCGCGCGCCAGGGGGGCATAGAACTCGCTGCCCTCCTCCAGCGTGAACGCCATGGGCAGCATTCCCAAAATCGTGGCCAGAGAAGTCATCAGGATGGGCCGCAGCCTAAGCCGGCATGCCATGGAAACGGCTTCGTCGATGGGCATCCCTTGCCCGCGCAGCACGCGAGTGACGTCGACGATCAGAATCGAATTTGACACCACGATGCCGGTCATCATGATCACGCCCATCAGCGACATCACGTTCAGCGTTGTATTGGTGAGGAGCAGCGTGAGGATGACGCCCATAATGCCCGGCGGAATGGCCAGCAGGATGATAAAGGGATCCTTGAACGAAGCGAACTGCGCCATCAGGATCAGGTAGACCAGGATGACCGACAGAATAAGTCCGAGGCCGAAACTGACGAACGACTTTCTCATGCCGTTCACCGATCCACGCAGGGTGACGCGGAGATTCTCCGGTATTTTGGTATTGGCGATGATCCGGTCGACCCGTTTGGCCAGACCGCCTAGGTTCTCACTCGAAGGCGAAACGTACACGTCGATGACGCGTTCAATCTGGTAGTGGTCCACCTCGGTGGGCGTGTTGATCGGCCGGATCGTAGTCACTGCGCCCAGATTGGTGACCGCTTTTCCATCGGGAGAGTGTAGCGGAATCTCCTTGAGGTCGGTGAGGGATTTGATGTCGGCCGGGGGGAACTGAACGGTTTCAAGATAATTGTTTCCAGTCCTGGGGTCGACGTAATAGCTCGGAGCGATCATGCCGTTCGAGTCAAGGGCGGTGATCACGTTGTCCACAACCTCGTTCGAATTCAGTCCGAGGCGCCCCGCCATCTCACGATTCACGTTGACCTGCAGGCCGGGATAATCAAGGTCCTGTGGAATGAGAACATCGCTCACGCCATTCAGCTTGCGTATTTGTTCGGCAAGATTGCTGGCGGTGGCGTAGGCCTCCTTCATATCGCTTCCCTCAACCTGGATGTCGATGGGAGCGGGAAGACCGAGATTCACCACCGCATCCACCAGGCTGCCGCTTTGGAAGTAAGTAGAGAGCTCCGGCAAATCGCTGTGCAGCTTTGCGCGTACCAGGTCCATGTAGGCGAAACTGCTCTTGCTGTGACCCTTGCTCAGAGCTACGTTGACAAAGGCCGTGTTTTCGCCGGAATTAGTGGTGTAGATCGACTCGAAACCGGATGTGATGCCGATGTTCGAGACAATCATGCGCAGGTCCCTGGGCGGAATCACGGAGCGAACGTCCTGCTCGACTCTCGCGATGTACTGGTTGGTGACTTCAAGCCGCGAACCGCTGGGCGCTTTCACGTTGATGACAAACTGCCCGGCATCGGTGCGCGGGAAAAAGGACGTTCCGAGGAGGGGAAAGAGACACAGGCTCAGCAGGAACGCTCCCGTGATGCCCACCACCGTCGCCACGGGCCTCAGCAGACTCTTGCGTACTGCAATGTCGTAGTGCATCAACGTCCTGTCATAGTGGCGATTGAACCAGCGTACAAATTTCTGGAATGGGTTGTCGCCTTTGTGATGGCCAGCCTCGTGATGAACGTTGCGGATGAAGCGCGCGCAGAAGAGCGGAACCACGGTCATGGCCACGGCGTAGGAAGCGAAGAGCGATAACACCACCGACAACGCCATGGCCGTGAAGAGAAACCGGCTGACGCCGTAGAGAAAGACCACGGGAAAGAAAACAATGGATGTCGTGAAGGTCGCGGCCAGAACGGGGAGAGCCATCTCGCGCCCGCCCTTTTCGGCGGCCTCGTCGGGCGGCTCGCCCATTTCAAGATGGCGGAAGATGTTTTCGAGGACCACGATGGAGTTGTCAATGAGGCGCGAGAAGGCCAGGGCAAGCCCCCCTAGCACCATGGCATTGATGGTGGCCCCCATGGAGTTGAGAATGATAAAGGCCGCCAAAGCGGAGAGCGGGATGGACAGTAGGACGGCAACCGTAGCGCGCATGCTGCCCAGGAAGATGAGAATCATGACTGCGGTGAGAATCACGCCGATGCCGCCCTCGCTACCCAGATTGGCAATGGCTGTTTTCACGAAGACGGACTGGTCGAAGATCACCGTGGCCACCAGCGACTTGGGAACGTCGAAAAGATGTTTGAGGTCCGCCCGGATGCCGTTCACCACTGCGATCGTGTTGCTGCCGCCGCCCTGCTTGAGAATGGGAAGATAGACCGAAGGCTGGCCGTCGACGCGGACCATGTTGGTCTGAATCGCGGAGTCGTCTTTGGCATAGCCAACGTCGGAGATCAAAAGCTGCCCATTGCCGGCAGATCTCAAGGGAAGCCTGTCGATATCGTTCACAGTCGGCATCTGCGAGTCGGCATAGATGTTGTAATCCTCAGGGCCGATGCGCACGTCGCCGGAGGGCAGGATCTGGTTGGCCTCATTCACGGTCCGCACCACATCCATGGGGCTCAGCTCGTGGGCCTCCAGCTTTACGGGGTCCACATAGACCTGAATCTGCCGGTATTTGCCGCCGAAGGGCGGAGGAATCGAGGCTCCCGGCACGTTGGCAATCTGCTCACGCACCGCGTACTGGCCCAGATCGTGGAGTTGCGTCTCGTTCAGCCCCTTGCCTTTCAGAGTGACGTAACAAACAGGCAGGCTGGAGGCGTCGAACCGCAGCACCACAGGGGGCAGCGTGCCCGGCGGCAGCCGCCGGAGTTGCGCCATGGCCAGGTTGGAGATAGAGGTGACGGCGGCGTCGGGATCGGTGCCGGGCTGGAAATAGACCTTGATGAGGCTGACGCCGGTCATCGATCGCGATTCGATGTGGTCGATGCCGCTGCCCAGCGTGAAGAACCGCTCAAATGGATCCGTGATGTGGGTTTCAATCTGCTCCGGAGGCATGCCGTTGTAAAACGTCGCCACCACAACTACGGGGATTCTGATCTCGGGAAACAGATCGACGGGCATGCGCGCCACGGTCACCGTGCCGACCACGGCGATGAACAGGCACATCATGAGGATGAAGAACGGATAGCGGAGGGCGAATCGCGACATGCCTACTCCTCCCCGCTTCCGCCATTCGGCTCGTACTGGGGCAGCTCCACTGCCTGCGGGTGCACTGCCTCACCGGCAGTGAACGAAGCAAGATTTGCAGCCACCACGCGGTCGCTGTCGGTGAGCCCCGAAAGGACTTCCACCCTGCTGGGGCTCTCCAGGCCCAGTGTCACCTCGCGTCTTTCGATGCGCCCCTGGTTATCTACAACCATCACCGCGGGCCGCCCGCCACTGCGATCAACGGCCTGGATGGGCACGGTCAGCGCGGTGCCGGTGCGCTGAAGTTCCAGAGACACATCGGCATACATGCCGGGGTCGAGCTTGTTGTCGGCGTTGTTGAGATCGATTTCCACCTGCAGTGTGCGCGTGGCCAGATCGAGTTCACCCGTTGTGCGCACCACTTTGCCGGTGAGCTGCTGGCCCGTGGATTCAACGCGAATCTGCGCGAGGGCGCCGATGTTCACATAGCCGGCGAGCGTGTCGGGAACGGGAACGCGAAGGCGCAGGATGTTAGTCTGCGCCAGCTTGACCACGGGCTGCGCGCCCGCGCTAGATGTTCCTGCCTGCACCAGCGCGCCGGTGTCGGAATAGCGCCATGTCACAACGCCCGAATAAGGCGCGGTGATACGCGCATAATTGGCCAGCGAAGCGTAGTGCTGATGATTGGCCTTGGCCGCGCCCAGTGCCTCCTGCATCGCCGAGAGGTCGGCCTTTGCGGCTTCGACCTGCGCCTCGGATGCGGAATCTTTTGCCTGCGCGTCATCCAGCTCCTGCTGCGCAATCAGGCCGGGCCGGGCGGCAGCCGCCTGCATCAGGCGCTGATAAGCCGCATGCAGGGCGGCATGATCGGCCTCCGTGCGCGCAACCGCGCTTTTCGCGCGCAGGATATCCTGCTGGCTGCGCTGGACCGTAGACTGTGCTTCATCGACCTGCGCCACCAGTTCGGGGATATCCAGGTCGGCCAGGACCTGGCCTTTGCTCACCCGGTCGCCGATATCGACATAGATGTGCCGGATATAACCGGACACCTTTGCATGAAGCTCGACCTCCTGGTAGGGCAGCAACTCGCCTGCAATCTCAAGCCGGTTTGAAAGCGCGGCCCGTTGCGGCAGGACGACCGGCGCAACGGGGAGAACGTCGGCTTGGACGGGGGGCGGAGACTTATGGCAACCGATGCTTAGCGCTCCGGACAATAGCAGAAAGCCAAACGGCGGCCACTTGAAAAAAGACGGCAGAGACATCGCGAACATCCTCGCTGGCCATCAGGCAACAAACGGAAATGCGTACCTCGGAAGAATATACGAGCAATTCAAAACAAGGCTTGGGAAACGCTAGCGGGCAGGAGGGGGACGGTAGAAGTTAGAAGGAGAGAAATAAACTGCCGTGACGAGAGGAAAATGATTGCGAACGATCCCGCCTCCCAGCGGCGCACGCGCTCCCGCCAGCCATGTGGGAGCAACCGCCGGCAGAGCGGCAAACGCGAGGTGAGGATGGGCCGGGTCCGGCGTGGGGACACCGTGTTCCACGACTTCGGGTGTGGCTACGGGCAGCGCCTTTGCGGCTCGGACATTACTTCCCGGGCCAGCAACCGGCCCGTACCATGCCGTCTTGGCCTCGACTGCGAAGAAAAATGCCAGAAGGCAGAGGCCGAAGGCAAGCGGAGCGCGCCGACAAGGCAGGGAAGCGGCGAACGGTCCAGACATAGGAGCAGTTTATCATGCGGCTGCGATCAACCCGAGTTTTGCTCTGGCGTCAACGGCAGGCTGGTAACCCGGCGGCCTCAACCGTGCGCAAGCACCCGGAACTATACTACCGTCAGCATTTCGTGCGCGGCGCCGAAGAGGTCGAAAGTGACGGCAAGGGCCGGCTCCTGTGCGGCGTTGGGAAGCAGCGTCGAGCAGCATCGAGGGTTTTGATCTCGCGCGATGCGTTCGCGTGCGAGCAGGAGAGAAGAAATCATGGAGAAGACATTGTCGCCCGATCTGTTACGGAAAGTTGACGCCTATTGGAGAGCCGCCAATTATCTTTCCGTAGGCCAGATTTACCTCTACGACAATCCGCTGCTCAAGCGCCCCCTCGAGCTCACGGACGTAAAGCGCATGCTTCTGGGGCACTGGGGAACAACTCCGGGGCAGAACTTCATTTATACGCACCTGAACCGGGTCATCAAGAAGTACGACCTCGACATGATCTATGTCTCCGGTCCCGGGCATGGCGGTCCGGCTGTCGTCAGCCACACTTACTTAGAAGGCACTTATAGCGAGATCTATCCCAATATCACCCAGGATGAAGACGGACTTAGGAAATTATTCATTCAATTTTCATTTCCCGGAGGCATTCCCAGCCATGCATCGCCGGAGACGCCGGGATCGATTCACGAGGGCGGCGAGCTGGGTTACTCGCTGAGCCACTCGTTCGGAGCGGTCCTGGACAATCCCGAGCTGATCGTGGCATGCGTGGTCGGCGACGGCGAAGCGGAGGCCGGCCCACTCGCCACCGCATGGCACTCGAATAAGTTTCTCGATCCGGCGACCGACGGCGCCGTGCTACCCATCCTGCATCTGAACGGCTACAAAATTGCCAATCCCACGGTTCTGGCGCGCATTACCCACGAGGAGTTGGAGGAACTCTTCCGGGGCTATGGGTGGACACCGTATTTCGTCGAAGGACACGAGCCGGAGCTGATGCATGAGGCCATGGCGGCGACGCTCGATCGTGCAGTGGAAGAGATCGAGAGGATTCAACAAGACGCCCGCGTCCACGGGAACACCGCTCGCCCTCGCTGGCCGATGATCGTCCTCAACTCACCCAAGGGCTGGACGGGGCCGAAGGTGATCGATGGGCTGCCGGTGGAAGGCACCTTCCGGTCGCACCAGGTCCCACTGTCCGATCCGGCCGCCAATCCGGCGCACTTGAAGCAACTGGAAGAGTGGCTGAGAAGCTATCGGCCGGAGGAACTTTTCGACGAGAGCGGCCTCCTGCGGCCGGAGCTGGCCGAGCTTGCGCCGAAGGGCTGCCGGCGCATGGGCGCCAATCCCAACGCCAACGGCGGCGGCCTGCTGCACGACTTGCGGATGCCCGATTTTTGCGACTACGCGGCCAATGTTCCATCGCCCGGCGCGCCGGGCATCGGAGATACGCGCGTGCTGGGGCCGTTCCTGCGCGATGTCGCGAAGCTGAACGCAGACCAGCGAAACTTCCGTATCTTCGGTCCCGACGAAACCATCTCCAACGGACTGGCGGCGGTGTTTGGAGTGACCAACCGGCAGTGGGACGCCGCGACGGTGGCGAACGATGAGTTTCTCGCTCCCGAAGGGCGCGTGATGGAGATGCTCAGCGAGCACCAGTGTGAAGGCTGGCTGGAAGGGTACCTGCTGACCGGACGCCATGGCCTGTTCAACTGCTATGAGGCGTTCATCCACATCGTCGACTCGATGTTCAACCAGCACGCCAAATGGCTGAAGGTTACATTGGAGCTGCCGTGGAGACACAAGATTGCCTCGCTCAACTATCTCCTTGCGTCGCATGTATGGCGGCAGGACCACAACGGTTTCACGCACCAGGATCCGGGTTTTATCGATCACGTTGTGAATAAGAAGGCGGAAGTGGTCCGTGTGTATCTACCACCCGACGCCAACTGCCTGCTTTCGGTGATGGATCATTGCCTGCGCAGCCGCCACTACGTCAACGTGGTGATTGCGGGCAAGCATCCCGCGCCACAATGGCTTACCATGGACGCCGCCATCAAACACTGCACCGAAGGCATCGGTATCTGGCAATGGGCCAGCAACGACGAGGGCGACTCGCCCGACGCTGTGATGGCGTGCTGCGGCGACGTGCCCACGCTGGAGACGCTGGCCGCGGTTTCCATTCTCCGCGGACATTTTCCCGACCTGAAGCTGCGCGTGGTGAATGTCGTGGACCTGATGAAACTCCAGCCGAGCTCGGAGCATCCGCACGGGCTGAGCGACACGGACTTCGACACGCTCTTCACCAAAGATAAGCCGGTCATCTTCGCCTTCCACGGCTATCCCTGGCTGATTCACCGCCTGACCTACCGCCGGACCAACCACGACAACATTCATGTCCGCGGCTACAAGGAGGAAGGCACCATCACCACGCCGTTCGACATGACGGTAATGAACGATCTCGACCGCTTCCACCTGGCCATGGACACCATCGACCGCATCCCGCGAATCGCCGAAAGGGGCGCTTATCTGAAACAGGAGCTCAAGGACAAACTGGTGGAGCACAAGCAATACATCAGGAAGAACGGGCAGGACCTGCCGGAGATCCGGGACTGGAAGTGGAAAACTCAATAGGCTCGCGCGGAACCGCAAGGGAACCGAACAACATATAATCCAGCAGGAAGAACACGCGTGCTCCCGCGTCCAGTTCGGCGGGAGCCATTCGGAAGACATCGTTACCTGCTCCTTTAGTGCGTGTTGCATGGGAGGTTTCACTGCGTATGGATGCGCTCACGTTGCACCGGCTCCAATTCGCCTTCACGGTGACGTATCACTACTTATTTCCGCAATTGACCATGGGTTTGGCGCTGCTCATCGTTATTCTGAAAACGATTGCGCTGCGTAAAGCCGACGCGCGCTACGACGTTGCCGCAAGGTTCTGGGCGCGCATCTTTGCCATCAATTTTCTGCTCGGCGTGGTGACCGGAATCCCGATGGAATTTCAGTTCGGGACGAACTGGTCGGTGTTTTCGCGCCTTACCGGAGGGGTGATCGGCCAACCTCTTGCGATGGAGGGGGTCTTCTCGTTCTTCCTGGAGTCTGCGTTCCTGGGCTTGTTCCTCTTCGGCGAGAAGCGCTTGTCGCGGCGGGCGCATTGGGGCTCCGCCTTCCTGGTGTTTCTGGGATCCTGGATCTCGGGTTTTTTCATCATCGTCGCCGACGCGTGGATGCAGCATCCGGTTGCCTACCATGTTCTTCCCAATGGAAGCTACGAGGTCGCCAGCTTCTGGGGGCTGTTGATGAACCCGTGGGCATGGTTGCAGTACGCGCACACCATGTGCGGAGCCGTGGTGACGGCGGCCTTTGTCGTAGCCGCCGTGGGAGCATTCTATGTTCTCGAAGACCGGGACGCGGACTTCGGCAGGATATTCCTAAGGATGGGCGTCATCGCCGGCGCCATTGCATGCATCGCGCAGATCTTTCCGACAGGGGATCTTCACGGCAAATACATGGCGCGGCATCAGCCGGTTACGATTGCCGCAATGGAAGGCCTGTTTCACACCGCGAAGGGAGCGCCGATCGTTCTCATCGGACAGCCGGACTTTGATGCGCAAAAAATCGACAATCCCCTGGCCGTGAACAACGTGCTAAGCTTTCTGATTTATGGCACGACGGAGGCGGAGGTGAAGGGGCTCGACCAGTTTCCGCAGGATCAGTGGCCAAGCACGCTGCCGCTGCTCTTTTACAGCTACCACATCATGGCAGGGCTGGGCACTTATTTCGTCGTACTGATGGCCGCCGCCGCGCTTTTGCTCTGGCGCGGGAAGCTATTCAGCTCGCGGTGGGTGTTATGGCTCCTGATGCTTAGCTTTCCCCTGCCGTACATCGCCAATACCGCGGGATGGATGACCGCGGAGATCGGCCGCCAACCCTGGCTTGTCTACGGCTTGCTGCGAACATCGGCAGGGTATTCGATACACATTGGGGCCGGCACAAGTCTCTTTAGCCTGCTCGGATTCCTCGGCATGTATTCGTTTCTCTCAATTCTGTGGATTCTTCTTGTGTACAGAACCATCCAGCAGGGGCCTGAGGCCGTGGGAGCACATGCCGGTTCCGGCCATGGCCTGACCACCGCTTGAGGGGGGAGCATGGGAACACTGTGGTTTTGGATCGTAGCCGCGATGCTGGCGGCTTACGTCGTTCTCGATGGATTCGATCTTGGCGTCGGCGCGTTGTTGCTTTTTGTTGCCCGGACCGACGGGGAGCGGCAACTGGCGTTGAAGGCGATCGGCCCGGTGTGGGACGGCAACGAAGTCTGGCTGCTCGCGGCGGGCGGAACGCTCTTCTTCGCGTTTCCTCTGCTCTATGCCTCCGCCTTCAGCGGATTTTATATGCCTCTCATGATCGTTCTGTGGCTGCTGATTCTCCGCGGCCTGAGCGTGGAGCTGCGCATGCACACGCAGGACGCTCTCTGGAGAGGCTTCTGGGATAGCGTTCTGTTTCTCTCCAGTTCCCTGCTGGCCATCATCTTTGGAGCGGCTCTCGCCAACGTAATCCGCGGAGTTCCGATCGGCGCCGACGGCTTCTTCTATCTCCCCTTATGGACCGATTGGCGCACCGGCTTGAATCTAGGAATATTGGACTGGTACACGGTGATCGGCGGCGTGATGGCTTTGTCCGCTCTCGCGCTCCACGGCGCGCTTTACCTTGCGTTGAAGACCACCGGAACAGTGGAAGCGCGAGCATGGAACACAGCCAGGCGCCTGTGGCCGATTGTGACGGCGGGAACCTTGTTGAGCATACCGGCTACCGTGGTCGCGCGGCCCAGCTCGCTGGACAATTATCTGGGCCACCCGGCGGCTATCCTGGCTCCCTTGGGGGTTGCGGTAGCGCTTGCGGCTCTGGCTGTCTTCCTGCGCAGGAGAGATGCATTTGCAGCCTTTCTCTCATCGTGCGGCTATCTTGCAGCGATGCTTTGTGGCGCAGCGGCCGGACTCTATCCCACTCTGCTTCCATCCACATCCTCCGCGGCCATGGATATCACGGTTCAAAGCGCGATGGCGGGGGGTCATTCGTTGAGCGTCGGTTTGGTGTGGTGGAGTCTTGGCACAATGCTGGCCCTTTTTTACTTTGGAGTCGTCTACTGGCTATTCCGGGGAAAGGTTTCCGAGTCATCCGGATCGTACGGGCATTGATCCCAAGGTCAAGCCGCAATTGCGCAGGCAACATAGTCCAGTTAGCGCTAGTGGGACGCTTTCTGGCGGGGCGGACGAATCCCGGCCTCAACCCACCGTAACCACGGGCGCTTTTCACTCCTCCTCATGCCGCCGCGCTGCGGTGTATCCTGTCATGCAGGCCTAGAACGCAAGAGACGAGGATCGCTGGCATGGAGGTCTTTCAACAACTGCCGCCGGACGCAGTGAAGATCGTTCTGGTTCTGTTCCTGTCGTTCCTCATCGGGCTGGAGCGTGAGGAACACAAGGCCGGAGGAAGCACATACGCTTTTGGCGGAGTGCGAACCTTCCCCCTGATTGGCCTCATCGGCTATTCCATCGCTCTCATTTCCGGCTCTCAACTTTTGCCGCTTACGGTTGGGTTTCTGGTCGTCGCCGGCTTTTTGCTGCTCTCCTATTGGCACAAGCTGGCCAAGGCCGAGACCGCGGGCGTCACCACGGAAATGTCGGGCCTGACCACGTTTCTTGTCGGCGCGCTGGTCTGTTATGGCCATTTTTGGATCGCTACCACGCTGAGCGTGGCCAGCCTTGTGTTGCTCGATTTGAAGGCCGCATTGGAGAAGCTGGCCGCACGAATCGCCGCGCGAGAAATCCTCACCTTTGCCAAGTTTCTGTTTCTGAGCGGCGTGATTCTTCCGGTGCTGCCCAACCAGGAGTTCGGCCGCTTCCACATCAATCCATTCAAAACCTGGCTGGTTGTCGTCGCCATCAGCGCCATCTCATACGCCAGTTATGTGCTGCAGAAGCTCACCAAGGGGCAGGGCGGCACTGTTCTGGCGGCTTTGCTCGGCGGCGCTTACTCTTCCACGGTCACGACGGTCGTTTTGGCGCGTCGCGGCAAGATCGACGACCATCCTCACCTCTACTCCGGCGGGATCCTCATTGCGTCGGGCGTGATGTACGTGCGCCTGTGCATTCTGCTGGTTCTCTTCAACCGGCAATTGATGTCGCTGCTCTGGATGCCTCTTCTTCTGCTGGGGACGATCGCGGCCGCTGCCGGCTGGCTTTGGACACGACGCGCGGACAAAGGCGCGCAAACCATGCAGCTGGATTTGGAGCCCAAGAACCCACTGGAGCTCATTACGGCGTTTCTTTTTGCCGCGCTCTTTCTGGCCATGCTGGTCATCACGCAGTTGGCGGTCACCTATCTTGGCCGCGCCGGCATCGACACTCTGGCGGCCATCATGGGCGTCAGCGACGTGGATCCCTTCATCATGGGCCTGACGCAGGCACCCAGCACATCGGCCGCGCCGACCGTCGCCGCAGGCGCGATTCTTATCGCTGCCGCCAGCAACAATGTCATCAAGGGAATCTACGCATATAGCCTTGCCGGCCGCAGGACAGGCAGGCAAAGCCTGTGGTTTCTGCTCGCTCTGGCGGCTGCCGGAATTGCCCCGCTCTTCATACTCGGGTGGTAATGCGCCGAGCCGGCAACGCGGCAAAGGATGCACCGCCGCGCTGCAATCAGCGCAGTGAACACACTTCACGTTGAATCCGGCGACTGATGCGCGCGAGTCATCGCGCGAGGGCCTGGATTTGGCTGGCGACGAAACCGTGCACGAACATGAGGCTGGTGGGCGCCGTCACGGTTTCCGGACTTTGCTGGCCGGGCGCGTGAATCAGCAGGACCGGCCGAGGATCCCACTGGCCGCCGTGAGAAATGCGCTCGTCCTCGGCGCTCCATCCGGGAACTGCGCGCCACAAGCGAGTGCGCCAGGAGTGATCGCCCTGGACGATCACCGTTGTGGCCGGCCAGCGTGGCTCGGCCTGAAGAACATCGAGGATCTGGCCGAGAAGCTGATCAGAATAATCCAGCGCATCAAGATAGGATCCACCCGCAACAAACGTGTGCGTATGACGGTCCCAAAATGGTTGCGGATGCGGTGCAGGAAAATGCAGATAGATGAGGTCGGCCTGGCTGGTAGCGAGTGCGGCAAGAGCATGCTGGCTTATATCTCTCGCCGAAGCAGCGTGACTTAGCGATTGCCAGCGCGCGACATCCGCCAGGGCCTTTTGGGGGGCGACGAGTTGCTCGGCTACGGTGCGTAGCGGAAACCAGGCATTTTCAACAAAACTATCGTTGAAGGACGGTGCGTCGCCGGCATCGGTGTCGTCGTTGCTCCAATAGCACTCTGTAACTGTACCCGCGAAGATTGGGCAATATGGGATGTACCAACCGACAACGGACGTTGTGACCCCGTGCTGTTTGGCCAGACCGAAGAGCGATGCGTTGACATCGAAGGGCTGCCAGTGAGGGGAATCGGCAGTGCGGACGAGATATTGCTTGCTCGCGGTATAGGTAGCGCCTCTCAGAGGGAGACCAAGCAACAGACTCGGCACCACGACGTCGGTGTGGTAACCGATCGGGGTTACGTCGGTGTAGAGCGTGCTCCGCTCGCGGAGTCGGTCGAAATTCGGAAGACTGAGCGACGCATCACGCGTTTCAAATACGGGCTTATATGCCAATTCATCGAAGAGAATCCAAACAAGGCGCGGCCTGCTTGCGGGTTGCGCGGGGATGCCAGACGCATAAGCCTGCGGACCCGGATGCCAGCAGGCGGCGCGAACCAGTTGAACACTAATTACAAGGGCGAATATGGCAATACCAGTGAGAACTGCGCTGCAGAACCTGTAGAACACGGATGCGATGGAAGGCGCGCGAAAGACGAGAAACGCCAGCACCGCAAACCACGCCGCGCTGGCGGCAAGCACCACAGTGAACGGAACGTAGTACGGAAAGATGCTCAGATTGCATACCAGCGCATAAACGGGAAGGGCAGCCAGAAAGAACCACCGAAATCGCGTCCATGACTTTCGCCTGCGCAAAATCGCCATCAAGCCCGCAAAGACGAGAGCCACAATTGCCAGATCGCAAAGTTGCGCCAGTGCGAACCAGGTGAGCGGGAATGGGACATGCAACTGCTTGTCACCGAACGAAGAGGTCAAGTCAACATAGCTTGGAAGAAGCAGTATGGCGGCAATGCCCCAGGCTTGTGCGAACCTTTTGATCATGCCAGGCTGGTTTCCGGAGGTGAGATTCCCGTAAAGGTTGATTCTGCGCCAGAATACTATATTCGTTCAAAGAGCAACAGAATGCGGCCGTTGCCCAGTTGCGCGCGGTCAGCGACGGCGAAGAACGGCCCGAATGCGCGTAAGAGATCGTCTTCACTCAGATGGCCATACAAGTCGTCACGCCCGCGCAGCCACTCCTGATACATGGGATCGGCGGGCGGCACCCACTCCAGCAACAGCCAGCGGCGAGTGAGACTGGCGCAAAGACCGGCGATGTGCGCCAGCGGCACCTGCTCGCGCAGGATCAGATGATGAATCACCGCGAGCAGGAAAAGCATGTCAAATTTGCCGTTGAGGCGATCGAGCAGAGAGAGATGCTCGCGATTTTTCCATCCCGCTGCGGGAGTGGGGCGGGCAATGTTCGCGACCAAAGCGGTGATGGATTTGTTCTGTAGCGCGGCGGTTCGCCACAGCGCTTCGAGAGCCGCGGAGTCGGCGTCGAGCGCGACCACATCAGCGCCGGCATTGGCCGCCAGCAGCGAATAAGTTCCCGTGTTGGCGCCGATATCGAGGACGCGTGCCGGGCGGCAGCGCTCGAGCGCTTGTTTCACGAACTGCTGCTTAGCATCCACGTCGGCCAGCTGGTAGTGGCTGGCGCACTGTTCGTACCGGCTCCACTGGCTGCGGCGCTCAGGCCCGGCTGTACGGCGAATCTGTTTGCCCAGGCGCGCGATGCGCTTGCGCAGGATATGCGCGGCCAGTTCGGGGTCGGTGTTGGAAGGCAGCTTCTTCGATGTGCTTTGCTTCCCGCCGGATCGCCCAAAGAGCGTGGCCAGAGTGACGACATCCAGCAGACCGGGGGCGAGCCGCCGCCAGCGCGGAAGAGCGCTGTAGATTTGCCCCGGCTCGTAGCCGTCGCGCGCGAAGAGTGTGGCCTGAAGTGGCCAGCTGAGGTACTTCGCTGCCACGAGGGGTAGCAAGAACGTGCGCACGAATTGGCCGTAGGCCAGCCAGACCTCGAAGTGCAGATCGCGGCGCTGGAACGATAGAACATCCACAAGTATGGGGCGCGCACCGGCGAAGAGGATGTTGAGGGGCGTGGCGTCCTTCAGAGTCCAGCCGGCGGCAACGGCTTGGCTAGCGACGCGTAGCGTCAGCTCGGCGGCGGCCCGCCACTGCGCTGGTGTCCACTCCCAGGGGTAGCTGATGGGTTCGATGCGCGGATGTTCGAGCCAGAGCTCGCCGGAAGAGATCCACGAATGGGTGGCGGGACTGGCGATACGGCTGGAAATCAGGTCGCCGCTCCGCTCCAGAGCCTCGCGCAGTGAAGAGGCGAGAAACGCATGTGTCTCTTCTTCGGCCGAGGGACGAATCCGCCGCAAAGCGCAGTCAGCGGTCAGGCGGAACTGGCCGGCGGGATCGCGGAAGGTCAACTCAAGTTCTTGCTCTCCGCGCGGGAGAATCAGATCACCGAAAGAAACCCCGGCGGGGCCGCTCACGGATTTGGCGAGCCCTCGCTGTCCGTTATGTTGGACGGATTTTCCGGTTCGTTCTCGACTATGGCGTCCCGATGGAAAAGGGCATAGATCTTTCGGCGCAGATACCAACCGGCGGCAATGAGCGCGGATCCAGCGGCCTGGACGGCCAGCAGGCCAGTGCCAGGGTCGGCGTACGCGTAGGCGGGGCGTTCAAACAATAGAACCGCGCCCACCAGAATCAAAACGAGTGGGGAAATACGCTGCAGCTTCGTAGATCGTCGCAAGGCAACTCCAGGATGAATAGACTTTCCCGCCGGAAATCCATCAGGGAAGGATCCCAAACAGGGCTCTGGCGCCCGTACTTACGTACATAGTGCTAGACGGCAAACATGTCGTGCGGGTTTACAGGACTGGAAACTCGACGCTCAGAAGAGACGCCCTCGGGGCAAAATAGTCTCGGGGCTGTTCTACGCGGCGCCGTCGATGCTGTTCTTCGGAGCGTTCATTATGCGCTACCGCATGGAGATGATCTTCGCCTTTCCCTTCATTGCGCTGTTCGCCGTATGCTGCACCGTGCTGGCGCTCACGCCGTTTGTGCACATGCCGTGACTGGGGCAATTGTTTTCCTGAGTCGGGTGTTCACTAGACCCTCTTCTCGCGCTCGATCCGGTATATTCCTGGTCAGGAGTTTCTACCTTTTCGTCTACAGGCTGTTTCATAACCTGATTGGGGATCAAGAGAGGTACTTGGAGCGCGAATTGGCGGCGGGCGATAAAGTGGCAGGAGGCAACGTCGATGCCACGAGGCGCTCCGATGCTGACGGACACGCAGTGGAAGAAGATTGAGCCATTGCTTCCCCGGTTACGCAAGAGCAAACGCGGTGGTCGTCCCTGGGCCGATAGCCGCCGTGTCCTGGAAGGCATCTTGTGGATCGCGCGGAGTGGAGCAAGGTGGCAAGATCTTCCTGCCGAGTATCCCTCGCCTGCGACCTGTTGGCGACGCTTACATGATTGGGAACAACGCGGAGTTTGGCTGACGATCTGGCGAACCTTCCTGGGCGAGTTGAACCGGAAGGGACACCTGGACTGGAGCGAGGCGTTTATCGATGGCAGTTTTGCCTCTGCGAAAAAAGGGGCGCCGGGATTGGAAAGACCAAGCGGGGCAAGGGTACAAAGTGGATGGTGGTGGTCGATGGCCAGGGTCTTCCTTTGGGAAAGCACCTGGGATCGGCCTCTCCGGCGGAAGTCAAACTCGCCGAAATCACCCTGGCCTCGATCCGCGTCCCCAACCGCCACCGCCACGGCCGCCCAAGGCAGAAACCGCAAAGGCTGATTGCCGACAAGGCTTATGACAGCGACCCGCTGCGCATGCGCTTGCAGAAGCGAGGCATCGAATTGATCGTGCCCCACAAGGCAAACCGAGTGCGCCAGCCAACTCAGGATGGACGCCCACTCCGACGCTACCGCAAACGCTGGAAGATCGAACGAACCCATGCGTGGCTGGGAAACTTCCGGCACCTGGTGGTTCGCTACGACCGCTTGCTTCACATCTATGAAGCCTTCTTCCACATCGCCTGCTTCATGATCGTACTCAGAAGGTTATGAAACAGCTTGTAGGAGTATTTCTCATGCCGGAACCGAAGATTGCGCAAAAGGGTCCTTATCCGGTCGAAGTGGAAGCATCGAAGACGTATTACTGGTGTGCTTGCGGGCGGAGCGCGAACCAGCCATTCTGCGACGGCAGCCACAAAGGAAGCGAATTCACCCCGATGAAGTATGAGGCCGCCGAATCGAAGACCGTGTACTTTTGCGGGTGCAAGCATACGGCCACGCCCTGCATGTGCGACGGGACGCACGCGCGTATTTGAAGTCTTTGGATACGCTTAGGCGGCTGGCGCTGCGGGCGGAGGTTTGGGCTTAGAAATATCCTTGCGGGACGGGGCAAGGATGGCATGGAGAATGGTGCCCTCCATACGCGGCATGAATTCGACCACGCCGGTGTCGCCAATGTCCTGGATGAGGCGGTTGATGATCTTATAGCCGAGCTCGCGGTGGGCCATCTGGCGGCCGCGAAAACGCAGGCTGGCCTTCACCTTATCGCCATCGGCAAGGAACCGGATAGCCTGATTCTTTTTAGTCTGATAGTCGTGTTCGTCTACGGTGACCGAAAACTTGACTTCCTTGACGGTGATGACTTTTTGGCGCTTGCGCGCGGCACGCTCGCTCTTTTCCTTTTCGTAGAGATAGCGGCCATAGTCTTGAATGCGGCAGACGGGCGGGACGGCATTGGGCGAGACCTCGACGAGATCGAGACCGCGCTCGCGGGCGGTACGCAGCGCCTCGTAAGGCGGGAGAATTCCAAGTTGTTCGCCGTTTTCGTCGATGACGCGGACTTCGCGCGCGCGAATCCGCTCATTGATGCGGATAAAAGACTTGGCCGAACGTTTATCGAATGCGATGGTGCTCCTCCGAAGGTGTACTGTGCGGACCCTGGCAGGGCGCCCTATGGGCCGCGGCGGCACGAATGCAAACTGAGTATAGCATTGGCTTGGCTTTGCTGAACCAAGGGGTTATGGGTTTTCACCACCCAACAGAACGAACCCGGGATTGAGGCCGGTCACGCCGACGTGCAGTAGCTGGTTGGCGGGCAGACGGCCTTCGAGCTCGAGAGGGAGAAAGTTCTCAGTAAGGGCGGCGGTGCGGCCCTGCGCCGCGAGCGAGGCAGGCGTGCGCAGCGTGATGGCGGGGAGCTGGCTGCCGATAAAACGGGCGCGGTGGGCGCGTGTCTTTTCGGCGGCGAGGGCGCGGAGAGCGGCCATACGCTCTTCGATGGCGTGCAGCGGGACCGGCGAGGCGGCATGGAGCGGCCATGCCCGAGTGCCTGGCCGCGGCGAAAACGGAAACAGATGCAGATAGCCGAAGGGCAGGCTGCGAACGAAGGCGAGCGTCTCTTCGAACTCGCGATCAGTCTCACCGGGAAAGCCCACCATCACGTCAGCGCCAAGCGTGAGACCGGGGCCGGCGGCGCGCGCAAGCGAAGCGGCCTTTTCCGCGTAGTGCCAGGGGCGGTAGCGGCGGTGCATCCTGCGCAGCACGGCGTCGGAGCCCGATTGCAGCGGGAGGTGGGCGTGGCGGGCCAGGCGTCCGCCCCACCGGCCGGGATCCGCCGAAGGGGGCCCCGGTTGGCGGCGGCCGCCATATTCGCGCATCAGCGCGATCAATTCGTCGTCCCAATCCATGGGCTCGATGGAGCTGAGTCGCAGGCGGGGCAGGGCGGTTTGCTCGATGATCGCGCGCGCCAGCGCGGCGAATGTGGCGGGCGCGCCGGGCTCCGGATCCAGGTCGCGGCCCCAGCGGCCGAGGTTGATGCCCGAGAGCACGAGTTCGTTGCCCCCAGCGGCGGCGAATGCCTCGACCTGGCGCAGGACCACTGCGTGGGGCAGGCTTTTGGACGGCCCTCGCGTGAAGGGAATCACGCAAAACGTGCAGCGATTGCCGCACCCCTCCTGAATTTTCAGGTTGGGGCGCGTTTGCGCGCCTGGCGCGAGCTGCGCGTCTTCGAGGAAGGAGTGGGCAAAGCGATCATCGACCCAGATTGGGGCCTGGATACGGTCCCCAACGGGAGCAGCGGACGCAGCGCTCGAAGAGAGAAGCGATTCCGCCGGGACCAGTGCGGGCGGCAGCGGCGCGGTTTGGCCTGCGCCGCGCGACAGATGGAAAATGATTTCAGGCGCCAGAGCCTTATGGCTGTTGCCGACCACCGCCGCTACCCCCGCCATCCCAGCCAACTCCTCGGGCGCGCGCTGGGCGTAGCAGCCGGTGACGACGATTTGGGCCTCGGGATTGCGGCGGTGCGCGCGGCGGATGAAGGCGCGGGCCGCGCGGTCGGCCTCGGCTGTCACGCTGCAGGTATTCACCACTACCACGTCGGATGCGAAGGGCTGGCGCTCGGCAAAAGTGCGCAGAAGCCCGGCTATAGCCTCGCCATCGGCGCGCGCCGCCCTGCAACCGAAGTGTTCGATATGAACGCCTGCCATCTCCTTCAGTGTAGGACCTTGTTCATCGTGCGAGGCTGGGAAATCGTTTTGCCCATAACAACGTGAAAAACTGCCCTTCGGTATACTGGAGGAGGGCAGTTTCTGCCTGTCGATTCGTTCCGCACGATGCCAACCCCCTCCGCAGCCAACATACCGGTTTCAGCCCGGGCTTCTGCCAGGGGCCAGGCCCGGCACATTGCTGGATATGTCTACTTCAGCTTTATCTGCTATATTTCCATAGGCTTACCGCTGGCAGTCCTGCCGCCGTTTGTGCATCTGCGCATGGGCTATAGCACAGTGCTGGCGGGGTTGGCCATCAGCATCCAATACATTGCCACTCTGGCGAGCCGGCCCTGGGCGGGCCGCATCTCCGATCACATGGGAGCCAAGGTTTCCGTGCTGTGGGGCATGGCCTGCTGCACCTTGAGCGGTGCATCCCTCGTGGGCGTGGCGGCGTTGCGCGAGGTGCACTGGCTCAGTTTCTCGGTGTTGATCGTGAGCCGCCTGCTGCTGGGAGTGGGCGAAAGCCTGGGCTCGACCGGAGCGACGCTGTGGGGCATTACCAGCGCGGGGCATGAGCACACCGCGAAGGTGATCGGCCTGAATGGCATCAGCGCTTATGGCGGCATGGCGCTGGCCGCGCCGCTGGGGGTGGTGCTGGACCAGCAGTGGGGCCTCAAGTCGATTGGCGTGCTTACCATTCTGATTGGCGCCGCGAGCTTCGCCCTGGCCTGGCGCAAGGATCCCGTAACGGTCGAGCCGGGCGAGCATCTTCCGTTCCGCCACGTTCTGGTGCGCGTAGCGCCGCACGGCATGGGGCTGGCGCTGAGCGGCGTGGGTTACAGCGTTCTGGCCACGTTCGTCACCCTGTTTTACGCCAGCCGGCACTGGGGCGGAGCGGCGCTGTGCCTGACCGCCTTCGGGATCGGGTTCATCGCCGTGCGCGTGCTCTTCATCCAAACCATCACCCGTTATGGCGGGTTCCCGGTGGCGATCGCCTCGCTTCTTGTGGAAAGCGTGGGCATGGTGCTGCTGTGGCAGGCGGCGACGCCGTGGATGGCCCTGGCCGGCGCCGCGGTGACCGGTTTGGGCGTCTCGCTCATCTTTCCAGCCATCGGCGTGGAGGCGGTCAAGCGGGTGCCGGAGTTCAATCGCGGCACCGCTTTGAGCGTCTACACCGCATTTTCCGACGTGTCGTTCTTCCTGGTAGGCCCCACCGCCGGCGCGGTGATCGGCTTCTTCGGCTACGCGAGCGTGTTCTTGTTCGCGCTCGTCAGCGTGCTGGCGGCGCTGGGGATTGTGGTGGTGCTGAAAGCAGGGGCTGAGGGAATAGGGACTAGGGACTAGGGAACAGGGATCAGGGAAGAGGGAACAGGGGTGGAGGGCGGCTTCGAGATGCCAGCTTTTCTTGGTGGGGCGGGGGGCGTTGGTGGCGGGCACGGGACGCTTCTGGCTGGGGCGTTTACCGGGACTAATCCGCCTGAAGCACCTGAGCCGAACCTAGATGAGCGATTTGGCCTGTTGCCATCAGCCCAGGTTCTCGAAGCTTCATCAAAGTCAACCAGAAAACCGGACGGTGCAGTCGGGCGGTATCCCGGGATCTCGGCCCTTCTAACGTCGCGCAATTCCATTGAATGACGGGCGACCGTAATCGAGGACATTCGTCAGGTCCGTTCCGGCAGCCCGTTTCCTCGCATGCTCGCATAGAGTACGATTAGACCATCATTGATTTTTTAGATCATCATTCCTCTTCTTTTGTTCGCGCTTTCTGTTTGCCGGGCCGTTGTTGAAAGGCTCCCAACGCGACGCCGGGAACGAGGACGAGATGGATGACCAGGCAAAAGAACCTTACCTATCTGCACTGATAAACAGCACAGAAGACTGCATTTGGTTGGTCGACCTTGATTTCAAGATGGTCGCCTTCAACCGCGCAACGGAGCAGTTTTTCGAGCGCCACTTCAGCAGACCGCCTTCTCTTGGCAAGCGACACGACGAACAGCTTCCTCCTGCGCTGGGCGCAAAGTGGTCGGCCTTCTATCAGCGGGCAATCTCTGAGGGATCATTCCAGGCCGAATACACATTTGCGGACGGTCGAACTCGGGATTTGTCTTTCAATCCTATCGTCGTGGACGGCGCCATTATCGGCATCTCGGTTTTCGGCAAGGACGTCACCGCACGGAGAGCGGAGGCAAAGGCAAGGCTAGAAGCCGAATGGAAGTATCGGGAAATCTTCAATGGCGCCCTGGAAGGAATATTTCAGACCACGTACGAGGGTCAGCCCGTGACCGCGAACCCGGCTATTGCAAGCATGTTGGGCTACGACTCGCCGGAGGAGTTTACCGATTCCATCAGGAACACTGCACTGGATGTGTGGGTCGACCCCGAGCAGCGCACAAAATACATTCAGTTGCTCGACGCGAACGAAGTGGTGCGTCAGTTCGAGACACAGTTCAAGCGCAAGGACGGCACTTCTATTTGGGTCTCCCTCAATACCCGTAAAGCACTGGCAGCTGACGGGAAGACTTTCGTCAACGAGGGCTTCATTGAAGACATTACCGAACGCAAGCTGGCGGAGTTGCGAATTCTGGAAAGGGACGACAAGCTCAGAGAGGCTGAGGAAATGGCTCATCTAGGCCATTCCTCCTGGGACGCGGAATCCAATACCACCACCTGGTCTGAAGAGCTCTACAAAATCACTGGCTGGGACCCGAATCAACCTCCGCCCGGCCATTCCGATCGCGCCAAACTCTACACTCCCGAGAGTTGGCAAAAGCTTGAAGCTGCCGTCAAGCATAGCCTGGCGACGGGTGACCCCTACGATCTGGAATTGCAGATCGTACGCCGCGATGGCGCTTTACGGTGGGTACAGGCGCGGGGATTCGCGGGCCGCGATCACTCCGGCAAGGTTAACCGGTTGTTTGGCACCTTGCAGGACATCACCGAACAGAAGCTGAACGAAATGAATCTCCGCGACAGCGAGGAGCGGTTTCGCGCGACCTTTGAACAAGCTGCCGTCGGTATTCTGCACGTCTCCTTTGAAGGTCGAATCCTGCGGTGCAACCAGCGCTTCGCCGATTTCCTCGGCTATTCCCCGGAGGAGATCGCGGGCAAATTATTTCAACAGTTCACGCCGCCGGAGTATCTCTCCGAGAGCAAGGAGATTCTGCGTGAATTGGGGGCAGGGGACCTAGACGAACAGGGTTTTGAAAAGCCATATATTCGCAAGGACGGGAGCATCCTCTGGGTGAGGCTGAATACTTCTGTCCAGAGGGATGGAAAGGGGCTACCTCTGCACCTGGTGACCTTCGTCGAAGATATTTCGGCCCGCAAAGAAGCCGAGGAAGATCTGGCCAAGGCGGCCAGAGAGTTGCAGGCCAGCGAAATCCGCCACCGGACCGTGTTTCAAACGAGTCTGGATGCCATGAATATCAGCCGGTTGAGCGATGGCAAGCTCGTCGATGTGAACAAGACATTTCTGGACTTGACAGGGTTCGAACGCGAGGAAGTCATCGGGCGAACCACGGTGGAGTTGGGTATTTGGGCCAATCCGTCCGAGCGCCAGGAAATCATCGAAGAGTTACGCCGCAACTCCAGCACCCGCGATGTGGAAATGCTATTCCGTAGAAAGGATGGCAGCACATTCTGGGGCCTGACCTCCGCGTCGGTGATTGAATTCGAAGGCATTCCCCATGTTCTGGTGGCCACGAGAAATATCTCTGACGCCAAAGAAGCAGTGAAGATGATCAGGGACCTCGCCTTCTATGATCCCCTGACTCACCTGCCCAATCGGCGGTCGCTGATTGACATGTTGGAACAGATGCAAGGGGCAGATGCCCGCGGACGGGCGCTCCTGTATGTCGATCTGGATAACTTTAAATCGCTGAACGATGCGCTGGGACACCACGCCGGCGATCTCTTGCTGCAGGAAACCGCGCGACGGCTGGCGGCCTGTGTTCGCGGAGAGGGCACCGTTGCGCGGCTGGGTGGGGACGAGTTCGCCATCGTGCTTGACAACCTGGGCAATACTCCAGAGGGCCCTGTTGCGCATTTGCAGCAGATCGGCGAGAGGATTCTGGCTACCGGCGCGGTCCCTTACTGGTTGGGAGAACGAGAATGGCACTGTTCTTCCAGCATCGGGATCACGATGTTCGGAACCGACCTCCAGAGCGGGCTGGAAGCCTTGCAGCAGGGCGAGATTGCCATGTCCAAGGCCAAAGAGGCAGGCCGAAACACGATTCGCTTCTTCTCCCCTGAGCTGCAGGCGAACGTGAATGCCCGCGTCCAGATGGAGAACGAACTGCGCAAAGCCATCAAGGAGGAGGAGTTCGAGTTGTATTTTCAACCCCAGGTCAGAGGAGGTCGACTCATCGGGTCGGAAGCCCTGGTCCGCTGGAACCACCCCCAGCGCGGCGTTCTGGCTCCCGGCGCCTTCATTGAGTTAGCGGAAGACACCGGGCTGATTCTGCCTTTGGGCAGTTGGGTTTTTTTGAATGCCTGCAAGCATGTTGCAGCCTGGGCGGGCAAGAATCCATCGGGCGATACCCCTGTCGCAGTGAATATCAGCGGAAGGCAGTTTAGCCAACCCGGCTTTGTGGCGCAAGTGCGTGCCACCCTCGATGTAACCGGAGCAAATCCGGCGAGTCTCAAGCTTGAGCTCACGGAGACCTCGCTGGTGAAGGATTTTCAGGACGTGGTCGCCAAAATGACCGAACTGAAGTCCCATGGATTGAAATTCTCCGTGGACGATTTTGGAACCGGCTATTCGTCCCTTGCTTATCTGAAAACCTTGCCGTTGGACCAATTGAAGATCGACCGTGCATTTGTAAAGGACATCGTGGTTGACGAGCCGAGCGGCGCCATCGCCCAGGCCATTATCTCGCTGGGGCACTCAATGGGGCTTGCCGTGATTGCCGAGGGCGTAGAAACGGAAGAGCAGCGGGATTTTCTTCTCCGCCTCGGCTGTGATTCCTTTCAGGGTTTTCTCTTCGGCCCTCCGCTCCCCGCAGACGAGTTCGAGCGGAACTGGCTCCGCTAGATTGGATCAGCAAATTGACTTTCGAAGGCGAGGAGATCGGTCCCGCTTAGGACACGAGAGAAGATTGCTCTTTCGCTCTTCGAAGAGTGACAAATCGCCAGTGCGCTCACCAAGGCTGATTACTACCCGAAAGTCGGCTTATGGGAAGCGGTTCCCTGCGATGCTGGGGCGTGAGACGCAGATTTAAGCGCGGGGCCCGGCCCGACCCGACCCAGAGGGTGCCCCGCCGCCCCGCCGCGTACTTTGTTTTCCAGGAGGCGTGGGGAGGGTTTGCGGCAGCCGGGGATGAATCCCCGACCTGCCAGACATGCCCTGATACAAGACTCCGGGGCTGAAGCCCGGGTCGGTTTTGGGGTCTTTTTTAGGGGCCCCCACGCCCCCTGCTCCCTCCGGACGCAGGACGGCCACCCCGAAGGGTGGCCGCTTTGCAGGGGCTAAAGCCCGTTGCGTTTTTTGGATCGGTTGCGGCACCCTTCGACTTCGCTCAGGGCAGGCTTTGAAGCCATGCCCTGACACAAAGCCAGCCGGTTTACCGCTCGCCCTTGCGCCAGTTGACCAGGTCGCCGAGCGTGGTGGTAGAGCTGGAGACGGGATGCTTGCGGGGTTCCGCCTTGTAGCTCTCCACGGCGACGCGGCTGGCTTCCTGGCCATTGACGGCGCGCAGGCTCAAGCCCACCTTCTTTTCTTCGACGTTGATCTTGATGATCTTGAAGTCGTGCTCCAGCCCCTGCTCGAGCGGGGAGTGGCCATCGACCGGGTCGCCGGCCTCAGAGATGTGGCAAAGGCCCTCGATGCCCTCGGCGATTTCGACAAAGGCGCCGAACTGCGCGGTGCGCAGGATTTTGCCGTGAACCACGTCGCCGACGCGATGCGAGGCGAAGAAGCTCTCCCAGACATCGGGCTGTAATTGCTTGATGCCGAGTGAGAGGCGGCGGTTTTGAGGCTCGACGCCGAGAACGACGGCCTTGACCTTCTCGCCCTTCTTGACCACTTCAGAGGGGTGCTTGACGCGCTTGATCCAGCTCAGGTTGGAGACGTGGACGAGACCGTCGATGCCGTCCTCGATTTCGATGAAGGCGCCGAAGTCGGTGAGGTTGCGCACGCGGCCCTCGACGATCGCGCCGACCGGATACTTGTCGCTCAGGTTCTCCCAGGGGTTTTCCATGAGCTGCTTCATGCCCAGGGAGATGCGGCGGTCGGCGGGGTTGACGCTGAGAACGACGGTGTCCACCTCGTCACCGGGCTTGGCCATCTTGGAGGGATGCTTGAGGCGCTTGGACCAGGTCATCTCGGAAAGGTGAACCAGCCCCTCGATACCCTGTTCGAGCTCGACGAAGGCGCCGTAGTCGGTGACGGAGAGGACGCGGCCGTGGACTTTGGCGCCGACGGGATAACGCTCCGCCGCGTCAAGCCAGGGGTCGGGCGTCAACTGCTTGAAACCGAGCGAGACGCGCTGCTTTTCCTTGTCGAACTTGAGCACCTTGACCTGGATCTCGTCGTTGACGTTAACCAGGTCGCGGGGATGAGTGAGGCGTCCCCAGCTCATATCGGTGATGTGGAGAAGGCCGTCGATGCCGCCGAGATCGACAAACGCGCCGTAGTCGGTGAGGTTCTTCACCGTGCCGGTGAGGACCGCGCCCTCGGCCAGATGCTCCATGGTGGCCGAGCGCTTGGCGTTCTGCTCTTCTTCGAGGATCTCCTTGCGGCTGACGACGACGTTGCCGCGCTTCTTGTTGAGCTTGATGACGCGGACTTCAATCGGCTGGCCAAGGTAGGTGTCGAGGTTGCGCACCGGCCGGATCTCAAGCTGCGAGCCGGGCAGGAATGCCTTGATGCCAATGTCCACGGTGAGCCCGCCCTTGACGCGGCTGACCACGGCGCCGGTGATGGGCGTCTTGTCGTTGGCGGCCTTTTCGATGATGTCCCAGACGCGGAGGCGCTGAGCGCGCTCGTAGCTGACCAGGTAGCCGCCTTCGTGCTCTTCGCGCTCGAGCACTACATCGATGTCGTCGCCGGGCTGGAACTTGACCGCGCCGGTGCGATCGAGAACCTGTTCCAGAGGCACGAGCCCCTCGGATTTGAGGCCCACATCGACGACCAGATACTTCTCTCTCTGCTCGACCACCTTGCCAGAGACGATCTTGTCTCCGAAGGCCTCGACGGCGGCCGCTTCGGCGGCCTGCTCGCGCTCAAAAGCGGCAAGCGCGGAGGAAAAATCTTCTGCCGGCTCGGCGGCAGGCGCGGACGCACGAGTCGCAACGGCTGGAGCCGGCGCTAATGGCGCGGGGGCTTCGACAACAGGCGCGGGTGTCTCGACGGCAGATGCAGGCGGGGGCTCGGCGGGCGGCGCTGACTCGACCGCTGGGGGCGCAACAGCCGCGGCAGGCGGTTCGGGCGCCTCGGCTTCGGGCGCGTCGGCAGGCGCAGGCGGGGGCCCGGCGGGCGGCGCTGACTCGACCACTGGGGGCGCAACAGCCGCGGCAGGCAGCTCGGGCGCGTCGGCTTCGGGCGTGTCGGCTTCGGGCGCGGCCTCTGCGCGAGTTTCAGGAGGAGCCGGCTCTAGGAGTGGAACAACCTGAGCGGCAGGCTCGGTTAGGGCATCGGCGTCCAGCGGGAGTGCTTCGACAACGGCGGTGTTCTCAGGGGTGGACGTGGATTCGTACGGCGGCTGCTCAAGCTCCGTCGCAGGGTCAAGCGTTGGGGTTTCCAATTCGGCGTTCAGGGTTTCGCTCTCGGTTTCGGGATTGACGACGTTTGCCATTACAGCCAGCTCCGGGACTGCGTGCTCCAGCGCTGGTTTGCGCCAGCCGCTGGGCGGCTCCCACGCCGCAATTCCGCGTTCCGGTCGCCAACGAGTCCCTTGACTTGCCCTCGCGCCATGTGACGCGCCGGTACTGTCTTCCGCAGGAAATGCCGTTCCCCATCGTATTGCTCTGGGGTAATAACGCGGCTTGTTTCCTTGGGAAACGCCGGCAGGCAACGGCTTGCTGGGAGGGCGGCCGCAACTCACTGCTGGAATCCGCGCAGGAAGCTACGCCCTTGAGTGTAGCAATCTCCGCAATCCAGCGTCAATTGAGGGCCGCGAGGCAGACCGGTCTGCCCGTTCTCCCGGATACGCGCCTTTCGCGATCCGCCGCGGGAGGCGCGGAAGGCAGGGCGCCGAAACCCCTCTATACTGGTACGAACAGCGAGCCGTGCAATGGATCATCTCTGGACCCCCTGGCGCTTTGCCTACGTCACCACGGCGGAGAACGCGGTGCGGCCCGGCGTTCCCACGGCCCTGGATGCCTGGCCCGGCGACCTGGGCTGTGTGTTCTGCAACCTGATCGCAGCGATTGATTATGCGATTGCGAACGGCATGGATCGCGAGAAGGCCGAGGCGGCCGGCGGTCTGGTTCTGCGCGCCAAGCACTGTTTCGTCTGTCTGAATGCATTTCCGTACACGTCGGGACACGTGATGGCGATGCCTTACGCGCACCTGGACCGCCTGGCCGCGCTAGCGCCCGAGACCGCGCACGAACTGATGGATTTGGCGCAACGGACCGAACGCGCGCTGGATCGCCTCTACGCGCCGCACGGCTTCAACTTCGGCATGAATATCGGCCAGGCCGCCGGAGCGGGCGTGGCCGGGCACCTGCACCTGCACGCCATGCCGCGCTGGGTGGGCGACACCAACTTTATGACCACGGTGGGCGAGACGCGGGTGCTGCCGGAGGACCTGGAAACGACGTGGCGGAGGATGAGAGAGGCGTTTAGGGACTAGGGAGAGCGCCCGGCACCCTGTTCACTTTTCTATTGCGTCGCTGCCTGTCAGCAGCGGCTGCGACCATTCGGGCGATTCCAATTCGCGCACTTCCGGCTGTAGCTTTGCCGTTTCGGCTAGATCTCCATCTCCGTGCGCCAGTTCGCCCAACTGGCGCCCATAGGAGAAGACGCCGCCTTTACCTTCAATGGAACCGACAAAACGGTTGAAGTAATCGACGCTGTTGGCGAGCGCGTTGCCGAGCCGCGTCACATGCCCCTGCGCGACCACGAGCTTCTCGTAGATGCGGCGGCCCATCTCGTGAATCGCCTTAGCGTTCTTGGTGATCTCCATCTGCTGCCAGCCGAACTCCACTGCGCGGAGCAGCGCGATGAGGGTCGTGGGCGTGGCCATGACCACGTGGCTTTGCGAGCCAAACTCGATGAGCGACGGGTCGGCTTCCAGAGCGGCGCTGAACAGCGCCTCGCTGGGCAGGAAACAGACGACAAAATCGGGTGCTTTCTCAAACTGTTTCCAGTAGGCCTTCCCCGAGAGATCTTTCAGGTGCGTCCTTACGCGCTGCGCATGAGCCTCGAAGCGCACTTTTTGCACGGCTGGATCGGTGCTGCCGCTGGCGTCCAGAAACGCGTCGAGCGGCGTCTTTGCGTCCACCACGATTTCGCGGCCATTGGGCAGTTGAATGGTCATGTCGGGACGCAGAAGGCGGTCATCCTCGTCGCGAGCCGAAACCTGCTCGGAAAAGGAGCAGTATTCGATCATTCCGGCGTATTCGACGCAGCGGCGCAACTGCAACTCGCCCCAATTGCCGCGTGTTTTTGGAGAGCGCAAGGCAGAAATAAGCTGCGAGGTTTCGGTCTTCAGCGCATCGAGCGACGCGGGGATCGATTGCTGCAGATTCCCCACGAGCGCCTCAACCTTTGCATAGGCACCGGATCGCTGCGTTTCCATGGCGCGAGTTTGTTCGTCCAATTTGCCCAGGGTCTCTTTCAGCGGGTCAACCAAATTTTTTATAGCCAACTCTTTGGCTTCCAATGTTTGCTTTGCCTCCCGCGTCTGCCCTCCCAATTGCTCTTTTGCGAGGCTAAGAAACGATTCTGTATTGGCGCGAAGTGCGTCGGCCGCCGCGGATTTAAAGGCCGCGTCTAGGTCCGACTTCATCTGGTTGTATTTTTCCGCCTGGGCCGCTTCGCGCGTCCTGGCGACTTCGCGTTCGTTGGCCAGAGCCTGATTGAGCTGCTCCCGCGCCGCAGCGCGGCCCTGCCTGTGACCCAGGAAAAGTCCGAGCAGAAAAATGCCCAAGGCAACCAGCACAAAAACGATTGCAGAGCTTCCCATAACCAGATTCCTCTTCGCCAAATATACGCCTTCCGCTTGTGCATTTCGCGGTCTCCGGCTTATTCCCTGTTCCCTACTCCCTATTCCCTGCTTCTTCAATTGTTTCCCCGCGGACGCGCGCCTTTACACCCCCGGTTTCGCCCGGTAGACTTGAAGATTCGGGGCCATGCGCATCTTTTTTGGCGCGGTGGTTGTCATTCCCAGCCGCGGGCGGGTATGGTAGGCTCGCGGGGCGAAGCAATCGTTTCAGTCCCCGAAGTGTTTTGCTTGAGTTGTAAACATCACGAGGAGAAGCACGCATGGCCGTTGAAGAAAAAGTGAAGCAGATCATTGTCGAGCAGTTGCAGGTGGATGAAGCCGAAGTCACGCCCGGCGCCAGCTTTCAGGAAGACCTGGGCGCCGACTCGCTGGACGTGGTCGAGCTGGTGATGCAGTTCGAGGAGGCGTTCGACATGGAGATTCCCGACGAGGACGCCGAGAAGATCAAAACTGTCAAGGACGCCATCGACTACATCGAGAAGAACGCGAAAGGCGGCAAGTAGCCATTGACTGAAGCACCAACCCAGGCATCGAAACGCAGAGTTGTCGTTACCGGTGTGGGGCTGCTCTGCGGCGTGGGCAACACCGCACCCGAAGTTTGGCGGCAGCTATTGGCCGGCGCCAGCGGCATGGGGCCGATCCAGGGCTTTGACGCCACCGGATTTCCGGTCGCCTTTGCCGCCGAGGTGAAGAACTTCGACCCGCTGCAATTTGTGGACAAGAAGGAAGCGCGCAAGATGGGGCGCTTCATTCACTACGCCTTTGCGGCGACGCAGGAGGCGATGGCGCAGTCGGGGTTGAAGATCGCGGAAGAGAACGCCGAGCGGATCGGCGTGTTCATCGGCTCCGGGATCGGCGGATTCGAAGTGATCGAGCGCGAGCACTCGAACCTGCTGCAGGGCGGCCCGCGCAAGATGTCGCCTTTCTTCATTCCCGCCGCAATTGTCAATATGGCCGCGGGGCAGATCAGCATCCGCTACGGCGCGCAGGGGCCGATTTCCGCTACGGCTACGGCCTGCGCCACCAGCGCCAACTCCATCGGCGACTCGGTGCGCATGATCCTGCACGGCGACGCGGATGCGATGATCGCCGGGGGCGCCGAGGCCGCGGTAACGCCCATGTCGGTGGGCGGATTCGCCGCCATGAAGGCGCTGTCCACGCGCAACGACGATCCCACCCACGCCAGCCGCCCGTTCGACAAGGACCGCGACGGCTTTGTGATCGGCGAGGGCGCGGGCATCCTGATTCTCGAGGAGCTGGAGTTTGCCCGTGCGCGCGGCGCGAAGATTCTGGCCGAAGTGATCGGTTACGGCATGAGCGCCGACGCCTACCACATGACGGCTCTCGCTCCCGAGGGCGCCGGCGCGCAACGCAGCATGAGGGCCGCGCTCAAGGACGCAGGCATCCGGCCGGAAGAGGTGGGCTACATCAACGCACACGCCACGTCGACGCTGGCCGGAGACGGCAACGAGTCGCGCGCGATTGAGCTGGTCTTCGGCGAGCACGCGCTCAGCCACCGGCTCAAGATCAGCGGGACGAAGTCGATGACCGGCCACCTGCTGGGCGGAGCAGGCGGGCTCGAAGCCGGCATTACCGTACTGGCGCTTATCAACCAGCAGCTCCCGCCGACCATCAATCTTGAGAATCCCGACCCGGAGTGCCGGCTGGACTATGTGCCCAACAAGGCCATCGCGCACTCGTTCGACATCGCGCTGTCGAATTCGTTCGGATTCGGCGGGATCAATGCGTCGCTGATCATGCGGCGGTGGACGGAATAAGAAAGAAAACAGTCAGTAGAGAGCAGACCCGGCGCGAGCCGGGCCTTTGCTTTGTATTGGGCGGGCTTGACGGAGATGTGCGTTCGTCAGCCGAGGATGAGCGACGGGTCTGCCGTGAGCTCCGGCGGCGCGAAGTCGCCGGCCAGCAGGCGCGGCCATGCGGCGGCGGCGATCATGGCGGCGTTGTCGGTGGAGAGCGCGAGCGTAGGGAAGGCAATGCGCAGGCTGCGGCGCGCGGCTTCAGCGGTGAAGCGGGCGCGGAGCTCGCGGTTGGCGGCCACTCCGCCGGTGACCAGGATGCGCGCGGCGCCAAGAGACTCGGCTGCGGCGAAGGTTTTCTTGATCAGGTCGCCAACGACCGCGTGCTGAAAGCTGGCGATGAGGTCGAGAGTGGGCTGCGGGCACAGGGCCAGGGCTTCTTCGCGGGTTTGGGGTGGGCGGAAATTGGCGAGAACGCGCGGGACGCGCGCTCTGGCCGCGGCGCGGAGGCCGTGCAGCTCCACGTAGCGCAAGACGGCGGTTTTGATTCCCGAAAACGAAAAGAGGAAGTGCGGGTCGAGGCGCGCGATGGGCGCGGTTTTGGCGGCCTTGGTGCGCGGGGGTTTGCCGCCGAGGTGGACTTTTGTTTTGATTTGCGCGAAGGAAAAGGGCACAGCGTGCGGGTTGCCGAATTGGGCGAGCGCGTCAATCCATGGTCCGCCGGGATAGCCGAGGCCGAGGAGCTTGGCGACCTTGTCGAAGGCCTCTCCGGCGGCGTCGTCGACGGTGCGGCCGATGAGGGTGTAGGTCCAGGCGCCGTGCGCGAGGCGCGCAAGATAGAGGTGGGTGTGGCCGCCGGAGACGACGAGGGCGAGGGACTGCGCGTCTTGCGAACCGGACGGACCGCGGCCCGTCCCGTTGGGTGATGACGGTGATGTGTGACTCTCATTCTCGCGCTCGTTGAGCAGCACGGCGTGAATGTGGCCTTCGAGATGGTTGACGGCGATGAGAGGAAGATTGCTGGCGAAGGCGAGAGCTTTGGCGTAGGCGATGCCGACGAGCAGCGCTCCAGCGAGGCCGGGACCGCACGTGACGGCGATGGCGTCGAGGCCGGCGAGGGTCAGGTGCGCTTCAGCGAGAGCGGCGCGGACCACGGGAACGATGGCGCGGAGATGCTCGCGGCTGGCCAACTCGGGCACGACACCGCCGTAGCGAGCGTGGGTGGCGATTTGCGACGCGACGACAGAGGAAACCGTGCGCTCGCCGCGCTCGACGATGGCCGCGGCGGTCTCGTCGCACGAGGTTTCAATGCCGAGGATGAGGCCGGAGCCGGGCATGGTTTCAGTGTAGCGAGTTGGCACGCCGCTGCGCGGCGAGTTGGCAAGTTGGCGAGTTGGTGAGTTGGTGAGTTAGCGGGCCAGCCGTTTCGCAGGCGCGGGCGGCGGAGCGAGAATAGAAACACCGACGATGGCTGGCACGGGACAATTCGAAGCGGCGCTGAAGATTGTTCAGGCGCTGCGCGCGCGGGGGTATGAGGCGTATCTCGCGGGCGGATGCGTGCGCGACCTGCTGCTGGGCCGCGAGCCGGCCGACTATGACGTGGCCACGAGCGCAAAGCCGGACGTGGTGCTGGAGATGTTTCCGCGGACCTTCGCCGTGGGCGCGCACTTCGGCGTGGTGCTGGTGGCCACTTGCGGTGGGGCAGACGGCGCTGGCGCGCCAGATGCTTCGCAGGAGGTTCCGATCGATGGATCAAGGGGCGGGAAGCCTGTGATAGAGGTGGCGACATTCCGGTCGGATTTGGCGTATTCGGATGGGCGGCATCCCGATGGGGTGCGGTATACGAAGACGGCAGAAGAGGATGTGCGGCGGCGCGATTTCACGATCAATGGGCTGCTGCTGGACCCGCTGAAAGCATTCCCGCACGGGCTAGAGCCCGTGTCATCGGGAGGAGGCAATGTACGGGCTGAAGCGCGTACCCTTCGGGAAAAAGCAACCGCAGATCCCCTTCGACTTCGCTCAGGGCAGGCTTTCGACTCCGTTTGGCCAAAAAACCGGCCAAACTCCGCTCAGGATGACAAATCGGTGGGAGTGGGGGCTGATTTGCGCGCGGCGGTGCTGGATTTTGTGGGCGGGCTGGCGGACCTGGATGCGGGGGTGGTGCGCGCCATCGGCCGTGCGGAACATCGCTTTGAAGAGGACCATCTGCGCATGTTGCGCGGGGTGCGCTTCGCGGCGCGGTTTGGATTTGATCTGGAGGCGGAGACGTTGCTCGCGATCCGGCCGCTCGCGCCGCGCATTCATGCCGTGAGCCGCGAGCGCGTGCGCGACGAGCTGACGAAGATGCTGACGGAGGGCCACGCGCGGCGAGCTTTTGAACTGCTGGACGAGACGGGGCTGCTCGGCGAAGTGCTGCCGGAGGTGGCGCGGATGAAGGGCGTGGAGCAGCCGCCACAGTTCCATCCCGAAGGCGACGTGTGGGTGCACACGCTGCTGCTGCTGGAGCAACTGGAGGCGGGATGCCCGATGACGCTGGCGTGGGGAGCGCTGTTGCACGACGTGGGCAAGCCGCCGACGTTCAAGCGCGCTCCGGAACGGATTCGCTTCGATGGGCATGTGGAGATCGGTACGGCCATGGGCGCTGAGATCTGCCGGCGGTTCCGCTTTTCCAATGAGGAGACGCGGCAGGTGCTGGCGCTGATTGAGAATCACATGCGGTTCATGGACGCGCGGCGCATGAAGGAATCGACGCTGAAGCGGTTTTTCCGGCTGGAGCGGTTTGAGGAGCACCTGGCGCTGCATCGCATGGATTGCCAGGCCGCGACGGGCAACCTGGAAAACTGGGAGTTTGTGCGCGAGCGTTTTTCCTCGATGCCGGAGACGGTGGTGAGGCCGCGGCCGCTGATTACGGGCAGAGAACTGATTGCGGCGGGATACATGCCGGGAGCGCGGTTTCGCGAGATGCTGAGCGCGGCCGAGGATGCGCAACTGGAGGGAACGGTTGCGACGGCGGAAGAGGCGTTGAAGCTGGTGCGGGAGAGATTTCCGCTGGCGGCGGGCGGCTTGCAGCAGAGGAATGGCTAAAACTTCGTGCGCAGTCCGAACTGAATCTGGCGCTCGCGGTAGAAGTCGGTGGCGTTGATGTTGAGCGGCTGGCCGAAGGCGGGCGTCAGGGTACCCGAACTATTGGCAGAGGATGCGCAACTGGCGCTGCCGCTGGTGTTAATGGTGAGGTAACAGAGCGTTGGGTTTGACCCGCTGTTGTTCTCAATGTAGTAGCCGGTAGTTTCGATTTCAGTCACGTTCTGGTGATTGAAGAGATTGAAGCTCTCGGCCAGCAGCTCCAACTGGCGGGTTTCGCCCAGGTCGAATTTCTTGCCCAGGCGCAGATCGGCTTTCCAGGTGTCGGGATAGCGGTATGTGTTGCGGCCGATGTTGTAGACCTGGCCTTCATTGCCCACGCCGTAGACGCGGTTATCTCCGCCGGAGCCGTTCATGCCCGGCGCTAAGCCGACGATGCCTGACCACTCGGGCAACGCGCCGGTGACGCGCATGGAGTAGGGAAGGCCGCTGTGGAATTGCCCGATGCCGGAGAGCATCCAGCCGTTGGCGATGCGGCCGGCGAAGTCGCGCAGCTTCCAGGGCGCTTCATAGACCAACATTACGGCGGCCGAGTGGCGCACATCGAGGTTGCTGGTTCCGTACTCCTGGCTGAAATTGGCTGGGTTTGGGTCCATCGGGCTCTCGTTCGGGTTCCAATCCATGGTGTGGGCGTAGGTGTAGTGGGCGTGCAGGCTGAGGCCGCGGCTGCCATAACGCGTGAGTTTGACCATCGCCGCCTCGTAAGTTGAATTGGCCCTGCTCTCAATATTGTCGATCTGTTGGTAATCCGGGCAGAGACGCCCGGGAACTGACCTCGCCTGTCGTCGGCGTGTAGTACGGGCAAGTCCCTCCGTTCGCCGGCCAGGAAGCATAGAAGGGTACTTTAATCTGCGTGGTCTGCGTGACGTTGATGGGGCCCTTGCCGGTGGGGTCTTTCACGCCGTATGTGATCATTCCAGAATTCGCGTCACCGCTGATGTTGGTATTGATGTTGGTGTCGATGAAGACGGGCAAACGACGCCCGAGGCTGAGCATCGCGCTTGCCGTAAGTTCAACGCGGCCCGGCAGCGGCTGCTCGATGGCGGCGACGGCTTGGTGAATCTCGGGGTTGCGGAAGTTGGGCGCGAACTCGATCACATCCGGCTTGACCACGCTCGCGGGTTCGCCGACAAAGACGTAGGGAAAAGGCGGCGCGCCGCCCGAGCAATGTTGGCAATCGTCGGAGGGCCGCATGAAGAAGTTCAAGTCGCCTTTGAGCGAGCCGGTTTGCGTCAGCGCGGTCTCGATGGTGGCGTTTGGCGTGCGGCCGTAGTACATGCCGTAACCGACGCGCAGCACGGGCCAGCGTCCTCGGGCTTCTCCGATGGCGAGGCTAATGCGCGGACCCCAGTTATTGCCGAGATCGGGCATCTTTCCGGCTTGCGGCAGATCGGGGTTGGCCAGCGCGGCGATGGGCGGAGGCATCTGCTCGCGCTCCCAGCGCAGGCCGAGAGAGAAGACGGCGAATTTGCTCGGCTGCCACTGCGCGGTCGCGTAGCCTGCCCAGTCGTTGGTGCTCAGATGCCAGTCGGCGGGGCCCATGGTCTGCGAGTAGTAGGAGTAGCAGGGCTGGCTGCCCCATTCGCTTGTGGTCGCGCCGCAGTTGTGCGGGTTGTCTTTGTCGAGTGCGTCGGCAAATCCGTACTTAAGAAAAGCCAGCGCGTCGGCGATAAAATTCTGCACCTTCGAGTAAACATAGGTGCCGGTCTGGTTGCGCAACATGCTGGTTGCGTCGGCGTTGTGGTCCAGCTCGAAGCCGGCCTTGACCAGCAGCTTGCTGTGGACCCAGTCGAGCATTTCCTGTGCGTGGTAGAGCTTTTCGTCGGGATAGTTGCCCTGGCCGAAGCGCGAAGGATTGCCGATGGTGAATCCGTAGCGTGAGTCGACCACAATCTGCGGCAACTGGCCGTAGAAGTTGCCGTTGAAAAACGATTGCTCGAAGGTGGAGGGCGTATCGGGCTTCGCGCTGAGGATGGTGCGGCCCGCGGAGCCCTGCGTGACGGCGAGCAGGTTGGGCGTGAGATAGGCTTCCCAACGAGCCAATAGCCACTGCTGGCTGGCTTCACTGGATCCGAAGCTGTGGCTGCCATAGCTTTCTGAGATGCGGGTGAGACCGCCGCCCGGCGCGCTCCAATCGGCGCCAATACCTTCGAGCGTGAAGCGATGGCGCTCGGCCGCCTGCCAGTCGATGCGTCCGAATCCAGTCCATTGCGAGGAACTGCGGGGCGCGGGGCCGAGCAGCGCAGCCAACTGCTCCAGTCCCGCCGCAGATTGGCCGGGCGCCGCGACACCGAGGTAGTCGTTGTATGCCTGGTTTTGACTTTCGCCGAGCTGCGCGCTGAGCAATGTGACGGACGCGCTTGTCGGCTCAGGAAGATAAAAGAACTCGCTGGCGTTTTTCACCGTCGCCAGCCCCGGATCGTTGCGCCGGTAGCTGTCGAGCGCTGCGAACCAGAAGAGCTTGTCGCGGCGGATGCGGCTGCCCGCGCCAATCCCCAGAACCGTTTCGCGATCGGGCGGCGTGTACGGCACGGACGCAAAGCTGGGGTCCGCTTCCGTTCCCGTGTTTTGCACCCACTGCGTAAAAGGGTTCCGCGCGCCCCATGTGTTCTGGCGGTCGAAGAGGAAGGCCTGGCCGTGGAGTGCGTTGCCGCCGCTCTCGGTGCGGATGGCTGTGCGTCCGCTGGAGGAGCGCAGTCCCTCAGCCTCCACGTTACCCGCGGTGGCTGTTACCTCATGGATAGCGGCTTCGCTCAGGCCCAGACCGCGCCCGCCATTCCATGCGCGGCTCATGGATCTCACCTGCCCCTCGTTCTCAGAGGAAGGATCGGACGCCTGCGAACGGGAGCCCGAGCCGGCGGCTGCGCCAAAGGCCAGGCGTATGCTCGCGCCGTCGACCGCAATTTCGGCTGACTCCTGGGAGTTGCGGAATGAGGCCTGCGAAGAGTCCGCGGAGGCGCTGGCCGCGGGCGTGTCGAGAAGGAACTCCTGCCAGCGGCGCCCGCTCGCGGGCAGAGCTTGCAATTGCGCGGCGGTAACCGTGGTGGTGACAACAGGCGTTACAGGATCGGTTGGTTGCGTTACGGCTGCGCCGGGCGCTGTCGAAGACGGGTTCAGCAGGGCTGCCTGCGCGGCGCCGGCTGGTGCCGCACCGGATGCGAGAGGGAGGGTGCGCGTAGGCGCAATGGCAAGCGCGAACTGCATTGCAAGCGATTGCGTTTCCAGCGCGGCCGGCTGCGGCAAGGCCGGCGCGTGGGTTTCCGGCTGCTCCTGCCGTGGCTCGCGTACGGCGGCCGTCGCGGCCGGCTGCGCGGATGGGCGCATTCCGTCTGCATCCCGTGAAGCTGTCAAAGATATGGATCGCAACGGTTCGGTGGCGATGGATGCGGTGGGCACGGGGCGGGAGGTGCTAAGCGCCGGACGCGCAGCGATGAGCGCCGTGCCGGCAGCAACTGCCGGATTGGCCGCGCTGCGTTGTGTGCCAGTCGCCGTGGACTGCGCCGTGCTGGACGCGCGCGAGGGCGCGGATACGGGCGCCGCCGAAGCCGCGATTGATTTGGGAGCGGCGGCCGGCGCGGCAGGCAGTACGGAAACTGCCGGAGGCATGGGAGCGGCGGCAGCGGAGGGTACTGCGATGCGGGTTGGCGCGGCGGCCTCAAGCAACGCAGGTGCGGCGGGCTCGAAGCGCATGGCGGCTTGCACGCGCGCTTCGTTGCCGCCGGTAATGAGAATCCCCTGGAGTTGGCCGTGGCCGATCTGGGCCGCGTCGGCTTCGAGCGTGTATTCGCCCGCGTCGAGCGAGGCAAAGCGGAATGCGCCATTCTTCGCTGTGGTTGTGCGAACCTCGGCGCCGGTCGCCTGGTTGCGCAGAGCGACGGAGACGCCGGCGAGCGGAGCCGAATGCAGATCGGTGAGGCGGCCGGCAAGCGAACCTGAGGGGGCGGATGAAATCTGGACGGAGTGCGGGGAGTCGAAACCGGCGGGACTCGATTGAGCAAAGGCTACCGCGCGAACGCTCAGGCACAGCGCCCCAACCACGAACCACTGAATCCAACTCCGCCTTGCCTCTGCCATGCCAACGCTACTCGGGCAGATCGCAGGGAAAGGACAAATCATGCTGCCGGTCCACTCTGGCGGCGGGTCCGGTGCGGGGCGGGCGATATGCGATTTTTTCGCCGCGCTACGCGGGACTGAAAGATGTTTGCGAGCGATTCTATGCCTCGAAAACGCTATTGAGAAGTAGCCTGCGTCACAATTGCGGATTTTTCCGCCATTGGCCGGGGCGGCGGGGCGCGGGGTGCGGGTTTTCGTGCGCGAAGCCGGCCAGAACGACGATCCTGGCCGGCCGCAGGCGAGCGGAACGGTTCGATACACTGAAAAGACGGCGCTTGAGAGAGAATCGCGTCAGTGTGCCGCGGCGATTGGCGGCGTCATAGCCCCGATGGGCCGGCAGAGCCATGTTCATCGATGAAGCCAAAATTCGCGTGAAGGCTGGGGACGGCGGCAACGGGTGCATGGCCTTCCGGCGCGAGAAGTCTGTGCCGCGCGGAGGCCCTTCGGGCGGCGACGGCGGCCGCGGCGGCGATGTGATCATGGAGTCGAGCCAGCGGCACAACACGCTCATCCACTTCCGCTACAACCCGGAGCACAAAGCGCAGCGCGGCGAGCACGGCATGGGCTCGAACTGCACCGGGCAAGACGGCCGCTCGATCGTGCTGCAGGTTCCCGTGGGCACATCGCTCTACGATGCCGAGACCGGCGAACTGGTGCACGACTTTAAGGAGCCCGACGAGCGCGTCATCATTGCTCGTGGCGGGCGCGGCGGGCGCGGCAACCAGCACTTCGCCACCAGCACGCATCAGGCTCCGCGCGAACACGAGCTGGGGCGGCCGGGCGAGGAGCGCGCGTACCGGCTCGAACTCAAACTGCTGGCCGACGTGGGCTTGGTCGGCTTCCCCAACGCGGGCAAATCCACGCTGATCTCGCGCATCTCGGCGGCGCGGCCGAAGATCGCCGATTATCCATTCACCACACTGGAGCCGAACCTGGGCGTGGTGACGGTGGGCGAGGAGCCGGAGCAGGAATCGTTTGTGGTGGCCGACGTGCCGGGGCTCATCGAGGGCGCGCACCAGGGCGCAGGGCTGGGAACGCAGTTCCTGCGGCACATTGAGCGCACGCGCGTGCTGGCGCATCTGGTGGATGTGTCGGATGCCTCGGGCCGTCCCGATCCGGTGGAAGACTTCAGGGTGATCAACAACGAGCTGGCGAACTTTGGCTCGCCGCGGCAGGGCGCGGAGGAACATCCGCTGGCCGCAAAGCCCATGATCGTGGTGGCGACCAAGATCGACGCGGCCAACCCGGCAAAGCTCAAGAAGCTGGCGGCGCACGCCAGGCGCAGGAAGCTCGAGTTCCACGCCGTCTCGGCGGTGACGGGCGAGGGCATCGAAGAGCTGAAGTGGGCGCTCGAAAAAAGAGTGCGGCCGGGCGCTTGCCATGCGTAGCCGAATTGGCTACACTGAGTGCTGGAGGCGCGCATGAGACAGGTCTCACTGAGGGAGTTTCGGACGCGGGGCGCGAAGGCCCTGGAGAAGGTGCCGCGCGGAGAGACGGTGCTGCTTTCCGGGCAGAAGGGTCCGGCCTACTTCCTGGTCCCGGCCATCGGAGACCTTGCCGCGCAGGACATGGACCTGCGGCGGGCGATGGCGAGGGCGAACTTGCGCCAATCGGCGACTTTGGCCGCTGCCTTTCCCATCACCGACGAGGAAATCGAGCAGGAGATCGCCGCGGCGCGCGCGGAGCGGGCGGCCCGCGGCGAGCATCGCGTTGAACGCAAGAAGAAGATCGTGTGATGCGGCGCGTCGTGCTCGACACCAACGTGATCGTCTCTGCCGGATTAAAGCTGGGCAGCGTGCCCTACCGTGTGGTCATGGACTGGGTGCTTGCGGGGCAGGTTCAGGCAGTGATCTGTCCGGCCGTCGTCCGCGAGTATCGTGAGGTGCTTTGGCGGCCTAAATTCACGCGCCATGGCTTTCCCCCGGAGTGGATCGAAGACCTGCTTGCGCTCAGCCTGCAACTGCCTGATCCCGCGCCGTGGCCGCATGAGTTACCCGACCCGAAGGATGCCGTCTTTCTGGCGCTCGCGAAATCGTCGGGAGCTTGGCTGGTCACGGGGAATCTGAAGCACTACCCGGAGAGAGGGCGCGGCGGGGTTACGGTAATCTCGCCGGGGGAGTATTTGGAGAGGCTGTCTTGACGGCAGTGCGGCAATGCCGCATCGATCCGTGTAGGATCAAACCATGAAGCGCAAGAATGTTGCAGACGAACTTGTCGCGGCCATGCGCGAGGCGGCCGCAATCGCCAAGGGCGAGGCGGAGCCTGCCGCCGTTCACCAATTTCCGCTCCCGCTCGAAGTAGATGTGCGCGCGGTGCGGGAGGCTACCGGCCTCAGCCGCGCGGAGTTCGCCAGGCGATTCGCTCTTGATCCGCGCGCCTTGCAGGACTGGGAGCAAGGGCGGCGGCGTCCGGACCGCGCCGCGCGGGCTTATCTGACGGTGATTGCCCGGCATCCTGAGGCGGTGGTGGAGGCGCTGGCGAGCTGAGTTTTTGCAGCCGTGGCCGGTTGGGAGATGCGAGACGGACCGTCCAGGTTCATGGTCTCCTAGGTGTGAAAAGCCAGACCCGGGGTACCCGGCACCCGGCAATCATACGATTTTTACTCGGCATCCGCGAGAAGCACGGGCTGCATCCTTCGCCTTTTCTAAACAAGAGCCCGATAATAGACCTATGCTTCCGATTGATCTCAATGAACTAGACCCAAGCCATATTCAGGAACTCATCGACTCAGAAGTCGCCGAGAGCCAGTCTCTCGAATATAAGCAGAGACCGCCGAGCAGCCAGAGCGAGGAGAAGCGAGAGTTTCTCTACGACATCGCAGCGATGGCGAATGCGAGTGGTGGTGACCTGGTTTTCGGCATTATGGACCGCCGCGGCGAAGACAAGCAGGCTACCGGAATTGCTGGAAAAGTCTCCGGCCTAAAGATGACGAATCCTCAGTCAGAAATTGACCGCCTTGCAAGTCTCACCAGAGACGGTATCGAACCAAGAATTTCAGGCATCGTAATGCGAACTGTGAGTTGTACCGATGGGGATGTATTAGTGGTTCGCGTCCCGGCCAGTTGGAACAAACCGCATATGGTCAAGTTCGGGGGCGTCAATAAGTTTTTCGGGAGAGCAGCGACAGGAAAATATCCGATGAGTGTAGATGAGATTGGCAGAGCTTTCTCTGAGCAGCGAGAATTGGGAGAGACAATCCGGCGTTGGCGCTCACATCGCGCAGATCTGGTAGCTCGTGGCGAAGGCCCCGTTGCGATAGCAGGGATGGTCACAACGCTGTTTCATGTGATCCCGGCCTCAGCCTTCTCGCACACTATTCTTCGAGAAAGTTGGAAGCTCCCTGAAGAGGATAAGAATCATATCCATGTTCCCCACGGCATCAATAGCTATCGCTACAACGCCGATGGCTTTTTGGGCTTGGCGCAAGCTGGGAATGATGACCACGCATATACCCAAGTCTTTCGTTCCGGCATCATCGAATATGCCGACGGGCATTGTTCAGGTCACTGTTCCGATCGACTCTAACAACACATGGATTTACGGTCAGGAAATTGAACGGCAGATGATCTCTTGTTACCGAGATGCCGTCACTCGTCTGCGCAAGCAGGGAAAAACGGAACCACTCTATGTTGGCCTGTCGTTGATTGGAATCACAGGTAAGAACTTTTACGTGACCCCAATGCACTCTGTCTTCGGATCGTCCGCTGCGCGCCAGAATATCTTTGTGTCTCCCGAGGTCTTTGTGGACATCAACGAGCCTGAAGATCACCCTTATCCCAAAACTCTTTTACCACTTGCCGATACCATGTGGCAGCTTGCTGGACGTGAGGGAACTCCATTTAAGCCAAAGGGTGTATGGGAGCCATTCAAAGAGTACAACTAAGACTCGGATTGACCGGCCGTTTCAAGGAAAGCCGGCAGCAAGAGGAGCGTCCCATCACAACTGCGTGTTGTTGCTTGTGAAGGGATATTCAAATGTCTTCAATACTACGATCTGCTCCGGACTGAGTAGCTTCTTCGTTAGCATGAGGTCGTATGATCGTCCCGTTGTTCCTGCATCGGTCGCAACCCCGAACGATTGGATCGCTTCATAATTCTTCCTTGGCCATAGAAGGCGCCCTTTTCCTGCGAGTATGACACCCCGAAGAAGACCGCGGGCGAGACGTTGAAGCGGCGGCTCAGGCGCGCGATGTGGTCGCGGTTCAGATGGCGCTTGCCGGAAAGGACCAGCGAGACGGTGCTTTCGCTGCCCAGCTCGGGAGCGATGTCGCGCTGCGAGAGTCCGTTGTGCTCCAGCAGAAAACGCAGCACGCCGGCGGGCTCGGCGGGAGGGATCGGGTAGCGCTCCTGCTCGTAGCGCTCGACCAGTAGGGTCATCAACTCAATCGCTTCCTCTTCTTCCGGCGTGGGATCGGTCTTGGCCGTGAGCGCGAAGAGAGCCTGTGTGTATTCCTCAAGCTCTTCGTCGTTATGAATCAGGCGAGGCGCGCCCTGCCGAATCATCTCCGTTGGGTTTGCAAGCACGGTGCTCATCGTTTCACCCCCTTATCCCAGTTCGCCTGGCTGTCGTACTGACGATGCGTCAAGAACGACCGGATATAAATATGACCCATCGTGACCCGGCCTTCCTTCAGCCGTGCGTAGTGAATGATGGTGACCAGCCGATAGCGGTTCTGACGAATATTGAAGATCACGTAGCCGTCCACATCATCGGCATCTTTGAAGACCTGGCGGACATCCAGGAAATTCCGCCATCGAGCCTCGGTAGCGATCCTGTACCATGCCCGGATTTCCTTGGCAGCGTCAGGAAACTGTTCTTCGGCCCACGCCAAGTGCTTGCGTGTGACAACGTGCATGGATCTCTTTCAAGAACACTCTGCCGGAAAGTCGCCCCCGGAAACGCAGCGTATTTTCAATATACTTTGCAAAATGCAAAGTTGTCAAGGAGGACTTTGCATTTTGCAAAGTTTCTTGACGGTCCTTGACCTTCCTTTTTGTTGCCGAATTGAGAGCAGTGCCTACTCTTCCTCTTCGTCGATGGGGCGTTTGGCGCTGGCGAGGATTTTTTCGGCGACAGGCTGGGGGACGATGTCGTAAGGCGGTTCTCCTGTAACTATGTGCCATTTCTGGCGTGATCAAAGGCGGCTTTTTCTTGATGAAAAAGCCGCTTAGCGATTGTGCCTTGGTCTACACCTGCAGGAGAACCGCTATAGTGGTCCACTTCTGTTCTTTGCACCCCACTCCAGGCGCAAAAACAGAGAACGTCGTGTCCGGCCCAGAGGACGCCTCGGCCCTGACCCGGGCCAGTGCGGCGCAACGCGCTTCAGCCTGCGCCGGGAGCTTCGCCGGGCGTAAAGCGGCAGTCGTCGCGCCGGCCGCGAAAGTGCGTTTGAATCTCGAAGGCAACCGGAATCTCGCCGCGAGCCGCGCTCTGCCGCGCCTGCGCGACGAAGCGGGCGGCGAAAGCGCGATCGCAATCCAGCAGGCGCAACCCCTGCGCGAGGCGGCCGAGGAAGCGCGGAGCCAGGCGCAGCCAGCGGCGCGCTGCCCACGCGTCCGCGTCGAGGCAGCCGAGGGCGATGGCATCCAGCTTCGGCAGCCACTGCGCAGGCGCCGAATCGACGCGCCATGTAACAAGAGCCGGCGTCTTTTTGAGATCGAGTTCAGCCGGCTCTCCCTCCTGAAGCAGGAGCGCGGGGCGATGGGACGGGAGGGGTACGTCACGCCGCAGCAGATCGGGCACGACGCCGCGTTGCTCGATCTCGCGCTCCACCTCGGCCGGCGCCAGGGCAACGCAAACGGCCACGGATTCGCGCTTGCGAAGCTGGTTCTTGAGGATGCGCAGGGATTCATCGACCGAATTGACCAGAAAATCGGCCACGCCGTCGCGGAGGGCCTGCTTTTGCGCGGCGCGATCGCCGGTGGCGGCGAGCGATGCGGCGCCTGCGATGCTGGCCGCCACAAGCAGCGCGCGGCCCTCGTCGTCCGGTTCTCCCGTGTAGAACAGCGTGCCGCCAAGGGCCGTCTCCGGGTGAGCATGAGGGGACGCGATCAGCTTCGCGTAGGCCTGCGCTGCGCGTGCGGCGAAGTGGCAAGCGGCCGGAGATGGAGGTTCGAGCGCCAAGATTCCATCTTATCTATTAGCGCGCAATGGACTCCGAGCAACTCGGTGCACTTCTCGACAAGGAATTCCTAGCCCGAGATTTGCCTAAATTGCGCCGGAAACAGAAACGGCCTCCGAACTCGTATCGGAAGCCGCTTAGAATTAAGAACTTTTTGGTTGCGGGGGCTGGATTTGAACCAGCGACCTTTGGGTTATGAGCCCAACGAGCTACCGGGCTGCTCCACCCCGCACTCCCATCTTAGCAAGCGAATCGACGCGGGGTCAATCATTTGCCGGCAAGGGGATTGCGCGGCAGAAATCGCTTTCGCTATAAATTCCTGTTGCCCCTGCGGAATCCGCCCAGGCAATTTCCCCATGGAATCGATTGAGAGAAAGCGCGCCCGGTCACCCAAGCCGGCCCTCCGCCTGACGCAATCGGCAGTCAGGCCAGGTTGTACACATCGCGAATCCTAGGGCTTGTTCACACTATTGAGGGGTGCGGCGGGATCCGCAGTCTGCTGGTGCTTGTCCGATTCCGCAACATGTCACGGCTGCTTCGGGCCGGTTTCCGATGCGTCAGTCTCGCCCTCTACTGCGATGCGCAGCGAGCGCAGAAAGTGCAGGTCGTTTGGCGTAAATTTTCCCAATTCGCCGTCCGTCCCCTCACCCTCCGCGGCGGCCTCGTTTTCCTTCGCTGTCACTTCGTTCAGGCCGATCGTGGCTTCCAGCATCAGCAGCACGTCGAAGCCGTGCTTGCGGATATCCTGCACCACGCCCGCGATCTGTTCGCTCTCGATAACCGACTCATGGATGGCTTCGCCGAGTTGCTGAATCAGTTCACGCAGGCGCGATGTCACGGCTACCTCCAGGAGCTGCCATCCGCGTCTGGGAAGGCGCGGATCGCGAGGTCGAACCTTTTTACCTTACTTCCATCCCGGTCGAAGAGCAACCCGGGATCTGCGGCAGGCGGCGCAAAGCTCCATGCCCGCTGCTACCATCATAAACGGTATGAGACCTCGAATCGTTGGCCGCGCCCTGGGCATCGGCGTTCGCGTCGCCGGGCGCATTGTGGGGCAGCGGGTTGCCGCTCATGCGCAATCCGGCGCCGGCGCGCCGCGCGCCCATGTGGGCCCGGCCGTGCCGTTCGCCGGCCGTCTGCAGCAGGCCCAGGCTGCAAGCCAGGCGGCGAAGCAAATCGCAACCCAGGCCAGGCAGGGGGCCAGCCAGGGCATTGCTGGATTCTTGCGTCCCTTTCGCCGTGTAGGCGGCATCGTTTGGCTTGAAGTCACCGGCTTCTTCTTTCTTTTGTTCGCGTTTGTCTTCGCTCTGCGCCTGTGGCAAAACTGGGCCGGATTCAGCGGCAACCCCATTCCCCGCGATTTTGCCGTCGTCGCCGCGGCGGTCTTTCTCTATCTGGGAATCAGTGCCTTCTGGCGCGCGCGCCGCCGCTGACTGGCGCGCGCCGCCGGTTATGGATCCGGCCCCAAAGGATAGCATCACCACGGACCTTTCATTCTGAGCGAAGCGCAGCGAGCCGGTTGAGCAGCGCTACCTGGTCTACTACTGCAACACGCTGGTCTGCGAACTCGACCCGGCGGCGAAGCGCTCGACGATCGTCGAGCGCTTCGCCGAAGAACAAAAACTACGCTAAGAATATGTAAAGTATCTCCAGAGACACGATGTAAATCATCTCCTGGAACTTGACACTCAAAATCGAGACCTGGGGCATCTGTGATCTTTCAAGACGTTGTTCCCTTTTTCGGGAAGTAAGCCAGCCGCAGTAGCCGGGGCGGTGCGAAAGTGGAAATCGCTGGTAAGTATTTCCAAGGCGCGGGTTTATGCGCCGTCTTTTGCATCGCCCTACGGACCGCAAAACTTGTTGCGCCTCCCTTTACGAGTGGAACAACCTCTTGACCATCTACAGGCACCCTCGATTCGCGGCTGGGCGAACAAGGGCCCTGAGATATGGGCCACATGGCCCTTCCTATTGTGAACTACGAACTGCGAACTGCGCCTGACCCCTGACCCCTGTTGTACACTCCACTTGATGAAACCCGCCGTCCTCTGCACCGTCGTTCTTCTCGCCTCCGCCGCTCTTGCCGCCGCCCAGGAAGCTAAACCCAAACCCGAGGACACGGAAGTCTGGAAGCCCGTCCCGCTTGTCGTGACGCCGGGCGCTACCTGCGGCGCGCCACCCTCCGACGCCATCATCCTCTTCAATGGCAAGAATGAGGACGAATGGGTCTTCGCGCAGGACCACACGCCGGCAAAGTGGATCGTCGCCCACGGCCTGCTCACCGTCGCCAAAGGCGCCGGCAACATCGAGACCCGGCGCACTTTCAAGGACTACCAGTTCCACATCGAGTGGCGCGTTCCCGCCCATATCACCGGCTCCGGCCAGGGCCGCGGCAACAGCGGCGTCATGCTCGCCTCGACCGGCCCCGGCGACGCCGGCTACGAACTCCAGGTCCTGGACCCGTGGAACAATCCCACCTACGTGAACGGCATGGCCGGCAGCCTCTACAAGCAGTCCATTCCCCTGGTCAACCCCGGCCGCAAGCCCGGGGAGTGGCAGACCTACGACGTGGTGTGGACCGCGCCCGTCTTCAACGACGACGGCTCGCTGAAAACGCCCGCCTACGCCACCGTCTTTTTCAACGGCGTCCTGGTCGAAGACCACTTCGAGCTCAAGGGCCAGACCCTCTACATCGGCCAGCCCTTCTACAAGAAGTACGACCGCGCGCCCATCAAGCTCCAGGCCCATGGCGACAAGAGCGCGCCGCTCAGCTTCCGCAACATCTGGGTCCGCGAGCTTCCGTGAAAACAGCGATCCGTGAATCGTTCCCTTCCGGCCCTGGATTCTGATTTGCGTTCAGCATGTGCCGAGGGGCGGAAATAGCCTGCAAACTTCAGGCGGAAGAGATTTGGCGTGGAGTCAGGGGGATGATGGGTGAGAGGGGCGGGTCTTGACCGGGCCGAGCGCGCAGCAGGCGAATATCTTTCTGGCGACATGGGCGTTTACCGTTGCCTATTAGTTCCGAGGCTCATTCCGGCAGGCGGCCTTCCATCGAAGAACTGTGGAATCCTGCCGTAAAGGTTGGTGGCTTGATGAATAGCCATAAGAGCTGTGGGCCATGCGACAGGTTTGACTGGAAGTTGGGTTTGGATACTGAGAATTTGAGGAGATGGTGCAGCTTCCTCCTCTGCCGAGTAGTGCTCGGGATGATTTGTGACGACGAGAAGATTGATGGGTCCCTTCCCGAATGCCGTCTCCGCATCCGATTCAAAGTGCCGTGGATTAACGGGTGAGGTGGGATATGCATGTCCAGAAGCCTGCTCGCGGTCATCCACGGAAGATTAAGGTCGAAGAAGACGACCAGCGGATACGCTGTGTTCTTTCTGATCGCATCGTTGAGGAGGTGCCCTACATTTAGATTGTGTTCTCCTTCTGCTTGCCGTGCTCCCGGAAAGCCGAGTACGCCAGGACGGTGCTTGCTTTTCGCTTCAACCGAAACTCTTTGACCGGAGGCTTTGTGAGTGGCAGTGAACTCCGCGTGGCGAGTTAAACCATCCGTCTCGTCTTCATGTTCGATAGAGAAGCCTGCCCGGAGGCAGGTAGCCTCTGCGAATAGCTCATGCCTTGCGCCTTGGAATTGATCGCAATTCTTCAATCGCTCAATCAGTCGTGCGTCAAGGCGTCCGTTATCTTGTACCGTAAACAGGTCGTAAGCGAAGGTGAAGTATCCCAGCATCGGACCTGTCATTGTGGCTTTATATACTCCTTGAGCATCGCGAGGTTGCGCATTCATGTAGGACATCGCCCTGTATCTTGCCTCAAAGGCCGGATGCCGAGTGCCACGAGGTTTTGCAACCTCTGCATCAAACCATTCTTTTCCAAAAGTGTTCGGGACGAAGTTGAGCAGAATATCAGTAAAGAACTGCGCCTTCTCCTTTGGCTGATACAACACCTTATTTCCCGCAACGACAAACTTGTACCCCAAGTAATCGGCAGAAATCGGTGGACGAACCTGACCAAATTGGTGAGTAAAGCCGGGGTTCTCCCTCGGCCTCATCGCTTCGGCCTGCATTCTCCTCAGTTCTGGTGTGATCTCGTGCGGCTTCATTTCCCGGAAGCTGAAGGGCGGTTTTGGCGACTGTTGTCCAGTCGTAGGCTCAGCTGATACTGCAGGAAGAAGCGAGCTTCCATGACACTTTTTGTATTTCTTGCCGCTCCCACACGGACAAGGATCATTCCTACCAACCTTAGCCACTTGTTTCACTCCGAGCCGGGTTCCCCATGCCTCGCTTTTGGGAGCTGGGAAACAAAAAATCCTCGATTGAAAAAATATTACTCCCCTGAATTCAGCTTGCGTGGAGCAATTGTTGCGCGGTGATGGGTGGGGCTTGGCTGGATGGTCGATCAGCCGTTGAGGCCCAGATTTGAGCGCGGAACCCAGAGGGTGCTTCGCCGCGCTGATTATTTTTCAGAAGGGTGGGGCGGTTTGCGGCACCCTTCGGCTTCGCTCAGGGCAAGCTTTGAAGTCGTGCCCTGATACATGTCGAAAAGCAACCGCAGATCCTTCGACTCGCTGCGCTCGCTCAGGATGACAGCGGTGAGTTGGGTTTGTGCGATCCCACACAGAGCTGGGAAGTGAAGTGAAGTTATGTCGAGCGGTTCAGTTGGGGACGGGGCCGCTGGAACCACCGGGGACTTGCGACGCGGGCCAGAGAAGAGCCGCGAGCAGCACCACGAGGGCTTGGCGGATGTCCGCCTCAACGATGGACCGCTTCTCTTCTGCGGCCTTTTTCACGACGTGATAGACATAAGAATCACAAAAGACCATTGACCACTCGGCTGGTATCAAGGCAGCTTGCCCGTGACCGTCGAGGTGCACGCCGGAAGGCGCAGGAAGATTGTCCGCGAAGCGGATCCGCCCGGTAATTGGGGCACACTGCAACCGATCGGGCAAAGAGAGTTCAACCTGATCGAGTAGCTTCCGGGCCGCCAGTGCAAAATTCTCGGGAACCGTTTCCAAAAGTATGATATCGGCGCTATCTACGCTGATTTGCTGGCCGACCAGGGGTCCTGGGAGTTTCGCGCCCGTGCGAAAGCGATGCTTGCGGCGCGGGCCAGATCGCGATCAACGTCATCCAAGTGTTGCGGGCTGGGAGACATGCGAGCGTAGTATCGATATCTCGCCAAATAGGAAAGCTCCGCCTCCGATCCTCGAAAATGTTCATATTGATAGAGAAGATCTTCCTCAATCGAAGAGAGCCCTCGCGCCCGTGCGAGCGTGGCATACCACTTGAATGCTTTGTGCAGGTACCAGTCGCGTGTCTTATATAGACGGTCTTTTCCTGTATTTTCACCGAAGATATTGAAGCTCAACTGGTCGAACATCTCGATGTAGTCTTCCCGCTGCTGCGCGATCAAGTCGGACCAAAGCAGATTCGCCGATTCCAGGTGCTCATCGAGGGAGCCCTCAGGGAAAAAGGCGAAATGGGGAGAGTAGCCGCCATCGCGATGGATATTCCCCCGGACAAACCCGGGCTTCATGGCGATGAGAAAGAAGTGAAAGCCGTGGACCTCCGCGGTCTGCTTGTCGCGTAGTTGTACCTGGGCGAGCCCCTGCGCATCCTTCCCACCCAAAAGCCGATAGAGTTCGTATTTCTGGAGCTCCGATGTGAGGGTCTGCTCCAGGTATGACTTGAAGCCGGAAACATGGCCGATCTCAGGAGGCAAAAAGATTCGCCAATCGAGATCGCGTATGTAATCCCAATCCACATGCCCCCAGCGGCTGACGCTCAAGCCCAGGCTTCCGTAAGGAGAAATTGGCGTTTTCCCCACATACTCCAAAAGATATGGGCTCTCAGAAGCGTAGGCACGAAGCGTCTCATCGACAACGCCGCGGACCAAAGGAACCAGCGCAACATCCTGGGAACCTCCGAATCGTTCCTTGGGCAACAGTAACGGTTCCGCGCTGAAAGGGTTGCGATGCGCCGCAACGAGAGGTTGAAGCCGCAAACGCTGAAAGGACAAGGTCTCTGCTGCGCCTGAGAAAAGGAATTTTAGTGCTTCGAGAAGAACGGGATTTCGGGAGACAACAGCGCGCAGAGTTTCCTGCACGATCGATCCTTTGCTTTTCGCGGAACGTTGGCGCGTAATCATGGCTTTCTTGTCGAGCGGCTATTCAAAATTGTAGCTTTCTGAGGCGCACTTGTTCTGTCCGGTTTATGGCTTTCCATGGCGGGTTTTACGGCGGTTCTCCTGCGGCTATGAGCCATTTCGGACAGTATTCAGGGTGGCTTTTTCTTGATGAAAAAGCCACTTAGGGATTGCGCCTTGGTCTACACCCGCAGGAGACCCGCTATAGAGACGGGACGCTAGAACCCATCTGGCTCTGTTGACATCCTCGATACGTCTGTGCAGAAGGCGGCAGAAACGGCGTTAAGCTGAAGCTGTTCTGGCGTCTTCGCGAAACTTGCATGGCCGAAGTCGGAGGGGTGCGATTTGCCCGGCTGGCGCTCGCGGTCAGCCGGAAAGTGTTGCCCGCGCAGCGGAGCAAATTCAGCAAGCGGGGGTTTACGCAAGCGCAGTTGCCGGCCGTGCTCTGCCGGATGGGGTATGAAGACTGGACCTTCCGCGAGGCGGAGGTGAGACGCAGCGAGCACACGGAGTTGCGTTCCGCCTTGGCACTGAAAGCCGTTCCTGACTACACCACGTTGTACCGCTTCTTGGCGCGCTTGAACGTGGACGACGTAGCCCGCGTGATGGATGAGATGGTGCGGCGCATGCCCGGGAGGTGGCGAAAGCCTGCCCTGAGCTTGCCGAAGGGCCGTGCCACGGTAGGCAGCGCTGCTACCGGCCTGGCGCAAGGCGCGGTGAGCCGCTGTTTTATACCCCGAGCGGAGCATTTTGGCCAGCCGCAGCGCACCTGGCGGCACGAGCTGAAGTGGCTGGCCGTGGTCGACCTGAAGCGGCAACTGATCCTGGCCCAACACGCCCGCCAAGCGCCGTGGAACGACTGCGCCACGCTGCCGGCGCTGGTAACCAGGGCGCGCCGGCACCCCGCGATCGGCTGCGTGTTGGCCGATGCCGAGTTCGATTGGGAACGCAACCATACTTTTTGCCGCCAGCCCTTGAAAGCCGATCGCGTGATTCCGGCCCAGCGCCGCTCCACGTGCAGGGCATCCGGGGTACGCCTTCACATGCGCGAACATTTCCCCGCCCCAAAGCATGCCCTGCGCTCCCTGATCGAGAGTGTCTTTTCCGCCGTGAAACGCAAACTCTCTGGCCGCGCTCCTGGCAGAACCTTCCATACCCCATCCCGTCAAGCCCTCCTGCCCGGCCTGGCCTTTGACCTATACCGCCTCTAACTATCTCCTCGCCAACAAGCCCAAACCAAGGATGTCAACAGAGCCAGATGGGTTCTAGGCTGCGGCATTTTGCGGATTGAAGATGTCGTAGTGGGGGAACCGAGCGATCGGTTCCCCCGCGGGCGGACGGCTCCCGTTCATCCTGTGGCGATTTCTCACCGTCGCTCAGCCCAGGGACCGCTGCCCAAGTCACGCACGACCGGACAGTCGCATGACTTCCAATCGCACATACAAGGCAGGTTACCGTGACGCGGATCATTTGTGGAGGGGATATTTCGTCGGTATCGTTCGCGGCGCGCATCGGCCGCGAGGGCGCCTTCGCTTCTTTTCCCAACAGCCCGACAGGCATCGCCGCGCTGGCCGCCTTCTGCCAGGCTCATCAAGTCGAACTTGTAGCCATGGAAGCCACCGGTGGCTACGAGCAACGGGCCCTGGCGCTGCTGTCCCAACAAGGCCTTCCCGTAGCCATCCTCAACCCGCGCGCGGTGCGCCGCTTCGCCGACAGCATGGGGCAGATGGAAAAGACCGACCGTCTGGATGCGGGCATGATCGCCTGGTATGCCCAGACCCGGCGCTCTCCACCGGTCTGTCTCGCTTCAGCCAGCCAGCAGCAGTTGCGCGCCCTGGTCACTCGCCTGCGCCAGCTCACCGCAGTCCGCACCGCGCAACTCAATCCGTCCCGCCTGGTGACCGACCTGGCTGTGGTGGCCCTCATCGACGAACTGCTCACCGTCGTTGCCCGCCAGATCCACGAGTTGGAAACGGCCATCGCGCAACGGATCTCTCAGGATCCGCTCTGGCGCCAACTCGATCAGGTCTTCCGCTCCATCAAAGGCGTGGCCGACCGCACCGTGGCTCGTCTGATGGCCGAGATGCCGGAGATCGGCACGCTGTCCAACAAGACCATTTCCAAGCTGGCCGGCGTAGCTCCGCTGGCCCGCGACAGCGGCAAACATCAGGGCAAGCGCGCCGTGCGCGGCGGCCGCGCCTCGGTGCGCGAAATCCTGTTTGTCGTCGCCAGCGTGGTGGGCCGTTACGAACCCGACTTCGTCGCCTTCCAGCAACGTCTCAGCGCGGCCGGCAAGCCGCGCAAGGTCATCCGCATCGCTCTGGCTCACAAACTGCTGGTGCGTCTCAACGCAAAAGCCAGACAAGTCCGCCAGCAGCATGCAACCAAACAGGAAACAACCGCCGGGCCTCTGCTTTTAACAGAAACATACTGCTAGCCGCAGCCGGGGTTGTGGGAAAGCGGGAAACGCGCGCTCTGCGTTTTCCGAGGCGCCATGCGCCGTCTTTTCCATAACCCAACTCTCAACCACCTTGACAATACAGACAGTCGCTGAGCGGAGTCCGCCGCAGCGGAAGGAGTCGAAAGCCTGCCCTGAGTAAAGTCGAAGGGAACCCACATTTGGGATGCACGATGTATGTGACAAACTTTAGCTAGAGAAGCAGCGATGTGCTTTGGGGGTACCCACGCCGCCGGGCAATTCGGCTATAGCCCCATCCTTCCATAAGTGACTGACAATAAATATCTTATGCTCTTCTCGGGGCATAGCCTAGTAAAGATTTCACCTTAGGCGTCAACCTACAGCGCAGCGGCGAGCGTTTCGAGCTTGCGGAGGGATTTGATCATCTCGGCGAGCGCCGTTTTGCCGATCTCGCTTTCGAACTCTCTTTGCAAACGGTCGAGGGCGCCGATGACGCGCAGGGCCGCGCGCCGGCCCTGCGGCTTGAGCGTGAGCAGGTAGGCGCGCGCGTCGCCGGGATCGATCTTGCGCTGCAGCAGCCCCTTGGCTTCGAGAGACGAGAGGCAGTGGCTCAGGTTGCCGCGCGTGGTGGCAAAGGTTTGCGCTAGTTGCGACGGCTTGACCTGCCGCGGCGCCTCAAAGAACAGCGCAGCCAGCACGAGAGCTTCAAGAAAGCCGAGGCCATCGGCGGCGAGCATGCGCGCCGTGAACGACTCAAAACGCCGCGCCGAGCGGTTGACGGCGAACATGGGGCTTTCGCGAAGAAAGGCGTCGATACGCATACGGAGACCCAGATAGTTTAGCACTTCAACTATTCGAGATCATACAAAATCGTTGTTGAACATCGGCTCTTTGCCGGTCATGCTTGTTCTGGGCAGGCCGATGCGTCGATTGCAACTTAGACAAATGATCCGAGGTTTGGGGCTTTTCCTGCTGGCGGCAGCGCTGCGCGCGGCCGCGCAGGATGCTCCGGCTCCGCCGCCGGCAACGGTGAAGGGCAAGACGGAGACCATGGTGGTGCTGGGCACGGCGACGCCGGTGCCGCTGGCCGAGTCGCAACGGTCGGTGGAGATTCTGCCGGTGAAGGGAGAATCGCTGGCCGCCGAGTCGCCGCAGGATTTGTTGCGCCAGGACTCCTCGGTATTTCTTGAGGAGCGCGGCGCGGGCGGAGGACAGGCAGACCTGGTGCTGCGCGGCGGCAGCTTCGAGCAGACACTGGTGCTGCTGAACGGGTTCCGTATCAACGACGCGCAGACTTCGCACCACAATCTCGATTTGCCGGTCCCGCTGGAGGCGATGGACTCGATCCAGGTGCTGGAAGGCGCGGGTTCGACACTGCACGGCGTGGATGCGCTGAGCGGGGTGGTGGACTTTTTGACGGCGGCGCCGGATCGCGATTCGGTTTTTCTGCGCGGCGGCGAGGGCAGCTTCGAATCGAACGAGGAGACGCTGCTGGCGGGGGCTACACGCGGGCGATGGAGCGGGCGCGTAACGGCGGAGCGCAACTTCTCCACGGGATTCATGACCGATCGCGACTATCGCAACGAGGACGAGTCGGCGGAGAGCTGGTTGGGATCGCGGCTGGGCGTGACGGACCTGATGTTTGCCGGGAGTGACCGATCGTTTGGGGCGAACCAGTTCTATGGCGACTACCCTTCCTGGGAGCGAACGAAGGGTTGGTTCGGATCGGCGCGGCAGGAACTGGGTAGCCAGACGGAAGCGGCGTTCGCCTACCGGCGGCACACGGATGAGTTCGTGCTGTTCCGCGACGATCCGGCGATTTACGAGAACAATCATATGGATGGGTCGTGGCAGGGATCGTTGCGGCGTACGGAGAACCTGCCGGCGGGAACACTGCTGCTGATGGGGCTGGAGGCGGACGGCGACAGCATCCATAGCAACAATCTCGGCCTTCATGCGCGGAATCGCGGCGCGGGCTACGTGGACGTGGACCTGCGGCCTGCGAAGAAACGCTGGAGCTTGTCGGCGGGCGCGCGCGAGGAGATTTTTTCAGGAGGAGCGAAGGCGGTATTTTCTCCGGAACTGGCAGGGAGTTTTCGCGTGGCGAGCAGCCTGAAACTGCGCGCGACCGGAGGGTATGGGTTCAGGATTCCGACCTACACCGACCTCTATTACTCCGATCCATCGACGCTGGGCAACGCGAATCTAAAACCGGAGTCGGCTTGGACCGGGGATGGAGGCGCGGATTGGACGCCGTCGACGAAGATCGAGCTCTCGGCGACGGGATTCTATTCGCAGCAGCACGACACCATCGACTATGTGAAGAGCGCGACAGTGCCGAATGCGAATCTTCCTTCCGGGTGTCCCGCGAACATCTGGTGCGCGGACAACCTGAATGGGCTGCACTTTGCCGGAGTCGAGACGAGCTTCACGTGGATTCCGAACCGATCGCAGACGGTGCGGATCGAGTGGACGGCTTTGCACGGGGCGCAGACCGCGCTGAACGGACTCGAGTCGGAGTATGTGTTCAACTACCCGGTCGAAAATATTCACGCGTCGTGGATCTGGGCGATGGGGCACGACATTGTGTTGACGAATGCGGTGCAGATCGCGCAACGGTATCAGCAGACGGTGTACCCGGTGTGGAACGCGACGCTGACGCGCAATGCCTGGAAGGTGCGGCCGTATTTGCGGCTCGCGAATCTGAGTAATACCGGATACCAGGAGATCACCGGTGTGAACATGCCGCCGAGGGAGATCATGGGCGGGGTGGCGGTGCAAATTGGGCGGTGAGGGATCGCGCGAACCTGCCGCGCGCTTACACCGCGGCGGGCGTGCGTGATTCGAGCTCCGCGAGGCGCCTGGCGAGGAGTGTCTCCAGCTTGACGAGCGCCGCGGAGAAGCCTTCAATGCCTTCCTTGAGCTTGTCCGTGGCCATGCGGTCGGCCAAGTGCATGCGGTCGAATGCGGCCTTATCGACGACGATCCGCTCGATTTGCATGGTCGTGGCCTTCGCGGGATCGAGCTTGCGCGGCAAATCGCCTTCTGTGCTTTCGAGCTCGGCGAGCAGTTGCGGCGAGATGGTGAGCAGATCGCAGCCGGCGAGCTCGCATATCTCGCCGATGTTGCGGAAGCTGGCGCCCATCACGACAGTCTTGTAGCCGAATTTCTTGAAGTAGTTGTAGATGCGCGTGACCGATTGCACGCCGGGATCATCGGCGCCGTGGAAATCCTTGCCCGTATCCTTCTTGTACCAGTCGAGGATGCGGCCGACGAACGGCGAAATGAGGGTGACGCCCGCATCGGCGGCAGCGATGGCCTGGTGCAGGCCGAAAAGCAATGTCAGGTTGCAGTGGATGCCTTCCTTTTCGAGGACTTCGGCGGCGCGAACGCCCTGCCAGGTGGAGGCGATCTTGATGAGCACGTGATTGCGGCCGGTGCCCGCCGCGTCGTATTGCGCAATAATGCTGCGCGCCTGCGCGATGGTGGCTTCGGTGTCATAGGAAAGGCGCGCATCAACCTCCGTGGAGACGCGGCCGGGGACGATCTGGAGAATCTTTTTGCCGAAGGCGATGGCCAGCCGCTGGAAGGCAAGGTTGGCGATGGCCTGATCGCTCGCGCCTTCGCCCAGCTCGTTGCGCGCGTCGATAAGAACACCGTCGACGATGGGCTGATAATGAGGCATCTGCGCGGCGGCGGTGATCAGCGAGGGGTTGGTGGTCGCGTCCTGGGGGTGGAACTGCTCCATCGCCTCCATGTCGCCGGTGTCGGCCACGACGACGGTGAACTTACGCAACTGTTCAAGAAGATTTGGCATGATTCCTCCTGGGGGAAGGGGCTCCCGGCTCGCGTTCTACCGCACCAGTGTACCTCTTGTTGTTTAAGATGCGCTGAATGCGCCGCGGGTGCACTGCGCGGCGGAGACTCACTCCGCCTCTACGGTATTCTCGAGCACGCCGAGGCCGCGAATGAAGACCTCGACGCGGTCTCCGGGCGAGAGCGGTCCCACACCGGAGGGCGTTCCCGTGAGCACCAGGTCGCCGGGTTCGAGGGTCATCACCGCGGTGATAAAACGCAGCAGCACGGGAACGGGAAAGATGAAGTCGAGCGTGGAGGAGTGCTGGCGGAGTTCGCCGTTCAAGCGCGTTTCGATGGTGAGGCCAGCGTCGAGGTCCAGTTCATCGCTCACCAGCGGCCCAACGGGGCAAAAGGTGTCGAAGCCCTTGGCGCGCGTCCACTGCTCGTCTTTCTTTTGCAAGTCGCGCGCGGAGATGTCGTTGGCCGGCGTGAAGCCGCGCACGATGCTGCGCCAATCGTCCTCGGGGCTCAGGTTGCGCGTGCGGCGGCCGATGACGATGGCGAGTTCGCCTTCGTAGTCGACGCGCTCCGAAATGGCGGGGAGCCGCACCGCGCCTCCGGGACGGAGCAGCGACGACGGCGGCTTGAAGAAGAGCAGCGGCTCGGCGGGCATTTCGCTGCCCATCTCGCGCACGTGCGCGCGGTAGTTGCGTCCCACGCAGACGATCTTCGAGGGAGTAACGGGAGGAAGAAGATGGGCGGCAGTGAGCGGCATGGGCGCAAAGGAGGGCGTGGCGTTTGCTTGCTGAAGCCTTTGGGGGAGATCCTCTTCGGGCGTAGCGGCAGGGCCGATGATCCACAGCTCGCCGTGGCGGTCTTCAACGGCGCCGTAGCGAGCTTGGCCGTTGAGCAAAAAGCGGCAATATTTCATAAGAACGAAACTCCCTGGGCTGAAGTGTGTTACGGGCCGGGCACGGTTTCTTGCGCTTCGGCGGAACGCGCGCTCTCGTGGCCCTCCTGATCGATGGCGCTCACGGCATACGCATAGGCGTGGCCGGGCTGCACGTTTGTGTCGTGATAGGCGGGTCCCACCACAGGCTGCGTGGGGGAAATGCGTTGCCAGGAGCCGCCCGCACCGGTTGCAGCGAGCTCGTGGCGGTAGACGATGTACCCGGCGAGGTCGGTCTCGGTGTCTGGCTGCCAGCTCAAGTCGATCGCAGGACTAGCGCCGTTTTCGCCTGCCGTAGCCACAGCGGCGAGGCCCTTGGGCTCATTTGGAGGAAACAACTGCTCGGCCTCGATGCGCAGGGGAGCGGAGAGCGGCGAGGACAGTTCCAGCGCCGCGCCATTTACGACGATCCGCGCGACTCGCTGGGCGCGATACTCATACGTTTCGCTGAAGCGGATGTCGCTATCGAGAGCGCGGCCGTGGTTCGCGCCGGCTTCAACCAGCAGGCTGCGCTCGAGCGGCTCGGCGGGCTGAGCAAGCGGGTTTTCTGCGGTTTCTCCGGGGCCGGGTTTCTGCGCGGGTGGCGTGAGCAGCTTGCGCACGAGGCGAATGGCAACCGGCTCTGCCTCAGACGGCGCGGGAGTCCAGCGCAGCAGCACGCCGTCCCTGCTCATCTCCGCAGTGAGGCCGTCGACGGCGGAGGGCGCTTGGCCGGCCAGAGTTATTGCACTGTTTGACAGGCCCGCGGAACGGCCTTTGCGATTGTCGAGCTCGACAAAGTAAGTGAGCACGCGCGGCGTGCCTGAAGCTAACGCAGAAGGCAGTGTGTCGGTAAATGCGGCGTCGGCTCCCGGAGCGAGTTGCAACGTTGCGGCAACGGAGCAGCGCGCGGCGCTCGATTCATTGCGGCAGATACGAACCGCGATGTCGCCCTTGAGCAGGACTTTGTCGGTGGCTCTTGTGGGCATAGTCCAGGTGAGTGATACCTGATCGCCAGTGCGCACGGCAGTGAGGCTGCTGACGGGAACGGGAAGGTTCAACGAGGGCGGCTGCGGGGCGCCCGGCATGCCGCATCCGGTGAGGGCGAAAGTGGCGATGAGGGCGGCGATCGCCATTACCGTGCGCGCGTCCTGTCCAGGTCTCAAGGTCGGGGCCTGGGGCACCCGCCACAGGATTCTTGCGGATTGCATGGCGCTTTCAGTCTACTGGAGCGGCTTCGGCGGGCGCACGCTTGCGCCGCTAAATCTTGCGCAGGTTGGCGAACTTTTCCATCAATTTCTTGATGCCGTGGCGGGCGAAGAGCACGGTAAGCTTGGCGTCTTCGCCGTCGCCTTCACGCATGAGCACGGTGCCTTCGCCGTACTTGGAGTGCATGACGCGCTGGCCTTTTTTGAGGCCGGAGGCGCCGTGAGACTTTGGAATCTCCATCGCTGGCCGGGCGAATGAGCCGGGGCGGCCAGCGCCTGATTTCAACTCCACGGACGAAAACCTGTCCGTGAGGGCCCCGGATTTGCCACCGAAAAAGCGGGCGATGTTGTCGATGGAGTTCGGCTGCGGCGCTTCCGGCGTTCGCACGCTTTTATCTCTTGGCGCTCCAGCGCTTTGATGTTTTGGAGTAGAGCTTTGGCGAGATGAGGACGATGATGCTGCGGCGTGGGGAATCTCCTGGCTCTCATCCTCGTAGTTGAAGTGCGCGCCGTCTGAGCCGCCTGCGCGGCGGTGCCGGCGGGCAGCGCCGTAGGCGGGCGTGTACGCCGGAGTAGACCAGGCTGGGCTGGGGCTGCCGAGATTTTCGACGAGCTGCGAGGGAACCTCTTCAAGGAAGCGCGAAGGGACGCTGGCTTCAGGCATATCGGCGCCATAGCGCCGGCGGTAGTGGGCGCGGGTAAGGATGAGCGTGTTCATGGCGCGCGTCATGCCCACGTAGCAGAGGCGGCGCTCCTCTTCGAGCTCTTCTGGACTGGAGAGCGTACGCGAGTGCGGAAACAGGCCCTCCTCGAGGCCGGCCAGAAAGACCAGCGGGAATTCGAGACCCTTGGCCGCGTGCAGAGTCATGAGCGTGACGCGGGCGTTGGGATCGAACTGATCGGTGTCCGATGCGAGCGCGGCGTGGTCGAGGAATTCGGCGAGAGTCTCTCCACGCTCCTCGGCGTCGTGCGCGGCGTTGGCCAGCTCCTTCAGGTTCTCAATGCGGCTGAAAGCCTCCGGCGAGCCTTCGGTCTCAAGAGCTTTGATATAGCCGGTGCGGTCGATGAGAAAACGGATCAGCTCGGGGAGGGTGGCGGAGTCGCCGGGCGAGCGGAAGCCGCTGACTTCCTTCTCCTCGTCGTTTGCGACCTCCTCGGCGTCCGAATCGACTTCGGGGCTCGGCTGCGAGCGTTCCTCGGGTTGGTCCGGCGCAGCTTCGCCGAAGGCGAAGCCGGTGTCGGCCCTGCCCGACTCGGCGACGTCGGCGGCCAGCTTGCCGGCAAAATCGGGGTCCATCATGGCTTGCGCGTCGAGAATGAGCTGGCGGAACGATTCCAGAGCCATGAGCGCGCGCGTGGGGATGAGGCGGTTGGCGATGGCCGCAGCGGATGCGTCCCACGTGGAGCGGTTGGTTTCAAGAGCCAGGCGCTCTAGGGTCTCAAGCGTCGTCTTCCCGATGCCCCGGGCCGGCGTGTTGATGACGCGCTGCAATGCCATCGAGTCGTGCGGATTGCGGACGAGACGGAGATAGGCGAGCAGGTCCTTGATCTCGGCGCGCTCGTAGAAGCTGAATCCGCCGACCATGGTGTAGCTGATGTTGTAGCGGCGGAGGGCCTCTTCGACCAATCGCGATTGCGAGTTGGTGCGGTAGAGAACCGCGCAGTGGGGGCTCCCGCCCCCTTCACCTTCGGAGGAGTTCTGTGCCCGGAGGAATGCCTGAATCTTGTCGGCGATGAAGAGGGCCTCATTTTCGCCGTCGGGCGCTTCATAGTAGCCGATGAGCGAGCCGCCCTGGCGGTCGGTCCAAAGCTTCTTTCCTTTGCGGCGAATGTTGTTGGAGACAACCGCTCCGGCTGCTTCGAGAATGATCTGCGTGGAGCGGTAGTTCTGCTCCAGGCGGATGATGCGGGCGTTGGGAAAGTCTTTTTCGAACTCCAGGATGTTGCGGATGTCGGCGCCGCGCCAGGAATAGATGCTTTGGTCCTCGTCTCCCACGGCGCAGACGTTTTTGTGCTCGCCGGCCAGGAGCTTCATGAGCTCGTATTGCGGGCGGTTGGTGTCCTGATACTCGTCGACCAGTACATATTGATAGCGGCGCTGGTAGCGCTCGCGCACTTCGCCCGAGGCCTTGAGCAGGCGAACGGCTTCCAGAAGCAGGTCATCGAAGTCCATGGCATTGTTCTTGCCGAGCTCGTCCTGGTAGGCCTTGAAGATGTGAGCGACACGCTCGCTGGTGGGATCTTTGGAACTGAGGAAATAGTCCTGCGGATCGACCATGTGGTTTTTCGCCCAGGAGATGCGGCCCTGCACGGTGGGCGGAGTGAGCTGCTTGGTGTCGAGCCCCATGCGCTTCATGATCTGCTTGACTAGCCCCAACTGATCGTTCTCATCGAAGATGGCGAAGGCGCGGGTAAGGCCCTGGCCGCCGATCTTCAGCGCTTCGATGTCACGGCGAAGAATGCGCACGCAGAACGAGTGAAACGTGGAGATGAGGGGCTTGGCGAGCGAGGAGTGCCCGAGCAACTCGTTCACGCGCTCGGCCATTTCGCCGGCGGCCTTGTTGGTGAAAGTGACGGCGAGGATGGCGTCGGGCGCGATGTTCTTCTCGCGGATGAGCCAGGCAATGCGGTGCGTGATGACGCGCGTTTTGCCCGAGCCGGCGCCGGCCAGGATGAGCAGCGGGCCCTCGGCGGCCTCGACCGCGGCGCGTTGTTCGGGATTGAGATGGGCGAGGAGAGGATGCAAGGTCGAGTCCGGCGCGAAGGTTCCTGGATCTAGTTTATCGTTCGGGAGACGAGCGGTTGGCACGGCGAGATCGGGGATTGCCACAAGGATCAAGCCGTCTGCGATTTGGAGTTTGTGAGGAAGGCGGCGGCGGAAAGGCTCAGCAAGGGACCGGAGATGTTGAAAAAAGCGCGAGTGGTGTTGCCCAGGGCGTTGTTGTACGCGCCGAAGAGCAGGGCCAGCAGGAAGGTGGCGGCGGTGGCCCAGACCCATCGGCGATCCATGCGGCTGAGGCGCGGGAGGCCGAGCGGCAGCAGCCAAATGAAAGTGAACCAGAACTCATGCGCCGTGAGGCAGTGGAGCAGCGCGGGGACGAACCCAACCCTGGAGAAGACGCCCATGGCGGTGGTGTAGTGCAAGGCGCCCAGGACGAATCCTCCTGAGGAGGAGAACGAAAGCAGAACCGTAGCGGACGCGAGGAGCCCAAGGCCGGCGATCCAGCCCAGTCTGCGGGGGCGAAGGGGCCGGTCAGAGAGCCACCAGACCATGGCGAACACAAAGGCGAACGGCGCAAAGGTCTCCTTGGAGAGGCTGCCAGGGATGGCCCAGAGCGGCAGCAGGTACCAGCGCGCGGAGAGAAGCGACCAGGCGACGAGAGCGAGGAAGAATGCCTCGCCGGAATCGATATAGGCCGCCAGATTCCAGTTGGGCACGGCGAAATTCACCAGGAAAAGCATCGCCCCGGCGAGCGAGGTGGCGTAGGACAAGCCGCAGCGAAGGCCGATGGCGAGGATGGTTACGGCGGTTGCGGCGGTAAGGATGGATGTGGCCACGAGCATTCCGAAGAGAGCGGGATCCCAACTGGCGATTCGCCCCTCAGCCATCCAATAGAAAGGTTTTGCCAGAGCAGGAACCAGGGGGCGGTAGGAGGCGATATGGAGCGGGTTTCTGACCATATCGCAGTAGCCTGCCGCATCCGATGTGCCGGGAATTTTGCCTGGGTCGTAGCGATTCAGGATGGGATAGCCAAGGCCGAAGCAGATGAGGAAGAAGAGCGGCCCGAGCAGGAGGGCCTTGCGAACTGAGAATGCGCCGTGCAAATGCGGAAACCTCCAGCCGGAAGGGGATCGAGAGATCGAGATTCAGTCCTGAATTCGATCCTGAGACCGGCCTGGGATCGGTCTTTTCGGAACCAGAGCCAGATTACCGCACTGGGCCGGCCGCCATTGACCGGTTCTTACGCGCTGCGCTTCTCCGCGTCGACGTAGGCGCGAAGGACGGCGTTCATGCGGGTCAGGTGGCCTTTGCCCCGCGCCCTGAACCACTCCACCACATCGCGGTCGAGGCGCAGGTGGACGGATGTCTTGCCGCTGGGCATGACGACGCGCGCGGACTTCCAGAAATCGGCCCCGAGAGATTCGGCCGGCGGTGCATTGCGACGCGTTTTGTCCAGGCCACGATCGCGCAGAGCCTGGATTTCGCTAAGGGAATATCTCGCGGTAGTAGATTTCTTCTTCATCTTTGCTCGCCCTCTGGGCGCTGACGATGCGGACCAGATTCGCGGCGCGCCAAGTGCAGACGACACGGTACGCCACAATTTCGTAAGCGTACCCCTCAACGAATCTCAAGCTCGTTTTCCGCATATCTCTCGGTCCCGCCGCAGGCCGGAGACGGGCATTTCAGCGTCAGATACCCCGCACCGTCGAGAGCTGACACCTTTGTGGGGCAGCTCAAAAATATTTTCCTATCCCTACACACCTTGCAAAGCACATTAGTCCCTTCTCCGTAATTGACAATTTCCTCGGTCACAGCGATCTTAACTTCCCTCCCTTGCCCCCTTGCGCGAATGATACAGGTGTTTGGCTTTTTCATGATGCAGATCCTTTCGGGTTAAGTAAGCGGCTTGACGTCGCCGCTAATCCCAACTATGGATCTTTGGGTCCAATTTCGCTAGATTGCCGCCATAACACTAAAGAAGCGGTGGAGAGTTCGGTCGCCGTGAGCGCATCCGCAGTTTGCATTTCCGAGGCCGATTCGGTACGATAAATGGATACGCGCGGGGGAATCCCTGCGCAGTCAATAGCACCACGGCTTTTGGCTCCGGCATGGAGTCCCGCCACGGGCGGGCTGGCAAAAGCGGTGGGAGACGAGGGAAGAATGGCCAAGGCTGGCAAGAATATTGCGAAGGCGCGCGCCGCTGTGAACAAGCCGGCGTATCCGCTGCCTGAAGCAGTGAATCTCCTCAAGCAAGTAAAGTACGCGAAGTTCGACGAGACCGTCGATCTGACGATGCGTCTGGGCGTGGATACGCGCCACGCCGACCAGATGGTGCGCGGCACCGTGGTTCTGCCGCACGGGCTGGGCAAGACCAAGACCGTGGCCGTGATCGCCACCGGCGACCGGCAGAAGGAAGCCACCGCGGCCGGCGCCGACTTTGTAGGCGGCGAGGAGATGGTGGAGAAGATCCAGAAGGAGAACTGGACCGCCTTCGATGCGCTGATCGCGACGCCGGACATGATGAAGGTGGTGGGCCGGCTGGGCAAGGTTCTCGGTCCGAAAGGGCTGATGCCGAACCCCAAGACCGGGACCGTGACCATGGACGTGGCCGCGGCGGTGAAAGAGATCAAGGCCGGCAAGGTGGAGTTCCGCGCCGACAAGACCAGCCTGGTGCACGTGCCGGTGGGCAAGCTGAGCTTCGAGCCGCAAAAGCTGATCGACAACGCGACCACGGTGATTACTTCGATCGTGCGCGCCAAGCCTTCGGCGGCCAAGGGCAAGTACATCAAGAGCGTGACGCTGAGCTCGACCATGGGGCCGGGCGTTCCGCTGGATTCGGCGGTTGCGGACGCGGCGGGAAAAAGATAGGGGTCAGGTTTCAGGGATCAGGGGTCAGTTGGTGCGGTGACCCCGTGGGCAATCAGACAGGCCCGAGAGATCTTATAAGAACGAGACGGGGGATTTTCAGTGGAGCGCCCGTTATGGGCGACGGAAAGCGAGGGCAGGGGCAAGGAATAGGCATTGTTCAGGGGCACTGATCCCTGACACCTGAAACCTGACACCTGTCGTAGCGGAGCGAAGACATGGCGATTTCGAAAGCGAAGAAGGCGGAGAAGGTTAAGGGGCTGGCCGCGGAGCTGGCTCCTTCTACCACTGCGATTGTGGGTACCTTCAACAAACTCACCGTGGCCAAGGACTACGAGCTGCGCAAGGTGATTCGTGAGGCCGGCGGCAAATACCGCGTGGTGAAGAACAGGCTTGCCGCGATCTCCGGTACGGGTACGCAGGTGGAAACGGCGCTGAAGGGCTTGAAGGGCGTGAACTCGGTGGCGTTTACCGCGGGCGATCCGGTGGCTCTGGCCAAGGTGTTCGCCAAATGGGCGGGCGAGAACGCGGCGGAGTTCCATTTCAAGCTGGGCATCGTGGACGGCAAGCTGCTGAACGTGGACGAGGTGAAGGCGCTGGCGACCATGCCCGGCAAGGACGAGATCTATTCGAAGCTGCTGTTTCTCATCAACGCGCCGGCGCAGCGGCTGGTTACAGTGCTCAACGCGGCGGGACGCGATCTGGCAGTGGTGATTGGCCAGGGCGTGGAGAAAGAGAAGTTTGCGGCCGCGTAGCCGCAGAAGCTGTCAGCCTTCAGCTCTCAGCTTCATCGTGCAGGTGGCGATGAACTGGGATTCGCACAGAAAAAGCTGATGGCTGATAGCTGAAAGCTAGGGTTTTGGCCGGGGCATTTTGAAAGGGCGCGGGTCTGGCGCATCGGAAACTTTCAAACTTGTTGGGACGGCCGGGGAAATACCAAATCAAACGGTTCTGATTGGAGAAGAACATGGCGGACATTGCACAGTTGGAAGAACAAATCGTAAGTCTGAGCCTGCTGGAAGCGGCGGCTCTGGTAAAGAAGCTGGAAGAGAGGCTTGGCGTTTCGGCTGCGGCTGCGGCCCCGGTGGTAGTTGCCGGCGGCGCGGCGGCGGGAGCAGCGGCTCCGGCGGTCGAGGAGAAGACCGAGTTCCAGGTCATTCTGAAGGACACAGGCGCCAATAAGATCAACACCATCAAGGCGGTACGCGAAGTCACGTCGCTGGGCCTGAAGGAAGCCAAGGATCTGGTGGACGGGGCTCCGAAGGCGATCAAGGAGAACGCGACCAAGGAAGAGGCCGAAGCCATCAAGAAGAAGTTTGACGGCGTCGCCACCATCGAGGTCAAGTAAACGGCACGAGACTTGCCTGCGCCGCCGGGACGCGCTAAGATATAGGGTGCGCGCTCTGGCGGTTAGGCCCGGTCTTCTTATGGGGCGAAGCGCCAGGGTGGCGCGAGGTGCGGGGCGTGGCGTTCACGCAGGCGGCCGCGAATCAGGGCAGCGATTTCCGAGGACGGTCGTTGTGGTTTAAGTTCTTTTGGGTCAACGGTTCTCCCAGGGTCAGGCGGGGTATCCGTTGACGAGGGTCGGGCAGCGGGCAATTCGCGGCGGAAGCGGATTTTGCGATCGGCGAGGGCAATGGAAGAAAATTCGAAGGGGAGCACAGGCGTTGAGCTGCGCTCGTGAGGCGTTGCGTCCTTACGGGCTATTTGTGTCTTCCGGTGCGCTGATTAGAAGGTCTAAGAAGCGAGCAGGCGTATGCGCACAACCCCCTTTTTGCGGTTTCACCGGAATTTTCGGGTTCGACCGTTGTACGTATGACTTCCAATTGTGCGCAGTCTAGCGCACCCGCCCGAAACGCGCAATATCCGCCACGCGTTTTTGACCGAGCTCTCATGAGAACCCGCCTGATCTGGGTTCTTCCCGGCGCGCCTGGAATTCACATTCCAGGCTGCCGGCAGCATAAAGAGCGGGAGATTCATCCCCGCTCCCGCGTATTTTTTTGATTTCTTCCGGAACCATGCCGGCGCCACGGAGACTCGGACGCCGGACCGGCGTGCGCATAGCGCCGGAGCGACGAGACTCAGGAGTGGCCATGCCCAACGAGAAGCGCGCGATTCGCAGCCGGCTCGATTTTTCCAAAATTCCCACTGCTACACAGATTCCCAACCTGATCGAAGTGCAGCGCCGCAGCTACGAGCGGTTCCTGCAGATGGACAAGCTGCCCAACGAGCGCGACGACAGCGGCTTGCAATCGGTATTTGTGTCGGTTTTCCCGATCACCGATTTCCGCGGCATCTCGCAGCTGGATTTTGTGGATTTCTCCATCGGCAACTGGGAGTGCAAGTGCGGCCACCTGAAGGGGCTGCACCACCTGCGCACGGCCTGCATGCATTGCGGGGCCATGGTGATCACCGATCCTTTCCTGCCCGGCGAGGTGCTTTGCCAGAAGTGCGGCACCTACAACAAGAACGCGCCCGACTTCTGCAACAAGTGCGGCGACCCGGTGAGCCTGCAGTTGAAATACGACCAGCAGGAGTGCGAGGAGCGGGGCATGACCTTCTCCGCGCCGTTGAAGGTGACGGTGCGGCTGACCATCTACGACAAGGACCCCGAGACCGGCAACAAGACCATCCGCGACATCAAGGAGCAGGAGGTCTTCTTTGGCGACATTCCGCTGATGACGCCCAACGGAACGTTCATCGTGAACGGCACGGAGCGGGTGATTGTGTCGCAGCTGCACCGCTCGCCGGGCGTCTTCTTCGAGACCGCGAACAACCGCACGTACTTCCTGGGCAAGATCATTCCTTATCGCGGCTCGTGGGTGGAGTTCGAGTACGACCAGAAGAACACGCTCTATGTGCGCATCGACCGCAAGCGCAAGTTCCTGGGCACCATCTTCCTGCGCGCGCTGGGTCTGCGCTCGGACGAGGAGATTCTGAAGACCTTCTACGCCGTCGACCGGCTGCACATTGAGGACGGCAAGCTCTTGTGGGCAGTGCCGCAGGATGCCGCGAAGGGTACGCACCTGGTGGGCGTGAAGCCGGCGCACGGGGTCCGGCACGGTAGCGAGGAGATTGCGCACGCCGGGCGCAAGATCACGCCGCATGCGCTGAAAGCTATGCGCACAGCGGGCATTGACAAGGTGGAAGTGGAGGCCGCGGAGTTGGATGGCGCGATGACCGCGGCAGACGTGATCGACACGTCCACCGGCGAAGTGGTGGTAGAGGCCAACGTGGAGTTGACCGCCGACCGGCTGCACAAGGTGCTCTCAAGCGGCGCGGAGAGCTTCGAGGTGTTTTTCCCCGACCGCGACGACGTGGGCAACATCATCTCCAACACCTTGAAGCGCGACTCGGTGCACAAGCCGGAAGAGGCGCTGATCGAGATCTACCGCAAGCTGCGGCCGGGCGACCCGCCCACGCTGGACACGGCCACCGCACTCTTCGAGGGCATGTTCTTCGATCCGCGCAAATACGACTTTTCAAAGGTGGGCCGGCTGAAGTTCAACATCAAGCTCTATGAGAACCAGGACGCGACGCAGCTCGATCATCGGACGCTGACGCCGGAGGACTTCTACGCGACCATCCGCTACCTGCTCAAGCTGCGCAAGAACATCGGCATGGTGGACGATATCGACCATCTGGGCAATCGCCGGGTGCGCGCCGTGGGCGAGCTGATGGAGAACCAGTTCCGCATCGGTCTGGTGCGCATGGAGCGCGCCATCAAGGAAAAGATGAGCGTGTATCAGGAACTGAACACGGCCATGCCGCACGACCTGATCAACGCCAAGCCGGTGATGGCGGCCATCCGCGAGTTTTTCGGCTCCTCGCAGCTTTCCCAGTTCATGGACCAGACCAATCCGCTGTCGGAGATCACGCACAAGCGGCGGCTTTCGGCCCTGGGGCCGGGCGGGCTTTCGCGCGAGCGCGCCGGTTTCGAGGTGCGCGACGTGCACCCCACACATTATGGACGTATCTGCCCGATCGAGACGCCGGAAGGCCCGAACATCGGGCTGATCAGTTCGCTGAGCTGCTTTGCGCGCATCAATGAGTACGGGTTTATCGAGTCGCCGTACCGCAAGGTGAAGGACTCGAAGATCCTGGATTTCGTGGAGATCGTGAACGCCGGCGAAAGCGGCCTGCGCGTGGGCGACCACATCGAGAAGGACGAGGCGCACCGCCTGAACGCGCAACTGAAGAAGGCGGGCAAGCGCGCCATCGAGTCCATTCCCTACAGCTTCTACCTTTCCGCGTGGGAGGAGGACCGGCACACCATCGCGCAGGCCAACATCGAGTTCAACGACAAGGGAGAGATCACCGAGGACCTGGTGAACGCGCGCCGGCAGGGGAACTTTGTGCTGGTGAATCGCGCCGAGGTGGACTACATCGACGTCAGCCCGAAACAGTTAGTCTCGGTGGCCGCGTCGCTGGTGCCGTTCCTGGAGCACGACGACGCCAATCGTGCGCTGATGGGCGCGAACATGCAGCGGCAGTCGGTACCGCTTCTCGCCGCCGAGGCGCCGCTGGTGGGCACGGGCATGGAAGGCGTGACGGCGCGCGACTCTGGCGCGGTGATCCTGGCCAAGCGCAACGGGATTGTGGATTCGGTAGACTCGGAGCGCATCATCGTGCGCGTTGAAGGCGAGCACCATCCCACGCAACTCTCGCGCGAAGTGGGTTCCGACATCTACCAGCTCATCAAGTTCAAGCGTTCAAATCAGAACACGTGCATCAATCAAAAGCCCGTGGTCCACGAGGGCGACCGTGTAGTGAGGGGCCAGGTGATCGCCGACGGACCGTGCACCGAACATGGGGAGCTGGCGCTGGGACGCAATGTGCTGGTGGCCTTTATGCCGTGGCGCGGGTACAACTTCGAGGACGCGATCCTGATCAGCGAACAACTGGTGCGCGAGGACTACTACACCAGCGTGCACATCGAGGAGTTCGAGATCGAGGCGCGCGACACCAAGCTGGGTCCCGAGGAGATCACGCGCGACATTCCCAACGTGAGCGAGCATGCGCTGCGCGATCTGGATGAGAGCGGCATCATCCGCATCGGCGCCCAGATCGGCCACGGCGACATCCTGGTAGGCAAGGTGACGCCCAAGGGCGAGACGCAGTTGACGCCGGAAGAGAAGCTGCTGCGCGCCATCTTCGGTGAGAAGGCCGGCGACGTGCGCGATGCATCGCTGACCTGCCCTCCGGGCATTGAGGGCACGGTGGTGGATGTGAGGATCTTCAGCCGCAAGGGCCAGGAGAAGGACGAACGCGCCAAGCTGATCGAGGCCGAGTACGTGGCCAAGCTGGAGAAGAACCTGGGCGACGAGATCCGCATTCTGACCGATGAACGGTTGAAGCGGCTGGAGGCGATCCTGGGCGGCAAGGAGGTGCTGGCCGATCTGCACGATGAGCGCACCAACAAGCGCCTGCTGGTCAAGGGCGCGATCCTGGACCGCGACACCATCGAGCGCATCTCGACCAAGAACCTGAAGCGCATTCGCTATGCCGACAAGGACCCGCGGGTGAATGAGCAGATCGACGAGATCGAGGAGATGACCTCGCGGCAGATCGAAGTGCTGCGCAAGATCACCAACGAGAAGGTGGCCAAGCTGCAGAAGGGCGACGAGCTGCCTCCGGGGGTGATCAAGCTGGTGAAGGTCTACGTGGCCATGAAGCGCAAGCTGAGCGTAGGCGACAAGATGGCCGGCCGGCACGGCAACAAGGGCGTGATCTCGCGCATTCTTCCCGTGGAGGATATGCCGTATCTGCCCGATGGAACGCCGGTGGAAATTGTGCTCAACCCGCTGGGCGTGCCCTCGCGCATGAACGTGGGGCAAATCCTGGAGACGCACCTCGGGTGGGCCGCGCATGAGCTGGGCCAGAAAGTGGCCGAGCTGGTGAAGGCCAACTCCGACGCCGCGTACGTGCGCGAGATGGCGAAGAAGGAGTTCGCCGGCACGGCGGTGTTGCGGCAGCTGCTGGAGCTGGACGACGAGATGCTGGTGCGTGTCGCTCGGGGTATGGGCAAGGGCATCTGGTTCGGGACGGCGGTCTTTGACGGCGCGCAGGAAGAGGAGATCAAGGCGCTGCTGGCCGCGGCCGGACTGCCGTCGTCGGGCAAGACAACGCTTTACGACGGCCTCACGGGCGTGCAGTTCGAGCAGCCGGTGACGGTGGGCTACATTTACATGCTCAAGCTCTCGCACCTGGTCGACGACAAGATTCACGCGCGGTCGATCGGGCCGTACTCGCTGATCACCCAGCAACCGCTGGGCGGCAAAGCGCAGTTCGGCGGGCAGCGCTTCGGCGAGATGGAGGTATGGGCGCTGGAAGCATACGGTGCCGCGTACATTCTTCAGGAGCTTCTCACCGCAAAGTCCGACGACGTATATGGCCGGACCAAAATCTACGAGGCCATCGTCAAGGGCGAGGCGGCCATCGAGCCGGGCGTGCCGGAGTCGTTCAACGTGTTGATCCGCGAGCTCCAGTCGCTGTGTCTGGACGTGGAACTGATCAAGCGCGCGGATATTGCAAAGAAGGCGCCGACGCCGGAAGTGGCGGTGGTAGCAGACTAAGAGCAGCCTTCAGCCGTCAGCTTTCAGCCTTCAGCCGGATCGAGGTTGAACTGGTAGCTGGGGCGTGTTTGAGTTTGTTATTGGTTGGAAACCGTGAAGGCGGCTCAGACAGTGAAAAAGCTGAGAGCTGACGGCTGAAAGCTGATAGCTGGTTTTTAGGGTCCTTCTTGAAAGCGCTAAACGCCGCTACCCGGGAAGGAAGGATCCCGAAGAGAATCCCGGGAAATACCGCGGCGGGCAACAGAGGGCCCGCCAAGGAGGGTCGCCTTGTTCCGTTCCAACCCATTTGAGCTTACCAGCCCCATCACCGATTTCGACGCCATCCGCATCATGCTGGCTTCTCCGGAAAAGATCCGCAGCTGGTCGCATGGCGAGGTGACCAAGCCGGAGACCATCAACTACCGCACCTTCAAGCCGGAGCGCGACGGCCTGTTCTGCGCGCGCATCTTCGGCCCGGTGACGGACTGGGAGTGCTTGTGCGGCAAGTACAAGCGCATGAAGCACCGCGGCGTGATCTGCGACAAGTGCGGCGTGGAAGTGACGGTGAGCAAGGTGCGCCGCGAGCGCATGGGCCACATTGAGCTGGCTTCTCCCTGCTCGCACGTGTGGTTCTTCAAGGGCCTGCCCTCGAGGATCGGCCATTTGCTCGACATTTCGCTGCGGGATCTGGAGAGCATTCTCTACTTCGAGTCCTACGTAGTAGTCGATGCCGGGGACGCCCCGGTGCGCGAGCGCGAAATTATCAAGGACGAAGTGCGCTTTCGCGAGCTCGACCAACAGTTCCGTCCCTCCGGCTTCAAGGCCATGATGGGCGCCGAAGCCATCAAGGAGCTGCTCAAGCGCGTGAATGTGGACGAACTGGGGATGGAGCTGCGCGAGCGGATGAAGAGCGAAACCTCGGCGCAGAAAAAGCTCAAGTACGCCAAGCGCCTGAAAGTTGTGGAGGCATTCCGCAAGAGCGGCAACAAACCGCAGTGGATGATTCTCGATGTGCTGCCGGTGATTCCCCCCGAGCTCAGGCCCCTGGTGCCGCTCGACGGAGGCCGGTTCGCCACCTCGGACTTGAACGACCTCTACCGCCGCGTGATCAACCGCAACAACCGGTTGAAGAAGCTGATGGACCTGCACGCGCCGGAAGTCATTGTGCGCAACGAAAAGCGCATGCTGCAGGAAGCCGTGGACGCGCTGTTTGACAACGGCCGCCGCGGCCGCGTGCTGCGGGGCGCCAACAATCGCCCGCTCAAATCGCTCTCGGACACGCTCAAGGGCAAGCAGGGCCGCTTCCGCCAGAACCTGCTGGGCAAGCGCGTGGATTACTCGGGCCGCTCGGTGATCGTGGTGGGTCCGGAGCTGAAGCTGCACCAGTGCGGCCTGCCCAAGAAGATGGCGCTGGAACTGTTCAAGCCATTCATCTATCACCGGCTGGAGCAGACCGGGCAGTGCACGACCATCAAGCAAGCCAAGGAAATGGTGGAAATGCAGGAGCCGGTGGTGTGGGACATCCTTGAGGAAGTCATCAAGGACCATCCTGTGCTGCTGAACCGCGCTCCCACGCTTCACCGCCTGGGCATTCAGGCTTTTGAGCCGGTGCTGGTGGAAGGCAAGGCCATCAAGATTCACCCGCTGGTCTGCACCGCATTCAACGCCGACTTCGACGGCGACCAGATGGCCGTGCATATTCCGCTGTCGCCGGAGGCACAGATCGAAGCCAGCGTGCTGATGCTGGCCTCGCACAATATTCTGTCGCCGGCCTCGGGCCAGCCGATCACCGTGCCCACGCAGGACATGGTGCTGGGTCTCTATTACCTGACCAAGGCCAAAAAGGGCGCCAAGGGCGAGGGCCGCGTCTTTGCGAACACCGAGGAGATCCTGATGGCGCTGGAGGCCGGCGAGGTGGAGACGCTGTCGCCCATCCGGCTGCGCTACACAGGTAAAGTACTCGACATGACGACCGCCTACGACGATCAGGATCTGACCCACACCGATCCGGTGGACTTTAACAAGGAATATCTCTCCACCACGGTGGGACGCGTGATCCTCAACGATGCGCTTCCCGCCGGCTTGCCGTTCGTGAACGGCCTGCTGAAGAAGAAGGGCATCGGGCAACTGGTGAACTACTGCAACCAGAACCTCGGCCTCGAGGTCACGGTGGGCATGCTCGATCGCATCAAGTCGCTGGGCTTCCAGTTTGCCACGCGCTCGGGTCTTTCCGTGGGCCTGGACGACATGGTGATCCCGGAGAGCAAGTACAAAACGGTCGAGGACGCCGACAAGAAGGTGATCGAGGTGCAGAAGCAGTACATGGACGGCGCCATCACCAACGGCGAGCGGTCGAACAAGGTCATACAGATGTGGTCGGCGGTAACAGATCAGGTGGCCGACGAGATGTTCAGCAACATGAAAAAGGCAGACGACGAAGGCGCCATGAATCCCATCTACATCATGGCCGACTCCGGCGCCCGCGGATCGAAGCAGCAGATTCGCCAGCTCAGCGGCATGCGCGGACTGATGGCCAAGCCTTCGGGAGAAGTCATCGAGACGCCCATCACCTCAAACTTCCGCGAAGGGCTGACGGTGCTGGAATACTTCATTTCGACGCACGGCGCGCGCAAGGGCCTGGCCGACACAGCGTTGAAGACGGCAGACTCCGGCTACCTGACGCGCCGGCTGGTCGACGTGGCGCAGGATGTGATCGTGACCGAGCCGGATTGCGGCACGCTGGAAGGCATCTACGTCGGCTCGATCGTCGAGTCGGGCGAGATCATTGAGCCGCTGCGCGACCGCATCATCGGCCGCGTGTCGCTCGAAAGGATCAAGGACTATGACGGCAACGTTGTGGTCGAAGTAAATCAGCCCATCGACGAGGACATTGCGTCGGCGATCCAAGGCGCGGGCGTGGAACGCGTGAAGATCCGCTCCGTGCTCACCTGCGAGTCGCGGCGCGGCGTTTGCGCGCTATGCTACGGACGCAACCTTGGTTCCGGCCGCATGGTGGAGCTGGGCGAGACCGTGGGCGTGATCGCGGCGCAGTCCATCGGCGAGCCGGGCACGCAACTCACGATGCGCACCTTCCACGTGGGCGGCACAGCCAGCCGCGTGGCCGACAAGTCGCGCCTGGATGCCAAGAACAACGGCTTCGTGCGCTTCATCAACCTGAACACGGTGGAGAGCAAGGAAGGCGAACTGGTGGCCATGAACCGCTCCGGCTCGGTGGCTATTGTGGACGAGCGCGGCCGTGAAAAGGAACGCTACCAGGTGGTCTATGGCGCGCGCCTCCGCGTCCGCGAGGGCTTGGCGGTGAAGCTCGGCGAGGTGTTGGCCGAGTGGGATCCGTACACCTACGCCATCCTCACGGAGATCGGCGGTGCGGTGCAGTTCAAGGACCTGCAGGAAGGCATCACACTCAACGAGGAAGTGGATGAAGTGACCGGCCTCTCGCGCTGGGTGGTAGCCGACTCGCCCGACGAGAAGCGGCAGCCGGCTATTGCGGTGAAGGGCGCGAAGAGCCACAAGCGCTACCTGCTGCCGCGTGGCGCGCACCTGATGGTCGAGGACGGCGCCGAGGTGGGTCCGGGCGACGTGCTGGCCAAGATTCCCAAGGAGAGCACGCGGACCAAGGACATCACCGGCGGTCTGCCTCGCGTGGTGGAGCTCTTTGAGGCGCGCAAGCCGCGCGAAACCGCGATCATCAGCGAGATCGACGGCGTGGTTCGCTTCGGCGAGGTCTCCAAGGGCCAGCGCAAGATTTACGTGACGGCCGACAACGGCGACGAGAAGGAGTACCTTGTGCCGCGCGGCATTCACGTGAACGTGCAGGAGGGCGAACGGCTGCGCGCCGGCGATCCGCTCATGGACGGCCCGCTGAACCCGCACGACATTCTCGCCGTGCTGGGCGAGAAAGAGCTCCAGGCTTACCTGGTGAACGAAATCCAGGAGGTCTACCGGCTGCAGGGCGTGGCTATCAGCGACAAACACATCGAAACCATCGTGCGGCAGATGCTGCGCTGGGTGCGCATCGACGAAGTTGGCGACACCAACTTCCTGCTCGAGCAGCAAGTGGACCGCTTCCGCTTCAAGGAGGAGAACGAGCGCGTGCTGGCCAACGGTGGCCGTCCGGCGATCGGGCGTCCGCTGCTGCTGGGCATCACTAAGGCGTCGCTGTCGACCGACAGCTTCATCTCCGCGGCCAGCTTCCAGGAGACCACGCGCGTGCTCACCGAGGCCAGCATCAACGGCGCGGTGGACAACCTGCGCGGCCTGAAGGAGAACGTGATCGTCGGACGGCTCATCCCTGCCGGCACGGGCCTGGAGTACTACCGCAATGTGCAGCTTTCGCCGGAGCTCGAAGAGGCGGCGGAGCGCGTGCAGCAGGAAGTGCACGCCGAGATCGAGGCAGCGGAGCGCGAGCTGGAGCTGATGCGGCAGGAAGGCGAGGCGGAGGAGATGGCCACCGAATAAGAACAGTTGTCAGCGATCGGTGGGGCCCGGCGCAAGCCGGGCCTTTCTTATGAAGAATGCGCCGGCTGGGCAGCGCTCGCGTTTGTGGCGCAGAAGAAAAGCCTAGCGAGCAGTAGGACCACCCTCTTCACAGTTGCGGCTCAGACGGGCTGGATGCCGGGGCGTCCGGTCCCGGGAAACCTTATCGGCAAAGGAGGGAGGAAGAATGAACCCGGCGTGAGGGCTGGCGGCCGGTCCCCACTGAGGTGGGACAGGTTCAGGCGTGGTCTTTATGCCCGAGTTCGGCGTCGGCCTGATCGCCGGGCGGGCACGTTTTTCCCAATCTCGTCGATTTGGCAACATACATTGCGGCATCCGCAGCGTGAAGCAGGCTGTCGGCGGAACTAGCGTCATCGGGATAGAGGGCCATGCCGAAGCTGGCGGAGCCCTGCACCATGTAATTCTCTCCGCTGAAGGGCTCGTGGAAACAGCATTCCAGGCGCGCGGTAATCTCTTCGACATCGGCGCGTTGGCGAACTTCTGAAACCAGCACCGCGAACTCGTCGCCGCCCAGGCGCGCCAGCGTGTCGCCGGGACGCAGTTGGCGCTTCATGCGCTGCGTCAATTCCTGCAGATACAGGTCTCCGGCCTGGTGTCCATACATGTCGTTGACTTGCTTGAATTCATTCAGGTCGATATAGATGAGGCCGAAGATGGCGGCGGATTGGCGGGCCGCTTGAATCATCTCTTCCAGCGCCTTCTTCAAGGTAAAGCGATTCGGCACATCGGTGAGCAGATCGAATTCGGAGCGGTGTACGAGATCGGAGTAAAGGCGCGAGGTTTCAATGGCCAACGTAGCCAATTCCGCGGCCATCGCCAAAGCCTCGTTCTCCGTTGGGCCGGGTTTGGTGCGAGCGTCGAAGGCTGCGAAGATTGACCCCAGAGTCGAGCCGGAGCGGGCAGGAATCGGGTGTTCGACAGTGCGCAGAGACGAAGAGTGAAGCTGGGCCGGGCGGTTGCCCAAAGTGGCGCCATCGACGACATGGCACCAGCAGGGCGCGCCGCTCAGCCTTACTGAAACCAGCTCCGTGATCCGCTCCAGAATCTCGGCCAGCGGCTTGGAGTGGTTGATGTCTTCCATGATCTTGCTGCGGCGCCGCTCGACATAGGCAAGGGAGCCGATTCGGCGCCGGTTCCTGCGTTCCATGTACCACCCGCGCATGCCAAGGGCGATAACGAATGCGAAAAGCATTCCAACAATCAACATCAGATGGCGGACATTCAGCCACGGAGGCCGTGCAACGACCACGATGTCGTCTACATCGCGCATGAGGATATTGAAGGACACATTCGAATTTAAGGGGTTTGCTTCCGCCGCTATGCAGACGCCTGTGACCCGAATGCGCGTGCCCAATGGAACTTCTTTCATGGGGGGAAGCAGAGCCGGAGCCAACAAGCGGGAATGACGCAGGATGGCGGAGAACAGGTGGCCGTCGGACTCGAGCATATATTCGTCCTGCGTGGCTTGCCGCACCTCGGTTACCACTTGGCCTTCCACTGAAACCAGGTCGAAGATACGGCTATGGCCTGCATTGCTGGTACGGATGAGTTCCCGCCATGTGAGCAGCGGGGGAGTGACAGGCGCCCGCACCAAGCTGTCGTGAACCTCACTGCGGTCGAGCATGAGGAAGCCGTTTTCAACGGCCGGAAATCCAATCGCGTCCGCGACATCGCCCACGTGCAGTGGGTTCCAACTGCCGGTGTAGACCCACAGGCTTCTGGGGCCGTCCTGGAGCACCAGCGCCTTACCCGGCTGAGAGTAGGTGATGGTTCCCCGCACGCGCATTCGTTGCGAAAGATCGGCTGTACGATAGCCCGTGATGATACGGTCCATGGGCGTAACCGGCAGCGACCAGGGATCGGAGCCGGCGCGCTTCAGAATCTTCACCCAGGCCAACGACGGCACGTGGAGCTGGAGGCCGGTCTGCTGCATCTTGCTGTCGAATAGGCCGCCGTCAACACCGGTGATCTGGACCTCGGCATCGAGCAGGCCATCGAGGGCGCTCTCATCCGCGTTGTCGACGGCGGCGTCTACCTGGCCTCCTTGCACGAACATGCGAAGATAGGTGGTGAGCGTCGGAGAACGAGAGTCGGGAACGAGGTCAGCGGAGCGGACGATAGCGCGCACGGTGACGAACTTGGAATCGGTCTCGCCCCGGATCATCTGCGCGTAGCTGGGATGCTCGGGTTTGGGCAATGCGCCGTGGCCTAAGAGGGAGATTTGATCGCTTTCCACGAAGGGCCGGAAGCTCTCTTGCATCGTTCCCGTCACCCGGATGCGATCACCGGGGGTGAGTTTGAGGGGTGTAGTGGCCTCCACATAGATCGCATCGTTGCCCTCTTGGACCATAAGGGTTTTGGCGTACGAGCGGTAGTAGGTGACGGTAGCTTCAAAGGAGACCGGAGGGTGTTGGCTCGCTTCCGCGTTGGTCATTGTGGCCGCGGCATGCAACGTGAGCGGCGGCGGGGGCGCGGCTGCAGCCGGGAGGGTTGCGAAGAGAATGGCAGCTGGGAAAAGGGCGCTTTCTCATGGGTTCGAACTTCTTTCCGCTGTTGCGGCCTTCCCCACCCGCATTCTGCTCGCGGAGCCGTTCGCCGTTTCCCGTGCCGGCGCGCCAAATGCGGTAGGGCGCCTGAGAGGTGGAAACCCTGCGGGGAAAGGTCTTGGACCTATCTTACTCACTCGGATGTGTTTGAAAATAACACTTGATGGGTATTTGTCTCACGCAGGTTACCCCATGGCCGGTCCTCGCTGAGGTGGGACAGGTTCAGGCGTGGTCTTTATGCGCGAGTTCGGCGTCGGCCTGATCGCCGGGCGAACGCTTTTTTCCCAATCTTGCGGATTTGGCAACATACATTGCGGCATCCGCAGCGTGAAGCAGGCTGTCGGCGGAGCTGGCGTCATCGGGATAGAGGGCCATGCCGAAGCTGGCGGAGCCCTGCACCACGTAATTCTCTCCGATGAAGGGATCGTGGAAACAGCATTCCAGGCGCGCGGTAATCTCTTCAACGTCGGCGCGTTGGCGAACCTCTGAAACCAGCACCGCGAACTCGTCGCCGCCCAGGCGCGCCAGCGTGTCGCCGGGACGCAGTTGGCGCTTCATGCGCTCCGTCAATTCTTGCAGATACAGGTCTCCGGTCTGGTGTCCATACACGTCGTTGACCTGCTTGAATTCATTCAGGTCGATATAGATCAAGCCAAAGATTCCGGCGGTTTCACGCGCGGTTTGAATCATCGCGTCCAGAGTCTTCTCCATAGCGAAGCGGTTTTGCGCGTCCGTCAGGATGTCGAACTCCGAGCGGTGAACGAGATCGGAGTAGAGGCGTGAAGTCTCGATAGCCAGCGTGGCCAGTTCCGCAGCCATCGTCAAAGCCTCGTTCTCCGTTGGGCCGGGTTTGGTGCGAGCGTCGAAGGCTGCGAAGATTGACCCCAGAGTCGAGCCGGAGCGGGCAGGAATCGGGTGTTCGACAGTGCGCAGAGACGAAGAGTGAAGCTGGGCCGGGCGGTTGCCCAAAGTGGCGCCATCGACGACATGGCACCAGCAGGGCGCGCCGCTCAGCCTTACTGAAACCAGCTCCGTGATCCGCTCCAGAATCTCGGCCAGCGGCTTGGAGTGGTTGATGTCTTCCATGATCTTGCTGCGGCGCCGCTCGACATAGGCAAGGGAGCCGATTCGGCGCCGGTTCCTGCGTTCCATGTACCACCCGCGCATGCCAAGGGCGATAACGAATGCGAAAAGCATTCCAACAATCAACATCAGATGGCGGACATTCAGCCACGGAGGCCGTGCAACGACCACGATGTCGTCTACATCGCGCATGAGGATATTGAAAGGAACTTCTTGGTTTAAAAGGTTTGCGTCTACCGGAATGCAGATGCCGGTGACACGAATGCGCGTGCCCAATGGAATTTCTTTCATGGGGGGAAGCGAAGCCGGATTCAACGCACGGGAATGACTCAGGATGGCGGAGAACGAACGGCCGTCGGACTCGAGCACATACTCGTCCTGGGTGGTCTGGCGCACCTCGGTCACCACCTGGCCTTCCACCGAGACCAGCTCGAAGGCGTGATTATGGCCGTTGTTGCCGCCCAGGACCAGTTGATGCGGAGCGAAAGGTACTGGGGTCAACGGCGCCCGCGCCAGGCTGTCGCGGACCTCACTGCGGATGAGCGTGAGAGAGTCGTTTTCAACGGACGGAAATCCAATCGCGTCCGCAACGTCGCCCACGTGCAGTGGGTTCCAACTGCCGGTGTGGATCCACAGGCTTCTGGAGCCGTCCTGGAGCACCAGCGCCGTGCCCGGCTGATAGTAGGTGATGGTTCCCCGCACGCGCAGCCGCTGCGAGAGATCGACCGCTCGGTAGCCGGTGATGATGCGGTCCATGCGCGTAACCGGCAGCGACCAGGGATCGGAGCCGGCGCGCTTCAGTATCTTCACCCAGGCCAACGACGGCACGTGGAGCAGGATACCGATCTGTTGCACCTTATTGTCGAAGATCCCTCCGGCCGCGCCCGTGATCTCAACCTCGGCATCGAGCAGGCCCTTGAGGGCGCTCTCATCCGCGCTGTCGACGGTGGCGTCGACCATCTCTCCGTCCACGAGCATGCGAATGGAGGTGGAGGGCGTCGGCGAACGAAGGTCGTTGTACTCCAGGTCGGCGGAGCGGACCAGGGCGCGCACGGTGACCAGCCTGGTATCGGTCTCGCCCCGGATCATCTGCTCGTAGCTGGGATGCTCGGGTTTGGGCAATGCGCCGTGGCCTATGACGGTGATGTCCTTGCTTTGGACAATGGGCCGGAAGCTTTCGCGCATCGTTCCCGTCACCCGAATGCGGTCGCCGGGAATGAGCCTGTGGTTCGTAGTGTCCATCACCTGCACAAAAATCGCGTCGTTGCCCTCCTGCACGAACAGGATTCTGGCGTACGAGCGATAGTAGGTGACGGTAGCTTCGAAGGAGACCGGAGGGTGTAGGCTCGCTTCCGCGTTGGTCATCGTGGCCGCGGCATGTAGCGTGAGCGGCGGAGGCGGCGGGGGCGCGGCTGCAGCCGCGAGGGTTGCGAAGAGAATGGCAGCCGGGAAGAGGATTCTTCTCATGGGTTCGAATTTCTTTCCGCCGTTGCGGCTTTCCCCACCCGCATTCTGCTCGCGGAGCCGTTCGCCGTTTCCCGTGCCGGCGCGCCAAATGCGGTACGGTGCCCGAAAGGTGGAAACCCTGCGGGGAAAGGTATTGGACCTATCTTACTCACTCGGATGTGTTTGAGAATAGCACTTTTGGTGCGCGGTGCTTGGTATAATCCATGCGCTGGCGGGCATGGGAAATCAGCACCTTACGGTCTTGGAGGCCGGATACCCTGTCGAGTCCGGCTGCAGCGAGGTAAAGCCATGGCGATGAGCAGGGAGCCAAAGCCGGGTTCCGGCGGGTCCGGCGGGTTGCCGCCCGGCGGCGCGGCGCAACCGGCCCGCCGTATTCGCGTGCTCGGAGTGCCGCTGGATCTGGGCGCGAGCCGGCGCGGCGTGGACATGGGGCCCTCGGCGGTGCGCGTGGCAGGCCTTGAGGCACGGCTGGAGGCGCTTGGCCATCAGGTTACGGATGGCGGCAACATCCGCGTCGAGATTGCCGAAACCCAGGCGCCGGGCAACAAGAGCGCCCATTACCTGAAGGAGATTGCGAAAACCTGCGGCCGGACGGCAGAGGCCGTACTGGCGGCGCTGGAAGCGGGCATGACCCCCCTGTTGCTGGGCGGGGACCATTCGCTGGCGGCGGGGTCGGTTTCCGGCGTGGCCGAATTCTACCGCCGGCGCGAACAGAAGATCGGCCTGCTGTGGATCGATGCCCATTCCGACATCCATACGCCCGAAACCTCGCCGTCCGGCAATGTTCACGGAATGCCGCTGGCCGCGCTGCTGGGGCTGGGGCCGGAGCCGCTGGCGAAGATCTTCGGCTACGCGCCGAAAATCGCTGCGGAGAATACCGTTCTGATCGGGGTGCGGGAGATCGATCCGGCCGAGCGGGAGAATTTGCGCCGCGCCGGCATGACCGAAATCTACACCATGCGCGACATCGACGAGCGCGGCATGAGGGCGGTGATGGAAGAGGCGCTACGCGCGGCTGGACGCGGCGCCGCCGGCTACCATATCTCGCTGGACATGGACTGGATCGATCCCGAAGACGCGCCCGGAGTGGGGACGCCCGTGCGCGGCGGCGCAACCTACCGCGAAGCCCATCTGGCCATGGAGATCGTGGCCGACCATGGGCGGCTGCTGAGCATGGAAATCGTCGAGGTGAACCCGGTGATCGACGAGCACAACCGCACCGCCGACCTCGCCGTCGAGCTGGCCTGCTCGGCATTCGGGAAGAAGATCCTGTAGGTGGTTCTACACTGGAAGAGAAGTGAGCCGTTTTTCGAGGCGGAAACGGCGATTTGACGGGAAAATGGCAAAAAAACTCCGGGTTGGCATTCTTTTTGGCGGCCGCAGCGGCGAGCATGAGGTTTCGCTGCTGTCGGCGGCATCGGTTTTGGGGGCGATCGATCGCGAGAGGTTCGACGTAACGCCCATTGGCATCACCAAGGAGGGCCGGTGGCTGGCAGCCGCGGACGCGCACGGGCTACTGAATGGCGACATGAGCGCGGTGGCGCGGCGGCTGCGCGCCGGCGATCCAGAGGCGACACCGGGCGCCAAACTGCTGCATGAGGGCATTCCCACGCTGATGGCGCCGGAACCCGGTCGCGCCACGGTTCTCGACCAAAACCAAGGCCGAGGTGGCCAACCCTCCTCGGCGGGCGCGGCTTTGGACGTCGTCTTTCCCGTGCTCCACGGCACCTTTGGCGAAGACGGCACCATCCAGGGGCTCTTCGAGCTGGCTGGCATCGCCTACGTCGGCTCGGGCGTGCTGGGCTCGGCCGCGGGCATGGACAAAGATGTGATGAAGCGCCTCTTCGCCCAGGCCAGACTGCCCATCGTAAAGCACGTCACGCTGCTCCGCGCCGATTGGGAAAAATCGCCGCGTAAGGCCATCGCCCGAGTCGAACGGACGCTCAAGTTTCCGGTCTTCGTGAAGCCGGCAAACCTGGGTTCATCCGTGGGCATCACCAAGGCGCACAACCGCAAGGAACTCGGGCCGGCTCTGGCGCTGGCGGCAAAGTACGACCGCAAGCTGATCGTGGAGCAGGGCGTGGGCGGCAAGGCCATGCGTGCCGGTCAGCCGTCGCGCGCACGCGAGTTCGAAGTGGCCGTGCTGGGGAACGACTCGCCCGAGGCCAGCGTGGTGGGCGAGATCGTTCCCGGCAAGGAGTTTTACGACTACGAAGCGAAGTATTTGTCGGAGGGATCGGTGCCGGTGATTCCGGCTCCCATTACCCGCGCGCAGAGCCGGCAGACCCGGGAGATGGCGGTTGCGGCCTTCAAAGCCTGCGATCTTTCGGGCCTTGCGCGCGTGGACTTTCTCATGGAGCCCGACGGCAAGAAGCGCATCTTTGTAAACGAAGTGAATACCATGCCCGGTTTCACCCGAATCAGCATGTACCCAAAATTGTGGGAGGCCTCAGGGCTGAGCTACAAGGATCTCATCGCGCGGCTCATTGAGCTGGCGCTGGAGCGCAAGGCGGAGAAGGACAAGACGACATACAGCCGCGAAGAGTAGGGGAAGCAAGGATCGAGGGAACAGCGGACTGACCGGCGGTATCCAGAACGTGTTTCAAAAATACGTTTTGTAACAAGGGCACGGCTTACTGGGGTCGCGTAGCGGGGGGGCGACAGGTCTTCGTCGCTGGGGTGACTTGAGTCGGGCCGAAGAATACAGGAAAATACGGGGGCTTTAGCCCCTGAGCGGTGACAACTGAAACCTACGCAACCATTTTTGAAACACGCTGTAAGGAATCCGGGGGGTACGGTGGAAAACCGGGTTCTCTCCGTGCTTCGCAAATCCGCCTCGAATTTCTGTTTCCTGCTCCCTATTCCCTGTTTTTCCGCCGTATTCTGATTGCAAGGAACGACTCCCATGACTTTGCTCGATGCTCCTCAGTTCGATGCCGCGCGCGCCAAGCGCAACACCCTAATCGTCGAGTGCTGCGCAGGTGCGCTGGTGTTGCTTTTTGTGGCCTGGTGGCTGGCGGCCAGCCGGCCCGTGGACTGGCCGTGGAACTGGAACCGCTACTTGTTCGGGCGCGCCAAAGTCAATCGCTTCCTGGATGCGGTCGAGGCCAACGACCTGCCTAAGGCCTACGGTATCTGGGTCCATGACAAGAACTGGCAGCAGCATCCGGCGCAGTACAGTGTCTATCCTTTCGCGCGCTTTCAGGGTGATTTTGGCCCCGACAGCCCGGACAATGACTATGGCGCCATTCGCAGCCACAAGATCGCGCTTGCGGGCCGCTACGGGAATGGCGTGCTGGTGGCCGTGCTCATCAACGGCCGCAAGAGCGACGCGCTCGATCTCGACTACGATCCGAAAACCGGCCAACTGAGCTATGCACCGCCGGGCGTGCAACTGTATCTGGGGCCGTGACTCGCAAGCTCACATCGCGTATGTCTCGCTGCCGTGTTCTGCCGGATGGCGCTGCCAGGCCGAAGCCAGCCCGAAGCCAGCCCGAAGATGGATTCGCGCTGTCAAGACCCCTCCGCCCGGCTTTCTGTTCGCGGGCTCGCTAACTTACTGAATCGAAGGCTGATCTCTGTTCCCTGATCTTTGGTTTCTTTTGCAGATCGTTTCCCCTGTTTGTCGCATAATGGTCCCATGATCGCCAAGCTGATTTCGATGTCCGGAACGGAACCGCTCCCACACCGGCTTCTTGTTCCCCCGGTCCCTGTCTTTCTGACCACTGATCACTGACCACTGACCACTGTCTTACCCCCTACCCCCCTATACCCCGCCGGGGTATCAAAACGGCCCATTTTTCAGCCTAAGTCATTCAGAATCAACAGAGGCCCATCAAAAAAATCCCAAAACCGCGGCGATTTTCGTCGCCAAACGTCGCCAAATGTTCAAAAAATACTCGCTTTTTTGCCATCGCCGCTGACTTGCAGAACCGCCCTAACGCGCCGCTTCCGTCAGAATGTCGGTGCGTTCGCTCATCTTGGCAGTGCGCTGAATCTTGTCCCAGTTGAACGGCTTGCCGTCGATGGCGCGCTTGAGCGTCTTGAAGAGGACGATGGAAAACACTTGGCGGTAGGCGAAACGCTGCAGCCAGATGTGGAAGAGCAGCCAGCCGTCGCCCTTGTTGGCGGGATGACGGCGCTCCAGGCTGAAGGCCGCCGACGAGGTGATGAAGTCGATGAGCAGGAAGCCGAGGAAGTAGACCACCAGCTTTTCAAAGCTGGCCGCGGAGGCCGCCTCGGGATGATAGTGCCGATCGACGAGATAGTTCACGATGCCGGCCAGGAACATGATGTCGATGAACGGAGAAACCAGCGGCAGGAGCATCTGGAAGATGAGGATGTTGGGCAGCGCGAAGAGGCCCATGGCCTTGTTGCGGACGAAGGCGGCGCGATGCTTCCATACGGCCTGCAGGGTGCCGAAGGACCAGCGGAAGCGCTGGCGCATGAGGCCGCTGGCGTTTACGGGCGCTTCAGTGAAAGCCAGGGCGCGGTCCTCGTAATCGACCTTCAGGCCCTGTTCGAGGAGGTCCATGGTCAGATCGGCGTCTTCAGCCACGGTGTTCAAGGGATAGCCCCCTGCAGCCTTCACGGGCGCGGTACGCCAGGCGCCGATGGCGCCGGGCACCACGGTGATGACGTGGAAGAGGTCGAGCGCGCGGCGTTCGAAGTTCTGGCTGGTGATGTACTCGAGGGCCTGCCAGCGCGTCCAAAGGTTGACGCGGTTGCCCACCTTGGCGTTGCCGGCGATGGCGCCGATCCTGGGATCCTCGAAATGAGGAATGAGTTTGGAAATGGCATCGGTGGCGATCACGGTGTCGGCGTCGATGCCGACAAAGATCTCCTCATTCATGCGCTCGAGCGCGTAGTTGAGCGCGGCGGCCTTGCCTTCATTGCGCTTGGTGAGAACCTGAAGACGGCTGGCGGCGATCTCCTGGGCGAAGGCCGTGGCGGCCACTTCGGCGGTGCGGTCCTGCGAGCCATCGTCGACCACGATGACGTGGAGGTTGGTGTAGTCGGAGTTGAGCACGGAACGGATGGTGCGTACAATGACCGCCTCTTCGTTGTAGGCCGGGATAAGAACCGCCACGCGAGGGTTAAAGCCGGACGCGATTTCGCGGCGCGGCGTCACGAAGCGGTCGATGACGGCGAAGAGTCCCACGATGATGAGGCGCGCGCTCATCAGGACGTCGCCCACGAAGAAGACCATGACGATGAAGTTGCCGATGATGTCGAGCGTGGAAAAGGCGATGGAATCGGGGATGGTGCGCAGGCGCTGCCAGAAGGTGAGCGGCGGCATGACCTGCGCGACGGTTTTGCCCATGAGCGCCGAAACCGGAACGATGGTGTAGCCGTGGGCGCGCAGGGCGTCGATAAGCGGTCCCAGAGATTCCACGGTGACCGAGCGATCGCCGCCGCCGTCGTGGAGCAGAATGATGGAGCCGCGGAACTGCGGCTTGACCTTCATGGTCTGCAACTGGGCGAGGACCGAGTCAATGATCTCCACCGGCGTTTTTCGGGGATGCTCGTTCCAGTCGTTGGTGTCGATCTTGCTGCCGATAATCGTCAGCCCGTCCTGCTGAATGCGCCACACCGGCGCGGCCTCGTCGTCGGTATCCGGTTCCTCGTCGTTATCGTAGGGCGGGCGGAAGTAGAGCGGCTGGACTCCTAACTTGCTCTCGAAGAGGCGCTCGGTGAGGCTAATCTCCAGATCCAATTGGCGGGTGGAGATTTCGCTGATGTCGGGATGGGTATAAGTGTGACTCCCGATCTCGTTGCCTTCGCGGAGGATGCGCCGCATGAGGCCGATGTTGTCAGCGCCTGCGGCGCCGATCAGGAAAAAGGTTCCTTGGACGTTCTTCTCTTTCAGGATGTCGAGAATCTTCGGCGTCCACTTGGGGTCAGGGCCGTCGTCGAAGGAGAGCGCAAGCTCATTGGGATGGTAGCCGTACTGCTCGATGGTATAGGTACGTGGATAGACATCCATGTGCTCATCCACGATGAGCTTCTTGCGCGGGTCGGATTCGTCAGTGTCTACTTCCACGGTGCGCTTGCCGGGCTGGGGCAGGCCGGTGACGCGAAGAATATCGCCATCGCCCTCGGTATCCACATCGTGGCCGGGTTGGACGGTGCCCAGCGCTTGCAGGGCTGACGGATCGCTGGGACGATCCCAGATGCTCCATAGGGAACTATCTTCCTCGCCGAGGCGCCACAGGGCGAAGGTTTGCAAGCCGAGCTGGCGCGCGGCACGCATCTCGTCCAGGACTGTGACCGCGTCGAGAAACCACACCACGTGACGCTGGTTATTGTCCTCGTCGATGTACTCGAAGTGAGGATTGAGCGTGTCGTAATCGAGATCGAGGTCGGCGTCGGCGTCGGAGGCGCGCTCCCAGGTGTCGGAGACGGAGAGATCCTCGGTATCGAGGACCTGCGGCTTGCGATGGCGGCGATCCTTTGGATTGGGGATGGAGAGCGTCCAGTCGTAGCCGTAGTTCCCCAACGCGCAGATGATTTTGTCCTTGTTCACGATTTTGAGCACGCGAACGAGGTTGCCTACGAACCACTGCTGGCTGGCCACAGGCCCCGGACCGCTCGTGTCCTGGTGCTGGTCGTAGTTCATCAGCACAATGCCGTCGGAGTTGGCGGCGATGGTCTTCAGGTCCTTGTCGCTGGTGGCGACTGCCACATTGACGTACAGGCGAAGATTGCGCGGGTGCATCTGGGCATAAAGCGCCTGAATAAAACTGAGGTAGGCCGGATCGTCTGCGTCGGAAATGCTTTCGATGTCGAGCGAAAGGCCGCGATAGGCCGGGTAAGTTGTGAGAAAGCGCATGATTTGCTGGAGGAACAAAGCGCTCTTGTCCGGGTCGGCCAGCACGTCGCCCACGCCGGTGTCCCAGCTCTGCGTATGGGGATTGAAATTGTTGACGGCAGGAAAAATTTCGGTGTCTTCCTTGGCCGCCTGAATGACATGCTTGACCTTGTTCAGGTAGTCGGTGTCGTGTACCGTGGCGCCTTCGATCACCGGAACCTCGCGCAGGTTGTCGCCGCTCATCATCATCAACGTGCCGCCGGGCGAATCGACGTGCAACCACTGGGGGAACAGCATGTCGATCTGGTGAATGTGCTGCTTGAGCGAGGAGTAGCTGGCCGCGTCGTACTGCACGTAATAGGCGGCGCGCAATCCTTCGCCTGTGTTAAGCGGGATATCGGAGGGTTTGCGTTTGGTTTTGCGGCGCGCGGGGCGCTGGTTTTTTCCGGTACGCGCCAGGATGGATGGTTCGGGGAGGGCTCGATAATTGTGCTTGGGTATCGGCAACAACAGCTCGGGCAACCGCTGGCTGCGCAGTACGTTGAAGATGAAGCCGGCGACGACAAGGGTGGAAACCACGGCTGTCGCATCGAGGATGCGGCGCAGGCGCTTCCAGCGCTTGCGTTCCGGGTCGAAGAAAATCTGTTGGTCGGGCATCTCTTGTGTATTAAACGGCTCCGCAATGACTGCGCAAACAGGCAGCCGCATCCCACGAATGTGGCGGCCTTGACGTGTGACCGGCAGGGGCGCGGAATTCCTGGAAATGCCGTACGCTATACATAAAATCGTATGGAAGCTGGCTCAGGGAGTCAATTGACGGCGTGGCGGCGCATGGCCCAACACGGGGCCCGAACGCGTGTTGCGCTTCCCGTGCTGCTTGCCCTTACCGGGGGCCTGGCCCTGCGCGTGTGGATGCTCCGCAACGTTTTTCAGGTCAACGGAGACTCGCTGGTTTACGGGGACCTGGCCAGAAACCTGCTGCTGCACGGCCATTTTGCGCCGACCCTGCCCGGGGGGGAGATGTATCCGACGCTGATACGGCTACCCGGCTATCCTCTCTTTCTGGCCGTGTGTTTCCGGCTCTTCGGGATGGAGAACTACTTTGCCGCGGCGTGCGTGCAGATTGCGCTCGACCTGATGGGCTGCCTGTTGCTGGCCGGCTTTGTGCGGCGTATCGCGCCTGCGGCGGCGAGCCGCGGCGCGGCACTGGCTACGCTGTGGCTGGCTGCGCTTTGTCCGTTCACCGCGTCCTACGCGATTGCTCCGCTCACGGAAGCGCCGACACTGTTCGCGCTGGCGCTAGCGCTGTGGGCGATGGCCAGGTTCCGCGACAGGCCGAACTGGGCGTATGCACTGTGGTTTACCTTCGCGGTCACCTGGGCGGCGCTGCTGCGGCCCGATGGAGCACTCGCTGCCGTGGCTTTTGCGCCTGCACTCGTGATCGGATTGCCATACGGCAATGGTCCAGGGAAGATTCCGCTGCGCAAGCTGGTCCGCATGACGGTGGCCTGCGCTTTACTGGCGCTGGCTCCGTTTGCCGTGTGGACGGCCCGCAACTGGCGCGTCTTTCACGTCTTTGAGCCGCTGGCTCCGCGACTGACGACCGATCCAGGCGATCGCCCCAACCTGGGTTGGGAGCGCTGGGTGAAGAGTTGGTGCCTCGACTTTGTCTCCACCTATGACATTTACTGGAACGTGCCGGGCGACAAACTGGACGTGAGCAATCTGCCCAGCCGCGCCTTCGACTCGCCCGCGCAGTACGCTGTGACGGCGGCGCTTGCCGCGGATTACAACAGCCACGGCATGGAGCTTACGCCGGAGATCGACGCGCGCTTTGAGCGGCTGGCCGAGGAGCGCATCGCCGCGCATCCGCTGCGCTACTATGTTTGGCTGCCACTGGGCCGGGTGGCCGATATGTGGCTGCGCCCGCGCGTGGAGAACCTGAATATCGATCTGGACTGGTGGGTCTTCGCGCACCATCACGACGAGACAGAGTTCAGTTGGGCTTACGCGGGCCTGAACGCGGTCTATCTGCTGCTGGGAATCGCCGGTTTGATCCTGCGGCCGCGCTTTTGGCGCGCCCTGGCGGCTTACATGCTGCTGCGCAGTGCGCTGCTGCTCACCGTGGCAGCGCCCGAGGCGCGCTACACGCTGGAGTGCTTCCCCATGCTCTTTGCGGCGGGTGGGATTGCGCTATGCACTATGGCGCAGCGGCTTCACTTGCCGGGGTCGAAACTGAAGGCGTCTTTGGGCAACGGCTGATTCACCTTGATGTTGGTGTAATAGCAGACGCGAGATTCACCTTCGCCTTCATCGAAGACCTGCTTGAGGCTGACAGCGCGGTCCGTGTCAAGCCAGATGGTGACCTTGGGTAGGTTCTTGCGGACCGTGGGATCTTTGGCAACCAGTTCGAGCTTGTCGGTCTTGATACCGCCGATCGTCTCGGTGCCGAGATACTTGATATTCCACTTCTCTTCCAGTTGACTGCCGCTGGCGCCGAAGCCCAGCATCAGATAGCTCTCGTACTTGCGGGCTTGATCGTAGGTTTTGGCATCGCTTTCCTTGCCGGTATCCGAAACTCGGAGCACGCCGCCGGAAACAATGTAGGTTTTGGCCGTGGGCCGATTGTTGTGCTCCCTGAGGTGGGCGGCCATCTCGAAGTGGCTGCCGTTGCGCTCGTAGTATGCCGTTCCGGTCATTACATCCGTATCCGGAATGGGCTCGGTCTGAATGGTTTCGAACTCGACGTGAGCGGCCGTGGTGTGAAAATCCCTGGCCGCGGCGTCGAGCCGTTGCAGCACGCCGGCAAGGTCGTCTGCGCGTGCGGCCGATACCGGCAGCCATGCCGCCGTAAGGAAGGCAAATACCGCAAGCTTGCTTTTCCCGTGCATAATTTTCCTTATTGTGTTTGACGTTCGTTGCAGTCCGACGGATTCACGCAAGCGGGATTACCGGTGCGCCCAGACTTTCCAGGTGAGGTTTCCCTGGGCGTCGGTAGCCGTCTCCCAGTGCTCCACAAAGACGTCGTCTCCGGTGACGGGCTCGATGGCTTTGCGCAGCACCTTCTTCACTTCCCGTTCGGAAGCGCCGGCAGGAACATGAACATCGGAAGCCCGCACAGTGATGATGACGCCGCGGCCGATGGGAACAACCTGGAAAGGGTGATTGGAGACGGCCACTGAGGATGGTTTGGCGCCGTAATCCCACAAATGCGGGGTGACGAAGATGAAGAGGAGGATCAACGTGACCATGATGTCGTAGTGGAACGAGCCACGCTCATAGGTCCAGTAGAAATAACTCTTCAGAATCTGCTTGGCGCCGCGCCTGGGCTGCGCAACCGCTCCACTTGAGCTGGAAGATGCCATCATGGCTCCTTCACGATTTTATCGAGTCCGCCCACGTAGGGGCGAAGGACTTCGGGGATGAGCACCGAGCCGTCGGCCTGCTGGTAGTTTTCAAGGACAGCCAGCCAGGTACGGCCTACGGCCAGGCCGCTGCCGTTGAGCGTGTGCACAAACTCGGGCTTGGCTCTGGCGCCGCCCGAGGCGGGCCGGTAGCGGATGTTGGCGCGGCGCGCCTGAAAGGCATCGAAGTTGGAGCAGGAAGAAATCTCGCGATAGAGATTCTGGCCAGGCAACCAGACCTCGAGATCGTAGGTTTTGGCCGAAGAGAAGCCGGTGTCGCCGGTGCAAAGCAGGACGCGGCGGTACGGCAGATCCAAAGCCTCCAGAATCTCCTCGGCATCGCGGGTTAGCTTTTCGTGTTCCGCGTCCGACTCTTCGGGACGCGTGAACTTGACCAGCTCGACCTTCTGAAACTGGTGCTGGCGAATGATGCCGCGCGTATCCTTACCGGCAGCGCCTGCCTCGGCGCGAAAACACGGCGTGTAGGCCGTGAGCGAAATGGGCAGCCGCGCTTCGTCGAGAATCTCGTCGCGGTAAAGATTGGTGACTGGGACCTCCGCCGTGGGGATGAGCCAGTGGTCGTTGAACTTAGCTAAATCTTTAAGTTCCGCTTTGCCTTCGGGTGTACCGCTCAGTTGCTGCCAAACGAGTTCGCCTTCCGCGACGGCATCGGCGCACCGAAAAAGGTCTGCTGCAAACTTGGGTAGCTGCCCCGTCCCGAACAGCGATTGGCGGTTAACCATGAAGGGGGGCAGCACTTCCTTGTAGCCGTGCTTTTGCGTGTGCACGTCGAGCATGAAGCTGATCAACGCACGCTCCAGCCGTGCGCCGGCGCCCATATAGACTGCGAACCGTGCGCCCGATAGTTTCGCCGCGCGCTCCAGGTCGAGAATGCCAAGAGATTCGCCGATCTCCCAGTGAGGCTTTGGTGCGAAGTCGAATTTCCGCGGCTCGCCCCAGGTTTTGACGGTTTTGTTGTCGGCTTCGGAGACGCCGACGGGCACTTCGTCGCGGGTGAGGTTCGGGATCACCTCGATCAGGCGCTGCATTTGATCGTTTGCGAGGTTGGAGGCTTCCTCAAGTTTACTGAGATGCTCCTTCAGCGAGCGGACCTGATCCATTGGTTCTGTTGCGTCTTTGCCCGATCGCTTGAGACTGCCAATTTCTTGGCTTAATTCATTTATTTTGGCTTTGAGCCGCTCGGCATTGGTGATGGCCTCGCGGCGGATTTGATCGAAGGCGCGGAAGTTGCCCAGCAGAGCGGTGGGGTCGGAGCCGCGCGCGCGCAGCCTTTGTTCCACCAACCCGAGGTTGGCGCGGACGAATCCCAAATCGAGCATGCTGCTATCAGTTTACGACAACTGGTGATGGGCGAGTTCACAGCTTCAGCCTTCGGCTCTCAACAGGCTGGCTCTGTGGAAGGTGGCCGCAGAATCCGATCCTAGTGAGTCCACTGGACGTTTTCGACCATGCCTGTACTGCGATCTATATACACGAAAAGATCGTTCGGATAGACAAGTTGATCGATGTACGCGTCGGAGTTGATATGATCTGGCTGACCGAAACAGTAATGGATATGTTCTATGGATGTCCCAACAAGATGGGCAGGCTCACACGATCCTTCGGCCGACGCCTGCTGTCGTGACTGTTTGGCTAGCTTGTCCGCCTCAAGTTGCATTCCATCAGCCTTTTTCCTAGCGCTTTGCTCTGCCTCGATGGACTGCACTTCGCTGGGTTCAACTATTTCGTTCAGGCCGGCTTCCACGGCCTTGACCTCTCTGGCTCGTGCATTGTTGTATGCGCGGGTCATCTCATCTGTGGACGCAGCAGAGCCAAGCGCGAGGACTGTCTCCTGCGGCGTCGGCAGCCTTGATGCATCGGAGGGCAGATACACACCAGCCCCCTCGAGCTTTGCGTCGAGTCTGAGGTGTATCGCCTGTATTCTCACTTCTTCCTGCTTACGCTGAGTCAGAATTTCGTCAGAAGGCTGACGAACCACACATAGCCGGTAGCCTTCACCCTGAAAATAAGCGCACTGGGGCATGATGGGTGCACCCGGCCTTAATCGTTCTGCACACGCTGATTCTGTAAGCGAGGGATCACGCTGCAAGCACTCAACCGGAAGTTTGGGCTTCTTGCTCCATGCGTTATGTGATCCCACGACCAGCACACACAGCAGGACAATCAGACCCTTTCGCATAAAGGCTTCCTTCGGGCTTGTTTGTTTTGTCCATATTACTCCGTCCTCTGTGCTGGCGCCAGGTCTTTCCCGCGAGAGGCTGCGACGGGAGGCTGCCATCGCGACAGTGCTTTTAGCTGAAGGCTCACAGCACCCGCGTCTCAGTCCGCGGCTTTGGCCGAACCGTCGCCCCTTGCTGTCCCTGCCTGCGACTGTTCCTTCCAGCCGGGCAGAGTCTGGTCGCCGGTAATGAGGCGTGCGCCACGCGTGAAGGTGAAGTATGTCCATGCCCAGGCGGCCATGACGGAGAGCCGGTTGCGAAAACCGATGAGAAAAAAGATGTGGACGGTGAGCCAGATGAACCACGCCGGGAATCCGCTCATGTGCGCCTTGAAGGGCCACTCAACCTTGGCCACGGCAGACATGCGGCCGATGGTGGCCATATCGCCCTTATCGAAGTAGCGAAAGGCGGGGCGCGGTCTGCCGGCGAGGTCGGCGGAGATCATTTCGGCGACGTGATCGCCCATTTGCATGGCGGGCTGGGCCACGCCGGGAACCTGATGGCCGTCCTGCTCGAAGTGAGCCAGATCGCCGAGGACGAAGACCTCCGGCAGGCCCGGCGGATTGAGCTTGTCGTCGACGATGACGCATCCACGGTGGTCAAAGTTCACTTTGGGCGGAACACCCAGCATCTTGCCCAGCGGCGAGGCTAGCACCCCTGCGGCCCAGAGCGTTACGGCGGCCTCGACGCGTAGATTGCCGCGCTGGCCCTGCGCTTCAACCCATCCGGGGCCGACGGCGGTGACCTGCGTTTTGGTATGCACTTCGACGCCCAGGCGTTGGAGCGTGGCTTCGGCTTTGGCCGAAAGATCCTCAGGGTACGCGGCCAGTACGCGGGGCGAAGCGTCGAGCAGGAGCACGCGGCTTTTGGCGGGGTCGATGTGGCGAAAATCGTGGCGCATGTAGAGTTGCGCAATGTCGCTGATGGCGCCGGCGAGTTCCACGCCGGTGGGTCCGCCGCCGATGACGACGAAGTTGAGCGGAGGGTGCCAGCCTTGTTCGAGCATCTGGCGCTCCGCCAGCTCGAAAGCGAGCAGCACGCGGCGGCGAATCTCGATGGCGTCTTCGATGGTCTTGAGGCCGGGCGCGAGCGGTTCCCATTGGTCGTGGCCGAAGTAGGAGTGGGTGGCGCCGGTGGCGAGTACGAGGTAGTCGTAGTCGAGGCGTGCACCGCTGGCAAGCGTGACCTGCCGCGCGGCGGCGTCGAGGCCGACGGCTTCATCCATCACTACCTGGGCGTTGCTCTGGTGGCGCAGGATGGAGCGGATGGGCTGGGCAATGTCGGCCGGCGACAGCACCGCCAGCGCCACCTGGTAAAGCAGCGGCTGAAAGGTGTGATGATTGCGGCGATCGACCACGGTGACGTCGACCGGCAAGCGTGCGAGCCCTTTGGCCGCGTGGATCCCGGCAAAGCCTGCGCCGACGATAACGGCACGGGGGCGGCGGGGCGGTGACGCGATACCGGCAGCTGCTGTTTCGCTTCGATCCTGCTGTGCCGCTTCGCTCACGGAATGCCCTTCTGCCGCGGATTCGGTTTCTTTGCCTCTAACCAAGGGATGCTCAGCGCAGCCCGAAAGTGGCAGCGATTGACCGCGGATTGTGCCGATGCGCCTGCGTGCTCGCTGAGCTTTCGCGGCTGGCTGGGCAGCGCACGCGCTCATGCCGCTGCCGTGCTGTAGCATCCAGCTATGATTGCAGGCGTTTCCTGGGCGTGGTGGGTGGGATTTCACGCAGTGGTTGCTGCGGTCTTGTTGGCGGACTCGTTCCTGCCCGGCCACCGGCGCGAGTCTCGGCATGCGCAGGCCTTCGTCTGGCTGGGAATTGCCGGGCTGGGGTTGGCTGCGGCCGGCTTTGCCTGCTGGATCGCCGTAACCATGGGCCGGCAGACGGCGCTTGAATTCGCGGCTGGCTACGCCATCGAGGCCTCGCTGAGCATCGACAATCTCTTCGTCTTCCTGGTGCTTTTTGAGGGGTTCCGCATTAGCCGGCAGCGCCAGCACAAGGCCCTGCTCTGGGGCATATGGGGCGCGTTTGTGCTGCGTGCCGTGTTCATTGCCGCGGGCGTCACGCTGCTGCAGCATTTCGAGTGGATCCCGTGGACCTTTGGCCTGATCCTGCTCTACGCGGCCTGGCGGCTGGTGCGCGGCGGCTCGCCGCGCGCGGCGATTCCCGAGTGGATCGTGCGCCTGCAGCCGGCCAAGGGATCGCTGCTGCCCGTGATTGTGGCCGTGGAGGCCAGCGATCTGCTGTTCGCCACCGATTCCATCCCCGCGGTGCTGTCGGTTACGCACAATACGTTTGTGGCGTACACGTCGAATGTGGCGGCGATCCTGTGCCTGCGCTCGCTCTACTTCGCGCTTGCCGGCCTGCTCGACCGCTTCCGCTTCCTGCACTATGGGCTGGGCGCGATCCTTGCCTTCGCGGCGCTCAAGATGATTGCCGCGCGTTGGATTGCGGTCCCGGCGACCATTTCACTGGCGGTGATTGGCGCGATTCTGGCGGCGTGCGCGGTGGTGACGGCGGCGACGGGCAGAACCAGGGAACAAGGGACATAAAGACGCACTGACTGACGGAGCTGGGAATAGGTTGCGAAGTGCGATTCGCGGGACGCTTCACCACTCCTCGAAGCGGACCTGTCCATCGCGGCCGATCACCGAGTGGTTCTGGAAGTTTTGGTCGTCGCGGCGGGGGTAATCGGAGCGAAAGTGTGCGCCGCGGCTCTCAGTGCGGGCCAGCGCAGAGATGAGGATGGCGCGGGCAACGCGGCACATGGCCTGCGCCTCGGCCAGGCGGCGGCTCGACCTGCCACCAGCGGCGACCTCGGCCAGAGCGGCTTCGCAGGCAGCTTGCGCGGCCAGACCCTGGAGAAGCGAAGACTCTTCGCGGAGCAGGCCGGCATGGGTCCACATGGAGGCTCGTAACGCAGCGATGAGACCTTCGACGCGCTTCTGCTCTTTTGCGGTCAGATGTTTGAGTGCGGGCCCGGCACCCGCGGAAGCCGTGGTGGGCACGAGCGGGAGCGAGTCGGAGAGCATGGATCGGGCGGCGCGCGCGCCGAAGACGAGGCCTTCGAGCAGGGAGTTGGAGGCCAGGCGATTGGCGCCGTGGACGCCGGTGCAGGCGGCCTCGCCGGCAGCGTAAAGACCGGCAAGGCTGGTGCGCCCGCCGAGATCGGTGCGGATGCCGCCCATGAGGTAGTGCGCCGCGGGGCGAACGGGGATGAGGTCGCGGCGCAGGTCAAGGCCGTATTGCGCGAGGAAGGCGCTGATACCCGGGAATCGCGCGGCCAAGTCGAGGTTGCGCACATGGCGCATGTCGAGATACACGGGGCGCGGTTGCGGAGCGCCAGCGCCTGGCGCGGCCGGGTCCGCCATGGCTTCGCGGGCGATGGCGCGGGCGACCACGTCGCGCGGGGCGAGTTCCAACAAGGGATGGTAGCGCTCCATGAAACGCTCGCCGCGATCGTTGCGCAAGTAGGCGCCTTCGCCGCGCAGGGCTTCCGAGAGGAGGAAGCGCGGCACGCCGGGGAGCGCGAGCGCGGTGGGATGGAACTGGTAGAACTCCATATCGGCCAGTTCGGCGTTCGTCTTCCACCCCAACGACCCCGGCTCTTCGAGCCACCCGTCGTTGGGGGCCCCGGCCTGAACCGCCAGCGCGATGCCGTCGCCGGTGGCGACGGCGGGGTTGGTGGTGTCGGAGTAGACCTGTCCAGCGCCGCCGGAGGCGATGAGGATGGATCGCGCGGCAACGCGGAGACGGGCGCGAGGCTTGCGGCCGGCGTCTCCGAGTTCGGCTCGGGACGGCTCGGCGCTGGCCAGATCGGCGGCGATGGCGCGGCCATCGGCAACGGCAAGGCCGGCAACGCGCGTCCACTCGGCAAAGCGGATGCGCCCGCGCGTGCGAGTAAAGGCCAGCAGGGCGCGGCTGATCTCGGCGCCCGTGGCGTCGCCATGCGCGTGCAGGATGCGGGCCAGCGAATGCGCGCCTTCGCGCGTGCGGAGGAAGTGGCCGCCGGAAGGATCGGCGGGGGCGCTCTCGCGGTCGAAGTTCGCGCCCCACTCGATCAGCTCAGCGACGCGCAGGGGACCTTCGTTCACAAGCGCTTCGGCGGCAGGACGGTAGACGAGGCCATCGCCGGCGTTGACCGTGTCTTCAAGATGAAGGGCGACGTCCTCGGCGCCTTCCATGGCCACGGCGATGCCGCCCTGCGCGTAGTGAGTGTTGGATTCGCCGACCGACTCCTTGGTGACGACCAAAACGTCGCCGTGCCGGGCGAGCTCGACAGCAGCGCGAAGACCGGCAACGCCTGCACCCATCACCAGAAAATCCACCTGAGATCCCTTTGCCATAACTTTTGAGGCTAACACCGAGAGGCGGGGAACGTGGAAACAGGGACCAAGGGACCAAGGGAACGAGTCGAGCAAGTTAGCAAGTCAGCAAGTTAGCAGGTTAGCGAGTCAGCGGGCTGGAATGACCAGGCCGCCGATGTTATCAAAAAAGTTACGGGGGTGCCTCCCCCGGCGTCTGAAAATAACTGCTATGGTTTCAGAGGGATAGCGCAAGTAAGGTACGCCAAGCGCTTGACTACAAAGAACTTCTTTGCAGATGTGTCTCAGCAAAGGAGTTAAAGACAGAGATCAGAGATCAGGGATCAGAATGGCCGCTTTCTGTTCTTGCAAGACTATTGTGCGCCAAGGCGGCGGAATTATCGGCAAAGCTGGGCGGAGTTTTTGCGTCGTGGTTTCAGAGGTTTGCGGGGAAAATGAGTGGGGAGGGGCTTGAAAAGACAAGCAGGCCAGAAACAACCGCAGACCCCCATTCGACTCCGATCGCGTCTGCGATCTTCGCTCAGGGCAGGCTTTCGACTCGTCGCCGCGGCGACTCGCTTGAGGATGACAGAGGCGGGTTGGGCTGGTGGTATCCCACCCTTCCGGCAAAGAGCGCCGGAAGGATGGGGCACCCGGCCGATTACTTGCTCAATAGGTAAGCAATAGCCTGTCAGTGACCTCGTGTTCTTCAAGACTGCGGCCATTCATCTGAAATCGCTTAAGCATCGAACGCCCAAGGGTAAGGAACACTTCGCGTTCAAACAAGTTCTCCGGTACTGGGACGTCGCAGAGTTTGCGACCGGAGTACTTGGTGCCGTCGATGCTAAGCACCACATTTACGCTTCTCGCCTTGCAATCCGCAATGGTCTCGAAGAGGCGAGCGACTGAGAAATCTTGAGCACCGTACAGGATAGTTTGGCTGTCGATATAGGGAGGGTCACAGTAGACAAGGTCTCCCTCTTTGGCGAGCATCATCGCTTCGGCAAAGTCCGCGTGAACAAAGCGGGCTCCCTTTGTGCGGGCGTGCCAAACGTTGACACGCTGCGCAAAGCTCTCTGGGGAAATTGGATAATGAATACCAACCGGCGTGCTCATATAACCATCAAGTTTCCGGAAACGGACGACGCCTCCGTAACATGCTCTGCACAAAAACAGCAAGTCGGGGCCGTTCGGCCTTGCGTTATAGTTGGCGAGTATCCGGTCGTAACAATGCTCTTTCCCAATCTTCTCAAGCAATGCGTATCGCTCAGCGTAGTGGCGTTTAAGTTTTTCCTTGTCATCATGGAGCATTTGCCAGATTTCCATCAGCGGGAGAAAGCTGTCGCTTGCAACCGCCCGCTTGGGTGCAAGAACCCCCAGAACTCCGCCGCTACCTAAGAACGGCTCAAAGTAGGTTCCAAACCTATTTGGGAAATGCCGGATGATCGCGTCTGCTTGCCTCTGCTTATTCCCGATCCATTTAAGAAGCTGAGCGCGGAATGGTCTCTCCAGAAGAAAAAGCTCTTCGTTGGCAAAGAGCGACGTTTGAGATGCCTGGCCGGTTCTAAGCATTGTTGTGATCTTCTACCGCCGTGCCGTCGTATTCGAACTTTGAATATTCTATACCGAAATATATGGTTGCGTCCATGAAGAAGCGTCGCTTGGCGGCCCTTTTGCGACAAATCCGCGCTGAAGCAGGACTTACGCAGGGGCAAATTGCCGGAAGCATCGGTCAGACCCAGTCGTATGTTTCGAAATACGAAAACGGTGAGCAGCGCCTGGATTTGATCGAGTTGGAGACTGTTTGCAAGGCGGTTGGCATTTCGCTGACGGAGTTCGTGAGGCGTTACCTTGAAGGCTGATTCACGCTTTGTTCGACAACCAAAAGAGTTCTGGGCGCATGTTCGAACCATCAGCCAGGAAGTCGGTTACACTGATCGCCGTACGAGCGCAATCCGCATTCCCACGTTAGACGAAATCCGCGAAGAGTTTCAGCGTTTGGGTCTAAACACGGCTCACATATCGGAGGCTACCGGAAAACTCACTCCTTTCGGCCAGCAGCTCTTTGCGTACCTCAATCATCGCGCGAATATTCTGAACGACACAGTACAAGGGCAGTTGATGGACAAGGCTGCCGCGCAAGCGGAGTTCAGGCGGCTCAAGGCCCGATTGAGGCCCAAGTGTCCGTTGCCGATGAATAAACAGAAGGGCAAAAAACGGAACTACGCCTTCCTGACCGGAATGGTGAATATGCTGGTCGAGGCGAATATAGGCGATGCGCCTTGTGATTACGATCCGAGAAGTTTAACCACGATAACGCATGATGCAATGCCGCAACGGACTTTAGCGCGGCGCGTTGACGGCGCCTTCCCGTCAGTCGTAAACCCCGTGGGAATATGGGAAATCAAGAAGTATTACTACACGACGACATTCGGCAGCCGCGTTGCCGATGGCGTGTACGAGACATTGCTGGACGGGATGGAGCTAGAGGAACTTGAAAAGGCATCGGGACGCAAAGTCTATCATTTGCTATTTCTCGACGATCATTTCACTTGGTGGGAGTGTGGACGTTCATATTTGTGCCGCATTATCGACATCCTTCACATGGGTTTCGTCGATGAGGTGATCTTCGGGCGTGAAGTTTTGACTCGGCTGCCTGAAGTCGTGCAAGAGTGGAAGAACCTTTATGACAAACTGGCGTGAGTTCGAGTGGCCGATCATGTCGGAGCAGCCAGCCCCTTAGTGCGAGTTGCTTTTCTCTCTCGTTTCCGGATGATCAGCTTATAGATGCCGACCCCTCCCCCGCGCATGAGGCTTTAGGATTAAAGCGTGCAGACGATACGGGTAGAGACGGCATCGGCGAAGTACGACGTGGTGACGGGGAGCGGGTTGCTGGAGACCCTCGCCCCGCGCATCGAGAGAGCTGTGGGCAGGCTGCCCCGGCGGGTGTTTGTGCTGACGTCGCCGGAGATCTGGGCGCTGTGGTCGAAAGCGTTTTTGCGGTCGTTCGAGGAGCCGCCGGTGACGCTATTCCTTCCCGCCGGAGAACAATACAAGACAGTAAAAAGCGCGGAGCGGCTGGCGCGCGAGATGGTGCGGGCGGGGGGCGATCGCGGGAGCCTGCTGATTGCCTTTGGCGGCGGGATTGTGGGCGACGTGGGCGGCTTTGTGGCCGCGGTGTTCATGCGCGGGATTCCTTATGTCCAGGTTCCGACGACGTTTTTGGCGCAGGTGGATTCAAGCGTGGGCGGCAAGGTGGGCGTGAACCTGCCGGAGGGCAAAAACCTGGTGGGGAATTTCTTGCAGCCGCGGGCGGTGTTTGCCGACACGGGCGTGCTGGGGACGCTGCCCGACCGCGAGCTGCGCACGGGCCTGATGGAGAGCGTGAAGGCAGGGATCATCCGCGACCGGACGCTGGTGCGGTTTATGGAGGAACATGCGGAGGAGATTCTGAAGCGGGAGCCGAGGGCGCTGGAGCGGGTGATTGCCGCATCGGTGCGGATGAAGGCCGAGGTGGTGCGGAGGGACGAGCGCGAGAGCGGGCTGCGCATGATTTTGAACTTTGGGCACACGGTGGGCCACGCGCTGGAGCAGGCCACACGCTACAAGGCGATGCTGCACGGAGAGGCGGTGGGCTGGGGAATGGTGGCGGCGCTGGCTTTGGCGAGGCGGCGAGGCACGATCAGCGGCAGCCAGATGGAACGGCTGGAGAAGCTGATCTATCGCTACGGGCCGCTGCCGAAGCTGAAGGCGCAGGCGGCCAGGGTGATGGCTGCGACGGGCAGCGATAAGAAAAATGTGGGCGGAGTGAGACGGTTCGTGCTGCCGGTGGGGATTGGCGACGCGGGCGTGGTGGAGGACGTGACGCCGGCGGAGCTGGAGGCGGCGGTGAAGTACATGCTGGTGAGGGGGAGGACGGCAGGGGCTAGGGGCGTAGGGACTAGGGACTAGGGACGAGGGAGCGGAGCTAGCGGGGCTAGCAGAGTTGGGGACTTGGCGAGTTCGCGTGCGCTGAAGCGCAGGTTGGCAAGTTAGCAGGTTAGCAGGCAGCGAGGCGGCGAGCTGGCAAGGCGGTGGGCGAGCGGGTCAGCGGGAACCCCGAGCGAGCGGGAGAGAACGGCAGGCTTGGATACAATGGAAGGTCAAGGTAGTGGTCTCTGGCGCGGCGCCAGCTGGCAGGGGCTGCACCTCACGGAAAGGAAATTCTTAAAAAACTTATGGCTTCCGGTATTGCCTCTCTCTCTCTCGACCAGCTTTCGATCGATACATTGCGGCTGCTTGCCGTAGACACGGTGGAAAAGGCCAAGAGCGGCCATCCGGGGGCGCCGCTGGGCTGCGCGCCCATCGCGTATCTGCTGTTTCACAAGCTGATGAAGCACAATCCCGAGCACTCGAAGTGGGCCGACCGGGACCGGTTCGTGCTATCGAACGGGCACGCCTCGGCGCTGCTGTACGGGTCGCTGTATCTGGCGGGCTACAAGCTGACGCTGGACGATCTGAAGAGCTTTCGGCAGTGGGGATCGCGGACGCCGGGACATCCGGAGTACGGGTTGACCGATGGCGTGGAGGCGACGACCGGGCCGCTGGGGCAGGGATTTGCGATGGCGGTGGGCATGGCCATCGCGGAGAAGCACCTGGCGGCGGTGTACAACCGCCCCGGGTTCGACGTGGTGGGCCATCACACGTTTGTGCTGTGCGGCGACGGCGACCTGATGGAGGGCATCTCGCACGAGGCCGCGTCGCTGGCGGGAACGCTGGGGCTGGGCAAACTAATCGTCCTTTACGATGACAATCTGATCTCGCTGGACGGGCCGACGAAGTGGAGTTTCACCGAGGATGTGTACAAGCGCTTCAAGGCCTATAACTGGCATTTGCAGCGGGTGACGGATGGCAACGATCTGGACGGGATCGAAAAGGCGATTGAAGAGGCGAAGAACGAGACCGACAGACCGTCGCTGATCGCGGTGCGCACGGTGATCGGCTACGGCAGCCCAAAGGCGGGCACGAACAAGGTGCACGGCGAGGCCCTGGGCGCGGCAGACACAGCGGCGACGAAGAAGTTTTTCGGGTTCCCCGAGGACCAGAGTTTTTACGTGCCGGAGGACGCGCTGGCCAACTGGCGCGAGGCGGTGAAGCGCGGCGCCGGCCAGGAAGCGGAGTGGGACCAACTGTTTGCCGGGTACAAGGCTGCATTTCCCGAACTGGCGGCGGAGTTCGAGCGCACGCAGGCAGGCAAGCTGAAGGCGGGATGGGAGAAGGCGATTCCCAGTTTCCCGGCGGACAGGCCTGTGGCCACGCGGAACGCGGGGCAGCAAGTGATGAACGCGATCGATGCGGATGTGCCGGAGTTGTTTGGCGGGGCGGCGGATCTGACGGCCTCGACGAAGACGATTTTCAAGAATAGCCCGCATTTTGCCGACGATCCCGCGGGCCGCAATGTGTTTTTCGGCGTGCGCGAGCTGGCCATGTGCGCGGCGGTGAACGGAATGGCGGTTCACGGAGGGTTGCGGCCGTTCGGGTCGACGTTCTTTGTTTTTTCGGATTACGCCAAGCCGGCGCTGCGCATCGCAGCCATCATGGAGGCTGCGTCGCTGTTCGTTTTCACTCACGACTCGATTGGGGTGGGCGAGGACGGGCCGACCCATGAACCGATCGAGCACCTGATGGCGCTGCGCGCGGTTCCACACATGACGGACTTTCGACCGGCCGACGCGAACGAGACGGCCGCGGCGTGGCGGCTGGCGCTGGAGCGCAAGGGGCCGTGTTTCTTTGCGCTGACGCGGCAGGACGTGCCGACGATCGACGCGACGACGCACGATGTGTATGGCGGCGTGAGCAAGGGCGCGTACGTGCTGGAGGACGCGGCGAATCCGCAGGTGGTGCTGATTGGGACGGGTTCAGAGGTTTCGCTGGCGCTGGACGCGGCAAAGCTGCTGGCTGCCGAAGGAATCAGGGCGCGCGTGGTGAGCTTTCCGAGCTGGAGAATCTTCGAGGAGCAACCGGCCGAGTACAAGGCCAGCGTGCTGCCTGCAGGCGTGCCGAAACTGGCGGTCGAGGCGGGCGCAACGCTGGGCTGGTGGAAGTATGTGGGCCTGGACGGCGACGTGGTGGGGCTGGACCGCTTCGGCGCATCGGCTCCGGGGCCGGTGGTGATGAAGGAACTGGGATTCACCGCGGAGAATGTGGCGGCGAGGGCGAAGAGGTTGCTGAAACAGCGGGGTTAGCGTTGCTGGCGGTGTTAGCGGAGCTAGTGTGGTGAGTCAGAAGTTCATTGAAGAACAACCGCAGATCCTTCGACTCATTTTGGCGCAAAACGCGCCAAAATTCGCTCAGGATGACAGCTTATTTGTGATGCGAACTTTAGACTCAGGACACAAGATCCCCTTCGATTGTGCCGTAGTTGAATTTGGTCTGACACCGCTCATGTGCGAGAAAGGATTGACGTGAAGCTCGTCATTGCATCCGATCATGCGGGATTTGCTTTGAAGGAAGAGGTGCGCGCCGATCTGGGCGCGGCGGGGCACGAGGTGATCGACCTGGGCGCGTACCAGTGCGAGCCGGAGGACGACTATCCCGACTTTGCCGAGAAGGTGGGCGAGGCGATCACGTCTGGAGTGGCTGCGCGCGGAATCCTGATTTGCGGTTCGGGCGTGGGCGTGTGCGTGGCGGCGAACAAGATTCCGGGAATCCGCGCCGGGATTTGCCACGATACTTACTCGGCGCACCAGGGCGTGGAGCACGACAACATGAACGTGCTGGTGCTGGGCGCACGGATTATCGGGCCGGCGCTGGCCTTCGAGTTGGCGCACGCGTTCCTGGCGGCCAGGTTTCAGGAGCAGGAACGGCGCTTTGAACGGCGATACAAGAAGGTGCTGGCGATCGAAGCCAAGTATCAGCGATAAGACGGCTGCAAGCGGGCACAGACTTGGCGGCGATTGCGCGGCCCTTCGCTCCCAAGTCATTGAGATCCAAGTGCATCCGATAAAATAAGCGTAAGAAGTCACGAGTTGAACCGGCTGCATCCTCAGGCCGGCGCGTCGCAAGACCGCCTGCGTCATGCCCCTTGGTTCTTACTACAGGCTGTTTCATAACCTGATTGGGGATCAAGAGAGGTACTTGGAGCGCGAATTGGCGGCGGGCGATAAAGTGGCAGGAGGCAACGTCGATGCCACGAGGCGCTCCGATGCTGACGGACACGCAGTGGAAGAAGATTGAGCCATTGCTTCCCCGGTTACGCAAGAGCAAACGCGGTGGTCGTCCCTGGGCCGATAGCCGCCGTGTCCTGGAAGGCATCTTGTGGATCGCGCGGAGTGGAGCAAGGTGGCAAGATCTTCCTGCCGAGTATCCCTCGCCTGCGACCTGTTGGCGACGCTTACATGATTGGGAACAACGCGGAGTTTGGCTGACGATCTGGCGAACCTTCCTGGGCGAGTTGAACCGGAAGGGACACCTGGACTGGAGCGAGGCGTTTATCGATGGCAGTTTTGCCTCTGCGAAAAAAGGGGCGCCGGGATTGGAAAGACCAAGCGGGGCAAGGGTACAAAGTGGATGGTGGTGGTCGATGGCCAGGGTCTTCCTTTGGGAAAGCACCTGGGATCGGCCTCTCCGGCGGAAGTCAAACTCGCCGAAATCACCCTGGCCTCGATCCGCGTCCCCAACCGCCACCGCCACGGCCGCCCAAGGCAGAAACCGCAAAGGCTGATTGCCGACAAGGCTTATGACAGCGACCCGCTGCGCATGCGCTTGCAGAAGCGAGGCATCGAATTGATCGTGCCCCACAAGGCAAACCGAGTGCGCCAGCCAACTCAGGATGGACGCCCACTCCGACGCTACCGCAAACGCTGGAAGATCGAACGAACCCATGCGTGGCTGGGAAACTTCCGGCACCTGGTGGTTCGCTACGACCGCTTGCTTCACATCTATGAAGCCTTCTTCCACATCGCCTGCTTCATGATCGTACTCAGAAGGTTATGAAACAGCTTGTAGATGTCTCAAGAGAAATAACGCGCCATGCCGTGCAGGAGTTTGCATCGCGCAGGAAAGAAACGACTGTGCCCCCATTCGATGTAATTCTGTTCGACGTAGGCGGAGTTTTGTTGAGCAACGGCTGGGACCGCGGCGAGCGCACCGCCGTCGCTGAACACTTCGGGCTGGATTTGGAGGCCCTTGAGACGCGGAATGCAGAGGTCATGCCGGCCTGGGACCGAGGCGAGATCGATCGCAACCAGTACCTCGACGCGACCGTGTTCTACGAGCCGCGCAGTTTTTCGCAGGATGAGTTCTTCGACTCCATGCTGAGCCAGTCGCGGCTGCTGCCGGACGGGGCGCTCGACATTCTGCGCGAGGTTGCGGCCTCGAACCGGTTCCTGGTTGGCGCACTGAACAACGAGCCGCGGGAGCCGAACGAGTTTCGCTTCGGCAAATACGAGCTGCGGTGGTATTTCAAGGTGGCGTTCAGCTCGTGCTACATGGGCCTGCGCAAACCGGAGCCGGCGATGTTCCGGCGAGCGCTGGACATTCTGGGCTGCCCGCCGAACCGGGTTTTGTTTATCGACGACCGGGAAAAGAACGTGGCTGGCGGGAAGGCGGCGGGGATGAAGGCGATCCTGTTCCGGGGCGCCGACGCTCTGCGGGCGGAACTTGAGGAAATGGGAGTCCTGAGCCCGGAGCCGAACTCGCAGCGGCGCCGCTTGCCGTAACCGTTTGGCGCGATTCGTGTCTAATCGGATAGGGATTGAGACACCCATGCGCCGATTGAGTTTCTCCCCGCTTGCGGGATTTCTTGCCTTGATGCCGGCGGCTCTGCCGACTGCCGCTTGGGCGCAGTCCGGCAGTTTTGAGATCGCGCAGAACGGCCAGGCGGTGGGTACGGCCAGTTTCCAGTTCGCAGCGACGAAGGAGGGTTACGACTCGACCTCGCTGGTCAAAGTCGCGATGCAGGGCCTTGACTATGAGTTGTCGAAGACCGAGCGGCTCAACGCCGCCAATCAGCTCGAACACGTGCTGCTAAGCGCCGCCGTGAACGGCGAAGCGGTGAACGTGGTGGCGGCGCCCGATTCGGCGCAGTTTCTCGTGAACATTTCCGCGGGCGGAAAGAGTTCGACCACGCGGCTGGCGGCGCACGCGGGCACCGTCTTTCTGGCGGACTTCGATCCCGGCGCGCTGGAGACGCTGCTGGCTCTTGCGGTCGAGCAGAACAACCGCGAGCTCTGGGCCATCCTGCCGAAGAACTCGGTGTCCGTCGAGCCGGTGCAGTTGGCCACGTACCCCGATCAGCAAGGAACACTCGATGGCAAACCCATCACCGTACACCATCTGGCAGCTACTATCGCCGGGGCCAACACGGAGCTGTTCTCCGGGCCGGAAAACCAATTGCTGCAGGCGGAGCTGCCCCAGGAGGGGTTTGCGCTGATTCGCAAGGGCTTTCAACTGAAGCCGTCGGCGAAACCGATCGTGCCGATGGGCGGGATTACGGCCCCGGCGAGTTGAGGGCAAGCGCGCCGCGGGCTTCTTAGAGCGTATTCGCCGGCGCGGCAAACCCGAAGGAAGGCCTCGCGCGTCCAATTATCAGACGAATCCGAATCCGCAAAGGCACTCGGAGGAGGCTGCGGATCGACGTACACTGGAGAAGCTCTCGATTGTCCGCACTCTCCCCCATGTGCCGGACCGCAATCATCGTGGTTGCGCTGGCAACGCTGACGCTGGCCGGCGCTCGCGGCGCCCAGATTTCTCAGGCGGCAAAGACGCACCGGAGACCGGCGGCGACCACCGCGCATAGGGTCCATCGCACGGCGCCAGCGCGCGGCGTCCATCGCGTAACGGCTACGCACACCCCTAGCCACACCCAAGTCAACGCGGCGCGCAAGCGCACCCCCGACGAGGTGGGGCGTATGGCGGGGCTGGCGATCCGGCGCCAGCTTGCGCGAAAGCAGGTGGAACGCCGGGCCGCAGCGGTTCGCGCAGAGCGTGCACGCAACGCTCGGAGGCCGAGGCTGGAAAGAGCCGCCCTGCGCCTAGCAGAGACTCGCGCCGCGCGGGCTTCCGAATCGCGTGAGGCCGCAGCGGCCTACCAACGCCCCGACCTCCAGCAGCCCGAGACAGACGAAGCGAAAAGCATGGAATTGCGGCGCGCGGGTGTAGCGCGTGAGGCAATGCCGGCTGAGCCGCGCGATCGCGAGGAAAGCGCGGACACAGAAACAGCGCCAACCGATGGGACGGAGCCGGCCGAATCCGCAACGGAGAAAGAAGACGGTTTGGCGGGGCAGGACGGCGATGAGGCCACTACAAACGCTGCGAGCCAGCCCGGCGAAGCGGCGGATGCGTCGCGGCCCGCAGGCCGAACTGACGAGAGCGAGGAGGCTTCGCTGTACGTTCCGAGAGGCGGGATGCCGGCGCCGCTACGCGGATCGCTCGCGTCGCTGGAGCGGCAAAATGCGCGCCTGGACGCAGAGGGGCTGGAGCGGATTGAGGACGAAGCCGATCTGGCCGCGCGGATCGCCAACAAGCTACTGGCGCCGCTGCCGGCTTCAAGCGCGCTCACGGTGAATGCCGACTTGCCAGAGAACCACCGCTACTGCCGGCCCTGGACGGCGCGATTTCTGAGCGATCTGGCGCGGGCGCACGAGGCGGCGTTCCATCGGCCGCTGGAGGTGAGCTCGGCGGTGCGGACGGTGGAGTACCAGAAGCGGTTGATGCGCACGAACGGCAATGCGGCGGCGGCCGAGGGCGACATCGTGAGCCCGCACGAGACCGGCGCAACCATTGACATTGCCAAGAGCGGCCTGAGCCGGGCGGAGATTGCGTGGATGCGGCGGCGGCTGGCGGCGCTCGAAGCGACGGGCAAGATCGACGTGGAGGAGGAGTTTCACCAGGCGTGCTTCCACATCACGGTGTACAAGAGCTACGCGCCGGCGCGGAAGGCGGGCGGGGCCTCGCCGACAAAGCCGGAAACGCGCCCGGCCAGGCGGCAGACGGACGAACCTGCGGAAGAGCCGGCGGCGCAGGGAGCGTAGCGGGGTTTGCGGCCGGCGGCCGATTCCAATCCACGAGCAAAATATATTCGACTCCCGACGGTTGTCCGAGTACAATCGCGGGCGGGCGCAAGGCGCTTACGGCCAGCAGCGTGAACGCTTCGTGGCCGGGCGTTTTCGCGAACAGGGGCAGGGGCCGGCTGTCAAGAGGTTTTCGGCTTCAAGACGAGCCGCGCGTGAGATGCAAAGGGTCCGTGTGCGGTTAATCCGAAGTTGATTAAAGAACAACCGCAGATCCTTCGACTCCGTCCGCCGCGGCGGACTCCGCTCAGGATGACTGCTTTGTTTTTGATGCGAATTTCGGAGACAGGACACTAGAGAGGCAAGAGTATGAGCGAGATGGAGGTTCAACCCGCGAGTGGAACGGCACCAGCAGCTGAGGGGTTGACGCAGTGGCAGCGCGTGGCGAACACGTTCGCCGCGCCGTCGAGGACGTTTGAGGATATCAAGCGGGGCAACCGGAGCTGGTGGCTGCCGCTGATCATTGGCGCGTTATTTACCTACATGCTTTTCGGGGCCGTGGTCCAGAAGATCGGCATGCAGCAGGTGGTGGACAATCAGATTCGGATGAATCCGAAGGCTCAGGAGCGCATGGCTCAGGTTCCGGAGGCACAGCGGGAGATGAGCAATAAGATCGCCGTCGGGATCACCGAGGGAGCTTTTCTGGCGGGGCCGGCGATTGGGATTGTGTATGCGGCTGTCCTTTCGCTCGGGCTAATGGCGACAATCAATTTCGGCTTTGGCGGCAAGGCAAAGTTCGGGAGCGTTTTTGCCGTGTTTTACTACGCGTGGCTGCCACAGCTCGTCAAGGCGCTGTTAGGGACCGTTGTCATCTATGCGGGGATGGCGCCTGAATCGTTCAACATCAAGAACTTTGCGCCGACAAATCTGGGCGCTTTTCTCGATCCTGTCGATACGAACAAGGCGCTGTATGCGCTGGCGACTTCGCTCGATGCGGTCACCATCTGGACGCTGGTGCTGCTGAGCATGGGCACCGCCATTGTGGCGGGAACGAAGCGCAGTTCCGGCTACATTGCGGTGTTCGGCTGGTGGGCGATCTTTGTGCTGATCAGCGTGGGCTGGGCGGCGGCGATGGGCTAAATCGCGGTGAGGGGTTAGAGCTTTCCCACCCCAGGTTTGTGGTGGGTTGAGCGTGGTGAGTTGTTGAACACGCGCTGCTACAATCGAGTAGGCTGCGATCCGGCAGATTGTTGACGCGCGAGGAGCGATCCAGGCGGCGCCTGGGCACGCGATGCGCAAGCCGGGCGATGCACGAGCCGTAGAAGCGATGACCCTCCGCCTGTTCAACACCCTGACGGGACAACTGGATGCGCTGGAGCCTGCCGACGGCAAGACGCTGCGCATGTACGCCTGCGGGCCGACGGTTTACGACTACGGCCACATCGGGAACTTCCGCACCTTTTTGCAAATTGACATTCTGCGCCGGTTTTTGCGGCTGACCGGGACGCGAGTGCGCCACGTGATGAACATTACCGACGTGGACGACAAGATCATCCGCAACTCGGCGGAGGCGGGGGTTTCTATCGGCGAGTACACGGCGCGCTACGTGAAGGCCTTCTTCGAGGAACTGGAAGCGCTGCGCATCGAGCGGCCGGAGCAGATTGCGAGGGCGACGGAGCACATTCCGCAGATGGCGGCGCTGGTGGAGAAGCTGGCGCGCGCAGGCGCGGCGTACAAGGCCGAGGACGGATCGTGGTACTTCCGGCTCAAGGCGTTTCCCGAGTACGGCAAGCTGAGCAAGAAGGACCTGAGCGGCATGGAAGACGGCGCGCGAGTGGACGTGGACGAGTACGAAAAGGACTCGGCGCGCGACTTTGCGCTGTGGAAGGCGGCCAAGCCGGGCGAAACTTCGTGGGAGACGGCGATCGGGCGGGGACGGCCGGGCTGGCACATCGAGTGCTCGGCGATGGCGATGGAGTACCTGGGGGAGAGCTTCGACCTGCACTGCGGCGGCGAGGACCTGATGTTTCCGCACCACGAGAACGAGATTGCGCAGAGCGAAACGGCCACGCACAAGCCCTTTGCGCGGCATTGGATGCACGTGCGGTTCCTGCTCGTGGATGGGCGCAAGATGTCGAAGAGCGAAGGCAATTTCTACACGCCGCGCGACCTGCTGCTGAAGGGCTACAAGGCTTCGGCGATCCGGCTGGCGCTGATTTCGGTGCCGTACCGGCGGCCGTTCAACTTCACCTTCGACAGCCTTGTCGATGCGACCAACGCGATTGACCGCCTGCGCACGTTTGAAGCGCGACTGAACGCGAGGAAGTTTGCGGCGGGCGAAAGCAAGGAGATGCAGGAAGCGGCTGCCGAAGCGCGCATCAAATACGACAACGCGCTGGGGAACGATCTGAACACGGCCGAGGCGCTGGCGGCAATCTTCGAGCTGGCGCGCGCGGCGAACATGGCTATGGATCAGGGACAGTTTTTCGCCTCCGACCGCGACGCGATTCTGCCGGTGCTGAGGGATTTCGACGCGGTCTTCGACGTAATAGAGGACCGCGACGCCGAGCCGACGCGGCGCGCGATGGCATGGGCGGAGCAGGCCGGGCGCATGGGCGACGTGGCTCCCGAGCTCAAGGCCGCGCAGTCGCTGGGGGATGAGGCGATCGAAGCGCTGGTGGCCGAACGCACCGCGGCGAAACAGGCGCGCAACTTTGCCCGCGCGGACGAGATTCGTAAAGAGCTGGCGGAGAAGGGCGTGGTTCTGGAAGACTCGCGCGACGGGGTCAGGTGGAAGCGGAGATAACGGAAATCGCGTAAACTACTAAGAAGCAACCGGCCCGACACGGGGGGTCCATGGAATTCGAAATCAGTTTCGATCGCGAGGAGGATGGCCGCTGGATCGCGGAGATCGAGAGCCTGCCCGGCGTACTTGCGTACGGATCCACGCGGGCTGAGGCACGATCGAAAGTGGAGGCGTTGGCGCTGCGCGTAGTCGCGGACAGGATTGAGAGCGATCAAAGCGCTCCAGACCAAGTCCGCTTTGCTGTTGCCTAGCGTTGGACGACCGCTTTGGCCGGCAAACATGCCTTTGGGGAGTCAAAGGCGAATCCAAAAAGCGTTCCAAATGCCGGCCCATGTCAACTAATCCCCTTGCGCTATCTCGCACAAATATGATGTGTTGTGGAGATGGGCAAGTTTCCCGCATCGAGCGCTAAGAGGGTCTATCGCGCGTTACTGCGCATTGGCTGGCGGGAGAAGCCTCGAGTCAGCAAGGGTGGCTCGCATAAACAGCTCGAGAATCCCATCTATCCATACGAATTCACTTGGGCTTTTCACGAGAGCGAGGAAATTGGTCCCAAGATGCTTTCAAAAATAGCGAAACGCACCGGTCTAAAACCGGAAGATCTCTAGTCTTGGAGCGTTGGACCCTATGGATGCGAGCGAACTGCAGGACTTCAAGGAGAATTTGGAGCAAGGAGCGCAGGAAGAGCAACTGCGGCCCGTAGGCTTTACGATGAGTGTGCTGGCCGTGCTACTGGCGGTAACAACGGTGATGGGCGAGCGCACGCACGCGGACGCGATCATCAACCAGAACAAGGCCGCGGATCAGTGGAGTGAATACCAGGCGCAGAAGATCCGCGACTACGACACCCAATTGGCCACCGATCTGCTGAGCGTGGTTGCGCTCGACAATAAAGACGCAACCGCCAAGATGACCAAGGCCTACGCCGATCACGAGAAGAAATGGGCAGAGGAGCTGAAGCAGGATCAGGCAACTGCCGAGGCGCTGCAAGCCAGCGTGGACCAGGGAGAAGCGCGCTCTGACCGCTTCGATCTGGGCGAAGTGTTACTGGAGATCGGCCTGGTAATCACGTCGGTCACACTGCTGACGCGGAGCCGCATTTACTGGTACCTGGGGATGGGTTCCTCAGCTATTGGTGTCGTGGCGGCAGCGTCGGCGTTCTTTCTTAAGTAGCGACGGATTGCGTGGAAATCCTTGTGGCGCACGGCGGGCCTGCCGGGCGAACCTGGCGGGGCTAACGCGGTGCGTGCTATCCTCAGAAGACTTAGCGGGGCTCCATGCATACGCGCGCCACACACGAGCTGCTTCAGGGGCCGGCCACCAAGCGCTGGTCGCGCGCGCAGCACATGTGCCCACGGAGGCATTTGCGCATTCTGCCCGCCCGCACCCGACCTAGCCTCTTCGGCGGCGACTAGCAGCTGGACCGCCGAAGATCCTCGCCCGCAATGGACCCCAGGTGGGTCTGCGGAACTCAACGATCCCACTCGGGGTCCGCGGCCGCGCCGCATTCCGGGATTTATTTATAGCTCCGTCTTGCGCCGGGCCGCGACAACCGAATCAGCCGGGGAGAATATACGATGACCAAACAAGAGCTGCACGCACAGTACGGACCCAAGCTGGTTTGCCCGCTGCCGGGGCCCAAGGCACGGGCGGCTGTCGAGGCTGACGGGAGGCTCATCTCGCCCAGCTATACGCGCTCCTATCCGCTGGTGGCCAAACGGGGCCGCGGCGTCCGCTTGGAGGATGCGGACGGCAACGAATTTCTCGACTTTGCCGCGGGAATCGCGGCGGTTTCCACCGGCCATTGCCATCCCGATGTGGTGGCTGCGATTCAGAAGCAGGCGGCTGAGCTGATCCACATTTCGGGCACCGATTTTTACGAAGAGCACCTTACCGATCTTGCGGAGCGGCTGTCGGCGGTGGCGCCCATGCCCGGCCCGCACCGGTTCTTCTACGGCAACTCCGGCGCCGAGGCCATCGAGTGTGCGCTCAAGGTGGCGCGCTATCACACAAGACGCCAGCAGGTGATCTCGTTTCTGGGCGCATTTCATGGGCGCACCATGGGCGCTCTCTCGCTCACCGGCTCAAATCCGCAACAGAAGCGGCGTTTTTCGCCGCTGGTGCCCGGCGTGACACATGTTCGCTATCCCTACGTCTATCGCGGCTGCACCGGCGGGCAACAAGAGGAGGAAGCTTTCAGCCTAGGCTGCGCACGGTATATCGAGGAGAAGCTCTTCAAGACCATCCTTCCGCCGGAAGAAGTGGCCGCGATCTTCGTCGAGCCGATCCAGGGCGAAGGCGGCTTCATCGTGGCGCCGGACAACTTCCTGCGCGAGTTGCGGGCCATCTGCGACCGGCATGGAATTCTGCTGGTGGTGGACGAGGTGCAGTGCGGCTGCGGGCGCACCGGCAAGTGGTGGGCCATCGAGCACTCGGGCGTGGAACCGGACATTGTGTGCATGGCCAAGGGCATCGCCAGCGGCATGCCGCTGGGGATTTGCATGACACGCGCGGAAATCATGGACTGGGCGCCGGGGTCGCACGCCTCGACCTTTGGCGGGAATCCGGTTTCGATCGCGGCTGCGCTGGCGACCATGGACATCCTGGAGCGCGAGGGGATTGCGAATGCCGCCCGGGTGGGAGAGTTCATGCTGGAGCGGGCGCGCGGCTGGAAGCAGAGCCATCCACTGGTGGGCGACGTGCGCGGACGCGGCCTGATGATGGGCATCGAAATCGTGAAGGACAAGGGCACGCGCGAACCGGCGGTGGAGCTGCGCAACCGCATCGAGACGCTGGCCTTCGAGCGCGGGCTGATCGTGCTCGGCTGCGGCGAGACCTCGCTGCGGCTCTCGCCCGCGCTGATCGTCAGCGAGGAAGAGGCCAGCGTCGCGCTCGACATTCTGGAAGAGGCGCTGACCATCACGGAGGAGGAGCACGCGCACAGCGCGGTGGCAGCCGCGACGGCGTAATCGCAGGCGTTCACAACTCGCCAAGGGTTGCATGGGCGCAGGAATCGTAGAATTCCCGCGGCCCATCGCTTTCCGGCGCGCGGATACCCGGCGAACTCTACTCAGCGAGTTTCATCTGGGCAATCTCGGCGGTGCGGTGCGCGGCCCGTTCCAGATTGTGCGCCATCTCCCGCGTGGACAGGCGTTGCTCCTCCTCCGCCGCGGCCGTTTATTTGTCCACCTCGGCCCCGCCGTGTCCCTGCGGAACGATTTGCCCGCATCCGGCGTCCGGGCCGACAATGGTTGGCTATGGGACGGGGAGCGCAATTGCGGGCGGAATTTCTGGACCGGGTGCTGGCCGGTCTCGACTGGCTTGGCGCGCGGCGCGCGCCAGCTCAGGCCGCACACCTGGTTACCGGCTTGGAAGGCGAGGAAGCGGCGCGTTCCTATCTGCGCCGCAAGGGCTACACGATCGTTGCGCGGCGGTGGTCGGGCGGCAATCTTCCCGGCGACCTGGATCTGATCGCGTGGAAGGGACCGCTGCTGTGTTTTTTTGAAGTGAAGACCCGCACGGCCCACGACATGTCGCCGGCGGAAATCGCGATCGACTTCCATAAGCGAAACACTCTGCGCCGGCTGGCCCGCCAGTACATGCGCCAGATGCCCAATGGATGCACCCCGCAGGCGCGTTTCGATGTCGTCAGCGTGTATCTTGTGCCGGGACAAAAGCGCGAGATCACTCACTTTGAAAACGCGTTTGGCTGGAGCGAGGCGCGGCGGGAAGAACGAATTTGAGAGCAAGCGCCCTAGGGCGACGAACGATTCCGTCGGGGGAGAAAGAATCGATGGAACGGCTTGGGAGCACGGAATCTTTCAGCAGGCGCCCGCGACGAGCCGGCGACGCCTGTGCCGCTCGTCAATGGCACGCCGCCGGCCGCAACGCAATTCGACGGCAGTACGCCGGTGGCGCCGAGCAGTACGGGCAGCGGTTCTCGATGGCGAATGCCTGTCGATCAAGGCCGCAGGGATGCGCTATACTCCAGGGGCAGTCTAAAAGAGGAGGACGACGATGCGTTTGCAGGCGATGGCGAAGGTTGTGGCCGGCGCGGCGATCATGGCGGCGCTGGGAGCCTCGGGCTGGTTGACGGCACAGACCGGCGTGAATACCGTGCTGAAAGCGGCCGAGCTTGTGAAGCTATTTCCGGCTTCAGTGTATTACTGCGGGCAAAGCGCGCCCGCGCAGTTGCGTAACTCCGGTGGCGTGAAGTTTGCCGATGGCCATTACGTGCTGGCCAGCCTGGTGGACACCAGCGGTTACTCGACGGGAGTGGCAGCGAAGTACCAGGGATACCTGATCGCCGAAGTTCCGCTCAAGATCGGGGGAAAACATCTGCCTGCGGGCGCCTACGGCTTCGGATTCGTGGCAGGCGATCAATTTCTGGTTACAGACCTGGGCGGCAACGACGTGTTCACGGCGCACTCGGTCCCGGACGCAGCCTTGCAGCGGCCGCGTCCGTTGCGGGTGACCGTAAACCCCGCCGGCGGCTTTCGTCTTTATTCCGGACGCAACTACGTGCAGTTTGATCGGTAAGGCGAATGGCTGTGGGCTTCAGCCGGCCAGGCTTCCGCGAGAGAGGTTCCTTGCGGCCCGCACGGATGAGGGGCCTGCTCTCGGGAATCCTCAAGTGCGTGGCCGCCGTCTTGCTTGCGGGCTGCGCAGCCGCCGCAGCAGCGCTTGAGCCTTCCACACCGCTTGCAAATTACAGCCGGCAGGCGTGGGCCATGGAGAATGGCCTTCCGCAGAATACTGTCCAGGCGCTGGCGCAGACACGGGATGGGTTTCTCTGGCTGGGGACCGAAGCGGGCCTGGTGCGCTTTGACGGCGTTGAATTCCAAACCTATGACCGCAATTCCAGTCCGGCCTTGCCTGGCAACGATATTCGCTGCCTGCTGGAAAGCCGGGACGGGGCGCTATGGATTGGAACCAACGCGGGGCTGGCGCGGTGGAAGGATGGGGTGGTGACGGCGTTCACCACGCGAGACGGATTGCCCGGCAACGGTATTTTGACACTGCGTGAAGGAGAGGACGGAAAGCTCCGGCTATGGACGGAGCAGGGCCCGGCGCAGCAGGCCGGAGAGCGGTTTGAAGCGGTGAGGAATGTGGATGCGTATCCGCGGACCGCTCTGCCATCGCCGGGAGAGTATCCCGGAGCGGTTCTCTTCGAAGAGCAATTGTCCAACGGCAAGCTGGTCCTGGGCGGCAGGAGCGCTCTGGATTTCGTCAAGAACAGGAAGGCTGCGGGAGCCTCGATCCACCTGGCGGTTGGCAGTGAACTTCCCGGCAGCCGGATCCAGGCCGTACTCGCCGACCGGGAGGATGCGCTGTGGATTGGCACTAACGCCGGGCTGGTGCGGTGGGTGAGTGGCAAGGTCGAGCGCTTTCCGATTACCGATCCCCTTGCCACCGCTTCGATTCTCGCGCTGATGGAAGACCGCGAAGGCAATTTGTGGGTGGGCACGGAAACCGACGGACTGGACATCCTGCGCGATCAGCGCTTCAGGACTTTGGACACGCGGGAGGGGTTGTCAAGCGACCGCATCACCACCGTGGTGGAAGACGGGGGCGGAATGCTGTGGGTGGGAACCCAGGGAGACGGCGTAAATGCCCTGCACCGCGAGGCGGACGTAGATGGCCGGCGCGTCGCGCGCTCTCTTTCGGTGGCCAATGGCCTGGCCAGCAATGTGATTCTGTCACTGGCCGCGGCGCCCCATGGCGACCTGTGGGTGGGCACGCCCGATGGGCTGAACCGGATTCACGGAAACCGGGTGGACACATTTACTTCAGCCGATGGGCTGCCCGACGATTTTATCCGCTCGTTGCTGGTGGACGCCGACGGGTCGCTGTGGATCGGCACCAGGCGCGGGTTGACGCACTGGGCGGTGGACGACGGCGGATTGAGCGCCGCGCATTCCGGCGCACGGATGAAGACGTACACGCAGGCGAGCGGTCTGGGCAGCGACCTGGTGGGCGCGATGGCTCGAGACGTGAAGGGCGACCTGTGGGTGGCGACACTGGCCGGATTGTCGCGGCTGCACAGCGGCGCAATCTCGAACTTCACCACGGCAAACGGGCTTTCGAGCAATGTGGTGACGGCGCTGCTGCCTCGCGCCGATGGGACGCTGCTGATCGGGACGCAGGACCATGGCTGGGACGCATGGGACGGGCGCAAATTCTCCGCGGGAATCCATAGCGGCCTTGAGCAGACTACGATTCACGCCATCCTGGACGATGGCGGGGGACATCTTTGGTTCGCGACGGGCGATGGCATTGCGCGCTGCGACTGCAATGAGATGGGAGGAACGGACCCCGCGCCGGGCTGCTCGCACTGGATGGAATTTGGGACCGCCGATGGACTGCGCAGCCGGGAGACGGCGACCAACAGTCACCCTTCGGCATGGCGATCGCGCGATGGGCATTTGTGGTTTGCGACACCGAAGGGATTGGTGGAGGTGGACGCGGCGCGCTTCCCCGTGAACATGCTGCCCCCTCCGGTCGCGCTGGAGCAATTCCAGGTGGACGACGTGGCTCAACCGTTGCAGGCGCCGGGTTCCTGGCTGAAGGTACAGGCCGGGCATGTCCACTTCGAGTTCGACTACGCCGGATTGAGTTTTGTGGCGCCGCAGAAGGTGCGCTACCGTTATATGCTCGAGGGCTTCGACCATGGCTGGACCGAGGCCGGGACGCGGCGCACCGCCTATTACACGAATATTCCGCCAGGGCGGTACACCTTCCGCGTGCAGGCGGCCAACAACGATGGCCTTTGGAACACGGCCGGCGCGGCGCTCAGCTTCGATTTGCGGCCGCATTTTTATCAGACCGCGTGGTTCTTAGTGCTGCTGTTGGCAGCCGTAGCGGGAGCAGTTGTGCTGCTGTTGAGGCTGCGGCTGCGCCGGGCGGAGCGGGAGTTTCGTGTGGTGCTGGGCGAGCGCGGCCGGATCGCGCGCGAGATTCACGACACGCTGGCGCAGGGCTACGTGGGCGTATCGGTCCAGTTAGAGGTTCTGTCGGAGTTGTTGCGCCGGCACAAGATGGAAGACGCGGCCAAACAACTCGACCAGACACGCGAGTATGTGCGCCATGGGCTCGCCGACGCGCGGCAGTCCATCTGGGCTCTGCGCACCCAGGATGCGGGCGAGACCACACTGCCGGTGAAGCTGCGGCGCATGGCGGAAGCGGCAGGAGGCGACGGGCTGGCCGCGCGGTTCAGTCTTTTTGGGGCTTATCGCCCGCTACCGGCGGAAACCGAGCGGGAGCTGCTGCGCGTGGCGCAGGAGGCCATCCATAATGTGAAGAAGCACGCCGGGGCGAGCGAACTTTGGGTGCAACTGGAGTATGGCCCGGAGACGATCGCGCTCGAGGTTCGCGATAATGGAAAAGGAGGCGCCCTGGAGGCGGCGGCAGAGCTTTCGCCGGGGCACTTTGGGCTGACCGGAATGAGAGAGCGCGCGGCGGCTATCGGTGGGGCGCTGGAAGTGAGCAGTGCGGCGGGCGCGGGCACCACGGTCCGGTTAAGCGCACCGGCGCGAGGTGAAATGAGCGAACAGATGGAGGCACGCCTGTGAGCGCGGAATCGATCCGAGTGCTGATTGTCGAGGACCACAACGTGGTTCGCCAGGGACTGGCGGCGCTGCTGAATGTGGCAGGCGGCCTGGAGGTGGTGGGCGAGGCCGGCGACGGCGTAGAGGCCATCGCGCAGTTTCGCAAGCTCCAGCCCGATATCACCCTGGTCGACTTGCGGTTGCCGAGGATGAGCGGCGTGGACGTGATCGAGCGCATCCGCATGGAGACGCCTCAGGCGCGGTTCATCGTGCTCACCACGTACGACGGCGACGAAGACATCTACCGCGCGCTGAAGGCAGGCGCCCGGGCGTATTTGCTCAAAGGAATGACCAGCGAGGATCTGATCCGGACCATTCGCGCGGTACATGCGGGCAAATCGCATATTCCGCCGGCGATCGCCGAAAGGCTGGCCGAGCGCATGGGAGCCCAGGAGCTGACTCCGCGGGAGTTCGACGTGCTGGAGCAGATCGTGCACGGCAAGAGCAACAAGGAGATAGCAACCGAGCTGGAGGTTACAGAGGCGACCGTGAAGACACACATCAACAGCCTGCTGGGCAAGCTGGGAGTGACGGACCGGACACAGGCGACTACAGCGGCCATTCAGCGGGGCATTGTTCCACTCGAATCGTTAAGAAAGCCAAAACCATGACCAGAAGAACAATCCAATGCGCGGCTTTGTGCGCAGTCTGTCTAGCGTTGCCGGCGCTTCGGGCGCAGGCGCAAAAGACGCCGTGGCGGCAGGCCACGCAGGCGGAACTAGCGTCGGTGTTGCCATCGCGGGCTCCGGTGGAGAACGAGCATATCGAGACGGAGATGCGAACGGCGTCGGGAATTGTGGATGAGCATGGACGCTTCATTGCGGGGGTGGTGCTGATTACGGCAGGGTACTCGGCGGAAGGCAAGTACTCGCACTACCTGATAGTGCAGGCGCCGGTGCAGATTGGAAGCGTCTTCCTGAAGCCCGGTGAGTATGCCTTTGGATGGACCCGCGAAAACGGGGGAGATGCGCTGCGTGTTCATTTCAACCGTGCGGCGACGGGGACGCTGGTGGGAACGACCGATGCACACTGGATCGCGGGCTCGACGCGCGTAGAGAGCCTGCACATCTGGCCGCCGGAAGAAAAGGCGCTGATACAGATCGGGCGGTTTGGAATTGCCTATAAGTTAGGCGACGAATAACAGCAAAACGCAGGCCGGCGGAAACAGGTTTTTTCGCCGCCTGCCATCCTTCACGGAGAGGAAGGGAAGCAGCAACTCGCCCGGACAGGAACCGAGGCGGGCGCTGCCGCGCGCTAGAGCATTATCATAATAGATGTACCCAGTTGAGAGTGAGCCTGAACCATGCCTGAGCGTTTTCTGGGGTGATCATTGGCAGGGAGTCGGCGACGGCCTGGTGGAGTGCTTCGCTGCTGCGCGCTTTGGCCAAGCGGAGCAGTTGTTTCAGTTTGGCCCAGGCTTTTTCGATGGGGTTCAGGTCCGGCGAATAAGGCGGAAGATAGAGCAGTTCGGCTCCGGCTCCCTCGATTCTTTGGCGCACGCCTTGCACCTTATGCGAACTGAGGTTATCCATCACCACCACGTCACCCGGCCTCAGCACCGGACACAGCGCATGATCCAGATAGGCCAGGAAAATATCGGCGTCCGTGGCTGCTTCGATGGTCATGGCGGCGAGGATGCCGCGCGTGCTCATGGCGCCCAGAACGGTCATGATTTTCCAATGGCCGCCCGGCGTCGCCTCATGGATACGCCGGCCTCCCAGCGATCGGCCGCGTAGCCGCGTCATCGAGGTAGTGACTCCGCTTTCATCCAGGAAGATCAGCCGCTGCGGGTCTGTGGCGAGTATCCGGCGGTGGAACTCGGCGCGTCGTTCGCGGTTGGCTTCGCTATCCCGCTCGACGGCGTGGAGCGACTTTTTTTGAGCCGCAACCCGAGCCGTTTCACCCACAGTTGGACCAGTGTCCAACTCATCCGAACGCCCTTTTCAGCCTCGATCCGCTCCCGCAATTCGGCGATGGTGATGTCGGCTTGTGCCTCCACCAGAGCCAGTATGTGAGCTCTTACCTGATCGGTTACCCGGCTGCGAACGCCGAAGCGCGATTGCATCAAACGTCTCCTGTGCCCGCTGCGAAGATGCTGCTGGCGCACCTTGCGTACATACTCCCAACTGACGCCGAAACGCGCCGCAAGAGCGCGGCAACTTCCTTCTCCGCGCTCATAGGCATCCAATATCCTCAATCGCAGATCGTCCGAATACGCTCGACCCATAGGTCCGCTGTCGCGGTCACTTCACCAGAGAAAACAACTCTATCGCACTTTCGATCCGCCCGGGTATAGCTATGTTGATACTGCTCTAAAGCGCGGGGGGTCTGGTTCTCGTTTGTGTCTTCCGACCGGCTTAATAAACCGGCGGACAATGCCGATCACCGCTGTTACCGCTAACAGCCCCGCGCCCGAAAAGAGCCAATCCTTGTTTTCCCAAACCGATTGCCAAACGCGGTGCCACACAGCATAACCTCCGGCCCACGAATTTCTTAGGTTACCGAGCGCCCGAACCAGGTTCATCGTGGGAGCAGATATTCAATTTACTCCCTCCGAAACTTGTTGGCCTGCTCAAACTGGTTGCGCAGCTCGGGGGTGCGGAGGTTTTCGCGCAGGAGGGCGAGGCGCTGCTCGAGGGCCAGCAGCGCGCGCTCGACAGCCTCGGTGTTGGTGTGGGCGATGTCGCGCCACATGGAAAACGGGCTCGAGCCAAGCCGCGTCATTTCGCGCAGCGCACGGCCGCCCATGTCTTTCAGCTCGGGCGCGCCACCCACTTCCTCTTCAAGCAAAGCGCTGAGCGCCGTGGCCGTGAACTGCGGCAGATGGCTGACCCACGCGACCAGGTCATCGTGGCGCACCGGGTCGAGGTCGAGGGTCTTTGAACCCATGGCGGCGACCCACTCTCGCCAGCCTTTCACCAGTGCGGCTGAGTACGGGGAGCGCTGCGCTTCCGGGTTGTCGGTAAACAGCCAAACGGCGCCGCGGAACAGATTCGCGTCGGCAAGGGCCGCGCCGCCACGCTCTTTGCCCGCCATGGGATGGCCGGGAAGAAACGCCGCGCGCCCGGGCGTGTTGTAGAGCCGCGCGGCAGTCTCGCAGATGACGCGCTTGGTGCTGCCCACGTCGGTGACCAAATGCTCGGAGCCGAGGACTCCGGCAAGCTTCTCCATAAAATCGAGCGTGGCATAAATGGGCACGGCAAGCACGGTAACCTGGCTTGCGCGCGCGGCCTCAATCGGGTCAGCAGCAAGCGCATCAATCGCGCCCATGGTGAGCGCGAGCTGGCCCTGCTCGGGACTACGGTTCCAACCCACGATCGTGCCTTTGAACCCGGCAGCGCGCAATGCAAGGCCCACCGATGTGCCCAGCAGGCCCGTGCCCAGAATGGAGATGCGTTCGATCATGGATACCCTTCGAAAGCGGAGTTAGCGGTGTTAGCAGGGCTAGCGGAGTTAGGGACAACGTGTTGTCCTTTTTTGCGCGGAACGGAGAGCTAGCCCGGCTAACCTCGCCAACACTTCTAATGTCCGCTCCGCTAACCACGCTAACACCGCTAGCTCCGTTAGCTTACAACGTCCTGCCGACGGCCGCCGCCAAGCCCCGCAGTTCGCCCACTAGCTTTTCAAACTGACCGAGGTAGAGCGTCTGCACCGCGTCGGAGACAGCTTTGTCGGCGTTGGGGTGGATTTCGATGAGCACCGCGTCGGCTCCGGCAGCCACTGCGGCTTTGGCCATGGCGGGAACCATGTCGCGGCGGCCGGTTCCGTGCGAAGGGTCGGCAACCACGGGCAGGTGCGAGAGCTTTTTGAGCACCGGGATGGCCGCGATGTCCATGGTGTTGCGCGTTGAGGTCTCGTAGGTGCGGATGCCGCGCTCGCAGAGAAGCACTTCGTAATTGCCGCCGGAGAGGATGTACTCGCTCGAAAGCAGCAGCTCCTCGACCGTGGCCGCGATGCCGCGCTTGAGAAGGATGGGCTTCGGCACCCGGCCCAGCTCGCGCAGCAGGTTGAAGTTCTGCATGTTGCGCGCGCCTACCTGGAAGCAGTCCACGTAAGGCAGCATGGGCTCGATCTGCGCAATCTCCATGACCTCGCTGACGACCGCCAGATCGTGGGCGGCGGCAGCCTCGCGCATCAGTTCGAGGCCGGGAATGCCGAGCCCCTGAAAGGAATACGGCGAACTGCGGGGCTTGTATGCGCCCCCGCGCAGAAAGCCTCCGCCGGCGGCCTTGACGCAGGCGGCGATAGTGAAGATCTGTTCGCGGCTCTCAACCGCGCATGGCCCGGCGATGAGCGCGACCTGCTCTGCGCCAATGGTGGCGCCGTTCGGAAACGCGATGACCGTGCCTTCGGGGCGAAAGGCGCGGCCGGCCAGCTTGTAGGGCGAGCTGATGCGGTGCACGTGAAGCACGCCCGGCAGCATTTCGAATTTGGTGAGATCGAGGCTGGCGGTGGGGCCAACGCCGGCCAGTATGGTCTGGTACTCGCCCGTGGTGCGATGCACGTCCACGCCGGCTTCTTCCATGGCGCTGATCACGGCATCGATCTGTTCTTCGCTGGCTTTCTCCTGCATGGCGACAATCATTGTTTCTTCCCTGTCTCGGGCGCCGGTGCTCCCGTGGCGTGGCCCGGAAGCCCGTCCTCGGAAGGGGCGTCCTGGGCGTTTCTCAAGCTGGCCAGCTCGTTCCGCTGCAACGCCCGCATCACGTCGATGATGCGCTCGTAGATATGCGTCAGCTCGATGTCGGGCAACGGACCCTTATTGGCCGCGCGCACATTGGCGTAGATGAGCTTTTCTCGTTCCGGCTCATAGACCGGAAGCGAAGTAGCGGCCTTGATGTGGCCGATCGTCTGCGCGGCGCGCGCCCGCTCGCTGAGAAGTTCCACGAGCTGGCGATCCAGGACATCGATCCGGAGTCGTATCTCTTCGATGGTCATTGCATCCTCTGAAAAGCTAGCCACCAGCTATCAGCCGTCAGCTTTCAGTTCCATCGTGCCGGGCGAACCAGCGTCCGCCGATCTGGCACGAACAAGCTAGTAGCTAGAAGCTAAAGGCTAGAAGCTGCTTCTTTCACCGGGCCAGCGCCGTCTGTGGAAGGCGCAAGCCCTTAATAAATCGAGCCACCGCGCCGGGCGCCGACTCAGCAGTCGAGTGCTCCACCAGCTCGACGATGGCGCTGCCGACGACCGCGGCATCCGCGAACTCCGCCACCTGTGCAACGTGTTCCGCGTTGCTGATGCCGAACCCCACAGCCACCGGCAATCGCGTGTATCGCCGAATGCGCGCCACCAGCGCGGCGGCATCGGCGGCCACGCTCTGCTGCTTGCCGGTGATGCCCACGCGCGAGATGGCGTAAACGAAACCCTTGCAGTGCGTGGCGATCGCCTGCAATCGCTGATCGGAACTGGTGGGCGCGGCCAGAAAGATCGGCGCAAGGCCCACGCGGTCCATTTCGGCCAGGTACTCAGCGGCCTCTTCGACAATCAGGTCGGTGGCCAGAACCCCGTCCACGCCGGCTGCGGCGGCATCGCCGGCAAAGCGAGCCAGGCCCCATCGGCCCGGCGTACGAACTGGAGCCGGACCACCCAACCACGCTGTATCCTCGGCAAAACGCGCCAGGCCATAGCGGAGGATGGGATTGAGATAGCTGAAGAGCACCAGTCCGGCGGCGGGCCGTGCGGCGCGAATCTCGCGCGCCAGCGCAAGCACATCCTTGAGGCGCGTGCCGCGGGCCAGTGCGCGCTCGCTGGCGCGCTGGATGATGGGGCCATCGGCAAGCGGGTCGCTGAAAGGAACGCCCAGTTCGATCACATCCGCGCCGGCGTCAATGGCCGAAAGCACAATTTCGCGCGTGGCGTCGAGACTCGGATCGCCCGCCGTCAAATAGACGACAAGCCCCGGTTTGCGATCGAAACGAATCGGCATGGAAACCAGCGGGTGCCCTGGCCTCGACTCTGAGACCCGGGAAATTCATGAACCTCGCACTACAACTTTAGCTCGCGGGCCAGAATGCCCATATCCTTATCGCCGCGTCCAGAGAGGTTCACCACCAGTATGTCACTTGGGGCCCTCGTGGGAGCAAGGCGGATGGCCTCGGCCACGGCGTGCGCGCTTTCAAGCGCGGGCAGGATGCCTTCGGTTCGCGCCAGCTTGACGACCGCATCGAGCGCGGTTGCGTCGTCGCACGAGACGTATTCGGCGCGGCCGGAATCGTGCAGCGCGGCGTGCTCGGGGCCGATGGAGGCGTAATCCAGGCCGGCGGAGACAGAATGCGTGAGCGCGATCTGGCCGTCCTCGTCCTGGAGAACGTAAGAGTACGTACCTTGCAGCACGCCCGGCAAGCCGCCCTGGAACCGCATCGCGTGTTCGCCCAGCGCCGTACCGCGCCCGCCGGCTTCGACGCCGATGAGCCGCACTTGGCTGTCAGGAATAAATTCGTAGAATGCGCCGATGGCGTTCGACCCTCCGCCCACGCAGGCGACGATCGCCGTGGGCAGGCGGCCCTCCTTTTCGAGGATCTGCTGCTTCAGTTCCTTGCCGATCACGCGCTGGAAGTCGCGCACCATGGTCGGATAAGGATGCGCGCCCAGGGCGCTGCCGAGCAGGTAATAGGTGGTGCGGACGTTGGTGACCCAGTCGCGCATGGCCTCGCTGATGGCGTCTTTCAGCGTCTTCGAGCCTGACGAAACGCCGCGCACTTCGGCGCCGAGCAGCCTCATGCGCAGCACGTTCAGTTCCTGGCGCTCCATGTCCACGTCGCCCATGTAGACGACGCATTCGAGGCCCAGCAGCGCGCAGACGGTCGCAGTGGCCACGCCGTGCTGGCCCGCGCCGGTCTCGGCGATCACGCGCTTCTTGCCCATGCGTTTGGCGAGCAGTCCCTGCCCGAGCGCGTTGTTGATCTTGTGCGCGCCGGTGTGCAGCAGGTCTTCGCGCTTCAAATAGATCTTCGCGCCGCCGAGCTGCTCGGTGAGCCGCTTGCAGAAGGTGAGCGGCGTGGGCCGTCCGGCGTAATCCTTGAGCAAACCGGCCAGCTCGGCCTGGAACGCCGCGTCCGCCCTGGCCTCTTCGTACGCGTGCTCCAGCTCGTCGAGCGCGGCCACCAGCGTCTCCGGCACGTAGCGCCCGCCGTAAACGCCGAAGCGGCCGGGGCGCGACTCGGAGGGATTTGCCGGATGAATGATCGACGCCATGAGGGACTCCCGCTCAGTTGCCCGCGAAAATTGGGGAACTCTTTAGTGTACTAGGGGGAGAAGAATGTTTCTCTTTCATTCGTGTTGGAGCGTGGGATAATTCGAACGGTGAAAGAAACTCGCTTATGAGCAGCTTTTTAGGGGACTTGCCTGCGACACTGTTCTCCCCTGCAAAGATGTGCTATATCGCATACGTCGTTTTGGCTGCACTCAAATTGCGGCCGAATGTGTCGGGTTGGGAGTTCTTTGTAGTCACATTGGTCTTTCTTGCTGTTGAGATATTCCACAACGACTATTTGCGAATTAGGTTGAATATTGCCGCCGAGAAACACCGTGGAAGATCGTAATAGCAAAACGTTACTGATATGGATATAGCGTAAAGCACTACGCGCCATACTTAATGCTTTTTGACACAGTGTTCTGTTGACTTAACACAATTCGCAAAGCGTCCTTAAGTCCTTCTATTACAATCCATCGCCGCACGCGCGTTGGCGATAAAGGCGCGTACCTTGGCCGGATCTTTGCGGCCGGGCGCGGCTTCTACGCCGCTGACGACATCTACGCCCCAGGGGTGCAACGCAGCGATCGCTTCGGCCACATTCTCTGGCGTCAGTCCGCCGGCGGCAACGAACTTCATTGGCCCATCAGCGCCAAAAATAGTTCTTCGCGCCGCGCCCCAATCGTAAGTCTGTCCCGTGCCGCCCACCGCCTCAGTTGTGCGCGAATCCACGAGGATCGCGTCAATTTTGGGATCGGAAAAACATCCCTCAGGGGCTAAAGCCCCCTCATTTCTTTTCGCGCTTTCGGCACGCGAGCCACCCACTGGGTGGGTTCCCCGGTCATGCCCTGACACAATACTTGTTTCGCCGGCAGTTTTTTGCGCGTCGAAGTGCACCACGCGCAGGATGCGCAGCTTCGGCCCGAATCTCTCGCGCAATTGCGCCGGCAGCGAGGGCGGCGCGTCCCAATGCAGTTGCACGCCGGTGAGTCCGGCCGCTTCGACCGTCGCTGAGATCTCTTCAAACGCCGCATCCACAAACACGCCGATCTTTTCGAGCGCAGCCGGCAGATGCGGCACGATGGCGGCCACCTGCGCGGGCGTCACCTGCCGCGGGCTGGGCGCAAAGACGAATCCAACCGCATCGGCTCCGGCCTGACCGGCCAGTTGCGCGTCGGCGAGCGAGGTGTTGGCGCAGATTTTGATCCAGAGGCTCATGGCTTGCTCGCGGCGTCCTTCAGCAGCTCCGCCAGCGCCTCGCCGGGATCGGGCCGCCGCATCAGGCTTTCGCCGATCAGGAACGCATCGAATCCCGCCTTGCGCAGGCGAACGATGTCGCCGGGCGTGGAGATGCCGCTCTCGGTTATGCGCACTACGCTGGAGGGAATGCGCTCCACCAGCGCGAGCGAGGTTTCCTGCGACACCTCGAAGCTCTTCAGGTCGCGATTGTTCACGCCGATGGCATCGGCGCCGGTCTCGCCCAATGCATCCAGCACGCGAGTCAGTTCGTCCGCTGTGTGTACCTCGACCAGCACGTCGAGAGCGAGCACGCGCGCGACTTGGGCGAAGCGTTTGAGTTCGTCGCCGGTTAGCGCGGCGGCGATGAGCAGGATGGCATCGGCGCGATGGGCGCGGGCCTCGACGATCTGGTACTCATCGACAATGAAGTCCTTGCGCAGGCAGGGCAAAGGCACGGCGGCCGAGGCCAGCTCCAGGTTACGCAGGCTGCCCTGGAAGTAAGGCTCATCGGTGAGCACCGACAGCGCGGCAGCGCCGCCGGCACGGTAGCGCCGGGCAAGCCAGGCAGGGTCGAACTCGGCGCGGATCAAGCCCTTCGACGGAGAGGCCTTCTTGATCTCGGCGATCACGGCGGGGCCTTTTGCGGCCTGGCGGCGCAGCGCGGCGGCCCATCCGCGCGGACGATGCACGGCGGCGCGGCGCTCCAGCTCCGCTACGGGCACGTCCGCTTTCGCCGCGGCCAGCGTGGCGCGAGTCGAAGCCAGAATCGTCGCAAGAAATGTGTCCGCGCGGGTCGTCATGCTCTCAAGTCGAGTATACAAGCGGGCCACCGTACCGCGCCGCCGCAGCGCGGCTCGAATCAGAGCGATGCCGCAGGCGTCTTTGCACCCTCCACCACCAGTTCCCGCGCCGCCTGCCTTCCGAGCCGGATGCAGTCGGGAACGCCGATGCCATCGTAGGCGTTGCCGGCGAGGCGGAGGCCGGGCAGCGCGGCGACACATGCGGAGATTCGCTCCATGCGCTCGCGGTGGCCCACGGCATACTGCGCCATCGCCCGCCGCCAGCGCGAAACCTGCGCGTGCTCCGGCTCGACCTCTGCGCTGAATGCCTTCGCGCCTAGAATCGCAGCCATCTCGCGGCGAACGGTCGCGATGAGAAAGCCGTCGCTCTCTGCCAGCAGCGCCTCGCGCTTCATCCCGCCCAGAAAGGCCCGAAAGACTGCCTTGCCCGGCGGCGTGCGGCCCGGGAACTTGCGGTGCGAAAACGTGCAGGCCAGCATGGCGCGGCCCTCAATAGCCGGAACAAGAAAGCCGAAGCCTTCGGGCAACCGGCCGATGCTCGCCTCGTCGTACATCAGATTCACGGTGATCGACGAGGAGTAGGGGATCGCGCCGAGCTCGCTGCCGAGCACGGGATCGATCGCAGCGAGCAAAGACCCGGCAGCCCACGCGGATGCGGCCATGATGAGCGCATCGAAAGTCTCCGCCGCCCCCTCGGCTTCGACGCTCCAACCGTCCGCCGTCTTCCGGACGGCGCTCACCGGCGTTGCCGCGCGTAGGCGTGCGGGATCGAGACGCGCAACGAGAGCGTCGGCCAATTGCTGCATTCCGCCGCGCAGCGCCGTAAAGATCGCGGCTCCGCCGTTTTGGGTTTTGGAAGAGGACTTCGCATGGGCCCTCATCTTTTTATGCGCCGCCAGCATGCCTCGGGTGAGCGAGCCGTACTTCGTCTCCATCTCCACCAGCCGCGGCAGCACCGTTTGCGCGCTCAACTGCGCGGCGTCGCCGCCATAGATCCCGCTCAACAACGGATCGGCCAGCCGGTCGACAGCCTCCTGGCCGAAATGCCGCCTCACCAATGACGCCACTGACTCGTCGCCGCCGCCGGGCCGCGAAGCGCGCAGCAGATCGAGAGCCATGCGCATTTTGGTGCGCAATCCAAAAAGCCGCGTGAGGGCGGTGGGAACCAGCCTGGTGGGCACCAGGAACATCAGTCCGTCGGGCAGCGCCACCAGCCGGTTGCGCACCACGATATATGTCTTGCGAGCGGCGTCGTTCGAGGGCAGCAGATCGCCGCCCAGACCCAACTCGCGGCAAAGCTCGGCCGCGGCGGGTTTCTCCGTCAGGAACGAATCGGGTCCGCGCTCCAGTACCGCGCCGTTTACTGTCTCCGAGGCCAGCGATCCACCCAGACGCAGCCGCTCTTCATAGAGCGTGTACTCGACGGCCGCGCCCGCCGCTCTCGCCTTTTCCAACTCGTAAGCCGCCGCTAAACCCGCGATGCCGCCGCCGATGATCGCAATCCGCATGCTTTGACCCTGCTTCCATGTTTACAGCACCAGGCGGCTTGCGCGAGGCCAAGGCAAAGTGAGCCGTCAGCTTGTTCCGGACAGCTACGGCAAACGAAAGCGGAGATGTTCACATGTTTGCCTGGGAAATTGCGACCCTCGCGTGTTGTGCGCCTGTGCGGCGCACGTTATGAGAATGGCACGGAACTTAGATCGAAACCAGCGTTCCAGACGGCGCGGCTTGCCGATAGGCTTCGGCTTCGTTCTCCAGCAGCGGATCCCAGTTCTTGGGCTGGTAGATGCAGCAGGGTTCCTGGGCCAGCGGATCGCCGGTGAGGGCGTAGGCGCGGGAGCGCGAACCTCCGCAAATCTCCTTGTACTCGCAGGCGCCGCACTTGCCTTCAAGCCGGCTGGTGTTGCGCAGGGCCTTGAAGATGGGGGCATTGCGGTAGATCTCGGCCAACGGCGTCTCGCGGACGTTGCCGGCGTGAATGGGCAGAAAACCGCTGGGATAGACGTTGCCTACGTGGGAGATGAACATGAAGCCTTTGCCGTCGTTGACGCGGCGCGTGGCCCAGGCGCGATTGCGCGCCTCGGCGTCGGCCTTGGGCGCGCCGGGCTCGTACGCGGCCTCGTGCGGATGGCCGTGCCCGTGTCCCATCTTCCTCTCTTCCAGATTGTGCTGCAGCAGGTAGCGGCGATAGTGCATCGCCTCTGTGGTCTTGATCTGGAAGTTCGCGCGGCGCGAGAGCTCGTAAATCTTGCCGAACACCTTCTCAAACTCCTCGCCGCTCAGCAGATCGTCCAACTGGCCGCGGCCCACGGGCACCAGGAAGAAGACGTTCCACATCACGATGGCGAGCTTTTCGAACAAGTTGCAGAGGTTGTCGAGGTCGTTGACGTTGTGGCGGCTTACTGTGGTGTGAACCTGGATGGGAATGCCGGCTTCATTGGCCCATTCGATGGCCTGGATGGTGCGCGCCCATGCGCCGGGCAGGCCGCGAAAGGCGTCGTGAATCTCGGGGGTCGAGCCGTCGAGCGAGATGCCGAGCCGGACGAGACCGGCCTCTTTCAGCTTGAAAATCGCCTCCCGGGTGAGCAGAGGCGTGGCGCTGGGAGTGACCGCGACCTGCACGCCTTTGCTGGAGGCGTAGCGGATCAACTCGAAGACATCCTTGCGCTTGAGCGGATCGCCCCCGGTGAAAACGAAGATGGGGACGCGCATCTCGGCGATCTGGTCGATAAGCGCTCTGCCTTCGGCGTGCGTCAATTCATCGGGATGCGCAATGGGCTGCGCCGCGGCGCGGCAATGCTTGCAGGCCAAGTCACAGGACTGTGTGACTTCCCAGATGGCAAGGAAGGGGGATTCGTCGTAGTCGATCCCGCCGCGCGCGGGAATGGTATGCATCGGCTGCATGAGGCCTCCCGAGTGAACCGCGGCGGTCTGGCGCGCCTACCTGCCATACGCCCGGGGATGGAACGGCCCCCTGATCGAAACACCGTGCCTGCGCTTCAGCTTGCCGACGGCGCCAAAGCATGAAAACCGTTCCCGAGGGCCACGATTCCAACCCAGAAAAACAGTTTCCAGGAGGATTAGGCTGTGATTGAGATCACATCATGTGTTCCGATCAGGGCAGCGGCCTCCCCGCTAGACAAATTCGGGAAACGGGACCACAATTTTGTCAGGTGCCAGTCGGCCTGCTGGGCCACGCTTCGATAAAGTGATTTTGCGGCAGACCGCGACCGGCGAGCGGTGCTGGCAAAGCGAGATAAAGTGAGCAGGATCACTTTGTTATGTGCGATGAAATACCGCAAAAACAGCGCTGAATCCTCAACGATTTGAGCGCAGTCGAAGGAGGTTCCCATGGCATCCGTATTGAAGCCAGGCTGGAGCAAACCCTCCACCATCCTCTTCGCCACCGAGATACCCGCGAACCAAAAAGCCTTCTCGTTCGCGCTTGCACAAGCCAGGGAATTCGGTTCCGATCTCATCCTCTTTCACGCCTATGACACGCTCGTGGTGGCCGCTTCGGAGGCCTCGGGCATCCGCTATTACGACTATGCCGCCGCGGCGCGGAGTGAAAAGCAGCACCTGGAGCCGCTCGCGCTACGCGTCCGCGAGGCGGGCCTCAAATGCGAGGTCGTGGTGCGGCCGGGGCTGCCCGCCGACGAGATTCTGGCCTACTCGCACGAACGCGAGATCGACCGCATCGTGATGGGCACACACTCTCCGGGCCCCATCGGCAAATTGCTGGTGGGTTCGGTGGCTGAGGCGGTGTTGCGCACTGCCACGTCGCCGGTTTATATCATTGGTCCCGAAGTGGTGGACGGCAGCTACCGCAACTTTGTCATGCGCACCATTCTCTGCGCCACAAGCCTGAACGAGGCCAGCACCGTGGTGGCCTCGTTTGCCGCGGAACTGGCCGCGCAGCATGGGGCGCGTTTGATTCTGCAGCATGTCATCCGGCCCCAGGAGCGTGAAGAGTTTCTGGCCGGACGTTCGCTGGACGAGGTGGAAGCGAGCATGTTTGCGCTGATTCCCAAGAAACTGCAGGGACAGATCGCGATCCAGACCATCGTGGTGCCGGGCGACCCGACCGAAGAGTTGCTCTATCAGAGCCGCGCACAGCTGGTGGACCTCATCGTTCTCGGAGCGCATGGCGCTTCGGCTTTTGCCGCCATCACCCGGCACGGAGTGGTCTACAAAACGCTGGCCCATGCGCACTGTCCGGTCATTACGCTGTCGCCGGTGGTGCTGGCCGCGAGCGGTTCGAAGCCGGAGAAACTGCGCCCGGCGGAAACCTACATGGCAGGCGTCTTTTAAGGCATTTCTCCCAATCCTCAAGAGTGCCAACTGTCGAGAAGGTTGCCGCTCACCGGTGTTCGCGTCAACTTGGCTGTTTGGAATGCGATATACCATTGGGAGAAATGCGATAGGGCCCTTCCAGCAAAGGCAACCGGTTGAGAGGAATTCTGTGCTTGTAGAGCGATAAACCCATGCCTCGCGAAAGGAGCCGGCCCCGGCCACCGTCTTCACCGGGCATGAGCGGATCCTTTCTGAACAATGCGGTATACTTGGCGCAAAGGGCGGCATGCAATGGTCCCGCCCGGAAGCGAGGTGCGTCTTCTACAGGGACTCCGGCTTACCGACGGCCGACATTCCACCATCGCAGACAACGCGATGGCGCGCAGTGGTTCGCGTGCTCCGAAGTCCAATCGATAGTTTAAGTTGCGCCATCCTTCCCGCCTCCTGCGCTCTTTGCGGCTCCCCCCTGCCGCGGCTTTCTTCCGTGCCAATTTGCCCTGCTTGCTGGTTGGAATTCCCCTGCCAGGACGCTCCCGCGTGCGCGCGCTGCGGCGACGCGCTGCCTGCGCCTTCAAGGCACACGTTTTCAGCGCTATGCCGGGCCTGCCGCCTGGCGCCCCCGCCCTTTGTCAAAGCCGTTTCTTACGGCGTTTATCGGGGCCGCATGAGGGAGGCGATTCACGCGCTCAAGTACGACCGCCTGCGCCTGGCCGCGCGCGAGTTGGGCCGGATGCTCGCCCGGGCGATTGCGCAACTGGCCGGTGAGGCTCCGGCGGAAATGCTGGTGGTTCCGGTGCCGCTGCACCGCTCGAAGTACGCTCAGCGCGGATTCAATCAGTCGCGTTCGCTCGCCGCCGAGGCGATCAAATTCCTGCGCAAGAGCCATCCGCAATGGAGGCTCACGCTGGCCCCAAGCACCCTCATGCGGCTGCGCTCCACCGAAAGTCAGGCCGGCTTGACCCCGCGCCAACGGCGGCAGAATGTGCGCGGCGCATTTTCGGTTTCCGATCCGTCCAGGGTGACGGCGCAGCACATTTTGCTGGTAGATGACATTCTGACCACGGGAGCCACGGCGCGAGCCGCCGCGCAGACACTGCTCGGGGCCGGGGCTGCTTCGGTCTGGGTGGCCACGCTGGCGCGGGCGCAGCGCGCTGTGGGACTTTGGCGGAGCTTCGACGACGCCGGCGCGGAAGAAGGCGGGCCGCTGGCCGCGACGCCGCCGGGTACGGCCATGCATGACGCGGGTTTCAGTTTGGATCCATCTTCTGTGCGGGGACAGCCATCTTTTTGAGCGGGGGAAAAGAGATGTCGTTGGGAAAAGCCATGATTCACGCGCGCAAGCAGAAAGCGATTGCCAGGGCCGTGGTGCTGGCCGCCGACCACGGACCCGTGCAGTACGCCCACGCACACATTCTGCAGATGCCGGTCCTGGTGCTGAACGCCTCGTATGAGCCGATCAACATCTGCGGCGCGCGCCGCGCGCTGGTGCTGGTGCTCAAGGGCATCGCGCGCACCGAGGAAGAGCACGGCCTGACGCTGCACGCGCAGCGCACCATCATCGCCATGCCTTCGGTCATCCGGCTGCTGGAATACCGCCGCATCCCCCACCAGACGCGCGCTCTTTCGCGCAAGAACATCCTGCTGCGCGACCGCAACACCTGCCAGTATTGCGGCGAGGCTTACCCGCCCAGCGAACTCACGCTCGATCACGTGGTGCCGCGCTCGCGCGGCGGCAACTCGACATGGGAAAACCTCGTCGCCTGCTGCCACGAGTGCAATCGCCACAAAGGCAACCGCCTGCTCAGCGAAATCGACGACATGATTCTGCTGCGCGAGCCGCGGCCTTTCTCGCTGCACACCAGCCGCCAGATCATGCGCATGCTGGGCCGCAGCGACGACCGTTGGAGAAAGTACCTTTTCTATTAACGATTCGTTGCCGGACATCGGCAGGACTCCTGTGGCCGGTTCGGCTGCGCAGTTGCGCGGTCATCCGCGATCGAGGAAAGCCGCGCGTTACCGCACTGCGGGTTTCGTATTCTCGCAAACCGATGAATCTGCAACTTGTTCTTCGCTATCGCTCTTCCCTGCCCCTTTTCCGGATTTGAGTCGGATTCCTCCAGAACTGCGTCTAAACCAGTAGAGTGGATCGAATCAAGGGAAGCCATCCTGCTGACGATGGCGGGAAGAAGCTACGTCGATGCACATTGACAAACTTCAGTTCGCAGCTTTGGTGGCGGCCGCAGCGTTGCTCGCGGCCTGTCCTGCACTGGCAGAGGATAGGAACCCGGAGGGGCAGGGACAAGCGGTGATTACTGTCCTGAACGGAAATGAGATTCCTGGCGGTATCCCCCAGGACGCGGTACACCTGAAGGTGGACGGAAAGGACTCGACCGTCACGGGCTGGACGCCTCTGCGCAGCCCCGCGAGCAAAATCGAGGTGGTGATTCTGATCGATGACGGGGCGCGCGAAAGCCTGGGATTGCAATTGAAAGACATTGCGAAGTTCATCCAGGGGCTGCCGCCGGATGCGAGGGTCGCGGTCGCGTACATGTTGAATGGGCACGCCGCATTGGCGGGTCCGTTGACCACGGATCACGCCGCTGCCGTTCGCGAGTTGCACCTGCCTCTGCGCGAGATGGCGGGCATAAACGCCAGCTCGTACTTTTGCCTCTCCGATCTAGCCAAGCATTGGCCTTCCACAGAAGCCCACGCCAGGCGCGAAGTCGTGATGGTGACCGACGGCGTGGACTACTACGAAATGCATTACGACCCCCAGGATCCGTACGTGCAGAAGGCGATCAACGATTCGGCGCGCGCGCACATGATCGTGTACGCGATCTATTGGAGCGAGCAGGACCGCTTCGATAACACGGCCTACGCGGCCGATTCAGGCCAGAACCTGCTGGGTCAAGTCACACAGGCGACCGGAGGCAAGAGCTATTGGGAGGGGTACGGAAACCCGGTCACCCTTGTGCCGTACTTAGACGATATTGCCCGGCGCATCCACAACCAATACGAGCTGGATTTCATGACTCCAATAGGCGCCAAGCCGAAGATGGCGAACTTGAGGCTGAAGCTGAACGTGCATGCGAAGGTGGACGCGCCGCAACAGGTGTACGTGCACCCCGGCGTGGAATAACCGCTGGCGAAATGAGGCGTGGATGCGCGATCTCCTCGTGGACAACAAATCCCCGGACAATTCCACGGTCTTCGCGCCTCCGCACGCCAACTCTGCGAACCTTAAAAGCCCATACAATAATCTATAGAGAAGCAAGAATTGATACGAGAGCGCCTGCGCCCTTGCTTGGGTGCGCGCAGGGAGTTCGAACGCCGCACGTCCCCGGTATTCGCACAAATTAAACGTACAAAGCGACAGAGGAGAAGTGCTGTTGTCCGCAATCGACACAACCTTGCCCGCTCCGCCAGCAGACCCCTCTTTTGCGGGCGAGCGTGGCGAAGGGGAAGCTGAAGCACGGCCAGCGCAAATGGAGAACCCCAATCTTGCTCTTCCTGTGCACTGGAAGCCGAGGGTGAATCCGTGGCTGATCGCGATGACGGTGGCGCTGGCGGCGTTTATGGAGGTGCTCGACACCTCGATTGCCAACGTGGCCCTGCAGCATATCGGAGGCTCGCTGGGCGCCAGTACCGATGAGGCCACCTGGGTGCTCACTAGCTATCTGGTTTCCAACGCCATCGTATTGCCGCTGGGCGGATGGGCCTCCTCGCTCATGGGCCGCCGCAACTTCTTCGTCTTGTGCATCGCGATCTTCACGACTGCAAGTTTTCTGTGCGGAGCCGCTCCGTCATTGCCCATCCTCCTGCTGTGCCGCGTCATTCAGGGAGCCGGCGGTGGCGGCCTGCAGCCCATGGCGCAGGCCATCATGGCCGATTCCTTCGAGCCGCACAAGCGTGGCCAGGCCTTCGCGCTCTACGGTCTCGTCGCCGTCCTCGCTCCGTCTATCGGTCCCACCCTCGGCGGCTGGATCACCGATAACTTCTCCTGGCGCTGGATCTTCTACATCAACATTCCTGTGGGCATTGCGGCCATCATCCTGGTCACGCGCCTGGTCGAAGATCCGCCCTGGATCAAGGCCGACCGTTCGCTCTTGCGCAATATGGACTACCTCGGCCTCGCCTTCCTCACGTTGGCCATGGGCGGAATGCAGATCATGCTCGACAAAGGCGAGGAAAACGATTGGTTCTCGTCGCCCTTCATCTGCTTCTTCGCAACCATGTTTGTTGTTGGCATCGTCGGCCTTTTCCTTTGGGAGTGGCGCAAGAAGAATCCGCTCATTAACCTGCACCTCTTCGGGTACCGGAACTTCGCCATCTGTTGCTTTCTGATGATGCTTGTCGGCGGAGTCCTGAATGCCAACACCGTCCTGCAGCCGGAGTTCACGCAGCAACTGCTGGGCTACAACGCCACCACCGCCGGACTCGCGCTCACCGCGGGTGGCGTAGCGCTGGTCATCATGATGCCGCTGGCGGGCATTGCCACCGGAAGGATCGCCGCGCGCTGGCTCGCCGCCTTCGGCTTCACCATAATGGTGATTACCTTCCGCTACGCGGCCGATGTCACAAACTTGCAGATGAGCTTTGCCGAGGCGTCGTGGTTGCGCGTCGTGCAGATGCTTCCTCTGCCGTTCTGCTTCATTTCCATCACCAATGCGGCCTACGTGGGAATGCCCAGGGAGCAAAGCAACCAGGTCGCCGGTCTCATCAACTTCGTCCGCAACATCGGCGGCTCCATCCTCATCGCCATCACCAACGCCCAGGTCACCAGCCGCGCCCTGTGGCACGAGCAGCACCTGCAGCAGGCCATGCAACCGGGAACCATCGCCTTTGACCAGCGCCAGCAGGCGCTTGCGGGATTCTTCTCGAGCCACTTCGGCGGCGCGAACGGCGCCGCCATGGCTCTGACCAGGATTTACAGCCAAATGAAGGATCAGGCGCGCACGCAGGGTTACCAGGATGTCTACATGGAACTCTGCTGGGCCTCGATCGTTCTCATCGCCCTCTCTTTCATGTTGAGTAAGAACCGTCCCGGCGAAGGCGCCAGCGGGGATGACATGCTCTAAGCCCTCGAACCCTCTCGGCCAGCCCCATCCAGTCACCGCTTTCGCGGCTCCGCGCTTCGGAGGCCAGTCGTTGCAACGCGCTCCGGCTTTGTGACGAATCACATACCGCCTTCCTCCAATTCGGCCTATAATTCCTCGCAGAATTTCAATCGGCACAAGATGCCCGCTGACTGACATCTGCTCCAGGAGGTTGTGATGTTGAAGCTGGTTCCGATCTTTTTTGCATCTATCCTGCTCGCCATCGCGTTGTTGCCCTCGCAAGGCCGCGGTTCGCAGACAGCTGCGCCGGCGCCCGCGTTGGCGCCTGCGCCGGCCGTCGCGCCTGCACAGGCCGCGCCGGTGAAGAATCCCGTGAAGCCCACCGCCGAATCGCAGGCGAAGGCCAAGAGCCTGTATCAGATGGACTGCGCCATGTGCCATGGAGACAACGGAAACGGCAAGACCGATCTGGCCAGCGGTATGGAGCTTACGCTTGACGATTGGACCGACCCCAAGACTCTGGCCGACAAGGAGGATTGGGCGCTGTTTAACACCATCCGCAACGGCAAGGATAAGATGCCGCCTGAGTCCGCGGGCCGCGCCACCGACACCGAAGTCTGGAACCTTGTCATCTTCATTCGCTCCTTCTCAAAGTCGCAGCCGCACGCGCCAGCCGCTCCAGCGAAGTAGGCTCTATAGCGGGTCTCCTGCAGGTGTAGACCGGGGCACAATCGCTAAGTGGCTTTTTCGCCGAGAAAAGCCACCTTGAATTCTGTCCGAGATGGCTCATAGTTGCAGGAGAACCGCCGTAATGACGCGAAGTGCATTTAGGCAGCCAAGTGCGGCCTTAGCCGGTAATCGTCATCACCGGACAGGGCGCGTTGACGATGATGTGAAACGCGCCCGAAAGCCGCAATTGCAGCCAGAGGTGCGAGCTCTTGCGGATGGAGAGGACAAGCAAATCGGTGTGAAACTCGCGCACGTGCTCAAGAATGCGCGTGTGCGCTGCCGCCGGCCGAGCTTTCGCCGCCATCCGATCGAACCCGCTATGATGGTTGCGCGATGCCGGCTCTCGAAGATTTTCGCGGCAAATGGGCGCTGGTCACCGGGGCCAGTTCCGGAATTGGCGCAGCGCTGGCTCGCGAGCTGGCAAGCCGCGGCGCCAGGCTGATCCTGACCGCGCGGCGGCGCGAGCGGCTGGAGGCGCTCGCCGGCGAACTCGGCGCCAAAGGGACCGAGACGCGGATTGTGGCGGCGGACCTGAACGACCCCGCCGCGCTACAGCAAATCTACGACGCCACCGAGGGAGCGGGGCTGACCATTGACATCCTCATCAACAACGCCGGCCTAGGCCAGTACGGAGCCTTCTGCACCAATGACGCCGGGCAGGAGCTGAGCCAGGTGCGCGTGAACTGCGAAGCTGTTGTCGGGCTGTCGCGGCTGTTCGTGCCGCGCATGGTGGAGCGGCAGCGGGGATGGGTGCTTGTCCTGGCCTCCACGGCCAGCTTTCAGCCGGTTCCGTACCTTTCCACGTATGCGGCCACCAAGGCCTTCGATCGATTCTTTGCGTTGGGGCTGGCCGCGGAGGTGGCGCGATTCGGCGTGAAAGTGACGGCGCTCTGCCCCGGAACCACGGAGAGCGAATTCTTCGAGGTAGCCAACGCCGGCGCTTTTCGCAGCCGCAACCTGCAAGCGGCGTCTCAAGTCGCGCGGCTCGCCATTGCCGCGCTGGCGCGCGGGCAGCGCACCATCGTTCCCAAGCGAAGCGGCAGGTTTATGGCATTTCTGGTCCGCTTCCTTCCGGTCAGCTTCATTACCCACTTTGTTGAGAAAGGCGCGCGGCCGAAGCAGTGAAAAGCAGATTCGAGTGTCTCGTGAGGTAGTGCATGAATTAACTTGACACGAGAATGTGGACGGTCTACAGTGCTCGGTAGCAAAATAGGACACCATAATTCGACAGGCCACCATGGAGTGGCTCGCTTCGAGTTTGCGCGCCGTTCCACTGATTTGTTGATGGATGGCTTTGGTGGGTCACGCCGTCCTTATCATCCCAGAGAAGACAAGCGTTTGTTTCAGGCGGATTGGTCCGCCGTAGAACCGCTCACAGACCTCGGCCTCTCGTGACGCTGCATCACGCATTGGTGCGCGGGCGTCGCGGCCTTGGCCGGCGCAATCCTGCGCCTGTGTCACCGCTGTGAAATCGAAAGGAGATTTACTGTGACGAATCATTTTTCAACCCTGAAACTGATCCTAGCCCTCTCGTGTCTTCTCATGCTGTGCGCCAGCCATGCCGCACAGGCCCAGCAGTATCATGTCGCACAGGCCCAGTCACAATATTTTAATACCGTGGAACTCTAGATCGACGGCATTACCGCCTGGAACGATATTACTAACAACGGACACCAATTGCCGCCGTCTGGCGGCGGGACCGGCTCAGATGTTGCGCTTGGAACCCAGCTAACTGGAGATGTATTTACTGGCGGCAGCCTCAGCAGTGACGAATCCGAAAAGATCCAATGCTGGGCCAACGGCACTCAGATTTATACCTTGACCACAAATGTGAGCGGTGAGTATTTTTTCAACTGGACGCCATCGGCTACAGGAACATACACCGTCTATTGCAGTGGGTCTTGGTCAGGCACGCCCGGCGGGCCTGGTGTATCAACTCCCAACATCTATGTGCCCGTGGTCATTGCGCCCACGGTCACCAGCCTATCGCCGTCCTCTGGGCTTGTGTGTACCTCGGTGACGATCGCAGGCGCCAACTTCGGCGCGAGTAAGGGTACGAGCACGGTCACGTTCAACGGGACGGCGGCTACGATCAGCAGTTGGAGTAATACATCGATCGTCGCTGTGGTTCCGTCGGGAGCCACCACGGGCAGTGTGGTGGTCACCGTAGGTGGAGTGGCGAGCAATGGTTCTGCGTTCACGGTGCTGGCAACGCCGACGATCAGCGTAACGAGTTCCGGGACGCCTTCGACCTATGGAAACTCGGTGACCTTCACCGCCGCGGTGACCAGCGGGGATACCAACACGGCCACCTTCTACAGCGGCAGTACGTCGCTTGGCACGGCGACGCCGAGCGGAGGGACCGCGACGCTGACGACAAGCAGCCTGCCGGTGGGATCGGACAGCATCACGGCCACGATAGCCGCTGGCGGCAACTACACTTCGGCCACCTCCAGCGCTATTACCCAGGCCGTGAACTCGGCCACAGTGGCAACTTTGAGCTCTTCAGTAAATCCGGCTGACTATGGCGTGTCAATCATCCTTTCAGCAACGGTATCCGCAGCCAGTGGGCCCACTCCAACCGGAACCGTCCTGTTTTACGATGGGAGCACGGAAATCGGGAGCGGAAACCTTCAATCTGGCAATGCAGCGTTTACAACATCATCTCTGAGTATCGGCACGCACCCATTAACCGCCTCCTACCAGGGCAGTTCTACTGATCTAGCCAGCACTAGCGCACCTGTTTCGCAGGTTGTCCAACCGATTCCGACCACAACCACTATTACACTATCCCCGGCAACATCTTACTTTAACAACACTGTGGGCGTCGCTATTCAAGTGAGCGACACGGTGGGCGTCTATCCAACCGGCTCGATTTATTGCAACGCATCGGGGACGACATGGACGTTTTCAGGCCCTCTGACAAATGGCGCAGCAAACTCGGCGCTGAATAATCTGCCGGTGGGATCCTATTCAATCGGCTGCAGCTATTCAGCATCGGCGGATTTCGGCACAAGTGTGGCCTCGGCGGCAGAGACAGTTCTGCCCGACACGCCTACATGGGCCAATTCCGGCAACATGCAGCAGACGCTGTTTCAACACACGGCAACGCTCCTTTCCAACGGCACCGTATTGATTGCCGGGGGCAATTATAATGGGAACGGTGACGAGGGAGCTGTCAGCACCGCGCAGATTTACACCCCCACGGGAGGAGATCAAGGCGTCTTCTCCCCGACAGGTGGGTTGCAGACGCCGAGGTACTGGCACACAGCAACATTGTTAACAACCGGCCCAAACGCTGGACAGGTTCTCGTCGTCGGAGGGCGAAATTACCAGGATGGTGCGCTTAAGGAAGCGGAGTTATACAATCCCGCAAACGGAGGAACATTTAGCGTAACGTCCAGCCCTAATCATGCGCGTTGCGGACACACTGCCACATTGCTGCAAGATGGGACCGTACTAATCGCTGGCGGGGGTGTGGCCCAAGCGGAAATATATAACCCGGCTCTAGGCACATTCACTGTGGTCGGGAGCTTGAATGCGCCCCGGAACGAAAGCATGTACACGGCCACGTTGCTCCAAAACGGCATGGTTCTCTTCGCTGGCGGACGCGACTCGAGCAACAATGCTACCGCTTCGGCCGAGCTGTATAACCCGAGCACGGGGACATTTACGCTAACGGGGAGCCTTAATACTGCTCGCGCCAGCCACACCGCCAAGCTTTTGCCCAATGGAGAAGTGCTCATAGCCGGTGGATTCGACATCAACGGCAATCCGACGAACAGCGCGGAATTGTATAACCCTGCTCAGGGAACCTTTTCGACGACAGGCAGTTTATCGACGCCCCGAGCTGGCGCTGGCGCGGCGTTGCTTAACGACGGTACAGTGCTGTTTTACGGCGGTTGCACGAATTACTACTGTTCACCTTCTGCAACTACTACGGCAGAACTGTACAGCCCGGCTAGCGGAACATTCGCTTCCACAACGAGCACGAATTCGCCCCATGCCTTTTCAACAACAGTGGAACTCGGATACGGCATTGTATTGGCGACAGGCGGTGCGGATCCAATCATCGCCAGCGTTGAGACCTTCGATAACCACGAGGGAGTTACAGGTGTTATCAACCCGAAATATATGATCATGGGCATCACCTACGCTCCCCCAGGGCAGGCAAGCACCGTCACGTACACCGACACAAATTACGTCGGCAATACAACCACACTCTCAAACTCGTTTCAAAACACTGAAGGCGTCGAGGTTTCCCTGACGGTAACCGGGTCGGCAAATGCTACGGGAGATTGCTGCAACTGGGCGAACCTGTCCACTTCAGGCAGCGCAGGGTACTCATGGTCACAAACAACCACGAATCAGAACACTATAACCGTCACCGGCCAGACCTCCAGCGGCTGGACGACCCCCGGAACATACAACTACTTCAGCCCCGTAGACCACGATTACGATATTATCTGGATTTGGCTTAACCCCGTGGTTATCCTCACCATCGATTCCAGCAATCCCAGCGCATTGCCGGTCTGGAACGGATACGGCTATGACACGACGGATCCAGCGAATGGTGTCGAGGTTGTGGGCGTACCGGTTGGCTGCCTTAATGGGGACAATCCGACCGGCGTGAACTGTCCCCAATATCTGTATCCTCTGTCCAGATGGTGGGTTAGCAACCAGACCTATCCGAACGGGGATGTTCCGGCGCTAACCCCGACGGATTACGCTAACATCCTCAAGGCAGACCCGTTCACAAATCCGAATTATACTGTAATCGACGGACCCGGCCCACAGACAGGCGCAACAACCACCGACGGCCGTTTCACGCACGCCACCATCCCGGGCGGCAGCGCGAATGAGATCGCGTATTACTTTCAGGAGTCCCCGCAATGGAAGGATACATACACTTACACCTACACCGATTCAACAACGGCATCGCAGAGTGCGGAGAATAAGACAACCATATCCTGGGGCATCTCGGATAGTTTCGCGGGAGGGTTCTTTTTCACGGAAGTCACATACAAAGTAACCTACACCGGCTCTGTGGTATTGGACAACAAAACGGAAACGTCGATCACGAATACAACAACGGACTCCGCGTCTACAACGATCGAGGGGCCGCCGTGTACCGGAAGCCCATGCAGCCCGTTGTACAGCGGCGTGCCTCCACAGTTCGGAGATTTCGATGTCTATCAGGACAACCTTTACGGCTCGTTCATGTTTTTGGGGGCGAACTGAAGTGAAGATGCTGTGTCGCTTCATCATGGGCATAACAGCATTGGCAATTGCCGGATGCGGGGGGGGCCTCTCTGGGTTCCCTCCCTCCGGAGGCAGCACAAATGTCACCCTCATCGCAACCAGCACCGCGAACGGCCGCCTTGCCGAATATGGCATCAGCTTCACGAGCATTACGCTGACCAACAAAGTGGGAAAGACGGTCTCGCTTCTCAGCCAGCCACAAGGCGCGGAGTTCATCCACCTCAACGGCATCTCCGAACCGCTCCTGACGGCCAACGTTCCGGAAGATGAATATACGTCGGCCTCTGTTACATTCAGCGTTGCGGGCTTCACGGTGGTCTATCTAAGCCCAACGACCGGCGGACCCGCCATCGGCCATTACGTCTATTCGAACGTGATGCTGTACCCGCCGGTCGTGAATTTGCCCGAGTCGGGCCTTACGATCAACGGCGCGAACATGGTTCTTGCCCTGGATCTGCTCGTCTCGCAGTCGGCTACGCTTGCCGGCGACACCAGCACCGCATACACAATCACTCCTACGTTCACTTTGTGCCCGGTGAATGTGGCGGCGCAGCCCACCAACAGCTCCAATGGAAGAGTTGAAGACATAACCGGGTCGATCCAGTCGGTCAGCCAGAACGGTTTTTCTCTCTTGTTGGAAAACTCGGGCGGAAGCAGCGTTCCACCGATCACCTACAACACCGATAGCAGTACCGTTTTTCAGGGCATTGTCGGGCTTTCGTCGCTGGCCGCCGGAATGTCGGTCAGTCTGGATGCGCAATTCCAGCCGGACGGTTCCCTGCTGGCCACGCGCGTCTACGTTCCGAACCCAACGGCTGCGGACACTATGCAGGGGATGATATTGGATGCGAACATGGTCTACCCGCCTGGAGGATTTGAATTGCTAGGCCAACTTGAGGATGGAGAGAAGTTGGATAGGGAGCCAGCGGACGGCATGGCCTATGGATACGAAAACCAGACCGCATTTCAGGTCTCGCCCGCTTATACGAATCTCCAGAACCTCCCGTTCCCTGCGGTTTTCAATGCCGCGTCCAGCACGGCAATCGGCCAGTATGTTTCCGTGAGTTCCGCGGCGATAGGGAATTACGGCGGAGGCAATACCACAGCCGTCACTGTAACGCTCATGCCGCAAACGATCAATGGAACGGTGGGTTCCATATCCAGCAGCGGCGACTATACGATTTACACCGTGATTCTTGCCTCGAACGACAGCATCGTCGAGCTCGGCGGAGCCACGAACGTGGTTGTCTACGTTGACGGCAACACGCAATTGCTCAACACCAGCCCAATAGCCGTGGGCGGCGTGGCGCGCTTCTACGGCCTGGTGTTCAACGACAACGGCACGCTGCGCATGGATTGCGCCCAGGTGAACGACGGAGTGGCAGAGTAGAACCTGTGTGGGCCGGGCGCGATCCTGCGTGGGCCCCGATCAGTTGCCGCGTGCGGCCGCGGTCAAACTGAACGAGTCGAAGAAGCGGTTCACGTCCTCGTCGCGGCGGGCGCTGGCGGCAGGGAAGGCCGCAATCAGCATGTACAAGCGGGTTCCGGCCAGAATAAGGCGCGCATCGAGGATGCCTCCGCCCTCGTTACGACCGGAAAAGTCGTGCGAGGGGTAGCCGTCGCGGTTGCTCCGGGACTCGCTGAGGAGAGTGGTCTGGGTACGCCCCAAAGCGCCATTCCTGGCCATATCCAGCGTCTTTTCAATATCTTCGCTCGCAGCCCGCTCCACTGGAGGGTTGTCGGCCCAAGCCACGGCGTAAGTGGTCTCGGGATCCACGGAGGCTTGGATCATGTTCACCTGCTCGGCGACTCCCTGCCCGGTATAGGACGGGATCTGAGCCTCGCTCGCGCCAGCGGGCATCTGCACCTTGAAACCGTCCGGGGTCCGGTCGACGGTCTGCCAAACGATCTGCGCTGGGCGCGGGCCGGGGTTCGCCTGTTCCGCGCTGGAGTTTTGCCGGCCAGCGTGGAAGCCGGTCAGCGCCAAGTCTGCGCGATACGCATAAAAGAAACACCCGATCGCCGCGATTCCAAGGACGATAAGGACGAAAAGTAACGGCCTCTTCACAATTGAAAGAGTGCCCAATTTGGGCCTGCTGTTGCAATAAGATTGCCCATTTTGGGCTGCAAAGGGTGCCAGACAGGTAAAAAGACACCCGCGCGAAGGGATTTCCGCCACCCGGTCACGCCCTTTTTGAACAAAAAGCTTGCAACCTTCCCCGGATTTGTGCATCTATGATAAGTAATTAGCAGAGGCTTCCCCATATGTCCCGCCAAAGAAAGGAAACAACTCTCTCTTGAGGGTTCTTCGGAACCTCTTCCCAAATTCCCCTCTGGTTACCCTCCCTAAACTGCCTCTTCGAGCGGGCCTACCGGAAGGTAGGCCCATACGCTCTCTCGTCGAGACCGCGCATTGCAAACGGTGCGACGGTTAAAATCGAGGGTGCGATGCGGTCTTCTTCCGGCAGGAACCCCCCTTTTACTTCGGCAAGCAAGGCAATCGATGCCCGCTTTTCGAAGGCAGGCCTTGTGAGAAGCCAACGCGGCCAATCGACCCAGCACTCGGGCGCAGTCCACCTGGAACACGCGACGCCGGAAGAACTTACCTCCCCTGACCCCATCCCCCGCCGCGCCGCAAATGGCGTGGAGTGGCTGCCGGTACCGGGGTGGAATTTCTCCTGGCTTTGGTCGGGCTTCAGCACGCGCAGGGGAGGGTTGAGCCGGGCGTATTGCGCCCAAACTTCCTGTGCTGTCGGCGCGCCGGGCCTGCCCGCCGTGGCGGGCGAGCTGAACCTGGGCTTTACCGCCGCAGACGACCGGGAAACTGTTCTCGCCAACCGGCGCCTGCTGGCCGAGGCGATCACCGGCGATGCCGGAACTCCTATCGTCACCCTGCGTCAATTCCATTCCAACCGCGTCGTTCCTGCCAGCCGCGCCGACGCCTCCCGCAAGCTGCCGCACAAAGCCGACGGGCAGATGATCGATGAGCCGGGCCTGCTCCTCGCCATCCAGACCGCCGACTGCATCCCGGTGATGGTAGCCGACCCCAAACGGCGCGCGGTGGCGGCGTTTCATGCCGGCTGGCGCGGAACGGTGAAGCGCATCGTGGAATCCGGCATCGGCCGCATGCGCCTGGCCTTCGGTTCCCAACCTGAGGATCTCGTCGCCGCGATCGGTCCCGGCATCGGCCCCTGCTGTTACGCCGTCGGCGAAGAGGTTCTGTCCACCTTTGAAGCGCAGTTTTCTTACGCGCGCGAATTGTTTCGCGAGGTGTACGACTCGGACCCCGTGCGCAGGAAGTACCCCATGCTCTTTCTCACCCAGCGTGCTCCGGGTCACTCGCCCATCGGCCCCAGCCTGCATGTGGACCTCGTCGAAGCCAATCGCCGGCAGTTACTTGCCGCCGGGCTGAAGCCCGACGCGATTCAAGTGGTAGGCGGCTGCACGCAATGCCACCCGGAGCTGTTCTTCTCGCATCGCGCCTCGCACGGGCATGCCGGGCGCATGATGGCGGTGATCGGCATTCGTGAAGCGCGGAAGAGCCGATCCCGGCCCTGAGCAAGGAAGTTGGATTTCGGCTCGGAGTTTTCCCTACGAGACCTTGACCGCTTCGTCCGGGTTGACCAGATCGCGCAGTTCCTTCGACGGCTTGAAGTAGGGCACCTTCTTGGCAGGCACATCGACGCGCGCGCCGGTCTTGGGATTGCGGCCAATGCGGGGTTTACGCTGGCGGATGCGAAACGAGCCGAAGCCGCGAATCTCGATCTTGTCTCCGCTTTGGAGGGCGCCAATCACAGAGCTGAAGATGGTTTCAACGATCACTTCTCCGTCGCGCCGGGTCAAATCGCCCAAGCCAGTCACCTTCTCAACCAGATCCGCCTTAGTCATGTCGCACAAGCCTCCGCTTCCAGCATAAAACGGATTGTGCCCATGCAAGCACGAAAATGCAAGCTCTTTGTGGGAAATTAGCCTTTGCACATCAGCAGGTTGGCCGTTCGCGGATGCCTGGCCTGACAGCCAGAGCCGAAGTCCCTGCGCCAGGTTTCGCGCAGCGAGCCTCGCAGGAAGGGCGAGGACGTTCGTGCCGGGCCAACGGCCTGAGATAGAGTAATCCTTGAACCTCCCGGGCCAAATGAGCTATCCGCAATACAGCATCGTGATTCCCGCCTTGAATGAGGCCGCCAGGATCTCCCATGCGCTCAAGGCGGTTGTCGGCTGCATCCGCCGGCGCGGCTGGCCGGCGGAGGTCGTGGTGGTCGACGACGGCTCGCGGGACCGGACCGCCGAACTGGTCCGCGCCTTCGCCGCCAACGCCGCAGAAGTCCGATTGCTTCAGAATCCGGCCAATCGCGGCAAAGGCTACAGCGTCCGCAATGGCCTGCTCCACTCCTTCGGCGAAGTGGTGATGTTCACCGACGCCGATCTCTCAGCGCCCATCGAAGAGGCGGAGGGGCTGTTTGCCGCGATTGCCGCCGGGGCCGACATCGCCATCGGCTCGCGATGGCTGGAGCGTACGCGCCAGACCATCCGCCAGCCGCTTTACCGCCAGTTTTTCGGCCGCTGTTTCAACGTGGTGACGCGCGCGGTGATGCGATTGCCGTATGCCGACACGCAGTGCGGCTTCAAGGCCTTTACGCGAACCGCCGCGCAAACCGTCTTCCAGCTCCAGACCATCGAACGATGGGGTTTCGATCCGGAGATCCTCTTTATCGCGCGCAAGCGCGGCTACCGCGTCGCCGAGGTCCCCGTGAGCTGGGCCCACGACGAGCGCACGCGCATCAGCTACCTCAAAGACGGGATGCGAATGCTTCAAGACATCGCCATTGTCCGCTGGAATGCGCTGCTGGGACGGTATAACAAGCCGGTCGAACGCATCCCTCGCGCCAGCCTCATCAAGTAGCCCGCCGATCCCAAGGCCACTCCCTCTTGTGCGAACCCGTTACCAAACTGGACGGCGGCAGCCGCTAACCAACAGGTAACTTTCGGATAGCAGACAATCCGAGCGCATCGTTAACAGCTTCCTCAGAAGCGCCCACCCTGTAGCAGATCAAGCCCGTATCGCAGTGGCGTATCGACATCAAGGCCATATCTTCGGTAGACCGCGATTGTTACTGGGTAATCGGGCTCTATCACTCGCGCGTGCGGGTCGTCTGGAAGAAAAATCTGCGCCGAATTCGAAATCGATCCACGCAGTTTTGATTCGGGGAGGGTGAATTCGGTCATTTCCATGAAGGCGTTCGGCGATTGCGCCGAAGGGACTCCGACCACCTTCGCTCCCATCGCACGGAGGTACATCATCAAATGGAATGCGGCACTGAACGTGCCTGGATTTACAAGCACGACAACATGGCGCGGCGTATATACTGCCGTTCCTGCCAGAGCATTTAACTGGTTTGCATAAGAGTAACCCGCGTCAAGATATTCCTTCACCCTGCTTTTGCGGAGTTGGTCCGCCGGCTGCGGCGCTTCTTCTGTATCGAACACGTAGCGGCCAATTTCGAAAGTAGGGTCTTTTTGCTTCTCACTCTCCGGCGTTTCGCCGTATTTTTTCAGATAGAGAGCGGATTCCACGTGGACCCAGTCACCGGGCATCGGTTTTGCATAGAGACTGTCGCCATAAATCGCTTGCAGAGACGGAAATACCGTGGGAGTCCAGCCGCCACTATTGTCGCGAAAATCGATAATCAGGTCTGCAACCGACCGCTGCTTCATTTCGCTCAGCAGACGCACCACGGTCTCGAATAACGAGGGGATCCCGGCCAGAGCAGCGCGCCGGTCCTGAGGCATCGCAATCTTTCTGGATCGATAGTAGTCCTCGATCATTCGCTGCCCATCCTCTGCATTCATGTGGTACGACATTTCATAGGCTTCACGGCCCATGATGGTCGAAACGCGCAAATATGCGGCGGAAGGGTGGTCGAATATCTGATAGGAAAACATCTCGTTCGACCGGTTCACTTTGCTCCAGCGCACGGCAGGAACCAATCCCTCGTCTGCATCCCAACCTGCACGGGCGCTCCAGGGGACGCTTCGGTTTTCGCGTCGTCCATCTGGGGCTTCTAACGTATACGTGACGCTCCCGTCTGCTTTCACCTCGGGGAGCAGGTTGCGCATAAACTTGAGGCTACACAGAACATTCGACATTAACGACAGATCGGCATAAGGATTCTCTCCGCCAGCCTGATGCGACAACTTGGCTTGCAGTTCAGCTAAGGTGATGCCATTCACACCCACCACTCGCCAACCTCGCGTGCCCTCGAGTTCATGGACGTTGAAAGCGGAAACGAACAGCCCATCCTCCGCCACGCCGAAACGAATTGGTAGCCACGGATCGGGATCGCGCCATTTGTCCGCGTAGAACAAGTGAGTGTGACCATCTTGCAGCCTGCGGAGGAAGGAATCCAACCGATCTCCCAATTCGCGCACCGTAAGCCCCGACGCCGGAATACTCTCAGAGAGTTCCTGAGCGTCGCGCTTAAACGCGATCTTGCCACCAACGTTGATGTAAGGATCGGGGTGGGTTGCCTCAAGCAGGTCAATCAATGTCTTCACGTCGCGTGTTGCCTGTTCGTGCGTGAGAGTGGCATTGAGATCCTGGCTTTGGGAATAACAGGCAACGAGGAGAACAAATGCAAGTACGAATCGGTTTCGCATCTGGACGACTCCTCCAACGTGCATCGTGCCAGCTCGGAAGCAATCAAGCCCTGTGAGCCGAATCATTCCGAGCCGGTAAAGGCCGTTTAGGTGTGACTTAGAATGCAATCATTCTAGCGGATGCTGATTCCTTTCGGGTCTGGAGGCACAAAGCCAACGTTGTTGGCGTATCACCGCCAAACCGTCAGTTACTACTTGGGCAACAACTCGAAACTTGAACACCCCAAAACGGAAAGCTGCGCCAACCCTGCCAACTCCGCTAGCCCCGCTAACTCCGCCAACTCCGCTAACTCCGCTAACTCCGCTCTCATCCTGTCAAGCGCCCCGCCCGCGCCAGAGCGCCCTAACCACTGAAAACACTCCCCAAAAGTTTTCCCTCAAGTTTGCAGATTAATTCGCGAATTCCGTCATACTCGTCCCATAAGCGTTCAACCAGGTCTTCTTCGCGGCGGACAATCTCCGCCGCATTCGCGTTTTTACGCCCGGGAAATCGGCGCAACTCGCGATGCACCCTTATGAAACGCCCCTAACTTCCGTGAATCATTATGTTTACGGTATGCGGCCCTGGAAATTGGTATGCAAGGTATAGCTGAGGTATGGCTAAGGTATGGGTCGTCCCGTAAGTCCTTTGGTTTCAAATATGGAGGTATGGCATACCGGGGGGAGGGGGGATAGGTACTAGAGGGTAAACAATCCGGAAATCGCCGTCCGCCTGGCTTGCTGACTTGCTGACTCGCTCTTTGTCACAAAACATTGACGGCGCGAAACTTCTCCGGCCCGCCGGCGCTGTCGATCGCAACTCCGCGGTGAGAAGCGCGGGCTAACCCATGATCGCCCGCATGGATTCGATGGCTTGCGTGAGGTCTTTTTTGAGCGCTTCCTGCGCCCCGGGAGCGAGCTTTTCGTCGTGGCTGGTGAGGTAGAAGACGTCGATGGCGGTTTCGCCCTCGGTGTCGATGAGCGCCACCTTGATGTTGCACTGGTGCGAGCTGAGAGTGAGGGCGATCTGGCGAAGCAGGCCGGGCATATCCTGGGCGACGACCTGCAACAGCGTGGCGTGCGTGGACGACTCGGAGTCGAAGTCAAGCTTGGTGGGAACATCGACTTTGAAGTTGCCGGGGTGATACAGATGGCTCCGGGCGTCGAGGAGTTGCTGCACCGGAACTTTTTGCGCCACCACATCGCGCACATTCGCCAGAAACCGGTCTTTCTCGCTGGGATTCAGTTCGATGGTGCGGAAGACATCGGAGAAGTGGAAGCTATCCACGATGACGCCGGCGTCGTTCGAGTAAGCGCCGGCGCGCACGATGTTCATGCCCCACGCCGCCAGCACTCCGGCCACGTCGGCAAAGAGCCGTACACGGTCGCGCGTGATGACGGTCAAATCGAAGAGTTGACGGATGGGGCGCAGATCGAGCTGCACCGGATCGTCATCGAGGTTGAGCGCCATTTGAAAATGATTGCGGATCTGTTCGGGCAGACGCGTCTGAAGATAGCGCTGCGGCAGCCCTTCGAGGAACTGCTTCAGCTCATCGTGGTGCGTGGCGGGAACCATGGAACGGATCCGGTTCAGCAAAGTGGGATCGATGGCGGCGTGATAGCGCGCCTCGTCCACCGAGCGGTCCATGAAATTTGAGGTGGACATATAGAACTGCCAGAGATTTTCGGCCTTCCACGGGGTCAGGGCGTCGGGGTTGACGGCCTTGATGTCGGCGAAGGTCATCAGCGTGAGCATCTTCAGCAGTTGCGGATCGCCGATCTTGTCGGCAAAGCCGCGCACGTTCTCAAGATCGAAGATGTCGCGCCGCATCGCCGCCGACATCTCCAGATGCAGACGGATCAGCTTGAGGATCGATTCGCGCTCCTCGGCGTCGAAATCCAGCCGCGCCAAAAAGCTGTCGGCCAGTTCCACGCTCTGCACCGCGTGCTCGCCCGTGCGCCGCGCCTTTCCTGTGTCGTGCAACAGCAGCGCCAACATGAACAAATCGAGCCGGTCGATCTCCGGCAGCAGTTGCGCCAGCCTCTGCTCGTGCTCGTTGGCAGGCTGGCGAAGGCCGTGGACGTTGTCGATGACCAGGAAGGTGTGCTCGTCCACGGTGTAGCGGTGATAGCTGTCGCGGATGACGAGCGCGTCGATGCCGTGGAACTCGGGGATGAGCATTTCGAGCACGCCCAGGGCGTGCATGGTGCGCAGAGCATGAGCGGCGTGGGGCCCGAGCAGCACTTCGCGCAGCGCGTTCCACAGATACGGCCCCTCGGGAATCGAAATGGCCAAAACCGGCAGCGCGTCGGTGATGCGGTCCTCGGCGGTTTGCGACAGCGTGTAGCCGTGCGTGGCCATGAGCGAAAAAACGCGCAGGATGGCCGCGGTGTCGTTGAATTGCGCGCCGGGCTGAATGTCGATGCGGCCCTGGTCGAGCAGGAACTCGGTGCCGGCAATGGGCGCGCGCCGCCGCCGGAACTGGCGGTAGAAGCTGACCGGCGCGGGCAGGTGTTCCATGAGCAGCGCGGCGCGGCGATAGATGACGCGGGCGTGCCGGTAATAGGTGCGCATCCAGTAGCTGGGGTCGGCGGTGCCGCGGGTTTCGAGGCCGATGGAGCGGGCCGCGGCTTCGTCCTGCGACTGCCAGTCGAGAATATTGTCGTCGCGGCCGTGACGGAAGTGCAGAAAACACCGCGCGGCGGCGAGAAAGTCGAATGCGGCTTCGGCGTCGCCCCGCGCGCTCTGGAAGACGCCGCCGCGCTGGCGGGGCCACTCCTTCGTCTCCTTCAAATGAAAGAGCACCGCGAACCAGACGGCAAGGCTATAGTCGCGCAGGCCGCCGGGGCAGTCTTTGAGGTTGGGCTCGAGATGAAAAATCGTGTTGCCGAATTTGGCATGACGCGCACGGGCGATCTCGCTCAGCTTTTGCGTAATGGAAGTCCACTCGCTCAGGACGAGGCCGGGAAAGGTGACCTGGTGAAGCTGCTGGTAAAGGGGGAACTGGCCGGCCAGGAAGCGGCGATCGAGGGTGGCGAGCGTGAATTCCAGGTTGTCGGGGTCGAAGCGGCCGGCTTCCTTTATGGTGCGGGAGTTCGGGCTGGCCCGCAAGCCGATGTCCCACATGCCCTGGATGATCGTCCGGACGGTCTCTCGGGACTGCTGTTCGGTTTTCTCATCGGCGAAGGCGAAGAGGACATCGATGTCGGAGTAGGGAAAGAGATCCTTTCGGCCATATCCGCCGAGGGCGAGAAGGGCGACGTTCTGCGCGGGCAGTCCGGCAAAGGCCCGGCGCCACATCTCAATCAGGATGCGGTCCACGACGGCCGAACGCCGCCGGATGGCGGCCGTACCATCCCCGGTGCGCTCGCAGGTCTGGCGCACAAGCGCCATCTCCCTGAGATACTGCTCCCGAAGATCGTCAACCGCGAAAACGACTGCATTCATGAGATTGTCTGCGTGGCTTGCCGAAGCAAGGAGGAATTGTTACAAGGATAAGCGATATTCGCCGGAAGGGGGAATTTTTGGTTCCGCAGTGAGGGAAAAGTCGCGGACCGGTGCGTGCGCCTGGAGCCGAGTTTGATCTGCCCGCTTCTACCGTGGGAAGAGCACGAACTTGCCGGCGCAGGAGGAAAGCGTGCGAAAAGTGCAAACCGGCGATGCATGAGGCTTGCTTATTTCGAAGGACGAGAGGCCAACGGGTTCATCTTGATCTTCAGAATAACCAATGTGCACGCCCCTCACGGAGTACGATGAGCCATGCACACTCTGCTCTCCACAGGGATGTTTCTCATTGTTCTGTCGATCGGATCGGCCCAGACCATTGCTCCCAACGCGACTGAGGACAGCGACCACGACGGCCTGAGCGACGCCCTTGAAGATGCGCTACTGGCGCAATTCGCGCCACAGTTCATGGTGAGCGCCGATGACTGCTCAGGCCGGCCCGCAGTGTTCGTTCCGTTCCAGGAAATGCCCGTGGTGCAGGCGGAGAACGGCGCCATTTATGGCCAGGTGTTTCCGCGCTCGGGCTATGCCGATCAGGTGGAGGTGCACTACTATCACCTCTGGCGCACGGACTGCGGAGAAATGGGCCACAACCTCGATACGGAACACGTATCTGCCCTTTTGGTCCGTGATCAGACATCGAAGTGGAAAGCGCTGTACTGGTACGCTGCAGCACACGAAGACACGGTCTGCGATGCGAGTCAAATAACGCGCGCAGCCACCGTTCACGCTGAAGGGCACGGACCGCGGGTCTGGATTTCGCGCGGGAAGCATGCTTCTTTTCTGAGCGACGCAATTTGCGCGCATGGCTGCGGAGGAGACAACTGCCGTGAGATGGTGCCCCTGGCCGTGGCAAAATTCATCAACCTCGGCGAGTTGACAGCTCCGATGAACGGAGCCACCTGGATCAATTCTCCTGAATGGCCACTGGCAGCCAAAATGAGCCGCAGCGACTTCACCGACGCTCGCACGGCCCGCGTGGACCAGCTTTCTGCGACGAGCATCGCATGGGCAAACCCGGAGAAGCAGCCTTTGCAGGCTGCGATTCACGCTGGGAGCAGCACGCTTGGCGGCGTGGCGACCGGCCAGCGCTCGACAAGCATGGCCCTGGATCTGGCGGACGCGGATACGGGAACTTCGCTGCTGCGCGCCTCGGGGAGCACGGGCAGCGGTCTCTCGAAAGCCTTTCGCGGGGTCACGACGGTGTTGGGAGCGACGGCGCGGAGGGTCGGTGATGCGCTCGGTGTTCACTGAGTGGAAGATACTTAACCAGCGAAAACAGGGATATTCCCCACCCCGAAGACGGAACCTAAAGCGCGTTTTCGCCGCGTTCGTCGTTGCGGATGCGGATAGCCTCGTCGATGCGGCTGATGAAGATCTTGCCGTCGCCAATGCGGCCCGTGCGGGCTGCGCCCACAATGGCCTGGATCGCTTTCTCCTTGAGATCGTCGTGGATAACCATCTCGATCTTCACCTTGGGCAAAAGATCGACAGTGTATTCGCGGCCACGGTAGAACTCCGTGTGGCCCTTCTGGCGGCCGTGGCCCCGGGCTTCGAGAATGGTCATGCCTTCGATGCCTGCTTCCAGCAGCGCATCCTTCACGGCATCCAGTTTTGACGGTTGGAGAACAACTTCAATCTTCAACATAAGCAGAGATTCCTCGTTCGATAGCGTATCAGGCGGGGCGGCTTGTTGGCCGTTGCCTGGGGAAAGATTTTCGCGCCCTGGAAACTCCGGAAGCAGGCGGATTCGATTTTAACCTCACGCAGTTCAGCCCGATCTTGCAAGCGGCGCCTCTTCGCCGAGCGAGCGCGTGGCCGGCGGCCAGAAGCCGGCAGCTATGTGGTCTCGAAGTCGTATCCTTCCTCGCCGTGCTGCGAGAGATCGAGCCCGGCCATCTCTTGCTCGGGAGCCACGCGCAGTCCCATGATCTTATCCACAACGAAGAGCAGGATCAATGTGCCGACGATGGAAATTCCCCAGGCCATGCCTACACCGGCGAGTTGATTCAGCACCTGGCTCCAATGCCCGTCGATGCCGCCTGTCGGCACGCCCTTTCCGTAAATCGGATTGATGACGCTGGCGGCGAAGACGCCGGTCAACAGCGCGCCCAAGGTTCCTCCTCCCCCATGAACGCCAAAGGCGTCGAGAGAGTCGTCGTAACCGAAGCGGGCCTTCACTTGGAAGACCATGAAGGAGCAGAAGAAGCCGGCGGCGAGACCGATGAACAGCGCGGACATGGGCTGGACAAAGCCGGAGGCCGGAGTGATGGCGACCAGGCCGGCGACCGCGCCGGAGATCGCGCCCAGCGCCGTGGGCTTGCCGTTGTGAAACCACTCGAAGACGGTCCAGCCGAGGGCCGCGGCCGCAGTGGCGAAGTGCGTGTTGACGAATGCGCTGGTGGCCAGCGGGCTTGCCGCCAGGGCGCTGCCGGCATTGAATCCAAACCAGCCCACCCACAGCAGGCAGGCGCCGATGAAGCTAAGCACCATGGAGTGCGGCGGCATGGCCGTGCGCGGATAGCCGATGCGCTTGCCCAGATACAGCGCGCAAATCAGCGCCGAAACGCCGCTGGTGATGTGGACGACGGTTCCGCCGGCGAAGTCGAGGCTGGGAATGTGGTTGGCGGTGGCGTTGAGCAGGCCGCCGACGCCCCACACCATGTGCGCCATGGGGCAATACACAAAGAGCGACCAAAGGGAGAGAAAGACGGCCATGCTGCTGAACTTCATGCGCTCGGCAAACGCCCCGGTAATGAGCGCCGGCGTGATGATGGCAAACATGAGCTGATAGATCATGTAGGTTTGCTCGGGGATGGTCGCGGCGTAGTCGGGATTCGGATTGAGCGAAACGCCGCGCAGGAAGAGGTGCTCGAATCCGCCCATAAAGACGTTGCCATGGCCGAATGCAAAGGAATAGCCCACAATGGCCCACAAAATCGTCACCAGGCCCATCATGGCGAAGCTCTGCATCATGGTGCCGAGAATGTTCTTCCTGCGCACCAATCCGCCGTAGAAAAGCGCCAGGCCGGGGCCGGTCATCAGCAGCACGAGCGCCGCCAACGTCAGCATCCACGCATTGTCTCCCGCGGATTGAGCGCTGGCGCTGGCGGCTTGTGCATCGTGCACGGCCTGCTCCAGCGCGGCAATCCGCGCCTGCGTGTCAGCGGCAGGCGCCGAGGTTTGAGCGAGAGCCAGGGCAGGGATCCCCAGTACAACGAAGAGAGACAGCAGTTTGATCGTACGGCAGAACATGAGGTTTTTAACTCCCGATATGTATGGGCAAGCGAAGCCGCCCTGCGCAAAGGCGGAATGCCAGCCGCCGTTCCGGATGATGCAGGAGATCACGCCGGAGTTACGAGGCTGAACCGACGAGGACCAGCGCCAGAGCACGAACTGCGGTGAAAACAGCCAGGCACAGCTTGCGCCTGCCCCCTTCTAAAGGGTGCGATTGGCCCTAATATTCCACGCGGCGCATAAGGATTCCATGAAGAAATGGAAAACCACTATGGAAACCTTATAAGTTTTTGGTGAACGCCGGTTAGCCGTGATCCGGCATGAGACGAAGCCCGAGTTCATGCCGCGGGCTATCTTCGGCGCCTCCGCTCCGATGGACCGTGCGCCACACCAGACGAAACGATGAGGAGTGCTTTCCCATCCACCCCGTGATTTGCGTGGCGGCGGCTCGCGCCGGGAGCCCGGCGCGAGCAAATGGCCGAGCCTCAGAGAGCCGCTTCTCCGCGCTCGTCATTGCGAATGCGGATGGCTTCGTCGACGCGGCTGATGAAGATCTTGCCATCGCCGATGTGGCCGGTGCGAGCGGCGCCCAGAATCGCAGCGACCACCTTCTCCTTTAACACGTCGGGGATGACGATCTCCAGCTTGATCTTGGGAACCAGATCGATGGTGTATTCGCGCCCGCGGTAGAACTCGGTGTGGCCCTTCTGGCGGCCGTGCCCACGGGCTTCCAAGATCGTGATGCCTTCAATGCCGGCCTCGATGAGAGCTTCCTTGACCGCGTCCAGCTTGGCGGGTTGAATCACAGCTTCAATCTTGAGCATAGGTGCATTCCTCGTTCTTCAGGTTACACAGCCAGAGCCCGTCGCGGCCCGATTGGAATCAAGCGTTGAACTCGTACCCTTCCTCGCCATGCTGCGAGAGGTCAAGGCCGGAGGCTTCATCGGCCGTGGAAAGCCGCAGTCCCATCGTCTTGTCGACCACGAAGAGCAAAATCAGTGTTCCGGCGATCGCAACCAGCCAGCCGATGCCTGCGCCGATGCCCTGGTTGAGAATCTGATGCCAGTTTCCGTCAATGGCGCCGGTGGGCCGCGGTTGGCCGCTCGCGCTGTTGCCAAACACCGCGTTAATCGTAGCCGACGCGAAGACGCCGGTCAGTAGCGCGCCCACGGTGCCGCCAATGCCGTGGACGCCGAAGACGTCGAGCGAATCGTCGTAGCCGAAGACCTTCTTCATCTTCAGGACCATGAACGAGCAAACCAGACCGGCCACGCCGCCGATTACGAGAGCCGACATCGGTTGCACGAATCCGGAGGCCTGGGTAATGGTAGCCAGTCCGGCCACCGCGCCTGAGATCGCCCCTAGTGCGGTCGGTTTGCCGTTATGAATCCACTCGGCCAGGGTCCAGGTGAGGGCCGCCGCTGCCGCGGCAAACTGGGTGTTGATGAATGCGCTGGTAGCCAGCGGACCGGCCGACAAAGCGCTGCCGGCATTGAACCCGAACCACCCCACCCACAATAAGCAGGCCCCGATAAAGCTCAGCACCATGGAGTGCGGCGGCATGTCCGTGTTCGGGTAGCCGATGCGCTTGCCCATATACAAGGCGCAAATCAGCGCCGAAACGCCGCTGGTGGTGTGCACCACCGTCCCGCCGGCGAAGTCGAAGACGGGCCAGCGCACTCCGATGGTGTTGAAGTTCAGCAGACCGCCCACGCCCCAGATCATGTGCGCCATGGGGCAATAGACCAGCAAAGACCAGAGCGACAGAAAGACGGCCATAGAACTGAACTTTACGCGCTCGGCGAACGCGCCCGTGATCAGCGCGGGCGTAATGATGGCGAACATGAGCTGGTAGACCATGAACGTCTGTTCGGGAATGGTAGGGGCGTAATTCGGATTGGGCGAAAGGGAAACCCCGCGCAGGAAGAGATGGTCAAAGCCTCCGATGAATGCGTTGCCGTGGCCGAAGGCCAACGAGTAGCCCGCAACCGCCCAAAGGACCGTGATCAGGCCCATCATGGCGAAGCTCTGCATCATGGTGCCCAGGATGTTCTTGCGCCGGACCAGCCCGCCATAGAAGAGCGTCAGGCCGGGCCCGGTCATGAGCAAAACCAGCGCCGCGGAGATCAGCATCCAGGCATTGTCGCCGGCGGATTGAGCATTCTGGACGGCCTGTTGCAGGGCGGCGATTTGAGCCTGTGTAGCCGGGGCCTGTGCAGTTGGGATGGATTTGATCGCCGGGGCCACAGCCAGCGCCAGTGCAGGAGAGCCCAGGACGATGGCCGGGATCAATGAACAAAGACGGAAAATACGCATAAGCTTCGACTCCAAAATCCACGCAATCCATGACCTGCCATGGAGCGGCTTGGCCGCTGCACGGCTCGGTCTCTGCGTCGCCTGGCCGGTTTGGCAGCTTGCAGGCATCCCGCGAACGCAGAACGCTCCGTGCCGGTTCGGCAGTTGAGTTGGATTACGCTTTTAAGCCATTCTCCGCAAGACTCGAAGAGAATGCAAGTCCTGTGAATACTTTTTTGTTGTTCCTCATTCGCGATGCGCAAAATGACCCGGTCCGGCGCGGCGGAGTAATACGCTCAAAAAAGAACGGCAAACGACCGCGAGTTGACCATCGCATCGCACCGGAAACGATCGCGTCCGCGCGAAGGTTGAAGACTGCGCGCCGACAACTGTCCACAGTTCATTGTTCACTGCCCACGGGCGTATAGTGGAGCTATGGCGGCTTCCATGGAGCGCGACCATTATCTCTTTGGCGCGCTTGATAGCAGCGCAAAAAACCGCATCAAGGTGAGCGAAGTCAACTACGGCTACGAAGCGCCGGAGGGCATCTTGCTCACTTCGCTGGATTTTGCGGTCAATTGGGTGCGCAAAAACTCCGTGTGGCCCATGACCTTCGGGCTGGCCTGCTGCGCCATCGAAATGATGTCGACGGGCGCGGCGCGCTTTGATATCGCCCGCTTCGGCGCGGAGGTCTTCCGGCCCTCCCCGCGTCAGTCCGACCTGATGATCGTGGCTGGACGGGTGTCGCAGAAGATGGCTCCCGTGCTTCGCCGCCTCTACGATCAAATGCCTGAGCCCAAGTGGGTTATCTCCATGGGCGCGTGCGCCACCTCGGGCGGCGTGTTTAACAACTACGCCCTGGTTCAAGGCGTCAACCAGGTCGTGCCGGTCGATGTGTATGTTCCCGGGTGTCCGCCGCGCCCCGAGCAACTTATCTACGCGATTTCGCTTCTACAAGAGAAGATACAGCGTGAACCGCGCAGTCTGCTAAAGACACTGAACGCAGAGTGAGCCCCCATCGGAGACCAGAATTGCTGGAGAAGTTCCCTTGGGAGCCGCTCTTGGCGGTCGAGCCCGTTTGGGCTTTCAAGTTTCAATGAGCGGATTGTGGAAAGCGGCCTGTGGAAAGAAAGATAGAATATGGTCAGCAGGGTCTTTCTGTGCTAGGTTTGTGACGGTGAATCGAAGATTGGGAGCTGCGCACGCTGTGCGGAGCCGAAAGGAGGGGGAGCGTGGATTCCTTTTCTAAACCGTTTTTCCAACCGTACATCAGCGTAATCATGGAGCGTAAGAGCATGTATTCACGAACTTTGAAGTCCGTTTTGTTGGTCCTGGGCGTGGCGGGTTTTGCCCTGTTGCCAATGGGGTGTAAGAAGCAACCGCCAATCACGTTATCGTGCAACGCCAGTGCTCCGGCCGTCTACCCGGGCGATCCGTTGTCCGTTACGGCTACCGCCGGGTCGGTGAGCACGAAGAAGAACAACAACGTAATTTACAGCTGGAGCGGAGACGGCGTAACCGGTAATGGCACTTCAGCCACCGTGAATACGGCTTCTCTGGCTCCCGGTTCCTACACTGCCAAGGCTGACGTGAAGGAAGGCAAGAAGGGCAAGGAAGGTCTGAAACCTGGACAAACCGCCGAATGCTCTGCCGGCTACACAGTGAAGGCGTTCGAGCCGCCGACGATCAGCTGCTCGGCCAGCCCGAGCACGATCAAGCCCGGGGACACTGCGACGATCACTTCAGTGGGTGTGAGCCCGCAGAACCGTCCTTTGACGTACAGCTACTCGGCCACGGCGGGCACGGTGACGGGCAGCGGGACCACGGCGGAGTACTCCTCGGCGGGTGCGCCCACCGGAGCCGTCGGGATCACCTGCAACGTGTCTGACGACAAGGGCCACTCGGTTTCCGCCAACACTGAGGTGACCATTCTGGCACCGCCTCCGCCACCGCCTCCGCCGCCGCACACGCAGGCGCTGTGCTCGATCAGCTTTTCGACCGACACGAAGCGGCCCCTGCGCGTGGACAACGAGGCCAAGGCCTGCCTGGACCAGGTGGCTCTGGACCTGAAGCAGCAGGCTGACGCCAAGGCGGTGGTGGTGGGCGAGTCGGATGCCAAGGAGAAGGCGCTGACGGCCAAGCAGGAGAAGTACGCGGCCAAGCACAAGCACGCCAAGGTGGAGGACTCCGCGGCGCAGCGCGCGGTGAACGCCAAGGACTACCTGGTGACGGAGCAGGGCATCGACGCTTCGCGCATCAGCGTGGCCGAGGGGATGACCGACGGGCAGACGGTGGAGGACTACCTGGTGCCGGCGGGGGCGACGTTCAGCTCCGACGTGACGGGAACGATGCCGGTGGACGAGACCCAGGTGAAGCCGCAAATGCGCAAGCCGCTGGCGGAGCGCCACCCGAAGAAGAAGGCTGCGATGTAAGCTGCGGGGCGCGGCGCTGTTCACGAAGCAATCGGCGGGCCTTGCCGCAATGAGGTGAGGCTCGCACAAGCCAGGCCTATCCTGCCCTTCTTGTGTGCGAAGAGGCTGCCCGGTGAGCCAACCGGCCGGCCTCTTCGCTTTTTGGGCCCCATTTTGTCTATTCTTAGTAGAGATGTAAGGGAGTTTTCCGTCTGAATGAGCCGTTTGCGGTGTTTTCTTAAGAGATCGCACCGGGCTGGGGTTCCGGTCCAGATCCTTTTCTTTCTTGCGTTTTTCCTCTGTGTCCCGAAACTACAGGCGCAGGCCGCGTGGACCGTTGTGGGCCCCGCAGGCGGCGATGCACGGGCATTTGCATCGTTTCCAGGGCAGCCGAAGCATCTGCTGCTGGGCACGACCAATAGCTGGCTGTACGAATCGATGGACGAGGGCGCAAGCTGGCATCGGCTGGCGAAGCTGGGCAGCGCCGATGGCTTCGTTCTGGACAGCATTGTGGTCGGCTCCGCCAGCTCCTCCACGATCTACGTGGGCGCATGGAAGGACAGCGACGGCGGCGGATTGTGGATCAGCCACGACCGCGGCCGGACCTGGATCGAGCCCGCGCCATTCAAGGGGCAGCCGGTTCACGCGCTTGCGCAGGCGCCTTCCGATCCGCGCATCCTGTATGCCGGAACACTGGCAGGAGTCTTCCGGTCGATCGACGGCGGCGCGACATGGACCCAGATCAGCCCCTCCGGCAGCCGGGAGATTCACGAGATTGAGTCGTTCGCGGTGGACCCCGATCGTTCGGACACTGTGTACGCCGGAACCTGGCACCTGCCATGGAAGACCACCGACGGCGGCAAGACCTGGCACAACATCAAGCAGGGACTGATTGTCGACTCGGATGTGTTTTCCATCATTGTCGATCCCGAGCACACGCACGTCGTTTATCTGAGCGCGTGCAGCGGAATCTACAAGAGCGAGAATGCGGGCATCCTCTTCCACAAGATTCAGGGCATCCCCTCGGAAGCAAGAAGGACGCGGAGCCTCATGCAGGATCCGGAGAACCGCGAAGTGGTGTACGCCGGAACCACGGAGGGCCTCTACAAGACCGTGAATGGAGGCAAAAGCTTTGAGCGCATGACGGATTCCGACGTCGTGGTCAACGGCGTCTATGTGGATCCCGAGGATTCCAGCCGCGTGCTGCTGGCCACCGATCGCGGGGGCGTGCTGGCGAGCCAGGACGGGGGCGTGACATTTACGCCGTCGAACCGGGGGATCTCCGAACGCAAGGTGGCGGCTCTGCTGGTCGATCGCGACGATCCCGAGCGCCTGTACGCAGGCGTGGTCAACGACAAGAACTACGGCGGCGTCTTCCGCTCCAGCGACGGCGGCGCGCATTGGGAACAGCTCGACTCGGGACTGGACGGCCGCGACGTCTTCGCACTGGCGCAGACAAAGGACGGAGCGGTGGTGGCGGGAACCGACCACGGCATCTTTGTTTTGCATGCCGCGGCCGGCGGCGATCCGGCGCCGGCTCCGCAGGATGGATCGGCTGCCGCACTGCAACCGGGCCAGACCTGGCAGGCGCGGAACGATATCGCCAACACCATTGTGAAAACGATCAGCGAGACGCACCGTGGCACGCGCGTCAACATGGAGAAGCAGGTGCAGGCCCCGGTGATCGAGTTGCAGAGTCCCGTGTACGCGCTCGACGTTTCGGGGGACGTGTGGGTGGCAGCCACAAGCTACGGGCTGCTCACCAGCCGCGACCAGGGCGCCAGTTGGCAGGGCGGGCCGGTGATGGGCGAGGGCGACTACCTTTCCGTAACCGTTCACGGCGACACCATGGTCGCGGCTCGCGCCGACGGCGTGGTTCTGTCGAAGGACGCAGGGCAGAACTGGTGGCCGATGGGGATCCCGACGATGCTCACGCGCATCCACCGCGTGGCCTTCTCCCCGGACGGTACGCTCTGGCTGGGTGCGCGCGAGGGCGTCTACTACACTCGCGACCTGAGCAAGACCTGGTTTTGGATTCAGCGCCTGCCGTTCCGCGATGTCGACGATCTCAGCTACGACGCGGGATCGAAGAGAATCCTGGTCAGCTCGCGCTCCAGCGATCAGGTCTACGCCATTGACCCCAAAACCATGAAGTGGGACTGGTGGCAGACCGGCTACCAGATCGTTCTGGTCCGGGGGGCAGGCGATCGTCTGGTGGCCGCTTCGCTGGCTGATGGCGTGCTCGTGGGGCCGCGAGCGGCGCCGACGGCCCAAACTGCCCCCGCGAGCGGCATGAGCGCCCAGCAGTAATCTTCACTCTTTGGGGAATGGATCGGTGACCGGTGGAGGGCCGAGGGCTGTCACTGCAGTTTGAATGCCTTGTCTACGATGGCGTTGGGGTTGCGGCCGGCAGGCAGCAGCGTGAAGAGCGAATCCGTTGAAGTGCGCACCACGGCCACGTCTCCGGAGCGGCTATCCACCACAAACAGCAGGTGTCCGGCGGCCGAAAACGCGAGCGCCGACGGCCCGTCGCCCACGTGAATCGCGCCCACGCGCTTGCCATCGTCGATGGAGTACACGGTCACCTCCTGTGAGTGCTCGTTAGCCACATAGAGGAGGGAATTGTCGCGGGACACGAGGCCACGGACAGGTTCATCGCCGATCATGTACGTGTCGCCGACCTCGTCGGTGGTGTCGTAGATTTCGGAGACGGAGTCAGAAAGCGAATTCGAGGCAAAGATTTCGCCGCCGTCAGGCTTCAGGGCCAGATCGACGGGCGCGCGGCCTACATCCATCAGCGTTTCCAGGCGATCGGGTAGAGGGGGATGCGCGCCGGGCTGCGCCAACTCAACGACCATCACCTGACGACCGGCCGAGCAGGGCACAAAGGCCTTTGAAGAATCGGGAAGAATGACCGCCTCCGCCGCTCCGGGGCAGCCGGCGAACGTGGCGCGCAACTTGCCGCTTTCCGGATCGAGGATGGTCACCGAGTCTCCATGGCGGTCGGCTACGACGAGACTCTTGCCATCGGGGGCCAGGCGCGCGGCAACAGGGCCATCACCCGCAGCGAACTGCGCGATTTCGCGGCGGGCCTGGAGATCGACAATGGAAACCGAGTTTGAGCCGGAGTTGGCGATATAGGCGTGGCCGCCGGCCGCGTCGAGATCGATGGAGACCGGCTGCAGGTGCAAGGGAATGGTGGCCACGACGGCGTTGTGTTCCGCATCGATTACCGACAGCGAGCCGTTGGCGCCGGCCGCGCCGGAGTTCACAACATAGACTTCATTGCGCGTGAGGCTGGCGGCTACGGCAACCGGATCGCTTCCCACGGGCAGTTCGCGGTCCACGCGAACATCCACTACGTCCAACACCGTGACCGTGCCGCTGCCTCCGTTGGTCACGTAGACGTACTCGCGGTAGTTCGGCGGATATTGGGGAAAGTCGTTGGGACGGCAGCCGGTGACAGACAGCGCAAGTAAGCCAGCGAAGGCGAGCGGCGCAAAACCCAGGCGCTCCACTCGATGTCTACGGTTTACTGTCCACTGCTCACTATCCACGGTTCATTGTCCACTGGGTATGGGCTGCAGGTTCACATTGCATCCGCGGCAGCAGCCGCGGAAACGCCGCGAGCCAGGTTGCGCCCCACGACGGGCGCGATCTTTTCGATCTCGTTCATCATGGTTGCGAACTGCGCGGGATATATCGACTGAGGGCCATCGGAGAGCGCGTTCTCGGGGTGATCGTGAACCTCGACCATCACTCCGTCGGCGCCTGCGGCCACGGCCGCCCTGGCCATGGGCAGCACGCTGTCGCGGCGGCCGGTTCCGTGACTGGGATCGACGAGGATCGGCAGGTGGCTCACGTGCCGCAGCGCGGGAACGATGCTCAGGTCGAGCGTATTGCGGGCGTGGTCGGCAAAGGTGCGCACGCCCCGCTCGCAGAGAATCACCTCGTAGTTGCCCTCGCTCATCACATATTCAGCGGCCATCAGGAGCTCTTCCAGCGTGGCGCTCATGCCGCGCTTGATCAACACCGGCTTACGCAACCGTCCCGCCTTTTTCAGCAGCGAGAAGTTCTGCATGTTGCGCGCGCCGATCTGAATCACGTCGGCCCATTCGGCCACCAGGTCAAGGGTTTCGGTGTCGAGCGCTTCGGTCACGATGCGCAGGCCGAATTGTTCCCGGATCTCGGCCATGATGCGCAGCGCTTCGAGGCCCAAGCCCTGAAAAGCGTACGGCGAAGTACGAGGCTTGTAGGCGCCGCCGCGAAAGAACTGCGCCCCGCCCGCGGCCACCTGCGCGGCAATGGCAAAGGCCTGCTCGCGGCTCTCGATGGAGCACGGGCCCGCGATTACCGCCAGGCCGCGGCCGCCGATGGCGGCGCCGCAGCCCGCAAAGCGGATCACCGTGTTCTCTTCTTTCGCGTCGCGGCTGGCGAGTTTATAGGCTTTTGACACGCGAATCACTTCCGCAACGCCGGAGAGCGATTCCAGGTTTCCGCGGTTGACTTCGCCCTGATTGCCGGTGATGCCGATGGCCGTGCGCTGGGCCCCGGGAAGAGGATGGGCACGGAATCCTAACTGCTCAATGTGGTCGCAGACCGCCTGGATCTCCTCCGGCGTAGCCTGCGCTTTCATGACGACCAACATGGGTGCCCCCGATCCCCCAGTCTAACGGCTGGGAGAGCGGAGGGCAATTTCCGCGGGCGATGAAGGAATAGCCGGCTGGAAGGCCAGTCTGGCGCGAGGGATTATCGAGCGCTGTAACAATGCATACCTGGGAGGGCACCTCTCGGAGTAGAGAACGCGCCTCTTATTTCGACTTGGATTCGTCTGAAGTGACTTCGGTAGTGCAACGGGCAGCAACAATGGCGGGAGCAATGACCATACCGATAAAGGCAAGAGCGATCAAGAAGTCATGCATGATAGAGGTCTCCATTCGGCACAGAGCGGTTCTTCAGCCGCGCCCGGCAAAAGCCTCGGCGTCGCTCTTGCCTCCCGATGAGGAAGAGACACCGCAACGCGAGAGCCCAAGGCTCAAACCGATGCCGGAGAACAGTTCTGCAGCCGATCTACCCATGCATCATCGACAAGATGAGAGGAATCTTGAAATACCACGAAACGTGTACAGGGGATGCAGGAGTGTTCATTTGGCTGCCACTTTGGAGAGTAACCAAAGTAAGGCCGATCTCGGCTCGCAGCGATCTTTGAATATCATCCAAGGAACGGCCGCGATCTCCTCGGCAGTCTATAATGCCAACAACCAGTTGACGCAGTGGGGCTCGACCCAGATGACCTACGACCTGAACGGCAACACGCTCAACGACGGCACGAATGCCTACGTCTGGGACGCGCGGAACCGCCTGGTGTCGGCCAACAGCGGCGGAGCCACGTATGCCTACGATCCACTGGGAAGGCGCGTGAGCAAGACGCTTCTGTCCACGGCGACCAATTTCCTATACGACGGCCCCAACCCGGTACAAGAGCTGAATGGTACTACTCCCACGGCAAACCTGCTGACAGGCGGCGTGGACGAGCGCTTCCAGCGGACAGACGCGACCGGTGCCTACAGCTACCTGACCGATGCCTTGGGCAGCACGATGGCGTTGACTGACTCAACGGGGGCGCAGCAGGCCACGTACAGCTATGGGCCGTACGGCTCAATGAGCATTTCAGGTTCTACGACTAACAGCTACGGCTACACGGGCCGCGAGAGCGACGGCCTGGGCATCGACTACTACCGGGCCAGGTACTATAACCCGGCGATAGGAAGGTTCATCTCCGAGGATCCCATGGGCTTTGCGGGCAGCGGACCGGATCTGTACCAGTATGCCGGCGACGATCCAATCGACTTCAATGATCCCTTCGGGTTGGACAGGGGATCGGGCGGCGGAGGTGGTGGCGGAAATGGTAGCGGAGGTGGAAATGGCGGGCTCCTGCATCGGGTTGGCTGTGGCGTTGCCGGCCAAATGCTTCAAATACCGATAGCGTTAGCGCAAGCGACCGGGGGTACAGCTGGCCTCGGCATAGGTGGCAGCGCAGCGGCAGGGAAATGGTCTCAAGGATTCGCCATCAACTTGGGTCTCCAAGCCGTTACGGACGCCCAAGGTAATCTAGGTATCGCATATACGAGTGGGGGTGCTTTTCCGTTCGGGGGAATTGTCGTTGGCGTTGGTGCAGCCGGCGGTGCTCAATTCTCGCTCTCAAACGCACATATTATCTCGAAGCTGGAAGGACCAGTCGTCGATGGAAGCATTAGTTATGGTGAGGGTTATGGCGGGAGCGTGGACCTGTCAGATGGGCTGGCATTGAATAGCCAGGGCCAAATCACGGGGCTCAACGGAGTTTATACCGGTACAGTTACACTCCCCTTCGCTGTCGGAGGAAAAGGGTTTGTTGGGACGCTTGAAGAAACCCAAGTGATAAGCATCACAAACTGCAGTGACGTTTGGTGAGGTGCATCTGATTTGAGTTACACAGCTAAGAGCAACGTAGAGAAGAAATTGAGGTTCATTCAGATGAGTAGCATGACCGGCGTCGGCGCGTTATTGGGATTTAGCATTTCCGCGCTGGGTGTACATGGGCGTCGGTATATGCAGGCTCGTGTCTTTGGAGGTTGGAATCGAGTTCGGATTACGCATGAACTAACTGGAAAATACCGAGTCTTGATTCGTGAAGGAAAGGCACCACTCTGGCCCCTAGTACTCTTTAGACTATGTCTTCCACTTGGTGTCGCTATCCTCTTCGCATCCATAATTTGGATAAGATAAAGTGATGGCGCAAAATAATGCGGTTTGATCCCTTGGGACGCCGCGTAGCCAAGACGCTACTCTCGACAACGAGAACCTTTGTCTACGGCGGTTCCAACCCGGTACAGGAACTGAACGGATCGACGGCAACGGCCAACCTGTTGACGGGAGGTCTGGGCGAGCGGTTTCAGCGGACGGACGCGACCGGAACGTACAGCTACCTGACCGATGCCCTGGGCAGCACGATGGCGCTGACCGACTCAACGGGGGCGCAGCAGGCCACGTACAGCTATGGGCCGTACGGCGCCATGAGCATTTCAGGTTCTACGACTAACAGCTACGGCTACACGGGCCGCGAGAGCGACGGCTTGGGAATCGACTACTACCGCGCCCGGTACTACAACCCGCAGACCGGAAGGTTTATCTCGGAAGACCCGATGGGGTTTAGAGCAGGCCCCAACTTCTACGCCTATGCCGGCGATGACCCAATCGACTTTATCGACCCATTTGGAATGGATAGAGGGCCGAATGGGTGCGGCGGGAACGATGGGACGCCGTGCAATGACCCATGGCTGCCCTGGGAAAATCAGTTACCGTGGGACCAACAAGGGCCGAATACTGCCCCGAACAACCCACAGCCGCAATGCACGGCACTCCAGCAGCAGGCTGCGCAGATAGCGAACCTTCTCGATAATGCATCGACAGAGTCCGGATTGATAGCGACAGGGGCCCTTGCGGGGACTGCCCTGTTTGGCGTCGGCGAAGGGATCTCCCTTGGCGGCGACACACCAATTACTTTAACATTTGGCTCGATGTCGGCATTTTTCGGTACGACGAGTTTTATGACGGGAACGGCCGCAGCTGCCATGAACTCGTTCGCCGCAGGGAACATGAGCGCCCTTCAAAATTTTGATTGGAGTAACTACGTGAATCTTGCAACTGCGGCGGGTGCTAGCAGAATCCCAGGCGTTGGGCGCTGGGCCGAGACCGTCGGAAACTTGGCAGAACAAGGGTTCGACCTGTCCAACCAGGCTGAGGGGGCATGCCAATGACATCGTTTGAAAAAAGGGGACCGCAAGAAAGGCGGCCCGGCCTCTTCATTTTCGCTATTTTCCTGCTATTGTTGGGGGCGGTGGCGTTCTTCGTCGGATTCCGTAACTACTTGATTCGCTGCCTCGGCGTGGTGGTAATGATGGCCAGTGCCTCCCTCGTTCGTTCCTCTAACTTTCACGCCCGACTACCCTCGTCGATCGCAAGCGTACAGGAGGCGGATCTCAAAGCGACCAACGGGCCAGGGCCTTTGGCGTGGGCCCTCGGGGTAGCGCTGATACCTATGCTGGTACTCTCGTTTCTTCTCGTACAGAGCGATGCGCTCCATGGCGGTCACACAGCATGGCCTGCGGATTTGTTTGGTGCCGTTGCCGTGGCTTGCGCTGTCGCGTGGGGATACATCGCTTCCAAATTCATGTCAGGACATAGGTAACCAGACGATGTGCCTCGCCTAAAACTCGCCCGGGGTGAACGTGGTGTAATCCTTAGCGGTTAAGCTCGGCTGGGTGCAGTACCTACGAGGATCAAGGAAAACTGGTGTGGAAACCAAGACGCTTAACGGGCAGATCAGGTGGTGTTGAAGAGCGCCAACGCACACACCACTGGATGCCCCGGATAAGGACGGGGGTTTCGTTAAAGTACATAGAACCCGCGCAGTGGGTGAGCACCGATTTTCTTGCGAGCTTGGTTGGGGACCAGAGCTTCGGTAATTCAAGCTGCATCACAGCCCGGAGGGTGGCGTGAATACCCACTTATGGGACGCGCGCAACCGCCTGGTCTCGGCCAACAGCGGCGGAGCCACATATGCCTACGATCCACTGGGAAGGCGCATGTCGAAGACGCTGCTGTCCTCGTCAACCGGTTTTCTCTACGACGGCGTCAACCCGGTACAAGAGCTGAATGGTACTACTCCCACGGCCAACCTGCTCACGGGCGGCGTAGACGAGCACTTTCAGCGGACGGATGCGACTGGCGCATACAGCTACCTGACCGACGCCTTGGGCAGCACCATGGCGCTGACCGACTCGACGGGGGCGCAGCAGGCCACGTACAGCTATGGGCCGTACGGCTCAATGAGTATTTCAGGTTCCACGACCAACAGCTACGGCTACACGGGCCGTGAGAGCGACGGCCTGGGAATCGACTACTATCGCGCCAGATACTATAACCCGGCGATCGGCAGGTTTATCAGCGAAGACCCGATGGGACTGGCCGTTATCGCATCGATCTCCGCTTTAACGACCGCCAGTTCAGGCCCAGCCACGCCAGATAGCCCAGTTGAATGACCCATGTAATGACGTATGCGGCAATTCGGAAGTGGTGGTCGAGAATCGCTGCCTGATCCATTTGTCCTCGCTTTGGAATGGTTTCTTGCGCAATCAAGCGTTGATCGCGGCTTCGGCCTCTGCCGCGGCGATCTTCTGTTTCCGGCGTTCGATGTGGTAGCGGAAGGCCAGAATGAGAATGCCCCAGGCAAACCAGGCGAGCATGTTCCAGAGCAGCGCGCCCACCATGGATGGGGCCATGCCGGAGCCTGGAGCGCCGCCGAAGACCGGCGCCGGGTGTTGCGTGCGCCACCAGCGGTTCGACATGTACACGATGGGAACATCGAGCGCTCCGAAGATACCCAGCACGGCGGCCAGCGTCTGCACCTGAGGCCCGGCGGCAAAGCGCCGCAACAGAAGGTAGCTCATATAGATCAGCCACAACACCAGCGTGGTGGTCAGGCGCATGTCCCACGTCCACCAGATGCCCCAGGCCCTGCGGCCCCAGATGGGGCCCGTTGTGAGCACCACGGTGCAAAAGACCACGCCGACCTCAGCCGCTGAAAGCGCCCAGGCGTCGAAGATCTGCGCTCGCTCGGTATGATCACGCCGTGAAGCGAGGTACCCGACCGAACCCACCAGGTTCATGGCAAAGAAAACGAACGCAACCGAGGCCGAGGGTACGTGGTAGTAGATGATGCGAGAGATTTCGCCCTGCATGGCATCATTTGGAGCTACATAAATAGCCTGATAGTAGGCCCAGCCCAGCAATACAACGGTAAGCAAAATGTAGAGTCCGATGGCGAGTTTCTTCATGGGGAAATCCTGACCTCTCCAGTGTACAGGGGGCCGGCTCTGCAGTCGCGCGCAGGCGAAACTTCCGCAGCGTCAGGCAGCAAGCCTGCTTCGTGCCCTTCCTTTCGCATTTTTCCAGGTCAAAGGACAGGAAATCCCGGGCACGCCCCCTTCGCCTCGCGCTGCTACCATGAACTTGCCGCAAGAAATATGCGCGATCATCTAGCCACACTCATCGATGATTTCCGGCGCCTGGACTGCGAGATTGCCGTGGTGCGCTATCAGGGCAACCGGCGGCGGATCACGAGCTATGGCGAACTGGCGCGGCTGGCCGGCCGTTTTGCGGCGCTGCTTGCCGCCCGAGGTATAGCGCAGGGCGACCGCGTCCTGCTGTGGGCCGAGAACAGCGCCGAGTGGATTGCCGCCTTTCACGGCTGCCTGCTGCGCGGAGTGCTGGCCGTTCCTCTGGACGCAAACGGGGCAGCGGACTTTGCCGCGCGCGTGGCCGCCGACGTGAGCCCCAAACTGGCCGTCGGCGATGCTGTCCTGCTCGCCAAGCTCCACGCTGCCACGGACGCGCCGCCGATTCCGACACTCGCTTTCGAGGACTGGCTTGCCGAACTGCCCGCCACGGAGATGGGCGCGATCTCCGGCCTTTCGCATCAAACCCCGCTACAAATCCTCTTCACCTCCGGCACCACCGGCGATCCCAAGGGCATCGTCATTACGCACGGCAATGTGCTGGCCAGCGTGGGACCCATCGAAGACGGCGCCAAACCGTATATGCGCTACGAGCGGCTCATCCACCCGCTGCGCATTCTGCACACGCTGCCTTTGAGCCACGTCTTTGGCCAGGCCATGGGCCTGTGGGTCCCACCCATCTTCACGGCCGAGCTGCATTTCGAAAGCCGCCTGGCGGCGCCGCGCCTCATCGAGCTCATCCGCAGCGAGCGCATTTCCGTGCTGGCCGCCGTGCCCAGGGTCCTGGCGCTGCTGAAGACTCATCTGGAGACGAGCCAGGCGGGCCTGGTGGAACGGGTTGCCTGCTCGCAAACGATCGGTTCCTGGCGGCGCTGGTGGCGCTTTCGCGCCGTGCACCGCGAGTTCGGGCTCAAGTTCTGGGCCTTCGTCTCCGGCGGCGGCGCCCTGCCCGGCCCCATCGAGCAGTTTTGGAACGCGCTGGGGTTCGTGCTGATCCAGGGCTATGGCATGACCGAGACCACCGCGCTCATCACGCTCAACCATCCCTTCCACGTGGCCAAAGGGACCATCGGCAAGCCGATGCCCGGCCGCGAGGTCAAGCTGGGCCCCGACGGCGAGGTGCTGGTGCGCGGCGCCATGATCTCCGGCGCCACTTGGCAGGGCGGCGCGATGCAGCCCCGCCAGGACGAGTGGCTGGCGACGGGGGATCTGGCGGAGCGGCTGGAGTCGGGCGAGCTGCGATTTGTGGGCCGGAAGAGCGAGATCATCGTTACGGCGGCGGGGGTAAACATACACCCGGAGGACATAGAAGCGGCCATCGAGGAACAGCTCGGAATTGCAGCCTGCGCGGTCGTCGCTATGGAGACTCCCGCGGGGCCGGAACCGTGCGCGGTGCTGGCCTGCCGCGGATCGGGGGATCAGGCCGCCGCAGCCATCGAACGCGCCAATGCCACACTGCCGGAGTTCCAGCGCCTGAGCCGCTGGGTGCTCTGGCCAGAGCCGGACCTGCCCCGCACCTCCACCGGCAAGGTGAGGCGCAAGCCCGTCGCGGCCTGGCTGGCGCGGATTCAGGCCGCAGCCTCCACGCCCCGCACCGGCGCTCCCGGCACGGCCGCCGGCGCCGCCTTCGGGCCCTCCGCGGACTGGCTGCTGGCGCTGATTGCGCAGATCACCGGCGAGGCCAATCCAGGAGTGGGAGACGAGCTGCGCCTTACCGAGGATCTCCACCTCGACAGCCTGGGGCGCGTCCAGTTGGCTGCGGCGATCGAGGAGAAACTGGGCATCGTCTCCGGCAGCGGACTGCTGGAAGAGGTGCAAACGCTGGGCGAGTTGCGCAGGCTCGTGGCCGGCGGAGGCGAGGCGGAAACGGGGACCAGGGATCAAAAAACAGGGATCAGGGATCAGGGATCAGGGAACCGGGGGCAAGAAACAGGGATCAGGGATCAGGGATCAGGGATCAGGGAACCGGGGGCGGAGATCGAGGCCGATGTTCCGGCCGGACTGAGGCGAAGGAAGTTCGTTTATCCTACGTGGCCGTGGTGGAAGCCGTTCCACTGGATTCGCGTGGCCTTCATTGAGGCCGTGATGCGGCCGCTGACGTGGCTGCTGGCCGCGCCGCGCGTGGTGGGGCCGAACCAGCCGCTGCCGGAGGGTCCGCTGCTCATCGTGGGCAACCACGTGACCGCGTACGACGGGCCGCTGATCCAATACGCGCTGGCCGGACCATGGCGGCGGCGCGTGGCCGCGGCCATGATGGGCGAAATGCTCGACGACTACCGGCACTGGCGTAATCCCGAATGGCCGCCGGGGCACAAGGGCTTTTATGTCCTGGGGCCGCCGGCTTACTGGCTGGTGACGGCGCTCTTCAACGTGTTTCCGCTGCCGCGCCAGCGCGACTTCCAGGCGAGCTTTGCCCACGCCGGCAAGGCTATGGATCGCGGCTACAACGTGATGGTCTTCCCCGAGGGCACGCGCTCGGCCGAGGGAGAGCTTGCGCGCTTCCGGCCGGGCATTGGCCTGCTGGCAAAGCAATGCGGCGTGCCCGTGGTCCCCGTAGGCATCCGAGGACTGGGCGAGATGAAAACCGGCCAGCGGCGCTGGTTCCGATCGGGAATTCTCGAAGTGCACGTGGGCGAGGCGATGCGGTTCGGCCCCGAGGAGAGCGAGGCCGCCATCACCGCGCGGCTGCACGAGGAGGTCGAGCGGTTGATGGGGGACAACGGCTAGCTGTCAGCCTTCAGCTCTCAGCTTTCAGCTCTCAGCTTTCAGCTCTCAGTTCATGGCGCGGAGGCAGCATTTGCGGTGACGTTCCAGCGCAGACAAACCGACGACCTGTGGGTCGTCGAAACCGCAACGCGGCGCGAGAGGAAAAATCGTCGCATCGCGAGCTCGCGGAAAACTCCACCTGCAGGTGGAGCAATCGCGGGAAATTGTGACCTGCAGGTGCATGGAATGGGTGGAAATCGTCGAAAAGATGCTAGTGTGGTGTCTCTAAAGTTTGTCCCATACATCGTGCATCCCAAATGCAGGTCACTTCGACTCCGTTTGCCGCAAAATACGCGGCAAGCTCCGCTCAGGATGACAACTTATTTGTGATGCGAACTTCAGACTCAGGACACAAGAGATCAGTTCTTCGTGCGGAGGGGCGGGGGCGGCGGACGCTGCCCAGGGCAGGCTGTCTTCCGCGCGTTGTTCTTCAGGAATCGAATCCTCGAAGCGGAACTTCCGGCTCGCCCGGAGGTTTTAGAGACTTGGAAGCAAGCGGGAACGGCGGAAGAGTGAATTGGGCTGTTGGCGACAGTTCACATCCGATAGCGCCACGGATTGCAGAACGCTGGGCGACTTTCAGGGAGTAATCCCGGGAGAACCTGAAACGAGCAGAAAACAGCACAGTTATTCAGATTCTTGTTCTACTGCATGTGTGGGCTGCGGAATTCTGGCTGGAGTGCATTCTGCCGCCCAATAGCGTACATTGCTGCTACCAAGAATGTCGCGGCACTCAGCACTGCCTCCGCGTTGTAGGGGTTGGGTAGTGCACAAATGGTAACTGACGGTTGGGCGGTGATACGGGCACAATAATCCACAGGGAGCCGTCACCCTGCCGTTCCCCTGATTTGAATTGCGGATCGGTCAGTTCAATACAAGGCGATTCCTCGTCGATCTAAAACTGCGGAGCGCCTCGTTTAATCTTGAGTGCCAACTATTTCGCTCTGAATTCGTCAAATTAGCGCTGATACTCCGAATTCTGACCTGCGTGGCGAAACGGCAGTTGGTAACGAGCGGCGGGGTGGCGATATATGGGCATCTGACATTCAGCACCTTGAAACCCCATCCTCCGGAAAAGCGCAGACTCAAAACAGGGCGGTGGAATTCTTGAATCGCACTCCCAACATGAGCCAGCCAAACCTCAACGCATTCGCATGCGCGCCTCGGGTATATGCGAAGATCGGTCGCTTTCTGCTGATGCTGACCACCGTCCAGTTGATCACCTCGCCGCTGACGCAGCACATTTGGACATGGGATCATTTTCTACACGGCGGTCAAGACTTCGAGTCCAGCATACTCATGATACTCATAACGCTATGCTTGGTGCTCCTGCTTGCTCAACATTGCAAGCAAAGTGTGAAACGTCTGCTCGCTACTTGTCCGTTTTTCTCGTTCATCTGCGACGACCGCCTGTTGGCCAGAACTGCGCCAGGCGAGGCGATCACGGCTTTTCGCGGTGAGCGAGTGCCTAATCTAACTTCAGGCATCTACAACCTTCCTCTTCTGATCTGATCTGTCACCTCTGCCAGCGTTCAAGAAGGATAGCTCGTACAGAGCCGTCCTAAGCCCGTTGTTCGCCACTCAGTTCCATTACATCCGACGCAGAGAGATTATGAAAAGATCAGAAGTTCTGCACGCCTGGGCCAGGATCCTGGCCGGTCGCGCGCCCTCGCTTTCCATCGAGATTACAAAAGAGTGTCCCTTGCGGTGCCCCGGATGCTATGCCTTCGATGCCGCACATCTTGGAGGCACGACCCAACTGTGCGAGCTTTCCGATTTCGAGGGCGACGAACTTGTCAAGAGAGTGCTTGCGCTGATCGATGGACACAGGCCACTCCACGTTTCTCTCGTGGGCGGCGATCCGCTGGTTCGCTATCGCGAGCTTGAACTGCTGTTGCCGCAGATTGAAAGCCGCGGTGTGCATACTCAGGTCGTCACCAGCGCTTTCAGAGTGATCCCAAGCGCCTGGAAGGATTTCAAGAAACTGAATGTCGTGGTATCAGTCGATGGCCTGCGGCCGGAGCACGACGTTCGGCGCAAACCTTCCACCTACGAGCGCATCCTCAAAAACATCAACGGGGCCAGAGTAACCATTCACTGCACGATCACGTCGCAAATGGCAGGGCGCCCCGGTTACCTCGACGAATTTCTGCGCTTTTGGACCAGCCGACCGGAGGTTGCAAAGGTGTGGTTCAGCATTTTTACTCCTCAGCGCGGCGCCACCGATCCAGAGATCCTGACGGCTTCGCAACGGGCTTCTACTCTCGCAGATCTGCGGCAATTGCGGCTGAAGTATCCCACTCTGGAAATGCCAGAGGCACTCCACCGGGAACTGGAGCATCCGCCCAGGAGCCCAAGAGAATGCATCTTTGCGAGAACTACAGAGACTATTTCCGCCGACCTCAGGACTCCGATTACTCCCTGCCAGTTGGGCGGAAACCCTGATTGCGAACAGTGTGGCTGCATCGCCTCGATGGGATTGGCCGCTGTCGGTCACTACCGTGTGCTGGGAAAGCTTACTGCCGGGCACCTCTTCCTGGCTTCGGATCGCTTGGGAAAAGGATGGAGGAGTCTCTGCAGAACCTTTTCACGCCGGCCTGGAGTTCAAGCGGAACTTCCCCCTTTCAACATTCTTGAGTCTTGATGTCCGGTAAGCAAAGTACGTTGACGCAGTAGAGCAAGGAGCGAGACTTGGTAAACCAGAGTTATCAAACCGAGGACGAGTTGAAGCGAGAGCTTGTCAGATTCAGCAGATGGCTGTACCGACTTGGTTTTATGCCCGGCACATCGGGCAATCTTTCTGTGCGGCTCGATGAGAAAAGGCTGCTTACCACTCCTACCAGAGCCAGCAAATATCTCCTTAGAACCTGTTTAAAAACTACGCATATCGTCGCAGCAGCAGATGCGCGAAAGCAATGAGGAGCATGGTTTCAGCGCTGGTATGGAGTAGCGCATAATCCTTGGACAGGCGGCGTGACCGATGCAACCACGCCAAGGTCCGTTCCACGATCCAGCGTTTGGGCAGCACGCGGAACAGGTGTTGCTCGTTGCGCTTGACCACTTCGACAGCGTAGCCGAACATCTGCCTGGCCCATGCGATCAGTGAGCCCGTGTAACCACCATCCACAAATACCTTGACGATGGTATCGAAGCGGCAGAACCGCCGCATCAGCACCGCCCGCGCTCCCACCCGATCTTGCACCCCGGCCGAATGTACCACCGCGGTCAGCACATTGCCTTGCGTGTCGACCGCGATGGGCCGCTTGCGCCCTTTGATCTTTTGGCCTGCATCGTAACCCCGGCGCCCCCTTTTAAGGCCGTATTGGCCGACTGCGAATCGATGATCGCCACCGTCGGCGTAGGGCTGCGTCCGCCTGCCTTACGGCCCTGCTCCCGCAACGACTTGGTCACCCGCTCCCAGGTTCCACGCAAGCGCCAAGCCCGGAACTGCTGATAAACCGTCGGCCAGGGTGGAAAATCGACCGGCAACTGCCGCCACTGACAACCCGTCTTCACCACATACAGCACGGCATCGGTCACTCGCCGCAACGGATACTTGCGCGGTCTGCCTCCTGCCTGCCGATCCCCAACAGCCTCTCGCAATAATGGCTCCAAACCAGCCCACTGAGAATCCGTCAAATCGCTCGGATACATGCGCCCAACTTAATCGCAAATTCTTACCTCGCATATTCCTTCCTCGATTCTCCCGTGAGTTTTTAAACAGATTCCGAGGTGGAGCGATCCAGGGAAGTTCGCAATGCCCATTCAACGAAAGAAGAAGACGGCGGAAGGGTTCTCGTCATTCATGTTCTTGGGAAGTTGGCGGCGGATTACGGGCATTTTACGTCTGAGTTCGAGCGGCTCTTGAAGGAGCATAGGAAACTTCGCGTGCTTTTTGACATGACCGGGTTGCATGGCTGGAGCGCAGGCGTTACGTGGGAGGGCACTCAAATTTGACGTGGCGGTCCTTGGCGGGCACTCCAATCCGGTCCTTACACTTTATTCGCGTCGTGACGACAAGGCCAAACTGGAAGCGCTTCATTGGTACTACGTTTGCTCTCAGTTCGAACTGTCCAATAGGGCAGGATCGTTGTTGCGTACGTTGCCGACGCGGTCGCTGACGGGCCAGGCTTTCATGCGCCCGGCGGGGTAGGGGCGCAGCAAATCTACGGGCAGCCGAGCCGGATCGCCGGGATCGAGCCAGCGGTCGTAGTCCTTCGGCTCAAGGATCACCGGCATCCGGTTGTGCACCGGCTCCATCAACTCGTTGGGATCGGTGGTGAGGATGGTGAAGGTCTCAAGCGGCGCGGCGTCTGCGGAAGCTTTCGGCCGCCAGCTCTCCCAGAGGCCGGCGAAAGCATAGGGCTCGCCGGAGGCCAGCGCGAAGGCGAATGGCCGCTTGGTTTTGGGATCCAGGCGCTGCCACTCGTAGAAAGCGTCGGCGGGCACTAGGCATCGGCGCCGTTTCAGCGCCTCGCGGTAGGCGGGCTTTGAGGCCGCCTCCTCGGCGCGTGCGTTGATGGTGGAGTAGGCCATCTTGGCGTCCTTGGCCCAGAACGGAACTAACCCCCAGCGCAAAAGCGCCATCTCGCGGTGGCCGGAATCGCGGTTGAGGCGCACAACCGGCTGCGTGCTCTGGGGCGCGATGTTGTAGCTGGGCACAAACCAGGGCATGTCCTCCAGCTCAAGGTCAAACCATTCCGCCAGAACCTCTTGCGTAGATTTTCGAGCAAATCGGCCGCACATGGCCTTCTCAGGATAGCCAACCTTTCTACCGGATTCCCAGCAAAGGCTTTGACAAGGAGGCGGATTAGAGCGAATCTATAGGCGAACATTTAGCGAAAGTAGAAGGCCACCTGCCATGTCCTCCGCTGCACTGCTTCGTTTGGAAATCGAAGGCGCTCTCGCGCATCGTTTCCCCGCTGCGCTGACGCCCGCTCCGCGTACGATCCGCGAGGTTGCGGCCACTGGAATTGCCCAGGTGGACGCGCTGCTGGGTGGAGGGCTGACGGTCGGGGCGATTAGCGAGCTGACCGGGGCGGAGTCGTCGGGACGGACGAGCCTGGCGCTGGCTTTTCTGGCCCGCCGCACGGCGGAGGGCCGGGACTGCGCCTGGGTGGACGTGAGCGACGCCTTCGATCCCGAGTCGGCAGCTGCGAACGGAGTGGCATTGCGGCAGTTGCTCTGGGTGAGATGCCGGGATGTGGAGGAGAGCGCCAAGCTGAAGGCGCGGGCAAGGCCATGGACGCGGCTCGATCAGGCGATGCGCGTCACTGACTTGTTGCTGCAGGCGGGCGGATTTGCGGCCATCGTGCTGGACCTGGGCACGACGGGGCGCGAGCACGCCTACCGCATCCCGGCTGCCACGTGGTTCCGCTTTCGCCAGGCGGCAGATCGAGCGCGATGCAGCCTGGTGGTGCTGGGCAAGGCTGCTTACGCGCAGTCAAGCGCGGCAGTGGTGCTGGATTGCTCGCGCCAGGAGGCGAGGGCAGCAGGCGGAACGGTGCTGCGGGGCTTTGAGTACGCTGTCCGGCAAAAACGGGAGCGGCAGGCGCCGGTTGAGATCGGCGCTCGTAAGCCGCCTGTATCTGCGTGGGCTGCGCAGGCTGCATGGGAAGCGGAGAAGCGCGCATGAGCCGCGAACTCTATGCCTGCGCTCACGCCGCGGAGTTTCCGGCGCAGGCTTTGCTGCGTCTGCGGCCTGACCTCGAATCCGAGCCCGTAGCCGTGCTTGAAGGCAGCGCGCCGCAGGAGACGGTCTGCGCGCTCAACCGGAAGGCTCGCTTGCGTGGCGCTGTGCCGGGCATGACGCGGCTGGAAGCTGATGGCATCGTGGGATTGAAACTGCTGGCACGATCCATCGAAGGAGAAACTGCAGCGCGCGCAGTGTTTCTGGAGTGCGTGGCGTAGTTTTCTCCGCGCATTGAAGAGGCAAGAGAAGGGCTGGCATCTGCCTTCGTACTCGATATCAGCGGCACAGAGCGGCTCTTTGGGCCGCCGGAGCAATTGGCCCGGCAACTGCGCACGGCGCTGGCCACGGCAGGTTTTCGTGTCTCAATTGCCGTGAGCGCCAACTACCATGCGGCGCGGATGATGGCCGGCGGTCATCGCGGCATGGTTGTGATTCCCGAGGGTGAAGAAGCAAACGCGTTGGCCAGGCTGCCCATCGCCGCGCTGGCCCTTGCTGAAGAGCACGCGGAGACCTTTGCGCTCTGGGGCATTCGCACGCTCGGAGAGCTGGCTGCAATGCCGGAGGCGGATCTGGTAGCGCGGCTCGGGAGCCAGGCCCGTACGTGGAGCGCCCTGGCGCGCGGCTCGGCGGAGCACGTTTTCCAGCCTATGGAGCCGGCCCTTTCTCTTGAAGAGTTCTGTGAGTTTGACGCGCCTGTGGAGCAGGCGGACGCACTGCTGTTTATCGGCGCGCGCATGATCGATTGCCTGGTTGCGCGTACCGCCGCGCGAGCCCTCGCGCCGGCCTCGCTCGCGGTGCGCATGAAACTCGATGGCAGCGGAGGTCATGAGCGCACGATCCGGCCCGCGCTGCCGTCCACGGATCGCATGTTCCTGCTCAAGCTGTTGCAACTGGAGATCGCTGCGCATCCGCCGCAGGCCGCGGTTGTCGCGCTCACGCTGGCCGCCGAAGCTGGCCGGTCGAGCCAGATACAGCTTGGCCTCTTTGCGCCGCAGACTCCGGAGCCTTCGCGGCTCGATGTAACGCTGGCGCGGCTCAAGGCCATCGTGGGTGACGATCGCGTAGGCTCGCCCGTGCTGGAAGATACGCATCGCGCAGACAGCTTCCGCATAGAAGGCTTTGTGGTCCGCGGCAGGGCGGTTGAGCCCGGAGCGCAGACTGCGCGGGTGGCTCTGTGGCGTGTGCGTCCAGCGGCTCCGGTGAGCGTCGTGCTGCGCGCCATGAAGCCCGTAGCCTTCCGCGACCGGGAGAACCGTTTCGAGGTGACCGCTGCCTACGGCCCTTGGCGAACCCGCGGCTGCTGGTGGTCGGCCGGCGTGTGGGAGGGCGAAGAATGGGACGTGCTGGCGGTGAACAGCGATGGCGCTTCCATCGCCTGTGTGCTGACTTGCGACAGGGCGCGAAGTAGCTGGCGGCTGGAGGCGTTCTATGACTGACCGCAGCTTTGGAGTCGCCAACACAAAATCGCCGGGAACGCCAGTCTGCCATCCCGATGATGCTTACGAACCATGTGCATCGCAAGAGCCCGCAAGTATTTCCAGTAGGCATGACAGCGAATACATCGAGCTGCACGCAACCAGCGCTTCCAGCTTTCTGGCCGGCGCATCGCAACCCGAAGCGTTGATCGAGCGCGCCGCCGAGCTTGGCATGCCCGCAATCGCATTGGCTGACCGCAACGGCTTGTACGGCGCTGCGCGTTTCCACACAGCGGCGAAGCGGTGCGGCCTGAAGGCCCACATCGGCGCGGAGATTGCCGTGTCCTCCTTCGGCAGCCGGCTTACTCCACCAGCCTGGCTGCCGCACAAGTGTCCGGCAGAGCCCGCGCGCACCACGCTGCTCTGCGCCTCGCAGATCGGCTATCAGAATCTCTGCCAGCTCATCACGCGCTTCAAGATGCGCGAGACCACTAAGGCCGAAGGCGCGGCAACGCTCGATGACCTTGAAGAGTTTTCCGCAGGGTTGATCTGCCTGACCGGCGGCGAAGAGGGGCCGCTGGCTGCGGCGCTTGCCCGCGGCGGCGAGAGCGAAGTGCGCAAGACGCTCGACCGGCTTGCGTCCATCTACGGCCGTGGCAATCTCTACGTCGAACTCCAGCGCCACCAGGAGCGTGAAGAAGAATGCCGCAACCAATCGCTATTGAACCTTGCCTCCACATTGAGCCTGCCCGTGATCGCAACCAACGGCGTGCGCTATGCAGTAGAGAAGGATCGCGAACTGCTCGATCTCTTCACTGCGATTCGTCACCACACCACGCTGGACCAGGCAGGCCGCCTGCTCGCAATCAATTCCATGCGGCATCTACGCACTGCGCGGCAAATGACGGCACTCTTTCGCGATATTCCCGAAGCCACCGCCAACACCTGCATTGTGAGCGACCGACTCGAATTCACGCTGAACAACCTTGGCTACGAGTTTCCCCACTATCCGGCGCCTGAAGGCGAAACAATGGACAGTTTCCTGGCTAAGCGTGTCGAAGAAGGCGTTCGCAAGCGCTATGGCTCGCCTGCCAAACGGCATCTTTTCGACAAGGCACGCGCCCAGGTCTGTCATGAACTTGCATTGATCTCGAAGCTCGGCTTCGCCGGTTACTTCCTCATCGTCCGGGACATCATCCGCTACTGCCAGCGCCAGGACTTTCTGGTGCAGGGGCGAGGCTCGGCGGCCAATTCCGCCGTCTGCTATGCACTCGAAATCACAGCCGTCGATCCCGTCGGCATGGAGTTGCTCTTCGAACGCTTCCTGAGCGAGAACCGCGGCGAGTGGCCCGACATCGATCTCGATCTTCCTTCGGGCGACCAGCGCGAGCAGGTCATCCAATACATCTACGAGCGCTACGGCGCGCTGGGCGCGGCGATGACCTCCAACGTCATCACCTATCGCGGGCGCTCGGCCGCACGTGAGGTGGGTAAGGCGCTGGGCCTCGAGGAGGACCAGATCGCGAGGCTCTCAAGCCTGGTCGGCCATTGGGAGTGGCGCGGCCCCAACGACACCATGGAGCGCCACTTCGCGCAGGCGGGCTTCGATATACGCCATCCGCGCATCGCCCGCTATCTCGATCTCTGCCTGCGTCTCAAGGATCTGCCTCGGCATCTCGGCCAGCACTCGGGCGGCATGGTCATCTGCGCCGGCCTGCTCAACCGTGTCGTGCCCATCGAGCGCGCCTCCATGCCCGGACGCACCGTCATCCAGTGGGACAAAGAGGACTGTGCCGACATGGGGCTCATCAAGGTGGATCTGCTCGGTCTGGGGATGTTGGCCGTGCTCAAGGACGCGATTGAGCTGATTCCGCGCCACTACGGAACACAGATTGATTTGGCCGCGTTGCCCGAGGACCCACAAGTCTACAAGGCGCTGTGCAAGGCCGATACCGTGGGGATGTTCCAGGTGGAGAGCCGCGCGCAGATGGCTTCGATCCCGCACAACGCGCCCATACGCTTCTACGATCTCGTCGTGCAGGTGGCTATCATTCGCCCCGGCCCCATCGTGGGCAAGATGATGCACCCCTACATGCGCCGGCGCCAAGGTAAGGAGGAAGTGACCTATCCCCATCCCTCGCTCGAGCCAGTGCTCAAGCGTACTCTGGGCGTTCCGCTCTTTCAGGAGCAGTTGCTACGCATGGCCATGACTGTGGCCAGCTTTACGGGAGCGGAGGCAGAGGAACTGCGCCGTGCGGTCGGTATGCGCCGCTCCATGCAGCGCATGAAGGATCTCGAAGGCCGCCTGCGCGCCGGCATGACCCGCAACGGCATCGGCGCCGAGGCGCAGAACAACATCGTGCAAGGCATCAGTTCGTTCGCAATGTACGGATTTCCGGAGTCGCACGCAGCCAGCTTCGCGCTCATCGCCTACGCCTCGGCTTATCTCAAGGTACACTTTCTTGCTGCCTTCACCTGCGGCCTGCTCAACAACCAGCCCATGGGCTTCTACTCGCCCGCTGTGCTCATCAAGGATGCGCAAAGGCACGGACTTCGGGTACGACCTATCGACGTGCAGCGATCGGAGTGGCCTTGCACGTTGGAGGCAGAACCGGACGGCTCACTCTCGCTGCGCATCGGCCTGAACTACGCCAAAGGGCTGCGCCAATCATCCGCTGAAGCTCTGCTTGCGGCTCGCTCTGCTGGTGGCGCCTTTGCCTCCGTTGACGATCTCGCACTGCGCGTCCCTGCGCTGAATCGTAAAGAGCTGGTCGCACTCGCCCGTATCGGCGCACTCAACGCACTGAACAGTGTCGAGCATCGCCGCGATGCGCTCTGGCAGGTCGAGGAAGCAGGCCGTCCGGTGGGCCCGCTCCTGCGTGGCATGCACACCACGCCCGGTGCGGCACCCGTCGCCATGCCGCTGCGGAAGATGACCACCGACGAGCGCCTGGCCGCTGACTTCGCCGGTACCGGCCTCACCACCGGTCCACATGCCATGGCTTATCACCGCGCAGCCCTGCGCAGAGCAGGCATTCTCTCAGCAGACGACCTGTTACGCTGCGTCAACCATGGTCTCGTCCGCATCGCCGGCTGTGTAATCGCCCGGCAGCGCCCCGGCACCGCCAAAGGCTTTGTCTTCCTCTCGCTCGAAGACGAAACCGGCATCGCCAACGTCATCGTTGCCCCGGATATTTTCGAGCGCGATCGAAGCGTTGTCACACGCAGCCGATTCCTGGTCATCGAAGGCCCGCTTCAGAACCAGGACGGCGTAATCCACGTCAAGGCTCAAAGCATCGTGCCGCTTGACATCACGAGCGCCGACATCCGCTCCCACGATTTTCATTCGTGGTTTTTCCGCGCCGTACCCTTGAGCGGAATCTGGATAACCGATGCCAGATCCGAGTCCCTCGAGAGCGACGTTTGTGCTGCATCTCATCACATGAAGAGCTTTTGGCAGTCCGATGTACGGCCTAAATAAGGCACACCGAGCGTCAGATATTTTCTACGGTGAATTGTGACCTCTTCCCCTTAGGGGAAGCGGCCGTGTCCTGGGGGTTGAACCCGGGAAAGTTCGCATGTGAGTCTGAAACGTGGTCTTGCGAGGGCACTTGATGTTCAAGAACTCTGCAATTTGGGTCTGTATACTGATCTCAATTCGCTAACAACTCAGAGGAACCATGCCGGCTGAGGGTGTTCATCGATCGAAAGGGATCCGCCGAATTCGGGTTCAGAGAATCGCGGGGAACGATCGGTAAACTGCAGCAGGCAGAGAATCCTCTCCGGCATCCTTTACGCGCAAAGATCCAGAAGTTCGGGCGTAAATGCACGCCTGACTGAAGAGCAAACGATAAATTATTGATTATAAAGACTCTATGGCGGTGGACTGAGAACTTATCCGTAAATAGAGATGGTCTGCCTCCAACAGATCAGGGCTGCAGCAAGGAACAGTAGAGCCATGTAGCTGGCTTCGGTTTTCTCGAAGCTGACCAGGAGTTTGCGGAAGCGGTTGAGCCAGGAGTGGGTTCGTTCTACAACCCACCGTCGCGCCTCATGTTCAGGATTGCTGAGCTTTTCTTTGCGCTCTTCGGCACCAGTGTTCAGGTTCAGCCGGTAGTTTTGTTTGCGGCTGGTGACCAGCACCAGATAGCCGACGTAACCGGCGTCCAGGCAGAGTGTTTCGCGGGGCTCTTTTTGAGCTTTGGGGCGGCCGCAGATGATGCCTTTTAGGGTCGCTTCCAGCAATTTGGAGTCATGCACGTTCGCTCCGCTGGCGACGAGCGATAGCGGGACGCCACGCCCGTTGACCAGAAGGCTTCGCTTGCGTCCTTTTTTTCCCCCGGTCGGTGGGATTGGCCCCGGCGCATTCTAATCCCAGCGGAGCCTTGTTCATGGCTCCATCTACGCTTTGCCATTTCCAGGCGATGCCTTCCATCTCGTCGTACTCGGCCAAACCAGCCTTCCAGATCTGAAGGAAGAAGCCTTCCTGCTGCCAGCGCTGGAAATGCGCGTGTACCGCGCTCGCGCTGCCATAATCCTTGGGCAGCGCCTTCCACTGGCATCCGGTGCGAAGCACGTACACAATCGCGGAGAATATCTGCCGGGCGGGCATCGGCTTGCGACCAGCCCCCGGTCTGCGCTGGTACTTGCGGCCCCGCGGCCGTTTCCGCACCGGAACCAGCGACTCAATCCTGCTCCACAACGTATCCGACACCGTCCAGGACTTGATCTGTGCCATATTGAGTTGCATCTTCGCCTGGTTCCGCTCGTCACAAACAACTTAATCCGCAGAGGGAATCAACTCAAACACTATTTACGGATAAGTTCTGAGTCTCAAGCGAACCGCTCTCTGAACCGAATTCCCTGCTAACAGGGAAATATACAGGGAAATTCGCGAAATTCGCTTCAAAAGTTTGACGGCGAATATCTCTATGATACTAACTCCACACGAGTTCCTGGCAATGAATCTCGGATTCTGAGCCGCACCGAACCGGGAATTTTCACCCAGGTATCAGGGAATAACGGTCCCTGATACTGGATCTCAGATCACCCCCACCACCGTTGTTGCTTCCTCGGCGCCTCATCGTGACCTTGCTTTCCCAATACCCTGGATCTCGCCTCCCTCTTCTCCGAGAATCACGACGGGCGTCGACTCTCAGCTTCCAGCTGGTACATCGTTCTGGGTTTTGGGTCAACCATTCTTTCTTTTTCTCACCTTCGCCGAAGTTGAACGAGAATTCAAACTTCATATTTCACAAATGTGTGAACCTCATCTCAGATGAGCGGTTTGGAACATTGGCTGGGCGCGGTTCAAGCGGGCGATTCCTGCAGGTGCGCAGAAGATGTTGAATGAGCTTGAGGTGGCCATTCAAGAAATCGCTCATAGGTCTTGCTGAACCATCTGACTTAGAGAGCGTTGGTCGTCACGCTGACCTCAGGTCAGGTGCCGGCCTTGCCAGCAGGACGCCTAGGGCACAACTCGCCATCCGAGCCAGTTCTCCGTCGGCGCGGCTGGTGAGAACGACCGGGACTTTCGCTCCTACCACAACTCCCGCGGCTAGCGCTCCGGCCAGGTACTGAAGCTCCTTGAAAAGGATATTTCCGGCCTCCAGATTGGGAACCATGAGGAGATCCGGGTCTCCCGCAACCGGCGATTTGATCTTTTTGATCCTTGCGGCGTCGCTGGAAATGGCATTATCGAATGCCAGCGGACCATCGACGGTGGCTCCAGTAATCTGTCCGCGGTCGACCATTTTGCAAAGAGCGGCGGCATCGAGCGTGGATGGGATGGCCGGGTTGACTGACTCGACCGCCGATAGGATTGCTACCTTTGGCTTCACGACCTCGAGCGCTATCAACATGTCGATCGCATTCTGCAGAATGCTGATTTTGGTCTCCAGGTCCGGCTGGATGTTGACCGCCGCATCGGTAACGAAGAGGGTCTTGTGATAGGACGGAACATCCAAAGCGAATACATGGCTGATGCGCCGCCCCGTGCGCATGCCGCCTTCGCGGGAGACGACGGCGCCCATGAGTTCGTCGGTGTGCAGGGAACCCTTCATGAGCATTTGGACCTCGCCTTTACGGGCCAATTCGGCGGCCTGGATGGCAGCCGTGCGGCTATTGTCGATGTCAACGATCTGAATCGTTCCCAATTCGAGTTGCAAAGTGCCCGCCAAACTGCGGATCTTCGCTTCAGAGCCCACAAGAACCGGAACGATCAATTTGTCCTTGAATGCCTGAATCGCGCCGCCGAGAGATACTTCATCGCAAGGCCAGACAATCGCAGTTCTCACGGCCGGCTTGGAGGTCGCACGCGCGATCAAACCGAGGTAATGACGATAGGGGTTATTCACAATGAGCTGTGGTACCGGGAGCGTGGACCAACGCTGCTTTTTCTCTGGCGCGATAAGCTGGGCGGTGCCCGAAAAGATCGGCGTACCGGCGCCGTTGCTTGCTTCGCAATCGAAGTGAACCCTCTTTGTGGAATCGTCCTTGGCCGTAACCTGCACCTTGACGAGAATGCGATCTCCGACGCGGATGCGATTCTGGAACGAGAGTGAGACGTTCGTCAGTGTGCATCCAGGCCCGGGTATATTCATGCTGAAGAGACCTGAGATGAGTGACGCGCACCACATGTTGGGCCCTGTCGGAGGTATTCCCCCGGCGCGATCGATGAGTTCATCGGTATTCAGAACGGAATGGAACCCGGAAATCGAGGCGAATGCCATCGCGTCATTCGTGGTTAGAACGTGCTCTGTCTCGGCTGTGTCGCCAACTGAAATCTCGTCGTAGGTCTTGCTCTCAATAAACCCCAGATTTATGCAGATCCCTTCCCGCTCAGACTCCGTCGATTATGAACCCCTTATGCCATCGTATGATCCGGGAGTACAGCTCAAAGTGACTGCAATCACGTATGCCGTAAACCGGCGTACGCTAGAGCATTATCATAATAGATGTACCCAGTTGAGAGTGAGCCTGAACCATGCCTGAGCGTTTTCTGGGGTGATCATTGGCAGGGAGTCGGCGACGGCCTGGTGGAGTGCTTCGCTGCTGCGCGCTTTGGCCAAGCGGAGCAGTTGTTTCAGTTTGGCCCAGGCTTTTTCGATGGGGTTCAGGTCCGGCGAATAAGGCGGAAGATAGAGCAGTTCGGCTCCGGCTCCCTCGATTCTTTGGCGCACGCCTTGCACCTTATGCGAACTGAGGTTATCCATCACCACCACGTCACCCGGCCTCAGCACCGGACACAGCGCATGATCCAGATAGGCCAGGAAAATATCGGCGTCCGTGGCTGCTTCGATGGTCATGGCGGCGAGGATGCCGCGCGTGCTCATGGCGCCCAGAACGGTCATGATTTTCCAATGGCCGCCCGGCGTCGCCTCATGGATACGCCGGCCTCCCAGCGATCGGCCGCGTAGCCGCGTCATCGAGGTAGTGACTCCGCTTTCATCCAGGAAGATCAGCCGTTGCGGGTCTGTGGCGAGTATCCGGCGGTGGAACTCGGCGCGTCGTTCGCGGTTGGCTTCGCTATCCCGCTCGACGGCGTGGAGCGACTTTTTTTGAGCCGCAACCCGAGCCGTTTCACCCACAGTTGGACCAGTGTCCAACTCATCCGAACGCCCTTTTCAGCCTCGATCCGCTCCCGCAATTCGGCGATGGTGATGTCGGCTTGTGCCTCCACCAGAGCCAGTATGTGAGCTCTTACCTGATCGGTTACCCGGCTGCGAACGCCGAAGCGCGATTGCATCAGAACGTCTCCTGTGCCCGCTGCGAAGATGCTGCTGGCGCACCTTGCGTACATACTCCCAACTGACGCCGAAACGCGCCGCAAGAGCGCGGCAACTTCCTTCTCCGCGCTCATAGGCATCCAATATCCTCAATCGCAGATCGTCCGAATACGCTCGACCCATAGGTCCGCTGTCGCGGTCACTTCACCAGAGAAAACAACTCTATCGCACTTTCGATCCGCCCGGGTATAGCTATGTTGATACTGCTCTAGAGTTTGTCACATAAATCGCGCATCCCAAATGCAGGTCCCCTTCGGCAAGCTCAGGGCAGGCTTTCGACTCCGTCCGCCGCGGCGGACTCCGCTCAGGATGACTGCTTTGTTTTTGATGCGAACTTCGGGGGCAGGACACTACAAGCTGTTTCATAACCTTCTGAGTACGATCATGAAGCAGGCGATGTGGAAGAAGGCTTCATAGATGTGAAGCAAGCGGTCGTAGCGAACCACCAGGTGCCGGAAGTTTCCCAGCCACGCATGGGTTCGTTCGATCTTCCAGCGTTTGCGGTAGCGTCGGAGTGGGCGTCCATCCTGAGTTGGCTGGCGCACTCGGTTTGCCTTGTGGGGCACGATCAATTCGATGCCTCGCTTCTGCAAGCGCATGCGCAGCGGGTCGCTGTCATAAGCCTTGTCGGCAATCAGCCTTTGCGGTTTCTGCCTTGGGCGGCCGTGGCGGTGGCGGTTGGGGACGCGGATCGAGGCCAGGGTGATTTCGGCGAGTTTGACTTCCGCCGGAGAGGCCGATCCCAGGTGCTTTCCCAAAGGAAGACCCTGGCCATCGACCACCACCATCCACTTTGTACCCTTGCCCCGCTTGGTCTTTCCAATCCCGGCGCCCCTTTTTTCGCAGAGGCAAAACTGCCATCGATAAACGCCTCGCTCCAGTCCAGGTGTCCCTTCCGGTTCAACTCGCCCAGGAAGGTTCGCCAGATCGTCAGCCAAACTCCGCGTTGTTCCCAATCATGTAAGCGTCGCCAACAGGTCGCAGGCGAGGGATACTCGGCAGGAAGATCTTGCCACCTTGCTCCACTCCGCGCGATCCACAAGATGCCTTCCAGGACACGGCGGCTATCGGCCCAGGGACGACCACCGCGTTTGCTCTTGCGTAACCGGGGAAGCAATGGCTCAATCTTCTTCCACTGCGTGTCCGTCAGCATCGGAGCGCCTCGTGGCATCGACGTTGCCTCCTGCCACTTTATCGCCCGCCGCCAATTCGCGCTCCAAGTACCTCTCTTGATCCCCAATCAGGTTATGAAACAGCCTGTAGGAGCTGTTTTTCAGATCCGCGGCCAACGGGCAGCCTTCGCAGCGCGCCGTCCGGCCGCAGTGCGCCTTGCCCACGGCCACGGTGAGCGCGTGGAACTCGTTGAAGAGCTGGGCGCGGCGCTCCGCCGGATCGCCCGCGAATGTCCGCCGCGTGAGCTCGGCAAGCGCGTCGTACGGAATGCGCCGCCGGCCCTCCTGCGGCGTCAGCAGCCCGTGCCGCTCCACGACGCGCCGCAGATACTCGTCTGCCACAGGAACCGCGTGCCCCAGCGCGTAGAGCAAAATCGCATCCGCCGTCTCATTGCCCACACCGGGCAATTCGAGCAGCCGCTCGCGCAGCACAACGGTCGGCATCGCGGCCATCTTTTCCATCGAACCGCCGAATTCCTCATCGAGCATCTTCACAAATGCCTTCAGCGCCGGCGCCTTGCGCAGGACGAAGCCAGACGGCCGGATGAGCCGCCGCAGCCTGCTGAGGGGAACTGCGCGCAGGCCCTCGGGCGTGAGCGCACCAGCCCCGCGGAGATTGGCGAGCGAGCGCTCCACGGCCTCCCACGCGGTGTTCTGCGTCAGGTATGCGCCGAGGATGACCTCGAACGGCGTCTTCGCAGGCCACCAGTGCTGCGGCCCGTAGGCGCGCAGCAGATCGCCGTACAGGGCGCGCAGGCGCGCGGCGGCGTCGGGTGGGCGGCGAACGTTCACGGCTCCTTTAGGATAAGGGCGAAAGGGTTGTTGGAGCGTGTTTCAAATATATGCTTTGTAACAAGGGCATGGCTTTATTGAGAACTGCATAAGGAATGTCCTGGCAGCCGCGCCGTAGGCGCAGTGTTTGTTAGCCCCGCGCTTTAGCGTGGGGAAAGCGGTATCCACAAATGCGCTCCGGAGTCCCGTAGGGACGGCGCAAGGACATTACTTATGCAGGATTCAATAGCCCCTGAGGGATGACAACGGAAATCTACGTCGCCATTTTTGAAACACGCTGTATGCTTTTCGCCGCTTTGCGGCGCATCGAGGGAGCTTTCCATGAAAAGTCACACCGAATATCTGGTGTTTGAAACCCGCAAGCGGCGCGAGATGGTGCACATCACTGACGCAGTCGAACAGATCGTCGAGCGCAGCGGCGTGCAGGACGGCCTGTGCTTTGTTTCGCCGATGCACATCACGGCCGCGATTTACGTGAACGATCTCGAAAGCGGCCTTATCGAGGATATTGGCAAATGGCTCGAAGAGCTGGCGCCGGCGCGGCCCGATTACAAGCACCACCAGACCGGCGAGGACAACGGCGACGCCCACCTCAAGTCGCTGCTGCTGCACCACGAGACCACGCTGCCCGTAACCAACGGCAAGCTCGATCTGGGCACATGGCAGCGCGTCTTCTATGCCGAGTTCGACGGCCGGCGCCGCAAGCGCGTGATCGTAAAAGTCCTTGGAGTGGAGTGAATTGCAGCGGAGTTAGCGGGGTTAGCCGCGCTTCGCGCGTGTTAGCGGAGTTGGGGTCTTTGTCGTTTCTAACTCCGCCAACGCCGCTATCTCCGCTAACTCCGCTACTCCCCATCCGTCACCTTTCGCCATGGCCCCGGCGGATTGCTGCTCGCCGGCGCCGCGAAATCGATCTTCGTTCGCGGCATCACCACCAGATCCACGCGGCGGTTTTCCGCGCGGCCCTCCGGCGTGTCGTTGCTCGCGACGGGATGATATTCGGCGTAGCCGGCGGCCGAGAGGCGGCCGGGAGGGATGGTCTTCATGTCGAGAAACAGGCGGGCGATGCGCGTGGCGCGAGCCGCCGAAAGCTCCCAGTTGGAGTCGAACTCCGCGTTGTGGATGGGCACGTTGTCGGTGTGTCCTTCGATGCGCACGTCGTAGGGCGTCGCGCCCAGCTTGGCGGCGATCTGGCGCAGCGTGGGCAGGGTTGCCGGCTTGGGAGTGGCCGAGCCTGAGTCGAAAAAGCCGGCCTCGCGCAGGCTGATCACCAGGCCGTCGCGGCCCATGCGCATGGAGACGGTGTGCGTGGCGACCTGGTTGGAGAGGGTCTGCGCAAGCTCGCGGTGGATCCGCTCCAGGTCCTGCTGGACCTGGGCGGGGGCGAGCACGTCCTCGCCCATGACGATATTCATGGGTATGGCAGGCTGCTCGGCGTTCGTGGCCGAGGCGGCATCGGAGGGTTTACGCGCGGACGAGGGAAAGAGCCCCAGGGAGCGGAATGCGGAGTCGATGGACTCGGACACCTGCACCTGCCTCTTCTGATCGGCTTTGGCGAAGGCGTAGAGGACAACGAAAACGGCGAAGAGGAGAGTGATGAAGTCGGCATAGGAGACCAGCCAGCGATCCCGGCTGATGTTGCTCTTGCGCCGCTCCCGCATCATGCCGCGCGCTCCTTCTTTTCCCGGCTGGAGTCATCGAGAAAACTTGCCAGCTTGATCTCGAGCATGCGCGGGTTCATGCCTTCGAGGATGGAGATCACGCCTTCCAGCATCATCTCGCGGCGCTGCTGGCCGTCGTGAATGCGGATGCGCATCTTGCCGGCGAAGGGCAGGAAGAAGAGATTGGCGATGCCCACCCCGTAGATGGTGGCGACGAAGGCCACGGCGATGCCGCGGCCCACCTCCTGCATATTGTCCAGATGTTGCATCACCTGAATCAACCCCAGCACTGCGCCGAGGATGCCGATGGTGGGCGAGAATCCTCCGGCCGACTCGAAGACCATGGGGAGCCGCTCTTCGCGCTCCATGGTGGAGTCCAGGCTGACCCTCATGATCTTGCGCAGTTCACTGGGCTCGGTGCCATCGACGGCCAGCATGAGGGATTGCTTGAGGAACGGATCCTGGATGGTTTGCAGGTCGGCGTCCAGGGAGACGACGCCATTGCGGCGCGCCTTGTTGGCGAAGGCCACCAGTTGGCGGATCAGTTGGCTGTCGTGCTTGCGCGGCGCGGCAAAGACATGAGTCAGGCTGCGGAAGGCGGCCACCACCGTGGTCAGCGGGAACTGCAGCAGCACCGCGCCCAGCGTGCCGCCGAAGACGATCAGCGCCGCCGTGGGCTGCAGAATCTGGCCCACGTTGCCGCCTTCGATCAGCAATCCGGCGACGATACCTGCGATGGCTAAAATGGCGCCGCCGATGCTCGCTTTATCCATGTGCAGCTCCTTGATGAGATGAGGCAACAGCGCAGGTTCTATTGCTCAGGATCGTCGGTTTGTTTCGGTTGCGGCGGAGCGCTTGGCTGAGCTGCGGCATCCAGGCTGGCCAGCGCCACGGCTCGCTCCAGATCGCCGAACTGGTGCAGCCGGCGCGCCACCACAGCCAGTAGCCGCGCACGATAGACAACGATCCTTTCCACCACCTCCGCAATGTCCTCCCGCACGATCAGCTTTTCCCCGTTGATCAAGGTCAGCATGGTGTCCGGAGAGGCCTCGGCAGTCTTGATCAGGTCGCTGTTCACCACCATCGGGCGGCCGTTCAGCCGGGTCAGTTCGATCATGGCCCATCTCCTTCGCGGCACTTATCGGCAAACGCGGGGAAAGGTTAAAAAAGTAAAACAATTGGGACAGAACTGTCCCCCGGCAGGACACAAAATGCGCAAGCGTAAAGTCCCAAAGGGCCGCGCCGAAAAAGGGGCCAGATGCGACGGCACCAAGCCGGCAGCAGCTACCCACGGCCAGAATAAGATGGGGGCACTCTCGGACAAGGGCCGCAAATCACCGCATCCAACAAGGAGAATCCCATGTCCCTGGGTGTCTTGAACAACCTCTCCGCGGTGTATGCGGAGAACAACCTCAACAACACAAACAACAGCCTTTCGAAGACGCTGCAGCAGTTGTCTTCAGGGTCCAAGATCAACTCCGGCGCCGACGATGCCGCCGGTCTTTCGTTGGTCGACGGCCTTCAGGCCAACCAGACGGCGCTCGCCCAGTCGCAGACCAACGCTCAGGAAGGCGTAGGTCTGTTGCAGGTCGCTGATGGCGCACTCTCGCAGGTCACAACCCTGCTCAACCGTGCTGTTACGCTGGCCACCGAGGCCTCCAACGGCACGCTCAACAGCTCGCAGGATTCGGCGGCAAACCAGGAGTACCAGTCGATTCTGTCCGAGATCAACAACATCGGCACCACGACCACCTACAACCAGCAGCAGGTCTTCGGTGGAGGACAGGTCGGCGTCTACACCGGCGATTCGTCCAACACGGGCGCATCCCTGAACGACGTGAACATTTCCACGCTGTCTTCCTCCAATCTGGGAGATACAGGCGGCGCGATGTCGTATAGCTCGGGAGAGAATGTGTTCCTGGATCTCTCGAACGGCACCGGCCAGACGACCAACGCCTCGCTCACCGATACCATCCAATCCACAACGCTGACCATCACCTACAAGAACCCCGACAACTCCACCGGCTCTGTGGTAACCAGTGCGGCCACGACGATTGGCGGGCTGATCAACGCCATCAACGCCTCCGGGCGCGGGTTGACGGCCACGTTTACCAGCGCGGCGGCCGCGGGCGATGCAGGCGGCGGCACCGACATGGGCATCATGATTTCGGGCAATGTAGGCACGGCGGCGCCAACCACCTCAAAGCAGGAGATCGGGATCACGACCGGCGGCTACGATACCAGTCAAAGCGCGACCGCGGCCTCCGCTCTGGTGGCCGACAACAACGGCGGCATCGCGACCATCAGCTACGCGGCAACCGGCCACGGTAGCCTGAACGGTACCGATCTCACCAACCAGGGGAACGCCCAAAGCGCGTTGACCGCGCTCAACACGGCCATCACCGATGTTGCAGCGCAGGACGGCTACGTCGGCGCGCAGATCAACACGCTGAACGCCGTAAGCCAGGTGCTCTCAACGCAACAGGAAAACGTCACTTCGGCGCAGAACGCGGTCCAGGCCACCGACTACGCGTCGGCCAGCTCCAACATGTCCAAGTACGAAATTCTGAGCCAGACCGGCATCTCGGCCCTGGCCCAGGCCAACAGCGTACAGCAGGAAGTCCTCAAGCTGTTGCAATAATCCGGAGTCCCCGGCGGCGGGCGGCTCGCAGAGCCGGGGCCGCTGGGGTGGAGTGAACAAATTGGCGGCAATGCCGATAACCAAAATGGGGCGTCTGCCGGACGCCCCTCTTTGCTTGGGTCAACACCAGCCCCGGTCATGAGATTTCTCTCATCCGGTTCACGGCGCAGTTGGTTCATGGGCTGCATGGCTTTTGCGTGGAGGCATGAATGGGCACAGTGGGATTGAGCTTCGGGTCGCCGACCAGCGGCGCAGGCTTCAACGTCAGCTCCACCGTGGCCGAAATTGTCGGCAATCTTCAAAACGTCGAGACGCCCTGGAAGAACCAGTTGACGGCGCTGGAAAGCCAGGACACGGTGATCTCGAATCTGGGCACGCTGTTCTCGAATCTCTCCAACGATTTGAGTTCCCTGACGGATTTTCAAGGGATCATGGCGCAAAAAGAGGGTTCGAGCTCCGATACAAGCGTGCTCGAGCTGACTACGGCCTCCTCTTCGGCCACGGCAGGCACGCACACGGTCGTTGTGAAAAATCTCGCCCAGACTTCCAGCGGCTACCTGGCGGAGATCGCCAACAGCGCCGATAAACTGTCGGGCTCCATCACGCTGCAGGTCGGCAGCGGCAACGCGCAAACCATCGCTCTCAACTCCTCCGACAACACCCTCTCCGGCTTGGCATCGGCCATCAACAAGTCCGGCGTCGGCGTCACGGCCAGCGTGCTCACCGACGCCAGCGGCTCGCGCCTCAGCCTGGTCTCCGGCACTTCCGGCGCCGGCGGCAACATCGTCGTCACCGGCAATTCGCTCGCCGCCGCCGCCGCCAACACCCTCGGCTATACGGGAACCGCGGGAACTCCCACCTCGAACTCCACCGGCACGCTTTCGCCGGTGTCGAGCCTGAGCGCCGCGCTCTCCGGAACCATGTCCATTCAGGTCGGCAGCGCAACGGCGATACCGATCGACATGAGCGACGTGAGCACGGTCGAGGGCGGCGCGACGCTCTCCGACCTTGAGAATTACATCAATTCCACCTTCACGACGCAGGGGGTCCAGGCCTCCATTGTCGCCAACAGCGACGGCACATCGAGCCTCCAGCTCAACTCCCAGACTCCCGGCGCGGCCGGCACGCTCACCGTCACGTCGAGCCTCGTCGACCCCGCAACTGCGCTGGGCTATACCTCCGCCGTCACCGGCTCCAACGCCAGCCTGACGGTAGACGGCGTCAACCTCACCAGCGCGTCCAACACGGTCAGCAATCTCATTCCCGGCGTCACCTTCCAGTTGCTCGCGCCCAGCGCCGGGGAATCCGATGGCAGCCTCGAGCCGGTGCAGGTCGTCATCGCCAACGACAACAGCGGCGTCGAAAGCACGATCAACCAGATGGTCAACGACTACAACTCGCTGATCGGCGCCATCAACACGCAGGAGGGCAGCACCAGTTCCGGCACTCCCGAGCCGCTCTTCGGCTCGCCCACCCTCTCCTTGCTGCAGGAACAGCTCCTGAACGGCTTGAATACGGAAAATCCCAACGGCTATCTGGATTCGGTTTCCTCGACCGCGAACACAACGCTGTCCGGCTCCATGACCATCCAGGTGGGAAGCGGGACAACCGAAACCGTCGTGCTCGGACCCGCGCCCAGTTCCCCGGCCGCCAACACCATCTACACCGGCTCCGGCAGCGGCGCCTACACGCTGGCCGGCATCGCCGGCGCCATCAACTCGGCCGGCATCGGCGTCACGGCCGGCGTTGCCACCAGCAACGGCGAGTCGACCCTGACGCTCACCTCGCAGACTGCCGGAGCGAGCGGAGCGCTCAGTGTTACCTCCTCCATCGCGGCCACCGCGCCCACCCCCCTGTCGTTCCAAAACGCCGGTTACACCGGTACAACCGCCGACAGCGGAACGCTGGGCACGGTCGCCGCCGGCAGCGACGCGCTCTCCGGCTCCATGACTTTCCAGGTCGGCGGCGGAATCACGGAAACCGTTGTGATCGGCGCCGCGCCCAGCTCGCCCGCGGCCAACACGGTTTACACCGGAAGCGGAGCCGATACCCTCTCCGATGTCATGAACGCCGTCAATTCGGCCAGCCTCGGCGTCAACGCCGCCCTCAATAGCGCCGGAACCGGCCTCACGCTGACCTCTTCGGCCAACGGCATGGCGGGCGCGCTCGCGGTCGCCTCCCACCTCGTGGATACTACCAGCCCCACCACCACCACCCTGAACTACAACGCCTCATCCGACATCAACTACCTCACGGCGCTGGGCATCAGCGTCAACAACGACGGCTCGCTCACCTTCGATGCCAACTCGCTCGATTCCCTGCTCAACACCGATTACAACGGAGTGGCGGGGTTTTTCCAGAACGCGAACAGTTGGGGGCAGAGCTTCGCCAACATGCTGACCAACGCCGGCACAAGCTCCTCCACCGGAATTCTGAAGCTGGCCCAGTCCTCGAACAGCACCATCGAGTCCACGCTGAACGCGGAGATATCGAAAGAGAACGCCTACATCTCGGCGCAGCAGAAGAGCCTGACGGCAGAGCTGAACCAGGCCAACGAAATCCTGCAGCAGTTGCCCACCGAGTTGCAGGGCATGGACGAGCTCTACTCGGCGATCACCGGCTACAACCAGCAAAAGGGCTGAGGCGCGCCCGATTTGCCTGAAAAGGAGATGGCACGGAATGGGGGATTATCGCCAACACGCGCTGGACGGCGCCTCGGCTGTCGACCTTGTCGTGGCGCTCTACGACGGCATCATCCGCTTTTTGTATGCGGCCATTGCGGCGGTCGATCGCGGCGACGCCGACGGCCGCAGAGCCGCGGTCAAGCGCGCGCTTGACATCATCATTCATCTGCAGGCGCGGCTGCGCATGGATATGGGCGGCCGGCCGGCCCAGGCGCTCAGCGATTTCTATGCCGCCATCTTCGCCCAGGTTCTGCAGGCATCGCAGTCGGCCTCCAGGGCGAAATTCGAGCATGCCATCGCCTGCGTGAAGAACGTGCGCGACGCCTGGCGCGAAGTGGCCAAGGATCCGGAGGCAAACTCCGTCTCGCCGCGCGTGCTCGTCATGCCGCAGCCCGCGCCGCTGAGCGCCGAAACGGCGTTGGATGCGCCTGGATCGTCAAGCTGGACGGCCTGACTCGAGCGCCAGCTCGCCGGCTCTCTGTCTTCCAGCTCCGCCAACTCCGCTAACCCCGCCAACTCCGCTAACCCCGCCAACTCCGCTCGCCCCGCCGCCTATCCCGCGACCGTCAGCTCCTCTTCGAGTTGCTGCTTCTGATAGAGGCTTGCGTAGTAACCGTCGAGTGCCAGCAGTTCCTCGTGCCGTCCGATCTCGACGATCATGCCCTTGTCGAGCACCGCGATGCGGTCGGCGTTGCGCACCGTCGACACGCGGTGCGAGATGAGGAGGGTGGTTGTGTTGGCCGTGTAATTGCGCAGACCTCCAAGAATCCGCTCTTCCGTGTAGGTGTCTACGCTGGCCAGTGCGTCGTCGAGGATCAGGATGGCGGGGCGGCGCAACAACGCACGGGCGATGGCCGAGCGCTGTTTTTGCCCGCCGGAGAGCGTGACGCCGCGTTCGCCCACCATGGTTTCAAAGCCCTGCGGAAATTCCTCGAACTCCCGCCGGATGTGCGCTGCACCGGCCGCTTCCAGCAGCTCTTCGGCGCCGGCGCGAGGCGCCCCAAAGGCCAGGTTTTCGCGGATGGTTTCGCTGAACAGGAAGGTTTCCTGCGGCACCATGCCGATGTTGCGGCGCAGCACGGCCAGCGGGTAATCGCGGACCGGCCGCCCATCGATCAGGAGCGATCCTTGAGGCGCTTCGTAGAGGCGCGTGATCAAATTTACCAGCGTGGACTTGCCGCAACCGGTGGGGCCTACGATGGCCAGGCTCGACCCCGCGGGAATGTGGAGCGTGATGTCGCGTAGCACCGGGGTCCCCACGGACGGACCTTTGTCCGTGGGGTGGAGTACCGGGGTCCCCACGAACAGGTCTTCGTTCGTGGGGTGCAGCGCCGGGCTTTGATCGCGGTCCTCGCCGTAGCCGAACGTCAGATGACGGAATTCGATCTCGCCCTGCAGTTGGTGATCGGCCAGGATCGCGGGATCGGCGGAGCGGTCATCGATTCCCGGCTCGGCCTTGAGCAATTCGTCGATGCGCTTCACCGAAGCGGTGCCGCGCTGGAAGATGTTGATCACCCAGCCCACGGCGATGATGGGCCAGATCAGCAGGATCATGTAGGTGTTGAAGGCGACGAACTGGCCGACCGATATGCGGTGCGCAAGGACCTGGTGCCCGCCGGCCAGCAACGTAATCACCATCGACACGCCAAGGATGAACTCGAGCGTGGGCCACAACATGCCCATCAGTTGCACCAAGCGCAGCGCGCGCCCGATGTATTGCCGGTTGAGCCGCTCGAAGAGGCCGATCTGCGACTCTTCGCGCGCGAAGGCCCGGATCAGCCGCACGCCCGAGTAGTTTTCCTGCGCCTGCGCGGAGATGTCGGAGAAGCTGGCCTGGATGCGCTCGAAGCGCTCGTGAATCTTGCGCCCTAGATACTGGATCAGGATGCTGGCCAGCGGCATGGGCGCCAGCGCCACCAGCGTCAGATAAGGACTGATCCTCAGCATGAAGAACAGCGCGAAGACGCTGAGGAAGACTGTGTTGGCGCTGTACATCAGAGCTGGGCCGAGCAGCATGCGCACGGCGTTCAGGTCGTTGGTCATGCGCGCCATGATGTCGCCGGTGCGGTAGCGCTGGTAGAAGCCCGAGTCCTGGATTTCCAGCTTGCGGAAGAGGTCGTTGCGCAGGTCGAATTCGATTTCGCGCGAAATGCCGATCAGGATCCAGCGTTGCGCATAGAGAAAGACGCCCTTCGCCAGGCTGATGCCGACCAGAATCAACGCAAACAGCAGAATGAGTTTCCCGGTGGTCCCTTTCTCGATCCGGTCCACGGCCATGCCCAGAACTCTCGGAAACTGCACCGCGACGATATTCGTGGCCACGCACGCCAGCGTGCCCCGCACGTATCCCCAGCGGTAGCGGCGCATGTATTTGTAAAGAGGGGCGAGGTCGCCGAGCATGGTTCTATTTTACGATTGATGCCACTCCAACTAAATCCGACGCAGAAAACCGCTCAGTTCTTCATCTCATCGCGATCCGCTCTCCAAAAAATCCCGCCCACTGTTCCCTGTTCCCTGTTCCCTGTTCCCTGATCCCTGTTCCCTGTTCCCTGTTCCCTGTCTTTCTCACGTCGGCGTCCTCAGCAGCAGATACCCGCCCACCAGCCCGAACAACACATCGGCGGACCATGCGGCCATCGCTGCGGGCAGGTAATTCACATTGCCCATAGCCCCGAAAAGCCCATCTACCACCCAGTAGGCAAGCGCCACGGCGATGGCCACGGCGATGCCGGCGAGCGAGCCTCGGCGGCCCATCGACAGCGCAAAGGGAATCGCCAGCACCGCCATGACCACAGCAATCAGCGGGAAGGCGAGCTTGTGCCACAGGGCGACGCTCAGGCGCTTGGTGTCGAAGCCGCTTTGCCTCAGGTCGCGGATGTAGCGGTCGAGCTGGCCAAAGCTCATCTCCTGCGATTGCAGATCCTCTTTCTTGAAGTAGTCCGGCCCTGGGTGGATTTCGGGAAACGATGTCTCGAGGAATGTCCGGTACGTCGTAACGTTGGCGCCCTGGATGCCGCGCGCCCACCCGTTCTCGAAGCGCCATGTGCCGGAATCGGCGTCCCATACGGCTCTCTTTGCAAAGATGCGCCGCGTCAGTTCGAAGGCCGAAGGATCGAACTCGAACACGGAAAGATTGGCGAACTCATTGCTGTCGGGATCGAAGAACTCGTAGTAGTAAATGCTGCCCGGCTCGCCGGGCAGCGGCTTGGGGCCAAAGATCCACTTCTGCTCGGGATGCAGGAACGTCTGCGGCGGCCGGCCCTTGATCACGTTGCGCAACGCCTCCTGCCTGCGGTTGGCCTGCGGCAGATAGTACTGGTCGAAGAGGAAGAGGCTCACGGCCAGGCACGCCGTGATCGACACAATGGGAATCACCAACCGGTAGAGGCTGATGCCGGTGGCCTTCATGGCCACGATCTCGCTGTTGCGGTTGAGCACGCCGAAGGTTGCCAGTGCGGCGATCAGAACGGCCAGCGGCGCAATCTGGTAAAGCATGCTGGGAGTGAGATTCAACAGATACTCGCCCACGATGCCGAGCGCGATGTGGTTGCGCAGAATGTCGCCGATCAGATCGAAGAACGTAAAGACAATCATCAGCAGCACAAACCCGGCCAGAACCAGCAGGAACATGCCCACAAACTCGCGCACGATGTACTCGTCGAGGATGCGCGGAAAGATTCCGCGGGACCGTGCCTTAGCCGCTGCGCCGCCTCGCGTCTGGAATCTGTCGAGAAGTCCGCTGAGCGGGAATCCATCCGGCTTGACCGCGTCCGTGATTCTGGACGGCCGCGCGATCCACGCCGAGATGGCGCTCAGAATCCGGCCGCCCGTCGCCATCTGCCACAGCAGAAAGGTTCCCGCCGCGGCAAAGAGCAGGTTCGCCGACCACACCGCGAAAAAGGCTGGCAGTTTGCTCTGATGGCCGAGAGCAATGCCCGTGGACGAAAGAAAGTAGTAGACGAACACCAGCAGAATCGTGAACACGAATCCCGAACTCTTGCCGCCGCGGCGCGAGGCTACGCCCAGGGGAACGCCTACCAGCATCAGCACCAGGCAAGCGGCGGGAAAGGCGAACCGGTTGTGCAGTTCAATCAGGAATCGCTTGTCGCCGGGGCCGTGGATGCGGCCGAGCAACGCGCTCAAGGGCATGGCATACAGCGCCGTGTCCATGCGCCCCAGGTGCACGTCGTTCTGCTGCCCCAGCACCAGCGGCAGATCGGTGGTCGTGAACGTGGAGATATTGGACTGCCCCGGCTGGTCGGCCACGGTTTCGTCGCGCACGCCGTCGCGCAGCCGCATCAGCAGTTCCTCCGTGTTGTCGGTCACCACGGTGGCGGAGGCGGCGGTAGTGATGATCGGATTGGCGGGGTCAGAGACGTCGGCCATAAAGACCTGGCGCCAGTTGGCCGCACCCGTGCCCGAACGCACGTCCTGCACATAGAGAACGAAATTGCGAAAGTCTTCGTAGAAGACGCGCGGCTCAATCTCGTAGGAGGCCTGCAACGTCTCCAGCGACTGCTGCAGATCGATGATCGCCTGGTTGGCGCGGGGCGCGAGATAAAGCGAGTTGCCCAGCCCCAGCAGCGTGCCCGCAACGGCCACAATCGACGCCACGCGCACAAAGTAGCCGATGCCCAGCCCCGACGCGCGCATGGCGATGATCTCGCTGTCCGAGGCCAGCCGGCTCAGGCCCAGAAGCACGCCCCACAGCACCGCCATGGGAATCGTCACTTTGAACAGATTGGGCAGCGTGAACAGGAAAACCTGCGCCGCGTCGGCCCACGTCGAGCTGCTCCGCACCACCACCTCCAGGATGTGCGGCAGCAGCGGCATGAACAGAATGAACGTGAAGAGCGCGCAGCCGATCAGCGTGAGGGAGAGAATCTCGCCGAGAATGTAGCGGGTGAGGATGCGCACAAACATGCCCTGCGCTTAGTTTAGCGTGCCGCCTCGCCGGCGCGGTACATTGATGGTGCCTGGCCGGAAGCGGTTTTGAAAGGGCGCGAGTTTACTCGTGCCCTAAACGCACAATATAACTGCGGCTTTAGCCGCTGTGGGATGTTCCTTTGCAACTGACCCGTTTGGAGCGGTTGGTTGACTCGCCAACTCGCTAACTCGCCAACTCGCTAACTTGCCGTATTTCCGGCTGCCACCCTCGCAGCCGCAAACTGTTCCCCAGCACGCACACCGAGCTCATCGCCATCGCCGCGGCGGCCAGCCACGGCGTGAGCAGAAGGTGAAACGCGGGATACAGCAGCCCGGCGGCAAGTGGAATGCCAATCAGGTTGTAGCCCACCGCCCATCCCAGGTTCTGCCGCATGATCCGCAGCGTCTGGCGCGCCAGCGCCAGCGCGGCCGGAATCCCGCCCGGCTCCGTGCGCAGCAGCAGCACGTCTCCGGCCTCCTGCGCCAGGTCCGCGCCCGTCCCCATCGCGATGCCCGCGTCCGCCTGCGCCAACGCCGCCGCATCGTTGATCCCGTCGCCCACCATCGCGATCCGCAGCCCAGCCTTCTGCATCTCGCGAATGCGCGCCAGTTTCCCCGCCGGATCGAGGCTGGCTTCCACCTCCGTGATTCCCGCCTGCCTCGCGATCGGCGCCGCCGCCTCGGCCGAGTCGCCGGTCAGCATCAGCACCCGAAGCCCCGCTTGACGCAGCGTAGCCATCGCACTCGCCGCCTCCGGCCGCAGCGCATCGCGCGCATCGAAATACGCGGCAGGCGCGTTGTCCAATGCCATCCACAACCGCGTCACGCCCGGCTCCGCAACCTCAACATTGCCCGGAAGCGCGATCCCAAACTCCCGGAACATCGCCTCATTCCCCAAAAGGCAATCGTGCCCTTCCACGCGCGCGGTCAGGCCGCGGCCGGGCAAAATCTGCGCATCCTCCGCCGCCCTCCACTCGATCCCCCGCCCGCGCGCGGCATCGACAATTGCATGCGCCAGCGGATGATTCGATCGCTCCTCCGCCGCAGCCGCTATCCGCAGCAGCTCGTATTCTCGCTCCCTAGTCCCTACGTCCCTAGTCCCTGCCGGGGTCCCCGGCGAGCGGTCCGTGCTCGCTGGGGTGGCTAGTCCCTGTACTTTTTCCAGCACCGGCCGCCCCACCGTCAGCGTCCCCGTCTTGTCCAGCACAATCGCGTCCAGATGCCCCAGCCGCTCCAGCGCCTCGCCGCCCTTGAACAGCACGCCAAGCTGCGCGCCTCGGCCCACGGCCACCGTCAGCGCGGCAGGCACGGCCAGGCCCATCGCGCACGGGCACGCGATAACCAGCACCGCCACGGTATTCGCCAGCGCCGGCGGCAGCGAGCGCGCCGCCACGAGCCACGCCACAAACGTGATCGCCGCCAGCCCCAGCACCACCGGCACAAAAATCGCGCTGGCGCGGTCGGCCAGCCGTTCCATCGGCGCGCGCGAGCTTTGCGCCTGGTCCACCATCCGCGCAATCTGCGCGATCACCGTCTGCTCGCCCAGCGACTCCGCCCGGCAAACCACCGCGCCGTCGTAGTTCAGCGAACCCGCCAGCACGCGCCCGCCCACGCCGCGCTCCAGCGGCGTCGGCTCGCCCGTCAGCATGGACTCGTCCACCGTCGTGCGCCCCTCCAGGATCGTCGCGTCCACCGGGAAGCGCTCGCCGGGCAGAACCACCACGCTGTCGCCCGGCCGCACCTCATCGAGCGGCACGACGGTCTCGACGCCATCCACCAGGCGCCGCGCGGTCACCGGCCGCAGCCGCGAAAGTGAATCGAGCGCCGCCAGCGCTCTGCGTTTCGCTCGCCCTTCCAGCGCCTTGCCCAGCAGCAGAAAGCCGAGAATCAGCAGAACCGCGTCGTAATAAATCTCGCGTCCCCGCTCTGGCGCCACCGTCGCATACGCCGAATACACGAACGCCACTGCGGTCCCCAGGCTCACCAGCGTGTTCATGTTGGTCGAGCCGTGGCGCAGAGCGCGCAGCGCGCTCGCATAGATCCCGCGCCCCGCCCAGGCGGCAACCACCGCCGTCATCGCCAGCAGAAACCAGCGCACACCGTCCGCCGGCAGCGCATAAAGCCACGGAAGCAGGCGCATCGCCAGGCGGTCCGGCCCGCTCATCTCGGTTCCCAGTGGCATGGCCAGCAGCATCGCCACAAATCCCGCCGCCAGCGTCACCCCCGCCTTCAAGTCCGCGCCCGCCGCCGCATCCTCGGCCCGCGCTGCTCCCTCGCCCGTGCGCGGCAACACGGCATCGTACCCCGCTCCGCGAATCGCTGCCACCAACTGCTCGGGCGCGGCCAGCGCCGGGTCAAACACCACGCTGGCCCGATGCGCCATCAGGTCCACGCGCGCTTGCTCCACGCCCGCCGTCGCGCGCAGCGCCTCCTCCACGTGATGCTGGCACGAGGCACAGGTCATGCCCAGGACCGGTAGGGTTAGCGATTCTCTAGTGTGCGCGGCCACGACTGGCTCCAAACCTGCGGTTTATGATTCCAGATGCGCGGTGTAACCGGCCTTGGCGATGGCCGCTATTGCCAGATCGATGGCCTGTTCGATCGGCGCGGGATCCTCGCTGGAAGTCAGCGTGGCCTTTCCCACGCTCACCTCGTTCACCGCCACGCCGGGCGCGGAGGCGAGCGCCTGGCTTACTCGGCGCACACAGGAGCCGCAGTGCATTCCGTCGATCTTCAGTGTGAACTCAGCCATTTCCCCTCCCATCCGTCTCTATTTGATGATAGTGCCGTGCGCACGATTCCGCGCCGACCCGCGTTGCCACGCGCCGCCGCTGCCACACGAATGTAGAAAGGCTCTGTGCATGACAAGCAAAATCGAACGCGAATACCCTCAGGCGCCGCTCGTTGGCGTGGGCGCCGTCATCGTCTACCAGGACCGCGTGCTGCTTGTCCGCCGCGCCAACGAGCCGCTCAAGGGCCAATGGACGTTGCCCGGCGGCATGTTGGAGCTGGGCGAAACCCTCGCCCAGGGCGTTGCGCGCGAGGTCCGCGAAGAATCCGGCCTCGAAGTGGAGGCCGTCGAACTGGTCGAGGTTCTGGACCGCATCCATCGCGAAGCCGGCCGCGTCCGCTTCCACTACGTCATCGCCGATTATCTGTGCCGCGTAACCGGCGGCACGTTGCGCGCAGCCTCCGATGCCGGCGCGGTTCGCTGGGTCGAGCGCGCCGAATGGAACAGCCACAGCGCCCTCGTCCTCGACCCCATCGCCGTGCGCGTGATCGAAAAAGGCTGGCAAAGAGCAAGGGCTCTCGGAAAGGAATGGCGATAGAGCGATGAAATGGCTATGGAGAGTGCTTTGGACCGTGCCTGTGCTGGCGTTGATTGCCGGCATCGGTTTCTACATGCGCCCGGTCCGTTGCTTCAATGCCTGGATGTTTCTCCGGGAGGATTTCAGCGGCGTCCAGAGCCGCTCGGTGCGCGTCGCCGGCTATCGCATGCACTATCTCGCCGAGGGCCCGGCATCCGGCCCCGCCGTCGTTCTCGTGCACGGGCTCGGCGGCCGCGCCGAGGATTGGCTCAATCTTGCGCCGTGTTTGACCAGGGCGGGCTTTCGCGTCTACATGCCCGACCTCATCGGCTACGGGCGCAGCGAGCGGCCGCCCGATTTCTCCTACTCCGTCCGCGACGAAGCCATCCTCGTTGTCGGCTTCATGGATGCGCTCGGTCTCAAGCAGGTCGAGCTTGGCGGCTGGTCGATGGGCGGGTGGATCGTTCAGCTCATTGCCCAGGAGCACCCCGAGCGAGTCAGCCGGCTGATGCTCTTCGATGCGGCCGGTCTCGACGTAAAGCCGTCGTGGGATACCAGGCTCTTCACGCCAACCACGCCCGCCCAATTGGCCGCGCTGGACGCTCTGCTCATGCCCCATCCGCCGCGGGTTCCGGCGTTCCTCGCGCGCGATATTGTGCGCCTCTCGAACAGGAACGGCTGGGTGGTCAAGCGCGCCATCGCATCCATGCTCACGGCGCAAGATGTGACCGACACTCTGCTGCCGCAGCTCAAGATGCCGGTGCTCATCGTCTGGGGCTCTCTCGACCACATCACTCCGCTCGACCAGGCGCAGACCATGCACAAGCTTATTCCGCAATCCGAGCTGGACGTCTTCGACGGCTGCGGCCACCTGGCCCCGGACCAGTGCGCCGGCCAAATCGGCCCAAAGGTCGTCCAATTCGCGCAATAGGGCCACGACTTCACGCGCCGGCAAACGCAATCGCGGCGGGGTAGTGTCTCAGTTTGAAGTCGTTTTGAAAGGGCACGAGTTTACTCGTGACGCAAATTGAAGTCGTTTTGAAAGGGCAAGAGTTTACTCGTGCCGCAAACGGCTATGAAAACGTGCTGGGCTTTATTGAGAACTGCATAAGGAATGTCCTGGCAGCCGCGCCGTAGGCGCAGTGTTTGTTAGCCCCGCGCTTTAGCGTGGGGAAAGCGGTATCCACAAATGCACTCCAGAGTCCCGTAGGGACGGCGCAAGGACAATACTTATGCAGGATTCAATAGCCCCTGAGGGATGGTTCCATCAAACTCAGGCACGACCCGCGGTGGGCTCCATTTGACGCCCTCCCACCCCCTCTGCGAGACTCACTCCCGATGTCATACAGTGGAAAGCTTGAATTCGCCGGAGAGCGCAAAATCCGGGAGCGCAACACCCGCATCTACCGGATGGCGCACTGGCCGATCTGGATTTGGGTCTTCTTTCTCGCCCCGGGGCCCCTCACGTTCAGCCTCTTCGACCGCGGGTTTCATTGGGCCAATTGGGCTTGGCTTGCCGCGGTCCTCATGGGAACCGGCATCGCCGGCCTGCGCGCGCAGTTGCCGGGCTGTGAGCATCGCCCCTATATCCTCCGCTTCGACGAAGACAAGCCCAACCCCCTCTACCGGCGCGTTTGCTACACCTTCGCCTGGAACGCCGTGCTCAACTTCGCCCTTCTCAACATCACCGGCCTCGTCATTGCCGTCACGCTCGGCATCTGGCGCCTCAAGCAGATCTACTTCTACACCTACTCGCCGCTCTGCGCCCTCATCCTCCTCCTGGGCATTCTGGGCAAACTGCCCCGCGTCGGGCCCTCCACCAAGGACGAGGGCACCGAGCGCCGCTACTTCTACGGCTCGGTCTGGGCCGTCACCGCCGCGCAGACCGTTCTGCTCGTCCTCTGGAAGGCGCTCCCTGAAACGCGCACCGGCAGCCTCGTCAAGCTGGTTGCCTTCGTGGGCGTGCTCGCCGTGATGGGCTTCGCCGCATCGCGCGGCCTGCTCCCCCGCACCCGCCCCATCGTCCCCGGCGAGCTCATGGTCTCCGACTAGTGTTCTGTCTCTGAAGTTCGCATCAAAAACAAAGCAGTCATCCTGAGCGGAGTTTGGCCCGCATTTGGGCCAAACGGAGTCGAAAGCCTGGCCTGAGCGAAGTCGAAGGGGACCTGCATTTGGGATGCACGATTGATGGGACAAACTTTGGGGACAGCACACTAGTTGGTTTGTTCCTGCCTCTTTGTCAACCCCTCCCGCTCACCCAACTGACCCTGTTTGCGTCTCCGCCTCTGCGCCTCGGAACCACTAACTCCATGTTTCGCCGTCAGTTACGCGCCGGCACAGATCTCCCATTGCAATTCTCAGATCCCTGCCACGACTTGCAGAGAATTCGCCTCATTTGTCGCACAATGGTTCCATGAGACGATCCCTCCAGAACGGCTTCATCGCCGCCCTCCAGCCCCGGTTCGCAGTTACTCAAAAACACCCCTACCCCCCTATACCGGGGCGGGGTATCAAAACGGCTCATTCCTCGGTCTAAGTCATTCAGAATCAATAACCGTCCATCCAAAAAGGCCTCAAACCGCGGCGATTTTCGTCGCCAAACGTCGCCAAACGTCACCCAAACCGCCTCGTTTGTCGCACTCGGCGTCGGCCTTCGTCGCGACGCGCCAGCCTGACAAGTGCCTGCTCCGGCGCCGTTCGCCGAATGACCGAATTCCACGTCTCGTGATTTAAATCACATTTGACCATCGCTCCACGGAGGTATAACAAGGTTGCTATGTGCCTCGCCATTCCAGGAAAAGTCGAAGAGATTACCAGCGACGGCATGATCCGCGTAGGCCGCGTCAACTTCGGCGGCGTGGTCAAGAACGTCTGCCTTGACTACGTACCCGAGGTCGAGGTCGGCGACTACACCATCGTCCACGTCGGCTTTGCCATCTCCAAGATCGACGAGGAGACCGCCCGGCAAACCCTTGACGACTTCCGCGCCCTGGGTGTGCTCGACGACGAACTGGCCGGCGAGGAAGAGGCCTTTGCCCGCGCAGCCAACCGGCCGCAATCGAGTTGCCCCGATGGAAGCTGTTGCAATAAATCCAGCCGCGCCGGTTCCAACTCCGCTAGCCCCGCTAACTCCGCTAGCTCCGCTAACTTCGCTGCCGGCAGCCAATGAAGTACCTCACCGAGTTTCGCAACGGCGAGATCGCCCGAGGGCTGGCGCGCGAAATCGCCCAGCTCACCACGCGCCCCTGGAAGATCATGGAGGTCTGCGGCGGCCAGACCCACTCCATTATCAAGAACGGCATCGACCAGATGCTCCCGCACGGCCCCGAAGCGAGCGTCGAGATGATTCACGGCCCCGGCTGCCCGGTCTGCGTCACGCCGCTCGAACTGATCGACAAGGCGCTGGCTATCGCCGCGCAACCCGGCGTCATCTTCTGCTCCTTCGGCGACATGCTGCGCGTCCCCGGCACCGAAGGCGATCTGTTCCAGGTGAAGGGCCGCGGCGGCGATGTGCGCGTGGTTTACTCGCCGCTCGATGCGGTGGAATTGGCGGTCAAGAATCCGGACAAGCAGGTCGTCTTCTTCGGCGTGGGCTTTGAGACCACCGCTCCGGCCACCGCCATGAGCGTGCACCTGGCCAAACGCCGCGGCCTCGGGAATTTTTCGCTGCTGGTCTCGCACGTGCTGGTGCCGCCCGCCATTGAAGCCATCATGTCGTCGCCCGGCAACCAGGTGCAGGCGTTTCTCGCAGCCGGACACGTCTGCAGCGTGATGGGCTACTGGGAGTACCCGCCGCTCGCTGAAAAATACCGCGTACCGATCATGGTCACGGGCTTTGAGCCGCTCGATCTGCTCGACGGGATCCGGCGGGCGGTGATGCAGCTCGAGGCCGGCCGTCACGAGGTGGAGAACGCTTATAGCCGCGTGGTCACCTTTGAGGGCAATCAGGCCGCGCAAAAGCTATTGAAAGAGGTCTTCGAAGTGACCGACGGAGCTTGGCGCGGCATTGGCGTAATCCCCAGGAGCGGCTGGCGGCTCAATGCGGACTACCGCGGCTTCGACGCCGAATTGCGCTTTCACATCACCGGCATTCACACGCAGGAGTCGCCGCTGTGTCGCTCCGGCGACGTGCTGCGCGGAGCCATCAAGCCGGCAGAATGCGCGGCCTTCGGAAAGGAATGCACGCCGCGCCATCCGCTCGGCGCCACTATGGTTTCCAGCGAAGGCGCCTGCGCCGCTTACTATAACTATGGCCGCTTCCTCTCCGCCGAAGAACTGGCCGGCGCCGGAAAAGGTCGCCTCTAGTGTTTCGCTTGCGCCTTTCGAATCCTGAATGCTGTCATCCTGAGCGGAGGTCGCCCGGACGACCGGAGTCGAAGGGTCTTCGGTTGTCTTTCGCGAAGAGAAGCGGTCAGGCCGCGGAAGCGATACGCACTTTGCTGCAAAGAAGACGATCACAGCGGCACGATGTGTGAGGATACGACTTCAAAGCCTGCCCTGAGCTTGCCGAAGGGCGCCGTAAGCCCGGCCAAACCAATGCGGGGCCTTAGCCCCTGTGCTCACAGCCTTCGCCTTGGCAAGAAAGGGCTGGAGCTGGAATCAATAAGCTGGAAGTTGGGAGTTCTCGAACGCAATGCCTGATTTCTCCAATTGGTCCTGCCCTCTCCCGCTCGCCGACTATCCCGCCATCGTGATGGGCCACGGCGGCGGAGGCAAGCTCGGCAATGAGCTGGTCGAGCACTTGTTTCTGCCGGCCTTCCGCAATCCCGCGCTCGAAAATCTGGGCGATGCCGCGGTGCTTGAAGCGGCTGGCGCGCGGCTTGCGCTCAGCACCGATTCATTCGTCGTCCAGCCGCTCTTCTTCCCCGGCGGATCGATCGGCGAACTCGCCGTCAACGGAACGGTGAACGATCTAGCCGTCTCCGGCGCGGAACCGAAGTTCCTGAGCGCGAGTTTCATCCTGGAAGAAGGATTTGCGCTGGCGCAACTGGCGGCAATTGTGGACGCAATGGCAAAGGCCGCTTCCACAGCGGGCGTCAAGATCGTCACCGGCGACACCAAAGTCGTCGAGCGCGGCCACGGCGACGGCTGCTACATCACGACCGCGGGCGTGGGTGTGCTGCGCGCCGGCATTCAGGTCGGCCCGCATCGCGCCCGGCCCGGCGATGCCGTCCTCGTCTCCGGTACCATCGGCGACCACGGCATGGCCATCATGAGCGTGCGCGAGGGCCTCGAATTCGAGAGCCCCATCCGCTCCGATTGCGCCGCGCTGAACGGGATGATCGCGCAGGTTCTCGATGCCGCGGGCGCGGCCGTCCACGCCATGCGCGACCCCACGCGCGGCGGCCTGGCTTCTACGCTGAATGAGATTGCGCAGGCCTCCGATGTAGGCATCGTCATCGACGAAGCCGGCGTTCCGGTGCGGTTTGAGGTGCAATCGGCGTGCGAGCTGCTCGGCCTCGACCCGGTCTACGTCGCCAACGAGGGAAAAGCCGTATTCTTTGTCGCGCCGGAAGCCGCGGATCGAGTGCTCTCGGTCCTGCGCGCCCACCCGCTGGGGAAAGACGCCGCGCGCATCGGCCATGTGACCGCGGAGCACAAACGCATGTTGGTCGCGCGCACCGCCATGGGCGCGAACCGCGTGATTCCCACCATGATCGGCGAGCAGTTGCCGCGCATCTGCTGAGTTTGCGACGGTCTTCAGGCGGCCGGAGGGCGGCAAACCAAACTTGTCGCTCCACCCGGCATGCGCTCTTGTTTTCACCCGAAACAAAAACCCTCTCGATCCAATGAGCGGCTTCTAATTACGCCCGTAAGCGAGGTTCGTTCACCAACCAGCCGTTCGCGGCTCAAACGCCCCCATTCCGCGCCGATAGATAAGAAAAGGCTAAGACCGCACACAGCCCACACAAGGCTGCCGGTGGACTGCGCCTTCTGGAACGATCCAAATGCGCCAACGCATAAGACTCGTCTCATTTCTTGCCGCCGCTCTGCTGCTGGCCGGCCGCACAAGTTGCGCGCGCAATGTGGCTCCGGGCGATTCCAGCGCACTTGCCTCCGCCTCGACGGCGGTTCCGGCAGATCGCCCCGCCGATCCCGCCGTCCGCGCGGCGCTGCCCATTGACGAATCGCAGAGCGTCACCCTCGAAGGCAATGTGCATCCGCTGGCGCGGGCCGAATTCGACCAGGGCGCAGTGAATCCCGGCGCGCGGCTGGACCGGCTGCTGCTGTTGCTCAAACCCTCCGCGTCGCAACAGGCCGCGCTTGATGAACTGGTCGCGGCGCAGCAGAATCCGCATTCGCCGCTCTATCATCGCTGGCTTACGCCGGCCGAGTTTGGCGCACGTTTCGGCGCGGGCGGTGCGGCTCTGGCGCAGGCCACCGCGTGGCTCGCGGCGCACGGTTTCACGGTGGAGGAGATTCCGGCCGGCCAAAGGCTGGTGGTGTTTTCCGGAACCGCCGGTCAGGTGCTCGACGCCTTCCACACGGAACTGCACCGCTATCGCGTGGACGGCGTGGATCACATCGCCAACGCCGAGGATCCGCAGATTCCCGCTGCGCTGGCCGGCATAGTGGCAGGCGTGGTTTCGCTCCACGACTTCCGACGCAAGCCGGAGATTCGGGCCGAAACTCCGCTCGCCGCGCTGCCGCAGTACTCGGCCGGCGGCACGCATTATCTGTTCCCGGCGGACTTCGCCACGATCTACGACCTGAATCCGCTGTACAGCGCGGGGACGAATGGGACCGGCAGCTCGATCGCCATCGCCGCGCGCAGCAACATCAAGCTGAGCGACGTGGATACGTTTCGTTCCATGGCCGGTTTGGCGGCCAACGATCCCACGGTGATTCTCGACGGCGCGAATCCGGGATGGGTGAAGAACGATCAGGACGAGTCGACGCTGGACGCGGAGTGGAGCGGCGCGGTGGCGCCGGCGGCGGCGGTCCGCCTCGTCGTTGCGGCCACAACGGCGACAACCGACGGCGTGGACCTGGCGGCCGCATATATCGTGAACCGCAGAACGGCGCCGGTGCTGAGCCTGAGCTATAGCAGTTGCGAGCAGGAGATGGGCGCGGCGGAGCTGGCTTTCTACAACAGCCTGTGGGAGCAGGCGGCGAGCCAGGGGATGAGCGTCTTTGTGGCTTCGGGCGATGCGGGCGCGGCCGGCTGCTCCGCGGATACCGCCGGTGCGGGATCGCAGGCCGCGGTAAATGGATTGTGCAGTTCGCCGTACTCCACCTGCGTGGGCGGCACGGAGTTCAACGAAGAATCGGATTCCGCGGAGTACTGGTCCACGTCGAACTCGGCGGGTTACGGGTCGGCGCTCGGCTACATTCCCGAAAAGGTGTGGAACGAGAGCGCGTTGGACGGCGGAACAGGACTGTGGGCTTCAGGCGGGGGCGCCAGCGTGGTCTATGCCCAGCCATCCTGGCAAGAGGGGGTGAACGGAACCAGCGCGGCCAACGGCATGAGAGCCGTCCCCGACGTGGCGCTGGCGGCTGCCGATCACGACGGCTACTTCCTGGTGGAGAACGGATCGTATTTGATCGTTTCGGGAACGTCTGTCGCCTCGCCGTCATTTGCCGGCCTGATGGCGCTTGTGGTGGAGAAGCAGGGCGGTACGGGGCAAGGAAGCGCCAATGCCGGGCTCTATGCGCTCCTCGATGCAACGTCCAATCCCTTTCACTCCACGCCTTCGGGGAATAACAGCGTTCCGGGCGTCGCGGGGTTCACGGCCAGCGGCGCGGATTACAACCTGGCCACCGGGCTGGGATCGGTGGATGGCGCGTTGCTGGTGAACGAATGGGGCGCGGAGGTAGAGCCTCCAACACTGACGCTGACAGCAAAGGTGCAATCGGTCACCGTGCCCCAGAGCGGCTCGGCGGCCGTTGCCTTCACGGCCGTCACCGGAGGATCCTTTGCCGGGAGCATCGCCTTCACAGTGAGAGGTCTGCCTTCGGGCGTATCGGCTGCGTGGTCCGCGAATCCGCTTACGCCTGCCGCTGGTCCGAGCACAAACAGCGCGACCCTGACTTTGACGGTTTCCCCGGAAGCATCTGCCGGCGCTTCGACCCTAGCCGTCACGGCTGCGGGCGATGGGCTGGCGTCAACCCAGAGCGTGACTGTGCTGATCCAGGAGCGCGCGGCAAGCTGTTCCCGGTTCAGTCTGCTGCCTGCGCGATGCAAGCCTCCAGCGCGGACGCCGATTCGGCGAGCCGGTTCGCCATAGGATTCCGCTTCGAAGTGCTTCAGATGACCGGAGCGCTTATTGGAAAAGCGCAAAGGCCTTTTCGATCCGCGTGGGCAGCGCGGCAGGAGCGTCAGGGAGCGTTTGACTGATCTCGAGGACGGTTGCTGGCGGCGAGGCAAGCGCTTTGAGGGCTTTGACGGTGGCCGGCCAATCGATCGCGCCGTCGCCCGGCCACAGATGTTCGTCCTTCACGGCGTGGTTGTCGTGAACGTGAACCGAGACAATGCGGCTGCCGAGGGTCGCGATGGCTTCCGCGGTTCCGACAGTGATATTCGCATGACCGAGATCGAGGCACACGCCGACATTGTCCAGGTGGCCCAGTTCGAGGATGCTGACCAGATGTTCGGGGGTGGTGGGTTCACTCAGCAGGTTTTCGACGAGCAGGCGGACGCCGAGCGGACGGGCGAAGGCGCCCAGGTGTTCCAGAGCGGTGACGGCATACTCGATGGTGCGTGGCGACCAGGTATCGTCCCGCTCGCCAAGATGAACCACGAGGTTGCGCAACGGAATGTGCTCGGCGGACTCGAGCGCCCGCTTGATTTCATCCATGGCGTCGATGCGGCGGGCTTTTCCCGGGTGCAGCACATTCACCCCCGGCGCGCCGGCGCGGCCCATCTCGTAGTCAGGATAGAGCGGGGCGTGCATGGAGAAGGCCTCGAGCGAACTGGAGCGGAACCACTCGCCAAATTCGGCGACGATCTCGCGGCTGGTGTAGTCGAAGTGTTGCCGCGCGGCAAAAATCTCCACGGCCTGCGCGCCGGAGCGCTCCGCGAGCTCGAGCAGGCCCGGGTGCAGGCGATGGTTCAGGAACAGATGGGTCGATAAAACGCGCAACATCTCGAATAGGCCCCTGGCGCGGTGACTGTGTGACGCAGACCCGACGCTATTGTTATTCTCGCATCCTGGCAAGGGTTTCCCGCGGAGCCGCTGTTGCGATGGATGGTTCGGGATGGAAATGCGTTCCGCGCTTGAGATCACGCTTGCAATGCGAACGATCCTTGCGGGCCGCTGCGCGAATCGCTCGGCGCTGACCGTCTATCATCAAAACGAAGAACCTGCCGTCGAGCGGTTCCTGGGAGTTTGAACGCGTGGACGATGTTTTCTGGATCGAAGGAACTCCGTCTGGCGGCTTGGCCATTGTGCTGCGGCCGCGCGGTGACGATGGGCTCCAGGACGAACTGCTGCACATCAAGCAGAGCGGAGTGGAAACGCTGGTTTCACTGCTCGAACCGAACGAGGCAAGCTGGCTCGGCCTTCGTGATGAAGGGCGCCTCGCCGAACAGGTGGGAATGTGCTTCCTCTCCTACCCGATTCTCGACGTGCATGTGCCGCCCGATATGGATACTTTTCGAGATTTCGTGGCTGGTTTGGCGGATCGTCTTCGTGCCGGCGAGCGCATCGGCGTGCACTGCCGGGGAAGTATCGGCAGGTCCACTGTGACCGCGGCGTGTACGCTGATCCATCTGGGCTGGAAGGCGGGTGACGCCCTGTCGGCAATTCAGGCAGCGCGCGGTTGCGTGGTGCCCGATACCACGGAACAACTGCGCTGGATTCTGAACTACAAGGCGCAGCCGTGACGTTGCCCGGACCCACCATCGACCTCAGCTTTCCGCATCGCTGGCAGGCCGAAGTGCTTGCGACGCGGCCGCTGATTCTGCCGCCGCGCCATTTTGTTTATCCGCGAGCGGCTGAGGAGGTGGAGCGCGGCGCGCTGGAGGTGCTGATCCGGCCAGCCGCTCCGGAAGCGCAGCCGTTCCTGGCCACCTGCGCTCTGGGGTTTCACGATCCGGCTGCTCCGACCGGGCTGTGGTCGGCTCCAAATCCGGAAGAAATCTGCGCGGTTGCGGGAGGGTATGCGTACCTGATCGACACCACGGCGCCGGAGCGCTTCACGATGCTTCCTTACCGACCGGTGCTGGAGATTCGGCCGCTGGTGCGGGAGGGTCTGTTGCTGTTCGTTGGCCATCATTCAATTCTGGCGTGGGGGCGCGACGGGCAGGCGTGGGAGTCGGAGAAGCTCTCGGATGAAGGTGTGACGATCGCCGAAGTTGACGGCGGCGTGCTGCGCGGAATGGGTTGGGAGATGCAGAGCGATCGCGAGAGGCCGTTTGCGCTTGATCTGCGGAGCGGGCGCCGCATCCTGCCCGCTCCTAATCCAAGATCAGACCTTTAATATGTCTTGAAGTTCACCTCAATACTCAATGCGACGGCAACCGGTTTCTCCGCTCGTTTTGCAGGGGCGAAGCGATACTGCTCGACAGCTTTGATCGCTTGTGCATCGAAATCAGGAGCAAAAGAACGCACAACGTGGACATTACGAGGCATTCCTGATGAATCAACGATGAGCCCGAGCAGCACGATCCCGTTGACCGGCTTCTTGCTGTGGCGCGCCGACTTTGGGAATTTTGCTTCGACGGATTTGAGTACGACTGGCGCGGTGACATCTTTGCCGACTTTGTAGATGTGGCCGTACGGGCTTGCCTGGTTTGAATTTTGCGAAGGCGATTGCGGCTCGATGACGACCGCCATTGCCGCTGCGCCAATAGTTGCGGACAGAAGGAAGAGCATTGCAGGAAAGATTAGGCCATATTTCAGGACGCAACTGACTTGCCGCTTCTTGAGGTTCATACGCATGATTCGTTTCTCCAGAATGTTGGCATCGAAGATACCGATGGCGTGTGCAGTGGAAACCCGCGAGGCAATGGCCACCATGCCAGCGAGCCGTAAGAGTGAGTGAGCGTAGGTGCGTGAATCGACGGCTCTTTCCGTGACGATGCCGTCGCAGACCATCTCGCGCGTCTGAGCGATTTGGGCTTTGATTGCCCATAAGGCGGGGTGGAAGGCAAGGACGAGACTTACCGCCTCATAGATGAGATTTTTCTGGAAGTCGCGCCGTTTAGCGTGCGCGCATTCATGGGCCAGCGCAGTAAGAAGCTCGGGCGGTGTACAGCGCGCGGTGAACCCGGCCGGCACGAGCAACACAGGCTCGCGCCATCCCAGAACGACGGGGCCTGAAATCTCCGGGGAGCTGAGGATGCGGGCGTTGCTTAACGAAAATATTTGCTTGCAATCACGCCATATTTCATCCTGCTGAGGCGTCAAAAGCAGCGGGCGGGCGCTTCGAAGCAACACTGAAGTACGGTGCAATGACCACGCTAGCTTCACAGCGAAATAGAGCAGCGACCCGAGGTAGAGCGCCGATAAAGGCCACACGACGGCCGCAGGCAGGAAATAGAAGCCTTTGAGGGTTGTTCCACCGCTTGGGGAGGAGGCAAGCGCGATTGAAAGATGCCCGCTCGCGTAGCTTCGCATGGGGAGAAGAGAGAACAGTGAACGGAGGAGGGGAGCCGCAGGGGCGAGAATTGCGATCGCCAAAGTTGAAACCCAAGCTACGTGTTCTGCTCGCGAGCCGAGCCTCTTGAGCAGGCGGGTTGCCAGCCACCCGGCTCCGGCAATCAAGGTAACTTCCCAAACAGAATTGATCAGATAAGAGACGATGAATCCAGTGCTACTCATCGCGGTCTCCTTCTTGCTGAGCCGCCAACCGTTGGCTCAACTCCGCAATCTTTTCCAGATCGACCTGCCGGCTTTTGATCAGGCTCATCACGAGTTCTTCAGGCGATCCTCCGAACATCCGGTCGACGAGGTCCCGAACCGCATGGCCAAGAACCTTTTCCCTGGAGGAGACTGCGCGATAGAAATAGGCACGCCCCTTCAAGACACGCCGGACCCTGCCCTTGCGCTGGAGGATATTCAGCATGGTCTGGACGGTGTTATATGCAAGATCGTCTTCGGGCATCAGGCGTTTTTGCACGTTCAGTACATTGCTTGGCCCTTCGCTCCAAAGAACCTGCATGATTTTGAGCTCGAGAGGTGTAAGGGACTTGAACCCCGGTCTGCGCCCCGTCATCGTTTCTCCTAAACAAATAGGAGTATAGGACCGTCGCGGGAGTTTGTCAACCTAAATATTTAGGATATAGGCGCGGGCGGTCTCTATACGGCCTTGGCGGCCGCCATCCTCGCGGGCAGGATGGTTTCATAATTCCTGTAGATGCCTTCAAACACGGAATCCCAACTGGCAGTGAGGGCGTAAGCGTGCGCAGCCTGGCGCATTTGTGCAAGACGGGCGGGATCGGCGAGGAGACCGGCTATAGCCTCAGCAAACTGATCGTCGGGAACAATGCGGCCGGTTTCCCCGTCGCGCACAATCGTCTTTGGGCCGCCGTCGGGGGTGACGATGGCGGGCACGCCGCTGGCCAGCGCCTCAAGCACGACGTTGCCAAAGGTGTCGGTGTGCGAGGGGAAGACGAAGAAGTCCATATTGGCGTAGGCGGCTGAAAGCGCTTCTCCGTGCAAAACGCCAGTGAATTCAGCTCGCGCCAGACGCTCGCGCAGCCAGGCTTCGTCGCCACCGTGGCCGACGATGAGAAAGCGGATGTTCGTCATGCCCATGCGGTCCAGCTCCTGCTGAATCTGCACGAGGAGGCCAATGTTTTTCTCGATGGAGAGGCGGCCGACGAAACCGAGGATGCGGTCGCGGTCCTCGGGATTGCGCGTGCGTTTGGAGGGATGGAAGAGTTCCGCGTCAACGCCGCGTGGCATTAGATGGCAGGGGCGGCCGGTGGTGCGCTCGAGGAGCGCGCAAAGTTCAGCATTGGGCGCGAACAATACCTGCGCCGCAGAATAGAACCTTGCCGCAGCCGCCATGGCCAGGTCCTCGATCTTCTGGCCAGTCGCGGCGGATTGGCGCTCGGGCAGCAGGCGCAGGAACCAGCTCGCGCGGCGTACGGCGTACTCGTGGACGTTGGTGTGCCAGCTCGCCGCGAGTGGCCGGTGAAGATGGTGCGCGAGTCCGGCGCCCAGGATTCCGATCTCGCTGGGGCCAGTGATGTGGATCAAGTCCGGTCGGAAACGCTCGAGCACTTCGCTGATCAGAGGAATGTGCCGAAAAAAGGCGGGATCGAGGCGCAGATCCTTTTCGAGAGCGAAGGAGAGAAAGCCGCGAGGCAGCTCGAGGGTCCAAACATTGCCATTTTCCACCAAAGCTTGCGGCCGCTCCCCGGCGCGCACGCAAAGAAAGGGGAGCTTGCGCCGCCGTGCGAAGGCCTCAAAGTGGCGGCTGGTGTGGGCCACTCCATTCACTTCGTGGAACGAATCGGGAAAGTATGCGACGCGCGGGAGGGGAGCGGCCATAATGCGAGTGGAGCTGGCAGAGTCAGTACAAGCGACGGAGGTGTCTTTGCCAGCTCCGCGAACCACGCCAACTCCGTTGCTCTTAGTCAGAATTCGTGCTCGCCCAGGGCGAGGCGCAACTGGTTCGAGTCGCTCCAGGCCATACGCAATCCGCCGGCCACGAGTCCCTTACCCATGAGCTGGACCAGTGCTATTCCTGCGCCGATGAGGCGCGGCGCGGATCCCTTTGGCCAGAGTTCGCTGAGCGGCCTGATCACGCCGTTCGCGTCGGGATGATAGACACGCTCATCCCACCAGCGCGAGCCTTGCGGGAACTCGGGGTAGTGGCGCACCGCATCGAGGGTCGACTGCAGGATGCGATGCTTCCAAGGCTCGGCGTATTGCGGAAGAAAGAGGATGTTGCTCCGCTTCTCACGGCGAACTTCGTGCACAAATTCGGTGAAACTGGCGGCGCTGGTCAGGTTGATGTTGGCGTTGGGCTCCACGCCGTGACGGTCGCCGCCGGAGACGAGCGCCATGTTCCACTTTTCCGCCAGGCGCCGCACCGCGCGGTTCTCGTCCCAGTTGCGCAGGCCATTCAGTTCCAGTGCGTGAAGAAACGCGCCGTTCTTCTGCAGAAACTCGTTGACCAGAAACTGATGCTTTTCTTTGCCGATCAGGTACAGGTCCCACAAGGGATGGTTGAAGACCACCAGCACGTTCGGTTCGCGATGAAGGGCGGCCAGAATCTCGGTCAGCCGCGCATCGCCGGGATGCGCAGTGAATTCCTCGAGCGTCGCCATCCACTCCGCCGCGCGAGCGCTGGGCAGGTTGTGAACGCCCAGATGGAAGGACTGCATGTTGCCGTAGGGCGCGCTCCACTCCACCGACACCGGAATCTGCCGCGCGCTCGGCACCGTGCGCAGAAGCATCGGCGCCTTGATGTTGTCGTGGTCGCTGATTGAAACCATCGGCGCCAGGCCAAGTCTCTCGATCTGCCGTGTTTCCAGGTCGAAAGCCAGCTTGGGAGTCATGGGTGGCGTCCAGTAGCTGGCGGCGTAGTCAACGCGGATACCGTGCATCTGCTCGGCGCGCCGTTCCAGCCGGGACAGCAACGGGCGCATCATCGGGTACTGGTTGCCGAAGTTGGCCAGAAAATCCAGCGTCTCGCGCGACTGGTTGGTGTGACTGTGCAAGGAAACACCTGTCCGAAAGCCCTGGGGGGCGTTCTGGTCGCGCCAGAGGTACGAGATGGTTGAATCAGACATGTCGGCTCCACGGTTGTTTCGGATTTCCACAGTCAGTATCCGTTCCCGGTCATGAATTTCCGGTTAAGAGCGTGCGAAATGCCCTTCAATTGAGGCCGAAATGGAATCAAGTGAGTTACCAAAGTATTGAGAGGAATGGGGGAAAGTCCAGTATCTCCTGTACGGTTGATCCGCTATGTGGGCAGGCGAAACATTGGAAACGCCCGCGGTTCTTTGTGTCAATAGCATGTCAGCGCCCAATCGGTGATGCAAGCGGGAAGATTCCCGTGAATTTTCAATGAAACCTCAAAAGATGCTTGGAGGCGCCGAAGCCGAAGAGCGCTGTCGAGCGCGAGTCCGCCCCAAAAAGAAACGGCCGGTTCGCCGATCAAGGGCCGACCAAGGCCGGAGTCCGGTCACTTCCGAGTTTGGGCGAGCTCGGGACCGAGAAAGTCGTCCATGTTCAAGCCTGCCATCAAATCATCGTTGTTTAGCGGCTTTTTGCTCTCAGGTTGTGCGACCGCAGCCACGGCTGCCTCGGCCGCGAGGTGGTGTTCTGTTAGACCCTTCTTGAGCAGTTCGAAGGCTTGCTCGGGCGAATCGGCATACTGGAACAGCTCGATGTCCTTGGGAGAGATGGCGCCGGCATCCACCAACGCCTCAAGGTTGAAGACCTTCTTCCAGTATTCCGGACCGTAGATGAGCACCGTGACCTTCTTGGTCAGTTTATAGGTCTGGGTGAGGGTGAGAATCTCGAACATTTCGTCGAGCGTGCCAAAGCCGCCGGGAAAGACGACCAGGGCCTTAGCCAGGTAAGCGAACCAAAGCTTGCGCATGAAAAAGTAGTGGAACTCGAAGTTGAGCGAAGGCGTGATGTATGGATTCGGTCTCTGCTCGAACGGCAGCAGGATATTCATGCCGATGGTTTTACCGCCGGCCTCGTAAGCGCCGCGATTGGCCGCCTCCATGATGCCGGGGCCGCCGCCAGAGGTGACGACAAAGCGGTGCTTGCGCGAGGGAATGGTCTTGGCCCACTGCGTGAGAAGCTGGGCAAGCCGGCGCGCGTCTTCATAGTAGCGGGCCATCTCGACCGCGGCCACGGCGCGCTTGCGCTGCAACTCAGTGGCTTTGCCTGCCGCGATCTCCGGAGCCTTGGCCGGTTGCTCTTCACTGGGAGCGGGGCGCGTAGAGCCGGTGTTTTCCAACAGTTCCAGGGCATGATCGGCTTCTTCGCGCCCGCGAAAGCGCGCCGAGCCGAAGAAGACCACCGTGTCCTGAATCTGCTCGCGGCGGAATCGGGCCAGAGGCTCGAGGAATTCCGACACGATGCGGATCAGGCGCCCGTCAGCGCTGTTCAAGAACCCCGAATTTTCATAGGCGAGCGGTGCGCGCTCCAGCGGCGGCGGTGCTCCGTTGCCGGGAATCACTGCGTCTGGCATTGTCTGGGAAACGGCCGTAGGGCGAGAGGCGGCGCCGGAACCCGCTTGGTTCACCTGCGCGTGCACCATTTCCTGTTTGCTCACTCTCGCCGCGGCAGACGGGCCCGTTTGCTTCGCTTTGTCCTTCATAACTCAACCATCCCGGTGACGAATGGCGTCGTGAAACGCAATCCAAAGATTCAAAAGACCGAGTCCTGAGACCATGCCTCGCACCGCGCCGTTGGCGGCAAAGTCGGCAAGCCGGGGAAAATGCAGAAAGAGCGCATTCTGATCCCAAAACGTGCGCGACCAGGGTGCGTAGCAGACCGCCAATCCGATATAGATGCGTAACATGACGCGCAAGAATAATTCGACGCGCTCGAGCCAGCGGGGAATCCGATGCTGTGTGTGCGCGGCGGTTTGCGGCGTGGGCGCAGAGCCGGGTGCGGGATCCGATACCTGCCGCGACACAGGAGCCGGGCTCACAGTGAGTAGAGACGATGACGATTCCGGCTGTTGCATTCGTTAGCTTCTGCCCAGTGTCTCCAATGTCTTTGCATTACAATCACTTGCTGCCCATCGCCGTCACGATAGGCCAGACGCGCACGTCACTCCCGGCGATGGGACGCTGTATTGCAACGGTAACACAGCGCGGGTAGGCGAGTAGAGGCGGGTCAGAGACAAAACTGGCTTGCTGGAACAGTATGGTGCTGCTCTGGCCGCTCGTAGGTTCATTCAGCAAGAGACTGGCGCTAACGAGCACGAACGGCCTGATATTGGCTGCGTGCTGAGAGATCGGTTTATAACTGCCCCGTTGATTTGGAAGTGGCAACATGGCGCAGGTAGGTCATTTGCGAAGAACGCCGAGCAATAGCTCTCGGGCGATCTCCGCCCCTATCCGCGGAAGAGCGCACGCCGGAGCGGGGACAGAGCTTTGATCTATTGCGATTGCGAAGAGGCCTTAGAAGCGGTAGTACACGCCAGCCATGGGCTCGTAGATCTGGGTATATTTGGTGGTTGACGTAAATTCGTCGGAGAGATTGGGCGCCTTCGTCATGTTGCCCCGGACTTGCAAGCGCAGACCAAAATGCGGAAGAGAGCTCCAATCCAGGCCGCCGCCATAGATGAAGACCGGCCTGACGACCGTATTGATGGTGTATGGGCTATTGCCGGGCACCGTGATCATTAATCCGACACCACCCAGGGCGAATGGCCTGATGTTCCCTTTTTTGACGGAGAATAGCCAGTTAATGGCGGGTTCGTTCGCCTTGCCTGAAACCTCAAGGCTTCCGCAGATGGGATAGCAGTTTGGCGGAGTGGAAGTAGAGGAGGTATAGGTCTCGTTTGCTTCAGCGAAAGAATAACTGAACTCGTAGCCAACAAGTGGATTGACGATGCGGCGCACTTCCAGCAGCCCGCCTTCGGAGTTTGACGGCGTCTGCTGTGTGCCGAAGCCGCTGCTGCTGCTGGTGAAGGTCCTGAAGCCGCTCAACGCCACATCGGTCTGCGCTTGGGCCGCTGCGCCGCACAGCGCAGCCGCCACGACCACTACGAACGCGCCCTGCATCCAAATCTTCATCCGAATCACAGCCTCCTGGGTTGATTGTTTCGTGTTGTATTGCATGCCGGGAACCCGCCCTCCGCCATCTTCAACGCATTTTGACGCCGATACAAGCGAAAGGGATGGATGGCGACTTGAAGCAGATACGGGACAAACCAAAAAACGGAACCAGTCAGCTAGGGGACCACAGGCAGGCCCGCAAGCGCCATAGCGATTTCTTCCTCCGGATAGTCGTAATTCTCCAGTTTACCGGCTTGGTAGTCGAGGTAGGACTGCATGTCGAAATGACCATGGCCGCTAAGGCCGAAGAGAATGGTGCGCGGCTTGTTTTCCGCTTTGGCTTCGAGGGCCTGGCGTATGGCCTCAGCGATGGCGTGGTTGGCCTCGGGCGCAGGGACGATGCCTTCGGCGCGGGCAAATTGAATACCTGCGGCGAATGCGTCCAACTGCTGGACAGTTGTGGCCTCGGCCAAGCCGAGATCGATGACGTGGGAGACCAGGGGCGCCATGCCGTGATAGCGAAGGCCGCCGGCGTGAATGCCCGGAGGAATAAACGTGCTGCCGAGCGTATGCATCTTAACCAGCGGCGTGAGATGGCCGGTGTCGCCGAAGTCGTAAGTGAAGCGGCCCTTGGTGAGGCTGGGGCAGGCGGCCGGTTCAACGGCCACAAGGCACGCGTGGCACTTTCCCTTGAGCTTGCGGCTCAGGAAGGGCATCACGAGACCGGCAAAGTTTGATCCGCCGCCGGTACAGCCGATGATGACATCGGGTTCGTCGCCGGCCATCGACATCTGCTCGATGGCTTCCTGTCCGATGACGGTCTGGTGGAGCAGCACGTGATTCAACACGCTGCCGAGCGCGTAATTGGTGTGGGGATCCTTGGCGGCCACCTCGACGGCCTCGGAGATCGCGATGCCCAGCGAACCGTTGGAGTTTGGATGCGCGGCAAGAATGGCGCGGCCCGATTCCGTCTCCGTGCTGGGGCTGGCGGTGACCGAGGCGCCGAAGGCTTCGATGAGGGCGCGGCGGTAAGGTTTCTGGTCGTAACTGACGCGCACCATGAAGACCTTGCAATCGAGGCCGAGGAAGGCGCACGCCATGGCCAGAGCCGAGCCCCACTGGCCGGCGCCGGTCTCAGTGGAAAGGTGTTTTACGCCTTCCTGCTTGTTGTAATACGCCTGCGCAACGGCGGTATTGAGCTTGTGCGAGCCGGCCGGACTGACGCCTTCGTATTTGTAATAGATCCGCGCAGGCGTATCGAGCGCCTTCTCCAGGCGCCGCGCGCGGATCAGCGGAGAGGGGCGCCATTGCGCGTAAATCTGGCGCACCTCTCCGGGAATCTCGATCTCGCGCTCGGTACTGACCTCCTGAAGGATCAGGGCCATGGGAAACAGCGGGGCCAAATCGGCAGGACCGAGGGGCTGCAGCGTGCCTGGATGCAAAGGCGGCGCCAGGGGTTTGGGCAGGTCGGGCAGGATGTTGTACCAGGCTTGCGGAATGTGGCTTTGCGGCAGGTTGTATTGAATGGTCTCCATGCGCAACATTCTACAGGGGCGCGCGGGGATACAGTAGTGTGGAATATCACGCGCTGTCAGCGCCGGCTCGATTCTCCGGCAGCCACCTTGCGGTTGAACTCGGCCGACTGGCTACGCGGCACGCTGAGCGACTGCCAGCGGTCGCACGCGAAGTGCTTCGCCAGCAGAACAATCTGCCCCACATGATGCGGGTAGTGCGCCAATTGCCGATTGATGGCCTGCATCACGGAGTGCGCTGCGCCGCGGATGGTCACGGTGCGCCCAAGGTCGGCGTCGGTAAGCGGCTCGAGTGCCGTGAAGAGCCGGTTCCAACCGTCCTCCCATGCGGCGAACACATCGCTGCGCGTGGCTGCAGGATCGATGAATTCGCTGTCGCGGTCGCGGTTGGGCTTCTCGCCGTCAGTGGTCAGGAAATCGGTCCAGCGGGAGCGCATATTGCCGACCATGTGCTTCACCACGATGGCGATGGAATTGGCCTCCGAGTCGAGGACGGCAAAGAGTTGCTCGTCGGTGACCTGCTCCATGGCACGCTCGGCCAGCCGCTTGTAGTAGCGGAAGAGCGACAGCGCGTCTTGAACATACGAGGTGGTGAATTCGAGCGCCATGACCAGAGTCTACGCGAGATTCGCGTCGTCGTGAACATACAATGTGCGAACGGGCGCCGGCCCCGATCAAGGCTCATCGTTGTAGATGCGCACTTCGACCTTCCCGCCCTCCACCTGCCGGGCGCGGAACATGCCGGGTGTGTTGAAACTCCAGGCAAGCTGGCCGTCGGGCGTGACAGCAATGACGCCGCCATCGCCGTGGATGGGGGTAAGTTGCTTGTGGATGACTTCGTCGGCGGCTTGCTGCAAAGCGAGGCCCTTGTACTGGACCAGGGCGCAAACCTCGCGGGCGACGGTGTGGCGGATGAAGTACTCACCGACGCCTGTGCCTGAGACGGCGCAGGATTGGTTGGAGGCGTAGGTGCCGGCGCCGATCAGGGGCGAGTCGCCCACGCGACCCGGCATCTTGCCCTGCAAGCCGCCGGTCGAAGTGCCGGCTGCGATGTTGCCCTGCCGGTCGAGCGCCACCACGCCAACGGTACCGTACCGATGCGTGCCGGCCGCTTCCTGCAACTGGGCCATCGGCACGGCTGCGCCCGGCGGCGGCGCGCCTACCGGACGGGGTGGAATGGGCTTGCCCTCCTTTTGCAACTGCTTGACCAGCGACTGCCAGCGGCTCTCCGTGAAGAAGTAGCCAGGGGGCTCCTGTTCCAATCCGGCTTGCACAGAGAATGCGTCGGCGCCGGGACCGACGAGGAAAACGTAGGGCGTCTTCTCCATCACCGTTCGCGCCAGGCTGATGGGATGGCGCGTGCGCGTAACGTCGGCCACGGCGCCTGCGCGAAGGGTTGCACCCTCCATGATCGCCGCGTCCATCTCGTTGGTGCCGTCGGCGGCGAAGACCGCGCCGCGGCCGGCGTTGAAGAGCGGGTCGTCTTCAAAAACTCGGATGGCGGCTTCTACGGCGTCAAGCGACGAGCCTCCGCGATCGAGCACTGCGGCGCCCGCCTGCACGGCTCTGGCGAGTGAGTCGCGATAAGCCTTATCGCCAGCCGGACCCAGCGTAGCGCGTTCGACGTCGCCGGCTCCGCCATGCACCACGATGCCCCAATGCGGGACTTGGGGCGTTTGCGCGGCAGCCGTCGCGGCCATCATCAACCCTCCAAGAATCAGATTGCCAGCCCTCTTCATCTTCCAACCCCTCCGGAAAATCCCCGCGCTGCCGCGCGATCAAAGCAATCCTTTCCGCGCCCACGATCGCTGCTACGATGCTAAAACCTCGCGACGCCCTTGTGCGGTTTGGAGCCATGATTGCCGTAAGATAGTGTTGGACCCCAGGACCGGGAGACCAACCTTGAAGCTCAATATCGTCACGCTTGTTCTGGTCACTGTCTGCCTCGTGCTGCTTGCCGTGCATATCTCCAGGCTTCCCTGGACCGTTCCGCGCATTGCAGGCATCGCGATTGCGCTTCCGTCTTTCTTGCTGCTGGCGATGGCGCGAATGCAACTGGGACGCGCCTTCAGCGTGCGCGCCAAAGCTGTCAAGCTGGTCACCACCGGCCTCTATTCCCGCATCCGCAACCCCATATACTTTTTTGGCGCTCTGATGATCCTGGGCATGATCATCTGGGCCGCACAACCATGGCTACTCCTCTTTCTTGCCGTCCTCATTCCCCTCCAGATGCATCGCAGCCGCACGGAGGAACGGGTGCTGACGGAAAAATTCGGGACTGCCTATCTCGACTACAAAAAGAAAACGTGGTTCTGATCTGTTCCATCGAGCAGATCTCCACAAACTGAAGACAAGCCGCGGCGATGTTCCCTCACGCGCCGGAGACCGGAAAATGTTTCATCCACTCCCGCGTTCCCGCGTACCGGCAAGATTCAGACGCAACCTTTGCTGCCTCCGCCAAAGATTCGATAAATCCGCGCCCTGTGGACGCAAAATAACAATACGTCCCATGAAAGATGTCGCCAGCACCCATGGTGTCGGCCGCCTCGACCTGCGGGACGCGGATAGTTCCGGAAGATTGGCCTGACGCAAACTGGATCGGCTCGGCTCCGCTTGTGATCGCGACGTTCGCCACTCCGCGGTTCTTCAGGAACTCGATGACTTCGCTTCTGGACGCGCAGCCCGGAGGCAGAAAATCGGCCGAACAGATGGCAATGTGTACGCTCTTAAGAAGTTCTTCCGTTCCTTCCTTCCAGCTTCCACCATCGAGAACGACCGGGGTTCCCTGGGCGCGCGCCGCCTTGGCCCACGCCTGGCAGGCCTGCATGTAGTGACCGTCGACCAGAACGATGCGCGCCTGCTCGCACAGGCTCCGGTCAACCTCCGCCGGAGGCGTTGGGACGCGCATGGCGTTGGCCGAAACGACGCTGCGGTTGCTGTTCCTGTCGACGGTAACCGACGAGAGGACGGGAATGCCCTCGAAATCCGGATGCAAATCAGCGAGCTGAATCGCAAATTTCTGCAGCTCTTCGCGGATGCCGATGGCCAGAGCATTTCGGCCTACTGCCGTTACCAGCGCCGCTTGGCCGCCAAGGTGAGCGAATGCGACCGCCGCATTGGTGGCCGGCCCGCCTACGAACAGGTTCTGGCTCCGCGCCGCGATTTTTGCGTTCGCCGCAGGAAACTCGTCAACGCCGTAGACGATGTCGATGGTTGAGAGGCCGACAAAAATTCCGCGCGTCATGGTTCAGCCGCTCCGCACAAAGGCCGCTTGCCGCCATTCTAGTTTGCCTTGCCTCTCACTTGCCGCCGTTGCTCTTGGCGAAGGCAGGTACAGCGGTGGAGAATGCTCTGGTCTCTCGATTGGAAGCACCGGTTGGGCTCTGCGTCTCTAGCGTGGGTGCGGCAGCCGCATAAACCCCGGCATGGAAGGTTGGATGCACTCGATCTGGTTTGGGGAGTTTATGGGCACGCTGATCTTCGTGCTGCTGGGCAAGGGCGGATCGAACTGGCGCTATGCGCCGATTCCCATTGATGGCGATCTTGCCGGAGCGGCGCTTGCGGGGCTACTGCTGGGCTACGCGCATCTGTAGCCGCAAGCGAACAGCCGGGTTACTGTGGCGCTTTCTTCTTTTCCATCGCAAGACGCGGAGTCGTCTGTGCACCGGCAAAGACCCGTACGCATGGAATTTGTCCTGCTTTTTCCACAAGAGTAGCGTGCTGGCAAGCACTCTGCGGCCGGCTCACCGCGCATGGCGTCAGAATCACTCGAGCAACGAAGCCACCACGGCCAGCGCGGCGATGGCGGCGGTTTCCGCGCGCAAGATGCGCGGACCGAGCGACGCGACGCGCCAGCCGTTGGCATCGAAGAGAGCTTCTTCCGCAGGAGCCCATCCGCCTTCGGGACCGATAGCGATTTCGAGCGTGGGCATCTCCTCATTGGCTGCGCCGATGGTTTCCTCGACCGCGCGACGCAGTGTGGCCGTCCGCTCCTGCTCGGCGAGCACGATGCGCGTGGCTGCGGAAGCGGCCCGCACATGCGTGGCCAGAGCTACAGGGCCGTAGATCGTCGGCACGCCGGAGCGGCGCGCCTGCTGCGCCGCTTCGTGCGCGATGCGGCGCCAGCGTTCGACGCGCTTTCCCGCCCCTTGAGCCAGATGCTTTTCGGTCCGGCGCGCGACCACCGGCGCTACTGCGGCGACGCCGAGCTCGGTGGCCTTCTCGATTGCCCACTCCATGCGGTCGAACTTGTAGATGGCCATCACCAAAGTAACGGGCAGCGCGGGATCGGCCTGAAGCTCGGCGGCGAGGTTGAAGCGAACTTCGCTCTTTTCTCCGTCCAGAGTAACCGCGGCAACCTGAGCATGAAAGACGCGGCCGCCGGCCACCACATCCGCCTCCATGCCCGGCCGGGCGCGGAGGACGCGCGCCAGGTGTTCGGCCTGCGCGCCAGCAATCGTAGCGGTTGCCTCGTCCCAATGTTCGGCGATCCAGCGGCGGCGGGTCATGGTCTTCGTCGGGCTCTTTCTTCTCCAGCAGTGTACGGCGTTTTGCGGAGGCGCGTAGTTTTGTGCGCATAAACACTAAGGGGAACGCCTTTGAGCGTCCCCCTAAAGTGTTGCCTTTTGGGTTGTTCGATCCGCTACTTTTTCTTCGCGGCCTTCTTCACGGCCTTCTTGGCCGCCTTCTTGGCGGGTGCCTTCTTGGCTGCTTTCTTGGTTGCCATTTGCCTATTCTCCCTTTTCGATGGGTTGCATCGATTCTGCAATTTAAAAATTGCAGATGAAAAATGTATAGATTCATGAAACATCGATGTCAAGAAAAAAACGACGTGAGAGTAAAAAAAGATCAACATCGTTCCGGAGGTGAACCGATCATCGGAGCAGAATTCGAGTTGAAATTTGAAGCGCAGATGGAAAGTGGAGCGCGATGGAATCGAATTCGACGAACGCGCGAGCGTTAATTCGCTGCGAGCTGCTCGATGCGCTGCGCGATTTGCCGCCGCTTCGTCGAAGGCGATGGAGCGCCTGCCGACGAGTTCGATGCGCTTGGCAGCGCGGACCGCGGCTATCGTGGAACCGATATCGGCGGGATCGGTGGTGGCGTGTTCATTTCCAGCGGGGCCGGGGAGTCGCGGTCACAGATCAGATTGCAGCGAGAAACAGGGAATGATGCGCAGTTTTCAGGTGCAGCTCGCGAGCAGACGGTTCCACGGCGCAGTTGACGCAGGACTGTTCCGTTGCAGGCCTATGAGCCGCGGACGAACCAACGGCTCCTTTTCCGTCTCTATTCCAGGAACTCGCGAACAAAGCCTGTCTGGCTGTGGAGGAGTTCGTCAAGCGAACCATCGAAGATCAGACGGCCCTCGTCGAGCATGAGAAAGGTGGTATTGGGATTGGTCTGTCCTGCGGGGAGCGGGACCATGCGATTCTGTTCCGCATCGAAGCGATGGTTGCAAAGGGTGAAGGCGTCCTGAAGGCGGTGGGTAACCAAGAGGGCCGGGGCCGCATGGACGTTCTCGTTGCTTGACGATGAGTTCGATGATGGTGGTGGAGGTGACGGGATCGAGGCCGCCCGTAGGCGAGTCGTAGAGGATCAGCTCCGGGTGATGGATGAGGGCGCGCGCGATGGCCACGCGCCGCTTCATGCCGCCCGAAAGGCTGGGGGGATAAAGGCCGAAGGTTTCTTCCAAACCGACAAAGCTGAGCGCCTCGCGGACCCGGCTGTCGGTCTCTTCGTCGGGCACGTGCTCTTGAATCAACTGATAGGCGACATTGTCGCGCACGGTAAGAGAATCGAAAAGCGCTCCCTCCTGGAAGACCATTCCTGCTCGAGAGCGCAAGGGAAAGAGCTTTTCCTCGGACATGCGGGAGATATCTTCGCCGAAGAGCAGGACACTGCCATTCTGCGGGCGAAGCAGCCCGAGGATGAGTTTGAGCAGCACGCTTTTGCCCACGCCGGCGGGACCGAGCAGAACGCGCGTCTCCGCGGGAGCTACGGTAAAGCCGATGTCCTTAAGCACGGGCGGGCCGTCGAAGGCTATGGAAACGCCGCGCAGAACGACGACAGGGCTGCCGTTCTGTCCGGGAGCCGGTGATTGCGGGGCGGGTGCTGAAGCGTGGCTCATGTGGGGAAGATGGTGAGCAGGATGTGGGTGATGATGAAATCGACAGCGATGATCAGGACGGAAGAGTTGACCACGGCCGAAATCGTGGCGCGGCCAACCCCCTCGGTGCCCCCGGTGGTTCTCATGCCATAAAAGCAGCCGATGGAGCCGAGGAGGTAGCCGAAGAAGAGGGGTTTCACCAGGCCCTGAATTATATCGGGATAGTGAAGATGTTCGTAGGCCATGTGAAAGTACTGCGTGCCATTCTGATGATTGAGGAAGACGGTGACAGCGGCGCCGCCGGCAATTCCGAACGCGTCGGCCACAATGGTGAGGAAGAGAAGCATGGTGATGCTGGCGAAGATACGCGGGGTGACGAGCTTGCGCATGGGATCGACGCCCAATGCGCGCATGGCGTCGATTTGCTCGGTGACGACCATGGAGCCGAGTTCGCTGGCTATCGAGGATGCATTGCGACCGGAAACCATGATGCCGGTGAGCACCGCGCCGAGCTCACGAACCATGGTGAGGCTTACGAATTGGCCCGTGACGGCGGCGGCGCCAAAGGCTGAAAGGGTAGCCGAGGACTGCAACGCGAGCACGCCCCCGGTAAAGAAGCCGGAGAGAATCACGATGGGCAGCGAACCGAAGCCAATGATGTCGGATTGAATGAGGAAGTCGGTCCAGTAGATGGGAGGGCGGAAAAGATTGAGAAAGGCTCGCCCCGCAAACAGGGAGTATTCCTGTACGGTGAGCACGATTTGTTTGGCGGTACGGTCTATCGCGATGAACGCCATGGGGTGCCGGTGTGCGGGCTGGGAATTCCGCGCCGCTTCCGAGGACAGGATAGCGCATCGAAGAGGCGCGGAGTAAAAGCAGATCTGGAGGGACCTGTCCAATACGACCCGGTTGGGCGTCGTGGTCTCGTCCTGCGTTATGCTAAGCACCGCATCGGGGAAACGACTTTGCTGGAGTCGCGTGTACCGCATCGCCGTGCAGGGCGTAAGTCGAGTCAGGGGCGCAACGGACCGGAAGATTTCGAAAAATTAGAAACTTGAACCGCCCGCTCCCACTGCCCTTTCCGCATTTACAATCGAATCTGTATGATCCGATTCTCGACAGCTGGTGAATCCCATGGTGAGGCGTTGGTTGCACTCGTCTCCGGGATCCCTGCCGGCGTGCCCGCCGATCTCGACTTTGTGAACCGCGAGCTTTGGCGGCGGCAGCAGGGCTATGGCCGCGGCGGCCGCATGAAGATCGAAACCGACCGGGCACACGTGCTTTCCGGAGTGCGCCACGGCAAAACCATCGGTTCGCCAATCGCGATTCAATTGGAGAATCGGGATTGGAAAAATTGGCAGGAGAAATTGCCTGTCGAGGCTGGCGATCCCGCCAAGCACCGGGCGGTCGTCTCACCGCGGCCCGGCCATGCCGACCTGGCCGGCGCGCTGAAATACAACTTTCCTGACGCGCGCTATGTGCTGGAGCGCGCGTCGGCGCGCGAGTCTGCCGCGCGTGTAGCTGCCGGCGCCTTCGCAAAGTTACTGCTCCGCGAGTTGGACATCGAGATTGCGAGCCACGTGATTCGTGTGGGCCGGGTGGAGCTTGATCGCGATGCGACGTGGAAGGAGATTGCCGCCCTCGCCGGAAAAGAAGAAGTGGTCCTGGCTTGCGTCGATCCGCCCACCGAAGCGCGCATGAAAGAGGAAGTGGATGCGGCGGCGCGCGCGGGCGATACCGTGAACGGAGTTTTTGAAGTGGTGGCGCACGGCGTTCCCGCCGGGCTCGGCTCCTATGCAAACTGGGATGAGCGGCTCGACGGACAGCTTGCCTGGGCGGTCATGAGCCTGCAGGCCGTCAAGGCGGTCGAGATCGGCCGCGGCGTGGCTGCCGCCGCATCGTTCGGGTCCCGCGTCCACGATCCCATTCACTATGCGGCCGAGAACCCGCCTGGCCGGCCGACTCGATTCACGCGCCCGCACAACAATGCGGGCGGCGTCGAGGGCGGCGTCTCCAACGGCGAGGACATCGTGGTCCGCGGATACCTGAAGCCGATCTCCACCCTGCGCCAGCCGCTCGAATCGGTGCGCTTCGATACCCGCGAGCCTACCAGCGCAAGTTACGAGCGGAGCGACATTTGCGTGGTTCCGGCGGCGGGCGTGGCCGCCGAGGCCATGGTCGCGCTGGTCCTGGCCAATCTGGCCCGCGAGAAATTCGGCGGCGACTCATTGCCGGAGTTGAAGCGAAACTTCTTGGGATACATCGAACAGATACGGAGCTATTAGCGGCGGCAATGATTCTGAAGATTGTGAAGTATCCCGACCCCGTGTTGGAGAAGCCCGGCGAACCGGTCACCGAGTTTAATTCCGAGTTGCGCAAGTTCGTGGCCGATATGTTCGAAACTACTTATGCCTCGCAGGGCATCGGCTTGGCCGCGCCGCAGGTGGGCGTATCGAAGCGCCTTGCGGTGGTCGACCTGAGCCTCGGCAAGGATCCCGCGCAGAAACATGTCCTCATCAACCCGGAGATCACCTTCAGCGAGGGCAAACAGTACGAGGAGGAAGGTTGCCTTAGCTTTCCCGAAATTCGCGAAAAGGTGGTGCGCGCGGCCAAGGTCCGCATCCGCGCCCAGGACGAGCACGGCAAGTGGTTCGAGATGGCCGGTGAAGAGCTGTTCGCGCGCGCCTTCCAGCATGAGATCGACCACGTCGACGGCATCGTGTTTATCTTCCGCATGAGCGCGCTCAAACGCAGCCTGAATCTGCGCAAGATTCGCAAAATGCAGAGTGAGGGTACGTGGTAAGGCTGCCATGACGAACGCTGGGAACGGCCTCAAGCTCGTATTTTGCGGAACTCCGCAGTTCGCCGTCCCCACGCTGGAGGCGCTGCTCGCCGCAAAACACGAAGTGGCGCTCGTGGTTTCGCAACCTGACCGGCCCGTAGGCCGCGATCGTCGGCTTACCGCTCCGCCGGTCAAGCAGGCCGCCCTGGCCGCCGCGCTCGCCGTCACGCAGCCCGAGAGAATCCGCAACAACACGGAGTTCCGCTCGCTGCTTGAGTCCATCGCGCCCGACGCCATCGTGGTCGTGGCTTATGGCCGCATCATTCCGCCCTGGATGCTGGCGCTTCCCCGGCTGGGTTGCATCAATCTGCACGCTTCGTTGCTGCCCAAGCACCGCGGCGCCGCGCCGATCCAATGGGCGATTGCCATGGGCGACGCCTATACCGGAAATACCACTATGCTTCTGGAAGAAGGCCTCGATACTGGACCTATCTTGTTGCAGCAGACTATGGAGATCGGTCCCGAGCAAACCGCCGCGGATCTTTTTCCGGTGCTGGCGCAAGCCGGTGCGCCGCTGGTTGTGGAGACCCTCGCCGGTTTAGCCAACGGCTCAATTCACCCCCAACCCCAGAGTCATGAGACTGCGACCTTCGCGCCATTGCTCGACCGCCAAGACGGCCGGATCGACTTTGCCTCTCGCACCGCGCACGAGATCTACAATCGTTGGCGCGGATTTCAGCCATGGCCAGGCGCGTTTACATTCCTCAATGGGAAGAAATTGATTGTGCACAGCATGGCGATTGCCCGAGGGAGCTATGCCGAGGCGTTGGGCTTCGCCGAGCCAGGCTGGATCCTCGTAGAGAATCATCGCTTGCTGGCCGCATGCGCCGCGAATACTTGGCTGGAATTCCTGGAAGTGCAGCTCGAGGGGAAGAAACGCCTGGGAGCCGCCGAGTTTCTGCGCGGGAATCCGCTCACGGCGGACGCGCGCCTGGGTTGAGCGCTGTGTCCGCGATCTCTCCTGCACGCAAAGCCGCTTTCGGAATACTGCTGGCCGTCGAGCGTGGACGAGCTCACTGCGATGACTTGCTGCGCGCGCGGGCTGTTGACGCGCTCTCGCCTGCCGACCGCAACCTGGCCACCATGCTGGTGCTCGGTGTGCTGCGCTGGCAGGTCCGGCTGGACGCGCAACTGAAGAACTTCCTCAAGAAACCGGGCGCCAAACTCGATCCGGAGGTCCTTACTGCGCTTCGCCTGGGCGCATTTCAACTTCTCTTTCTGGATCGCATTCCCGCCCACGCGGCCATCGGCGAGAGCGTGGAGCTGGCGAGGCAGTCCGGCCACCGCTTTGCCTCAGGGATGGTGAACGCCGTGCTTCGAAGGCTAGACGAGGCTTCGCCGTTTCCCTTCCCGAGCGAAACCCCTGCCCAGTTGGCGTTGGCCCTGGCCCACCCCGCATGGATGGTCGAACGCTGGTCTGATTTCTACGATCTGGAAGCTGCGCGCGCAATCTGCCTTCACGGCCAGGTGCAACCGCCGTTGACCGTGCGCATCGAGGGCCCTGCGGTTGCGGCCGAGCTCGAGCAGGCCGGCGTCCGGCTCGAACCGGGCGCTCTGCTCGCCGCCGCCCGCACTGTGGTTTCCGGCAATGCCGCAACCACGACGGCTTTTCGCGAAGGCCGCGTCCGCATTCAGGACGAGGGATCGCAACTGATCGGCGAGTTGGCTGCGAGCGCCGTCGAAGGTCCAAACCAAAAAGCGCTTAGAATCCTCGATGCCTGCGCGGCGCCGGGCGGAAAGACGCTCATTCTCGCCGAGCGCCATCCCGAGGCGCGCATCGCGGCCTGCGAGGCCAACCCGCGGCGGTTTGCCGAATTGCGCAAGCGCCTTGCCGCGCACGCCGGCCGCGTGGAGTGCCTGCTGGCCGACGCGACCCTGCTTGAAAGAGAATCCGGCTACGATCTCGCGTTGGTTGACGCGCCGTGCAGCGGCACCGGCACGCTGGGACGCAATCCGGAGATCCGCCATCGCCTGCGGCCGGAGGACCTGGCGCGTCAGGCCGAGCGGCAGCGCGCGATTCTTTCCGCCGCCTTGCGCTACGTCCGCCTCGGCGGCCGCGTTGTGTATTCGACCTGTTCTCTGGAACCGGAAGAAAACGAGCAGGTCGTCGCCACCGTGCTTGCGGGGAATCGTGACTGCCGGCAGGTTTCGCTTGCGCACAGCATTGAACTGCTGTCGCGCGACGGCATTTTGGCTCCATCCGGAGCGGAGCAGTTGCAGAAGTGCCTTACGCGCGAAGGAGCGCTGCGCTTACTGCCGGGCGTTGTCCCCACCGATGGATTCTTTGTTGCGTTGATCGAGAAGGCTGTTTAGGAAAGTCGAGGGTAAATTACCGATGCGCTTTTATGCTGATTCCGGTTCCAGGCGCAATTCCGCGAAGTCAAGCCCGAGCATCGCGCACAGGGCTTCCACGGCGAGGTTATGATCGCCGCGTTGCGGCAGCCCGGAAACGGTGACGCTGCCAATCACGCCTGCTCCCTTCACCGCCAGCGGAAACGATCCGCCATCGGCAGCATAATCCGCCGCCGGCAAGCCGTAGCGTTCGGGCAGCGTCGTGCCTTTCATCTTCAACGTCATCCCAACGGCATAGGAACTGCGATGGAAGCGGGCTACCACGTTGCTCTTGCGGCGTACCCATTCCGCGTTGTCCGGCGTCGTGCCGTCGAGCGCGGCATAAAACAATGGCTGCCCGAAGCGCCGCACGTCGATCACCAGCGTGAGGCCGCGCTCCAGCGCCATGCTTCGTATCCGCGACCCCAGGTCCCACGCCACCTGCGCATCCAAGCGCGGCAACTGCAGTTCGCGTTCCTCGACTGCGATCTTTTCCAAATCCTCGCTCTGCGCCATAGAACTTGACCTCCGTCGTTCCTTACCGAGCTACGGTCAGCTTGACCCGTGTGTCCTGATCCACGCGCGAGCCCGCGCCGGGCGACTGCGCCAGCACTGCGCCGGGCATGACCGGGAGCTTGGGCAACGCATTGCCGCTACCCACCGGAGCGACCGGAATATTCACATAGGCAGGCGGCGCGGCTCTGATGCCCACCTTGGCCAGCGCAGTTTGTGCGCTGATGATTGGCAAGCCGGTGAGGTCGGGCATCACATAACCGTCGGGCGTCTCGTCGTCCGGCGCTGCGACAAGCAGGTTGACGCTGGGCTGCTCGATGCCCTGGGCGTGCGCGGGCGGATCCTGGGCCAACACGGTCCCCTCGGCGGCTGCGGCGTATGGCAGGTGCGCGATTTCACCCACCTCCAGGCCGGCGCGGCGCAACTCGAGCGAGGCCAGGCGCTCGTCGGCGCCCACCGTGTCGGGAACATCCGCTTTCTGCGGCCCAAGACTCTCGGCCACGCGCACGCGCCACTCGCGGCGCACCACCGTTCCCGCCGCGGGCGACTGCGAAAGAATGTGCCCCGCGGCCACATCGCCGGAGTAGTAGCGGTTGTCCACGTCGAGGTTCAGCCCCAAGCCCGAAGTAACGCTGCGCGCGTCGGCCACCGTCATCCCTTTGAGCGCCGGCACCTGCACCTCGGCGCCGTGAATGGCAAAGTGCATGGTGGTGATGGCGGCCAGCAGCGCGACGGCCACGAGCAGCAGGAGCAGCGAGGCCACGCGGAAGAAACCGGCGATGGCACGAGTGTTCATGAATTCGGTTCACCCCTGAACAGTTCCATCCTGCACTCTACCGCGTATTATCCGTCGCCGGCTCGGGATGGATGGTCACGCGATACACTTCAGGGCACTCCAACTTGAAACGGTCCTCGAGCTCGGTGATCACCTCGTGGACGCGGCGCATGGGAAGCTCGTCGGGCAACGTGCAGTGACAGGTGAGAGAGATATGGTCTCGCGTGCGGCCCACGGCGACGGCGTGCACATCCACGATCTCGGGAAATCCTGCGGCCACGGAGCGCAACACCTGTTCGATCTTGCGGTCTTCGACGGCCACCTCCTCCGGCTGCTCGATGGTGGCCGGCTCGCTTTCGATGTGCGTGAGCACCGAATCGATTTCTGGGACGTTGCGCAGAATCTGCGCTTCGAGGGCGCAGACAAAGCTGTGCGCTTCCCGCAGCGAACGGCTTTCCTCGAGTTCCACGTGAAGCTCGACCTGCAAGCGCCCATGATGCGACCGAACGCTGAGCTCATGTACCGACACGTTATTGCGCGCGGCCACCGCCCGCACGCGGTCGAAGATGCTTTCCGCCCTCGTTTCACGGGGAACGGTGTGGATGACCACATCGGCTTTGGGCAGGGCTCGCTGCACTGCGGCCGTGGCGGCTTCTACCAACTCGCCGGTGTGCTCAAAGGTGAACCGCCGCGGCAGGGCCAGCGTGAGGTCGGCGAAGTAGCCGGCTCCTGCCCGGCGCACGCGCGCTCGCTCCACTGCCAGCACTCCGTCCACGCGCTCCACTTCGCGCACCAAGCGGCGGCGGGTTTCGGCGGGAATCTCGTCCATTAGCGCGCCTACCGCCTCGTGGCCCAGCCGGACCGTCATGCGCAGAATCATCAGTGCGACCACCAGGGCTGCAAGCGGGTCCGCATAGTGCAGCGCACCAACCCCGAATCGCGCTCCCACCCAGGTGGCGCCCAGCCCGGCCAGCACCGCCAGCGTTGCCCAGATGTCCGAAGCAAAGTGGAACGCATCGGTGGCCAGAGCCGGTGATCCGGTGCGCGTAGCCACCGCGCGCAGTTGACGCGAGCGCCAAAGATCCACACCGATCGACGTCACCAGCACAAGCACCGGCCACAGCGCGTGATGCAGCTCCACTGCGCGGTAGAAGATTCGCTCGACCGCCTCCCAGATGATCCAGGCGCAGGAGACGGCCATCAGCCCCGCTTCACTGAAAGCGGAGAGATTCTCAATCTTGCCGTGGCCGTAGGTATGATCCTCGTCTGCCGGCTTGTCGCTTACATGAACGGAAAAGTAGGTCAGCGCCGCGCCGGCAAGGTCGAGTCCCGAATGGGCAGCATCGGAAAGCACGCCCAGCGACCCGGAGAGCAGACCAGCCGCGAGCTTGAGGAGGGTCATCGCCGCCGCGGCCGCCATCGAGCGCCGCGCCACTCGCTGCTTTTCAGCCGAGATCGCGGAGAGACTCGCCGCAGCCGACTCGGTCGCCCGCGAATTAGGGACGGCGGAGGTCATTGCGCTCTTAGAGTACAGGGGGCCGCGCTGCGCTGTACAACCCGGCGATTCCGAACGTATACGGCTGCCATGCGCACTCCTGAAAGCCGGCCGACCGCATCATGGCGAGCATCTCGCCGGGCTGAGGAAAACTGCCGACGGAACTTGGCAGGTAATGATAGGGGCCATTCTGGCCGCAGATCATGCGCCCGATGGCGGGCAGTACGCGCCGGAAGTAGAGTGCATAGGCCTTTCCGGCAAGTCCCCCCGGTTCGCTGAACTCCAGGATCCCCAACTGCCCTCCCGGCTTCAATGCGCGATGGAACTCCCTGAGACCCGCTTCATAGTTGGCCAGATTCCTGAAGCCGAAGGCTGTGACGATCAGATCGAGCGATTCAGAGCGGAGCGGCAGATGCAGCGCATCCGCCTCCAGCGGAACGGCGTAAGGCGCTTCAGGCACGGGCGCGCGTTTCCCCGGTTTGCGAAACTCCGGCGGGCCAAACTTCTGCGCCCCACGGCGCAGCATGGCGGGCGCAAAATCGGCGGCGAGAACCGGCCGTGCGCCGCGCGGACGCAGCTTGAGCAGCGCCAGGGTCAAATCGCCCGTGCCGCAACAAATATCGAGGATCGCCGCATCGCGGCGGGCCAGAACTTGCTGGAACCTTCGCGCAGCTTTTCGCCACCACAGCCGGTCGACGTTGACCGAGAGGAGATGATTCAGCAAATCATAGCGGGGCGCGATGGAGTCGAACATTTGCCGCACGGCCAACGCCGCGCCGGCTTCGTCCGCCGCGCCCACGGGTCTGGCTCCCGTTGCGGGCATGTTTCCGATTTCCTCTTTGTGAACAAGGTGCCGCGAACAAGATACCGGCACACTTGCTCCTTTATGCTATCGCTTCCATCGCTTCGTGCGCCGGCGCGGTGGTTCGGCCGAGACCCTTCATGCCACGGCGAAAAGGGTATAGGCTGGAAGTTGCCGATGGCTGCCCCTTCCCTTTCCGCATTCCCTGCGTTGACGCCGTTGCCGGCGCTCACAGATAGCTACGGGCGCGTAATTCACGATCTGCGTGTCTCCATCACCGACCGCTGTAACTACAAATGCGTGTATTGCCGCACCGGCGAGGTGGGCGCCCAGTATCCAGAGCTGGGCATTGACGAATACTTGCGCCTGATCGGGCTTTTTGTGGGCCTGGGAATCAGGAAAGTGCGGATTACGGGAGGAGAGCCCCTGCTGCGGCGCGGGGTGGTGGAATTGGTGCGGGAGTTGGCGCGGCTGCGCACGCCTTCAGGCGAACCGTTGGACCTGGCGCTCACCACCAACGGGCATCTGCTGGAATCGCTTGCCGCCCCCCTGAAAGCGGCGGGGCTGAACCGGGTGACGGTGAGCATGGACGCCGTGGATGCGGCCACCTTCGAGCGCATCACACGGGTCGAGGGAAGTTTTTCCGCCGTTCTCGCGAGCATTCGCGCTGCCCGCACTGCCGGATTGACGCCGCTTAAGATCAACTGCGTGCTGTTGCGCGGATTCAACGATGACCAGATCGAAGGATTTGCGCGGTTCGCGCGCGAAGAAAAGGTCGTCGTGCGGTTCATCGAGTTTATGCCGCTCGAGGAGGGCCGGCTTTGGTCGCCAGAGATCGTGGTGCCGCTGCGCGAGATTGTCGAGCGGATGGGCCGGGCCCTGCCGCTGGTGGAGCTGCCTGCCCGCGATGCCAGCGAAACGGCACGCCGTTACACATTTGCCGATGGCGTGGGCGAGATCGGCATTATCGCGCCGGTGAGCCTGGCTTTTTGCGGCGCCTGCAGCCGGGTGCGGCTCACCTCCGACGGGAAGATTCGCACCTGTTTGTTCTCGCAAGTGGAGCACGATCTCTACGGGCGATTGCGCGCGGGGGCCAGCGCTGAGGAACTGCGCGCTTACATTGTTCGTACGGTACAAGGGAAAGAAGCCCGGCATCACATCGGCGAGCCGGGATTCCTGAAACCGTCGCGTTCGATGGTTCATATCGGCGGTTGAGCAAGAGAACCACACCTTTTGTGGTTGCAGATGAACCTGCGGCCGGCGCGGGACAAATGGCCTGCAGCAGGTGTGAGCAAGTTTGTGTGACAGAATGGGGATAAGACTCCTCTAATAGGGCCTGAACATGCCAAATGAGACGGAAGGGCGCATCCCGCTCGCCGATCTGCTTGTGTTTCATCAACTCGCGCGATCGCTCACTTCGAGCTTCGACCTGGACACAATTTTGCGCACCATCCTGGAACAGATGGAACGGATGGTGGAGGCGGAACTGTGGGCGCTGCTGATGCTGGACGAGGCGAGCCAGGAACTCTACTATGCGATTGCCGCAGGCCAGGAGTCGGAGGCCCTGCGCGGCCTTCGGGTGAAAGTAGGAGAGGGTGTTGCGGGCTGGGTCGTGCAACACGGGGAGACGCTGATCGTACCTGAGGCCAGCGACGATCCGCGCATGAAGCAATCCGGCGTCCCCGGGGTACACGCCGTGAGTTCCGCGATTGCCATGCCATTGCGTGGACGCAAGGGCACGCAAGGCGTGATCGAGATCTTCAATCCGCGCGCCGAAATGTCCGATTACAGCATCGCATTCCTGCACATCCTGGCTGACCACGCAGCCATCGCAATCGAAAACGCGCGCGACGTGGCCCGCATTCAGCAATTGACCATCACCGATGACACTACCGGACTCTATAATGTGCGCCACCTGTACGAAGTCCTGGACCGCGAGCTGAAACGGTGCAAAAAGCTTAAGCTGCCGTTAAGCCTGGCGTTTCTCGACCTGGACCGCTTCAAGCTGGTCAACGATGTCCATGGGCATCTGATCGGGAGCGAGTTGCTGGCTCATGTTGGACGCCGGCTCCAGGAGCTGAGCCGTAACCAGGACCGCTGTTTCCGTTACGGCGGCGACGAGTTCGTGATCCTGATGTTGGAGACTGGGGCCGGGGCCGCGTTGGAGCTGGCGAAGATTATGAATGGCGCGCTTATGGAGACGCAGTTCCGGATGAAGAATGGGCTCAAGCTGAAAGTAAGCGCCAGCGTGGGCCTGTCCTCCTCGCCCGACGACGGCACGGCAGTGCACGAGATCATCGGCACAGCCGACGCGCGCATGTATGCGGTCAAGAGCCACGTGCGTGGACAGGTGCGCGGGGCGTGAGCACCGCTTCAGCCCCTGCGTGACGCCGCATCGCCCGTCAACGCCGGCGCGCAATCCTTGCGGTCGCGCGCGTCCCAAAAAACGCCGTCCGGAGCCGAAAAGGGGCCAGTTTGGCGCACAAAATCGACGAAATTTCACTAAATTTGATCACGATTTTGGAGAAGAGTTGTTGATTATAAACGAGTTAAGTGCAAATTGCACTGAAATTGAGGCAGGAAAAAATTCTTTATTTAATTTCTCCTTTCAGAAGGCAGCAGGGTTGGCGGAGTTAGCGGGGTTGGCGGAGTTAGCGCAAATCGCGACGCGAGTCTCGATTCGAATTGTTTCGGATGAATCCCCATACAACTTCAAGTGTAGCGATTTGGCGGAAATAATCGGCAAACTTGGAGAGGCAGGGACATAGGGACGTAGGGACCAGGGAAAGAACGACTTACGGGAAGCCGGGCAAATTTATTTTGACTGCGGGGGCTTGACAAAAAAGCAGGGAACAGGGACCAGGGACCAGGGATCATGGGTCAGGGGTCAGGGATTGGGGGCCGGGCGGGTCGCCAAGCTCGTGTGGGAAGTCGCCGATCTCGTGTGGAGATTGGATGGATCCAGGTAGAACGCCCTTTGCGGCTGCGATCCTCACACGACACCGGGCATGGATTCCGTGTGCAATGCCGACTTACCGGGAGTAATTTCTGTTGGCGAAGATTTGAGGTTTCCCAGGTCTCAGAAGCGAGACCCTTCGACAGGCTCAGGGCAGGCTCTGGGGCACCCTAACATGGTCGGGAAGGTCGCTCGTCAAATGTCGAGATTCTTTACGTCGAGCGCATTATCCTCAATAAATTTACGGCGGGACTCGACGTCCTCGCCCATCAGTGTGGTGAAGATGGTCTCGGTTTCGGCGATGTCCTCTAGCTTGACGACGAGCAGGGTGCGGCGCTCCGGGTCCATGGTGGTTTCCCAGAGCTGCGTGGCAGTCATCTCGCCCAGTCCCTTGTAACGCTGCACCTGGTAGTCCTTTTTGCCCTGCTCGACAATGTAGGCGAAGAGTTCGCGGGCGGTCTGCTTTTCGACCGGCTCGCGCAACGCGCGCGTGCCGCGGCGGTTGAGCTCGTCAGTCAGTTCCGAATCGCCCTCTTCCTCAAGCTCGCTGTCGAGCGCATTTGTCTTGTCGGCTTTCGGAATCCCGGTTTTCGCAGCGTCGGCCGCCGCCTCCTTGAGAGGGGGCGTTTTGGCGTCCTTTTTGGGGGCGTATTCCACCAGGAACGGCGGTTCGAGAAACTCCTTGATGAGCGAATATTTGGACATCATCTGGCGGAACTCGGGGCTGGAAGCAAGCGTCCAGTCGATGTGCCGCTCCTGACCCTGCGCATCTTTGAAGCTGATGGACCAGGTGTGGTGCTCCTCGTCTTCGACCGGCTTGCCCACCTTGAACTGGAACTCGCTGGCGAGCTCGGCGAGCTGTGCATGAAGAGCGGCGAGCTTCTCCGGAACATCGCCGCCGTTCTTCGAGGCAAAATCGGCGCGATGGGTCAATTCCGCGCGGGCCAGCATCTCGGTGAGTTTTTCGTTGCGGATGCGCTTGTCAACCTTCTCGACAAAGCCGAGATACTCATTCAGTGTGGCCATGAAGCGGGTTAGATCGGCGCCCTCGATGCGGCCGGCAGACTCGCCGTGGCGGACCACCATGCCTTCGGCGGCGCGGTTCACCATAACCTTCATAAACTCGCGGTCGTCTTTGATGTACTGTTCGAAGCGGCCCTTCTTGATTTTGTAAAGCGGGGGCTGCGCAATGAAGACGTGATCGCGCTTGATGAGCTCGGTCATGTGGCGGAAGAAGAAGGTGAGCAGCAGAGTGCGGATGTGGGAGCCGTCCACGTCGGCATCGGTCATGAGGATGATCTTGCCGTAGCGCAGCTTGCTCGAGTCAAAGTCTTCCTTGCCGATGCCGCAGCCGAGCGCGGTGATCATGGCGCGGATTTCCTCGTGGCCGAGCATCTTGTCGTAGCGCGCCTTTTCGACGTTCAGGATCTTGCCCCGGAGCGGAAGAATGGCCTGGAAGCGGCGATCGCGGCCCTGCTTGGCGGTGCCGCCGGCGCTCTCGCCTTCCACCAGATAGAGCTCGCAGCGCTCGGGGTTACGCTCGCTGCAATCGGCCAGCTTGCCGGGAAGTCCGCCGCCGTCGAGCGCGCCTTTGCGGCGCGTCAGGTCGCGGGCTTTGCGGGCCGCTTCGCGGGCGCGCGCCGCCTCAATGGCCTTGTTGATGACGCGCCGGGCGACGGGAGGATTCTGCTCGAGATACATGCCCAGGCGCTCGTTGACGAAGGCCTGCACCGTGCCTGCGATGTCGGAGTTCAGCTTGCCTTTGGTCTGGCCTTCAAACTGCGGCTGCGACAGCTTGACGCTGACCACGGCCACCAGGCCTTCGCGCACGTCGTCGCCGCTGAGCGACTCCTTCATATCTTTGAACAGGCCCATTTGCTGGCCGATGAAGTTGATGGTTCGGGTGAGCGCCGCGCGGAAGCCGGAAAGATGCGTGCCGCCGTCCACGGTGTTGATGTTGTTGGCGAAGCTGAAGACGGTTTCGGAGTAGCTGTCGTTGTACTGCAGCGCGATGTCGATGTCGACTCCGTCGCGCAGGGCCTCCATGACGATCGGCTTGTCGTGCAGCACCGTTTTGCCGCGATTCAGGTGCCTGACAAATTCGGCGATGCCGCCGGCATAGCGGAACTCGGCGCGGCGGGCTTCGCCGGTCTTGGCGTCGGCGGTGCGCTCGTCGGTCAGCGTGATTTCCAGGCCCTTGTTCAGGAAAGCCATCTCGCGCAACCGCTGCGCCAGGGTGTCGTAATTGAACTCGGTGGCGGTGAAGATGGACCGGTCGGGCAGGAAATGGACCTTGGTGCCGCGGCGCTTGCTGGTGCCCGTCTTTTGCAGCTTCGATGTCGGAATGCCTTTGGCGTAGCTCTGCTCGTAGGTGAAGCTGGGATCGCCGGGCTTTTCCGGGCGCCAGATTTCGACTTCGAGTTCTTCGCTCAAGGCGTTCACGACGCTCACGCCCACACCGTGCAGGCCGCCGGAGACTTTGTAGGTGGAAGCATCGAATTTGCCGCCGGCGTGGAGCTTGGTGAGCACGACCTGCGCGGCGGGCATATGCTCGCCGCCAGGCAGGTCCATCATATCCACGGGAATGCCGCGGCCATCGTCGACCACGGTGACGGAGTTGTCCACGTGGATGACGACGTCGATCTTTTTGCAGTAGCCAGCGAGCGCCTCGTCGACGGAATTGTCGACGACTTCGTAGACAAGATGATGCAACCCCATCTCACCGGTCGAGCCGATGTACATGGCGGGACGCAGGCGAACGGCCTCCAGGCCTTCGAGGACCTTGATGTTTTCGCCGGTGTAGCTGTCGTTGTCGCCGTGGATGGAGGTGCTGCTCAGAACTTCAGTCGCCATACAATTCCGTTCGCAAGGTTTGTTTCCATCGTCCCTACGGGACTCCCGATTCGATTCCGTTCGCTATCCCCCCACGCTGAAGCGCGGGGCTAACGAACATTGCGCCTACGGCGCGGGCGTAACGCTCGATCCAGCTTTCCCCACTCTGAAGCTCGGGGCTAATTCGCCACGGCGAACGCCTACGGCGCGGGGGCGTGACGCTCGACCTGGATCAGGACCAACCGCCTAAAAAGAGAAGCCATCAAGTTGAAAAGAGAGGTCATCGGGCTCGCTCAACTAGTCCGATTTTATCATGCGGCGGCGGATGCTGCCGGAGGGGGTCGCCGGGTCAAAAGTGGTTACCAAAGGTACCATTTTCAGGCCGATGAAATGACGTTAGTAACCAGTTACCAAAATATCTTTCTATCTTATTGAAAATAATGGACTTGTCTTCATTTTTGAGAGTACCGTTGGCCCCAAATGAGAGAGATTAACCTCTCAATCTCCTTTCCACGAGGTTACCAAAGATGAAAACTGCCATTCGCATGTTCGCCCTGTTCGTCGCTGTTGCGGGCCTCGTTTCAGCGTCGATTTCCCCAGCCTCCGGCAGAACCATCGCGATGCACCGTTCGATTCTCGTCGCCGACCCTGATCCGCAACCTCAGGTTCCGTTTCCTCCCCCCTGCCATGCTGTTGGGACGTGTTTCGCTCCCGACAGTTCAGCCCGGTAGCTGAGGTTCCTGGTCAGAGTACTGAGTAGCACGAAAGTGCCAGCAGCGCGTTACCCTTTTGTGTTTGTACCCTAAGGCATAGAGGGGCTATTCTGTGAGCGCTCGAAGCATCGCGGAATAGCCTCTATGCAGTTGAATCACGCAATGTGGGCGATGAATGTGGCCGAAGTTGTCCTTTGGGCCGCGCTCGCCATCGTTTTCTGGAGCAAGGGGCTGCACCGCCGCTTCCCGATGGTGTGTGCTTACCTCACGTTGCGCGCGGTTGCTACGCCGCTGCTCGTGTTCCTGCTCTATGAAGAAGCCCGGCCGTGGGGGCATGCCAATCATCTGGGACAAATCTACGCCCTCGTTTTCTTTGCGGTCTATTTTGCGAGCACGGCGCTGCTGTATTTCATTTGCATCGAGATCTTCCGCGCGGCGCTGGCGGCGTTTCCCGGTATCTCGAAGCTGGCGCTCGTGGTCTTCCGCTGGGCCGCCGTGGTCGCATTCATCGTGAGTCTGCCCGCGGTTTCCTACACGCAGAGGGGGCTGCTTCTCATCGCCGACATCGCCTATGGAATGATTCACTCCATCAGCGTGCTCGAGTTGTGCCTGCTGGCGTTTCTGTGCCTGAGCATGAATGCGCTGCGGATGACGGTGCGCGATTTGTCTTTTGGCATCGCCCTGGGCTTTGGCCTGATGTGCTCCGGCGACTTAATTCTCGTCTCATTCAGCCCCCGTCTTACTTCTTATAACGACCCCGTGGAGTTCCTTTACGAGGCGATGATCCTGGCTGCGCTGGCTGTCTGGATGACGTATTGCATCCTTCCGGAGCCAGCTCGCAAGCCGGTGCTGTTGCCTGCAAGCTCGACCATCTATCGCTGGAACGAAATCGCTTCGGCACTGGGCCATACGGGGACCAAGGTGGCCGTGCCGCTGCCTGCCGGCAACTTCTTCCTCTCGGACGTGGAGCGCGTGGTGGAAAAGGTGCTGGTCCGGAATATGAGGGGGCACGAAGCGGAGACGTAGAAAGCAGGGAACAGGGAACAGGGAACAGGGATCAGGGAACAGAACGACAAAAGGCCACGGCGATCGCCGCGGCCTTTGCATTTTGGATGAGGCCTTGCTATTCGGCTGTGACGGGATCGGCTATTCGGCTGTGACGGGATCGATGGAAGCGAAGCGTCCGCGGCCGCCGCGGTCGGTGAACTTTACGCGGCCGGTGACCTTGGCGAAGAGGGTATCGTCGGAACCGATGCCCACATTGACGCCGGGTTTGATGCGGGTGCCGCGCTGGCGCATGATGATGGAACCGCCCGTGACCAACTGACCGGCAAATGCCTTCACGCCGAGCCGTTGCGCGTTTGAGTCGCGTCCGTTTGTGGAGCTGCCTCCACCTTTTTTGTGTGCCATGGTTGAATCCCCTTTTAAGAACAGCTAACAGCTTTCAGCCGTCAGCTCTCAGCCGTCAGCTCTCAGCCGTCAGCTCTCAGCTCTCAGCCGTCAGCTCTCAGCTCTCAGCCGTCAGCTCTCAGACAAGTGAATGAGTCAGTCGAACCTCCCGGCCCTCGCAGCGAAATGGCTGAAAGCGGAAGGCTGAGAGCATAAAGCTACAGCGTGTTTCAAAAATGGTTGCGTCGATTTTCGTTGTCAACCCTCAGGGGCTAAAGCCCGCGTATTTTCCTGCATTTTTCGGCCCGGCTAAAGCCGTGCCCTTGTTACAAAGCTCTCTGTCGCCGAGTTTTTCAGCAAGTTATAAAGCCGTGCCCTTGTTACAAAACGTATTTTTGAAACACGCTCTAAAAACCTGCGTGAATCAGCGCGTTATTTCTTGTCCGCGCCGTAAGTGACGCCGTCGGCCTCGATGGTCTTGATGCGCACCTGGGTGAAGTTCTGCCGGTGCCCCTGCAGCTTCTTGTACTGCTTCTTGCGTTTGAAGTGGAAGACCAGAACCTTGTCGCCGCGGCCTTCGCCGAGAACTTCCGCCGTCACCTTGGCGGCGGCGGGCTTGACCAGAGTTCCGGGTTCCCCGGAAACGGCAAGCACGTCGCTGAACTCGATGGCCGGACTACCCGGCGCGACGCTCTCAATGTTCAACACGTCGCCTGGCGCAACACGGTACTGCTTGCCTCCGGTGCGAATGACTGCGTACATAAAAAATCCTCCAGCGCCACGGCTCCCGGAACCAGGCGCAAAGCGCGAATCGTGTGCTCGACAGGGGCGGATACAGACGGGTAACTGCACCGGGCGCCGGGCCGTACCAAGGCCGAGAACCCGGCAACATCCCGCGCACCCTTTCACGCGGGTGCATCGCCAAACTCCTTGATTTTATCGTCAAAGCGGAATTTGGGTCAATGTGCCGCGCCGGCAGGGAAATTGGCTCAAAGCGCGGAGGCGGCTTCCGGCGGGCACTCGTCGGGCAATCCCCAATGAGCTGGACGCAGGAGGAGATGCCAGAAAAGGAGGTACCAGGTTGATAGTTACACTGAGACGGGAGGTCTATGACGCGCAATCGATCGAACACGAGTGGAGCGAGGGAGCCACAACGAAATGCGTGGTTTCTGCCCCGCGAGCATGGGGCGACTGCGATGCTGTTGACGCCCATGGTGTGCGCCGCGATTCTCTGCCGAGCGTGGCGCTGGAGCGAGCTTGCTGCCCTTACGGCCGCATTCGCCGCCCTGGCAGCCAAAGACCCAGCGGTGGTATTGGCGCGGCAGCGCCTGGTTTGGATGGAGCGGCATCCCGAGACCGCTGCCGCGGCAACGTGGCTCGCTGCCTGGATGATCCTTTTTATCCTAAGCGGGATTATGCTTCTGGAAACCTGGCCGCGCCGGGCAGTCATTTTGATGGGACTGGGCGTGGGCGTCTTTTCGGCATTGGCGATCGCGGCGAATGTAAGAAACCGCCAGCGCTCGACATGGTTTCAAATTGCCAGCGCCGTGGCTCTCACGTCCAGCTCGCTCGCCACCTGCCTGTCGGCGAGAGGCGCCATCGCGCCCTGGTGCTGGCGGCTGTGGCTCCTGATGGCCATGCAAGCGACCGCGGGAATCCTGGTGGTGCACGCCCGGCTGGACGCACGGATCGCGTTGCGCGGAACCGGATTCGCCACGGACCGTTTCCGGCGCGCGGCCCAGGCCGCGCTGATTGCGCTAGCCTGCGCCGCGGCGGCTGCCGCCATCCTTGCGCGCGGCTGGATCGCCCTGGCGCTGCTGCTGGCTGTGACAGGCTACGGGTACGATCTCCATCGCCAACGCGATCCCGCAAGCCTCCAGATGCCACTGAAGAAGGTGGGCCAACAAGCGCTGGCGCTTTCGTCTCTTTTCGCAGGCCTGCTCATCCTGGGGTTTTGGTAAGTAGATGAGGTTTGCGCCTGGATGACCGGCTATCCGGACAGAACTCCGGGGCGGGAGCGGCACCGTGTCGTGGAAGGACCGGAAGCCACCCAAAAACTGTCCGATTCCGAGACCCGGGGCGTTTCACGGGATCTACTCCGATCGTGCCCATATCCGGCGTATGGACCGAGGCATCGGCGGCAACTGAATCCCTCACATTCAGCACCCGGAGCCGGCGTTTTTCAAGCCCATCTTGCGCAGGATCGCCATGGCCGGGCACCAATTGGTGAAAGCCGACTGCAACAAGTTGAGCCCTACGAATACCGTGAGCCAAAGCCAGTAGTGCGAGAAGTAGTAAGCGAGAGCCAGCGACAAGAGCACCATTCCGCCTGCCAACAGGCGCAGTCCGCGTTCCACGGTCATTGTGTTTCTCCTTCCTGGGGTATCGGTTCGCACGCAACCGGTTCCTCGCGGCGCGCGTGAATCATGTAGTAGAGGATGGGGATGGCCGGCCACGATAGAAACGTGGACGCGATGGCTCCCGCCATGAGCGAGACAGCGAGCCCTTGAAAGATGGGATCGGTGAGGATGACGCTGGCGCCCACCACGACCGCGGCCGCGGTGAGCAGCATGGGACGGAAGCGAATGGCGCCCGCGTCGATGACAGCCTGAGCCAGCGGAACACCCTGGCGGCGGCGCAGCTCAATAAAGTCGACGAGGATGATGGAGTTGCGCACGATGATGCCGGCGCCGGCAATAAAGCCGATCATTGAGGTGGCGGTGAAGAATGCGCCCAGCATGGCGTGCGCGGGCAAAATGCCGACCAGCGTGAGCGGAATCGGCGCCATGATGATGAGGGGCACAACGAAGGACCGGAACCAGCCCACCACCAGCACATAAATGAGAACCAGAACCGCCGCGAAGGCAATGCCGAGATCGCGGAAGACCTCAATGGTGATCTGCCACTCGCCGTCCCACTTCATCGAGTAGCGATCGGTGGAGCCGGGCTGCACGGCGTTGTAGCGCTCGAGCGTGTAGCCGGCGGGGAGGGTGAGGCGGTCGAGCTGCTGATTCATTTTGAAGATGGCGTAGACAGGGCTCTCTTCGGCTCCGGCCACGTCGCCCGTGACGTAAACAACGCGCTTCAGATTCTTGTGGTAAATACTCTGCGGAATCACGCCGCGATCGACGGTGACGAGTTCGCGGAGCGAGACCATGGAGCCATCGGAACCCGGCAGCTTGATGGTTTGGAGACTTTCCTGCGAGGAACGGTCGGCGCGGTCGAGCTCGACGACGAGCGGGATCGGCTCGCGCACTGACGGATCGTGGAGGAGGCCGGCCTGCGTGCCTGAGGCGACAAGCGCCAGAGCGCGGGCCACATCAGAGACCGAGATTCCGTTCTGCGCTGCTTTTACCTGATCGACGCGAATCGTGAGGCGCGGCTGCGCGTCGTCGATGTACCAATCCGTGTCAACGACTCCCGGCGTGCCGAGAAAGATGGATTTGATCTGGCCGGCGACGCGGATCTGTTCGTCGAGGCCGGGGCCGTAGACCTCGGCGACCAGCGTTTGCAGTACCGGCGGCCCGGGCGGAACTTCAGTGACCTGAATGCGCGCGCCAAATGGATTGCCGATCTGGTCGAGCAACGGGCGCAGCCGCCTGGCGATCGCATGGCTCTGTTCGCTGCGTTCTTGCGCAGGAACGAGGTTGACCTGAATGTCAGCCTGATTCGGCATGCGCCGCATGTAGTAGTGGCGCACGAGGCCGTTGAAGTTGTAGGGGCCTGACGTGCCGGCGTACTCCTGATAGTTGAGGACGCCGGGCTGGCGGGCAAGTTCTTCGCCCAGCGCCTGCGTGACGCGGAGCGTTTGCTCAAGCGGCGTGCCCTCCGGCATGTTGACCATGACCTGGATCTCGCTTTTGTTGTCGAAGGGCAGCATTTTGACGCGCACCAGCTTCAACGGTACGAGCGCGACAGAGATGAGAAACAGCGCGGCCACGCCCACGAAGAAGAGGAAGCGGTTCCGCGGCGAAGCGATGAGCGGAGACATGACGCGCCGGTAGAGCCGCGTGCGCCAGTTCTCGTGCTCGGGCTCAAGCAGGTGCGCGCCGGCTAGGTGCCGGCCCAGCAAGCGCATGGCCGCCCAGGGAGAAACGACGAACGCCACCATGAGCGAGAAGAGCATGGCAGCCGACGCGCCCACGGGGATAGGACGCATGTAGGGCCCCATAAGCCCGTGGACGAAGGCCATAGGCAACACCGCGGCGAGCACGGCGAAGGTGGCCAGAATGGTTGGGTTGCCAACCTCGGCGACAGCTTCAATCGTCACGCCGCTGCAGGAGCGGGTCCGGTTTTCCGGCAGGCGGTAGTGGCGCACGATGTTTTCGACAACGACAATGGCATCGTCAACGAGAATGCCGATGGAGAAGATGAGCGCGAAGAGCGTGACGCGATTGATGGTGTAACCGAGAAAGTAGAAGACCGACATGGTGAGCGCCAGCGTGACGGGGATGGCCAGCAGCACCACGCCCGACTCGCGCCAGCCGAGAAACAAGGCTACGAGAAACGTGACGGAGAGCGTGGCCAGCAGCAGGTGCTCGAGCAGTTCATCGGATTTCGCTTTGGCCGTGTCGCCGTAGTTGCGGGTTGTGGTTATGGTCACGTCGTTGGGCACGGTGACGCCCTGCATGCGGTGCACGCTCGCGAGGACCGCGTTGGCAATGCCGGTGGCGTTGGCGCCTTTGCGCTTGGCAACCGTGACGGTGACTGCGGGAAACTGCCGCGAGCCCAGAGCCGCCGATCCGAAGAGCACGTAGCTGGCAGGTTCCGCGGGGCCGTCAACTATTTTTTCCGCAACGTCGCGGAGGAAGACCGGCCGGCCGCGAGAAACGCTGACAACGACGGATTCTAGATCCTCTGTGCCGGTGAAGAGGTTGCCGGCATCAACCCGAATTTCGCTGTTGTTCTCAGAAAAGCTTCCGGCCTGCAGGCTGGCATTCGCAGCTTGCAGGCGGTCCACGATAGTCATGGGCGAAAGGCTGTAGGCGTTCAGCTTCTGCGTGCTCAAAACAACCCGCAGGGTGCGCGGCAGGCCGCCAATGACACTGGTCTCCGACACGTCGGGAATCTGCTCGATGTTGTGCCGGATCTCGCCGGCGATGGCGCGCAACTGATAGGCGTTGTAATGCGCGCCCCAGAGCGTCATGGCGAGGATCGGGACGTCGTCGATGGAGCGGGCCTTGACGATGGGCTGCGAAACGCCGGGCGGCAGAAGGCCGAAATTGGAGTAGAGCTTACTGTAGACCTTGATGAGCGCGTCTTCCTGCGGCGTGCCCACAAAGAAGCGGACGATGACAAGGCTCTGGCCGGGGCTCGATGTGGAGTATACGTATTCGACGCCGGAGATCTGATGAACGAGTGTTTCGATGGGAGCGGTGACACGCTGCTCGACTTCAGCGGGCGACGCGCCCGGCATCGCCGTCGTGATATCGAGCATGGGGACGAGGATTTGCGGATCTTCTTCGCGCGGAATGACCGCGACCGCGAAGATGCCGATGGCCAGCGATGTGACGATGAACAGCGGAGTCAGCTTCGAGTTGAGGAACGCCCTGGCCAAGCGGCCCGCAAGTCCCAGTTGCGGGGTCATGGCTGCACCCCGTTGCCGGCCGCGATGCGTTTGCCGGCGAAGTCTCTGTCGCCGGGCGCATCTACGATCTGTTCGCCGGGCGCAATCCCTGAAAGGACTTCAACGAGATCGCCGTACGCGGCGCCCAGCGTGACGTAGCGAAGCTGCGCGATGCCCTGGGTATCGAGAACGTATGCGCAGTCAAGCGAACCGCGCGTGACAACCGCCGAGCGCGGAACGAGAATCGCAGTCCGTGTGCTGCTCGAGAACTGCGCCGAACCGTACATGCCCGCATGCACCTGGCGGGAAGGGGGCAGATCGATTTTTACGAGAAAGCTATGGCTCGCGGGATCGGCGGCGGGGACAATCTCCGCGACTGTGCTCTGCAGCGGCTGGGCCAGGCCGTCGATGCCGGCCTGAATCTTCATCCCCATTCTTACCAAGGCAATCGACGACTCATCCACGTTGACCTGGAGCTGAAGAGCGCCGGCGCGATCCACCTGCAGAATCGGCATGCCGGGCGCGGCCATGGTTCCCGGGCCGGCCATGCGCGCAGTCACAATGCCGGCAAAGGGAGCGGTGAGATGCGCGTACCCGAGCATCGTTTGGGCGCTGCCGGCCTGGGCTCGGGCCTGTTCCGTCTGAGCATGCGCTGCTTCGAGTTGCGCCTGGGCGGCCTCGGCGCGGCGAGTTACCTCGTCCATCTCCTGCGGACTCACGCTCTTTTCGGACTGCAACTGCCTGTAGCGCGCGAGCGTGCTTGCGGCCAGACCGGCATTGCTACCGGCAACTGCTTCCTGGTTTTGCGCGGCAACGATTCCGGCTTGTGCTTGCGCAACGGATTGGTGCAGCGTGGCGCCGTCGAGAATGACCAGCGTTTGCCCGGCACGCACCGTGTCGCCCTCGCGCACCAGCACTTGCTCAATGCGGCCCATCACCTGCGGAGAAACGATCGCCGTGTCTTTCGCGTGCACGGTTCCCGTGGCGCTCAAACCTACGGGAATCTGTTGCTGGCGGCTCTCGACCACGCGTGCGGCGACGGTTTCAACCGCGGCCGGTTGCGTTGTCTCGCCGCCGTGACATCCCGCCAGAAGCGCCGCCGACGCGGCAACCAAACAACCCGATACAAACACCTTCATTGCAGTTCCTCCGCCGCATCGGGAGTCAGTTTCCCTTCCGCGAATAACAGTTGCGCATAGGTCATGGCGTTGCCGTAGACGGCGCGCCAGTAGTTCGATTGACTCTCGCGCCCGGCATCTTCGGCCCGCAGCAGATCGGTGATCGTGGCGAGCCCCGCGTTGTACCGGTTCTTCACGATGCGCAGGCTTTCGGCCGACTGATCCATGGCCGCGCGCGCCGTATCGAGCGAGAGAACCGCCGTCTGCCGCTGGATATGCGCGCGGCTTACGTCGAGCCGCACCTGTGACCTCGCCTGCGCCACTTGTGCGTCGACGCGCTGCTTGGCGGCGTTCTCTCGCTCGAGCCGATCGCGCTTGCCGATGGGAAGAATGTCGAGGTTGATTTCGACGCCGGCAACCCAGTTGTTGCCGCCGGCGCCGGTGAGCGAGCCGCGATCTTCCTCCCAGTTGCCGTAGGCGCTCACGCGAGGGCCGAAATCGGAGCGCGCCGCGCCGACTGACGCGGCCTGCGCCTGCTGCGCCGTGCCGAGCGCCGCGAGGTCGGGGCGCGATTTGAAGGCCTGCGCCATTTCCTCATCCAAAGAAGACGATGGAAACATGCGCAACTCGATGGGATTCAACTGCGAGGCTTGCAGGTCAGCGGCGCCCATCGCCTCGCGCAGATCGGCCCAGGCCAGGTCAAGGTTGCCACGCGCCGCAATCAGTTCCTGCTTGCGCGCAGCCAGATTGACATCCGCCGCCATGCGGTCCGACTCCACCGCGAGGCCGGCCTTTACGCGATCATCGACCTGCGCGAGCAACGCTTCAGCCGTCTGCTGCTCATGCCCGGCAACGTCAATTTCGCGCTGTGCATAGAGCACCGATTGGTAAGCGCTCACGACAAGCAGCACGATCTGCTGATCCGCCGCGGTTGCCGCAGACGCCGCGCTTTGCCGGAATAAATCCGCGCGGCGAATCTCCTTCGCGGTTTTGAAGGAGTCGAATGCCACCCACGAGCCCGAAAAGCGCGACGAGAAGTTGCCGATGGGCTGTGGGCGGTTGAGCGCGTTCAGCGCAAAATCGGCTTGCGTGAACTGCCGCTCGCGCAGCCGTTCGCCGAAGACGTACACGGGATCGTTGCCGCGTGAAATGTCCTCAGTAAAGTTGAGCTGCGGCAGCAGCGCCGTGCGCGCCAGACCCGAGGCCGCGCTTGCGTCCTTCTCGTTGGCGCGCGCTATGGCGGCCTGAAGGTTCTGGCCCAGCGCGCGGTCCACCGCTTGCCGAAGGGTGAGCGGCGGCGCCTGCGCCCGGGCGCCGAATGGCGCCGCAGACAGAAGTAGCAGAAAAATCGGAGAGATACGGTGTGGCTTCATCGTGGCCGCTGGCCTTTTCAGGTGCGTTCACGAAAAGAAAGCCCTGAGCGGGGCCAGGCGTTACACTTTGGCGCGTGTTTTTTGGGGGGTGGGCATGCCCAGCATGCGCAGGTACTCGCGGGTAAGGATCGCGCGCAGCCTGGGCGCCACGGCTGCCTTGCAGGGCACTTCCATAGAGCGGCAGCGGTCGATGGCTGCGCGAAGGTCGCGCAGGAAGGCAACACACCTGGGGCACGCCTCAATGTGTGCGCGCATGTGTTCGCAAGCCAGCGGCTCTACGCGGCCGTCGAGGTACTCCGAGAGGTTCGCGAAAAGATCGTGGCACTCCGCGGGCCGGCGCAGTGCCTTGCGTTTTGCCTGCCGCGGCCGAGCTTTGGCGGATTTCGACGGCCTGGCATGGGCCGGAGCATCGAGAATCCGGCGCAACTCTTTGCGCACGCTCAAACGCGCCCGATGCAGGCGCACGCGCACCGTTCCCGGTTGCAGATCGAGAATCCGCGCAACGTCATCCGTCGCAAGCTCTTCCATATCGTGGAGCACGAGCACAATGCGAAGCTGGGCGGGGATGCGAAGAATCGCTTGATGGAGTAACTTGTGCTGTTCGCCGCGCAGAAGGCGATTTTCAGGCTCGCGCGCCGCGTCTTCAAGCAATCGCGCCATCTCGACCTCGCCGGGCATCAATTCTTGAAGAGAAAGCATTTGTTTCGGGGCAGAAGAACCCTTGCGCCGCATGCGCCAGCAGCGGTTCCGAGTAACCGTATAAAGCCAGACGGCGAGCGCCCGCGGATCGTGTATCTTGGCCAGATGCCGCAGAGAGCGGTAAAGCACCTCCTGCATCGTGTCTTCAGCGTCTTCAGGGTGACCGCACACCTTCATGCTGAAGGAGTAAACGGTTTGCTGCAGCAGGCCGATGGCTTTCTCGGTCTCTTCCGGTGTATTTCCGTGAAGAAGTTCGATGGCCTGTGCCAATTCAGGGCGCATGAAGTGATTCCGGTGCTCGGCTCCAGTATATTTGCTGCCCAAACGCCCGAACCAGAACCGGCCTTCAAACCGGAGCCGAGCATTGTCCTTTCACAAGGGCAGTGAATGCTTGCTGCTCCCAGCCACTGTACGATTCGCGGCTAATTCCCGATCCAAGCCAGAGCCAACGTCCGATACCGCAAGGAAACGCACTTCTGATTTGAGCGGCATTGGATATCCATAGGCTTTTGCGCCCTTGAACCGCTGCGGGGTTTCGCGATCTTCGACGTTTCTCATGTTTGTCCTCATAAGCCGACTTGCGGGCCGCGGTTCAAAGCGATGCCGGCGGCGAGAAGCAACCGCAGATTCCGCGACTTCGTGTGGGGGCGGCGCTGAGCGAATACGTGCGGGCGCTGAAGCAGTTGCTGGGCGGAGCGATCTGACAGTGATCAGTGGTCAGCGATCAGTGGTCAGAGCCATGGGCGGCGATTCGGACTGGAGGGATGAGCGGACGCGCTGCATGATGCCGAGGTAGTAGGCGAGATTGTGAATGGAGTTCAGCGTGGCGGAGAGCGGTTCGCCGGTATTCATCAGGTGGCGCAGATAAGCGCGGGAGTAGCGGCGGCAGACGGGGCACTGGCAGGCGGGATCGGGCGGGGACTGATCTTCGGCAAATTGTTTGTTCTTGATGTTGAGGCGGCCCTCGCTGGTGAAGAGCAGGGCGTGGCGCGCGGCGCGGGTGGGCAGGACGCAATCCATCATGTCCAGCCCCAAGCGCGCGTACTGCTCGATTTCGTCGGGGTAGCCGACGCCCATGACATAGCGCGGCTTGTCCTGGGGCATGAGCGGCAAGACCTCGGAGATCATCTCGAGGGTGAGTTCGCGGGGCTCGCCGACGCTCAAGCCGCCGATGGCGTAGCCGTCGAAGTCCATCTCGACGAGGCGCTCGGCGCATTGGCGGCGGAGGTCGCGGAACATGCCGCCCTGGACGATGCCGAAGAGGGATTGGGTGCGACCGCCACCGCGGCGAGCGGTGGGTTGAAGTGCGGGCGTGGACGCCCGCACGACAGCCGGTCTGGAGACCGGCGCTACAAAATCATGCTCGCGCCAGGGAACTTCGTGCTTGTGGGCGCGGAAGTGAACGAGGGAGCGGCGCGCCCAGGCCATGGTGAGACGGAGGCTCTCTTCGGCGCGGGAGCGCGAGGCGGGATACTCGGTGCACTCGTCAAAAGCCATGCAGATGTCGGCGCCGAGGGCTATTTGAACCTCCACGGAATGTTCAGGAGTAAAAGAGTGCGAACTCCCGTCGAGGTGGGAGCGGAAGCGGACACCGTCATCGGTGACTTTGCGGAGCGAATTGAGCGAAAAGACCTGGAAGCCGCCGGAGTCGGTGAGCAGGGCGCGAGGCCAGCTCATGAAGCGGTGCAGGCCGCCCATGCGGCGAATGGCGTCGTGGCCGGGGCGCAGATACAGGTGATAGGTGTTGCCGAGGATGATTTCTGCGCCGAGGGATTCGAGCACGTCCTGCGGAACGGCTTTGACTGTTCCCTGGGTGCCGACGGGCATGAAGACGGGAGTCTCGACGGTTTGATGCGGGAGGACGAGGCGGGCGCGCCGGCCACCGGCGGGGGTTGCGGCGATAAGCTGGAAGGGCGGAGTCACGGAATGATTCTAGTGGACAGGGATTAGGGGTGCGGGCCGCCCGCCGGGACGTGGCGGGACTATCGTCTCCATCTTGGTGAGTTGACGCGGGAGCAAGCAAAAAGCAGCCGTCCCTACCGCTTGCCCTCCATCTCTTGCTGCAACTCCCACTTGGTGATCTGATCCTGGGCGTCGCGCGCATCGGGAGCCTCAGGCGCGGCCTGCACGTAGAGGCGCATCTGGCGAGTGGCTTGGTCATATTGCTTCAGTTGGCCGTAGATCAGCGCTGTATTGTAGTAGAGCTTGGGCACGTAGGGAGCGATGCGCAGCGCTTCGTTGAACTCCGCTAAAGCGCGATCCATCATGCCATCTTTCAACAGCAGTTCTCCGCGCACCACGTGCCGGCGAGCCTCATCGGGAAGCTCGGGGGGCGTCGGCATCCGGCCGGAGGCCGCAAACATCGCGGCGCGCAGCGTGGAAGCCTCCTGCTCGTTGGCGGCGTAGCTTAGCGCCTGGGCGTATTCCGGTAGGCTCTCGGCGTACTTTCCCTGGGCTTCCAACTGCTTGGCCATTGCCAGGTGGGTATCCACGATGGGTTGGACCAGCGCCAAAAACGCATCCTTTTCTTTCACCGCGGGCAGGCAGCCGGGATCGATGTGGCTGTCAGCGGAAAAATAGATCTCTTGCGCCTTGGCCATATCGCCCTTCCGGGCATAGAGAACGGCGCGATGAATCTGCCGAAGGGACTGCCGACGGGCCTCCACCATCGGTATGATGGAACTGATCGTGGGCGTCTCCAACGCATTCAAGGCTTCGTCCGGGCGATTGCTGTCTTCGAGGACGGCACCATAGGAAAGTTCCGCCCAGAAGTCGCCGGGATCGAGAGCGACCGCTTTCTGGGCCACGGTGAGGGCCTGCTCACGATCTCCGTTTGCGTTGAGCGTGAGGGCCAGGAGGCCAAAATCGTCCGCATCGTCCTTCGTCAACGGCACAGCCTGGCGGACGATCGTCAGTTGACGCGGTTTCCTGCCGGCCACCGAAATCTCCGCAACCGAGCCCACTGGCCCCCTGAGGAGGTGTTTGATTGCGTAACTAGTCTGACCCTGAAAAAACAACGTGTGGCCATCAATGCTATCAATTTGAGTGCAAGATTCTTTTGTCCCCGGAATAAGCGGAGGCCTTAACAGGGTGATGAAAGCATATCGTATAGAATAAGTCTCAAGTAATCCTTCGCACACACTCCCCAGATCGTGCAGGGCAACCAGTTGCCGGGCGCTCTCCAGGGCCTGCGGATATTGGCCCGCATAGTACTGGCTCATTCCCGCGAGCCAGCCTAAGTCGAGATCAATATTTAGGGGCAAATACCCCCATGCAAGCAAGGTCTTTGGATCGCTGGTGTGGGTCACGGAAACAAAGGCCGGCAACAACACTTCGCCGGCGCGAGAGAATTGCCCGCTCGCTACCAGTACGGTTCCCTTTTCATAGCTCAAATAAGGGCTCCCAGGGTACCGGCTGAGTCCGGCATCCGCCTGGGAAAGAGCGTTGGCAAGATCGCCTTTGGCGGCGTAAGCGCTCGCCAACGCATAATAGGCTGCTGGACGATAATCTTCGCCTCCGGATGTGTAAGCGATTGCCAATGCATGACTGGCGGCGGCGATGGCCTCATCCGGTTGGTTCGCATTGATCTCAGCGAAAGCCAGACGAATGTAAGGCCACGGGGCCTCTGGATCATTGGCGATCTCGGCTTGTATGGCGCTGATCTCGGGGGAAGGCGCCGCGGCCGGAGGCGCCTGAGCGAACCCGCCACGCGGTAGAAAGAGGAGCATTCCTCCCAAAAGAATCAAGCTGCGCATGCAAAACTTTGTCATAACTCCTCCCTTTGGGGGATGAATCTGGTGGATAGGAAGAGCCCGCGTTGGCTCTTTCAAGCGCCGGGCGGAACGATCGCCTCCGTCCCGGTGAGTTGACGCGGGAGCAAGCGCAAAGCAACCGTCCCTACTGCTTGCCCTCCATCTCTTGCTGCAACTCCCACTTGGTGATCTGATCCTGGGCGGCGCGCGCATCGGGAGCCTCAGGCGCGGCCTGCACGTAGAGGTGCATCTGGCGAATGGCCTGGTCATATTGCTTGAGCTGGCCGTAGATCAGCGCCGTGTTGTAGTAGAGCTTGGGCACGTAGGGAGCAAGGCGCAGCGCTTCGTTGAACTCCACTAAAGCGCGATCCAGCATGCCATCCTTCAACAACAGTTCTCCGCGCACCACGCGCCGGCGAGCCTCATCGGGAAGCTCGGGGGGCGTCGGCATCCGGCCGGAGGCCGCAAACATCGCGGCGCGCAGCGTGGAAGCCTCCTGCTCGTTGGCGGCGTAGCTTAGCGCCTGGGCGTATTCCGGTAGGCTCTCGGCGTACTTTCCCTGGGCTTCCAACTGCTTGGCCATTGCCAGGTGGGTGTTCACGATGGGTTGGACCAGCGCCAAAAACGCTTCCTTTTCTTTCACCGCGGGCAGGGAGCGGGGATCGATGTCGCTGACAGCGAGAAAATACATCTCTTGAGCCTTGGCCATATCGCCCTTTCGGGCATAGAGAACGGCGAGATGAATCTGCCGAAGGGCCTGGTGAAGGGCCTCCGTCGTCGGAATGATGGTACTGGCCGTGGGAGTCTCCAACGCTTTCAAGGCTTCGTCCGGGCGATTGCTGTCTTCGAGGACGACACCATAGGAAAGTAAAGCCCAAAAGCTGTTGGGATCGAGAGCGACCGCTTTCTGGGCCATGGTGAGGGCCTGCTCACGATCTCCGTTCGCGTTGAGCGTGAGGGCCAGGAGGGCAAATTCGCTCGCGTCGTCCTTCGTCAACGGCACAGCTTGGCGGACGATCTTCAGTTTACGTGCTTTTATGAAGAACCCCCAAGTAGAAATCTCCGCAACCGAACCCACCGGCCCCTTGAGAAAGTGTTGGAGTGCGTAATCCCCTTTATAAAAATAGATATCGTGATCATCAATCCTGTTAATAAACCGGCCTTCCTCCCCCAGGACTTTGCATTGTTCTTTTGTCTCTGAACTAAGCTCAGGATTGACGCACACATACCCCAGATCGTGCAGAGCAACCAGTTGCCGTGCGCTCTCCAAAGCCTGTGGATATTGGCCCGCATAGTACTGGCTCTGACCCGCGAGCAGGCCTAACCAGAGATCAATATCCTCGGGTAAATACCCCCATGCAATGAAGACCTTGGGATCGCTGGTGTGGGTCGCGGAAACAAAGGCCGGCAACAACACTTCGCTGGCGCGAGAGAATTGCCGGCTCGAGATCAGCACGAGTCCTTTTGCATAGCTCAAAAAAGGGCTCCCAGGGTACCGGCTGAGTCCGGCATCCGCCTGGGAAAGAGCGTTGGCAAGATCGCCTTTCTCGGCGTAAGCGATCGCCAACGCGTAATAGCCAGCAGGACGGTAATTTGCAATAGCAAAAGGTGCAGCCTGCCACGCACTATCATCCATTGCCAATGCATGACTGGCGGCGGCGATGGCCTCATCCGGTTGGTTCGCATTGATCTCAGCGTTCGCCAGCAGTATGTATAGCCAGGGGTAATCTGGATTTTTGGCGATCTTGGCCTGCATGGCGCTGATCTCGGGGGAAGGCGCCGCGGATGGAGGCGCCGCAGCCGGAGGCGCCTGGGCGAAGCCGCCCCGCGGCAGAAAGAGGAGCATTCCTCCCAGAAGAATCAGATTGCGAATACAAAACTTTGTCATCACTCCTCCCTTTGGGGGATGAATCCGGTTGATAGGAAACGCCGGGCGGAACGATCGCCTCCGTCCCGGTAAGTTGACGCGGGAGGAAGCAAAAAGCAGCCGTCCCTACCGCTTGCCTTCCATCTCTTGTTGCAGCTCCCACTTGGTGATCTGATCCTGGGCGGCGCGCGCATCGGGAGCCTCAGGCGCGGCCTGCAGGTAGAGGCGCATCTGGCGACTGGCCTGGTCATATTGCTTCAATTCGCCATAGATCAGCGCCGTGTTGTAGTAGAGTTTGGGCACGTAGGGGGCAATGCGCAGCGCTTCGTTGAACTCCGCTAAAGCGCGATCCATCATGCCATCTTTCAACAGCAGTTCTCCGCGCACCACGTGCCGGCGAGCCTCATCCGGAAGCTCGGGGGGCGTCGGCATCTTGCTGGAGGCCGCAAACATCGCGGCGCGCAGCGTGGAAGCCTCCTGCTCGTTGGCGGCGTAGCTTAGCGCCTGTGCGTATTCCGGTAGGCTCTCGGCGTACTTTCCCTGGGCTTCCAATTGCCTGGCCATTGCCAGGTGAGTATTCACGATAGGTTGGACCAGCGCCAAAAACGCATCCCTTTCTTTCACCGCGGGCAGGCAGCGGGGATCGATGTGGCTGTTAGCGTAATAATAGAACTCTTGAGCCTTGGCCATATCGCCCTTTCGGGCATAGAGAACGGCGGAATGAATCTGCGCAAGGGCCAGCCGATGGGGCTCTATTGCCGTCGTGAGGTTTTCCGTGGGAGTATCCAGCTCCTTCAAAGCTTCGTCCGGGCGATTACTGTCTTCGAGGATGAAGCCATAGGAAAGTAAAGCCCAATAGGCGTGAGGATTGAGAGCAACCGCTTTCTGAGCCACGGTGAGGGCCTGCTCACGATCTCCGTTCGCGTTGAGCGTGAGGGCCAGGAGGCCAAAATCGTCCGAGTCATCTTTTGTCAACGGCACAGCCTGGCGGACGATCTGCAGTTTACGCTCTTTCGTGCCGTACATCAGACCCATCATCATATGTGTGGGCACCGAAATAGAAATCTCCGTAACCGAGCCCACCGGCCCCTTGAGAAGGTGTTCGATTGCGTAACCACTTTGAGGCAAAGAGGACACATCGTGGCCATCAATGCGATCAACGTTATGGCCGGCCAGGTCAGTGCATTGTTTTTTTGTCTCCGGAAGCTCAGAATTGACGCACACACTCCCCAGATCGTGCAGAGCAACCAGTTGCCGGGCGGTCTCCAAAGCTTGAGAATATTGGCCTGCATAGTACTGGCTCTGAACCGCGAGCCGGCCTAAGTTAAGATCAATACCTTTGGGCATATACCCCCATGTAAAGAAGGCCAATGGATTGCTGGTGTGGGTCGCGGAAACAAAGGCCGGCAATAACACTTCGCTGGCGCGAGAGAACTGCCCACTCGCGAACAGCACGGCTCCCTTTGCATAGCTCAAATAAGGGCTCCCAAGGTACCGGCTGGGTCCGGGATCCACCTGGGAAAGTGCGTTGGCGAGATCGCCTTTTTCGGCGTAAGCGATCGCCAACGCGTAATAGCCAGCAGGACGGTAATCTGCGCCTCCAAATGTGCGTGTGTCATCGAGAAAGAAATCTCGCCCTTCCGTGTAATCCATTGCCAATCCATGACTGGCGGCGGCGATGGCCTCATCTGGTTGGTTCGCATTGACTTCATCGAGCGCCAGAATTATGTATAGCCAGGAGTAATCTGGATTTTGGCGATCTTGGCCTGAATGGCGCTGATTTCGGGGGAAGGAGCTGTGGTCGGAGGCGCTGCGGACGGAGGAGCCGCGGCCGGAGGCACCTGGGCGAAGCCGCCCCACGGTAGAAAGAGGACCATTCCCGCCAGAAGAATCAGACTGCGAACACTAAACATTGTCATAACCCCTCCCCTTTGGGGGATGAATCTGGTGGATAGGAAGAGCCGGCGTTGGCTCTTTGAAGCGCCGGGGCTAGTGTGGCGAGCTCGCCTCGCCGCTCCCGTTCTGCTGCTGAATCTGCAGGAGTTCCTGGTGGATCGCCTCTTTTTGCTGGGAGAGTTCCTGCTCCTGATCGGACAAAGCCTTCAGCTTCTGGTTGGCGTCGTCGAGCTGGGCCTGAGCTTCAGCCTGGCGGCGCATGATCTCAGCCATCAGGGCCGCATCCTCGGGATTGGCGCTGGCCTTATCCGCTTCCGCCTGTTGACGGGCCGCTTCGGCCTGCTGGAGCTTCTCCTGTGCGGCGGATTTGTCAGACTGTACCTTCTGTGCCTTGGTTTCTATGCCCTGAAGTTTCTTGAGGTCCAATTGCACGATCTGGATGTTCTTCTCCGTTTGCTGCATCTGCGGGCTGGGAACCGGCGGCTCGGGAACCGCGGGCATGGGCGGAAAACTGCACGCCACCTCGACGGCTCCGCCGGCAGAGACATTGTCCGCCTGCTCATTGAAGAAGCGGGCCTGCTCGGGGTCGGAACTCTGAACAGATAGAGCTTTTTTCGAGAAGTCTGCCGCGCAGAGAAGCCGCTGCCAGGATTTCAAACCGGAGGTGTCATAGCGTCCGGCACTCAGCGAGGTGGACGCCACCTTCACACCCGCCGGCGAGTCCCATTTGAAACCTTCAAGCTTTCCTCCAAGCGATTCGACAGTGGCGGGAGTCTCCACGCCGTGCATCTCAGTGAGCAAAGTGTTCCCCACCTCCTGGTCGTTCTGTTGCTCTTGCTGGCGGCTGATTGCGAGTTTGTTCTGTTGCGCCTGCCACTCGGCGCGAAGCATATCCTGCTCCTGTTTCTGTCTGGCCTGTTCGTCGGCGATTTGTTGCTCGCTCTCAGCCGTGTCAGGCTCGTTGGTGGAAAAAGCCGAAGCGAAGAGCTGATTGAGGAAACTGCCGAGCAACTGGGTCGCCATTATCTGCGACGGCGTGCCGCCTGTGACCTGTGGCGTGGCCGATGGAGCACTGGACCCTTGCGGACAACTTGGATGACAGGTGGGGCACAGGCAAGTGCAGTGCTTATACTGGGCAGGGATGCGGGGATCAATATTCCAGGCATTGACGGTGTCCTGACAAGCATAAGAGGCGGTCTGCGCGTGCGCGGCAACTGCGCCCAAGGCTACGGCTAAACCAAGAATGGCAAATGCAAGATGGCTTATTCTTCCCACCATTTGTTCATCTCCTGCAAGTTAGCTTTGGTTGGTTCCGCGGGGGTTCCGTCAGGCAAAAGATAAGATTGCTGACCGGCTCCCACAAGAACGGTTTTGGCGCCCTTGATGTCGCTGAAGGCGACGGTTCCCTCGATGACGACAACCGCGGGGGGCTTGCCGGGCGCCTCGCGCAGCACGAACTTGGTGCCCCGCACCGCACAAACAGCCTCCGGAGTGCGAACCTCAAACTTCCACTTCGCCAGGCAGTAAAACTCGCCACTAAGAGCCTCATAGCCCCCCTCGGTAAGAATCAGGGCTGATCCGGAATCCAGGCTGAGCAGCCCGCCCTTGTCCAGGAGAATGTCGGCACGGCCGTCCAGGCCGGTGCGCAACGTATCGCCCGGTCTCAGAACCGGCGGCGTGTCTCCGGTGACGGGGCGCGCAGCTCCGCCGCCGGCGGATTGAATCTCCACGGTTCCTTCCACGCGAGGCAAAAAACCGGCAACTCCCGTCGAGGAGTTTTCCTCCTGGCGCAGCCTTTCCACCCAGGAGATGGCTTTCAAGGCGCGCTGTTCGCGAAGCTGGTTCTTGCGCAAACCCTCTTCGGCGGTGTCCACGGCCCGCTGGGCAGCGGCAACCGCCGTAGCGTTGCGGGCATTCCGCGCTTTATCCAAAAGCGCGTGGCAGGCATCCAGTGTGTTCTGGTTGACGGCTTGCGCCCTTCGCGCGTCGGCCACCTCATTTTGTAGCCATTGATTCACCATGGCCCAATACGGCGGAAAGGAGAACTCGCTCCTGTCCGATTGTGCGAGTGCTGTAGTGGAGAGGATCAGCGTCAGGAAAAACGCCGCTACTTGCAAGCCTCGATACTGCTGCTTGCGTTGATGACTCGATGGGACCTGGGGATAAGCGTTATCCACCTTGCAACCTCCTTACGGTGCGCAGTGCGATAACCCTGGAGGCGTAGCAGCCACAGGCTTGCGGAGACGCCAGAAGAGCAGACGACTAATCGTACACCTAAGTATGCGGAGTGAGCGGAGTGAACCGCCTCTTATTCGGCGGGCCAGAGAGGGCTTTGGATGGGGACGACGGATGGGGCGAGGGGTTCGTTGCCCGGCGGGAGATTCAAGAGGAGTTGCGAGACGGTTCTGCCGGAGCGGAGATCGCGAAGATCGGGAGCGATTTCGTTCAGCGGGACGAGGACGAAGGCGCGCTGGGCGAGGCGGGGGTGAGGGATTTCCAGGCCGGGCTCGGAGAGGATGAGATCGCCGTAGAGGAGAATGTCGAGGTCGAGGGTGCGGGGGCCGTTGGGGACGGAGGCGGCGCGGTCGCGGCCGAAATGGCGCTCGATGGAGAGGAGGGCGTTGAGGAGCGGGCGCGGGGCGAGACGAGTTTGGAGGGCGACGACGGCGTTGAGGAAGCGGGGCTGCGTCGTGAATCCGACGGGGGCGGTGGAGTAGAGCGAAGAGCGCGCGGCGATGCGGCCGAGGGAGGCGAGGCGCTGGACGGCGGCGGCGAGCGTGGCTTCGGGAGGGCCGGCGGGGCTGGGCAGGTTGGCGCCGAGGGCGATGTAGGCAAGCGTCATCGAAACAAGGATAGCGGAGCGAGCCTGGTTGGCGGGGTTAGCGGGCGGGTGATCTGCTAGCATCGGTTTTTCGGAGAAGTTGCCAATGGAGAATTTGACCAACGCGGGGCTGGGGGCGCGGAGCAAGGAAGACATCGCGCTCGATTTGATGAAGTTTGTGGCGGGGACGGTGGGCGTGGGACGGCCAGCGGCGCCCTCGACGGGGTTCAGCGGGACGGGCGCGGCCAAGCCTGAGGAGCATGTGAAAGAGTTGCTGGCGCTCTACACGCGCTGCCTGAAGGCCGTGGAAGGAAAAGAGCCGGTAGCCAGTAGCCGGTAGCTCGTAGTATTCCCACCCTTGCGGCAAAAACAAGTGCGCCGCAAGGATGGGGCGCCCGATCTTCGTACAAGAATGAGCGGGGAGAGACTCTAGTGTGGTGTCTCCAAAGTTTGTCACATAAATCGTGCATCCAAAATGCAGGTCCTTCGACTCCGTTTGGCCCAAATGCGGGCCAAACTCCGCTCAGGATGACTGCTTTGTTTTTGATGCGAACTTCGGGGACAGGACACTAGAGAAAGAGGCGGCGAAATAAGCAGCGGAAAACAGTTGCGTGTGGCCGTGGCCGGCGCCGGGGCGTTCGGGCGCAACCACTTGCGCGTGGTGCGCGAGCTGGAGGCGGCGGGTCCTGACGCGGCGGGCGAAGGCGTGGCGCTAACCGCGGCGGTGGAACCGGATGCGGCGCGTGCCGAAGAGGCGGCGAAGCGGTACGGGATCAAGGTTTTCGCCAGCATCAACGAGCTGCTGAAGGCGGACCTGAAGCTGGATGCGGCGTGCGTGGCCGTGCCGACGGTAAAGCACCACGAGGCAGCCGCGGCGCTGCTGGAAGCGGGGCTGGACCTGCTGGTGGAGAAGCCGCTGGCGGCGAATCTTGCCGAGGCCGACGACCTGATTGAGCGCGCGGAGCGGGGCGGGCGGATCGTGCAGCCGGGGCACCTGGAACGATTCAATCCGGCAGTGCTGGCCGTGGAACCGCGGTTGAAGCGCCCGATGTTCTTCGAGGCGCACCGGCTGAGCGTATTTACGCCGCGGGCGCTGGACGTGGACGTGGTGCTGGACCTGATGATCCACGACCTGGACATTGTGCTGACGTTCGCCAAGTCGGCGGTGCGCGAGGTGCGCGCGGTGGGGCTGCCGATCTTGTCGCCCAAGGTGGACATTGCCAATGTGCGCGTGGAGTTCGAGACGGGCTGCGTGGCGAACTTCACGGCGTCGCGGGTTTCGACGGAGCGGGTGAGGAAGCTGAGATTTTTTGAGCCGCGGGAGTACGTGTCGATCGACTACGCGCGGCGGGAGGTGCTGGCGATCCGGATGGAAGACAGCGGAGCTAGCGGGGTTGGCGGAGTTAGCGACGAGCATCGCCACCCACCCTTGCCGCAAGAATCCGCCGCGGCGGACGGCAAGGATGGGGCACCCAATTCGCCGGTGCAACTGGCTCAGGCGGCGGCCGAGTTCCTGGCTACGGGAAAGCTCGATCGGGCGGCGATTGAGAAGTTGATGGGGTCGGGACAGATCCCCGCGAAAGTGGCGATGGGGATTGTGGCCGCGAAGAACGATCCGGAGAAGCTGAAGGCGATTGCGAAGAGCCTGACCGAGGCCCACGATGGACCGGCTCCAGGCCTTCGCTTCGTGAAGCCGGAGGTGACGCCGGGCGAGCCGCTAAAGCTTGAACTGCTCTCGTTCTTCGAATCGGTGCGCACGCGGAAAACGCCGAAGGTGACGGCGCGGCAGGGACGCGCGGCGCTAGAGCTGGCGCTCGCAATTCAGGCGGCGATGGCGGCTCATGCGGAGCGGGCCGGGCTGGGGGATTTCTTTAAAAGCTAGTGGTCGGCGATCAGTGATTGGCTCGCGGCGATGCGTGCGGGACTGAAAGATCCCTGAACGCGCGTCGCGAGGCCAGCCGGACGACGCCGCTCCATGCGAGGAGCCGCGCCCCTGCTTATGCGATTCCGAGGATGCGGTTGAGGAAGCCGACGATGTACTTCCAGACGAGGTAGTAGACGACGACGGCAGCCAGGAAGACAACCGCGATCAGAGCATACGGCACCACGTACAACTGGAAATAGGTGACGCCGTGGCCGCCAATCTGCAATATGCCAAGTTGATGGGCGATCAACGCTCCAATGGGCGCGCCGAGAAAGGGCAGAATTGCTCCATGCACGCCAATTGAGAGATGGCTGCGCTGGTGGAACCAGAGGTAGAGCATGTTCCACAGCCCAAAGAGCGATGGCACAACTGCCATGGGAAAGATGATGAAGCGCTCGAAGGGAACCGGCACGGCCAGCACCAGCCGCAAGACGATGAAGTTCGCCAGTATGAGCGGCAGCACGAGCGTGGGAACGAAGATTCCTGCCAGATAGGCGCGCAGGTAAGGGTGGGTGTTCATGGGAGATCTCCTTTCAGACAGTAGTCAGTGATCCGTTCGCAGTTTGCAGTTGCAATCGCCATCGGAAGCCGTGAACTGTGAGCTGCCTTTCATAAGTAGTAAAGAAAGACCGGGATTGTGTACGGGAACGACGCGGCGAAGACGATGAGGCCGGCGAGAAGCGCCCAGTCGAACCAATTCTGGCGGAGCGGGCCGGACGCCGCGGCGGCGGAGTGAGCGTCGAGGCGGCGGAGGACAGCGGGCCAGAGGTCGCGAGCGGGTTCGGCCGCAGGATCGGCCGGCGGCAGCGCCTGCTGAAGCAGTTGCTTGATGCGATCTTCGTCGTGTGCATTCATGGCGTGATTCCCTGACTTTCCAAATCCTTTCGTAACAATCGAAGAGCGCGAAAGACGCGCAGTTTGACGGCCGAGACCGAGATGCCGAGGACCGCGGCGGTGTCTTTGTGCGGCTGCTCTTCGACGACCGCAAGGACAGCCGCGATGCGCAGGCGGGGCGGCAGCCGGGCGAAAGCCTGCGCGGTTTTCAAGCGAATCTCGGCGGCAACGCCGGGATCGGCCGTAGGCGGAGCGGGAGGATCGGCGACGGCTTGCCCGGTCAGCGCGGCTTCGGGCCGGCGTGCCCGGAGCCAGTCGAGAGCGGCGCGCGTAGCGATGCGGCGCGCCCATGGCTCGAAGGGGCGCGCGGACTCGAATCGAGTGTGCGCGCGATGGATGCGCCAGAAGGTTTCGACCGTGAGGTCTTCAGCGGCTGAGGGATCGCGGACGATACGCAGAATCCAGCGGTAAACGGCACGCTGATGCTCACGGAAGAGAGATTCGAAGGCGTCGAGATCGCCCTGCCGGAACCGATCTAATACGTTGTCCGATCGCTCCGGCATCGGTCTTCCCTTTCTTATTCTGCATACGGGTGTGACGGCAGAAAGGTTACACGAAAAGGGCAAAGGTGGAGCGATGGGGAGCCGGCGCGGTGACGAGCGGAGCACCGGCGCGCCGGCAGCGGGATGGGAAAATGCACGTATAAAGCGATTTTTCCCAGCGACGATTTGTTGACAGAGAAATTTTACCGCGATTAAAGTAAGCCGCTGAGGGCAGGATTTTTCGAAGCTCGAAGGAATGCCGCAGAGTCCGGCGGGAAGACTTTTCAAAGAGGGGATTGCCATGCGTGGAATGAGATTGGCGGCGGGAGGGTTGCTGGCGTTTGTCGCGGCGGGCATAGCGTGCGCACAAAGTACTCAGAAACCGGCCTATCTGAACCCGAATTTGCCCGCAGAGCAGCGCGCGGCGGACCTGGTGCACCGGATGACGCTCGAAGAAAAGGCGAGCCAACTGGTGAACCAGGCGCGCCAGATTCCGCGGCTCGGAGTGCCGGGCTACGACTGGTGGAGCGAGGCGCTGCACGGCGTGGCGGTGAACGGGACGACGGAGTTCCCCGAGCCGATCGGGCTGGCGGCGACGTTCGACACGGCGGGGATTCACGAGATGGCCGTGGACATCAGCACCGAAGCGCGCGTCGTGCATGAAAAATCGCTGGCAGAGAACGGCGGAGACAGCGTGATTTTTCATGGGCTGGATTTCTGGGCGCCGAACGTGAATATTTTTCGCGATCCGCGGTGGGGACGGGGGCAGGAGACATACGGCGAGGATCCGTTTCTGACGGCTCGGATGGGCGTGGCGTATGTGACGGGGATGCAGGGAGACGATCCGCGCTATTACCGCGTGATTTCGACGCCGAAGCATTTTGACGTGCACTCGGGACCGGAGCCGACGCGGCACTTTGCAGATGTAGATGTGAGCAAACACGACGAGATGGATACGTATCTGCCGGCGTTTCGGGCAACGGTGACGGAGGGGAAGGCGGACAGCGTGATGTGCGCGTACAACGCCATCAACGGGCAACCGGCGTGCGCGAACGAGTTTCTGCTGGAGGAGGAGCTGCGTGGGAAGTGGGGATTCCAGGGGTACGTGGTGTCGGATTGCGGAGCGGTGCGCGACATCTTCGAAGGCCACCACTATGAGCCGACGCAGGAGCAGGCCTCGGCGATCAGCCTGGAGCGCGGCATGGACAACGAGTGCATCGACTTCAAGGAGAAGGTGACGGACGACCACGACTATAAGCCGTATGTGGATGCGGTGAAGGAAGGGTATCTGAAAGAGAGCGAGATCGACCGGGCGCTGACAAGGCTGTTTACAGCGAGGATGAAGCTGGGGATGTTCGATCCGCCGGCGATGTCGCCGTACATGAAGATCGCGGCGAGCGAACTGAACAGCGCGGCGCACCGGGCGCTGGCGCTGAAGCTGGCGAACGAGTCGATGGTGCTGTTGAAGAACGATGGCGTGCTGCCGCTGAAGACGCGGGGCGAGAAGCTTCTGGTGGTGGGACCGCTAGCCGAGCAGACGCATTTGCTGCTGGGCAACTACACGGGAATTCCGACGCATACGGCGTCAATTCTGGAGGGATTGAAGAAGGAGTTCGCGGGCGACACGATCCAGTATGTGCCGGGCACCGACTTTCTGAAGACGGAGAATCCGGAACCGCGGCCCAAGGGCTGGACGAAGGCCGATCTGACGCCCGATCCGGCGGCGATTGCGGCGGCGAAAAACGCCGACGTGGTGGTAGCGGTGGTGGGTATCACCAGCGAACTGGAAGGCGAGGAGATGCGCGGCGAAGAAGAGCCGGGCTTCATGGGCGGCGACCGCGTGACGATAGGCCTGCCGGAGCCGGAGGAGAATCTGATCCAGGCGCTGGGCGCCGCGGGCAAACCACTGGTGGTGGTGCTGACGAACGGCAGCGCGCTGGCGGTGAACTGGGCGAATGAGCACGCGAATGCGATTCTCGACGCATGGTATCCGGGCGAGGAAGGCGGGACGGCGGTGGCCGAGACGTTGGCGGGCGCGAACGATCCGGCGGGACGGCTGCCGGTGACGTTCTACAAGAGCGTGGATCAGTTGCCGCCGTTTGAGGACTACTCGATGGCGGGACGGACGTACCGGTACTTTACGGGGACGCCGCTGTATCCGTTCGGATATGGGCTGAGCTACACGAAGTTCGCGTACAGCGGATTGAAGGCTCCGGCGGAAGCGGTGGAAGCGGGCAAGCCCGCGGAAATCGAAGCGACGGTGACTAACACGGGGGCACGCGCAGGCGACGAGGTGGCAGAACTGTACCTGAAGTTTCCCGACGTGCCAGGCGCGCCGCATATCGCGCTGCGGGGATTTGAGCGTGTTCACCTGGAACCGGGGGCGTCGACGACGGTGCACTTCGAATTGAAGCCGCGCGACATGAGCATGGTGACGGAACTGGGCGAGCCGATGGTGGCGGAGGGTGAGTACACGGTTTCAGTGGGCGGCGGGCAACCGAATACGGGAGCGCCGGTGGAAATCGGACACTTCCACGTGAGGGGTGTGCTGACGCTGCCCGAATAAATTGCTGCAGAGCAGCGAGATGGGGCGCTTTCAAGCGTTGCAGGCGAAGGGCCACGGCGCGGATGTGTCAAGAGCCTGCCCACGGACTGGCCCAAAAAGGAGGGCGAGACGATTCGCATGCTCGTAAGTGATTGTTATGATTTGAGATATGACATGGGCCGAACAGCCGGAAACGGCCTAGTTGGGGAGAGAACAGCCGGTATCTTCCACATTCGACGCGACCCGCAGGTGTAGACTTAAATGTAGCCCGGTTTCGAATCCCTCACGCCGGGTAGACAATCGTGGGCGTTGCGGTTGTTGAGGTTTTATGCAAGCCATTTTCTCCGGTTCGTCTTTCTCCCGCCAAAATCCATCTTCATTTCCGTTGAAAAGTTACCCCGTTCCAGAGCTTTCCAGCAGGAGGCCCAGGCAGTGCCGGAATTTCTCCGGCCGCTCTGGTGATTTCTGATGGCCGATCTTGCGACGGCAGTTCCAGTCATTCCAGCAAGTCCCTCTCTGCTTGAACGCGGACTCAAGAAAAAGTCGAGCCGCGCCGGTGCGTGGACCTTCGCATTGGCGGTCGCCGCCGGCCTCGGCTATATCGGCGTGCATGTCGCCAAAGACTTAGATCATGTGACCGTTACCAGCATCTGGCCCTATTTCCTGCTTGGCCTGGCGCTGGCGATTGCGCTCGGATTTGAGTTTGTGAATGGATTCCACGACACCGCGAATGCCGTGGCGACCGTGATTTATACAAACTCGCTGGCGCCGAACACGGCAGTGGTCTGGTCGGGGCTGTGCAACCTTGCCGGTGTCCTGCTTTCGTCGGGAACGGTGGCTTTTGCTGTTATTACATTGCTCCCCGTGGAACTGATTCTGAAAGTGAGCTCGGGGGCCGGGTTCGCCATGGTCTTCGCGCTGCTGATCGCGGCAATTCTGTGGAACCTTAGCACCTGGTGGTTTGGTTTGCCTGCTTCGAGCTCGCACACCATGGTGGGATCGATCATCGGCGTGGGATTGGCCAGCCAACTGATGAATATGCGCGGCGGCGTTTCGGGACTGGATTGGAGCCAAGTGATGAAGGTTCTCGAAGCCTTGCTGATTTCGCCGCTGATCGGATTTGCGCTGGCCGGTATTTTGATCCTGTTTTCAAAGCGGCTGCTGAAGTATCCCTCGCTCTATGAAGCGCCAAAGGGCAACCAGCCACCGCCCTGGCCTATCCGCGCGCTGATGGTGCTGACCTGCACGGGTGTCAGCTTCTTCCATGGGTCGAACGACGGACAAAAGGGCATGGGGCTCATCATGCTGATTCTGATCGGCACGGTGCCCACGGCCTACGCGCTGAATCACGCGGTGAGCCCCGCGGAAGTACAGAGCTTCATCGCCGCCTCAGAGCAGGCTGGGCAGATTCTCGACCGGCACGTGGATCCGGGCGCTGTTCTCGATCCTGACGCCCGTGCCGAGGTGACAAAGTATGTGCAGACGAAAGAGTTGCAACCGGACACGCTGCAGGCAGTGAGCCAGCTAGTGGGCGAATTGAACCGCGAAGTGGCGGGGTACACGTCGTTCCAATCGGTTCCAGCGGGGGAACAGGCTAACGTCCGCAACGATATGTATTTGACGGGCGCGGCGATCCGGCAGATGCAGAAGTCGCACAACCCGGCGTTTACCGCCGGGGAAAGCGCAGCGCTGAAGACTTACCAAGGCAAGCTGGACAAGAGCACAAAGTTCATTCCTGACTGGGTGAAGGTGGCCGTGGCGCTGGCCTTGGGCTTGGGCACGATGGTGGGGTGGAAAAGGGTAGTGGTGACGGTGGGCGAGAAGATCGGCAAAGAGCACATGACCTATGCACAAGGCGCGAGCGCCGGGCTGGTGACGATGGCGACCATCTTTGCCGCCGATACGTGGGGATTGCCGGTTTCGACGACGCACATCCTGAGTTCGGGCGTGGCGGGCACCATGGCAGCGAACGGCAGCGGATTGCGTTGGCTGACGGTGCGCAATATCGCGGCGGGCTGGGTGTTCACGCTGCCCGCGGCGGCGCTGCTTTCCGGATCGCTGTATTTCCTGTTCCACGCTTTTTCCTGAGAATCAGATTTCGATGGCGGGGGGCGTCCGGTGGAGCCGGACGCCTTTTTTGTGTGTTCATAGAGAGGCGGCGGCGGTGAACGCGCGAAGGCAGAGGCGCATCCGGTACCATACAGAATGGTGCGTCGAGAAGAATGAGCCTGAAAGCAAATCTGGAAGCTGTGATCTATGCCGCCGAGGAGCCGGTGACGCTGGCGCAATTGGCCGCGCTGTTCACCGAGGAAGCGCTGGGTTGGAAGGCGGAGCGGGAAGCCGCGGCCGCCGCGAAGGCCGAAGAGCCGGCGGCGACGGAGGATGCGGGTTTGCCGGAGCTGAACGCGGCGTTTCCTTATCTGGAACTGGAGCCGGTTGCTGTGGGTGAAGCGGCGGCTGAGGAAGTGGAGACGGGCGCAGAAGCCGGCGAGGGCAGTGCGGGCGTGGACGCCCGCACGACAGCCGGCCAGGAGGCCGGCGGTACAGAACCAGCAGCGGCAGAAGAGGCCGTGGCAGGCGATGAGGCCATGGCAGGCGATGAGGCCGAGGCGAAGCGCGCGATGCGGCTGCACGAGCACGAGGCGCGCAACGCGATCGAGCAACTGCTGGACGAGCTGGCCGCAGAGTACGCCGACGATGAGCGCGGGATCGAGATCCGCGAGATTGCGGGCGGGTACCGCATGGCGACCAAGCCGCAGTGCCACGACGCGGTGCGCGCGTTTGTGAAGAGATTGAAACCGCCGCTCAAGCTGTCGCTGCCGGCGCTGGAGACCCTGGCGGTGATTGCGTACAAGCAGCCGGTGACCGCGCCGGAGGTGAACGAGATTCGCGGCGTGGATTCGTCGGGAGTGTTCGGGTCGCTGCTGGCGCGGAAGCTGATTACGACGGCGGGGCGCAAGCCGGTAGTCGGGCGACCCATCCTCTACAAGACCACGCGGGAGTTCCTGCTGCGTTTTGGACTGAAGGACGTCACCGAGCTGCCATCGATGGAGGAGTTCGAGAAGATGGCGGCGAGCGAGCTGGATGAGGCTGCGCTCGAGGCCGGAGATGACACGGCTCAAGAAGCGGCGGCGGAGTTCAACGCGGATATGAGCGTGGAGACGGACGAGGCGGCGAGTGAAGAGCCGGCGGAAACGAAAGAAAACACTCCAGAGGCCGCGCCAAGCGGCAAAGAGTAAGCGGAAACAGAGGCTTTCCCCCATGAAAAAAGAGTTGAAGTCGAAGGCGAAATCGCCGCCGGCGAAGCGCGCGCCAAAAAGCGCGCCAGGAAACGCGGCTGGGAGCACAAAAGCGACGAAGAAGAGCAAAGCAGTGGGCGCGAGCAAAGGTGCGGTCGCGAAGGCCAAGGCGGCAACGGTGAAGGTGAAGACGCCGGCGGCAAAGACCAAAGCGGCGAAGGTTAAGCTGGCGGAGAAACGCGGAGCGAAAGCGGAGAAGGCAAACGCCGTAGCCACGAAGGCTCGGAAGACAAAGGCCGAGGGTGCGGCGAGCTACCGGATCGGCGGGCCGGTGTTGGACCCGATTGGGGACGTGAGCAGCGGAGAGGCGCGAACGTATCTGGGCGAGGTCGAGACGCCGGGCCAGGCGGAGATGGAGGCCTACAGGGCGGAGACGGAGACGGCTGCGCTGGTTGGAACTCTTGAGGCCGAGGAGGAGATGACGGCTGCGACTGAGGCGGCGAGCGAGGCTGGCGTGGCGGTTGGCGTGGAGGAAGAAGAGGTGGGCGCAGCGCGGCCTCCGGCGAAGCTGGAGCGGCTGCAGAAGATCCTGTCGCAGGCGGGGATTGCGAGCAGACGGCACGCGGAGGAGATGATCGTCGCCGGGCGCGTGATGGTGAATGGTCAGGTGGTGACGCAACTGGGCAGCAAGGCCGATCTCAAGCGCGACCATATCCGCGTGGACGGCAAGCTGCTGCAGGGCGCCGAGCGGCACCGGTACTTTGTGCTGAACAAGCCGAAGGGCTACGTAACGACGGTGAGCGATCCCGAGGGACGGCCGACGGTGATGCAGTTCTTCGCCAAGATGAACGAGCGGCTGTATCCGGTGGGAAGGCTGGACTACCAGAGCGAAGGCCTGCTGCTGATGACGAACGACGGCGAGCTGGCGAACCTCGTGACAAAGGCCGGGCCGGGCGTGGAGAAGATCTATCTGGTGAAGGTGGCGGGACAACCGAGCGAGGACGAGTTGGAGCGGCTGCGCGGGGGCGTGGCGATTGAGCGCGGCGAGACGGGGTCGGAGCGGGTGCGGACGGCGCCGGCGCGGATCAGACAGGTGCGGGTTGGAGAGAATCCGTGGTACGAGGTGGTGCTGACGGAGGGACGGAATCGCGAGCTGAGAAAGATGTTCGCAGCCATCGGGCATTTTGCGGAGAAGATTCGACGCGTGGGATATGGGCCGCTGGTGCTCGACGTGGAACCGGGAAAGCTTCGTGAGCTGACGGCCGATGAAGTGAACGCGCTGCGCCTGACGGCCGAGGGCAAGATGAAGCCGCGGCGCGTGAAGGTGGATCGCGTGCTGCCGAAGGAAGCAGGAAGAGGTTCGGAGAAGCGCGGCGAAAGGCCGGCGCAATCGTGGCGAAACAGGCCGGCAGCAAAGCGATTCGATGGAGCAAAAGGGGGATCGCAGAGGGGAGCGCCGGGTCAGGGCGGTAGGCCGTTCCGGCAAAGGGATGAGCGTGCGCCGAGGAGAGATTTTCGGCCGAGGGATGGGGAGTTTCGTGGCAGACGCGAGGGCGGCGCGTTCAGGGGCGGCGGACAGCGCGGCGAGAAGCCGGGGTTCGGGAGAAGGCAGGATCAACCATTCGGCGAGAAGCGGCCGAGATTTGACAAGCCCGGATTTGAGAAGCGGAGTTTCAACAGGCCGCGATTTGAGAAGCCCGCGGGAGAGCCGGTAGCGAGTAAGACGGAAGGCTTTGCGGAGCGGCCGCAGTTCGAAGGGCGGAAGCCGTTTACCGGAGAGAAGAGACCATTCGGTGGAGGACGGCCTTTATCGGGACCAAAGCGTGGGTTCGACCGGCCAAGGCCTGACAAGCCGGGATTTGAGAAGCGGAATTTTGGCAGGCCGCGATTTGAGAAACCGGGATTTAGCGGCAGGCCGGGCGGACAAATAGAGGGTCGGCGGGAGGACGCGCCGCGCAAGCCTTTCCGGCCGCAGGGCGATCGGCCGAACTTCAAACCGGGCGGCGCGGGACGGCCGAAGCCGGGGTTCGGCGGAAGGCCGGGAGGATTTGGGAAACCGAATCGACCGGGCGGTTTCAAGAGGCCGAACAAACCGGGTAGCGCGGGGCGCGGTGGTCTGCGGATTGGCCGCAGACGGCCCGATGGGCGCTAAGGTACTGGGACTGATCTACAACCTTACGGCGTAGTCTCTTGCGGAGCGGATCGTTCAACTTTCCCGTTGCCGGAAGCGGCGCATGCGGCCGACAAGCGATGCGGGGCCGCTGACGGAGAGGCGGACGAGGTTGCCCTCGTATTCGCGCGAGTGGACGATCATGCCGGCCTCGATGGCGGCGAGGGCAGCGCCTTCGTGCTGGGGGATGCGAAGCTCGGCTTCCACGATGGGGTCGGAATGGAGCGCGGCGTCGATGGCGGCGAGCAAGGCGGGGATGCCTTCGCCGGTGACGGCGGAGAGCGCTACCGCGCTTCCAGGTTCCGGACTGGAGTTTGTGCAGGAGAGCAGAGCCGCGCGCTCGTCCTCAGGGAGCAGATCGATCTTGTTGAGGACTTCGATGCGGGGCTTGGAGAGGCTTTCGAGCTCGCCGAGCACTTTCTCGACCTGCGTTTTTTGTTCCTCGCCGTAAGTGGAGGCGGCGTCGCGGACGTGGATGAGCACCTCGGCCTGAGCGACCTCTTCGAGCGTGGCGCGGAAGCTGGTGACGAGCGTGTGGGGCAGGTTGCGGATGAAGCCGACGGTGTCAGAAAGGAGAACGCGGCGGCGGCTGGGCAGTTCGATGGCGCGGAGCTTGGGATCGAGCGTGGCGAACATGCGCGACGACGATAAAACCTGCGCGCCGGTGACTGCGTTGAAGAGCGTGCTCTTGCCGGCGTTGGTGTAACCGACAATGGCGACGGTGGGCACGGGAACCGCCTCGCGGCGCTGGCGCTGCTGGCGGCGCACGCGGCGGACGGATTCGAGATCGAGCTTGAGCTGATCGATGCGGCGCTGGATGCGGCGGCGATCGGTTTCGAGCTGGGTTTCGCCGGGGCCGCGGGTGCCGATGCCGCCGCCGAGCTGCGACATGGCTTTGCCACGGCCGGTGAGGCGCGGAAGCATGTATTCGAGCTGCGCGAGCTCAACCTGGAGCTGGCCCTCGCGCGTGCGTGCGTGGCGGGCGAAGATGTCGAGGATGAGCTGCGTGCGGTCGAGCACGCGGCAGGGCAGAGCGGCTTCGAGATTACGCAGTTGAGTGGGCGAAAGGTCGTGATCGAAGAGGACGAGATCGGCCTGGGTGGAGGCGGCGACGGCGGCGATCTCCTCCACTTTGCCGGAGCCGATGAGAGTGGCCGGATCGGGACGGACATGGCGCTGCAAGAGTTCGGCAGCCACCTGGCCGCCGGCGCTCAGGAGCAGCTCGCGAAACTCGGCGAGAGATTCCTCGGCGTCGAGGCCCACGAACTTGCGCCCCGGAATCGCGGAACCCTGGGGACGAGCCGCTTGCGGAGCGGGTTCGACGGGAAAGGCGGCGTCAGGGCACACCTGAGACGATCTCGCGCTGTTCCCGGCCGCGAGGTGAACACGCGAACGGTACGCAAGGTCCACTCCGACCAGAACGGCACGCTCTGACCGGCCGGTCCAACGGCCCGGACCCTCTGTTGAAGAGAGCAACCGACCACCCCAACGACGAGGATTTGCCGTCTGGGAGCCCGGCTGGCCAGCGTCGTTGCCGTTCCTGTACGCCTCGCCTGCCAAATCGAGGACGCTCCCGCGCTAACGTTACTCCGCTGCCGCCTGGGATATCGATTGCACCGGCGCCGGAACCGCCGACGGTCCGATGCCCGACGACACAGCAGCCGGACGGTGTTCGCTATGGGTCACGCTCCGGTTGCTCACCACGGTTGAGATCGCGTGTTTGAAAATCAACTGTTCCTGGCTATTGTTTTCCAGGAGCACGGAATATTTGTCGAAGGACCGGATCTTCCCTGTCAGCTTGACACCGCTGACCAGATAGATCGTAATCGGGGATTTGTCCTTTCGAACCGTGTTCAGAAAGGTGTCCTGAATATTTTGTGCCGGCTTGTTCTCCATGTGCCGATCTCCTGCATTCTTCGTGAAGGTTTTTGGGGTGCAACTGTTCTTTCGTCGGACTTCAGATCCGCGGGGACGGCTCCGGAATCCCCGGCACCGGCAAACCCCGCAATGTGACAACATTATAGAGATTCTCAGTCTATTTCAACTCCACGGGGGGTTACGTCCGGTGCGGAAATGATTTTGCCGGCGGGCTGAGGGGGGCTCGGCGGCGAAACCGTGTGTTTGCCATGGAATAGGCGAAAGGACGGAAAAGGAGCGGCGGGGCGGCATTCCGGGCCGGGAGATGCGCTTTATCCGGGGTGGGACCGTGCAGATTCCGCGGCTGATAGCATCGATGTGTGCAAGAAACTACCAGTACTGCCCGGAGTTCGGCCCAAGGCGGTAAGGCCGTGCACACGCCTGTGCCGATGCTGGACCTGAAACGCCAGTACCGGCCGATTCATCAGGAGCTGGTTGAAGCCCTGGGGCATGTGCTGGAGACGCAGCAGTTTATTCTCGGCGAACATGTGGCGGCGTTCGAGCGGGCCGCGGCCGAGCAGTTGGGAGTGGCGCACGCGCTGGGCTGCTCGTCGGGCACGGATGCTCTTTGGCTGGCGCTGGCCGCGGCGGGCATCGGCCCCGGTGAGTCACCCCAGCGACCCCGGCTCTTCGAGCCACCCGTCGCTGGGGCCCCCGGTGACGGCGTGGTAACCACCCCGTTCAGCTTTTTTGCTTCAGTGAGTTCGATTCTGCGCGCTGGAGCGACGCCGGTGCTGGCGGATATCGATCCGGTGAGCTTTAACCTGTCGCCCGCGGCCGTAGAGAACGTGCTGAATGGGAAACGCAGGGCCGATGTACGGGCGATTTTGCCGGTGCATCTCTACGGGCAGTGTGCGGACTGGACGGCGTTCTCGCAGATTGCGCGGGAGCGCGGGTTAACGCTGATCGAAGACGCGGCCCAGGCCTGGGGCGCGGAGTGGCAGGGAAAGAAGGCAGGCGGGTTGGGCGATGCGGCTGCGTTCAGCTTTTATCCCACCAAGAATCTGAGCGCCGCGGGCGACGCGGGGATGGTGACGACCAACCGGGACGACATGGCCGAGCGCGTCAAGATGCTGCGCAACCAGGGGATGCGGCGCCGATATTACCACGACGAGTTGGGCTGGAACGCGCGCATGGACGGTTTTCAGGGGGCGGTCCTGAGCGTGAAGCTGAAGTACATTGCCGGATGGAACGAAGCGCGGCGCGCACTGGCGGCGCGGTACCACGCGCTGTTTGCCAAGGCGGGGCTGGCTGAGGCAGGGCCGTATCCCGCTCATGGGGTGGTTTTGCCGCGCGAGGCGCCGGGCTCGCGGCACGTGTGGCACCAGTATGTGATTCGCGTGACGCGGCGCGACGCGCTGCGCGAGTTTATGAACGCGCGGGGCATTGGCTCGGAGATCTACTACCCCATCCCGCTGCACCGGCAGGAGGCGCTGAAGGGATTGGGTTACACCGGGGGAGATTTTCCCGAGGCGGAGCGCGCCGCGCGCGAAGTGCTGGCGCTGCCCATCTTTCCCGAACTGCGAGAGCACGAGCAGGAGACGGTGGTGGCGGCGATTGCGGAGTTTTTGAGCTGAGCTAGTCAGGGCGCTCATTTTTCTGGGTCTATAATTTTCTGCCATGGTGACATTCAGCATGGACGAGAACGGGAATATCCGCCGAGACCCAATTTCAGTGAATGAGGTTTGCGAATGGGCGGAGGGGTACCAAAAAGCGTATTTTCCGCGCCACAACCCAGAATGCAGAGTCCTGATCGTGGATAATGCTGGTGGACCCGCTTGCTTTGACCATTCGACGAAGACCATGTACATCGAAAAAGCGGCGACGATCTCCGAAAAAATGAGCCGAATCCTCTTGCTCCATGAAATGGTTCATATCAACTTCATCGAAGACGGCCAAGATCCTGATGAGGGCCACGGACTTAGATTTCAGGCAGAGATAAAACGCCTATTCGCGGCAGGAGCGTACAGCAAGCTCCTCTGAAAAACGATTTCCTTGGAACAATCAAATCTGAGGACGGCGATGACCGAGGACGAGGAAGCGTATTACGACGAGTGGAAGAGGAAATGCGAAGCAACGCGAATACGGAAGAAGCGCGAGATCGTAGAAGCTGCCGCAAAGGCAGAAGCAAGAGCCCTCGTCGACGCCCTCGACGCTAGTCCTGGCTATCGTCGAATTAAAAGCGGACCGAATAAGGGCACAGTCATATGGAAGGGATCGCATCAACAAAGGCTTGATGAAATAGTAATTGCCAAGGAGAATCGCAGGCGAGCGGAGACAGAACGTCGCGCACGAAGACTTGCCGAAAGGGAAGCAAGCGAAGCTGTACTCCGATCTATCAAGGAAAAAGAAGCGACGAGGGAAAAAGAACTTGTATCAACTGAAATCATCTGGGCCTATATATTTGTATTCTCGGTTTCAATCATCTCGTTTTTGATCGCCAAGATGTTCGCCTCATTCGGCATCATGGGGCTTGCGATATTCATTGACTTCATTTGCTATATGCTTTTGGCCAAAAGATATCGTCATTCCCGGTACCTTCCTTTCCTCTGGTGGATCCTCTCCAAACGAAAGTGAAACTCCTTCTGGCGACCGCTTGGCAAAATGACGCCGTCCTAGCGGTTCTTACTTTCTGGTTCAAGGCGCGTTTCGTGGATCAGGCGTTCCACGTCGTCGGCAGTGTATCCCAATGGATTTGTCCGCCGGCCGATCTCTTGAGATTCATCGAGCAGAGCACGCACTCGTGAGGCGCGATAGGCGCGAAACGCCTCACGGAGCAATTCGCTGATCGTCCGGCTTTCGGCTCTCGCCAGTATTGTCACCTGGTCGGCCATCTCCGGGGGCATGGAGATCGTAAATTGTCTGGTGGTTCGTTCCATGTATCTACATTACTAAGTAATGAAATGTAATGCAAGCAATAAGGGGGACCGATTTCTCGCCCGATCAGGCTGAGACCGCTGGCGCTTTGACTTCGACGCGGGAAGCGCTCTCAACGAACGTAGCGATGGCCGAATGATCGAGGCTGCCCCTGCCGTCGGCGATAAGCGACGAGAGCATCTGCTGGACCAGCGCCGTGAGCGGGAGGAAGACGTGGTTCGCCTCCGCGGTTTGCAGGGCGTTACGCAGGTCTTTTTGGTGAAGCTGAATTTTGAAGCCGGGCTGGAAGTTGCGCGCGATGAGCATGGGCCCTTTGGCGTTGAGCACGGCGCTGCCGGCGAGTCCGCCTTTGACGGCGTTGACGACCACTTCAGGATTGAGCCCGCAGCGCGTAGCCAGCGCGAGGGCCTCGCCCATGGCGGCGATGTTGCACGCGACCATGATCTGATTGGCGAGCTTGGTGGTGTTGCCCGCGCCCACCGGGCCGGTGAGCGTGACGCTGGAGCCCATGCACTTGAGGATGGGCTCGGCCTTGCGGAAGACTTCCTCTTTGCCGCCGGCCATGATGGCGAGCCCGACAAATCCAACCGTTTCCATCGTGCGTCTCCGTCCGCCGAATTTAAGATGAAATGGTGCGCAACTACTTTAATTATTTTACCGAGATCGAAGAGCGCTTTCAGCAGCGGCGGGGATCGCTGTTGCTGCTTTCGACGCTGGATTGGGCGCTGATCGAGACTTGGCGCGAGGCGGGGATTCCGCTGGAGGCGGTGTTGCGCGGCATTGACGCGGCATTCGACAAGTACGAGGCGCGGCAGAAGCGCGCCCGCATGCAACGGATCAACGGATTGGCGTGGTGCGCGCAGACCGTGATGCAGGCGGCTGTGGAATTGAACGAGGCTTCGACCGGGTCGGCTTCATCGGCGGCCACGGCGCAGGAATCGGGGTTTGAGCATGAGCGCGTGGCCGCGCATTTGACGGCGGCCGCGGAGGCGCTGGATGGAGCGACGGTGGCTCCCGAAGCTTGCCGGGCGACGGCTGCACGGCTGCGCGAGCTGGCCGCGGAAGTGGTGGCTCCGGCTGGAGAAAAGCCGGCGCCGGCGGATCTGGAAGGATTGGAGCGATTGCTTACGGTGCTCGAAGAAAAGCTGTATGACGCGCTCAGGGCGGCTGCGCCGGAGGCCCTGCTGGTGGGACTGAAGGAGCACGCGGCGCTGGAACTGGCGCCCTACCGCAGCCGCATGGGTGTGGTGCAACTGCGGCAGGTGGAGCGGCAGTTTGTGCAGAAGCAACTGCTGGTTCACTACAATCTGCCGCGATTGAGCCTGTTCTACATGAGCCAGCAATGAAGAAGCGGGCGCGGCGAAACGAGAAACGCGACCGCCAGGGGCTAAAGCCTACTCTTTCTGCCAGCGGTACGGCACGAGGCCCAAGGGGCACCCCGCCGCACCTTGATACAAAACCTGCGCAGTCGAAAGACAGTGCTCCGCCATTCCAGCTTGTGCAGATTGAGAAGCCGGTTTATGGCGGGGCGTTCCTGGCGCGCGTGGATGGCAAGGCGGTTTTTGTGCCGCTCGCGCTCAAGGGCGAGCGGGCGCGCGTGCGCGTGGTGGAGGAGAAGCGCGGCTACGCGACGGCCGAGGTGGAGGAGATTGTTGCTGCCGCGGCGGCGCGGGTTGCGCCTGCGTGCAGCCACTTTGGCGCGTGCGGCGGCTGCCAGTATCAGCACGCGGAGTACAAAGCGCAGCTTGCCTACAAGCAGGCCATCCTGCGCGAGACGCTGGAGCGCGGGGGCGTTCGCGCGCCGGAGGAGATGGCCGTGCTTGCGGGCGAGCCGTGGGCGTACCGCAATCGGATTCGGATCGCGCTCGATGCGGAGGGACGCGCGGGCTACCGGGGACGAAGGTCCCACGCAGTGGTTCCGATTGCGGAGTGCCCGATCGCCGCGCCGCTGTTGGTGCGCGCTGCGCTTGCCGCCGGGGAGATTGCGCACGAAATGCCATCGCGTTTGCGTCCGAGCGAGATGGCGCTGTTTTGCGATGCGGCCGAGACGGCGCTGCTGGCGAGTGTGACGGTTGCGGGCGGCGGGAAAGGCCGGTTTGATGATTTCGCGCGGGCGCTTGCGGAGAGAATTCCTGAGACCGGAGGCGTGGAGCTCGTGGCGGCGGGCGGGAAGGGGCGAGAGCCGCGCAACGTGGCGCAGTGGGGCACGAGTTCCCTGCCCTATTCCGCGGGTGGTTTCAAGTATCGCGTGGATCAAGGCGCGTTTTTCCAGGTGAACCGCTGGCTGGTGGACGGACTGGTGGACTGCGTGACGGGAGGACACCGAGGCGGGCTGGCTCACCACGGCGAGCTGGCGTGGGATCTGTTTGCCGGGGTGGGGTTGTTTGCGCGGCGGCTTGCAGAGCAGTTTAACCGTGTGGTTGCAGTAGAATCCGCGCCGGCAGCGGCGGCTCCGCTCAAGCAAAACCTGCGCGGCACGCGGGCAACGGCGGTGAAGGCGAAGACGCTTGATTTTTTGCGCGGCGCGCGAAACAGTGAGCGGCCGGATGTGGTCATTGTGGATCCGCCGCGCAGCGGCTTGGGCGCGGAGACGACGGCATTGCTCGGGCAAATCGCAGCGCCCAGGATGACGTATGTTTCATGCGACCCGGCGACGCTGACTCGGGACCTACGCGCGCTCGTCGCGACGGGCTATGCGATCGAGCGCGTGACTCTCGCGGATCTTTTCCCGCAGACGTTTCATTTGGAAACGGTGGTCGAGTTACGGCGGTGACGGGCCAAAGCGGGAAGCTGTGTGCCGGGAATCCCGATTCCTGATAGGCTTGATGCCCAAAGACACATTTCATCTTCTGGCCCCATGCAAGCGGATCTGCCTGACTTCGAACAACTCGGCAAAGACCCGGTCGTGCCGGTCGGTCTGAACGCGAACCTGACCAGCGTGCCGCTGTTTCATGCGGCGTGGCTGTTTGCGGCGGGGATTGTTGTCGCGAGCCGGATCTGGCTACGTCCTCCTCTGGTGCTGATTCTGCTGGCGCCGGTTGCGGCGTTGTGCTGCGTGGCGGCGAGCCGCGGCGGACGCGCGCAACGGGTTGCGTGGCTGCCGTTGGCCGTGTTGTGGCTGCTGCTGGGCGCGTGGTGCGGGGAGATGGAGCCACAACCCGCGCCCGCACCCGCGCTGGCTGCACTCTCCGATGGCTTGTTGCGCACTGTGGAAGGGACCGTGATGGACGCGGGGCCGGTGCGCGCCGAGCTGGAGCAGAATGTGGACGAGGTCTCCGCCACTGCGCCGTCGCAGCGGATCGACGTGCGCGTGGCGACCGTGGAAGTGGCCACCGATCAGAACGATGCGCAGGCTGCGGTGAGCGGCGGCGTCCGGCTGACGGTGCGCTGGCCAGCGGATGCGGCCGCGCAGGACGGCGTGCAGGCCTTTCGATGCGGCGAACGAGTACGGGCTGTCGTTCGACTGCTCCCGCCGGAAACCTATCGCGATCCGGGCGTCTGGAGCCGCGCGGATTATCTGCTGGGCCAGGGAATCACCTCCACGGCGACGGTTGCGATGGATCGCGTGGAGCGGCTGGGGCAGGCTCCGGGCGCGTTTTTTTCGTGCCGGGTGAGCGGATGGCAGCACCTGACGACGACAAAGCTGCTGGCATTGCCCGCGGCGATGCGAAATTTGCCCGCGCCGCTGCGGCTGAGCGAGGACGATGCCATCATGCTGGCCGCGATGGTGGCCGGCGACCGCACGTATCTGACTCATGCGCTGCGCGTGGGCTTCGAGCGCACAGGCTCCTTTCACATGCTGGTGGTTTCAGGGTTTCATCTGGCGATTGTGGCCGCGTGCATCTTCTGGATCACGCGGCGGCTGCGTCTGCCGCGCGTGCCGGCCACATTCCTGACCATCGCTGCGTCGTTTGCCTACGCGCTGTTCACCGGCTTCGCCACGCCGGTGCAGCGCTCGCTGTGGATGGTGACGCTTTATCTGCTGGGACGGCTGATTTACCGCGAGCGCAATCCGCTGAACACCATTGGATTTGCCGCGCTGTGCCTGCTGGTGGTGAGCCCGCGCAGCCTGTTCGACTCGAGCCTGCAGATGACGCTGCTGGCGGTGATCGCGATTGCGGGCGTGGCCGCTCCGCTGCTCCAGGGAACGATTCATCCCTACGCGACCGCGACGCGCGACCTGCGGCTGGCCGCGATGGACATCAAGCTTGCGCCGAAACTCGCGGAGTTCCGCGTGAGCTTGCGGATGATTGCCGAGCGGCTGGAAGCGTTGGTTCACCCCGGGTTCCCCGCTCCCCAGGATCTCGGCCCGCGCGTCAACGACGCCAAAATGGAACCGCCCATGGCGCTGCCGAGGGGCGCGCTGAGGATGTTCGTAGCGGAGACAAAAGCCGCCTTCCATGGCCGACTCGCCGAGTCCATCGCGTGGCGCGTCTTTCCCTGGACCGTTCGCTTTGCGATTCGCGTGGTGGAGCTGCTTGTGGTTTCGTGCGTAGTGGAGCTGGCGATGGCGCTGCCCATGGCCGTTTACTTTCATCGCATTACAATCTTTGCGCTGCCCGTGAATCTCTTCATCCTCCCGCTGCTGGCCGTGCTGATGCCGGCGGCGCTGCTCACGCTGCTCATGCTGGTTATGTGGCCGGCGGCGGCGGTGGTTCCGGCGATGGCGGTGGCGCTGGTGTTGCACCTTGGCGTCGGGCTGGTGCATCTGTTCGGCTCGATGGCGCTGGGAGATTTCCGGATTCCAGGGCCGCTGCTGTGGCAATCGGCGGCGTTTTGCGCGTTGCTGGGAGCTGCGATTGTGCTGGCGCACGAGAGCCTGCGGGGGTGCGGATCTGGTTTCATCAATCTGACTGGGGCAATGGCGAAATACCCTCAGGGGCTAAAGCCCTCTCTTTTTCGGCGCCTTTTCGGCACGCGACCCACCCACAGGGTGGGTGCCCCGGTCGTGCCCTTTCAAAACACAGATTATGGAACCAGCTTGAGACGATGGCTGCGGCGTGGGGCGTGGGCCGCTCTCGTGCTGGCGGCGCTGGTGGCTGTTGCGCCGCGGCCGGTGGAGCGGCCGAAGGGCGCGATGCTGATGGAGGCGATCGACGTGGGGCAGGGCGACTCGCTGCTAGTCATTACTCCCGACGGCAAGACGCTGCTGGTGGATGGAGGTGGATTCGGCGGCGGCCCGCGCCAGGCGCCGCAGGATTTTGACATCGGCGAAGAGGTGGTGTCGCCCACGCTGTGGGCACGCGGCATCCGGCACCTGGACGCGGTGGCGCTGAGCCATGCGCACTCCGACCACATTGGCGGATTGCCCGCAGTGCTGAGGAACTTTCATCCCGATGAGTTGTGGGTGGGCAACAATCCGCGCTCTCGGGCGTACATCGCGCTGCTGGACGAGGCCGCGGCGCTGCACGTGCGGGTGCGGAGCTTTCGCGCGGGCGATGCGTTCGCTTTTGGCAGCGCGCAGGTAGAGGTTCTGGCGCCGTTTCGCGATTACCAGCCGGGCGCGGAGCCCGCGAACAACGATTCGCTGGTGGTGCACGTGGCCTATGGCGCGACGTCCGTGATGCTGGAAGGCGACGCGGAGGCGCCGATTGAACAGGCGATGCTGGCCGAGCCGGATCTCAAGAGCACCTTGCTGAAGGTGGGCCATCACGGCAGCATCACCTCGACGCGGCCGGAGTTTTTGGCGCGCGTGGCGCCGCAATGGGCGGTGATTTCGTGTGGCTTGCACAATCGGTATGGGCATCCGCGCGAGGAGGTGCTCGAAGAATTGCAGGAGGCGCACGCGCGGACCTTCCGGACGGACATCAACGGGATTTCGTGCTTCGTGCTGGATGGGAAGACGGCGATAGGGGAAGCGATGTGCGGAGGAAGGTGAGGAGGCGACATCGGGAGACGCGGCCGGACGTTTCTAGCACCATAAATATCACCATTTAGTGATATAATTGGTGATGGAGGGCCGCATGAGAGCAACGGTAGCACTGGACGACGAATTAATCCGCAAGGCCCAGGAGTTTTCGGGCGTGACGGAGAGGACTGCCCTTCTGCGGGAGGCGTTGAAGGCGTTGATTCATCTTGAGGCTTCGCGCAGGCTCGCGGCGGTGGGGGGCACGGAGCCGGATCTCAAAGACATCAAGCGCGTGAGGGCCGACGATCTATGATCCTGGCCGACACTTCGATCTGGGTTGACCATTTTCGCGGACGCAACCCGGAGATGGAGAAGCGCCTGCGCCGGGGACAGATCGCGATGCACCCTTTTATTGTTGCGGAGCTTGCGCTGGGGCCGCTGCACGACCGGCGGAAGAAGTTGGACGATATGGAGGCGCTGCTGGAAGTGAAGGTGGCGCAACTGAACGAAGTGCGGCACATGATTGAGGCTCACGCGCTCTACTCGAAAGGCATTGGACTGACGGACGCGCACCTGATCGCGTCGTGCCTGATGACGCCGGGAACGCAGTTGTGGACGCGCGACGGCGCTCTGGAAAAGACGGCCAGGACTTTGGGAATCGCCGTCAATCTGCCGTAGGGTTGTTTCTTATTGCGATTTTTCGGCCGCGGCGTGGATGGCGAGCAGGGTTTCCAGCAGCGGTTTGAGGAGCTTGAGGTCGAGGGCGTTCGCCGCGTCGGACTTGGCGTTGGGCGGATCGTCGTGGACCTCGAGGAAGAGGCCGTCGATGCCGGCGGCCACGGCAGCGCGCGCCAGCAACGGAATGAACTCCGGTTGGCCACCGCTGACGCCGTTGGCCGCCGAGGGCTGCTGCACGGAGTGCGTGGCGTCGAAGACCACGGGCGCAAGGCCGCGTAGGATGGCGAGCGAGCGGAAATCGACGACGAGGTTGTTGTAGCCGAAGGCGCTGCCGCGCTCGGTGAGGAAGACGCGCTCGTTGCCCGTGGAGCGGACCTTCTCGACGCCGTGGGTCATGTCCCAGGGGGCGACGAACTGGCCTTTTTTAATGTTGACGGCGCGGCCGGTTTTGCCCGCGGCCACCAGCAGATCGGTCTGGCGGCAAAGGAAGGCGGGAATCTGGAGAACATCGGCGGCTTCGGCGGCGACCTCGCAGTGACCGGGCTCGTGTACGTCTGTGAGGACGGGCAGGCCGGTGTCTTTGGCGATGCGGCCGAGGATGCGCGTGCCTTCGATGAGGCCGGGGCCGCGGAAGCTCTTGACGCTGGTGCGGTTGGCCTTGTCGTAGCTGGCTTTGAAGATGTAGGGAATGCCGAGGTCGGCGGCGATGCGCTGGACCGCTTCGGCGATGGAGCGCGCGTGGGCTTCGGACTCGATGACGCAGGGACCGGCGACTAAGAAGAGCCGGCCAGCGCCCACTTGCACGGGACCGATTTCGAACGAAGGACTCACGAAGGCGATTGTACAGTGGGCAGCAGGGCAGCCTGACGCGTCCCCTCCAGATTCCAACTGCGGAGCTTCTACGCCAGAGGCAGCGAGAGGCCGGGGAACTTCCAGCCGGCCCGTTCGTGGAGGGATCGGAGATATGGAGTTCCTCCACCGCCGTTCACCGCGGACTCATGCGGCGAACGGCAAGGATGGGAGCCGAGCGGCGATTACCCGCCGTGGCTGCGCGACCACTCCCAAAGCGCGCGGCCGAGCGTGCGGAGCGCCGTGGGGCCGGGCAGATTGCCCTGCGGCTTGACGATGTTGCTTTCTGCCAGGCGCTTGCAAAAGTCCAGATACTCTTCATAGAACCTGACGTCGTGGCGAGCATGGCCGAGGGCTTCCAGGGCGCGGTAGTCCAGTGCGGTGTAGCGCTCGGGGAAGATTGCGGCCAGAATCGCCGACGCCACGAGAAGATCCACGCCGTGCAAATCGAGCAGGGCCCTAACGGCTGCCTCGGTTGTGGAATCAGGCGAGGCGGCGATGGCCAGCGCGCGCCTGATCTTTTCGTCGCTGTTGCCAATGAGATAATGCACCGCGCGCTCCGATTTCCAGCGCACGATGGCTTCGAGATTTGTCAGCGTGTAATCGCCGTTACGGATTGCCTCGCCGGCTTCGAATGCGATCCTTTCCAACTCGCGATCCTTTTCGCCGGAATCCTGCCAATACTGCTCTGCCAACTGCTGCAGCTCCGCTTCCGCGGGCTGGAGCTGAAAATAGGCAACCATCTGAACTTCCTTCCTTTCTTACCCCAAAACTTAGAAACAATAGGCCCGGCACGAAATCTTTGTCAATAACCCGGAGAGCGGTTTTCACGGGTTCGTACCGGACTGGTCCCATGAGATGGCGCCGGCCAGGAAATTGGCCTGCGCAGCGCTGTTGAAGACGCATTTGTTCATCGAATTTTGGCTCGAACAGGACGCTCCGTTTGAAGTAGACGAGATTGCCTGAGAGATCGTTTGAAGGCGGTTTGGATGGGAGAAGAATCTTTCAAGAAAAGTGGCTGAGCAGCTGGAGAGGCATTCATGAGAATAATCGCCTGACGCTTAATATATTTGATTCAATAAGTTGCACTATAATGCCATTTTTTATGGTAAAATGGCACTATGAATGCCATTGTGGAGATCGACCGGGCGGGACGGATTGTGGTGCCGAAGAAGTTTCGGGATGCGTTGCAGCTTAATCCGGGAACGCGGTTGCGGGCGGAACAGCATGGCGACAGTCTCACCTTCACGCCCGCGGAGCCTGAAGCTCAGCTTGTAATCGAAAATGGAACTCCCCTGATTTTCTCCGCCGACCGGTCGAATCCGCAGAAGATCACGGTCGAGATGGTGAATGAGTCCATCGCGCAGATGAGGCTGGAGCGTGAGCGGCGCATTCTTGGCCTGGATCCGGAGGAAGAGTGATCTTCCTCGACACCTCCGTACTCGTTGCCATCGCGCAGGTCGATCACGTTCATCATGTGCCAAGCCGTGAGTTATGGAACGGGTGCGCAGCGAAAGAGACTGCCGTAAGCACACACACTTTGGCTGAGTTCTACAGTTCGGTGACATCGATGCCGCCAGGAGTTCGATTGTCAGGGCGCGACGCGATGTTGGCGCTGGAAACGTTTCTGCGTAGAATCGCCCCGATTGCTCTCGCCGCAAGCGAGACCATCGAGACGCTCAAGTCTTGCGCGGCCGCGGGGCTGACAGGAGGAATGATCTACGACGCGCTGCATGTCGCCTGCGCCCGCAAGGTGAACGCCGAGCGGATCTACACGTGGAACGTGCGGCACTTTCAGAGGGTGGCGCCGGATCTGGCAGAGCGGATTGTGGCGCCGTGAGGATTGAGCAACTTGTGTTGACTATTTGATCGTATGCGGTTAACTATCGATATTCCCGATGAGATTCATGCGCGGCTGAAGGCTCAGGCCAAGCTAGAGGGCACGACGATGCGGGCGTTTGTCTTACGTGGGATTGAAAGCGTGCTGCGCCAAAACGCGGTCCATACGCCGGGAAAACGGAAGAGGCTGTTTCGATCGCCCATCATTCGATCGAAAAGGCCGGGATCGCTCAAATTGGGCCCGGAAGGCGTTTACGAATGGATTGACTTTCCGTAGGACATCGACGCGGCTAATGCATTCTCGACCGGGTGCGGGCGGGGAGGGTGAAGGGGGCAGTGCTGCTGGGGTGACGCAGTCCCACGACGGGTATTTCCCAGGTGACTTACTGCGCAATATCTCGCAGGAGGTCATTGGCGATTTTGGCGCCGGTTTTGTTGCTGGCAGCAAAGAAGAGCACGAACAACAAGCTTCTTGAATTAAATAGAAGACCCGGTCTAGGAACCTCGGCAAATTCCGTCCGCAGACGATCCGCAAAAAATTGAATGACGGAATTCCTATCCGCCGTCTTGCGCACAAGCGCGATCTCCTGGTCCGGATCAAGCAGCGAGGTCACAGTATTCGACGAATAGAACACCTTTTCCCATTCCGCCGTACCGAAGATTCGCGTGAGTTTTTCGCACCAACTTGGCGACGGTTTTCGACACCTAGTCAGCATGCGATTGATGGCCCCGTACGGGAAAAGAATCCACAGGTCCACTGCCCCGGTTCTTGCGATGCTTTCAATCGCTGTCCACTCAACCGAAGCGCCAAACGGATCGAGGAAAACCACTGCACGTTGACGCTTCGTATCGATTTCATTGCACCATTTTAGGAGCGCCATATTGGCGTCTTCATTTACGATATCGATTCTTCTGTTTGAAAACTCCCGCTGAAGAACTGCCAACTCTGCACAGTTAGCTCTATCTTTTTCGATAAATACATATTGATGAAATGGAGGGTCTACCTCAAGAGCGCGCCGGACACTCCCTTTTCGGAATTCTCTTTCCGCCTCCTCGAAACCCGGGATAAACTCTGCGAGTGTCCCCTCAATTTCAGCGCGAGGCATTATGCCGGTGCCTGCAAATGCGTCAACATACGCAACTTTGAAGTAGCGTGCACGTTCATTTTTTTCAAATATCTTCCGGTAGGCCCGGAGATATTTGCTCAAAATTAGCAGCTTCTGTTGGGTCCAGTTCCCCCCGAACATGACCTGTTGAGTCATGAGGAACCCCTCACTTTCAACGACGCATAAGCGAAGCTAAAGCGAAACTTATGGGATATGATAGCGGTGGGAATTGGAAGGCACAAGCAGACACTACAGAGGCGAACCTTCGCAGCCACCGAGGTGACTATGAGCTTGGACTCGAAGATCGAGTGGACCGATGCAACCTGGAACCCGGTACGGGGCTGCACGAAGATCAGCCCTGGTTGCAAGCACTGCTATGCAGAGGTATTTGCGGAGCGGTTTCGCGGCGTTCCCGGACATCCATACGAGCAAGGCTTCGATTTAAGGTTGGTCCCCGAAAAGTTGGCAGAACCGCTGCGCTGGCAGACACCCAAGATGATCTTCGTGAACTCGATGAGCGATTTGTTTCACGACGGAGTGCCGGACGAGTATATCGAAGCAGTCGCTACCGTGATGGTAAGGGCCAAGTGGCACACCTACCAGGTGCTGACAAAGCGCTCGGCCCGTATGGCGAGTCTCTTGAAAGGAAAATTGCAATTTGCTGCGAACTCGCCGCACATCTGGTGGGGAGTGAGTGTTGAAAACAAGCAGCACGGTCTTCCTCGTCTTCGTGACCTGCAGGAATCACCTGCCTCTGTCAGGTTCTTATCGATTGAGCCGCTGCTTGAGGAAATCGGACGGTTGCGCCTCGGAGGTATTCATTGGGTTATTGTTGGCGGGGAGAGCGGTTACGGTGCTAGACCACTGAAAAAAGAGTGGGTCACTTCGATTCGCGACCAGTGTGTTGACGCTGGAATACCGTTCTTCTTCAAGCAATGGGGAGGGGTCCATAAGAAGCGGGCCGGACGGGCGCTCGAAGGGCGGACCTACGATGGTTTCCCCGCGCGGTCGAGCAATCCAGTCACCCCAATCGCAATCGCATTAGGCTGGGCGCGGGAAATTCGGCAAACATACGATGCCTCCCAATCGGAACTCTTACCCGTCCTCGCTTAGCGCTGCTCGGTAATAGTGCCACTGAATTCTTCGGGGACCAAAGACCCGAGTTTGCTTCAGCGAGCTTGAATCTCAACCGGCACGTTTGCTGGCTCTTTTCCGCACCTAGCTTGGCGGTTCTTATAACTGGCGGTGACGAACTCGCGGAACAGCGGGTGCGGCTCGAGGGGCTTGGATTTGAATTCGGGGTGGAACTGGCAGCCGAGGAAGTAGGGGTGGCCGGGGATCTCGACGATCTCGACGTAGGTCTGGTCGGGGGTGGCGCCCGAGATGCGCAGGCCGGCGCCGGTGAGCAGCGCTTCGTACTCGCGATTGAATTCGTAGCGGTGGCGGTGGCGCTCGCTGATCTCTTTTTGGCCGCCGTAGGCGCGGCAGGCAAGCGAGTCTTCCTGCAAAATGCAGGTCCATGCGCCGAGACGCATGGTGCCGCCCATCTCCTCGACGCCGAGCAGCTCGCGCAGCTTGTAGATGATGCGGTGCTCGGCGGCGGGATCGAATTCGCTGGAATTGGCGTCTTTGAGGCCGCAGACATTGCGGGCGAACTCGATGCAGGCGCTCTGCATGCCGAGGCAGATGCCAAAAAAGGGCACATTCTTCTCGCGCGCGTAGCGGATGGCGTTCAACATGCCCTCGATGCCACGCTTGCCGAAGCCGCCGGGAACGAGAATGCCGTCGTAGCCCTCGAGCTGCGATTCGTAGCCGCGGTCTTCGGGGCCGGATGACTCGAGTCCTTCGGCCTCGATCCAGTGAATCTTGAGTTTCAAATTCTGCGAGATTGCGCCGTGAGTCAGCGCTTCCTTGAGCGACTTGTAACTGTCCTCGTACTCGACATATTTGCCGACGATAGCGATGGAGACTTCGTCTTTGGGGTGGTAGCAGCGGTCGACGAGCTCGCGCCAGCGGGTAATGTCGGCCTCGGGCGCTTCCTTGTGCAGATACTTGAGGATGAGCGAGTCGACGCCTTCTTCGGCAAAGCCGAGCGGAACTTCGTAAATGAAGGGCACGGTCTTGGCGCCGATGACCGCCTTTTCTTCCACGTTGCAAAAGGCGGCGATCTTCTGCTTGATGTCGCGGCTGAGGGCGCGGTCGGAGCGGCAGAGGAGAATGTCGGCTTGGATGCCGATGGAGAGCAGCTCCTTGACGGAGTGCTGCGTGGGCTTGGTCTTGAGCTCCTGCGCGGCGGCGATCCATGGGACGAGCGTGACGTGGACAAAGACGGTATTTTCGCGGCCCAGCTCCTGGCGCAACTGGCGGATGGCTTCGAGGAAGGGTAGCGATTCGATGTCGCCAACCGTGCCGCCGATTTCAACGATGGTGACGTCGGCGCCGTTCGCGGCCACTTTGCGCATGGCGTTTTTGATTTCGTTGGTGACGTGGGGAATGACCTGAACGGTTTTGCCCAGGTAGTCGCCGCGTCTTTCCTTCAAAATGATCTGCTCGTAGATGCGGCCGGTGGTGTAGTTGTTGTCGCGCGAGAGTGGCGCGTGGGTGAAGCGCTCGTAGTGGCCGAGGTCGAGGTCGGTTTCGGCGCCGTCGTCGGTCACGAAGACCTCGCCGTGCTGGAAGGGCGACATGGTGCCGGGATCGACGTTGAGGTAGGGGTCGAACTTCATCAGGTTGACGCGGAGGCCGCGGCTCTCAAGCAGGCAGCCGAGGGACGCGGCCGACAGACCCTTGCCTAAACTGGACACAACTCCGCCCGTCACAAAGACATACTTTGCCGACATCGATGCAACCTCATTGTTTGCTTTTTGCGATTGGCCGTACCTGGTGGGCACATATAAGTATGGCAGAGATTGAGGGTGCGGCGAAAGGGGAAATTTGGCGGTGCTGATGATAAGTTGGGTCACGTTCCCGGTAACGATATTGAAATGAGTATCTTGCGGGTGGCAGTGACGCAGTGGCGCCAGTGGGGCTACGATGCTCAGGGGAATGAGGCTGCGATGACGAGCAAGATTCAGGTGCTGAAGGTGGACATCACGACGCTCGAGGTGGATGCGATTGTGAATGCGGCAAACACTTCGCTGCTGGGCGGAGGAGGAGTGGATGGGGCGATTCATCGGGCGGCGGGGCCGGAGCTGTTTGACGAATGTTATCAATTGGGCGGCTGCCCGACGGGCGAGGCCAGGCTGACCAGGGGCTACCGGCTGCCAGCGAAGTTCGTGATTCATACGGTGGGGCCAGTGTGGACCGGGGGCGAGCGCGGCGAACCTGAGCTGCTGAAGAGCTGCTATCAATCGGTTTTCAAGATTGCGCGGGAGAATGGGATCCGTTCGCTGGCGTTCCCAGCGATCAGTTGCGGTGTTTACAGGTTCCCTGTGGAGCGTGCGGTAAAGATCGCGGTAGGGGAGACAGTGGCGGAGCTCGTCAGCAGCGACCTGATCCAGAAGGTGATCTTCGCGTGCTTCGGGGAGGAGATTTATCAAGCGTACTTGAAGGCGGTGGACAGCGCGTCGTAATTGGCTCGGAGGCATTCCCGCGCCTTCAGGGGAACGCGATCAGAAGCCCGCCGGTCACTCCCAAAGACTGGTCGTGCGCGTACACGAAGCCGTGATCGTAGGCGGGCTCGAGATACCAGCCGAACTTGTGTCTTCGTGCCGGCCAGAACATAAAGTCCAACGCCGCTTCCCCAGCCAACGCGTTCACAGCCGCTCCGGCATGCCTTGTGTGCACCCACTCCGGACCGATGCCGGCCATGAACTCCGCCTTGCGTGAGAGGGTCCACGGCTTTTTGAAAAGCAAATCGGTGTCCCATTCTGTGGCCTGCGCGCTGAAGAGCGGAGTGACGCCCGCTTCGAGCTCGAGCCATTCTTTGATGGGCGTGACCTCAACGGCAAGCGAAGGCCCTCCTGCCGTTCCGCCATCGTTCAGGCTGCGGCTCGCCGCTGCGCCCAGCTCCAAAGTCGCGGCTGGCTCCTTCCCTGCCGATTGCGCGAAGGCCTGCCCCAAGAAAAGAAGCAGAGTGGAGAAGAGAAGAGCATTTCTGGAACTGGCGATCATTTCGAGAGGCGTGCCTCCGTGGTCAGGTTTTCAGGGGTCCGAGAACCGATCGAGGATGCAAAGTGCGCCCTCGATCATGACTGCGCTTGCCCGAGTTAGAAGTTCAGCGTGATCTTCGCCGTCATGGCGCGCGGAGTGACATAGTGCGTGCCGCTGAAGGTGGAGAGGAAGTTATAGAGCGCGTACTTGTTGGTGACGTTGATGGCGGTCAGGTCGAGATCCGTCTTGAAGCGCTCCTTGTGGAAGATGTTGGTTTTACCTAGAGTGACATCGAAGAGGCTACGGGGCGCGATGCGCGGCGGGTTGTGATCGTCGTCTTCGGTCCCGAGGGCCGGAATCTGAACCAGTTTCGAGGTGTATCCTGCCGCATCGCAACTGGTAAAGCCGGAGGTAGGGGTGGCCGTAACGCCGTCGCAAGTAATGCCCGCCTCGAACTGCTGATCGAACGTCAGGCCGCTCAGGTCGACTCCCGGTATGTTGCCAGGCAGGGTGATGGAAGCGCCGCCATTGACCGGGTTGCATAGGCTGTTCGGGTCGGTGACGTTATAGCAAGGCACAGAACCTGCAACGAGGCCGCTATCGTAGCGCCAGTTAAAGCCGCCCCACAGGCCGTTCACCCAGTGGCCGTCGCGGGAGACCGTGTACTGGACATGTGTGGTCTGGTTGTACTTTTCGTCGTGATCGATGCGGAAGGGGTATCCAGCCTGGCCTGGGGCGGCTCCGGCGCCGGCCGACTGCGGCGGGAAGAAGCGGGCGGCCACGGACGACATGACCGTGTAGGCGCTGAAGTTGTGGATATTCGGAACCTCGACGTGCAATGCGTAGCCCGGAATCTTCGAGTTGTGCCAATCGATGGGGAAGGTGATGGGGGTGTTGCCGAGCACGCTGAAGTCGAAGGCGTTGTGGGTGTACTTCCATATATACTCCCCGCCGAAGACTGCGTACTTGCCGAGGGCCTGCTGCAAGCTGGCGTGAAACTCATTGCGGAAACCGGGGTCGAGGGTTCCCGATACACCCGGATTGCACAGGAGCAACGGATTCAGCACCGCATTCGAGCAGCCGCTGCTGGAAAGGACGAGGTTTTCATTGAAGGGCGTCTCGAGCGTGCGCGCGTAAGAGACCGCCATCACGGTGCTGGATGGCCTAATTGTGTAGGCAATGCCGAGGCGCGGCTCGGCCTGGTTGGCATCGGTAAGGCCGCTATAAACGTCCTCGCGCAGGCCAAGATTAAAGTCCCAATTGCCGGCCTTGATCTCGTCTTCAATGTAGACGGCCAACTCCTTTACGTCGGTGTGGCCGAAGTAGTTGTAAAGACTTCCGCCACGGGTAAGGTCGTAGGGCGCAAGAACGGGGAGATAGTTTTCATTCGGGAACGAGGTTTCGCCGTCACAGCCGGATGGACTGGCGTATCCCGGCAATGAATTGCCATCCTCATCCGTGCAAGGCGAGTTATAGGTGGAATCGACGACGCCGAGGCTATCGTGCTCCCGCAGGAAGGTTTGCTCGTATTGCACGCCGATTTTGAGGTTGTTGACTCCTTTGACGTAGGAGTAGTCCGCGTGGGCGCCGGTGTTGGTGAGCGTGCGGTACTGGGAGATGGATGAAGTTTGCAGGTTCGAAGGCCCCAGGTCGGCAAGAGGGTTGCCGCTGGGGTAATAGCCGTAAAGGCCCTTGCGGGCGAAGGCGCCAAGATTGAAGACCGAGTCGTTACTAATGATGTGGGTGTAAGTGGGTGAAATGTTGAAGGTGTTAATTTTGGAGGCCTGGTCGGTGTTGCCCACGTTGGCAAATGTGGGGTTGGCGCTGGTTCCGCCACTGACCACGTTCTGCACGTTGAGGTTGTCGAAGGAATTGGGCGTCTGAAACCAGGAGCGGCTATAGCCCAGGTCCCAATGGATCGAATCGGCCGACGAAAAGGTGTAGTCGATACGGTCGAAGACATTCTCCTCATTCCCCTTGGCATGGAAGACGGTAAATTCGGGCGGATCGAGGAAGCGGCCGGTATTGAGGCCGTCGCCTTCGATGAAGTTGCCCCAGCTTTTTCCGCCATACGAGAGATCGAAGCCCCCCGTCGCCGACCCGAAGGCTCCGTAGGAAGCATAGGCGGCTCCCGTAGGCTTGGTAACACCCTGGCCGGAGCGCGTGGTGGCCACGATGACTAGGCTCGTTTTGCCGCCGAACTCGGCCGGAGGCGCGCCACTGATGACCTCTATGGATTGGATCGAGTTCGAAGGGATCTGGTTGGAGAAGACTTTGCTCTGCTGGTCGGTGATGGCCTGGCCGTCGACCGAGAACGAGTTGGAGGCATGGTCGCCGAGGCCGTGGAAGAGGCCGTTGGAGTCGGCCGCCACGCCGGGTGTGGTGAGCGTGACCAGAGAGCTCAGGGTTGAAGACGCGCTCTCCAGCGGCACCTTGTTGAACAGGTCGCGGTCTACGTCCACGTGAAACGTGGGGTCGTCCTCGATCAGGTCGCCAGCGGCCTCAACCGTGACTGTCTGGCTCGCGCCGGCGATCTGAAGTACGAGCTTGACACTCACTCCCACTGAAGAACGGATCTCCACATTCTGGCTCAAGGGGGTGAAGCCTTTGGCCGAGACGCCGATCCTGTAGGGGTTAAAGGGTACGTTGGAGAACACAAACTGGCCTGTTGAGTCAGTGGGGGTGGTTTCGTCGAATTCGCTCACCACATTGGTGAGGTGGACGGTGGCGTTGGGAACGACGGCGCCGGACGGATCGGTAACGGTGCCGCGAACGGCTCCGGCATTGCCGCTTTGCGCCGGCGCGGAGAGCGCCGCGAGGATCAGGGCAATGAGGGGAAGAAGGCGCGCAATCGCGCCGCGGTGGAACGTCATGGCAAATTCTCCTGAACACTGGCTGAAAAACGGGGAAAGCCAGCCGCGGGTCGTGCCGCCGCGGAGTCCTCAGTGCGTTTTAGGAGCATCGGTCCGCTTCAAATCAGATTATGAAGATGCGCCGAGGCATCGCCCGTTCGATGGAGCGATGGGGCGATGCAGCGGCCTCAAATGAAAACGGAAAGATGCTCTAGCAGGAGACGGGTGGGGGGCGAATGAAGAGACGGATTTGCCGCTGGCGAGCTACTACAATGGGTTCGGCCTGGGGCGTGGAGGCTCCCAGTTGCACGATCACAATGATGGCCGCCGCAACCGCGGCCGGCGCCACTGTGTGCATGACAATGCAAAGCTGGCAGTGATCCGCGTCGGTATCGTTCGAGTGCAGGTGCGTTGCCTGAGCGACGGCCAGCATGGCCAACAGGGCGAGACACACCACCGCGACGGCAACTTTGAAGCCGCGCCGGACGCCGCGAGTTCCGCAGAAATGTGCTTGCAATCCTGTCAAGCGATGGTCCCTTCCAGTTTTATGCTACAGAAGGACTCAGTGGATTGGACGCTTAGGGCTTGCAGAGGTTGCACTTAAAGTTAGCTGCCGGCGCGATGCGAAGGCCAACCCCAAAGGGCCGGGAGCGTCTAAACTGTGTTGCCATGGTTCCCTTCTTGCATGTACGGAGTTTCGTGGCGCTGGCTATTGTCCTGATGGCGGCGGGCGTCGCTCCGGGACAAAGCAATGAAAGCGCGCAGCCCATCCAGAGCGTGGCAGATCAAACCTCAGAGAACCCGAATTCCAAGCCTTTGCCGCTGAAGCCCGCGGTTCCCGGGGTGGGAAGGAATCTGCGGCTGATTCTGAAAGACGGCTCCTACCAGATGGTGCGCGATTACCAGATTGTTGGCGACCGGGTGCGCTACCTCTCACAGGAGCGCGGCGATTGGGAGGAACTGCCCGTGGACCTGGTGGACTGGGACGCTACAAATAAGTGGGCGAAAGAACACCACGACCTGGCTGAGGAGGATTCGTCGCCGGCCATGAAAGAGGCCGAGGAGATCGACAAGGAGGAATCCGACGCGCGCAACGACCAAAAGGCGCGCATGCCCGAGGTGGCCACGGGGCTGGAGCTGCCCGATGAAGATGGCGTGTTTGTGCTGGATACGTTTCAGGGAACGCCTGAGCTTGTGGAACTGACGCCGGCCGATCTTTCCATGAATGCCAGGACGCGGCATGGGATCGGCGTTCTGAATCCTTTGGCCACGCAAAGAGCCAGCCTGGAACTGGAGGGCGCTCATGCCAAGGTGCACCTGCACGTGAATGATCCGGCCATTTATCTCTCGCTCGGCGTGGAAGATCAAACGGAGCCGGTGCTGTCGCACGCCTTCACGGTGAACACCAACGGCGCGAAAGCGGTGAACGGCAACCATGGCGCGCATTCGGCGCAGTCGGAGTTCGCGATTGTGCGCGTGGACGAGCGCCAGGCGGTGCGGATCGTCGCAGCTGTCCATGTGAGCCCGAATGGGACGGTGACGCAGGACGAGAATACGGTGCCGGCAAAGGTGGAAGTGCTGCCCGGCAAACACTGGCTGCGCATCGAGCCGCAAGAGAAGCTGACCATCGGCGAATATGCGCTGGTGGAGATCCTTTCCCCGACGGACATCGGCGAATCGGTGTGGGATTTTCGCGTGGACCCGAGGCTGGGGGACAATCCAGGGTCGATCGGGCCGATTTTGAAGCAGCCGCGCAACCAATGAGGGCCCGGTAGACGGGCAAGCGCGGGTCAGGTCAGAGGCTGAGCACCGCCAGGCTGGCGCGATGAGAAAGGCGAAGAGCCAGGGGCGCTCATGCGGCATGGATTGGGATTGGCCTTCGACAGGGGCGTTCCCCACTGATGGCATGAGGGTTAGCGTAGCATACGCCGGTGCTGGGAAGGATTCGTTCCGGAGGCTGGCGCGGGCAATTCGCGGCGTGCATTTTCAGATCTTCTGCCCAAAGCGATTCAAGCCGGGCGGCGAACTTTGTCGTCCAGCCTTCCCTTCAAGTTATACATAAAAAATACGTTAGATTCGGTCATAACCCAGTGCGAGCTCGCGCACGGCAGCCTCGGGCGAGCGGCTGTCGCCAATTCGGACAGAGGAGCCAGAAAGGATACATCCGGCTCCCACCAATGCGGGATTCCAATCGCGCTGACGGGTGGGTTAGACTCTCGACGAAAGAGAGAGAGGAGGAGGAATATGGCGACAGCGGCGATTGATCACTATGAGTTTTTGCAAATAAGTCCCCGCGCCGACGCCGACACGATCCACCGCGTCTATCGATTTCTGGCGGCGCGCTTGCACCCGGACAACACCGCATCCGGCCACGAAGAGAACTTTCGTCTGCTGAAGGCCGCGTACGATGTGCTGTCGGACCCTAAGCGCCGTGCCGAGTACGACGCGATGCGGACCCCGGCGCCGGCGAAGCCGCTCGCTACTTCCATCGACTTCATGGATGCTCTGGATGGGGAATTGAACCGGCGGCTGGCGGTGCTGGCGGTCCTCTACTACCGGCGCCGCTCCAATCCGAATTTCCCCGAAGTTTCCCTGGCCGAGATCGAAGAGCGCATGGGATTTCCGCGCGATTACCTTGATTTTACGCTGTGGTACCTGCAGAAGAAGGCATACGTCAACAAGGCGGACAATGCCCAGTATGCGCTGACAGCCGACGGCGTGGATTTTGTGGAGACGCAACGCACCAGCATCCCGACACTGAACAAATTACTCACCAGCGGCTCGGGATCGTCGGTGGCGGAAACAATGCAGATGCAGACGGCGGAAGCAACCGCTTCAAGGATCAACGCGGCGGCGGAAACCGGAAAATTGATTCCCGATTACACGCCGATGGTTCTGACTCAGCCGGCGGTCTGCACAGAGGGACCACGCGCGGGCAAGCAGGATCGGCGCGTCGGAATGGCAGATCGGCGCGTGATTAAAGTGGAACGGCGCGCGAGCTTGCGCGAGCGGCATACGAATCCGCCAAGCCGGCATGTAATCAACTAACCAACCGGCCGCTACTCGCGAGCAGCGATGCCTAACGCCTTCATCTTGCGATAAAGATGGCTGCGCTCAAGGCCCAACAGTTCGGCGGCGTGGCTGATGTTGTTGTGGGCTTCCTCGATCTTTTTCAGAATGTACTCACGCTCGTAGGCGTCACGGGCCTGTTGCAGGCTTGCGAACTCTCCGGTGGAGCGTGAGCCGGACTTGTGCGTGAGGGGCGGCAAGTGCTTGCGCTCGATGCGCAGGACGCGGGGATTGAGGATGAGCACGCGCTCGATGACATTTTTGAGTTCGCGCACATTGCCGGGCCAGTGGTAGCGGGCGAGCGCTTCGAGCGCATCTTCGCCGATCTCCATGCGCGGGCGGCCGTACTGGCGGCCGAACTCGAGGAGAAATTCGCGCACCAGAAGCGGGAGATCCTGCTTGCGCTCGCGCAGCGGCGGCACGAAGAACGGCACCACGTTGAGGCGGTAGAAGAGGTCCTCGCGGAAGTTGCCTTTGGCGATCTCCTCTTCGAGATCCTTGTTGGTGGAAGCGATGAGGCGCACGTCGACGCGGAGGGGCTGCGTTCCGCCGACGGGAGTAAACATCTGATCGTCGAGTGCGCTGAGGACCTTGGCCTGCGTCTTGAGACTCATGTCGCCCACTTCGTCGAGGTAGAGGGTGCCGCCGTCGGCGCGCTCCAGGGTGCCCCGCTGCTCGGGCGGCCCGCCGGGCTGCGCACCGTGGCGATAGCCGAAGAGTTCGGCCTCGATATGAGCTTCGGGAATGGCGGCGCAGTTGAGCTCGATAAAGACGCCGTCGCGGCGCAGGCTCTCGGCATGAATGGAGCGCGCGATGAGCTCCTTGCCGGTGCCCGACTCGCCATAGATGAGCACGCGGCCGTTGGTGGGGGCCATGAGCTTGATCTGCTGGCGCAGGGCCTTGAGCGGCACGCTTTCGCCGGTGAGCACGGCGGCGGCGCTGAACTGGCGCTTGAATTCCTCGTTTTCGGTGCGAAGGCGGCGCGCCTCCACCGCGTTTTTGATCACGATCAGGGTGCGATCGAGAGAGAGCGGTTTCTCGAGAAAGTCGAACGCCCCGAGCTTGGTGGCCCTCACGGCCGTCTCGATGGTGCCGTGGCCGCTGATCATGACGACCTCGGGACGCGTCTCCGGCGTCCATTCGCGGATCTCCGCCAGCAGGTCGAGGCCGTCGCGGCCGGGGAGCCAGATGTCGAGCAGAACCACGTCGTAGGGCGCGTCGCGCAACAGCACCATGGCTTCGCCAGCGTCGGCCGCGGCGCCGACACCGTAGCCCTCTTCGCGCAAAATCTCTTCCAGCGAGCCGCGAATCTCTGCTTCGTCGTCGACCACCAGGATGTGATTCATGAGGCAAGGCCTTTCACCGGCTCCGAGCCGGCCATGGCGGAAGCGGGCTGCGCGGGGGCCCCGGGCTCGATCAACGGCAAGCGCAGCAGAAAGCGCGCGCCTTTGGGGCTGTTGGCCTCGGCGCTGATGGAGCCGCCATGCTCCTGCACGATCTTGGCGGCGATGGACAGGCCGAGCCCTGTGCCGCGATGCTTGGTGGAGTAGAAAGGCAGGAACAGCCGCTCGCGTATTTCGTCGCTCAATCCGCTTCCGGTGTCGGAGACCGTGACTTCTACTGCCGCGCCGTCTTCACTGAGCGCCGTTTGCAGGCCCAGCACGCGCAACAAGCTGCCCTGCATGGCTTCGGCGGCGTTGTCGATCAGGTTGGCTAACGCCCGTCGGATGGCCTCTGGGTCGGCCAGAACCGGCGGCAAGCCGGGCTCGAGGTCGCGCTGCACGGTGATGCCTTCGAGCCTGCCTCCGAACAATGCCAGAGCTTCTTCAACGATCTGATTCGTGTCGCAAGGGCGGGGCTGAGGCGCGGGGAATTGCGCCAGGGCCGAGAACTGGTCCACAAGGGTGCGCAGTGTGCCCACGCAGCCCAGAATCACCTCGCTGCACTTGCGGATGATGTGAGGCGAATCGAGCTGGCCGCGATCGAGATGTTTACCGATCCGTTCGGCGCTCAGGGCGATGGGCGTGAGCGGGTTCTTGATCTCGTGGGCCACCTGCTGCGCCACTTCCTTCCACGCCAGTTGCCGCTGCGCGCGAAGCAGTTCGGTGGTGTCTTCCACCACCAGCACGGATCCAGCCTGTCCGTGACCGAGCTCGAGGCGTGCACTGGTGATGGCCAGGTGGAGAGTGCGCCCGCGAGCGTGAAACTCCATTTCCGTCGACGCGGCGCCCATACGATTCCCGCGCCGAATCACTTCGGCCAATTCCTCGGCGCATTCGTCCGGCAGCAGCGCCGCGATGCTTTTCCCGGCTAACGAATCGTTTTCATTCAGTCCCATCAGCGCGGCAAAAGCGCGGTTGGACTGCAACACGGAACGGTCCGCGTCGAGCGTGACAACGCCCGAGGGAATGGTCTCTACGATGGTCTCCAGCTCGCGCCTGCGCTCCTCGACTGCGAGATTGGCCGCACTAAGCTGCGCTTGCGCGCTCTCGGCCATTTGCCGGCTCGTTTCCAGGTCCGCGGCCATGTGGTTGAACGAGCGCACCAGGTCGCCCATTTCTCCGGTGGCGGCGGACGGCACGCGTTGCTCGTACTTGCCTGCGGCGATCTCATCCATGGCGTCGGCCAGCGCTTCCACCGGACGCGTGACCTGCTTGGAAAGGAACACCGCCAGCCAAACGCTGGCAAAAAAGACAAGGACGGTAACCAGCAAAAGTGTGAGGGACAGAGTGGAGCGAACGATTCTGCGGGACCGGAAAAGCTGCCAATACTCGTCCACGCCGGAGCGGATGCGCGCTGTTGTTTCATTGAGCCCCTGCGGCATGGGCAGCGCCGCTACTACGATCTTGCCCGACCCGGCGACTGCCATAGCCGGCGCGTATTCCTGGCCCGCCACGTTGACTACCGAATAGTCGCTTCTCTGCGCGGCGGCGAGCAGAGCCGCAGAGAGCGGCCCGCGGAGCGGAACATCTTTGTGTTCCGTTTCGTCCACCACAGTGCGAAGTGCGGCCGGAGCCGATTCGGGAGGGGCCTGAAAGCTCGCCATCAACCGCCTGTCCTTACCGTAGACCAGCAGAAAACCGCCTTCCAGCGTCAGGCGGCGCGAATTGAGAACCTGCTGCAGCGTCTGCGGGCCGCTGTCCAGCGCGCCGCTTTCCGCCACCGACTCCGCCTCGCTGCGCGCATTGCCCGCCACGTATTCCACCAGCTCCTGCACCACGCGGCTCGAGTCGTCGCGCAACAGCGATGCGTCCGGAGAAAACCACCTCTCCAGGGACCGGTTCATGAGCAGATAACTGAACAGGAACATGAGGGCCGCGGGCGTGACCGTAATCAACATTGCGCCCAACACCATGCGCGAGCGCAGCCGCGCGGCGACGCCGCCGCTGCCCTGCCCCACGTATACCCTCAGGACGGTGCGAAAGAGAAGCACCAGCAGCAGAAGCAACAGAAGGAAGAGCAAGACTTCCAGTGCCGTGAGCGCCATGGTCTGCCCGTAGGTTTCGGGATTGAGAAAGTCAACCCTGGAAGTGTTGAACCACTGCAGCGTTCCCAGCAAGACGAATACCAGCAGCACTCCGCCCGCAAGCAGAGTGATCCTCCTGCGCCGCGAATCGGCCAGAAAACGCATGGGGCGATTATAGAAGGAACGGGGAGTGGGCAGCGGGAGAAGAGGCAGCGCCGTTGAGCTGCCTTCTATTTCCAGACCACAAACTTCAGCCAGCCCTCCCAGATGTCCGACCAGGCGTGGGCAACGATGTTGGCGCGCAGGTTCCTGCGCCAGACCGCCAGGGCGCCAAAGAGAACTCCGAGCACGCTGATGACCGTCACGTTTCTCCAGCCCTGGTAACTGTGCGCCAGGCCAAAAACCATTGCCTGCGCAACGACGGCCCAGGCCACGCCGCCGGTGAGCGCATGAAACTGGCGCAGGAGATACCCGCGGAACGCAATCTCTTCGCAAATGCCGGCGGTAACGGATGTGGCGATCCAGAGAAGAACTTCGGCAAGGCTTTTCGGCAAGAGACTGTCAACCGATTTTGCGGCGCCGGACCTCAGCAGCCAATGAACGCCATAGGCCACTCCCTCCCACACGGCCCAAAACGGAAGCGCTATGGCTACATCCGCGAGGACGTTGCGAGCGCTCTGCCAGCGCCCGCCCGAAAGCGTCCGAAGGTTGCCGCCGTGGTGGCGCACGCCGGCCCAGCAAAAATAGAGAAGCGCCCAATCCATCGAAAGCGCCGTGAGGTAGATTTGAATGGCGTAACTGTGGCTGGCGAGCTGGCCGGATCCGGCGCCACTCGCGCTGCCGGCGTGCTGAGCGTAGAACCCGAAGATCATCAGGCCGGCCATGATGGCTAGAAAGCCGGCAAAATGACCCCATGAGGCGATCTGTGGAGGCCTGTTGCTCTTTGTGCCAACAGCGCTTCGAGTGTCATTTGCTTGCGTCATATTCTTCCTTTCGCCTTGCCGAACGAGGCCGGCGCTTGCCGGTAAACTCGCGCAGAGCCTTGAGTGTTTCCTTCGCCCAAAGCAGATGCGCTTCCATCTCAAGCTGGCCGAATCGCGCCGCGATCTTCCAATAGGGCGCGTCAGGGTACCGCTCGAGATTCGCAATCTCCTCGTGCTCCACGCGCTGCAAGTTCTGCAGAATTGCAGCCTCCCGTTTCGCCATTTGATCCACATACCCGATGAGCGTCTGCGGCGAAGCCTGCGTTCCAAAGAACAACTTCAGAAGGAGTTCGTTGCGCGGAATCTCCGGCTGAGGCTCGACGGCGAGCCACTTTGCCAGCCGCGTCCGGCCCTTTGCAGTGATGGAATACACCCGCCGGTCGGGCTTGCCCTTTTGTTTTTCGGTTTTCGAGGCGACGAGCCCGGCGGACGCAAGTCTCTTCAGGTTGGGATAGATCTGCCCATAGCTTTCGTTCCAGAAGTGGCCGATGGAGGCGCGGATAGCCAGTCCCAGGTCGTAGCCGGACATAGGTTCGATGGTCAAGAGGCCAAGAAGCACTTCCATGCTGGAGCTGGAGCGGCGCGCCATAGTACTAATAGATATATATCTAATAGTTATTAGATGTCAAGGGGAAAACCGGCGAGTTCCAGAATCGGTCCACCGGCAATGCAGGATATCCGTGCGCTGCGGCGGACGGAAAGAATGTGCTTCTCCGGGAACCCGGGGCCGCTTCCGCTTCAAAAGAAATAAGTGACCTGGACCGCAACTTTCCCTGCGCGCCCGTGTTTTGGCTTCTGATTGCTCTGCGGAGCCTCAACGTTTTTCGGCAACTCCCGCCGAAACCTGCGCCGCCGTTCCCAAAGGACGGCGGCATTTTTTGTTTTGACACAGTGGAGAACAGGCACTTGAGACGGGAGAGCGCGGGATGGAAGAGGACGATGGGCTGCCAAGGGGGCGTGGGCTGGACCCGCGCCGCTGTTTTTTGCGTGAGGATACGGCTGCGTGGCGCGCCGCAAGCCGCGCCGCGTGCTACGGCAGTTCCTGGAGCTTCAGATCCTTAAACGTGATCTGATAGCCTTCGGCTTCCAACCCGATGTAGCCTTTGTCCACTCCGATCCTGGCCGTGTTCACCACTTCGCCGTTGACCGCGAGGGTACAGGTCGAGCTCACGCACCGGATGTCATAGACGTTCCATTGCCCTGCCGGTTTGACGCGGTCTTCTTTCATGTCCTTTTGCAGGTTGTAGCTCGTGGGCTTGCCGTCGATAGGGGTGACGCCAAAGATGTAGCCGCCGGCGAGCGTGGTTTGCGCCTGATTCCAGATGGAGCCGTCTTCATTGTTGCGGAAGAAGACGCCGCTGTTGTACTCGGAGTTCGGGGTCGTGACGGGAGTGAATCGCCACTTGACGTGGAAGGTAAAGTTGCGGAGTTCGCGGTTGAAGCGCAGCCACTCGTGGCCGCCGTTGCCATCGCAGACGATCTGGCGTTTGGCGAAATCGATGTGCCACTGCGCGATCTGGCTGACGGGATGGCCGGGCGGAATGGCGACGCGCGTCCAGGCGGCGTCGCGGTGGCCGGCGGGGAAGAGGTCGATTGTCTGCGCAGGGGTGGAAAGGGCGGCGAGCAGGAGCGCCAAACACGGCAGGCAACTGAGCGCGGCGATGCGACTGCCTGCGGATTCAACTCGATTCGTTTTGCTCCTGCAGGCGGGATTGCGGGAATTCCGTTTTGTCATCGATGTTTCTCCCAACAGGTCCGGCGTTCGCAGCGAAGGCTTAGCGGGCGATGAGGAACATCACCCAACTGAGCACGATCACCGAGCCTACGAACAACACGAAGCAGTAGGCACCGTAGCGGAACATGCGCCGCGGAGTATCGCGCATGGTGATGCCGAAGACCGTGGAGGCGAAGAGCGCAAAGAGCAGAACCGCGGTGAAGTGGGAGGGATGGATCACGAGGACTTCCTCCCCGTGCGCAGGTTGTGCGCGTCCACGGCGGTGATGATGTTGAGCAGGCCGGCGACGACGATGAACTTGGTGCCGTAGTCGGCAACGGTGGTCTGCACCGGTGTTCCGCCCAGGCCAATGGCGCGGCTGACGAAATAGAGCAGTCCGCTGCCGAGATCGCCGGCCACGCCGAGAAGATCGAGAATGTCCTGCGCGCTGGTGTAGAGCTTGCCCTGCATGGCAAGGCCGAGCACGAACATGGCGATGATGGAGACGGCAAGGAGCGCCCCGCGAATCCATTTGCCGAGGAGGAAATGGCCTGCGCCGGGGATGAGCCATCCGGCGATGAGGGGGAGATAAACGAAGCCCTGGTCCGATTGTTTCGCCGCGGCAGGCTTGGCTGGGGTGGTGGACATTCCTTTTTGACTATACAGGACACGAGAGGCAGGGACGTAGGGATATAGGGACTAGAAATGTAGGAACTGGGGGACTATAGCGGGTCTCCTGCAGGTGTAGACCAAGGCACAATCGCTAAGTGGCTTTTTCATCAAGAAAAAGCCACCTTGAATTCTGTCCGAAATGGCTCATAGTTGCAGGAGAACCGCCGTAAGGGGCGGGTTCGTTTCCGTTCAGATTCTCACCAGTTCGTGCTGGATGCGGCCGGTGACCCAGGCTTTGCCGGGGGCGGTAATCATGTTGATTTCGCTGCGCACGCCGAACTCGGGCAGGTAAATCCCGGGCTCGACGGAGAAGCAGGTGTGGGGCAGCAGAAGGCGCACGTCGTGGGTTTCGAGATTGTCGAGGTGCGCGCCGGGGCCGTGAATCTCATGGGCAATGTTGTGGCCGGTGCGGTGGACGAAGTACTCGCCGAAACCTGCCTCGCGGATGACGGCGCGGGCCGCATCGTCGGCCTCAAAGCCGCGGATGGAGCGGTTTTCGGCAAAGGCCGATGCAACGGCGGTAATGGCGGCGTCGCGAGCGCGGACGACGGTCGAGAAGACGAGCTGTTCCTTCTTTGAGGGCTCGCGGCCAATGACGCAGGTCCAAGTAATGTCGTAGTAGACGCTCGATGGTGAATCGAGGCGGCCCCAGATATCGATGAGGAGGAAGTCGCCCTCGCGGATCGGCGCGGCGTGCTCGGCGGTGGGCTCGTAGTGCTGGTCGGAGGTATTGGCGTTGACGCTGACGTCGGGGCCGTTTTCCCAGACCAGGCCCTCGCGGCTCATGGCCTCGCGGAGCCAGACGACGAGGTCATATTCGGTGATGTCGCCGGCTCGGTTCGCGCCGGAGGGCGGACGCAGGCGGCGCGCGACCTCGGCCCATGCGGCGATGAGAATCACGTCGATCTCTCGCTGCGCGGCGGAGTGGCTGGCGATTTGATCGGCGGTGAGGACGGCCTCAAACTGGCTGACGAGATCGGCGGAGGTGACGATTTCCTTGCCCAGGCCGCGCAGAAATTCGACAGTGCCGGCATCGACCATGGAAACATACATGATGTCGTTCGAGGGCGAGTACTGCATGGCGATCTTTTTCTGGTTTTGGAGGAGATTCTCTAGCCCCGCGTGCAATTCCTGCCAACTTGAGTATTGGGTTTTGGCGCCGGGCAGCGCGTCGAGGCGGCCCTGCTCGATGCGGTGCACGAGCTTGCGCGGCTCGCCCGAGGCGGGAATGAAGTAATACCAGCGGCGCGTGATGTGAGCCTTGGGATCGAGGCCAAGGATGCTGGCGGCGATGGGGTCGCGGTGGTGGTGGTCGTAGAAGAGCCAGCCGTCAAGCGCGGCGTCGCGCAGGGCTATTTGGATCTGGTCGAGATTCATACGGCACAATCATACGCGCGATCAGGCGGTGGCGCGGCGAGTGTCTTGCTTTTTGGCGGACTGCAATTTGATGGAAACGTGGACGAGCGAGAGCGCGGCGGGCGTTACGCCGGGAATGCGGCTGGCCTGGCCTATGGTCATGGGGCGGATGCGCTCGAGCGTTTCGCGCATCTCGCGGGAGAGGCCGCTGATGGCACCGTATTCGATCCAGTCTGGGATGGCGACGGACTCGGCAGCCTTGAGGCGCTCAATGGACTTCTTCTGTTGCTCGAGGTAGCCCGCGAACTTGATTTCGGTTTCGACGGCGCGGGCCTCGTTGCGGAGCGCGGAACGGGCTAGCGATGGACTAACGTGGTCGCCTACGCTCGATCTCGAAGAAAATGCAGGTCCTTCGACTCGCTGCGCTCGCTCAGGATGACTGCCAGAAAGAGTGGGGCTTTGGACGAGCCCTGAGGCAAACTTGTTGAGGAGCGAATCGCGGGCGAGGTCGTCGCGGAGGGCGGTGAGGAGCGGCTCGATGGTGACCTCAGGGCGCTTGAGGAGCTGGGCCCAGGTGAGGCCGGCGGTGGCGGGGAGTTCTCCGAATCCGGCGCGGTCAAGCTTTTCGGGATCGACCTTGCCGGAGACGAGCAGGCGTTCCAGGGCGGCCATGCGGGCCTGCTTTAGCTCGTACTCTGCCCAGGCCTCGTCGTTGATGAGGCCGAGGCGGCGGCCGTACGGAGTGAGGCGGCGGTCGGCGTTGTCGATACGCAGGTGGAGGCGGAACTCGGCGCGCGAGGTGAACATGCGGTAGGGCTCGTTGGTTCCTTTTGAAATGAGATCGTCGATCAGGATGCCCGTATATCCCTCTGTCCGGTCCATGGTGAACGCCGGCTGGCCCTTGAGCCAGAGCGCGGCGTTGATGCCCGCCATGATGCCCTGGCAGGCGGCCTCTTCATACCCGCTTGTCCCGTTGATCTGGCCGGCGAGGTAGAGGCCGGTCATGCACTTGACACGGAGAGTGCGGTCGAGCTCGGTAGCGTCGACCGAGTCGTACTCGATGGCGTAGCCGGGGCGCAGCATCTCGGCCTGATCGAGACCGGGGATGGAGTGGACCATCTGCCACTGCACTTCCATGGGCAGCGAGGTGGACATGCCGTTGATGTAGACCTCGTGGGTGTTGAGGCCTTCGGGCTCGAGAAAGAACTGGTGCTGCGTCTTGTCAGGAAATTTGACGACCTTGTCTTCGATGGACGGGCAGTAGCGCGGACCGATGCCCTGGATGCGGCCGGAGTACATGGCCGAGCGGTGGACGTTCTCTCGGATGAGGCGGAGCGTCTCCGACGTGGTGAAGGCGATGTGGCAGGAGATTTGCGGCTGGACAATTTTCTTGGTGCGGAAGCTGAAAGGCGTGGGGTCGGCGTCGCCGGGCTGCTCCTCGAAGGCGTCCCAGCGGATAGTGCGGCCGTCGAGGCGCGGAGGCGTTCCTGTTTTCAGGCGGCAGGTACGAAGGCCGAGAGCGCGAAGCGCTTCGCCGAGCAGAACGCTGGCGGGTTCGCCGCTGCGGCCGGCGGGGTAACGCTCTTCGCCGCAGTGGATGAGGCCGTTCAGGAACGTGCCGGTGGTGATGATGGTGGCTCCGGCCATAAGGCGGCGGCCGTCGCGGAGCTTGAGGCCGAGAACGCGGCGGTGTGGACGGGTGGGGCGGGGCAATTCGGCGGGTAGGTCGGTCGAATTCCCTTCCCACGTCCCGGAATCGGGACATGGGGCGCCCAGTTCACCGGGGGGATCGGCCTCTTCGATGATGAAATCGACGACCTCGGCCTGGCGGATGTGGAGACCGGGCTGGGATTCAAGGACTTCGCGCATCTTGACGCGATAGAGCTGCTTGTCGCACTGGGCGCGCGGGCTCCAGACGGCGGGGCCACGCGAGGAGTTGAGCAAGCGGAACTGGATGCCGACCGCGTCGGCGACTTCGCCCATAATGCCGCCGAGAGCGTCAACCTCGCGGACGAGATGGCCTTTAGCGACGCCGCCGACGGCGGGGTTGCAGCTCATCTGCGCAATGAGGTCGAGGTTCATGGTGATGAGCGCGGTCTTTAGGCCCATGCGCGCGGCGGCCATGGCAGCCTCGCAGCCGGCGTGTCCGGCGCCGACGACCGCGACATCGTACTGTTCGGTGAAAGCCATCTGCCTCTATTGTATGGATGGCCGATCCAAACGCCGAGCCCGCCGCGCGGCCGAACAAGGCGGCGTCTACGACCGAGATCAAGCGATAACTAAGCCGGCCGGCTTCGGGTTGGTGAAAGGAAGGTCTGCCCGTCGCGCCATCACAGGGCCAACTTGGGCTGGATCGAAGCCTTCCCAGTGCCCAGTACGTGCGTCTAATGTTGCAGAAGGATACGCGTTTGGAGAACGGATTCCCGTCCCCAAGAACCCATCCGGGAATCGCGTGAGGAGGTAAACTTCGGTGGCATATCGACGCTGGATTGCGGCAGCAGCCGTTCTGGTCTGCGCCCTGATGGTTGCGGCGCAGGACCAGGACACGTTTACGCCCATGCCGCTCGACTCCGGCTTCGGCCGCATGGATCTCACCGAGCCGGCCATTCCGCCGGAGCAGATCATCAAGGAGTTTTCGGCCAAGGAGACGGAATTCCAGGATGCACTGGACCACTACACGTATCGCCGCGTGGCCCGCGTACAGACGCTGGACGACGATAACAAGGTGGATGGCGAATGGTACGAAGTGGACGATGTGATCTTTGACCCCTCAGGCAGACGCACGGAAAAGGTGGTCAACGCGCCGGCGAGCACACTGCAGCGGGTGAGGATGTCGGAGTCGGATTTCCAGGACATACAGCACGGTTATCCGTTTGTGCTGACGACGGCGGATGTACCGGAGTACGAAATTCAATACGTGGGCCGGCAAAAAGTGGACGAGGTGGACTGCTATGTCTTCGACGTAAGCCCCAAAACGATCGAGAAGGGCAAGCGGTATCTGGATGGGCGCATCTGGGTGGACGCGACCGACCTGCAGATCGTGGTGACCAATGGGCGGATGGTGCCGGACGACACGCGCAAGGGCCACGAGGACCTGCACCCGCCGTTTATGACCTGGCGGCAGCAGATCGACGGGCACTACTGGTTTCCGGTTTATACGAAGGGCGAGGGGATTCTGCACTTCTCCGGCGGCTACGGCTACATGGCGCAGGACGTGCACATCCGCGACGTGGTCAAATACACCGACTACAAGCGTTTCGGATCGACCAGCACGGTGTTCTACAACGGGCAGGCCATCACCAACAACGGGCAGCAGCCGAACCCTCAGCCAAATCGCCCACCCAAATAGACGCAACTTGAAGGAACGCAGCAGACGGTGCGGCATTGGCGGAAAGTGTGCCAAAGCGGGGAGTTGAGCGATCCGTGGGGCGACGGATGCGGTTGCCGGATGATCTACTAAATTCGTGACGGTTGGCTCGAAAAAGCGCGCTGCCGGTGAAAAAATGGGGCGCCTCATCCAGCGGCTTGTTGTGCAGGTTGCTTGCGGCCTGGCCCTCGCGGCGCTCTGCTGCCCGCCGCGCGCGGCCGCGCAGGCGACAGGACCGGCTCAAACGAACGCAAGCCAAGCCACTCAAGCGCCTGCGCAAAAAGCGGAGACCGGCGCGGAACCCGCCGCACCGGCAGCGAAGGAGGCGCGCGCGGGCCAGGCAGCGGATGACGAATCGAGCGCAGACGAGTCCGCTTCCGGCGATGTCGAGACAATTTTCCCGCACACAGAGACGGGGCGCTACTGGATCTCGGGGCAGGCAAACGTCATTTTGCAGGGTCACGGGGCGTTCCCGGCGAAGTACAGCGGACCGAACAGCTTAACCAACTGGGCGCAGACGGCGACCACGCATTTGCTGACGCTCTACACCGGCTACGAGCTCACGCCTACGACCGAAGTTTTTGCCGACATAGAGGATGCCACCGGCAACGGGATCGGGAACGCCGACGGCCTCGCCGGTTACGTCAACCTGGATGCGGTGCGAGTGGTGGAAGGCAGGCCGCTGTCGAAGGCCCCTTACCTGGCGCAGTTTATGCTGCGCCAGATCGTCCCGTTGACGAAAGAGCGCGTGGATGCGGACCGCGACGAACTGGATCTGGCAACTTCGCTTCCCGCGCGCCGCCTGGAGTTGCGCGCAGGCAAGATGGATTTGACGGATTTCTTCGATACGAACACCTATGGCTCCGACAGCAACCTGCAGTTCCTGAACTGGACGGTGGACAGCAATGGCGCCTACGATGTGGCCTCAAACACGCGGGGTTACACCGACGGCGCGATCGTGGAGTACGACGATCGCTCGTGGTCGGCGCGCTTTGCCGAAGCGCTGATGCCGAAGGTTGCGAACGGAGAATTCCTCGATGCCGATGTGGCGCGGGCGCGCGCGGAGAACCTGGAGCTGGAAGCGCGGGGCAAACCCATTGCCCACCGGGAGGGCACGGTGCGGGTGCTGGGCTACCTCAATCATGCCGACATGGGAAGCTACCGCGAGGCGATTGCGGAGTTCCTGGATGGCGAGACTGCGACACCGGAGATTGTTGCGACGCGCCGACAGGGACGGCATCGCTATGGTTTCGGCTTGAACTTCGAGCAGGCGGTCGCGGCGCAGGTGGGGGTGTTTGGCCGGCTGGGCTGGAGCGACGGGCATAACGAAACCTTTTGCTACACCGAAGACGACCGCACGGTGCAGGTCGGCGGCGTTGCTATGGGCCGCGCCTGGCGGCGCACCAGCGATCGCGCCGGCGCGGCGTTCGTGACCAACGGCATTGTGGCGGCGCACCAGCAGTATCTTGCTTTGGGCGGACTCGGCTTTCTGCTTGGCGACAGCACCCTGACTTACGGCCGGGAGAAAATCGTCGAAGCCTTTTACACCGCTCACCTTTGGCGCGGCTTCTTCGCTTCTTACGACTTCCAGCACATCAACGACCCTGGGTATAACCAGGCGCGCGGGCCGGTGGCCGTTTCCGCGTTGCGCTTCCACACCGACTTTTGATAAGGACAGGGACTAGGGACTTAGGGACTAAGGGAATTCGCGGCTAGCGAATCAGCGTGGGCTCGTCAGGTTTGCTGCCCGCGCCCATGAGGACCAGCGAACGCTGGGCGAAGGGCGAGTAGACGAGGAGCGTGGTGCAGGCGAGCGCCAGGCCAAAATTGATGTGGTGCAGAAGCAGGAAGGGCGAAAGCGACCAAAGCTCATCGAAGAGGAGCAGGAAGGGCCAGAGGGTGAGGATCTTCCGGCGGACGCCCGGCGCGTAGAAGAGGACGGCGCAGAGGACAAAAGCGCGGACGGGGATGAGGACGGCGGCCGTGACGATGAGGACGTGAAAGACGATGGTTGCTTTGGGTAGCGGCGAGAGGAGATCGGCAATCTCCGCCAGATTGGTGAGCGCGCCCACATAGAATCCCAGGTACATGAGCTGGAAGAGGATGAAGAGCGTTTGCACCATCCGATGGGATGTCTTGGGAAGGTCCTGTGGAGTGGCCAGAAGCCGGGTGCGAAGCTTGAGTTCAGGCTCGCCGGGAGCGGCTGTGTTCGCAAAGGACGCGGAAGGCGGGCATTCGGGGAGCGCGGGAGCCGAAGACCCGGCGGCCAGGGGCTGCGCATCGGCGCCGGGAGCGATGCGTTCGACGGGAGCCAGGAAGCGATAGCCGCGGCGGGCCAGAGTCTCAATAAATCTGGGGCTGCCGGCGGTGTCGCCGAGGGCTTCGCGGATGCGATTCACCGCCGAGTTGACGCCGTGCTCGTAGTCGACGAAGGTTCCATCGGGCCAGAGCTCGCGCGAGATCTCTTCGCGCGTGAGCAACTGGCCGGGGCGCTCCAAATACCGGTCCAGAAGCATGAGCAGCACCTGGAAAGGCTGCGCGTTCAACTTGACGCGCAATCCCTGCCTGCGCAGTTCGCCCGTGGCGGCGTCCGCCTCAAAGATTCCAAAGCGATAGCGCCGGACTGGCCGAGAGTCGGTGTTGTCGTCCGCCATGTCTGTCGATCAGTGTAGCCGATGGAGAGTTGGGCCGAAATCCGGCCGGCTCAAGTGACAAGTTTACGGAAGTTCAACGGCCGGAAGGTCTTGCACGGTGAGAATCATTCACCGATGGATGAGGCGCCAAGCATTGCCTGGCGCACGTCAACAAGATAAGGTGCAGGACATGGCACACGGCCGAATTTCCAATTCGAGAAGGTTACCGATTGCAGCCGCATTGCTGCTGCTTCTGGCGGCCGGGGCTTCGGTTGCGGAGGAGCCCAGTCCAGCGGCGGTTGCGGGGTTCAACTCCTATATCGGCCGCGTGGAGTCGCGGCTGGCCGGGCAGCACGGGTCGGCCGAGGCGTACCTGGCGCCTGAGGATTCGGCGCGCCTGCGGGCGGGCGGCCTGGTGATTGAACAACTGACGCTGGCGGCGGGCGCGGAGCTGCCGGGAGCGCTGCTGCACGACTGGCGCGGGACAGCGTTTGTGCCGGGCGCGAAGGGCGCGGACTTCGAGCGGGTGATGCGGGATTTCCGCGGCTATCCGCGTTATTTTTCGCCGCAGGTGCTCGGGGCCACAGTGCCGGCGCAGGAGGGCGATCGCTACCGGGTGACGCTGCGGGTGCGGCAGACGCACATTCTGACGGTGGTGATGGACACAACGTACGACGTGACGTTTGGATGCCTCGATTCGCAGCACGGGTACAGCGTTTCGCGCAGCTCGCAGATCGTGGAGATTGACTCAGCAGGCACGGCGAACGAGCGCGCGTTGAGCCCCAGCGAAGAGCACGGGTTTCTGTGGCGGTTGAATACCTACTGGAGCTACGCGGAGCGGGACGGCGGACTTTATATCCAGATCGAGTCGGTTTCGCTTACACGGTCCATTCCCACGGGGTTGGGGTGGGCGATTGGGCCGTTTATTGAAAGCATTCCGCGCGAATCGCTGGAGTTCACGCTGCGAGCGGCGCGGGACGCGCTGCGCAAGTAGCGATGCAGCGATTGCTCCCGGGAGAAGCGACCGGGAAAGGAGACGAAGATGAGCACGCAGATCCTTATCGCGAAGAAGGAAGCGGGGTTTGAGAGCGCGCGCCGGGTGAACCAGGGGTTGACGGCCCGCCTGGAGAAGCGCGCCTTGCAGTGGATGGCCGAGCGCGCGCCGCAATGGGTGAGCTCGGACCAACTGACGGCGCTGGGCCTGGGCGCGCAGATCGGGGCGGGCATCTGCTATGCGTTGTCGCGCTTCGACCGCCGGGCCCTGCTGCCGGCGATCGTGTGCCTGGCGCTGAACTGGCTGGGCGACAGCCTGGACGGGACGCTGGCGCGCGTGCGCCGGCAGGAGCGGCCGCGCTACGGATTCTATGTCGATCACATGGTAGACGTTCTTGGAGCGGTGGCGTTGATGTGCGGGCTGGGGGCCTCAGGACTGCTGCACTGGCCGACGGCGATGGCGATGCTGATCGCGTTTCTGGTGCTTTCGAGCGAGAGCTACCTGGCCACGTATACGCTCCACTGTTTCGAGCTTTCGCAAGGCATCTTCGGGCCCACGGAGATTCGCATTCTGCTGATCCTCGGCAGCCTGGCCGCGCTGCGCAGTCCGTATTCGACGGTGTTCGGCCACAGAGTGCTGCTCTTCGATCTGGGAGGGACGATCGCGACGCTGGGGATGGCGGCGATGGCGATTGCCGTGGCGGCGCGCCACACCGCGCAACTCTACCGGCAGGAGCCGTTGCCATGAGCGCACTCATCCGTTGGGGCAAGTTCAACGTGGTGGGCGCCATGGGCATGGCGGTGCAGCTTGCCGCGTTGGCGCTGTTCAACCGGTTGACCGCGGGCCGCTACCTTGTGGCAACGGCCGCGGCGCTGGAGTTGACGCTGGTGCACAACTTTGTGTGGCACCTGCGCTACACGTGGCGCGACCGGCGCGACCGCTCGGCATTGCCGGGGCGGTTCGTGCGCTTTCATCTTTCCAACGGACTGGTTTCGCTGCTGGGGAATCTGGCGCTGATGCCGCTTCTGGTCGAAGGGGCCCGCATCCCGGTGGTAGCATCGAACGCGATTGCGATTCTGTGCTGCTCGCTGGGGAATTTCTGCCTGGGGCACAACTGGGCTTTCGCGGCGAGGGTGGAGGCGCGGCAGGGCTAAAGTGTGAGGCCATCGCGCCGATGAAAACCCTCAGCGCCGTGACTTTGGCGAGGCAGGCGCTGCGGCGATCCGCGCAAATGCGGTATTCTGCTTCGTCGTGGAAAATTCATTCGTGGGAGGCTCGATGTCTGCTCACACGGCGCCCAGGAATCCCGCGGTCCTGTCTTACTACTCGCTGCGCAGAACGGTGGGCATCGTCGCGCTGTCGCTTCCCTTTGCGCTTCCATTGGGCGTCATCCTGATTGCGCTCATCGGTCCGGGCCATGCGCTTCCTCATCCGCTCCTGGAGCACTCAATCAGCGACTACCGGTACACTCCCATGGCCAACTGCCTTGTGGGAAGCCTGTGCGCGATCGCTGCATTTCTTATGGGCTCGCGCGGATACGACCTGACGGACGAGATTACCGGCTACCTGGCGGGAGCATTTGCGTTCGGCCTGGCTCTGTGCCCCTCAGTGAACCCGCGAGACCCCGTGCACACGCGGCTGCAACTCGAACTCAATCTCGCTCACACCGCGTTTGCGGCGCTGATGTTCCTGGCCCTCGCGTACTTTTGCCTGGTCCTGTTCTGCAAGTCCTCGCCGGGAGCTAGCCGCACCCGCCGCAAACGGCATAGAAATGCGGTCTACCAGGTCTGCGGCGTCGTCATTCTGGTGTGCGACACCGTCATGGTCAGCCTGAATTTCCCGGCTGCGGCACGAATTCTGCAGCCCCTCGATCCGCTGCTGAGCAGCGAATCTGTGGCTCTGATGGCCTTCGGCGTGGCCTGGCTTACCAAAGGCAAGGGCTTCCTGAGAGACCGTCCGCACAACCACGTCCAGTCCCCCTGACGGCGGCGCGCGAATCAGGAGCGATGCGTTCCCGGGATGGTTGGGCGGAACGCGCGTCCTCAAGCTTCCGGGCGCAGATTGTGAATCGGTTTTGCGGTTCCGCAGGGGATCACCGATCGTCGTGATGCCGATCACAGCGAGTTGTCGCCGGCGAGAGGGGGAATGGAAGTCCTGAGCGGCAGGCGCAGCGCACGGGTGCGCTTGCTGGCCGAACGAGAAAAAAATCAAGCGCCGGAACAGGAGGGTCCGCATGAACTATCCCGTTTGGGACGTTGCGTTTGGCGCCGGACTGCTGATTGCCCTGGTGGCGATTCTTCACGTGTTCGTGTCGCATTTCGCTGTGGGTGGCGGGCTGTTTCTGGTGGTGACGGAACACAGGGCCCGGCGCAAGAACGACGCCGCACTGCTCGGCTGGCTCAAAAGGCATACCAAGTTCTTTGTGCTGGTCACGGTGGTTTTCGGCGCCATCAGCGGCGTGGGCATCTGGTTCACGATCGGGTTGATCGGTCCCACGGCCACAAGCAACCTGATTCATGCGTACGTGTGGGGCTGGGCCATCGAGTGGGTCTTCTTCTTCCTGGAGATTACGGCCGCGCTGCTCTACCTGTACGGATGGGACAAGCTGGAGCCGCGGCTGCACGAGTGGTATGGGTGGATTTATTTCGGCGCCGCGTACCTGAGCCTGGTGATCATCAACGGGATCATCGCCTTCATGCTGACCTCGGGGAGCTGGACAAAGAATCACGAATTCTGGAAGGGCTTTTTCAACCCCACTTACTTTCCTTCGCTGGCCTTTCGTACCGCGATTGCATTGGCGCTGGCAGGTATCTACGCCTTGATCACCGCGAGCGTCGAGAAGGATGCCGGTTTGAAGGCGCGGATTGTGCGCTGGAGCGCGTGGTGGATTGTGCCCTCGCTGGCCGTTCTGCCCTTGCTGGGGTGGTGGTACATCCGCCGGATTCCCGCCGATGTGTGGGCCAGCGCTCGCGGCCCCATGCCCACGGCTACGCACTACGCCGGGTTCGCCGTTGTGCTGCTGGCCGTGACGTTTGTGCTGGCGCTGCTTTCGCTGGTCAGGCCGGGGCGCATGCATCTGGCCTTCAGTCTCCTGGTGGCGCTGGTGGCGCTGGGCGCGATGGGTTCGTTCGAGTTCGTCCGTGAAGCCATTCGCAAGCCCTTCGTGATCTCGAACTACCTGTATGCGAACTCGCTCTATTCCACGCAGATTCCGGGGGATGGCGGCTTCAGCGTGGACGAAGTGAATGCGGCGGGGGTTCTGCCGTCAGCGAAATGGGTGAGCAACCGCGACCTGACGGGCGACAACCAAGCCGGCGTGGGGCACGAGATCTTTCGCGTGGAGTGCAAGAGCTGCCACACGGCGAACGCCTATCGCGGGCTCAAGCATTACATCGCGTTGCGTCAATGGGATGAGAGCAAGATTCAAGCCATGCTGGGCGGCCTGGAGTTCATGCACAATGGCGTGATGCCGCCGTTCGCCGGGACCGATGCGGAGCGCGGCGCGCTGGCGGTTTATCTGAATACCATCGAGCCCATCTCGAGCGAGGCCGCGGCAGCCGCTACCGGCGGCCAGATGGTCTTTGACCAGAACTGCTCCATGTGCCATCGCGTGAACGCCAACGATCCGCTCTTCAAGAACCTGACCAGCGATCCGGCCGCGGCCGGCGAGGCGCTGAAGGATTTGACCGCTCTGTTTCCGTTGATGCCGGATCTGAAGCTCACCGATCCGCAGCGCACGGCGCTGGTGGAGTGGATGAATGCGCAGCGCAGCGCCAAGGGGTTCGGTAACCCCGCGCAAGGAGGGAAGTGAAGATGATGCAGTCCAATCTGATTCCGGCTCTTGACCCAAACCCGCTGCCCGCGCCGTATTGGGTCTTCAAACTGCTCCTGATTGTGACGTTCGTCCTTCACATTGTCGCCATGAACTTCCTTCTGGGCGGAGGAGTGCTTGCGCTCACCGCCAAATGGCGCGCGAAAAACGGGGGGTTCGGCGGACGCCTCTTTTCCGATATTGCCAAGAAGCTGCCGGTTCTGCTGCCTGCGACCATCACTCTGGGCATCGCTCCGCTGCTGTTCGTGCAGGTTCTCTACGGCCAGTTCTTTTACACCTCATCGATCGTGATGGCCTGGCCCTGGTTCCTGGTGCTGGCGATGCTCACCGCCGCCTACTACGGCTTCTATTACGTTTCTTTCCGCCACGGGCAAGGGGCCGGAAAAGCCGGCGGCGTGATGCTCGTCAGCGTGATCCTGGTCTTCCTGATCGGCTTTTTGTTCAGCAACAATCTCACCCTGAGCCAGGCTCCCGCGCGATGGGCCACGAAGTACTTTGCCGATCCGGGCGGCTGGAATCTGAACCTGACGGAACCGGCTCTGATCCCGCGCTTCCTGCACTTTTTCACTGCGGCCGTAGCGGTGGGAGGAATCTTCCTGGTGTTCGTAGCCCTGGCCAATTGGAAGCGCGACAGGGAATACGCCCGGCAGGTGTTGCAGTTTGGCGGCAAGGCGTTTATGTACGCCACCATGGCGCAGTTTGTGGTGGGCCTGATCTTCCTCGTCAGCCTCCCACGCGGCTTGCGCATGTTGTTCATGGGCGACAGCCCCCTGGCGACCACGCTGCTTCTGGTTGGCATCACGGGCGGCATTGCCGCCATCTTCGTCATGTCCGGAGCCTTGCGGAACGAGAATATCCGCGCCGCTGCGTTGTATGCGCCAGGCGTTTTGGCGGTGACCATCGCCTGCATGGCGGTCATGCGAGACCTCCTGCGCGATGTCTATCTGAGTCCGTACTTCCACGCGGGGCAATTCGCGGTAGCGACACAGTGGTCCGTGCTTCCGCTTTTCCTGGCGCTGTTTGTCGCCGGGGTGATTCTCTGGCTCATCATGATGCGGCGCTATGGATTGCTTGGCGGCAAGAAGCAGACCGAACGGCCCCAGCCGTGAGCGAGAAGGCTCAGGCGAATGCTATGAGCCAAATCTTGCCGCGTTGACCATCTTCTTCATCGCGCTTTTGAAGCGGGCAATTCCTCGATCCAGTGTCTCAATGCCCCTTTCCCGTCTTGGTCTGGTCCGCGGACGCCGGTCCGGGGAGCGGGGCCTGCCTGCGGACGGGCACGCGGGCATCGCGGGCGAAGTACCACCTTGCCGCAATGGAGAATGAGTCCACCTGCAGGCTTTGAGCGCTCAATTGCGACTTGTAGAAGAAGGCGGAATACGTGGGGGCAAAGGACAGATTCCCAAAAGAAGGAAAGACGAGCGACACACTCAATGGAATGGCATACTCCGTTTCCGTGGGCAACTCGGCGGAAGGGGAGCGGCCGAAGTAATAGTCGCCCTGCGCATCGGTGACCAGGCTGATCTGCTTCGCTTGCCCGGCGCCACTCGCCTCTCCTCCTCGACTCCTATAAACAAGGTTCTGGAAGTGCAGAACCCAGTAGTAGCCGGGGGTATGCAGTGTTTTTACGGCCGGCAACCCGACAATTTGGGTGGTGCTGTTGATAACCAATCTAGCCGCACTGAAGCAATTCTGTAGCGTGGTGGTCGCGCTGACCTGGCAGGTTTTTTCCGCGCTGCCGGTCTTAAGGGTAAGCGCAGACAGGACGCTGTCCTGCGTGCTGAACTCCATGCCGGTTTCAAGAAAGCTTCCGCCCCCCCAGAACGAATTCGGCTTGGCGCCGCCGAATTCGCGCCGGTAACCGCCGCGATCGGTCCAGGCCGAGATGCGCGGAAGCTTGACCGTGAGTTCGCCAGGCACGGCGGAACTAGCCGCGAAGGGGAAAAACAAATACGGGTGGTCGATTTCAATCTGATATTGACGCGGGGTGAAGACCAGCAGGTTGCGCGGCAGCGACCACACGCTGGGCACGGTTCCCGCCTGGCTCCTGCCGTGAAGACGAACTTGCACGAAGGCGCCCTCGGTGAGATTGTTCAGCGCATACGAAGCGTTGACCGGCTTGCCGGTGAGATTGCCGATGGCCGCGCGGTCGTAGGAAAAGGCGCTCTGTTCTCCGAGAGAAAAGGGCGTGTACCGTTTCCCCGGGGTGCTGGGGCCGCTGAAGCTCCCCGTAACGCGGTTTGCCAGCTCCAGATCCAATTCCTGCTGGGCAGGCGCAGTGGCGCGCGAATCCGAGACTCCTTGGAAGTTTGCGACGAACTGATCTCCGCCCACCGGCTGCCGCGAGGTGAAGCTGGCGACCATCTTGGCGAATTCCACCTGCCAGAGCGGCGCCTGCTGAAAGCGTTCGTTATCGGCAGTGATGGTTTCTTCCGGAGAGCCCGTGGGCGGACCGAGGGCCTGCACCTGCGTGGTGGAACCTTTGAGGGTGCTCAGAAAGTAGTATGACAGGGGACGAGTGACATAGTACTGCGTTAAGTCGTGATTTCGGGACGGAAGACCCGCGAACGTGCCGTACACAGCCTTATCCTCCGCGAGCTGATCGCTGGTGAGCAGCCAATAGTAGGAATCGTCGGCGACGGGTCTTCCCCCGACGCAGTAGGTGCTCTGAGCTGTGGCATTTCCCGTACACGTTGGATCGACAGGAATCCACAATGGCTCGTTGTTCTCGCTGATCTCAGTCAGGTTGGATAGAGTCGACCGCACAATGCCGTAGGAAATCAGCCACTCCTTGGTGAAGCCGGTGTCAGCCAATTGGGCCTGCTCGGCCATCTTTTTCTCTGACAACTCGAGGATCGTTTTCAGGTCCTTGCCGGTCACCGCGATGTACTCGATGTAGTCGCCCTTCCAGAAGATGCGGTCGAAGGCAACGTGGAAGCGGCAGAGGAAGTCGGGGTGGGCGTCCGAATCGTTGCACCAGACTTCATAGCCGGTGTACGCCGGGCCGATCTTGTCCAGCTCCACGTCGCGGCTCTGCAACAGGACCACGTCGGCCTTGGGGTGCTGCGCTTTTTGCAAGTCCTCGAGGAGCGCGAATTCGGCTTTCTGCTCGCTGGCCGGATCGATTCCAACGTTGGACTGCGGCGTTGGAGCATTTTGATACTGGGCCGCCAATTTAAAGAGCAGCGAGATGGTCGTGTCGGAACTTTCGACTTTAGGCGGTTCAAAGACGTGGTCGGGCATGTTGGTCAATGAGAAGCTCTGATCGGCTGCGGAGATCAGGGTGAGGCGCGAGACTTTTCCGGGGTAGCTGCCAGTCTGTGATGAGTAGCTGGGTTTAGGCGCCACGACGGGAGCGGCGTACGTGCCCTGAGGAGCGGAGTCAGTGTCCTGGGTGGGCGCGGGAAAGCTGAGCGTAAGATGCGGGGTTCCAAAACCGGACTCCGCTTCGCTGAACACGACGTCAACCGGGTGCTGCGCCTTGGCAAGGAAAAGCCTTCTCGAGACACGCCCGGAGAGCACCTCGGCTTCGGTGTGGGGCATCTGGGCCATCACCACAACCCTGTCGAAGGGACGTTGATTGAGGTCCGCGGCTTGAAGCTCGGCGCCGCGCACGACGGCCACGATGATCGCAACAGGATCGGCGGCAAAAGCCTGGGCGCCATGGCTCGTACCTATATCCTTAGGCCGGCTGCCAACACAAGGCCCGAATGGATAAGTTGAGCTCCCAGGAGCGCCCGTACACAGGCTGAGATTGGTTTGCGAGACCGCTGTCATGGTGCTTTGGCCGGTTACACCGACAATGAGGACCTTGTTGCCGTCTGCCGTGTTCGCCACCGTGTAACCGATGTCCTCTTCTTCCATCGCGATCGTGCGCAACAACCCGTTCGCGGCGGCGGCGCGCGCTGGATTCGTGAGGACGAAGCAGGCGCCGATGCTATCCTTCGCGCAATCGCCTAGAAGCTTCTGCAGGGCCTCCTTACTGGAATTCGCGGAGGCGCTGGCATTGGGAAGCTTGCTGAGATTTTCAAGGATGGTCTTCAGTCTGTCTCTGTAAGTAAAGAGGTCGGCTCGATCGGCGGGGTCGACAGGATTCTGAGGCGTACCAACCAGATCCAATTGATCTAACGCGTCGGGGTGTTGCGCCAGGACCGCTGCGGTGAATTGGTCCTTGCCCGAGGGGCCGGCGGGGCCCTGGCCGCCGTTCCCTTCTTTTCCGGATGCATCGTTTACCGATAGCGAAAGCGGGCGAAGGCGCGTGCCCCACGCCGATTCCAGGATCGCGATTTCATCGCTAACGAGCTCATCCAGCTCCATTCGCCGGCCGGCCGCATGGGCGGCGCTTTCTGACGCCAGTTGCTGCAAGGCCGTGAGCGTTGAGTTGCCCACCTGGCCGGATGTGGACCGGCTCAACCGGTCGAGACGATCGAGCCAATCGAGCGGCTCGGGCACCGTGCCATCGCCCACGCAGCGGAAGGCGCTCGCGGCCTTGGGATTCTGGCTGAAGAACAATGGGCACAGCTTTCCCGCTCCGCCGCCTTTCTCGGTGATGCGGAGGTTCGCGCCGAGGAGGTTGATTCTGTTGTCGGAATTGGCGATCTCCTTATTCTGCGCCGAGTTTTTTTTGTCAGCCTCCGATAGCCTGAGCGCCGCCTCGCGCAGCCAGAGCGCGGTGTACATAAAGTCCTGGCTCCCTGGCACAACGGCGCGGAATCCGGCGTGCATCAGGAAATTGAGCACGTTGTCGCAGTCGGCTTTGGGGGGCACGCGATTATCGTTTTTGTAGAGGCTTTCGGGACGTGGGAGGAGGCGGCCCGAGGATGTTTGGATTTGAGGCAGACTGCAGCCGCCCTTGGAGAGATCTGGGGTATTGAGGTTCTCGAGCTGAATGGAAGCTCCGAACTCGGGCCCGAAGTTATCTCCCATCGCCAGAAGCAACCGGCTGGAATCAGCCTGACGAAACTTGAGAAAACTCTGCACCGGGGGCAAATGCGCCTGATCGGCCTCGCCATATTCCATCCGGTAAAAGCCGTACAAGCTACCCGTGTAATCAATCTCGGTCTGGGCTGTTTGTCCGCGGAGAGCGCCGGCAAACAGCAGCGGAAAGATCGTCGAGACGGACAGCAGGCAAAAAGACCTTACGAGAAACAATCTTGTGTGCATTGGGCCCTCCAGGCTTCTCACGGCGGGTGAGAAGCACGGGGATTTTTCATTCATCATGCAGAAACGAACAGGACTCGTCAATTGCTTTCTGGGGCATCTACCGTTCAAATCCGAATCGCCATTCCAGAACCCGAACTCGCAAGCCGGGAACGCAAGGGTAAACGCGGGCACGGTTCATTCGTCGAGAGCCACCGAGTCCCGTTGCGCCCAACCGTTGGCGCGTTGAATCAAGGCGGAGCGGCTGCCGCCCTGGATTTGCTGCCTGCGCAGGGAGAACTCGCAAGGCTCTTCGCGGGAGAACAGCCAGAGGCCCAGCGAAGGCAGCGGCAGGGCGCGCGCGGCGGCGTTCACGGCCTGGGGTTCGTCGAGATCGACGACCAGGCTGCAATGGGCGGAGGCCGGGGAGGCGAGCAAGCGATCGAGTTCCGCGGGCGCGCCAGCCAGATGCTTGCCATAGAGGCGCAAGGGGCGCACGGGATGCATCTCGATGCCGAGGCCGGCCATGATCGCGGGCAGGCGGGCAACCTCCAGGCGATTCCAATTCTTCTGCTCGGCGCTGAGTTCGCTCCACTGCGCCATGTGCGCCCGCGGCGGGAAGCGGCTGTCGACGAGGCGGCGCTCGATGGTGTAGCGGCGGTGCTCGAGCTGGGCGAGCAGCTCGACCTGTTCGCCGGTCAATGAGGCGACGGCCGGCGAGTGTACATCGTCTGCCAGGCGCAGGCCAGCCAGCTCCATAAGCAGGGGCGTGTGGTCGGCGCGCCAGCGATTCGACATTTTCATGAACTCAGGCAGGTCGTGCCAGGGGACATTGGCCTGGGGATTGATCGTGTCCTGCGAGCGATGCCGGTAATCTTCGTGGAGGGCCTGGGCAAAGGCATCCAGTTTTGAGCCGAATAATATTTCCGGGCTGAGCGTTTCCTCTAGAGTTCCGAAGACCTGCAGCCGGTCGCCGAAGCAGGAGATGTCTTCGACGCTGCGCACCACATCGCCCAGGCGGCGATAGTGCTCGAGGCGCACGTAGATGGGGACGTGGAGATGGCCTTTGCGGTCGAGCAGCGAGCGCATTTCGAGCGCGGCGCATAGGCTCACCTCGTCGTCGCCCAGGGCAAGCGCGATGCCCAGCAATGGTCCGGCTGATTCGAGCTTGCGCCCGACGACGCGCGCCAGGTCGGGAGACCCCGGCGTCACCGTAGCCGTGACGAACTCGAGCGCGGCGATCTCCGCAACGGCGGGATTGGCGATGGAGAATTTTTCCTTTGCCGCATCGGCATCCTGGTCGAAGACGACGATCTTGAGCGTGCGGCCGAGCGCGACCGGAGAAGATCGGATGAGGTGCAGCGCGATCTCGCGGCCATACGCCCCGAACCCAACGAGGACGAAGGTGTGCGCCTCAAATTCGGGGCTGGGCGGCAGGTGGAGGCGCTTGACCAACATGCGCGCCGCCGCGGTGAAGGGATTGAAGAGGCGCAGATCGACATTGGCAGAGCCGAGGGACGCCTTGCCGCTGGCAATCAGCCGCTTGTGCATCCAGTCATTGCGCAGTTGGGCCAGCACCTGGATTCTTCCCGGCTTGAGATAGGCAGGGCGATCGTAGACGGCTTTGATCTGGAGCGCGATATCGACGTTCTCGCTGTCGGAGCCGGTGGTGACGACGGCCGTTCGAGCGCGGCGGATGCCCGCGGCGAGCAGCACCTGAGGATTCTTGGCGTCGCCTTGGAGCACCGGGACTCCGCTGTTCTCGCAAGTCGCGGCGTTGGGCGAATCCCCCAGCAGATCGACGGCGACAACGCGATGATGCGCGGCGCGCAGGTTCTGCACGATCTGCATGCCTACGTCGCCGATGCCGCAGACGACGGTATGGTTGGTTTTGCGGCGCGCCATCGCGGTGCGGAGATTCTTTCTGACTCCGGTGAGGAACAGTTGCGCCGCGGAAACCAATGCGATGCCGGGCACCAGTACCTGCGCAACCACGAGCTGCCACGGATCCTGCACGGGCTGGAACAGGTCGTAGAGCCTGAGCAGCCCCATGGACGCAATCAGGCAGCGCAAGGCTTCCATCCAAGTGAACGGGCGAACCGGGTTCGGACAGGGGGTGGGCGGGGGAACCGGATTCGGACAGGAAGTGAGCGCGGGAGCTGAATTCGGTTGGGGGGTTGTCGGGGAAGCTTTTTGAAGACAAGCACCGGCGGTGTAATCGCTGCCAACCCTTGCATATCCCCAAAAGCCGAGCCCCACGGCAAGAATGGCGAAGGCAATGAGAATGACCCTTTCGAAGCGCTTACCCATAGTCCTCCTTGCAATCCACGGCGCGGTGTCAGCCCGGAAGGTTCAACGTCCGGTAGCGGAAGACAAAGCTCCAATCCATGGTCTCGGCAATCATAACGCTTGCGATCTTCTCGGCGGTCTGGCGCAGTGCCGCGAAACTCTCGTGCGGCGAAGCGAGGGCTTTGCTCAGTTCGGCCGACTGGATCGCCTCGAGCTCGCGAGCCATGGCCAGCGACCGGTCCGCGGTGCGCGAGAATTCTCCGTGATTCGCGATGCCGTAAAACGCGGCGCCAAAGGCAGGCGGCACGGTGGCCAGCAGAAGCAGCCAGGGCGATTCCCCGAAGATCACGTGCCAGACGCAGGCCAGCAGCGTTGCAACGAACAAAGCCGTGCCGATGAGATGGAGGTGATGGCTCAACTTGTGCATCGTCTCGTGGTTGCGCTCGTGATATTTCACCTGGCCATCGAGAATGTCCGCGATCAGTTTGGCGACGGAGGAGACATAGGCGTGGTTGACCTGGGCGTTTACCAGGCCCAGATCGCGCGCGATGTTGCGAAACATGCCATCGACCCAGGAACGGTCGAAGCCGGATCGGAAGTGGGCCGGGGGCGGCGGCGCAGCCAGCGCGCAGCCCAGTGGGGCCAGGTAGCAGTATTGGCGCAATAGCTCGGCCAGTTGCCTCAGGTTGAGCCAGCGCTCGTGCCAGCGCTTCCGGCGACCGTGCCATGTAATGGCGAGAATGATCGCGATCAGAGAGAATTCAGTGAGCGCGGGGAACCGGCCCAGGTCGATTTTGTGTCTGCTGCAAACGTAATCCACCATCGGAACCAGGACAGCAAAGGCCGCCATCAGGCTTGTCGCCAGAGAACTCGAGCGAAGAGCGCCGGCGTAGTAACCGGACAATCCGTCGGCCCAAGCAAAGTGAGGGCAAAGACGGTCGAGCAGGTAGTGGCGCGTATCTTCGGGAAGACCGGGAGAGCTTGCGATCATCTTCTCCCATTCTTCCCGCGAGGACCTCTCGAAATTCGCGACGCGCCACGCGCCCCTGCGCAGGCGGCCGCGGGCGACAAGATCGCGAAAGATGCGGAAGATCCGGCCGGGATCGAAGCCCGGCTGTTTCTCGGCGAAGTAAGCGTGGCTGAAGTTGAAATCCTTCTCCTGGCCGCCGCTCTGGGAAAAGCGCCCGTCGAAGATCGATTTGAGATGACCCAGTGACTGAACCTGGCGCCCGCCCGATTCATCGGCGAGGAGAATGCACGGATCCTTCGCTTCGGACGCATGGAGCCAGACCACGGGCACGTGCTGCGCCAGCGCCTCCTCCACGATCTGCGCGGTGCCGCCCCTGCCCGCGGCCGGTTCGCCATCCCAGATGGCAATCAGGAGGTCGGATTGCTCCAGCACCATGCGCCCGGCGCGCTCGTAAGCCGCGTCTTCTCCGGCGCGGGAGCCCTCCATCTGAAACACCGCCGAGGCCTTTGCCAGCAGCGAGTGGAATTCGTCGCGGGAAGCGGCGTCTTCGAAGTCGTGGCAGTACTCGGCGGCGAGGAACGGCAGCGGGCACTGCAAGTCCGCGCCCAGGGCGAGGCCGGCGTGGGCCACGATGCGGTCCGCGCCTTCGGCCAGCGGAGAGAGGATGCGCAGCAGCGGGGGTTCGGGAGAATACAGATGGCGATTGTGCGCGGAGGCCGCCAGATGCGCAACGGCCTTGAGGATCTGCTCGCATTGGCCCGGAAGGACGGCGGCGATCTGAGGCGGCAGCCGGTTGAGGCGATGGCCGGTCACACCAATTTGAACCACCTGGCGGGGCCGCGGCGGCGAGCTTGACTGGCGAGGGGCCATGGCGCGGTGAGAGACGGCGCTCCTTAAATCTGGGTTGAGCATATCACGGCGCGAGATCGCGGCAGGAGGCTCATTGGCGTTGATGTCGAGGCGCCTGCCCGGCAGGAAGAAGCCAGGGCAAAGCCCGGCGGCGGGAAGCTGGGTGTTCTGCCGAAGGCGCGCCGCGGCTTGGAACTTCCGCGCAAGCCCTGCATTCAAGAGCGGAACCAAATGACCGTTGCGGTGAGGCCGCTGACCAGGATGGGGAACCACACCTGCGCCGTCCATGGCACGGGAATGAGGAAGAGCAGGTCGGGGGTGAGAAGCGAGGTGGGCCATCCAATGGTGAGGCGAAGCCAGACGTAATAGAAGATGTCCCAGATGGCGAAGATCCAAAGAAAGGCAACGAACCTTGCCTTGATGCTTTGCCCCGCAAGCCAGGCGATGCCGGCGAGCATGATTAGGGTTGCCGCTTCTCTGAAATACTCGATCCTTAACAGGGCCCCAGGGAGGGTAACGAGCGCTTTGACCGGCGGGCCGGGCCAAAGTCCGGTGGCGGCCCTCAGATAGACCACGACGGCTGCTTCCACAAACCCAAAGGCTACGGCGATGAGCGCGGCCAACAGGAGCCTCTTCTTCTCCATACGAACCTTCTGCTTTCTCGAGTTGAGAAAGGGGACGGCAGGAATGAGGATGAGGAGGTTCACCCACCAGGGCGTGGCGAGCAGAACAAAGCCGGACATGGGCTAAGTCTATTCCGGCCCAGGCCCATGTAGCTCAAAGAGGACGAGATCCGGCGTGGCCAGTGATGGGTGTCACTGAACGGCGATTCCTTTTGCGCAGAATGTTGGTGTCAGTTTCCGAGAGGCAGCCGTGGATTCCCCGCTCTGCAACGTTACGCTGCCGTGTCGAGGATTGGCTTCGATTCCCTCTCCCTGCTGCTGCGGAATTGGGCATGTGGCAGCCGGTACGCTGTGAGACCCACAGGAAATCTGGAGGGGCTTATGGTCATGGCTTCCGAATTGCACGAAGGAATGGCGCTCCGGATTGACCAGCAGGTCTATCGTGTCCTAGAAGTTGAGGCCAAGGCCGGCGCCGCAAAAATGGGCGGCACGGTACGGGTCAGGCTCGAGAATGTTCGCAGCGGCCGCCTTTGGGATCAGCACTTTCGACCGCTGGAGAGGTTGGAAGACGTGGAGCTGGAGAAACGGATGGTGGAGTTTCTCTACAGCGATGGCAGCAACTGCATCTTTCAGAGACTGGACTCCTTCGAACAAGTTGAGTTTCCTTCGGCCAGCCTGGGCCTGGGGGAAAGGCTTCTGCAGCCTGGAATGGAAGTTCCCGCCGAGTTCTTCGAAGGAGAGCCGATCCGTGTAACCATGCCGGACACGGTTGAGGCTCGCGTGATGAGCACCGCGCCTCCCGCGCGATCGCAGCAGGACTCGGCGCGAAAGGAAGCCACGCTGGAGAATGGCATGAGCATCCAGGTCCCTTCGTTCGTGGCTCCGGGCGAGATGGTGAGTATCGATCTGAAGACGGGACGTTATGTAGAACGGGTTCGGACGCAGCACAAGAAAGGCGTATAAGCAAACTGAGGAAGCGGGGGAGACAATGATCGATCTGCTGACAGTGCGCATGGAAGTTCCGGATGAAGCCAACCTGATTCTTGGCCAGTCCCACTTCATCAAGACGGTGGAGGACCTCTACGAAGCGGTGGTGACGACAGCGCCGCACGCCAAATTCGGCCTGGCATTCAACGAGAGCTCGGGAGAATGCCTGATTCGGTCAGAGGGGAACGATCAGGTTCTGAAAGAGGTTGCGATCCGAAATGCCGCGGCTCTGGCTGCCGGCCATGTCTTTGTTCTGCTCCTTCGGAATGCTTATCCCATCAATCTTCTGAATGCCATCCGCAATGTTCCGGAGGTGTGTTGCATTTTTTGCGCCACGGCCAACCCGGTGGAGGTGGTGCTGGCGCGTAGCGAGCAGGGGAAAGGCGTGCTGGGCGTGATCGATGGCAGCTCGCCAAAAGGGGTTGAGGGAGAAGCGGAAGTAGCGTGGCGGCACGATCTGCTGCGCAAGATCGGCTACAAGCGATAGCCGGCCTGAAGCGGAGGCAGTCCGGCTGCGCGGCGCCGATTGGGAACGGGAAATCGAGAACGCGTGAGATTGGAATCATCGCGCTCATCGCAGCTCAACACAAGAACGCGAACGGACAAGGAGGGGGTTATGGCACTTGCGACGTTGATGGAATATCTCGATGCGCAGAAGGTGGCGTACGTTGTGATCTCCCACTCACCCGCTTATACGGCACAGGGGATCGCGGGACTGGCGCATATTTCAGGAAAGGAACTGGCGAAGACCGTGATCGTCAGGCTGGATGGCAAGCTGGTGATGGCGGTCCTGCCGGCAAAGTTCTACGTGGACCTGATGTTGCTGAGAAAGGGAGCCAAGGCGAAGACCGTCGCGCTGGCCGGCGAAGACGAGTTCAGCGATCGCTTTCCGGAGTGCGAAACCGGCGCAATGCCGCCCTTCGGGAATCTCTTCGGCCTCGATGTTTTTGCCGATGACAGCCTAGAGGGGGACAAGGAGATCGCCTTCAATGCGGGGACGCATCGCGAACTGATTCGCATGAGCTGGGACGACTTCAAAAAACTGGCCAAACCCAAGGTGATCAGCTTTGCGGCGGGGCGCTCCGCTGAGGCAGCGTAGAGCACGGGACGGACGCGCCGAACCCGGATCTTCCCTTCCCGTTGGAGGGGGCGATGCCGTCACAAGCGGCAGCGGACCTCTGGTTCCTGTGAACGAAGGAGGGTAAGGCGATGTCCCTTGAACTGAAAACAACCGCATTTGCCGATGGGGGTGAGATTCCCAAAAGGTACACGTGCAGCGGCGCCGACCTGTCGCCTGCACTGAACTGGAACGGCGTCTCAGCCGCAGCGCGCTCGTTGGCGCTAATCGCGGATGATCCTGATGCGCCCAGAGGAACCTGGACCCACTGGCTGATCTGGAATATTCCCGCCCATCTTACGGAACTGCCAGAGGGGGCGCTGAAACAGGAAGAACTTGAGAATGGCGCACTTCAGGGCAGGAACGATTTCAACTGCATCGGCTATGGCGGCCCATGCCCGCCTCCCGGCAAAGCGCATCGCTATTTCTTCAAACTATATGCTCTGGACACCGTGCTGGATCTGAAGGCAGGGGCCAGTAAACAGGATCTGGAACGCGCCATGAAGAGACACGTTCTGTCGCAGGCGCAATGGATGGGCACATACAGGCGTTAGTGCCAGGAACTGCCGAGCATCCGTACGCAGCAGAAAATCAAAGGTACAGCGGAATGCAGGCAGAAATCCAAAGGCAGCCAAGGACGAACACTTACAACAGTGTCTTTCCTCACAGCAGTCTTGCGTGGCTTCGCGGCCGCCTTTACCTTCTTTCCTGTCTCTTTCAATGCGTTCTACTGCGTTCGATGAATTCGCCACCAGTATTTGGAGCATGACTTTAACCGCGCCAAACACACTTCTCTTCAAACATCAAAATGGCATTCATATCCGCCGGTTCTACCTGCGGCATCGCACACTGTCAGCGGTTGTCCTTCTGAAAGAACAACTTGGGAATCCTCGGCATCCCCGGCCTGAGGACAGAAACAAACCTTCGTTAGGCGGTCCTTGACGCGTGCTGCCGCGAATGATCGACTGATTCAGGATCGTGGCTGAGTAAACCTATGCACATGCCTCTGTTTACCCTCGATGATTACGAAACAGTGTTTGCCGATCGTCATCTGTTGCATGGCGTGGTGGCGAAGTGGGCAAAGGCCAGGCCGGAGGCTCCTGCGATTCTCAGTGCGGAGGGCAATCGCGCCGTCACCTGGAGCGATTTCGACCGCATCACCACGGCGTTGGCGGGGGAACTGTTGCGGCTGGGCTTCGCCAAGGGCGACTTCCTGGTCACCCTGTTGCCGCTGTCCGTAGATCACGTATTGCTGGAATACAGTTGTTTCAAAATCGGAGTCGTCGTCGCCCCGCTGGATCTGCGTTTGTCCTCCGCCGAGGTGATTCGATCCCTGCAAATTCTCCGGCCGCTCGGGCTTGTCGGTCTTGGCGTGAAAGCGCCGTTCGATTTTCGGGAACTGTGGCGCGCCGTGCAAGCGCAGTGCCATTGGATCCGGCATTCCATCGTGGTGGACTCGGAAGAAGAGATTCCCGGCACGCGATCCTTCGCGTCGATTGCGGAGCCGGCGTTGCGTACCGTGACGGATGCAGGCTCTGCCGCACTGGCCGGGATCGCCTCCACCGTGACCGAGGACGATGGCGCGCTGGTCATCTTTACCACCGGCTCAACCGGTTCGCCCAAGCCCGCCCTGCTTTCGCACCGCAACATCGCGGTACAGAATATGTGCCTGTGCGGCGCCTTTTTTGGCGGAGACCGCGGCTCCCGCACTCTGGTCAATCTGCCTCCATCTCATGTAGGCGGCCAGACGGAGGCCATGATGAGCACCTTCTTCGGAGGAGGCACGGCGGTCCTCGTGGAGGTCTTCGACGCCGGCCGTTCGTTGCGCGCCATTACGCAGCATCGCGTTGAGATCCTGGGCCAGATCCCGGCCATGTTTCAACTCGAGTGGATGCTGAAAGATTACGATCGCCACGACCTTTCCAGCCTGAGGTTTGCCGCCTACGGCGGACATGCGGTTTCGCGGCCATTCGTTGACCAGCTTGCCGCCATGGCGCCTGCGATCGGCACCGGACTGGGGCTCACCGAAGCTGCCGGCTTCTGCACCTATACGCAGGCTTGTACGAGCGGCCGGGAGACACTTCTCGCCGGGCTTGGCCAGGACATGCCGATCTATCCGTGCTCCATTCGCAAACCCATGCGCGCCGATGGCAACGCCGGCGATGAGCTGCCGTCCGGCGAGACAGGCCATGTGTGCTTTCGCGGGCCACAGACCTTTCTTGGCTACGTCAACGATCCTGCCGCAACAGCCAGGACGATTTCGCGCGACGGCTTCTTATATACCGGCGATCTTGGCCACAAAGATGCTGCGGGCTTGCATCTGACCGGTCGGGAAAAGTGGGTGATCAAATCGTTTGGCTACCAGATATTCCCTGGCGATGTGGAATCACACATCTGTACACTTTCGGCGAAGGTGGCCAACTGCGTCGTGGTAGGCGTGGCGCATGCCGTCGTATCCGAGGCTGTGGTGGCAGTGGTAGAGAAGCGGCCCGGGGTTGAACTGAACCGGCGGGAACTGGATCGGCACGCGCGTTCCTTGCCGTCCTACATGCGGCCGCGCCATTGGGTCATTCTCGAACCCGGCCAGATGCCGCTGAACCGCGTGGTCAAGCCAGACTACGGACGCGCCCAGGACATGGCTCGGCAGGAGATCGAGCAGTTGCGCGCCCGCGGCGAGTGGGATAGCGGTCATAGATAAGAATCGCGCCGGATGGATCGCCCAGGCTCAGTTCACGGTAAGGACTGTTATCGACACTTGAGAATCGCTTCCGGTTCGCAGGTCATCCGAACGGGGCGCAAACGATCTCACAGAGTTGCCGTCCTCGCCCCCTGTGCAGGAAGGCGTACTTGTTGCGGCGGAATGATGGAGCGCGATCGACCGGGGCCGAAGATTACTTCGCCGCAAACAACAAATTCGGCAGACTCCGCAGGCCGAGTTTCGATATAATCCCCAATCAACAGGGCTTGCCCTCCTCATCGAATCGGCCCCGAGGCGCCGGAGGTCTGCATGAAAGCTCAGGTTTCATGGGCGGCTTTGCTGCTGTGCCTCTGCTGTGCCCACGGCGCGGCAGTGGCGCAAAAGACTCCGGCCCAGCGGACCATAGCAGTAGTGGTCGCGGATGCGCACACTCAGCCAACCCAGCCCGTCCCCACTGTGCGCGTCTCGCTGAACTATCTCGACAACGCTGTGCTGGTGACGGAGGTGCGCGCTGTTACCAACCCCAGAGGCCAGACGTGGCTGGATGTGTCGGAGGATGTGGCGCAACGCGGGGGCCTGCGCATTGAGGTCACAGGCGCCAGCAATCTGGTGATCTATCAGCCGGCCGACGGCCAGTTGGCCACGCTGCCCGGAACGATCCATGTGAGCATGCTGCCCAAGGGGTCCACCGCGCTGCTGGGGCCGGCGCAGATTGAGGCCATGCTCCACCGGACGCTGGTGCAGGTGAGCAGCCTGCAGAAGCAAGTGACCGCGCTGAAGCAGAACGCGGCGGCGCAAAACCAGAAGCCGGACCTGGGCGCCGCGCTGGCCGAATGGGCTCAGGCCAACGGCTTCTCCGACGATCAGGTCAAGCAGCAGGTGGAGCAATGGGCGCAAGGAATCCAGCGGCAATCCGCGCAGGCCACCACCGCCGAGCAGAAGGCCCTGGCGGAACTCGCACTCAACCACTTCGCCAACGCTGCTCAACTGTTCAATGAGGCCGGCGACGCGGATCGCCAGCAAATCGATTCGGAAGAGTCGCAGGAGAATGCTCTGCAGGCGCAGGTACAGGCCCTGCAGGCGGCGCAGCAGGCTCTCATGGAAAAGCTGCGAACGCCGTTGCGCCAGCTTCTCGACCACAGCGAGCAGGCCGCCGGCGCTTATCGGCTCAACCTGCAGTATCACCAGGCCACGCTGACGCTGGAGAACGCCGAGGCCGCTGCGGACGCGGAATATAAAAAACATCCGGAAGACAAAGGCTTTCACGAGCTTTGGCTGCAGGCGGTCTGGGACACTGCCGACGCGCGCTGGCGGGAGGGTGAGGTGGCTGCTGCCGGCGAGAGCTTCGCATTGCTGGCTCAATCCGCCAGCGATTTCCAGTCGCTGGCGCGCGAATACGCGGTGCTGGGAGATCGCCAGGAGGCAGCGGCGGCACACGACGGCCTGGGGGTTGCGCTCGAGGAGGAGGGAGAGCGCGTTAGCGGAGACAAGGCCGCTGGGCTGCTCGATGAGGCGGTGCAGGCATATCGCAGCGCGCTTGAGGTCTACACGCAGGCCGATCTGCCCCGGTACTGGGCCGCGACGCAAAACAATCTGGGGATTGCGCTCATGCATGAGGCAGACCGGAGCAGCGGAGACAAGGCCGCCGGCCTGCTCGATGAGGCGGTGCGGGCGTATCGCAGCGCGCTCGAGGTGTGCACCAAAGCCGATCTGCCCCAGGACTGGGCCGGGACGCAGAACAATCTGGGGATTGCGCTCATGCACGAGGGAGAGGGAGCCAGCGGAGACAAGGCTGCCGGCCTGCTCGATGAGGCGGTGCGGGCGTATCGCAGCGCGCTCAAGGTTTACACCAAAGCCAATCTGCCTCAGGAATGGGCCAGTGCGCAGAACAATCTGGGGATTGCGCTCATGGATGCAGAAGAGTGGACTGGCGCAGATAAGGCCGCTGGGCTGCTCGATCAGGCTGTGCAGGCGTATCGCAGCGCGCTGGAGGTGCGCACCAAAACCGATCTTCCCCAGGACTGGGCCGGAACGCAAAACAATCTCGGATTAGCGCTCGAGGTGGAGGGAGAACTCGCGGGCGGAGACAGGGCCGCGGCCTTATACGATCAGGCGGACCATGCGTATCGCAGCGCGCTGGAGGTCTACACCAAAGCCGATCTGCCCGAGAAATGGGCCGGAACGCAAATGAATCGGATGGAACTTAACCTCTGGGCCGGTCACTTTACAGTCTGCCTCCAGCAGGCCGCGGTGCTGGATGACGACACGTTGCCCCCACCGGGACTCGCGATCCGGGACGCGATGAAGCTTGCATGCCAATGGGGTACCGGAGATCGTGGCGCTGCCGCCGCGGCCGAAACGGCCCTTGCCTCGAAACCCCCTGTATTCCAGACGGACTTTTGGGACTTCGCCGGCACGATCAGCTTCCTCTCGCATTCGCCCGCCTTCGAAAAGGGCCGCGCTTCCTGGATCGCGCTCTTTACCAGCCTGCAGAATGGTGACTCCGCCGGCATGACCGCAGCCTTGCACCAGCTTGAGCCGCTTTTGCAAAAATAGCTCATATGTTCATGACGAAATACGACGTATTCCTAAGCTACTCGCGCGCGGACACGGAGCGGGTGGCGCCGCTGCGCGACGAGCTGCGCCGGATGGGTTATCGCGTCTTCTTCGATGTGCAGTCGATCGATCCCGGTGAAGAGTGGAAACGCCGTCTGGAGCGGTCAATTCGCACTTCGCGCGCGCTGGTGCTGTGCTGGTCTGAGAACACGCGCGGCTCCGACTACATCACCTTCGAGTATTCGCGCGCCGAGGCGCTGCACAGGCCGGTGCTTCCCTGGCTGCTGGATAAGACGCCGCTGCCTGCGATGCTGGAAGTCCAGGGCATCACTGCCACCGGCGCCCCGCAAGCGGCTTCGCACCTCAAGCGCGCGTTGGGTTGGACGCTTACGCGGAGGCGCAAGCTTTGGACCGCGCTGGGCGTGCTGGCGGCTTGCCTGGCCGGCATCGCGCTTTGGTATGCCCTTCGTCCTCCGCCGCCGTGGCAATTCAGCGCAGAGGTCACCGACCGTGTCACCGGAGTGCCTGTCTCCGGCGTGGAGGTGGATGTGCAGACAGGCCAGGGCAAGATAAACCGCGCCTTCACCGGCAGCGACGGTACATGCACCGTCCAACTCCCGCAGCCGGAACCGGCAACCGTTCACATCTTCCTGCGCAAAGATGGTTACGAACGGGACGAGGCGGTGGTGCCGGCCAACAAGAGATTCAAGACCGATATGGCGAAGCTGCCTTAAGGCAGGGGTAGAAAGAACAGGTCAGCCAACCAGACTATGGATTTTTAAGGGGGAATGGTAGGCACGACTGGACTCGAACCAGCGACCTCTTCCGTGTCAAGGAAGCGCTCTAACCAACTGAGCTACGCGCCTACAGTGCGACACCAGTAAGTCTAGCAGGATCACAACGGCGCGAAAAGGCGCGGACCGCGCCGCCGCCCCCGCCCTTGCAGCCAAGTTCGACGCAAAGATGGGGAGCGCGCGGGCGGTGGGCAGAGCTTATCCGTGGCGGATGAACGAGCCATTGTGCAACTCGGCCATCGCCTGGCGCAGCTCTTCCTGCGTGTTCATGACGATGGGTCCGTACCACGCCACCGGCTCCTCGAGCGGCTTGCCCGATACGAGCAGAAAACGAATGCCCTCGGGGCCGGCCTGAACTACGATCTCGTCGCCGCGGTCGAAGAGGACGAGCGAATGGTTCTTTGCGTCGTAGACCGGCTGGGCGTTGGGATCGACGGCTGATTCCGTGAGGACGGCCTGCGGCTGTGAGGCGTCGCGAAAGGTTCCCGAGCCGGCGAAGACGTAAGCAAAGGCGTTGCGCGTGGTCTCCACCTGGATACGCTTGCGCTTGAGGGGCGGAACGGAGATGTCGACGTAGCGCGCGTCCACCGAATATTGCCCGGCAGCCACGCCCTCGACGGGGCCGGTTTTGCCCCAGAACTCGCCGCAGATGATGCGCGCGCGAGTGCCGTCATCCTCGGTGACCTCGGGGATGGCGCTCGAGGGGATGTCCTGGTAGCGCGGATCGGTCATCTTGAGCGATGCGGGCAAATTGGCCCAGAGCTGAAAGCCGTGCATGCGGCCGCGCTCGTCGCCCTTGGGCATCTCCTGGTGGAGGATGCCGCTGCCGGCGGTCATCCACTGCACGTCGCCTGCGGTCATACGGCCCTTGTTGCCGAGCGAGTCGCCGTGCTGCACTTCGCCGGCCAGCACGTAGGTGATGGTTTCGATGCCGCGGTGGGGATGCCAGGGGAAGCCGGCCAGGTAGTCGGCGGGGTTCTCGTTGCGGAAGTCGTCGAGCAACAGGAAAGGATCGAATTCGGCGGTTTTGCCGAAGCCGAAGGCGCGCTGCAGCTTGACGCCGGCTCCCTCGATGGTGGGCTTGGTTTGGTAGATCTCTTTCACGGGACGAAGAGACATGGTGGACCTCCAGGGGCGTTAAGACAGTGGTCAGTGGTCAGTTTGCGGCCTTGATGAACTCGACGTCGAGGGCGATGGCGACGTTATCGCCGACGAGCACCCCGCCGGTTTCGAGCGCCGTATTCCAAGTGAGCCCGAAGTCCTTGCGATTGATCTTGGTAGTGGCGGAGAGGCCAATGCGCAGATTGCCCCAGGGATCCTTGTTGGGCGGAGTTGGGCCTTCAACGGCGAAGGTGACTGCCTTGGTGACGCCATGGAGAGCGAGGTCGCCGGTTACGGCCAGTTCGCCCTTGGCGACGCTTTTGACCGCGGTGGATTTGAAGGTCATCACGGGAAACTTCTCGACATCGAAGAAATCGGCGCTTTTCAGGTGGCCGTTGCGCTGCGGGTCGCGGGTGTCAACGGTGCCGACGTCGATTGTGGCCTCTATGCTCGAATGCGCGATGTCATTCTCATCGAGGTGCAGCACGCCTTTCAGACCGCTGAACTCGCCTTTGACGTTGGTGATCATCATGTGTCTCACCTTGAACTCGGCGACGGCGTGGGCCGGATCTATGCTCCAGGTGGTGGTGGCTGGGGCGGTGGTTGCGGTTGGGGTCATGGCGGGCTGCTCCTTTCCTTTGGTTGGATGCGGGAGGGAGATATTCGTTGCAACAAGTAATTGCGTCAACCTGAGAAAAAACCCTCGAACCATGCTTCGGACACCTTGTGAGCACGAACCGACCAGACAAAGTCCAAAACTCGGGGTGCGCTCGGTGCTTGGCACGCAGCCCACGCAGCGCCCGACGATCTTAATGAATAATCGCGTCGCGCAGAAGAGCTCCAAGGTCTGCGTCCCGCTTTGAGTCCTGAACGCCGCAGCCAGCGCTGATCACATAGGCCGTCTGCTGGGCATTGCACTCAACAACCACAGTCGTGTTGGCGAGCAAGAAGGCAACCCAAGAGTCGCCGTGGCTGAACACAGTTCCTCCGCGGTCAAGTACGACATCTGTCGCTTTGCTCTTGCACTGCTCGACGGAGAAATCGGCGGAACGATTTTTCCCTGACCAGGTAATCAGGGGAGGCGTTGGATTCTCTTTAAGATTGACGTTTTCGTTCTTAAGCCTCTCGATTTCGGCTTGCGCGGCAGCGAGCTGACCCGCCATACAAGCCAGTTTGGCTTTAACCGATCCAATTGTGTCGCTGGGGGAGACGGTGGCGTCCCCGCATTGACCAGCGATCGGCGCGGCGGCGGCAAGAAGAATCGCGGCGAGTAAGAATAGCTTCATTTGTCACCTTTTTCTAGGCACGAAACCGGCTGTTGGTCAAACGGAAGGTCCCTGCACGGATCCGGCTCCTTGGCAGGTGCACGGGCCGTCTTCGTTAGGGACGGAGGATTTTGGGTCTGGTCGACTGGCTTCTGAGCTGTTGGCTGGGGGTTCTGCGCTGGAATGCTCGGGATTTGCGAAGTTGTATTAGGCTGAGTCGGCGCGTCAGCCCCGGTGTTCCGACGGCTCACATGCGATGCATACAGGGCAGTGAGCAAACCAATGAGTGCCGCTAGCACGCTCAAGAGCCCAGGTATCGTTGCGAACCAGTTCTTCTTCTCATTCTTGGCTTTGGCCATTGTCTCTCCCTAGTTTTCGCGCCCGATTGCAGATGGAAGCCCTGGCCAAACGACATTGAAGAAATTCCGGGCAAATCGGAGAGCTAGCACAGTGGTTTCACCATTATTATGCAGGGGGCGTCGAGATGCACAAGCCTAGTTTCGGGGCATCTAAATTGCGAGCCACGGAACGAGTTTATCCTCAAGGGTAATGCCCATGAGCGACTTTGCCCAAACCGTGAAGCAGCAGGCCGACATCGTGAAGGTGATCGAGAGCTACATCCGGCTGCGCAAGGCGGGGGCGCAGCGTTTTACCGGACTGTGCCCGTTCCACAAGGAGAAGACGCCGAGCTTCAGCGTGCACGCCGGGCAGCAGTTCTATTACTGCTTTGGCTGCCGCGAGTCTGGGGACGTGTTCAAGTTCGTGGAAAAGATTGAGAACGTGGGCTTTCCCGAAGCGGTGCGGATTGTGGCGCAGAAGTGCGGTATTCCGCTGCCGAAGAGGGAGTTCTCATCGCCGGAAGAGGCCGCAGGAGCGCGGCTGCGGACCAAATTGCTGGAGCTGCACGAGACCGCGACGGCGTGGTTTGAAGAGCAATTGCGCTCGCCCGGCGGCGCGCTGGCGCGGGAGTACCTGGCCGGGAGGGGGCTGACGGATGAGGGAATCAAGAAGTTCCGGATCGGGTACGCGCCGGACAGCTATAACGCTCTGCGCGACCGGCTGAGCGGGATGGCGGACGAGGCGACGCTGCGGGCGAGCGGGCTGTTCAGTTCGAAGGAGCAGGGAGACGGAGGCCAGGGGCCGATCTACGACCGGTTCCGCAAGCGGGTGATGTTCCCTATCTCGAACGAGGGCGGAAGGGTGATCGCGTTTACGGCGCGGACGCTCGAAACCGGCGAAAAGGCCGGGGCCAAGTACATCAACTCGCCGGAGACGCCGCTCTATACGAAGGGCCAGGTGCTGTTCAACCTGGACAAGGCAAAGTCGGCCATCCGCGCGCTGGAGTTTGCCCTGCTGGTGGAGGGCCAGATGGACTGCATCAGCGTGTTTCTGGCGGGAATTCAGAACGTGATTGCGACCAGCGGGACGGCGTTCACGGAGCAGCAGGTGGCGATTCTGAAGCGGCACACTTCGAATGCGATCGTGAACTTCGATCCCGACGCGGCGGGCGCGAATGCGGCGGAGAAGTCGATCGCGCTGCTGACGGAGGAGGGGTTTGCGATCAAGATTGTGACGTTGGAGGGAGGGCTGGACCCCGACCGGTTCGTGAGGGAACGCGGCGTGGAGGCGTATAAGGACGCACTGCGCGGAGCGCGGCGGCAGGCTGACTATCTGATTGAGCGGGCACGGATGCTTTTCCCTGGAGCCAGCTCCGAACAGAAGGTGAAGGCGATGAATTTTTTGCTGCCGCACATCCGGCGCATGCCGGAGACTCTGGCGCGGGAGCAGTTTGCCGCGGATGCGGCGCAGAAGCTTGGGATCGGGTCGGCGGTGCTGCGCGAGGAGCTGCGGCAGGCGGCGCTGAGGCGGCGGGAGCGGGTGGAGGAACGGGCGGCGAAGTTGACTGAGGTGGAGCGGGTGCTGCTGCGGGCGCTGGCCGTGACCGATCCGGAGGGTGCGGAGGCGCGGCGGCTGGCGGCAGAGGCTCTAGAGAAAGAGCCGCGCTGGTTCGAGCATTTGGGGGCGTTCGGGGCGCTTCAATCGCTGGCCGGCCGTGGGGCCAAAGACCCAATGGACGCGGTGGAAGATCCGGGTCAGCGCGCACTGCTGGCTGAGGCGCTGCTGGGCGAGAGCCGGCCGCCGCAAGCAAACGAGGTGGAGAGCGCGGTGCAGGAGGTTCAGGAGCGCGCCATGGAAGGCAGGTTGCGGGAGCTGCGGGCGCAGATCGCCGAGGCCGAGCGCAAGGGCGACGATGCGGGGCTGGCTCTGCTGACCCAGCAAAAGCTGGAACTGGACCGCGTACTTCGGCGGCTGCACGGGAACAGCAAGAACTCGGTATAATCTCACCAAACAGGCTCGCTTGCGATTCCACCATGATGATCGAACTAAAACCCGAACAGCAAAAGGTGCTTGATCGGGCCGCCCAGTCAGGGATGAGCCCGGATGAGTTGCTTGATCAAGCGTTTGCCGTGATCCACGAGCAGCATAGAAACGGGGGCTGGATGCTTGCGGAGCGCGAAGCTGTTGCCGCGCATGTTGCCGAGGGTTTTGCGCAGGCGGAACGCGGCGAACTCGTGGACGCGGACGAAGCGGCGCGCATCCTGCGCGAGCGACGGGCAAGACGGCTGATCGCCTGAAAAATGCCCCCGGCCTACCGATTTACCCCCAGAGCAGTCGACGACCTTGACGATATCTGGACGTATATCGCCGCCGATAGCGTTGACGCAGCAAATCGCGTGGAATCGGCAGTTCTGGAGGCCTGCGAGAGCCTTACCAGACATCCGCTGCTGGGGTCAAAGCGAAGAGAAATCACTCCACTGCCGGTCCGGTTCTGGGTTGTGAGCCGGTATCCCAATTTCATTGCCGTTTATCGTCCGGATACCAAGCCGCTCCAGATTATTGCCGTTCTGCACGGAAAGCGGGACATCAAGCGGCTCATGGAAGAACGAGGCACCCTTTGAAATGGCTGGACCGGGCGCTGCGGCTGTTGCATGGCTAAAAGCCGACCGAAAGGTAGGGGTTGGCGCGGCGTTCATCGGCCTTCCCGTCGGGTTGATTCGTGCGTCGAATGGGCCTTTTCGGGCGTCTAATCATCAGGTAGGGACCAGGATCGGGCGGCCGGAAACCGGTCAGAGCGGTGCGCGGACATTGGGTCGGGGCTGATTTTTCCGCCGGGTTTTTGCTGGCGCGGGCAAGTGCATCTGTGGTAATCTGCTGATATCTGTGAGGATGCGCGCCCCTTTGCCCCACACATGAGCTGCGGCTCGCGGGCGACCCAGGAGAAACCTGAAGCGCTGCCATCCTGTTCCGAGTGAAGCTACAACCGCCGATGCGGACTTGCGGAGGTGTACGCAAGCGAGGATTTCCTTTGGGAAGTCTGCTTTTCGCGCGTCGTGGACCGGACAGGCGCGGGTTCGCGGCAGGCGCGGATGGGTGGGCGCCCGGACGCAGCCTGAAGCTGCCCGGTTCCCGTGACGCGGGGGCCTAGGATTCAGCCGGGCAGGATGATACCTGCCGAAGGAAGAGAGTAGGGATATTTTGGCAATCAACGACAAGTTCGAAGAGGAAGTGCACGGCCTGATCGAGACCGGCAAGGAAAAGGGCTATCTGACGTACGGCGAAGTGAACGACGCGCTGCCGGATGAGATCTCCTCGCCGGACGACCTGGACGATTTGATCACAACCATCGGCACGCAGGGCATCGACCTGCTGGACACTCCCAAGTTCCCCGGCGACAAGGAATTCGAGTTGGAGGAGGGAGAAGACGTCGAGCTGGATCTGACGCCGGGAACACTGGAGAAGACCAACGACCCGGTGCGCATGTACCTGCGCGAGATGGGAACCGTGCCGCTGCTGACGCGCGAAGGCGAAGTGGAAATCGCCAAGCGCATCGAGCGGGGCCAGATGCGCGTGCTGAAGGCGATTTCGCGCTCGCCTATCGTGATCCGCGAGGTGGCGGCGCTGGGTGAAGACCTGAAGCGCGGCGTGCGCAACGTAAAAGAGGTCGTGGTCTTCGACGAGGAGGAGCTCACCGAAGAGGTGGTACAGGCCCGCGTGAAGGCCACCGTAGCGCGCATTGACGCATTGGTGAAGCATCAGAAGAAGCTCGCGCAGCTGGAAGAGAAGCAGTCCGGGATCTCGCCGGGCAGCAAGGCCAAGGTAAAGGAGGCGCGGAGGCTGCGCTGGGCGATCGGCCGCGAAAAGGTGTACATCTCGCGCATTGTGCGCGAGCTGAAGTACACGGCCCTGGAGCGCAAGCGGCTGTTGGACAAGGTCAACAAGACCGTGGACACCATGCGCACGCTGGAGCGGCAGGTTCGCTCGCTGGAGCAGAAGCACGAGGCCTCGAAGAGCGAGGAGTTGAAGAAGGAGTACCGTCGCCAGCAGAAGAACTGCCGGACGGATCTGGAGAAGATCGAAGCCGATGCGGGCGTTTCCATTGCGGAATTGAAGCGCACGCAGCGCGAGATGATCCAGGGCGACATGGACGCCGAGCAGGCCAAGCGCGAGTTGATCGAGGCCAACCTGCGGCTGGTGGTGTCGATCGCCAAGAAGTACACCAACCGCGGGTTGCAGTTCCTCGACTTGATTCAGGAGGGCAACATCGGCCTGATGAAGGCGGTGGACAAGTTCGAGTACCGGCGCGGCTACAAGTTCTCGACGTACGCGACGTGGTGGATCCGGCAGGCGATCACGCGCGCCATCGCGGACCAGGCGCGGACCATCCGCATTCCTGTGCACATGATCGAAACCATCAACAAGCTCATCCGCACGAGCCGCCAACTGGTGCAGGAGCTGGGCCGCGAGCCGTCCAGTGAAGAAATTGCGCGGCGCATGGACATTCCGGTGGCCAAGGTGCGCAAGGTGCTGAAGATCGCGCAGGAACCCATCTCGCTGGAGACGCCGATCGGTGAAGAAGAAGACTCGCACCTGGGCGACTTCATCGAAGACCGCCAGGCGGTGTCACCTTCGGAGGCGGTGATCGGCGTGAACCTGAAGGAGTATACGGGGCAGGTGTTGCGCACGCTGACGCCGCGCGAGGAGCGGGTGATCAAGATGCGCTTCGGGTTGGAGGACGGATCGGAGCACACGCTGGAAGAGGTGGGCCAGAGCTTCCAGGTGACGCGCGAGCGCATCCGGCAGATCGAAGCCAAGGCGCTGAGGAAACTGAGGCATCCGAGCCGGAGCCGCAAGCTGAAAGCGTTTGTGGAAGGCGTGAAGGAGATGTAACGGTTCGGCTGAAAGTGAGCCGCAAGGGCCGCAGCCAGTGGAAGGGGCTGCGGCCTTTTTGCGTGAGCGAACGGCCAGGATCAGGCGTTCCTTAAGCGCAGTTCCCCTGGGGGTCTATTTCGCTCAGGCACAATCGCCCTATGATTCCGCCACGGCGAAACACCGGATGGGCATCGCGGCGCCGCCTGCGACGGCGCCTGTAGCGGCCACTGTCGCGGCCCCAAAGAATTGCCGCCCAGTCATGCTGGATGTTGCGTCATTCACAATTGTTCTCTTAGCAAAACATACCGATTCACAATCCACTGCTTCAAAACGCCGTAAGGGCTCCCCGCCAGGCTGGCCGACGCCGCCAGCATCGAGAGTCCCTGCTTACCGGTCTGAACAAGTAATAGAAGAGAATGGTCGTCTCGACGTAACGCCCATTCCACCTCGTTTCCCTCGGCTCGGCTGGCTTCAGATATCCGAGCGGTTCAGTGCAACCTGCGCGCCAAATGGAAAAGCGAGCGCCAGACTCGTCCAGAAAGAGATTTCCACGCGCGACGCGAGATACCACGGAACCAGGGTGCCTGCGTGTTGAGCGAAATCCAAAGCCGGCAGCGAGATGCCCGCCCACTGCTTCAGCGCTACGCTCATGGCGCAATAGCCGAACACGATAGCCAGGCTCGTCACCACTCCGCGTGATGCGTTCTTGAAAAGAACCGTCAGAAAATAGGTGAGCCCAAAGATTACAGCTGCCATTAGAACCAGTTTCACCGCGGTGAGCGGTACGCTCGCGATGGAGCCTTGGGTGTTGAGTTGAATTGTCCATCGCGCTTGCCGCCAGAGAGCGGGGCCGACCGCAAGGGTCATGCAACCCAGCGCAACGACCGCCGAAATCGTCATCAGCGCTAGGCAGCCTCGACCATTCCAGCGGCCCAGCCGGCCCAAACGAAGAAGTGTCGGGGCCGCGGCCGTGTCAGTAGAAAATCTCCCGTCCCTTTCTGGATCTCGCTGCCCACATTGTTGTTGCCCAGCACGAAGGTCATGATCAACGCGCACAGCAACGTCACAGCAAATGCCATGGCGACGGTAGCTTTACACAGGTTCTCCGCGCTCTCGTAAACGTGGTGAATGCGGATGGCCCGGATCATGCCTGTTACCCAGATCAGCACGAACAAGAGCATCGAACCTAGATAGATGTAGACAGGGCGGCGGGTGTCTCGCCAGTATTGCCAGAGGTACATTGCGTCTCCTTTCGCACCAATTGCAGGAAAACCTGCTCGAGATTCAGCGGAGCGATATCCAGGATCGTCGCGCCCTGCCGCCTCAGCTCCGCGGCAAATTGCTCTGCGTCGTTCTGCACGTAATATTCCGTGGTCGAATCGGACGCCCGCGCGGAAACCACTTGAGTGCCTCGTCCCGCTGGCAGATTGTTTCCTGACGCCGTGACGCGCCGGTAATCCGCGCGAATATCTTCGAGGCACGCTTCCAGCAGCAGCTTCCCCTCATGGATGATGCCAATCCAATCCGCCACTTTCTCTATTTCTGCCAGAATATGCGACGAAACGAAAATCGTTCTCCCCTCGCTCGCATAGTCTTCCACCAAAACGCGTAGCAGCTCGTCCATCACCACAGGATCGAGCCCCGCCGTGGGCTCGTCCAAAATCAAAAGCTCCGCGCCTTGCGCCAGAGCCAGAAGCAGGCACAATTTCGTTCGGTTGCCGAGTGACAGCTTCTTGAACGCGCGGTCCATCGGGATCTCAAGCTGCCGCGCGTATTTTGCCGCCAGCTCGTCTGACCAGCGCGGAAAATACGGCCTATTGAAGCACGCGAGCTCATTGCCCGTCATCGACTCGAATAGAAGCTTCTTTTCCGCGACGTACCCCGTCCTGCTCAAAATGGCAAATCTGTCCTGGGGCCAGCTCAGCCCCAAGATTGACGCCGCGCCGCTCGTCGGCCGCGCCAGCCCCATCAGCATGCGAATGGTCGTTGTTTTTCCCGCGCCATTGCGGCCTAGAAAGCCGTAAATCGACCCGCGCGGTACGTGCAAGTCCAGCCCGTCGACGGCGCGTGTTTCTCCGTAAATTTTGGTTAATCCGCTGGTGGTAATCGCGTAGTCGCTCATTTTCCTTCTCCCAATTCGTCAAGCGCCTCCTGCACTAAGCCCACGATCTCTTCGCGCGAAAGCCGGAGATGCGTTCCCTCCACGGCCACTTGCATCGCCAGCGGCCTCAGCCTCTTCACCTTCTCCGCTTTCAGCAGGCCGGGAACGTTGTCTGCCACGTACGTGCCCCCGCCCGGCACCGTGCGGATTACTCCGTCGCGCTCCAGGTTCTGATAGGCGCGCGCCACAGTGTTCGGGTTGATGCGCAGCTCCCCCGCCAGTTTCCGTACGGAAGGCAACGGGCTGCCCTGCTTCAGCGCTCCCGCCGCCACCGCGTGCTTCACCTGCGATTCGATTTGCAGGTAGATAGGAAGGCCGAGGGCCGCATTCACGTGTGCTAGCATACTGTACTAATACAGTAATACTGTACGCGTGTCAAGACCTTTTTGCGTGCGCTTCGCAAGGGGCCGTTTGCCGGGCAACTTCGAGTGGTGCGACGGATACAGCAGGCGGTTCGGGATTCATGATGGGAACTTCGCGGCCGTGCGGCGCATCCCGAAGCTGAGCGCGGAGTGGTCACGATGTGATTGCGCAGGGCGCAGTGGCGTAAAGGTAGTGGCCGGTGATCAGAGGCCAGAAAGACAGCTTTGTGCTGGACGCGAGGCTGCTTTCGATGGGTGCCGTGCTCTGGCGTCAATAACGGAACCGCGCCAGCTCAACCTGCGCGCGGTCCAGGTCTTCCGGGATGCCGATGTCGAGGAAATAGCCGTTCACTTCGTAGGCCGCGGGAGCAAGGCGGCCGATCTCCGGAACGAAGAAGTCCTTCTCGATGGAGAAGCGCTCCCGCAGCGAACGTGGCCACTCGAGATTGCGATTGAGAACATAAGCGCCCGCGCTGATCCATCCGGGATTTGGGCCGGGACCGGAACGGCCTTTTTCTTCGAATGCCACGATGCGCTTGTTCTCGACGGCGACGCCTCCATAGCGGGCAACGTCGGGCTGGTGGACGACGGCGATAGTCACCGCGGCCCGTTCCTCGGAGTGGAATCGCATCATAGCGGCGTAGTCCGCATCGAGGAAGGTGTCGCCGTTGAGCGCGAGCACGGAATCTTCGCGGGCTTCGGCGAGCGCCAGACGAATCGCCCCACCCGTGCCGAGCGGAGCATTTTCCATCACGTAGTCCACGCGCAACCCGCGAAAGGATGCGCCAAAGCGATCCTGGATGACCGTGTGCAGATGGCCCACCGAGAGCAGGACGCGCGAGCAGCCGGCGCCGCGTAACTGGGCGAGCAGGATTTCGAGGAAGGGCCGGCCGGCGACGGACGCCATGGGCTTGGGTACACCTTCAAGGCGCGAGGCCAGCCGCGTGCCCAGCCCGCCGGCGAGGACGATGGCTTCCATTGGGATTCAGCCCTTTGCCGCGGCGGCTGCAGCGGCCGCCCCGGCATGGCCCAGGGCAAAGTAGCGGCGCTCCACGATCATGCAGAAGATGTGTTCGAGAGCCAAGTGGGCCTGCTGGATGTACATGGTGACATCCGAGGGGATGCGCAGGCAGTAGTCGCAAAGCGGGGGCATCTTGCCGCCCATTCTTCCCGTCAACCCGATGGTGGCGATGCCCATCGCGCGGCTCAACTCGAGCGCGCGCAAAACGTCCGGCGAGTTGCCTGAAGTGGAGATGCCCAGGAAAACGTCGCCGGGCTGCCCCAGCGCCTCAACCTGGCGCGCAAAGACGCGCTCAAAGCCATAATCGTTGCCGACGGCGGTGAGGATGGAGGAATCGGTGGTGAGCGCCACGGCGCGCATGGCCGGGCGATCCTCGACAAGGCGGCTGACAAACTCCGCCACCAGATGCTGCGCGTCGGCTGCGCTGCCGCCGTTGCCGGCAACCATCAGCTTACGGCCCGAGTGCAGCGCCTCGGCCGTGGCTTCCGCGGCCGCAGTCAGCGTGGCGTGCAACGCCGTGTCGCGCGTTACCGCCTCCATGACGCTCAGCCCCTCAAGCAACTTATCCCGCACCAGATTGGTCATGACACTCTCCACACTGGAACGCCGCCGCGCGTAAAGCGGCAGGCAAAGTCCGTGCCGCGCGGGGCGGCACGGCCCTCGCCGCAAGGTTCATCGTAAACCAGAATCCAGGCAGCGCGCAGAAAGGCGCGGTGCAGGTTCACCGTACCGCTGAGCAAAGCGTCGCACTCGCTGGTGACGAAGAGCGTCGGAGGCAGGGCGTCCACAACGGGGCAGGAGGCATGACGCAAATCCTCCATGCACGGTAAACGGGCAACCGTGTCCAGCGCTGCTTACGCAGACCGCGAATCTTTAGCAGAGTTTCCGGGAAGGATGCGACCGGCACAGGAGGACGCAATGCACGTTCTCCTGTGCCGGCTGTTATCGGTTCGCTTCTTGTATTAGTGCGGTAGAACGAGAAGGCTGGCCTCCAGCAGCTTTTCCGTCAACCGGTCCAAGGCCAACGGGAATTTGTAAGAAACCGCCCGCACACTCATGCCCAGCACCATGGCAGCCTCGGCCTGGGTGTACTCCTGAAGCACGACGCGGCTTAACAACTCCCGATCCAGCGAGCCGAGCTGGCTCAGGCAGTTTTCGATATCGAGGACGAAGATCATTGCATCCTCGAAGGTGCGGACCGGGCGGCTCGAAGCCCAACCCCGCGCGACCGGATCGCCCAGGATCGAAGGCGCCCTGCCGACCTGCATCGACGCATACAGGTAGCGCCGCAACAGGCTTTCGGTGTGTTTCCTGTAGAAGGCAAGGCTGGCTGGAGGCTTGGCCTGCGCCTTTGCTGGCCTTGCTTGAGGCCGAGGCGCGGATTCGTGCTCCCATCTTCTCCTTTCGACCTGCCAGGCTGCCTGGGCAGTACTGGCTTCCCAAGGCATCGGTAACTGGAGCGCTGCGCTCATTGCGCACCTCCTGCTGCCTCAGCCACCGTCCACACTCTGGAGAGCTGCCGGCGGCTCGGCCGTCCGCGCCGCTTGCGGCTCTCCGGTGATGGAAAGTCTCTCAGTTTTGTCTCACATTTCCTGCAATACACACTCCCTTGGGTCTGGGTACGGTACCAAAGACAACCGCACCCCTCGCAAATTTTCAATTGCACGCGCACTTCCATGACTGATTCTCCATATTTGTTTCCTCTCCCGGCGGAATTTTGCGGTGATGGTTATTCGCCGGGGTGAAGAGAACCAGGCTAGACAACTCAGGTTTCTCCTGTCCTGATGGGGGATTGCCGCCTGTGCTCTCTTGTTTTCTGTCATGACCATAGGCGCGCAGATCCTGGAATTTTCTCGACTGGCTCGCCGTCGGCGCCTTCATCGGGCGCCTCAGGATGGGAGTAGGAATAAACCGCCTCGATCGAATCTCGCCGGTTCTTGTTTACTCGCCGCCGCAAGAGGCAGCAATCCGTCCCCGCCAAATCCGACGGTAACGAAATGCTTCCTGAAAAATTCCCACAAGTCAGTGCGTGATTTAGTAAACCCAATCTAGGGATATGCTTACTTTGCGTCAATGCTGCTCGGAGACTTTCCGCTCCCCAGCTGTTCAAACCCGGCCAAGACGCTCAGAATGAAGGCCAACCAGCCCTGATAACTTTTCCAAGGGAAAGCAAAGAGGATTCGCTCCTATTGCTGGCGGCGAATTTTCCACAGATGAACTTTACGCAGATGCACGAGCGCCTCCGCCTGGAACTGCTGCGCAGAATACAGCGGGGGACGCTCAGCGTATCGCTGCTGGCGCGGCAGACCGGATTTGGACAAGCGCATCTGTCCAACTTTCTGCACAGCCGGCGCCAGCTTTCACTCGAGGCCATGGATCGAATCCTGGCGGCGCAACGTTTGACGGTTGCCGATCTGTTGCCCTCCGCGCCTCGAGCGGCTGCCTGGCCGGAGGGCGAGGAGGGAAGCGCCGTTCCGGTCGTCTCACACGCCGTGGCGCTCTTCGAACCGGTGATCCGGCCGTCCGCCGTCGAGACGATGCTGCACCTGCCGGCCGCTGCCCTTCGATCCGCGCACTCGCGCGCCTCGAACACGCGCCGCGCCTGGGAGCGGTTTGTCGCCGTCCTCGTGCCGTCCGGCGATGCCCTGCCGATGGACCCGCTGGTGCTGCCGGAAGCGATCGCACTCATCGACCGGCACTACAACTCGCTGCTCCCCTACCGCCCCAATCGGCCCAACCTTTACGCGGTTCGCCGCGGCTCGCACCTGTCGCTTCGCTATGTGGATTTTCTCTCCAGCCGCCTTGTGTTGCGCCCGCACGATATTGCCTTTCCCGTGGAGCTTATCGAAGTGGATCCGGGAGAATCGCCAAACGACCTGCTGGTGGGGAGGATCGTTCTGATTTTGAATGAGTTATGAGGGGCAATCCGCGCGGTTGCGCGGCAGGGGTTTCGGCCGGACGGCGCGGCGTCAACCCAGGGGATATTTTCCACTCGCCAGATCGCGGTCGGCTGCGATGAGGTTTTCCGGCCGGCCGAGATCGCGCCAGTAGAACTCATCGGCGTGAAAGGCGAGGACTTTTTCGCCCTGAGCGGCGAGACGCAGATACGCGGGGATGATGGGGAACGCGCCTTCCTCGGGCATCCCGGCGAAGATGCGCGGCGAGAGGACGTGAATGCCACAGAATGCGAGCGCCTGAAATTGGCTCGCCGGGCGGGCCCATTCAGGCTGCCCATCCCTGCCGGCGCGGCGGCCGCAGAGCCGGCCCTGCTCATCGAAGAGGAGATAGCGCGAGGTCTCGCGCCGCTGAACGGCCAGAGTGGCCAGAGCGTTGTGTTCGGTGTGAAAACGCGCCATACGCCCGAGATCGATGGTGCTGAGAACATCGACGTTGTGAACGAGGAATGGCTCGTCCGCGCTCTCGCCGCCCTCAAGAAAAAACCAGGCGGCTTTTTTGAGGCCGCCGCCGGTGTCGAGCAGGACGTCTTCGCGCGAGATTTCAATGCGCATGCCGAAGTTGCGGTTGGCCTCGAGGGTTGCGACGATCTGCTCCGCGAAGTGATGCACGTTCACGATCGCTTCGCGCACGCCCAAGGCGCGCAAGCGGCTGAGGGTGATTTCCAGCAGCGTGCGGCCGGCGACCGTGACCAGCGCCTTGGGGCGGTCATCGGTGAGCGGGCGCAGGCGGGCGCCCAGGCCGGCGGCGAGGATCATCGCCTTCATTTACTTCGCCTCTCCCGATTTGCCTACAGCGTATTTCAAAAATGGTTGCGTAGATTTCAGTTGTCTTCCCTCAGGGGCTAAAGCCCGCGTATTTTTCTGCATGTTTCGGCCCGGCTAAAGCCGTGCCCTTGTTACAGAACTTATTTGTGAATCACGCTCCAGCTTTTCGAGCTCTGAGTGGCAAACGATGACCTCCACGCCATTCGCGCCACGCAGATGTCTTGCCAACTGCTCCGCCAGATACACCGAGCGGTGCTGGCCGCCAGTGCAGCCGAAGGAAACCATCAGGTTGGAGAAGCCGCGCTGGCGATAGTTGGCTACGCTGGCATCGACAAGCGAAACGGCGTGGGAAAGAAACTGGCGCACGCTCTCCTGCCGGTCGAGGTAGTCGATGACTGGTGCGTCTTGGCCGGTGAGAGCGCGGAACTGCTCTTCGCGGCCGGGATTAGGCAGACTGCGGGCATCGAAGACGAATCCGCCGCCGTTGCCGGATTCATCGAGAGGCATGGGGTGGTGGAAGGAGAAGCTGAAGATGCGCACGGTCAAGCCGGCGGCGGGTACAGCGCGGCTCTGCAACCTCTCAGACGACGAGATGCGCTCAAGCGCGTCGAGCAGCGCGGGCAGCGCGACGGGCAACTTGACGTGCTCCGCGAGCCAACGCAGGTTCTTGAGCGCGAAGGGAACACTCTCAAGGAAGTGCGCCTTGCGCTCATAAAAGCCGCGAAAGCCATACGCGCCCAACGCCTGCAGGATGCGGACATAAACGAACGCGTAGTAGTGCTCCATGAAGGCTTCGCGCTTGAGGTCAATAAAGCCGGCGAGAGAGTCGAGATAGTGGTCGAGCAGTTGCCGGCGCAGATCGGGCGGCAGATCGGCCTTGCCATCGTAAAGCAGAGACGCAATGTCGTACTGCAGCGCGCCCTTGCGGCCGCCCTGGTAGTCGAGAAACCAAGGCTCGCCGCTACGCAGCATGATGTTGCGGCTTTGAAAATCGCGATAGAGAAAATCATCGCGATCGGCGCCGAGCAGGAACCGTGTCAAGCGCGTGAAATCGACCTCGAGCGCCTGCTCGCTGAAGGGGATGCCAGCGAGGCGGAGAAAGTAGTACTTGAAGTAGTTCAGATCCCAGGCGATGGACTGGCGGTCGAAACTCGCGCGCGGAGTGCAGACCTTGTAGTTCAGGCCGCGGCCCGCCTGGACCTGAAAGCGCGGCAAAACGGCTACGACTTTGCGGTAGGCTTCAACCACCGGCGGGGCGATGGCGTCGCCGGAGCGATTGGCGCTGAGGAATTCGAAGAGCGTGGTATCGCCGAGATCCTCTTCGAGGTAGGCGCCCTGGCTCAAATCCTCGGCATAAATCTCCGGCACGGGCAAGCCATGGCGGCGAAAATGCCGGGAAAACTCGAGAAAGGCAACATTCTCTTCGCGCACGGAATAGAGAATGCCGATGGCGGTGAGCCCCGAGCCGGAAAGACGGACGATGACGCGTCCCGAGCCGCCGAGCTGGCCCTGCAACGGCAGCACGCGCTCGGCCGGCACATGAAAATGCTGCTCGAAGAGCCGTTGGAGAACGTCCATGAAGGTCTTCCTTGGATGGATCAAGGTGCTTGGACAAAGATAGCCACGCGGGGGAAGCGGATGCAAGGCGGGCGCGCCGGTTTTCCAGCGTCACTCAGCTTCATGCCTGGAATCGACGCCATCGAAGCGCGTATATCGCGCGTCAAAGTGCATCATCACCGTGCCCGTGGGGCCGTTGCGCTGCTTGGCGATGATGATCTCCGACTTGGCTTTCTCTTCGGGCGAAATCTCCTCGTCGCGGTTGTAGTAGGGCTCGCGATGGATGAAGGCGACCACGTCGGCATCCTGCTCGATGGAACCCGACTCGCGCAGATCGCTCAACATGGGGCGTTTGTCGTCGCTGCGGCGCTCGCTGGCGCGGGAGAGCTGCGACAGGGCCAGTACCGGAACCTGGAGCTCCTTGGCCATGGCCTTGAGGCCGCGCGAGATGGCGGAGACTTCCTGCGTGCGGTTCTCGTAGCCTTTGCGGCTGGCGCCGGGCAGGGAGGCCGACATCAGTTGCAGGTAGTCGACCACGACGAGATCGAGGCCACCGGCGTTCTGCTTGAGGCGGCGGGCCTTGGCGCGCATTTCCGCCAGCGTAGTGCTGGCCGAATCGTCGATGAAGATGCGCGCGTCCACCAGCAAGCCCAGCGCGTTCTGCAATTTCTCGTGCTCTTCGCGGCCCAGAAAGCCCTGCTGAAGCCTGCGCTGGTCCACTCCCGCCTGCGCGGCCAACATGCGGCGCAGGAGCGACTCCTTGTTCATCTCCAGGCTGAAGACGGCCACAATGGCGTGATGACGCACCGCCGCGTTCTGCGCGATGTTGATGGCCAGCGCGGTTTTGCCCATGGAAGGCCGGGCGGCGATGATGATGAGCTCGCCCTTCTGCAGCCCGCTCGTCATGCGGTCAAAATCCGTGAAGCACGTAGGCAGGCCGGTGACCTCGCGGCTCTGCTTGTAGAGGTTGTCGATGTTGCCGAAGGAGTCGCGGACGATGATGTCGATGGGCTGCAGGCCCTGGGTGAGGCCGGCTTGGCTCACATCAAGCAGTTGCGATTCGGTCTCGTCGAGAACGCCGATGGCATCCTGGCTCTGGTCGGCGGCCTTGGCGATGGCGGCCGAGCAGATGCCCATGAGGCGGCGCAACAGGCTCTTGTCTTTGACGATGCGGATGTAGTCCTCGATGACCGGCCGGCGAGGCAAACCCTCAGTGAGCGAGGCCAGGTAGGCGACGCCGCCGACGGACTCGACCTCCTTGTAGCGGGCCAGTTCGTTGGCAAGCGTTACGATGTCCACGGCGCGTCCGGAATCCACTAACTCGCTCATGCGCAGGAAGATACGGCGATGCGAGTCGAGAGAAAAGTCGTCGGCCTTGAGAACTTCGGCGGTCTCGGCGTGGGCGGCATTGTCGAGCAGGATCGCGCCCAGGATGGTCTTTTCCGCGTCAAGATTCGCGGGCAGGCCGGCTTCGAGGGTGAGGTCGGGGACGGTGGCCATGGAAAGAGTTTGAGGCCGGCGGAGGCGGAGGGCAAGCTAGGATAACCGGCAGGATCTCAGGAAAAGCGGAAAAGCAGTGGAATCGGAATCGCCTGGCCGCGTCTCATGAGGGAGTTAAGGGGCCCATGGCAGGACCGGCGGGCAAGCCTGCTTGGCCGGCTGCGGCAGCGTGCCATCTGCTCCGCCGTACCCTGCGTTAATTCCAGATCACCATCTGCGACGTGCTGGTCAAATTGACTGTCGTCGACTTCCAGTAGGGAATAAACATCGGAAAGGCGTAGGTTACCTGCACCTGCACTGCATTTCCCGGAGCGTTGCATTGATTGGCGCAAGCCGTCCATGTGGTGGGCGGTGAAGCGCTCGCACTAAGCCACGTTGTGGTGGTGCTCAGGTTGCTTGACTTGATTCCTGGGTATGCAAGGCCGCGTACGTAGGTTTGAATCTGCGCTGCGGTGATGCCGCAGTCAGACATTCCGGTGCAAGACGAGCCCCGGACAATGGCGTACCGCGTAGCCATGCGGGCGGCATCCGAGACAAAGTTGTGTGCGTAAAGCGCAAAGCACGTTTGCACGATGCCGAACAAGAGCGTCATCAGGAGCGACGCGGTGATCGCGTACTCAACTATGATTGACCCGGAACTGCCGCTGCGGCTTTTCCAGCGCCAACGCGGCGCGCACCGCCGCCCCAGAGACGAATGACGGGCCTGGAACTGTCCCGATGCAAACCACCGGGTTGCGCGCCCGTTCGCAAATCGTTCTGGATCTGCTGGATTCGTCATTGCATGACCTTCTGGATCGCCTGGCCTTGAATGGTGAAAGAGGTTGGAATCTTAGGGATATGGAAAAAAGGCGTAAAAGTTGCCTGCGTCTGAACCGTCAGGATCGTCACAATGGCTGAACCGGAACAGTCTGTAGGCTTGCAGGTGGAGGCTGAGCCGTCGGCGCAGATGCAGGTATGCGACGCGCTTGTTGGTCCCAGGGTGATATTTGACGCGTCCGCGGCGGCCGCGTTTTGGATTCCGGTTACATCTCCGGCGGCCGTAGCGTTCTGGGCGCCATACTGCACGCCGGCCAAGGCGGCGTTCGACACCTCAATCGACGTATAGGCGGCCATACCCATATCGAACGCGCCCAACAAGAGCAATGTCAGAAGAGGCAGAACAATTGCCATCTCGACGAGCGCCTCGCCGTTCGCTTTTCCGGCTGCCCGAAAAAGGCGCTCCATCGAAGCCCGCACTTTCCAAACGAAACTTATTGAAGGCCGCATGGCTCACTCCACCATCGCAAGCTTATCCAGCACCGAGTTCGTGTTATCGACTACGGCATAATTCGTGAGCGTGATGGTTCCATTTCCGGTAGAGGTCACCGAGTCAGCGATCAAGTCCAGGGATACGGTGAGATTGCCGTTGCCGTGCAGCGTGACGGGCGCGCCGGGCATGTACAGAATGCCCTGTACATTGTCGCCGCCGTTCCCTGTGAGGGTGACGCCATTGGTGTTGCTCAATGGCTCGTAGAAGAGGATCCCGCTGTACGCCCCGGAGGTGGGCGCCGAGAGGTTCATATTGCCATTGCCGGTCACGGTGTTGGTTCCGCTCGTGATGAAGAACGTGACGCCCGACCCTGTAAGATTCCCGTTCCCCTCAAGGTCGAGGTTGCCACCGATGATGTATTGACCGGTGCCGATGGTTACCGCCCCGTTACCCGAAGTGCTGAAGTTCCCCCCGATGGTGTAGTTGCCGGCTCCCAGAGTCAAAGACCCATTTGCGCTATTGGTCAAGTTGCCTGTGATCGTGTAGTTTCCAGCAGCCAGCGTCATGTTTCCGTTGCCACTATTTGTAATCGAGGTATAGGTTCCCGGCTGGATGGTCATGTTGTTGTTGCTGCTGTTGCTTGGGTTGCACGCGGAGTTGCTCCCCGAGCAGGTTGACGTAGAAGCCGTCGGCGGAGTGACATTGATCGGGTCCGCCGCAGGCGCAATTCCCGTGGTGGGGGGGTTCGGCGTGATGCTTCCATTGCCATTGACCGTGTAGCCGCCGACAATGCCGATCGACTTGGCGGAAATGGAGCCATTCCCTTTCAGCTGGAGCGCATCGCTCGCACTCGAATCGTCGTAAATAGCGCAATTCTGTGCAGTGAGGCTTCCATTACCTTTCAGAGAGATATCAACGCCCGACTTTGCCAGCGTCCACATGCAGCCACCATTGGCGCTTGAGCCCGCAACCGCCCGGGCAGATACGTTGACGGCTCCGAAACCAAACGTCTTCATAAAGAACGTCGGATACGGCTCGCTGACAACTGCCTCAATGTATCCAGCCGTCTGGTGATAACCACTCTTCGGCGGATCGTTGATCGTCGCTGTGCCGGTCGCCAGCATTCCGTTCTGTGTTGCGGCTGCAGTTGCGTCGCTCTGGACCTTTGTCGATTCGCCGTACTTGTAATCGAGCGCGGCGGCGGCAGCGGCGGCGTCTGCCGCAATCTGCATCTGTACGCGGGCATGGAAGAGCATGCCTACATCGATCGCCATCGCCACAAAGCCCATGAGAATGGCCATGCACAGCGCGGTGAGGACAAGGATGTTGCCGCTCTCGCTATTTCTGAAACTCATGAAAACCCCCTCAAGCCAAACCGGGAGGGCGCTGTCAGCGCTCCTCATACCCTTGTTCGGCTTGCACCCCGAAGCAACGACGGCTGCCGTACCTTCACGCCGCACGCCAGGCAATTCACCGATCGAATGGGCCCATATACCTGATTGCGCTCCCGAACCAGGGGAATCCGCGGGAACGATCCTGGTTCCGTGCCGCGCTCGGCCAGCCCACTTCCTCCATACGGCTTACCAGCCGCACGGGGGGATCGCCCTACTACGATAGCACCTTACGAAACCGGCGGAAATAGCTCAGAATAGGCAAAAGCTGAATCTTTCGTCACCAGAAAAAACGCGCTGGTAATCGTCGCCTGGCCGGGGCGGGGACGGCAATGCGCTGCCCGGCCGCGAAGGACGCCCCAGGGGTGCAAAACCGGCTAGGAAGCGTTGAGCCGGGCGAAGATGGCGTCGAAGTTGCCGCTTTCGGCGGCGAAGCGGAGGAGTTTCACGTTTTCGACGCAGATCTCGGGGGGCGTGGGCTGCGTCTTGAGGATCTCCATGACCTCGGCGATGAACTTCGAGAGCGGCATGGCGCGCGGGTTGTCTGCGCCGTCCATCAGGTGCGTGGCGACGTAGGGAGGGATCAGCTCGAGGACCTCGATGCCGGTCGAGCGAAGCTGGCAGCGGAGCGAGAGCGTGTAGGAGTGGATGGCGGCCTTGGCGGCGCAGTAAGTGGGCGTGCGCGCCATGGGCAGGAAGGCCAGCCCGGATGAGACGTTGATGATGGCCGCGCGGGGCTGCTTTTGGAGATGCGGCAGCAGAGCCGCGGTAAGGCGGATGGGGCCGAGCAGATTGGTGGCAACGATGGCTTCGGCGTCGGCCAGATCGGGCTGCTGCGCGAGAAGTTTTTCAGGCCGCATGATGCCGGCGTTGTTGATGAGCACGTTGAGCGCGGGAAACTCCGCGATCGCTTGCGCGGCCAAGGCGCGGAGCGAGGCAGGATCGCGCACGTCGACGGTTAGAGCCCTCATGCCGGGGTTGGCGGCGGTGGTCTCGTCGAGGGCCTGACGCCGGCGGCCGGCGATGACGACCTGGTTGCCAAGAGCATGGAAGGATTCCGCGAGGCCGCGGCCGATGCCGGAGCCCCCGCCGGTGATCAGGATGGTATTGCCGCTGGGATTCATGGGACGATCTGCCTCTCACAGGCATGATAGCGGGGATGCGTGAATCGCGCGCGACCGGCGCTGCTTGATGGCGCCGAGGCTGTACTGCTGACCGCGATTGGCCCCCCTCGCGCGACGGCCGGCGTGGCTCGGGTTCAGCTGTGGCAGCGATCCTGGGCGAGGTTCGATGGAATACTTTGCCTCGTACTTTACGTCAAAAAGATCAAAGTGGGCCGCCCGAGCAGGTCAGTTACCACCTTGGGACCGATCGGCTAAGGAGTGATTTAAATCTTAAGCTGGCGCTCTGGCCCGCCAGCATAATGAGGCATCGATTGCAAAGCAGCGGTTTTGCCGGGAATCTTTGTTGTCGGCCTCGACTCATTTCGGTTGGCGCACCGCCGATAGGAGTCGAAGGAGGGCGCCACCGTGCCAACCCAACGATTCGACGACAACAACCCGGCAACTGCTTTGCCTTCGCTGCTCTCGCCGCCGTTGCAGATGAGCAGCTATGCCGCCCAGCTGATGCAGACCCAGGGGATGAAAGCCGGCGCCACGAGCGCGGAGGCGGAGTGGCCTGCCGAGGCAATCGTGAACCTGCGCGATTTGGGCAGAGGGGTGGGTTGGGCCCTGGGAATCGAAGGCGCGGCGGCGTTGACCATCTATGCGGTCTGGTACCTGTGGCATTTTTGGCTCTAAGCGGCCTCCGAGACATGCTTTGAAAATTTGGCGGGAAGCGCGATGCGCCCGCGGCAATGGCGAGAACGCGGCGCGCGGAGGGAAAGCGCGCAGCTTGGCCTATGGGCTCGATAGCCTGTAAAGCCGGTACACAATTCGTGTTATTCCGCAGACGTTGTGCATTTTTCGACTGCAAATCTGCGATGATAGCAAGATGTGCCTGAGGGCACTTTGAGCAGATAGGAACCACCGTCAAAGTGAAACCCGCAATGCGCCGCGTGGCGCTGATCTACAACCCGGCTTCAGGCCAGTACTCCGCGCGCAGGGATGCGGCTGTGAGCGAAATCCTGGGCGTGTTTCGCGAAGCGGGCATTGCCGCGGAGGCGTTCGAGACGGGCGCGCCGGGCAGCGCGATGGTGTTAGCGGAACGGGCCGTGCGCGAGGGCTGCGATGCGATTGTGGCTTGCGGCGGCGACGGCACGGTTCACGAGGTTGTACAGAGCCTGGTGGGAACCGGCGTTGCGCTGGGGGTGGTTCCCCTGGGGACGGCCAACGCGCTGGCCTCCGATCTGGGATTGATTGCGCGGCCGGCCAAGGCGGCGCGTATGCTGCTCGATGCCGCGCCGGCGCGAGTTTCCGTAGGGCGCATCCACTACCAGGACAGCACGGGCAACCCAGCCGCGCGCTACTTCATTGTCGCGGCGGGAATCGGGGCCGATGCGCTGCTGATGTCGCGCCTGGACACGCGGCTGAAGCGGCGGCTGGGCTACGTCCTCTATCTGATCGAGGCGTTCCGCATCTGGGCGACTTCGTCTTTTCCGCTTTTCGAAGCGGCCCTGCCGGCGAATGGGAATGGGGATGGGCGCGTCGTGGAAGTGTCGCAGTTGCTGGCTGTGCGCGTGCGCTCATTTGGAGGCGTTCTGCGCACGCTTGCTCCCGGAGCCAGCCTGCGCAACGGAAGCCTGAGCCTGCTGGCGTTCAAGACGCAAAGCCGCCTGCGCTATCTTAGTTTCCTGCTCGCGGCCATTGCCGGGCGCCATACCTTCAACGGCGCAGTGGAACTGCTCGACACGCCGTCCATCGAATGCCGCGCGCACCATGGCAACGCGGATCCGCTGTTTGTGGAGGCGGACGGAGAGGTCCTGGGCTCTTTGCCGGTGCGGCTGGAGGTTGTGCCTCACTCGCTTACGCTGCTGATCCCGCCGGGCGTGCAGCCGTAATAAGCGAAACATTGAGCCCAGGGAACGATTGCCAATGAGATCAGGCAAGGACGGTTGCCGCAGCCGTCCAGGGCCGGCGCCGGCTTTCGGCCACCCCGCGATGCGAGAGCGTGCCCAGCCAGGTATTCGGCCCTTCGGCCAATCCTGCATCCTAGCGGAGCGCCAGTCGGCTGCGGTGCTGGCCGCCTTCGAGACTGCGGTGCGCCACTGCCACGACATCGTGAGCTGCCACCTGCTGGCCGGCCAATACGACTACATTCTGGTGGCTCGCGTGGCCGGAATCGACGATTACAACCGCCTGCACCAGAACGAGCTGTCGCACCTGCCGGGCGTGATCCGGCTGGAGACGAGCTTCGCGCTGCGGGATGTGCTGGAGACGGGCAGGGCGTAGCCGGCTGAGCTACGCCATCGTTTCGCGCGCGTCGCGCCAGAGGTCGAGATCGCCTTCCTGCGCGTAGCGGTCGATCTCTTTCAGCTCCGCAGCCGTAAACTTGAGCTTCTTCAGAGCATCGAGCGAGTCGTCGAGCTGCTCCACGTTACGCGCGCCGATGAGCGCAGAGGTGACGCGCTTGTCGCGCAGCACCCAGGCGATGGCCATTTGCGCGAGCGTCTGGCCGCGGCGGCGTGCAATTTCGTCGAGCGCTCGGGCACGCTTCAGATTCTTTTCGCTCAGGAACTCTTTGAGCAGCGACGAGTTTTCGGATCGGGCGCGCGAATCGGCCGGAACGCCTTTGAGGTACTTGCCGGTGAGCAAGCCCTGCGCGAGGGCCGAAAATGCGATGCAGCCGGCGCCCAGCTCGTCGAGCGTGGCCAGCAGGCCATCTTCGATCCAGCGATTGAGCATGGAGTAGGACGGCTGGTGAATGAGCAGCGGTACGCCCATTTGTTTGAGGATCTTCGCGGCTTGTCGCGTGCGCTCGGGGCTATAGGATGAGATGCCCACGTAAAGCGCTTTCCCCTGATGGACGGCGGAGGCAAGCGCGCCCATGGTTTCTTCGAGCGGACAGTCCTTCCACGGGCGATGCGCGTAGAAGATGTCGACGTAGTCGAGACCCATGCGCTTGAGGCTGTCGTCGAGCGAGGCGAGCAGATATTTGCGCGAGGCGCCAATGCCGTAGGGACCGGGCCACATGTCCCATCCGGCTTTTGTAGAAATGATGAGTTCGTTACGAAGGCCGCAGAAGTCCTTGCGCAGAATCGCGCCGAAGTTCTCTTCGGCGGAGCCGTAGGGAGGGCCGTAGTTATTGGCAAGATCGAAGTGCGTGACGCCGCGGTCAAAGGCGCGGCGGATCATGGCGCGGCCGGTTTCAAAGACATCAGCGCCGCCGAAGTTTTGCCAGAGACCGAGGGTGATGGCCGGCAACACGAGACCGGAGCGGCCGCAGCGGCGGAAGGCGGCGTGGTCGTAGCGGGTGGGGTCGGGGATGTATGCGGTTTCCATATCAGTCGAATCCTAGTTTATTTCAGCGGGACGGGCAGCAGACCGCTCATTCCGCATTATCAATCTGCGCGCGCTGGAGCTTGTCGGAGTAATCCACATAGACGGCTTTCCATGTGGTGAAGAAGTCGAGCGCGCCGAGGCCTTCGCGGTGGCCGTTGCCGGTGTGCTTGACGCCTCCGAACGGGAGATGCACCTCGGCGCCGATGGTGGGCGCGTTGATATAGGTGATGCCGGCTTCTAAATCGCGCATGGCCGCGAAGGCGCGGTTCACGTCCCGAGTGTAGAGCGCGGTGGAGAGGCCGTAGTCGATGGAGTTGGAGATTTCGATGGCTTCTTCGAAGGTCGAGAACTGGATGAGCGCGACGACGGGACCGAAGACCTCCTCGCGGGCGATGCGCATGGTGGGTGTAACGCCCGTGAGCACCGTAGGCTCGAAAAATGTGCCATGCGCGTAGGGGCCAGCGGTCAGCGGATGACCGCCACAAAGCAACTGCGCACCTTCGCGCAGCGCGATCTCAAGATACTTTTCCGAGGTTTCGATCTGAGCGGCGTTGACCTGCGGGCCGACCTCGACGGACTCGTCGAGGCCGTTGCCGACTTTCAGGTTCTTGGCGCGCTCGACAAGCTTCCCAGTGAACTCCGCGGCAATTCCTTTTTGCAGCAGGATGCGGCTGGTGGCGGTGCAGCGCTGGCCCGTAGTTCCGAATACGCCCCAGAGCGCGCCGTCGAGGGCAAGGTCGAGATTGGCGTCGTCGAGCACGATCTGCGCGTTTTTTCCGCCCATCTCGAGCGAGACCTGCTTGAAGGTGGCGGCAGCGCGCTGCGCGACGAGCGAGCCTACGGCGCTGGAGCCGGTGAAGCTGATGGCGCGCACATCGGGATGCTCGACCAGCGCCGCACCGGCGGTTGAGCCGGTTCCACAGACGATGTTGACGACGCCCGGCGGCAGGCCTGCGTCGACAAGCGCCTGCACCAGGTTGTAGACGGAGAGCGGAGTGTCGGTAGCCGGCTTGATGACGCAGGCGTTGCCGGCAACGAGGGCGGGAAACAGCTTCCAGCTTGGGATAGCCATGGGAAAGTTCCACGGGGTGATGAGGCCGACCACGCCGACGGGCATGCGCACGCTCATGGCGAACTTGTCGGGCAGCTCAGAAGGGGTGGTAATGCCGAAGAGACGGCGGCCCTCGCCGGCCACGTAGAACGCCTCGTCGATGGCCTCCTGCACGTCGCCGCGCGTCTCGGCCAGCACCTTGCCCATCTCGCGCGTCATCTCGCGCGCATATTGCTCCTTGCGCTGTTGCAGCAGAGTCCCGGTGCGAAACAGGATCTCGGCCCGCTTGGGCGCGGGAACCAACCGCCAGGCAGCGAAGGCTTTTTTCGCAGCCACCACAGCCGCGGACACATCTTCGTCATGCGAGGAGGGAAACGCGCCTACGATGTCGGAGTGATCGGCCGGGTTCAGGTTGAGAATGGTTTTGCCGCTTGCGGCCGGAAGCCACTGGCCGCCGATGAGGTTGTGATACGTGGGATAGGTCATGAAAGCCTCGTGGACGCTGAACCGTGATCCGTGAACCGTGGTCTGAGTACAGGGGACCGGCAGCCGATCGATTGAACAGAATCCGGCTCTTTTCCTTGGACAATCCGCAGAACAGCATAACCCCGTTTCGGTTTTCCGGCCAGTATGGGGAGAACTGGCGGGCCGTCGCCGGCCCCTTGTTGGCTAAACCGGCACCAAGCAGGGTACGCCCGTTTTAAACCGCATGAGGCCTGCCGCTACGGATGAGGGCAACTGGCCGTACAATAGGCTTTGAGGCACATTCAAATTTCAGCTTTTTGAGGTAGATTCAGTTTCTCCATGTCCTTCAACGGTTATCCTTCGCGCTCCTCGCGGTCCCATAGGATTCGCTCGCTCTTCAGCATGTTCTCCAGCGATCTGGCCATCGATCTGGGCACCGCGAACACGCTGGTCTTCGCCGCGGGCAAGGGCATCGTGGTCAATGAACCGTCCATCGTAGCCATCAACAAGAACACCGGTGAAGTGGAGGCTGTGGGCTACAAGGCCAAAGAGATGCTGGGACGCACACCGGGCAACATCGTGGCCATCAAGCCCATGAAGGACGGCGTGATCGCCGACTTCAAAATCACCGAGAAGATGCTCAACTACTTCATCCAGAAGGCGCACAACCGCAAGATGCTGGTGCACCCGCGGATCGTGATCGGCGTGCCCTCGGAGATTACGCAGGTGGAGAAGCGCGCCGTCGAGGACTCGGCCTACCGCGCCAAGGCCAGCGAAGTGTACCTGGTGGAGCAAGCGATGGTGGCGGCTATCGGCGCCGGGCTGCCCATCACCGAACCCTCGGGAAACATGGTGGTGGATATCGGCGGCGGAACCACCGACATCGCGGTGATTTCGCTCAGCGGGATCGTTTATTCGCGTACGGTGCGCATGGCCGGCAACCAGATGGACGAGGCCATTACCAACTATCTGAAGCGCAAGTACAACCTGCTGATCGGCGAGCGTACCGCGGAGCAGATCAAGATCGAGATCGGATCGGCCTTCCCGCTGGATAAGCCGCTGACCATGGAGATCAAGGGACGCAACCTGATCGAGGGCGTGCCGAAGACGATAGCGATTGACGACAGCGAGATTCGCGAGGCTTTGGGCGAGTGCATCGCCGTGATCATGAACGCGATTCGCGTAGCGCTGGAGCGCACGCCGCCCGAGCTTTCGGCCGACATCAGCGATCGCGGCATCGTGCTGACCGGCGGCGGGGCGCTGCTGAAAAACCTTGACAAGCGCATCCGCGAGGAGACCGGGCTGCCCGTTTCCGTGGCCGACGATCCGCTGGCTAGCGTAGTTCTCGGCACGGGCAAGATGCTCTCGGACTTCCGGCTGCTGCGCAAGATCAAGATCGACTGAAAGAGCAGGGAACAGGGAATAGGGAACAGGGAATAGAAAACAGATTCGAGATGGATCGGTATGTCGAGGCTTCTGCAGGCCGATGAGCTTGAGAAACGGGCCATTGAGCTTGGCATCGATATTTCAGGCGACCTACGAGTGCAAAGTTCGTCTGGCCGTGCTCCCCGGGCCCCAGATTTTGAATTACAGTGCAGGATTACCGAGGCGGAGCGACGCGATCGTGAGGCGAAGCTATGGATCGTCGCTTTGGTTTCGGCGATTGCTTCTGTGGTAAGTGCGGTTACTGCCATGGTGGCTGTACTTTGGAGAAGATGATGGTTTAGGGTTCTGAATCCTATTCCCTATTCCCTAGTCCCTTTTCCCTGGCTTTTATGGAATCGTTTATTGCACGCTACCGGAACCTCGTGGTGCTGCTTGCCCTGCTTACGGCGCAGCTCGTGGGGCTTGCGGTGCAGGTGCGCCGGACCAGCAGCGGCCTGAATACTCTCGATTCCACGGATGCAAAGGGTGTGCGGCTGATCCGGCTGTGGGCGAATGCCGTGATCTCGCCGCCGGAACGGCTGATTCACGCGAGCAAGATCGGCGTGATCGGCCTGTGGACCAATTACATCGACTTGCTCCACGTGCGCCGGCAGAACCAGGATCTGGAGAATACCGTTGACCGGCTGCGTCTCGAGGAGGCCGCGTTGCTTGAGGACGCCCGCCAGGGCCAGCGGCTGCAGGCATTACTCGGCTTCCAGCAAAGGTACATCTTTACCACGCAGGCCGCGCAGGTATACGGCTCCAGCGGCAGCGACCGCTCGCATGTCTTCTATATCGACAAGGGCGCGCGCGACGGCTTGAAACCGGACATGGCGGTGATTACCGCGGACGGCATCGTGGGCAAGGTGCGCGACGTGTTTCCCCACACCGCGCAGGTGCTGGCCGTCAACGATGCCACCAGCGGCGCGGGCGTAATCCTGGAGAAGACGCGTATCCGCGGCATTCTTCGCGGCGACGCATCGGGCCGGCTGGAAGTGGTGGGGATCCTGGCCGATGAACGCATTCAACCGGGTGAGCACGTGCTCACGGCCGGGGGCGACATGGTGTTTCCGCGCGGGCTGCCCGTCGGCGTGGTCGAGAAGGTGGTGCGCGATCCCGACCGCGACGCCTTCATCGACATCCTGGTGAAGCCGGCAGCGCATCTCGACCGCCTCGACGAGGTGCTGGTGATCACCTCAACCGAGCCGCGCTTCGCGCCCCAGGAGCAGCAGGACCTTGCCGCCAGCGAAGCGGAACAAGGATCGGTTCCAACCGCCATCAAGGATCAGATGAAGGCCTCCGAGATCATGGCGGAGAAGCTTCCCGGCCTGGCCGATCCCAATCTGCCTCCCGATCAGCAGCCCTTGAACGACAGTACGCCGCCAAACCCTGCCGCGCAGCCTCCTCAACCATTGCACGCGGATGAGTTTTCGCCTGACGCCACGGACGCTCCCGGCGCGCAGCCGGAAACGAGCCCCAGTCCCAACCCCAAGCCGAAATACCCCTCTGCCTCGCCCGACGCATCCGGCAGCAGTGGCGCAGCACATCCCGGAACGAAATCCAAGCCGCAAGCGACGCCACGGAGGAATCCATAGCCATGTCTGTGTTTGGCGCCGAATCCCGGCGCGATATGGAGATCCACCGCTATCCGCTGCTGGTCTACACGCTGGTTCCGCTCCTTTCGCTGGTGCTGCAGGCATGGCTGCCACGCGTGGTCGGCCGCTACATCTGGTTCGATCTGCCCTTCGTTGTGATTGTTTACTTCGCACTCGCCCGCCGCAATCCCATGGAAGGCGCGGTCATGGGATCGGTCATGGGCCTGTTTGAGGATGCGCTCTCCCATCACGCCATCGGCATCAACGGCATCGCCAAGACAGCCGTCGGTTTTCTGGCGGGGTCTGTGGGCATTCGCATCGACGTCGACCATCACACCATCCGCGTGTTGCTCAACTTCGCGCTCTCCCTGCTCTCCAGCGCCATTTATCTTTTCGTCACCCGCTTTCTGCTGGGCCTGGCGGTCGATTGGAGCTGGCTGACCGAGCTGTTGCGCGCCGTGGGCAATTCGCTGATTGCCCTGGTGCTGTTTCCGCTGCTCGACCGTCTGCAGATCAAGGATTGAGGGATGCATGGGCACAGGCGCGTAGTGGGGCGGAAATACAAACTCGCTGTATTCTGAGAAGCAGGGCATGGTTTCAGGCAGCAGTAATCGCGGGGAAAAGCTCTCCACAGTCAAGCTGACGGTGGTGCAGTACGGTGTCCTGCTGATGATGCTGGTGCTGGCCGCGGGGCTGTGGCGCCTGCAGGTGCTGAACGTGGAGAGCTACCGCGCGCTGGCCGAGCAGAATCGCATTCGCAAGGAGCCGATTCTCGCGCCGCGCGGCAAACTCTTCGACCGGGAAAACCGGCTGGTGGTGGACAACTATCCCTCCGTTACCTGCTTTCTGGTGCGCGAGCAGAACAAAAGCGTGGACGCCGATCTGCCTTTGATCGCCAAAGGGCTCGATCTGGATCTGGACCAGTTGCGCGCCACGTTGCACCGTTACCGCACAGAGCCCGGCTATCAGCCCATCCCGATTAAAGAGGACGTGACTGCCGACGAGCAGGCGTTCATCGCGGCCCACCGCAATGAGCTGCCCGAACTGGAGACCATCGACGAGGAGCGCAGACTTTACCCGCGCGACGGTTTTGCCGCTCACCTGATCGGCTACGTAGGCGAGGTGAGCGAGGAGGACCTGAACAATCCACGCTTTGCCTACTACGAGCCGGGCGACGTGGTGGGCAAGGCGGGGGTGGAAGAAACCTACGACGAACTGCTGCGCGGCCAGGACGGCTCGCGCGAAGTGGTTGTTGACAGCCGCGGACGCGAGGTGGGCTACTTCGGCATTCAGCACGCTGTGCCCGGCCAGGATCTGAGGCTCACCATTGACAACGACCTGCAGCGCGCCGCCGAACTCGCCATGGGCGACCGCAACGGCGCCATTGTGGCCATGGATCCGCGCAACGGCGAAATTCTGGCGCTGGTCTCGCGCCCCAGCTTCGACCCCAACGCGTTTGCCGTCAAAATCGGCCGCTCCGACTGGAACAAGCTCGTAACCGATCCCGATCATCCACTGATGAACAAGGCCATCCAGGCGCAGCTTGCGCCCGGCTCAACCTTCAAAATCCTCATGTCCGTGGCCGGACTTCAGGAAGGCGTCGCGCAAAACATGCATATCGTCTGCAACGGCGGATGGGGCCCGTATGGCTACTTCCACCATTGCGACGAAAAACACGGCGCGGTGGATATTTACAATGCGATTCCCTATTCGTGTGACACGTTTTTTTACATGCTCGGCGACAAACTCGGCATCGACCGCATCGTGAAATACGCGACAGCGTTCGGTTACGGGCAAAAGACGGGGATCGACCTGCCGGGAGAACAGGCGGGATTGATGCCCTCGCCGGATTGGCTGATCAAGAACTTCCATCACCGCTGGTATCCCGACGAAACACTCGACGTAGCCATCGGGCAAGGCGCGATCGAGGCGACGCCGATGCAACTGGCGCGCATCATCGGCGGCATTGCGTCGGGAGGACATCTGGTGCGGCCGCACGTGGTCTTTCCCAACCAACTTTCCCCTGAATTTTATAAATCGCTGACAGATAGCTTTCCGGGAACGGGTGAAGCGTACATTCCCATCGATCCGGCTAACTGGGACATTATTACCAATGGCATGGCCGAGGTGACGCAGCCGGGACTGTACCACACGGCAGGTTCGGCGCATCTGGAAGGCATCGATTTTGCCGGCAAAACCGGAACCGCGCAGCAAATGAGTCACGAAGCGCTGGAGAAGACGGGCAAAGGCAAGAGCACGTATCCCAATGTGTGGTTCGTGGGCGTTACCCCGCGACGCAATCCGGAGCTCGTGGTTGCCGTGCTCTGGCAGAACGGAGAGTTCAGCTATTATCCCGCGCGCATCGCGGCCCGGGTTGTGGAGGCTTACGTGGATAAGAAGCGCCGCGAAGCGCACAACCTGCCGCCAGCGAAGGCCGCGGCGCCGGTCGAGGTGGGCGCTGTGTGGTCGATGCCCCCCGCACGTGGCGCCGCGAACAAAGATGCACGGCCACGCATTCAGGGCGGGCGCTTCTTTGTCGACAGCCACGGTATTATGGCTGAGAACGGCCAGAGTGCGAAGCCGGCGCCGAAGCACGAGGCCAAGCGCGCTGCTTCGCCGGCGGCAGCTTCCCGTGGAACTTCTTCGCAGGTGGCCGCAATGTCGCCCACGCGGCGAAAGGATCCATAACCGCCATGCGCCGCATCCTGAGCTTTCGCGACTTCGATTGGGCGCTGCTGGGCCTGTTGCTCCTGCTCTGCTCCCTTTCGGTTCTTGAGGTTCACTCGGCCACGCTGCATACGAGGTTTTCGAGCTTCGGAACCAGGCAGATCTTCTGGATTGCCGCCGGCATAGCGGCCATGTTCGTCTTCTCCAAGATCGACTACCATCGTGTGCTCGACTGGGCTCCGTGGGCCTACGGGTTCGGCCTTCTGGCGCTGGCTGCGGTGTTGTCGCCGCTCGGCCACAAGGCACTGGGCGGTCGCCGCTGGATCAAGCTGGGCCCCATGCTCGTACAGCCCTCTGAGTTCGTCAAGCTGGTGCTGATTCTCGCGGTGGCCCGCTACTTTGCCAACCTGGGCGGACGCAGCGTGACGTGGAAGGAGATCTTCAAGGCCTTTGCGCTGGTCGGGATCCCGATGTTGATGGTGCTCAAGCAGCCCGATCTGGGAACCACGCTGACGTATACGCCCATTCTGATCGCCGGCCTGTTTTTGGGCGGGATCAACCTTCGCCAGAGCTTGATTCTGCTCGCCGTAGGCGCTGTCCTGGTCGGAGGAGTCTGGTCCAGCGGCAGGTTTCTCAAGTCGTACCAGAAGGCCCGGCTCACCGCCTTCGTCAACCCCGAGAACGACCCCCGGGGCTCGGGCTACCAGGTGCTGCAGTCGGAGATCGCGGTGGGATCGGGCGGCATTTGGGGCAAAGGCCTGGAAAATGGCAGCCAGACACAGGGTTATTTCCTGCCCATCCCCTATACGGATTTCATCTTTGCGGCCTTCAGCGAGGAACACGGCTTCGTGGGCGCGATTTCTGTCTTGCTGCTATACTTCTTTATATTGATGCGTTTGATTCAAAACGCTCAAACAGCCGCCGACCTGTCCGGTTCTCTCATTATCATGGGAATCGTGGCTGTGTTGACCTTTCAGATCGCGGTCAACGTAGGCATGGTCATCGGGCTGATGCCCGTCACCGGAATCCCTTTACCTTTAATGAGTTACGGTGGATCTTCGGTGCTGTTTACGTTCCTGGCGCTGGGCGTGGCAATGAATGTCCGCATGCGCCGGTTCGTCAATTGACGCATCTCGATCCATGCGATTGAGGTGTCGTCGAAAAGGTTTGACTCTTGCGTAGCTCCGGAACGATCGGGGGATCGCGACGAACCGCAAGAGAAGGATTTTTAAGCATTTCGCCGGCCTGGTCTGGATGGATCGCGCCCGGCAGGATTGGGTTCATGAGTACGCAGAGACGGGAAGACCATTTGCGGCTCGCACATTGCAAGGAGCGCGTGAGCAGTTCGGGAGACAGATTCCCCGGTTCTCTGTCGCGAAGCCTCCGAGTAATTGCCGCAGGTCGAACGGCCCCGCCGGAAATTCCGGTACTGGAGGCCACAAACTCTCTGCCATTGGGTTACCGCAAACAACAGACCGTTTGGTGCGCTTTGTTCCGATTCCGTCACGGTTCGCCGCCTGTGAAGCAGGCCGCCGTGCGGAAGCCGTACCTCAAGCGCCTCCCTGGTTATCCGCTCATCCCCTCCCTGCCGTTGCCTCGCGTCCCCATCCCGCCTTGCCGCATGTACCGGCTGCCGTAAGCTGCCGGACGGAAAGGTACGATGGCAAAGGAAATTTGCATCTCCAGCACGCCGCATGAGACGCGGCTTGCGATTCTGGAAGACGATCAACTCGCGGAAATCTACTACGAACGCGAAAACGAGTACACTCTCGCGGGTTCCATTTACAACGGCCGCGTAACACGCGTATTACCGGGCATGCAGTCGGCGTTTGTCGACCTCGGCCTGGAGCGCGACGCATTTCTCTACGTAACCGACTTCATCGAGCTCGAAGACCAGGAAGAGACCGACGAGCTGGAAAAGGCGGCGGCGAGTGGAGCCGGCCAGGTGCCTCGCGAGGTTCGGCACCCCCGCGGGACCGAGCGCAACGGAGCTGGGGCCCCCGACGATGCCCCGGCCCTGAAGGGTACCCAGGCGCCCACTTCGTCGACGGGGTGGAAAGGAGGCCGCCAGGAAGATCGCGGCCCGCGTCACGGCCAGAGAGCGGAACCCCGGCGCGAAGAGCGTCAGGAATTTCCGCCGGCGGAAGAAGCGGCGCCGGAAACCGCCGATCTCGAATCCACGACGACTCCAGGGCAGACAGAAGAAGCTCACGGAACGAGCGAGCCGGGCGCACGCCGTTGGCGTGGCCGGCACCGCCGCCGTGGCGGCCGGGGCCAGGGCGTCCCAGTTGAAACTTCGCCAGAATCCGCCGCCGTTGCGGAAACTGAGGCGGAATCGCCCGCCAAACCCGCGTCTGCTCCGGCAACTCTTGCCTACGAAGCTCCCGTTGCGCCGCGCGCGCCGCGTGCGCATCAGGCTCCAGCGGCGTTTGTGCTGCCGGGCGAGTCGCTTTCGAAGTACGGTAGCGCGTCCCCCTCTGAAAGCCCCAAAGCCGCGCCGGAGCCGGCTGTCCCGTCGCGCTCGGCGCGCACATCCAGCAGGCCTTCCACGCTGGTTGAAGCGCCGCTCAGGTGGGACGGCAGCGGCCTTTTGCCAGGCGAATCGCTCTCGCGGCATCGCCGCCAGCCCGAGCTGCCAGCCGAAGGCGTTCCGGAGGGACAAAGCGGCGTCTCGGCCGCGCCTTTCACCCGTGCTGCCCAGGACGAGGCCGTTGAGGAGCTCGAGGAATTTGCTGCTCCGCCACCGGAAACGGGAGAGCCGCAGGAGCCCGCACTCGAATTCGAGGAGGATGAACTCGCCCCGGACGCCGTGGAACCGCTCGCGGAGGAAGAACCGCCTGCGTTTGACGCCGCGGAAGAGGCTATCGAGACGGATACGGATTCCGAGGAGTTCCTTCTCTCCGCGCCAGATAATTCGGAAATTGCCGAATCGGAGTCCGTAGCCGCGGAGGAGATCGCTTCAGCGCCAGAGGAGGAATCGGATGCGTCTGCATCTCACCGCATCGATCCGTCCGCATCGCCGGGCTTCCGGCTCTTCGGCTTCGGCAAGAAGAAGGAGGGCGAGGCGACTGCCGGCGCCAAGAAAGCCGCCGCCCCGGCTTCGACCTATGTTCCCGGCAAGGGCCTGGTCGAGGAAGAGGTGATCGAAGGCGAGGAGTTTGAAGCCGCGCCGCACCATCGCCGCCACAAGCCGGAAGTACACGATCTGGACGATTACGAAGAGGAGACGCTTCCCAGCCACCTGCGCACGGGCGAACTGGGCGAGATGCTGCAGGAGGCTCATCTCGATCATCGCATCCAGATGAACTTTGACGAAAAGAATGGCGAGGAGGAAGAGTTCGAAAGCGCAGAGGAGGAAGAGGCATCTTCGGCGGGTGCGCGACCCGCGCCCGGCCGCGTGCGCCGCGAGCGCGGCGGCCGCGGACAGCGCGGCCGCGGAGTGCAGGGCAGTCGCCGCGGACCATCGCGCCGCTCGGCTCAAACCTCCGATCTGCCGATCATTTCCGACCTGCTGAAATCCGGCCAGGAGATTCTGGTGCAGATCGCCAAGGAACCGATCGCCAAGAAAGGCGCGCGTATCACCAGCCACATCGCGCTGCCCGGCCGTTTCCTGGTCTTCATGCCCACCGTGACACACGTGGGCGTGAGCCGCAAGATCGCGTCCGACGAGGAGCGTAATCGCCTGAAGCGCATTCTGGTACATGAGCGCGGCGAGACGCCCGGCGGCTTCATTGTGCGGACCGCGGCCGAAGGCGCGTCGGAAGAGGAGCTTCGCGCCGATCTGCGCTTCCTGATGAATCTATGGAACGAGATCAAGCAACGCTCGGAATCCTCCAAGTCGCCGGCTCTCATCTACCACGACCTGTCGCTCATCGAGCGCATCCTTCGCGACCAGGTGAGCGCGAACTTCTCCAACATCTGGGTGGATACGGAGGCCGATTACGAGCGCATCGTCCGTTTCCTCAACCGCTTCTCGCCCTCGCTGGTGCGCCGCGTCAAGCTCTACACCAAGGAGACTCCGCTGTTCGAGCACTTCGGCATCCAGGACGAGATCTCGAAGGCGCTGCGCTCAAAGGTGTGGCTCAAGAGCGGCGGGTCGATCGTAATCAACCAGACGGAGGCGCTGGTGGCGATCGACATCAACACCGGCAAGTATGTCGGCAAGTCGGCGCGGCTCGAGGACACCATCCTCAAAACCAACCTCGACGCCGTGCCGGAGATCGTGCGCCAGATCCGGTTGCGCGACCTGGGCGGCATCATCGTGATCGACTTCATCGACATGGACGAGCGCAAAAACCGCTTCAAGGTGATGGCCGCGCTGGAAGAGGCGCTGAAGAGCGACCGCGCTCCGACCAAGGTGCTGCAGTTTAACGATTTCGGCCTGGTGGCCATCACGCGCAAGCGCGTGAAGCAGTCGCTGGAGCGGACCCTGAGCGTACCCTGTCCCACCTGCCAGGCCACCGGCATGGTGAAGAGCCCGACCACCGTGTGCAACGAGATCTACATCGAAATGCGCAAGATGCGGAAGCACTTCGAGAACGCCGACGTGATGCTGCGCGTGAATCCCGAGACGGTGAAGGTTCTCAAGGCGAACGGTGGCCGCTGGCTCACTGACTTCGAGGAGCTGGCCGGCAAGAACGTGCTGGTAAAGAGCGATCCGGCGCTGCACCCGGAGCAGTTCGACATACAAGGCTAGCGGAGCTGGCGGCGTTGGCCAAAGGCCGGGGCAAGCGCTCCGGCCTTTCTTCTTCCGTCCTCCCGGAGTCCGTCCCGGCGATCCGTTTCCAAATTCGCCTTGTCGGCAAAGCTCCGCGTCTGCACACTTCCGTCATCCAATCGCGGAAGGGTGGGGCACAAGCGCCAGCGTTCACCAGGGCTTTCGTTCTTCTTGCGTCGGTGTTCCCACTTCCCCGCGCTCAATCCGCTCCAGAAACGCCCGCGCCAGCTTGCGCTCTCCGGGATGGCTTTCGCCGTGGATGGTGCACAGGTCGAGGAATTCGTCGCAGAGCGTGTTCCGCTCTCCCTGCTGGGCAAGAACGCTCTGCAGCGCAACCGCCAACTCGCGCAGGCGCTCTGCCTCGGGCCAGCCGCCTTCTTCACCGTCCTCGCTTACGAATTCCGAGAACAATCCGCGCCGTCCTCGCGCGCACTCGTCCAGGCAGACCAGCAGTTGTTCGCTGAAGGCGCGGTTCAGCGCCTCGAGTTGTCCGGGCTCCATGGCGTCGCGCGGGTCCATATTGCCTCTTATTTCGCACGCATCGCCGCTTCGATCTCATCCGGGGTATGCGGCAGCGCGGCATCGAGATCGATCAGCTTTCCAGCCGCGCCGACCAGGAAGTCACATTCAATGCGCACCGCCAGGTTCTCCTCGGGAATGTAGATGCCCGGCTCGATGGTGAAGACCATTCCCGGCTTGAGCACCACAGGGTAGTTCGCGGGATCGTGTACATCGATGCCCATCATGTGCCCCAATCCGTGCAACCAGTACTGCCCCAGCGGCTGGCCGTGCAGGTCTTTTCCGTGCGTGTCGATGTAGTTGTAGGCCACGGTGTCGAGCGAATTCGGGTCCTGGCGGTCGCGGTCGTTGATGGTGGATTTGCCGGCCACGAAGGCGTTGATGGCGGCCTGCTGCGCGCCCAGCACGACGTTATAAATCTCGCGCTGCCGCGCGGTGAAATGCCCGTTCACCGGAACGGTGCGCGTGATGTCGGCCGCGTACATGGAGTATTCACAGGCCGCGTCCACCAGCAAAATATCGCCGTCCTGCATGGTGCGGTCGTTGGCCGAGTAGTGCAGGATGGTGGAATTGACGCCCGAGCCAACGATGGGCGAATAGCTCGGCCGCTCGCACCCGTTTTCCATCCACACGGCGGTCATGGCTCCGGCAATGGCGCGCTCCGTCATGCCCGGCTTCACCCACCACTGCATCATCACGCGCTGGGCAAGGATCGAGGCCGCCGACGCCTTCCTGATGAGCTCGATCTCTCCCTCGTCCTTGATCTGGCGCAGCGGCATGGTCAGGCTGGTCACGTCATGCGCCTGCGGAACGGTGGATGTTCCCAGCGTGACGGCGGTAAAGTCCAGCAGCGCGGTGGCTGGGGCCGTATCCGGCTGCGTCCACACATTGCGGATGAGCGGCCGGTCGGCGGCCAGCAGCCGGCTCAACTCCGCCGGCAGCTCGGTCATCGGCTCCACATGGTCAACGCCCGCGGCCTGCTCCACGCCCGGCGTGGCCGCATCCATCTTCACGCCGGTGTACTTTTCCATGCGCAGATTGCGCGCGGGCAGAAACAGAATCTCCTTATAAGCGCGCGGCGTGGCTGCCTGCGGCGCGTCGCCCACGATCATGAGGGCTGCGCCGGGCTCGTTCCAGCCGGTCATGTAGTAGAAGTCCGAGTCCTGCCGGTAGGGCATGAAGTCCAGTTGCGACTCTTCGGCGGCGAACAGCACCGCTACGCCGCCTTGCAGCTTATTGGCGAGCGCAACGCGCCGCGCGTGGTAAACGCCGGCCGGCTGTTTTTCGAGTGCGTGGAGCGGGGGCAGTCCTGAAGCGAGAGCGATGAGAGCCAGGGCAGAAACGCGAAGCCACTTCATTCGGCTATTGTCGCGCCTAGCTCGGCGGCGCGCAAAGGAAATCCTGAAGGTGAACATCATCGTGGAGGGGGCCGGACGGGAAGCGGTCGCTCAGCCTGCTCAACGGGCCTTGCCAGAAGATGCCGGAGCGGGCTTGGCCTCGGGAAGGTCAAAGAATCCAATATGCAACTCCGATGCCGGGATGAAGTTGGTGAGGTGGACTTGGAAGTAGTCGGCATCGAGTTTTTCGACCGGCGCGTTATGCGGGGAGCAAAAGCTTACCAGGTTCCGCCTGCCTTCCATTGGCTTCCCGTAACCGTCAAGCGGTCTTCCGCGCTCCACGATCAGCGTGAAGTTTTCGATGGGCTGCTTCCAGGTATTGGCGGAGGTCAGGATGAAGTCGACCCACTGCGGATAGACGTAATTCCATGAATCGGTCGGCCTTTGCTCAATCGCTTGGATCGCTCCGCGCAGGAATGGAGGATCGGGACAAAAACTCATCAATTGCTCGTAGTCGTCCCGCGGCCGACCGTTCGCAATTGGCCTTGGTGCAGGCGCCTTCCCCGCCAAAAGCGCGCGCTTGAATGCTTCGCGTTGAACCGGCTGAAAGCCGGCGTTCGGAGTGTATTCGTGCCGAATGTGGACTGTGGAGTGAGCCGGAAAGGTCTGCGTCCAGTGGTATTGGAGGTGCACTGTCCAGACCGGATATGCAAACCCTTGGTCCTCGAAGAGTCCGGCTGAGAGGAGGCGCTCCCTGGCTTCTTTAGGCAGCTGATCGAAGTCCGGTGTGGCAACGACAACAGAATGATTCTGATCTGTCGTATCGACAAAATGTCCAAAGGTCGGAATATCGATGTGGCTTGCTCTCAAGACTTTAGTCACGTCCTTACCGTTGAGCGTTGCTCGGGCCTCCGCATCGTACCTAACCACGTTTCCGTTAACCCATAGCCGAAAACTCTGAAAAGATTGCCCTGGAATATCGTCGTTCGGGAACTCATCCCTGTACGGAGGGATGGGAAACGCGACCTCGGTCGTCACGTCCTGGTCCGTGTCGTTGCGGAAGTCGTAATCGACGACGACTTTGTCCGGACTGATGCGCAGAACCTCTTTGGCCATCACGATCCGCGTCTCGCGGCTTGGCACCAGTCCACCGGCGGCAATCGATGCAGCCGAATCGTCGGCCCAGGCAGGAATGACTACTGAACCGTACACTCCAACCGCAAACAGAGCTGCGCAAAGAACACCTTTCGGATTCATGGCCAAAAGTATCGCAGGAGCCGCGAAACTCCGGCAATGCAAGAATGCGGACCTCAGCGGGCGCCCGCGCTGCCGCAGGTGGTTGTATTTCCCCGCATTTCGCGGTATTCTGACCATGCAAACGCGTTTGTCCGTCAGGTTTTGTCCGTGTTCGCACCGGCTGGCGGAGAGATGAGTGGGCTTACAGCCCACTTTTTATTTGGAGCAAACCGCAGGCCAGCTCACACCGGGCCGAATGAGTATTAACCCATTGGAAATCAGCCTCCTGCGGCGTAGGAGTGGGTTCCCCGCAAGGGATGCTGAATGGTGGGCGCGAAGGGACGATGGCGGTCAACCTAGACGATATCCGGAGGGCGGCGGAAAGGGTGGCTGCTTCGCACGGGCTCGATGTGGTCGATATCGAGTTCGCCGGCACGGCGAAAGACCGCACGCTGCGCGTGAGCCTCGAAAAGAACGCCGAGGGCCGGGCGCAACTGAAAGCGGCGGCTGCGGCCCACGCAGAAGGCTTGCCGGAGAGGCTTTTGGAAGGTTCGCTCGCGGTGGAGCAGCTTTCCGGCGTGACACATGAGGATTGCGCGGCGTTCAGCCGCGATTTTGGGGTTTTGCTCGACGTAGAGGACCTGGTTCCCGGCGCGGCGTACACGCTGGAGGCTAGCTCGCCGGGACTGGATCGCAAGTTGACTCGGGCTGCGGACTTCGAGCGGTTTGTGGGTTGTCTGGTGAAGGTGCGGACCTTCGAGCCGGTCCGTAACAACCGGCACTGGCAAGGTAGATTGATTGCGGCGACGCGGGCTGCGTCAGGAACAGGAACGATTACGCTCGACCTGGCGGCTGTGAAGCAAAACAGCAAGAGCCGCAAGGCAGGCGTGGAAACGGTCGAGATCGCCCTCGGCAACATCGAGAAGGCGAATCTGGCGCCGGAGATCTGAAAGACAGGGACATAGGGACCAGGGAAAAGGGACTGTAAAGAAAGTTGAAAGGCGAAAGGAAATCGGCGGACGGGATTGCGGGACGCACGGGTTTGTTCGGGTCATTTAGTCCCTAGTCCCTACGTCCCTAGTCCCTCAATGAGTAACTCGCGGCGTCGGGCTTCATGAGTCACTGCGCCCGGCACGCAGGATGAGAGAGCAAGCGGTATGGCTACCAGCGTTTTGTATCAAAGCATCGAGCTCCTGAGCCAGGAAAAGGGCATCGACCCCGCCATTGTTGTCGGCGCCGTCGAGGAAGCCATCGCTCTGGCCACGCGCAAGTTCTACAAGACCCAGGAAAACATGCGCGGAGAGCTGAACAAGGAGACCGGCGAGATTACGGCCTACATTTACAAGACGGTGGTCGCCGACGAGGATCAGATCGAGGATCCCGTAAATCAGATCACGCTTGCGGAGGCCAACGAATTGGCTCCCGGCGTGGAAGTGGGCAGCGAGATCCGCATCTATCGCGACACCAGCTCGCTGGGGCGCATCGCCGCGCAACTGGCCAAACAGATCATCTTCCAGAAGGTGCGCGAGGCCGAGCGCGACACGATCTTCCAGGAATATGCGCACCGCGAAAAAGAGGTTCTGAATGCCACCGTCAAGCGCCTCGAGGGCCAGGACGTCATCTTCGACCTGGGCAAGGCCGAGGCCCGCTGCCCCAAGCGCGAGCAGTCGCGCCTGGAGCAGTTCAGCGTGGGTGAGCGCGTGCGTGTGGTGCTGATCAAAGTGGACCGCGCAGCCAAGGGTCCGCAGGTGATCGTGAGCCGCGCCGCGCCCGAGCTGGTGCAGAATCTCTTCCAGTCCGAGGTTCCCGAGATTTACGACAACACGGTAGTCATCCGCGCCATTGCGCGCGAGGCCGGCGAGCGCACCAAAATCGCCGTGCAGAGCCGCGACAAGGATGTGGACCCCGTGGGCGCATGCGTGGGCATGAAGGGCATGCGCGTGCAGTCGATCATCCGCGAACTGCGCGGGGAAAAGATCGACATCATCGAGTTCAGCGACGAGATCACGACGTTTGCGGAAAAAGCTCTTCAGCCGGCCAAGGTCAGCCGCGTTTCCATCACGGACCTGACCGAAAAGCAGCTCGAAGTGATCGTTGACGACACGCAGCTTTCGCTGGCCATCGGCAAGAAGGGCCAGAATGTGCGCCTTGCGGCCAAACTTCTGGGCTGGAAGATCGATATCAAGAGCGAAGAGGAGAAGCGCCAGGAGGTCGAGCAGCAGATGCAGGCCCTGGCCGGCGCTCCCACTACGCCTATCGAGCAGGTGAGCGAGCTGGGCGACGGCATTATCCAGAAGCTGGTAGCTGCCGGCGTCACCACCGCCGAAGCGCTGGCCGATATGACGCCCGAGCAAATCATGGAGATTCCCGGCATCGGCGAGAAGACTCTGGAGAAGATCAGCATCGCCGTTCGGCACTACTTCGGCCATTTTGAAGAACCGGAGGCTGCGGAAGCAGGAGAGGCGCAGGCGGCCGAGGCAACCGCGGAACCCAAAGCAGGCGAAGTGGCCGCCGCGGAAGCTCGCGTCGAGCAAGCCGAGATGGACGACAAAGCAGCCTCGGAGACCGCCCCAGTGCAGGAACCTGCGCCCGCGGAGACAGCGCAAGCAGAGATCGCGAGTGAAGAAACGCCGCAGGCGGAAAGCACGGCGGTGGAGCAGGAGACAGAGCAGAAAGAGGCGGCCAAAGAGGACGGTGCGTGAGATGCGCCGCGTCCTCCCCAGCCAAACGCACGATAACGCAACGGTTAAGAGCGGCCAGTGCCATGAGGCAGCTATGAGCGACTAAAGGGCTTTTTGGCGGCACGAATTGAAAAGAGGCGGATGAGCAAGGTTCGTATTAACGATCTCGCGAAAGAACTGGAAGTCAAGTCTCGCGCGATTCTCGATCTTCTTCCTGAACTCGGCATTGCGGGAGGCAAGACGCACTCCAGTTCGCTGGAATCGGACGAGGCGGATAAGGTTCGCGCACACTTTGTGCAGGAAGCGAAGCATGCTGCGCATCCGGCCGCAGCGCCCGGGCGTCATGCCGCCGAGCACGTGGTTCCAAAGATCGATCTCTCGCACATCTCCAGGCCTGGAGATGTGCTGAAGGCCATCCTGGCCAAGAAAAAGGAAGCGGAAGAAGAGGCGCGCCACGCTCGCTTGCCCATCAAGCCGGCGGCAGCTCCGCCAGCCGAGCCTGCTGCGCCCGCTCCGCGTCCGGCCAAAGCGCCGGTTGCGGCGAAACCCGTGGCCGCCGCATCAGTCCGCCCGGAGCCGCGCAAAATTGTTCCGCAGCCACGCTCGGCGCCGCCCATCGTTGCCCCGCCACCCACACCTCTTCCGGCTATAGCCTCTCATCCTCCTGCGGGTGCTGTCGTCGCCAAGGCGCCTGCAGGTACTGCAGGCGTCACGCGCCCGGTTGTCGTGGTTGCGCCGCCCCCGGGTGCAGTCGTGGTCAAGCCGCCCGCAGTCCCGCCTGTGCGCGAAGAACAACCCCGCGCCGGCGAAAAGCTTCCGGCTGCCAAAACGCCAGCCGCTGCGCATCCTGCTGCCGTCGAGCAACCGGCGCCTTCCTCCATTCCCGATCTTGTTGCGAGCGCGCCGTCCGTTGCTGAAGCCGCTGTTGCCACAAGCAAAGCGCCCGGTGCGATTCCGGCGATCGCCGCCGTGTCCACAACCGCCCCCACGCAGCCCGGCCCTGTGAGCGCGCACCCCGCTCGTGCTTCGCGTCGCATGGTGATGCCGCAAACCGGCCCACGGCCTGTGTACACGGCGTCCATCGTTCCAACCACCGCACCAGCGGCGGGCGCCGGAATTCAGCGCGGCAAACCGATCTTCGATCGCAGGCCAACGGCAGGGCAAGCCGGCATGGCGCAGCGGATGCCCGGCGGCGCTGCGGCGCCTGGTCAAGTCGCAGGGGGGCCGCGACCCAGGCATCCCACGCGCGCCGGGGCGGGCGGATTCGCGGGGCCCGGAGGCCCCACAGCTCCCGGCGCGCGGCCCGGCTTTGGCGCACGCCCCGGCTTCGGCGGCGTGCGCCCCGGCGTCGGCGCACCGGCCGGTGAAGCCCCGCGCCCGCAGCGCGCCAGTTCCCGTGGCCGCGGACGAGGCAAGCAACAGTACCCCAAGACCAAAGAAGGCCCGATGAAGGGCTTTGTGCCGCCGCCGCGCTATGGCGGCGCGCAGTACAGCACCGAGCCCGTGCCCATCACGCGCGACATCACCGTCACGGAGGGCATCAGCGTGAAGGACCTGGCCGAGAAGCTCGATGTCCGCGCCAAGGACCTGATCGCGACCCTGCTCATGGGCGGCGTGTTTGTCACGGTGAACCAATCGCTCGACGCCGAGATGGTGAAAGATGTGGCGGCGAAGTTCGGCGCCGCAGCCAACGTGATCAGCTACGAAGAGGAGTTGGAGAATCAGGCCATCGAGGAGGTGCTCGATACCGAGAAAACCGACGTGGTGGAAGTGCCGCGCCCGCCGGTGGTGACGGTGATGGGCCACGTCGATCACGGCAAGACCTCGCTTCTCGACGCCATTCGCGAGACCCACGTGGCCGCGGGCGAAGCGGGCGGCATTACGCAGCACATCGGCGCCTACAAAGTGAAATTCACCAAGGAAGGCTCGCCGGCCTCGGGCCGCGAGATCGTCTTTCTCGATACGCCGGGCCACGAAGCCTTCACGCGCATGAGGGCCCGTGGCGCCAAAGTAACCGACATCGTCGTGGTTGTTGTCGCCGCCGACGACGGCGTGATGCCGCAGACGCTGGAGGCCATCGATCACGCCAGGGCCGCCGAGGTTCCCATCATCGTGGCCATGAACAAGATCGACAAGCCCGAGGCCAATCCCGACCGCGTGAAAAAGCAGTTGGCCGACCGCGGCCTCATTCCTGAGGAATGGGCGGGCGCGGGACAGGAAGGCACGGTGTTTGTCGAGGTCTCGGCGAAGAAGCGGATGAATCTCGATCTGCTTCTCGAAATGATCTGCCTGGTGAGCGACCTGAAGGCGCCCAAGGCCACGCCCGGACGCAAGGCACTGGGCAGCGTTCTCGAGGCCAAACTTGACCGTGGCCGCGGCGCCGTGGCCACCGTCCTTGTGCAGGACGGAACCCTTCACCTGAACGACAGCTACATTGTCGGTAACACGTTCGGCAAGGTGCGCGCCATGTTCGACGATCGCGGACGCGCGCTCGAAGAAGCCGGCCCTTCCACTCCGGTTGAAGTGCTTGGTCTTGAAAGCATGCCCGACTCGGGCGACACCTTCCTCGTGGTCGCCGACCGCGACAAGGCCAAGTCGATCGCCTCGTATCGCAAGATGAAGGAGCGCGATGCGCAACTGGCCAAGAGCTCGCGCGTGTCTCTGGAGGGATTGGCTGAGCAGGTGCGCCAGTCGGGCGTGAAGGACCTGCCGCTGATCATCAAGGGCGACGTGACGGGCTCGGTAGAAGTGCTGGCCGACTCGCTGGTGCGCATGTCCACGGAAAAGGTGCGCGTCAAGGTGCTGCACTCCGGCGTCGGTTCCATCACCGAGAGCGACGTGCTGCTGGCCACGGCCTCCAACGCGATCATCATCGGCTTCAACGTCCGCCCGGAGCGCAAGGCAGCCGAGCTGGCGCAGCAGGAGAATGTGGAGATCCGCCTGCACTCCATCATCTACGAGCTGCAGGACGAGATCCGCCTGGCCATGTTGGGCCTGCTCGAACCCACATTCAAGGAGAATTACCTGGGCCGCGCCGAAGTCATCAATGTCTTCCGCATTCCCAAGGTGGGCGCCATCGCCGGCTGCCGCGTGCAGGACGGCGTGATCCGCCGCGATGCCGAGGTGAAGGTGATGCGCGACGGAGCGCAGGTCTTCAAAGGCAAGATCGGCTCGCTCAAGCGCTTCAAGGACGACGCCCGCGAAGTCACCAACGGCATGGAGTGCGGCATCGGCATCGCCAACTTCAGCGACGTGAAACAAGGCGACATCCTGGAAGCCTTCAGCATGGAAAAGCAGGCCTCGGATTTGGGGGCGCTGACGAGCGCGAAGGCGTAGATCTCAACCAAGACCAAAAGAAAACCGGCCCGCTGCTCACCACGAGTTGCGGGCCGTTTCTTTTGATTCCCACCACAAAATATCCGAACACTCCGTCACCGGTCACCGTCTTAGCGTGTGTACAGGGAGTAAAGTTGCTTCGCACCCGGCACGCAACCTGCGCCGGCAGCCCAAGGGAGCACGCGAGCCTTGACCACCGGCGAAGACGCGGAGTTCACGGCACTCGTCCAGCGTCAGTCGCGCTTTGTCTTCCGCGTCACCTACGCCGTTCTGCTCAACTCCCATGATGCTGAAGACGCCGTTCAGGAGACGTTCTTGAAGCTCTATCGCAATCGCGGCTGGCGCAACGCTGAAAACGAACGCGCATTTCTCGCGCGCGTGGCGTGGCGTGTTGCCGAAGATCGTCGTCCGCGGCAACCCGAATCGCTGAGCCTCGACTCCGAATCCGGCGCGCCTGCCGCGGAGACGCCGTCTCCCGATCTCAGTCCCGAGCAAACGCTGATCCTCGCTAGCCAGCACGCCCTCATCCACTCCATGATCGACGCGCTACCTGAAGAACTCCGCGTGCCGTTGGTGCTTTCCGCCGGTGACGAACTCAACTCGCGCGAGATCGGCCGGGTGCTTGGTATCCCCGAAGGTACCGTCCGCACCCGCTTGCAGCGCGCCCGCCAGCTTCTCCGCCAGAAGCTAAGCGCGAACGGGCAGTCGCATCTCCGAGCGCCGCGCTCACAGGAGGCTCCGTATGCCTGAGCACAATGATCTTGCTCTAAAGCCCGATGACGAGTTTGACCTCCTGCTCCGCTCGGCGCTCAACACCTATGCCAACCCTGGCTCAGATTCGGACCTTGCTCAACGAGTCCTCGCCCGCGTCGCGGACGAATCCGCAGGTAGACTAACGCGGCGCTGGCTACCGTGGGCAATCGCAGTGCCGGTCGCGGCAGGCTTGCTCATTCTCATCATTCATTCCGGTTCAAAACCGATGCACACTGCGGCAGATGGTACGAACCAAGCCCGCGTCTTGCAGCCACCGTCCACAAATGTCAGCGGAGGCAGGCCCTCTTCGATTTCGCTTTTAGCTCCAGATCAACGCACCAAAGCGTCGCGACCGCGGCAGAACTCCCGCGACGCCTTACCCGCGGCCAAAACTGAGCACCTGCCCAAACTCGACGTCTTTCCGGCTCCCCGGCCTCTCACGCCAGAGGAACAGGCGCTGGCCTCCTACGTCGCACGAGTTCCAGAGACGGAGCGCCAATCCCTCATCGAGGCACAAAAGCGGGCTGAAGCACCACTCACTATCGCCGCCATCCAGATCCAACCACTCGAACCGCCCGACCACGGCGGAAACTAAGGAGAACTCCATGCGCAAGATCACCCTCGTTTGCTGCCTTCTCTTCTTCACCATGTTGTTCGGGAGCAGGACCTTTGCCCAGGACACCACTAACGCCCAGCAAGCCTCCAATGCGAAGGACGCAGAGAAGGCTGCGGCGCAGCCCGTTCATTACTATCACATCGACTTCTTGGTTGAGGAGCTCGGTTCGGACGGCAAGCCGGCGAATAGCCGCACGTACTCAACGACCATCTGCACTCAAACTCACAGCACGGTGTCTCTCCGCACAGGCTCCAAAATTCCTATTGCCACGGGGTCGTTCGAGGCAAGCTCAAAGGCATCCACCCAATTCCAATACATAGACATAGGCGTGAATTTTGACGTGCATAACGCTCATGAGGTCGACCGGCAGCTCGCTTTTGATCTGACGGCGGAGCTGAGTAGTGTTGCTTCATATACCGACCTGGCGGCTGTGCACGAGCCTATCATTCGCCAGAACAGCTGGCAGGCTTCGGTTCTCATTTCTGTTGGCAAGCCCACCGTCGTCTTCAAATCCGACGACCTCGACAGCAAAGGCAGCACGCGAGTTGTCGTCACTGCCACGCCGCTCCAGTAATCCCTGCGAGCCTCCGCAGTGCACCTCCATCCTTGCGGTTTGCTTCAAGCCCAAGGATGGAGATCTATAAGCCTCAGCCTGGCTCAGCCGGCTCCCTTCAGCCCGTGGCTTCGCGCCGCCACACGGCAGCATCGAAGCTGTGCGCGCACTGATAACCTTCGTCCTTGTAGAGTCCGATGGCCTCGGAGTTGGCCTCCGTGACGGTGAGAGAGACTTCGGCCGCGCCCATGCGCATGAAGCTGAAAGCGGCCTGCGCGAGCAGCAGGCGGGCCAGCCCGCGGCGCCGGAAAGCGGGGTGAACGCAGACCTGGGTCAGATGCCCGCTCTGGCCGCTTACGCGCGAGCCCAGCACAAGGGCGGCAAGCTCGCGGCTGGCGCGCTCTACGATCACATACGACGCCTGCGCGGAAAAACTGCCGCAGCCGGCATAATGCACGATGTTGTTCAAAAAGCGCATGGAGCCGTGCACGGAGCGGTATTGGTCGTTGATCAGGCTGTCGGGATGGTCGCGGTAGGCCTCGCAGATGAGCCGCGCGGCCGGAGCCAGGTCGGCCTCGCGCCAGGGGCGAAATTCCAGGTTGGCGGGCAGATCCGGCTGGGGCGGGCTCCATTGCCCCTGCAATGTCTGCACCAGAAAAAGCCTGCGAAAGATCTGGAATCCGGCTTCGCGGAAGATCCCGGCGTAGGCACCGGAAGGATGCAGAAGCAACTGCGACTCGATACGTTCTACGTGCGGCGAGTTGAGCAGCAGCTCGAAGAGATGCCGGAGTAGCGTTTCTTCCGTGGAGTGGGCACTGCCGGACGCTCCACCTGCGCCATCCGGCATGCACGGCACAGCGAATACATCGCCAATGACGGCCTTGGTTTCCTCGTAGACGCAGAACACGTAGCCTGTCACGCGGCCCGACGTGAGCGCCGCGTAGCCGGGCAGCATGCGATTATCGATATATTGCATGAGCAGGCGCGCCGAGGCGTGGTAGTCCCAGTGCAGCCGCTGCTCCCACAACTCACCCTCGGCCTCCAGTACGGGGCGGAGCACCGGAGCCGCAAAGTGCCGCAGGTCGAGAATCTCGACGGAACCGCCCGATGTTTGCATTTCTCCTCTGTCTGGAGCCCGGTTGGGGCGAATCGCGATCGATGCCTGAGTGAGCCGGCGCCTCGCCGCCCCGCGGTTTGCCGCCGAGAACCAAATCGGCGGGGCGCTCCGGCGCATTGGATCCGGCGCGAATGCAGGAGACGGCGCGCGAACGGACTCACACCGGCACAGTGTCTGGAAAAAACCCTTCCCGCCACTTTGCCACGAGACAGCGCGCTCTCGCAAGTTAGAAAGCGCCCGGGTAGTGGCTCAGTTTGATGGAACGATCCCTCAGGGGCTGAAGCCGAGTACGTTTTCTTAGCCGTTTGCGGCACGTCTGAAGTCGTGCCCTTTCAAAACGACTTCAAACTGAGACACTACGAGCGCCCGCGGGAAGGAGGATGAGAGGCCCTATAGCGGGTCTCCTGCAGGTGTAGACCAAGTCACAATCGCTAAGTGGCTTTTTCATCAAGAAAAAGCCACCTTGAATACTGTCCGAAATGGCTCATAGTTGCAGGAGAACCGCCGTAGATTACCGGCTGCCGACCAGGTACACCTCCAACCCCTGTTCCGGCCATCCGAAGAGCTGCTCGTATCGACGGCCTTCGAGAAGCTCACTGAGCGCGAGTTGTGTACCCAGATCCGCGCCATGGCGGCCCTGGATGCGCGCCACCAGAATGTGCTGCCCATCGGGCACGCCGCTCTCGTCGTAATTCACCACCTCGCGGCTACGATAAAACGAGAGCCCGTACTCCACGTCGCGGCGAACGCGGAACACCGCTACGGTCTCGTCGGCGGGAACGAACTCAGCAATGCGCTGGGCCAGAGGCCGCGCAGAGTAGGAGCGGTCGAGCAGGTGGATGACGTGCTTGGTGGAGGCAACTCCAGGGATGCCGAGGACCGGGCCGACGCCGTAGAGGAACAGCACCAGCACTACCAGGATCCCGCAGGTGGCCGTACGCAGCCGGGCCACGCCAAAACCTTTGGTCACAACCAGAATCAGCAGCCCTGCTCCCACTGCGGCCAGAGCGGCAGCGGCCAGCGCGTGAGGAGGAGGCATAGCTGCGCAGTGGGCTACAAACCACGGCAAGAGCAGGACGGACATGGTCGTGGTGCCGCACACCGCCGCATGACCGAGAAGAATCCACCGGTTCAGGCCCGGCCGGCGGCGGCGAAACAGGTAATCTCCGGTGAGAATGGTGATCGGCGGGAGGGCGGGAAGAATGTATCCGGGCAGCTTGGATCGCGAGAAGGAGAAGAAGATCACGGGAATGAGCGACCACAGCACCAGAAACTCGGGGAATGCGTCGCCGGGGCGCGTGGGCAAAGGCTTTCCCGCACGGGAGTGGCGCAGCCGCCACTCGGCCACCGACGTGAGTATGCCGTCAATCAACGCGCGCCCTGCGACCACGGTCCACGGCATGAGGGCCAGCACCACGACCACCAGGTAGTACCAGAAAGGCCGATCGTGCTGATACATGTCGGTGGCGAAGCGTTCCAGGTTGTGCTCGAGGAAAAATTCACGGAAGAAGGTGGGATTCTGATGCTGCACGGCAATGAACCAGGGCAGCACCATGGCAAAATAGAGAACCACCCCCGGCCACCAAAACGAGCGGCGCACGATGTGCCACTCGCGGCGCAAGAAGGCAAAGGCGGCGATGATGAGAAAGGCCAGAAGCGGCGCCACCGGACCTTTGGCCAGTGTGGCCAATCCCGTAAAAAAATAAATGTCGTAGAGCCAGAACTTCGAGCCGGTTTCGTACCACGCATACCAGCCCAGCAATCCGATGGCCAGCGGCGCAGCCATCTGCATGTCGGTGGAGGCGCCGCGCGCAAAGCCCATGATCCCGGCGCAGGCTACGGTGATGAGAGCCGCGTCAAGATGCCCTCCGGGACGGAATCGCCGCATGTGCAGGTAGATGAGCGCCACCATAATAAAAGCGAAGGTGGCCGAAGGCAGCCGCGCGGCCCAGTCGTGCACCCCGAAATCCTGGAAGATGAACATCGCGCGCCAGTAATAGAGCGCGGGTTTTTCCAGCCACGGGCGTCCGTAGAGGTACGGAGTTACGCAGGCGCTCAACCGCTCAGTGAACGTGTGCGCGGCGTCGAAGCGCACCAGCATCTCGTGTGCGATCTCTGCGTAGCGGGGTTCGTCGGCCCCCACCAACCCCAGGCCGTCGCCGCCCAGCACTGGAGTGACCCCGTAAACCAGGAAAAAGACGCTGAAGGCTAAAAAGACCGCCGCCTCGCAAAGGGTGGCCCAGCAAGGCAAACGCCGCCGCCGGGGCTGGGGCACATCTGGACCCGATGGTTCCACGGAATTTTCCATCTCCGGCATTTCTCCACAAAGCGCACGGCGGCCTGCTTCGCGCAGGACAAAAAATCTTAGCTCCATGCAGGACGGATGGGGGGATCAGGCCGGACCTGCTCGTTTTCCGCGCCGCGAAGAGATGCGGAAATCCTCGAGCGTTGCGACAGGGTCAAGGCTAACAGATTCACGCGGAATCTCAAGGGCGTTCAGGCGGAGGCGGCAGCAAAACCGGCCAGCGCGCCGCGCAACTCGGCCAATATTTCCTCGAGGGCGCGCGGCAGAGGACCATCGAGCGTGCAGCCCGCGGCGTTTTCGTGGCCGCCTCCGCCCAGCCGCGCGGCAATGGCGGCCACATTCACCGCGCCCTTGCTGCGCAGGTTCAGCCGCACGCGTCCTTCCGGCAGCTCGCGCAGGAAAACCGCAGCCATCACGTCATCGATACACAGCGCGACGTTCACAATCCCCTCGCAATCTTCTTCCGTGGCGCAACTGTGCACCATATCCTGATGCGTCACCCATAGCCAGGCCAGCCGCCCTTCGCGCGTCAACCTGTTCAGCGCCGCGCCCAGCAGCAGAAGCTTCGCAGGCGGCACGGAAAAATAGATTCCCTGAGCAATGGCAACGGGATCGGCTCCGGCAAGCACCAGATCCCGCGCCAGCGCAAAGGTTGACTCGCGCACCGGCCCGTAGCAAAAACCGCCCGTATCGGTGAGCACTGAGGCGTAGAGGCAGTGGGCCATCTCCGGCGTAACCACGGCGCCGGCAGTTCGCGCCAGCCGGTGCACCATTTCGCCCGCACTCACCACGTTGTGATCGATCCAGTTGACGTTGGCAAAGAGCCGGCCGCTGATGTGGTGGTCGATATTGATCAGGAACAGCCCTTCCAGTCCGCGCAGTCCGGTGCGTTCCACGCTATCGCACTCCAAAAGAACCGCGGCGTCGTAGGGGCCGCGCACCTGCTGCGCCGTGCGGATGGTTTCAGCGCCTGGAAGCCTCCGGTAGACCTTGGGAATCGGGTCCGCCGACACCAGGTCGGCGCGTTTGCCCATCTGCCGGAGCAGCATGCCCAGCGCCAGCATGGAACCCACCGCATCGCCATCGAACCGCTCGTGGGAGCAGACAAGAAACCGCTCGCCCCGGCGCAGAATTTGAAGGATGGCTGCGAGGGGCCCGGCATTTGAGGAGTCCGGGATGCCGTTAGAACGCACCCCCGACGCAATCGCCGCGGCATCAGCCCCGAAATTTGGGAAATGGTGAATCATGCAATCAATGGAGCGAAGCCTTTTGCTCTTGCGACGGCTTTCCGTCCGCGAGGCCAGGTTGTGGAGAATTGGAATGAGCCGCGGCCGGCCGGCCCGCTCCGGGGGATTTGCGCCCCCGGCTCATCAATTCCTCAATGCGCGCCTGAAAGCGGCCAGACCGGTCGGCGAGAAAACTCAGATCGGGCACGTGGCGCACGCCCATCCGTTCCTTCAGCTCATGGCGAACGTAGCCCTTGGCCGCCTCAAGGCCTGCGATGGTCTCGGCTTCGGATCTGGCAATGTCCTTTGCCGCGCTGTCTACAGTCACATACACACGCGCCGACTTGCCCCCCGGATTCAGCGCCACTTCGCTCACGTGGCACAAATCGATGCGCGGGTCCGTGAGCTCGCCTTCGATCATGGCGCCGATCTCCTCCCGCAGCGCCTCCGCCACCCGGTTCTGATGATGCTTTCGCGCCCTGTGCTCCGGCATGGCCTCCTCCTCGCGCAGTTAAACCCATCAGGATAACAGAGAATGCGTGAAAAGGAGGGTCTGGGATCAGTGGTCAGCCGTCAAATGCCTGTGCCGTGGGACCGCGACCGCTGAAGGCCAAGGGCAAAAAGCCGATCACTGGCCACTGTTCACTGATCCCTGCTTCCGATCAAGGAACGATTGCAGAATCAACGCCGCAGCCACTTGGTCCACTACCTTGCGGTGCATCTGCCGAGCGTGGCCGGCCTCGTAGAGGATCGTGTGCGCCTCGCGGGTGGTCAGCCGCTCGTCCCACAAGTGAATAGGCAGGCCGGTCAGTTCGCCCAATTTTGCGGCAAAGGCTTGAGTTTTGGCCGCACGCGGGCTGGCCTCACCGGAAAGATGCAGCGGGTTGCCCACCACAATTCCCGCCACGCCGAATCGCCGGCAGAGCCGCGCCAGCGAGCGCAGATCGTCGCGCCGGTTGCCGCGCCGCTCGAGCGTGAGCACAGGCTGCGCCGTCAGGCCCAGCTCGTCGGACACGGCCACGCCGATGCGGCGGCTGCCAACGTCAAGGCCGAGATAGCGGGGATGCGCGCCGGATTCCACTATGCTGCCCACGCATTCAGCTTACGTCTTTGAGTCCCCGTATGCCCCGCAGCGGCTGTCGCTTCGCTCGGCAGGGGCTCGCTCCCGGTACAATCGAAGGATAGGGGAATAGGGGCGGGAATCTTCGTGTCTTGATTCTTCAGGGAAGGGTCCACAACGGCAGGATGGCTCGGCGCAGACGGAGAGGCGGCAGAAAGAAAGGTTCCGGCGCGGCAGGTATCTTGCTGGGGGCTATGCTGGTTGCAGCGCTTGGGGCGGGAGCGGCGGCGTGGCTGGTACTAACGCCCTACGGACCCGAGACGGAGACGTTCGTGAATGTAGCGCCCGGCTCCTCCGCCATGCGCATCGGTCGCCAACTGGAAACGGCAGGCGTGGTGCGCAGCCGTTACGCCTTCGATCTGATGCGCTGGTTCCGGCACGGCACGCTCCAGGCCGGGACGTATCGCTTCGATCATGCGGCGCCGGTGACTGAGGTCTATGCGCGGATTGCGCGCGGCGACGTGTTTACCAAGACGTTGACCGTGCCCGAGGGCGCGAACATCTTCGATATCGCGGCACGCGTGGAACAGGCGGGGCTGGGCACACGCCAGGATTTTCTGGCGGCAGCGGTGAGCGAGACAAGTCTGGTGGCCGATTTGGACCCCGAAGCAAAGAGCCTGGAGGGTTACCTGTTTCCGGACACCTACCGTTTTTCGCCGACGGTCACGCCGGCGCAGATTGCGGCAGCCATGGTGCGGCGCTTCCGCACGGTGGCCGCGGAACTGGGATTGAAGGAAAACGTGCATGAGGTGGTGACCATCGCGTCGCTGGTGGAGCGCGAGACGGCAATGGACGCGGAGGGGCCGCTGGTGGCCAGCGTCTTTGCGAACCGGCTCGCCAAAAAGATGCCGCTGCGTACCGACCCCGCAGTCATTTACGGGCTCGAACTTACCGGCCACTGGCGGGGTACGATCTACGCGAGCGATTTGACGCGCAACACTCCGTATAACACGTATCTGCACACGGGGCTGCCGCCGGGACCCGTGTGCAACCCAAGCATCCCGTCGCTACGCGCGGCCATGGATCCGCCCAAGACGAACTACCTCTACTTTGTGGCTTCTGGAACCGACGCCCAGGGACATTCGCTCTTCGCCGAGACCCTGGATGAGCACAACCGCAACGTGGCCGGCTACCGGCATGCGCGGAAGAAGGCGGGTGAACGATGACAGCCTGCCGCCGCTCTGCCGCCTTCGCGGCTCTGGCTTTTCCGCTCCTGCTTTCCGGGTGCTCCTACATCATCCCCACCAAGCGTCATCTGCCCGTTCCCAAGGCGCCGGCTCTTGTGCAAACGGTCACACCCGACCAACTGGTGAAGCAACTCGATCAGCGTTGGGATGCGCTCCATACGCTTACGGCTACGGTCGAGATTTACGCTACCGAACTCAAGTCCGCACAGGGCCTCGAAAAGGACTTCCCCTCTTGCCGCGGATACATCCTGATGCGCAAACCTGAGATGCTGCGCGTCGTGGGCACATATTTCGGCGTGAAGATCTTCGACATGGCCAGCAACGGCAGTCACTTCACGCTTGTGATGCCAACGAAGAACTTAGCCATGGAAGGCGCGAACACGGTGACGGAGAAATCAACCAACCCACTCGAAAATCTGCGCCCGAACTTTTTTCTCGACGCGCTCGTGGTGCGAGGGCTGGAACCGGACGAGGAGTACATGGTAGCGCGAGATTCGGAGACGATCGAGGACGCGGCGAAGAAACATCTATCCTCGATGCCGGAATACGTCCTGAGCATCATGCGGCGGAAAACAGCGGTCGAGAATCTGCCCATCCGCGTAATGACGTTTCATCGCGACGATATGCTGCCCTATGACCAGTATGTCTATAACAGCGACGGTGAGTTGGAGACGCAGATCTTCTATAGCAACTACGCGGAGTTCAGCGCCGGCAAGTACCCCGCCAAAGTGACCATCAAACGCCCGCAGGAGGGAATTCAGCTGGTGCTGAGTGTTGAAAGGGTAGAAGAGAATGTCGAACTTCCCGCCAGCCAGTTCGAGGTGAGCATTCCCCAGGGCGCCACAATCAAGAACCTGAAATAGCCTTGCGGCCCGCAGGCGCGGGCGGCGCATCTGTCCTCATCCCAGGCAGGAGTCGTACAGGCGCCAGCGCCGGTCTACTGCGCGCCCCGTTCGCGCAGCAGCGCGGCCACCTTGGTTTTTGCGTTGTCCGTTGCCAGCTTGAGCGCGGTGGTTCCGTCGCTGCTTTTGGCGTTGATGTTGGCGCCCCGGTCGAGCAGCAACTTCACCATGTCAATTTGGCCTCCGCCGGAAGCTGCCATCAGCGCCGTAAAGCCTTGTTTGTCGGTGAACTCTGTCTTTGCGCCGTGGTCGAGCAGCAACTTCACCATGTCCGCTGAGCCGGAGACAATGCTGAGCATGAGTGGCGTAAGCCCGTCCTCGTTCTGGGTGTTGACGTTGGCGCCTTTGTCGATCAGCAGCGTTGCCGACTCGATGTCGGCGGCCATGACTGCATAATGCAGCGCCGTATTGCCGCGGTTGTCCTGGAGATCGATGGCCGCGCCTTTCTTGAGCAGCAGCGCAATGATTTCGGGCTTGCCCGAAGCGGCGGCGACCATCAGCGCAGTCAGGCCGTCCTTGCCTATCGAGTCAACGCTCACGCCCTTTGCCAGCAATTGCTCGATGGTTGCGGCATCGCCCTTGTGGGCGGCATCCATCAGTTGGTCCACGGGACTCGGCTGGTCAGGACTCTGCTGGTTAGAGGGAGCGCCGGATTCCGCCTGACCGGCGCACTTGAGACCCAGCGAGAGAGCCATGATGGGAAGAACGAATGCCAGCAGAATTCTTTTCATACTTTTCTCCTGAGACGTCTTTGCCGCATCCGCGTGAAGGTTATTGAGCGCCGTGATCCTCAAGCACCTTTGCCGCGTCGGGGTGCTGCTCGTTGATCGCCCAATGGAGCGCCGTGTTGCCGTCCTTACCCTTGGCATTGATGTTGGCGCCTTTGGCCAGCAACAATTGCAGGACATCGGGCTGGCCCATATCGGCCGCTTGGATCAACGGCGTCCAGCCATTTTTGTCTTTGGCCTCGATATCTGCGCCCTTCGCCAGCAAGAGCGTGACAATATCCGTTTTTCCACGGCCGGCTGCTTCAATCAGCGCGGTATCACCCGCGTTAGGATAAGCGCCGGCCTTGGCCTCGATGTTGGCGCCTGCGTCGAGCAGCACCTCGACCGCATCGGCTTTGCCCTCATAAGCCGCCTCAATCAGCGCAGTATCGCCATCTTTGTCCTTCGCCTCGATGCCGGCCTTCTTTTCGAGCAGCAGCTTCAACACATCCACCTGGCCGGCACGGGCAGCGCGGATGAGCGCCGTATCGCCGTTTTCATCTTTTGCTTCGATACTCTCGCCCTTCGCGAGCAGCAATTCGACGGCTCCCAGATTGCCCTGGCTTGCCGCCTCAGGCAGCGCCGGCCAATCCCGCTTGTCTTTTTCGCCGATCTTCGCGCCTCTCTCGAGGAACAGCATCACCAGATCGGTGTGCCCCATGTAGCCCGCTTCGTGCAGCGGGGTTTGACCGCTTTTTCCCTTGGCCTCAAGGTTGGCGCCTCTTTCGAGCAGCAGATTCACCATGTCCGTACGGCCCTGGTAGGCCGCCCAGATCAGAGGAGTCCAGCCCAGGTTGTCTTTCGCCTCAATGTGGGCGCCTTTCTGCAGGAGTTGTTCCACGGCTGAGGCGTCGCCGTAGGTGGCCGCCGAAATCAGTTGATCGTCCAGGCTAAGACTTGGCAGGCTGGCAGTTGGCGCGGCCTGGCCCGCGGCAGCCGCGCAAGCGAAGAGCGCCATGAGCGAAACTGCGAATGTCCACAGCACCTTCGTCAATCTTGCCTCCTGTGGCTCCTTCCGGGGGCCATCCATTTGCGATGCGACTTGAATGTTGAAGAAATTCTACTCCCGCTTCGGATCGATGGTCGATTGCGGTAGATTGCAATGACGCACCGAGGCCCGATTGCGTAATCTGGGAGTTCCGGAAAGCACCCTTCGGCCACGGGGAAGAACAGATGCGTGCAAGTGCGATCGAGTTTCGGCTGCGGATGGTGATTCAGATCATCATTGTCTTCTTTGGTTTTTGGGCGCCGTGGATCGGGCCGTGGGATATGGCCGGGCGAATCTCGACGCTGGAGTGGATTCCGCTCGAGATCGGCAGGATGGGCGTTGCGAGCTTCACCGCGGCCGCGCCGATGGTCATCGTTCTGGGCGCGCTGGCGGCGCTCGTGGGCGCAGTGCTGCGCGTGTGGGGCGCGGCAACCCTGGGATACGCGACGGTCCACCACGGCGAGATGCAGGCCGGCGCGGTGACGGCCGACGGGCCTTACCGCTACGTGCGCAATCCCCTCTACGTGGGCGGCTGGTGCATGATGATTGCCGTCTCGCTGCTCATGCCGCCTTCGGGCGCGCTGTTTACCGTGGTCCTGATTGGGATTTTTTATCTGCGTCTCATTCTGGGCGAAGAAGCATTCCTCGCCGCGCAGCTTGGCGAGCCGTACCGCGATTATCTGCGCGCCGTGCCGCGGTTGATTCCGCGCCTACGCGGCGGCTTGCCGCCCGCGGGGAACAAGCCGCACTGGGTTACTGCGCTCTTCACCGAGGTGTTTCCCATCGGCACGTTCTTCACGCTGGCCGTTCTCTCCTGGCGCTACGACCAGCAACTCATGCTGGAGGGGCTGCTGGTGAGCTTTCTGGCTTCGCTCGTGGCGCGCGGCCTGATGAAACAGCCGATCGCCACGCTGGCGGGCGCGGCGGCTTTCGCCGGCGCGTGGGGCGCCTTCCATCTGCGCTGGCCCCGGGCCATCCTCATCGGCTTTGGCGCCTGGCTGATCGTGCGCGCGCTCGTGCCGCGCAAAGAACCCAAAGCCGACGCTGCATGATCAGGCTCGCTGTTTTCCTACGCGTCCTATAGCGGGTCTCCTGCAGGTGTAGACCAAGGCACAATCGCTAAGTGGCTTTTTCGTCAAGAAAAAGCCACCTTGAATACTGCCCGAAATGGCTCATCGTTGCAGGAGAACCGCCGTAAGTGCGTGAATCCGAATCCATCGGCGTACTTAAGCCCGAAGCCGAGCATGCGGTCCACGCCGATGTGGTTGGCCCAGACGAGCGCGACCGGAAGCGCGCCGCGCAACACCGGGCTGCTCAACGCTCACGGAAACGGATGCCATGCATCATAGGACGATCCCGACAGCCGCCGGAGTGCAGAAATCTGCGGCGCGGCATGAAGCGAGGAAACGCGAAAGGGAGAGCACAAGGCTCTCCCTTTGGCTTTCCAGCGCTTTCTGAGGGAGGGACTACTTCTTCGGCGGCGCGATGACGTCCTTGGCGGCCTTGGCCACGCGGAACTTCACCACGGTCTTGGCCTTGATCTTGATGGCCTGGCCGGTCTGGGGGTTGCGGCCCATGCGGGCCTTGCGCTCGGCCTTCACCAAACGGCCGATGCCGGGGATTACGAAGACGCCGTTCTTCTTGGTCTCCTTGATGGCGGTCTCCGCCAGCAGGTCCAGGAACGCCGCGGATTGCTTGTTGGTCAGTTCGAGCTTCTCGGCGATGTGCCGAATCAGTGCCGTCTTGGTCATTCCAGTTGCCATGGATTTTTTCTCCTTGTGGGCGAACCCTTGCGGGCTGCCGATATGGTCGGGCTTCCGCTGCTGTCTGCTTACCGCATGGAGGGAGATCGAACGGAACTTGAAGTGCGCGGAACCCCTGTATTCATGCGGCTACGAAGAACCCTGCCGATGGTTACCATGCGGCCTGAGCGTGAGCAAAGTCAATGGGAAAATGCGTGATTTCCACAGTTTTCTTGGGTAGTTAGGCCGAAAATGCCTATTTTTGCAGGTTTTTTCCCTGTTTTCTCCCTCTCGATCTCATTCAAGCCGCTCCAATCGCTTACTTGACGACAAAGCTGTTGGCAAAGGCCAGCCACACTGCATCGCTGTCCCGGTCAGGCGGCGCGATCATGCGAACGAAGACCATCTTTCGGTCGCTGAGGATGATGAATCGGTCACGTTGCACCATCTTCGAAGCATCCTGTTGAGTCATGAGCGCTTTGGTGTATGAGAACGGATAACCCTGATAGCGACCCTGCGAACTGTCCTCGAGGGTTCCTGTCGCAGCGACCTGCTGGGCATAGAAGTCCGATGACGAAAAGTCCGCCGTGGTATAAGCTGGGCCGTCCATGGTGCGAATTGCAACGATCTGTTCAACGCCGTTGACCTCGGAGGAGTAGTACAGGTCGACGCTGTCGTTGGTCGTTGAAGTGCGAGCTGGCGGTTGCGCCGTGACCGGTCCATTGAAAGTCGCGGAGAACTGCGGCGTCGAATAAGGGGTGGGAGTTTGTGCTCCGGATACTGCCGGAACCAGAAGGATGGCTCCGGCCAAGAGCAGGCACTTGAACCTGGCTTTCATGGATACTCCTTGCAGACGAATCGGAATGCCCCAAACAATAGGCTTGCCGGCGTCACGTGTCAATTGCCTGTGTCAGAGTGACCGGAAGCGATCGCCTCAAATATCTCCGGCCTCTGCCGGTTCTACACGGTGAGACACGCCGGGAAAAACACAACTGCTGCGGCCGTTCAATGCAGCCCGAAAAACACCGTTCTCTTGGGCGCCAGGGCCGCGGCAATGGGCGTATTGAGCGCATCCACGATGGGCGCTGCGACCTTGAAGTAGCGGATCACCACGTCGGCGATGTCCTTCTTGAGCGCGGCTTTGGCGGGCAGCTCGGCGGCCAGGCCCCACTGGCGGCAGCGAATCAGATCCATTCCCGGATGGTCACATGGAAAGCCTTTCGGCGGGCGGGTGAGCGCGTTGCCTTCGAACTCGTCGTAGGTGCTCCGCACCTTAGGGTTTCGGAGGAGTTTCCTGAACTCCTGGTGGTGATCGAGCAGCCAGTGGCGGATCGCGGCCAGTTGATCCTTATCCGGCATGTAAGAGCCGGCGGCGACGATCGCTTCCTTCGCGCTCAGGTGGAAGTAGTAGCCCGCGCCGGAGGTCTTCTGCAATCCCTGATGCGACCACCACGCGGCGACGTGCGTTTTGTAGGGGCGCTTGTCGGAGCTGAAGCGCGTGTCGCGATAAATCCTGAACAGAGATTTCTCCGCGGGGCGCACGTGGTTGGGCGCGAAGTCCACCATCGCATCGGTAATTTTGCGCACGATCGCAAGCATGGGCTCGCGCAGCTCGGCCTCAAACTGCGCCTTGCGCGGCTGAAACCACGCGCGGTCGTTGTGGCGGGCCAGGTTGCGCAGGAAGGTGAGAGCTTCGGGGCGGAAGTAGGGGAGTGCGGGGGCGGGGGAAGGCTTCGCTGTGTGTCGCATAACCGACCAGTCTAGGGAGTCCCCCTAAGTATTGTCGAATCGATCTCCGACACTCTCAATTTTGGCTGGAATTTGGTCATTCTGGAGGATTAAGTACCATGGGCCGATTACACAAAACGTAAGCCGGTCCTAAAGCCAGACGGCCTTTTGCTTGCAAAGATCACGGATATGATAGAAAACCACAAATCAAAATGGGCGCACTGCGATTTCGTGCGAATGGCCATGCTTCTGTTCGCCAGTCGCACTTAGATTAATTCCAGTGCCTGACCCACGTAATCTCGACAGGCGATCTCGTCCTGCTTCGGATAGCTTACGCCGTAAGCATCGCAGTAGTGGCGAAGGTCGGAGAGCATATTACGAATAGCGAGTGAGGGATGGCGCCCGCCCTTCAAATAGAGGCGCAAAGCGTGCTCAGCTCTTGTTACACGAGCCTTATTCTCGTTGCTCCAGGTCGAAGTCCGAACCCTACTCCGCCTCTTCTTTACGGTTTGCCCGCGCGCTGCCCTTTTGTGCTCGGCTAATCTCATCGCACCCTCCCAATGGGGCTGCCTCCGGTGACGGCTGGATCTTGACTCTGATTCGCTGTGCTTCCTTTCCTCATTCAACTAGCCGCCCGGCCACCCGGATCGCAGCAAAGACGATCACCATCCCTATCGTCGTTCCTAGCCGAGAGTCTATAGCGAGGGGCTGCCGGACGGTCAAACGCTTGCCGTTGATTGTGACGCCAACCAGCCACCCGCACGCCCAACGAAAATCGGCTACGGCTGCATACTCGAATTGTGCGTGACAGTTTGGGCATACGACAAGAAGATTCCTTGGGTGATGTCCGACGCTAGGGTCGAGGTGGTGCACCTCAAAATACGGTCCCCCGCTGCGCTTCTCGAAGGTAAACGAGCAAAGTTGGCACCTGCCGCCGTGCAACTCGCGAAGAAGGACGCGAATTGCTGACGGAACGACCTCGTGCCGCTCGGCCACGCGAGGGAGGATGGTTGGACGCGATGCAGGAGCTGACTCGCTCGCTATCCTCAACAGCTCTTCCTTGGCCACAGCGCGGGGACGTCTTCGGGTGAGCTGCGACAGCAGCGTTAACTGCCGGTCGGCCTCCGATTCACTCTCGGCGGCTTCTAGCCCTTGTCTTGCCTTCAGCTCTCGTCGTTCTAGGACGTAGCGATCCAAGGCTATCCGGTACAGCCTTCGCCCCTGGTCCTCTATGCTTACCGAGATCAGATCACCTTTCCGCACGCCCCTCGTCGAAAACCAACGCGCGAGGCCCAATACCCGGCTCTCTTTGACAACTGGGTCGTAAGGCTGAAAGGTGATCTCATGGAGGTCTTCGTCATCATCGAAGAAGACGCTGATCGGGCCCCTCATGTCGGGAAACAGGCTCTTAAACTTCTGTGGTATGGCGAGCAGGCCCTTTTCTAGGCGGCTCGCGGAGGCGCGTATTGTGAAGCACCCCTTTTTGCTACTCATAGAAAGCTATTGTGCCCCAAAATAAGGAGAATTGTTGATTTCCCTTTGAAGAAGTTCGGCCTTCTCTTCGGCAGTTGGCACGTGCATCGGGATCTTCTTTTCGAGTTCCGCTCGAAGAGCGTTGAATCTGGCGAGCGCAGATCGTTGGGATTTTGTAGACAGGACTTCTTGACCGCGCATCGTCACAACGAAAATTCCATCTGCGTTCTTTGCGAGATGCAGATCACCGGGTAGGAATGACAGGTTCATGGTTGAACTCAGTTTAAAGGAACACGGGTGTTAACTTTCCATGAGAAATCCGCAACGAGAGTTTACCGGATCAGCTTCAACGCGCCGCGGAAGAGCCCGTCGAAATCCGCAGCGAGCGCCTTGTCCTTGGCGATGGCCTGCTCTATGGCCTTCTCGGACGCCGCGCGCTGGTAGCCGAGGTTGGTCAGTGCGGAGAGCACGTCGTCCACAGCCGGGCCCGCGACGGCTTGCGGCGCGGGAGCGACGGCGAAGTCGTCGAGCTTGTCTTTGAGCTCGACCACCAGGCGCTCGGCCAGCTTCTTGCCCACACCGGGAATGCGGGTAAGCTGCGCGTGGTCCTGGCCGCGGATGGCCTGAATCACGCGTTCGGAGTTAAGCCCGCTCAGGATTTTGATGGCCAGCTTGGGGCCGACGCCGCCGACGGTGATGAGGCGCTCGAAGAGGCGTTTTTCTTCGCGGTCGAGGAATCCGAAGAGCGCGATCTGGTCGTCGCTCACCTGGGTGTGGATGTGCAGAGAGGCCTCGGCGCCCAGCGAGGGCAGCGCCGTAAAGGTGGGCACGGAGATGACAACGTCGTAGCCGACGCCGCCGGCCTCGACAATGGCCTGGCCGGGCTGTTTGAAGATGAGCTTGCCGCGCAGGTGAGCGATCATTAGCGCCTATTGTAGAACCCCCATTTGCCGCGCCACGCGCTCCATCGTCTCCAGCGCGCAGCCGAGCTGCGGGCGGGAGGCACCTCTGCCATGGCGAAGCACCTTGAATGAGCAGATTCTACGCAAAAAGCATATCGCGGCGGGCAGCGGCGCCCGATCTAGTCGCGAATCACAAAGAGTTGCGTGCCGTTGGCTGTTTGCACCAGGGCGTAGAGCCGATTGCGCCTGGAATCGGCGGCCATTCGGATGACGTTGTTGCCCGCGCCCAGGGCGATGCTCTTGAGCGGGACGCCAGTCTTTTCGTTCAGCACTTCAATGCTGTTGTGCTGGCTATTCGCCGCGTATAGATGGCCGAGAACGGGATTGACGGCAAGGGCGCCGGCGCTGACTGTGAAGGGCAGATTGACCGTGCGTACCACAGGCCCCGGGCCCGGCCCGTCGGTGACGATTTGCAACTGGGCGCCGCTGGCGGAGGGAACGGCAAAAAGCAGGTTGTGTACCTCGTCCACCGCGCCCACGCTGCCAAAGGGTTGGAGAGTTTGCGCAAAGTTGTTTGCGGGATCGATGCCGAGCGACATGGGCGGGCCATTGTTGGAGGCGCTGGAGGCTCCGAAGTAGGCCTTTCCCGTCGCCGGGTTGGCGATCGGGTTGCCCCAGTACACGCCGCCGCTGCCGATGGGTTTGGTTTCCACCTGGTAGGTGCTACCGTTCACCGCAAAGGTGGGATCGTTGCCGGCGCCGCACTGTGCGCCCACCCATGCGCGCCCGTGTTTCGAGTCATATCCCGTGCCGACCGGGCAGGCCAGGAGGCGCACCGTCTGGATGAGCTTGCGGCTTACTCCGTCGTAGACCAGCGCGGAACCGTCATACACTCCGGCAGCCCAGACACGGTTGGTCGCCAGATCCACGCTGGCGCCGCTGCCCGGACCCAGGATGGCGATCGCGTAGGTGGCGCCGCTCATCTCAGCCACCTGCTGATTGGCGGAAGCGCCGCCGCTCAGGTAGACCCTGTTCAGGGCCGGGTTGACGGCCACGCACTGCGCCGCGCTTGCGGGCACGGGAACCCGTTTCAGGATTGCCATCTGGGCGATCGCCGCATGCGTAACTGCCGTGCATGCGATTGCCAGGATCGAACCAGCCACTTTTCCGATGCGCATATGGTTTCTCCTTCCGTTTTCGCCGGCTCCGATCGTCCCAACCACGCATGGGGAGGGAGGGCGCCGGTCCGGAGAGAGCGGATTGGAAAGCCAGAAGGTCTTTCGCGCCGCTTTTGCCGGACTTACTTCCAGGTGATGGACTGAGATGGATTGCAATGGGCAAAGCATAGCACTATTCGGCTATTTACGGCGGTTCTCCTGCAGCTATGAGCCATTTCCGACAGTTTTCAAAGTTGCTTTTTCTTAATGAAAAAGCCACTTAGCGATTGTGCCTTGGTCTACACCTGCAGGAGACCCGCTGTAAGGGCGCCGGAGACGGACGCAGTGCATGGGGCTCCGGTACAACTTTCCAATTCAGCAGATTGGCGTCTAATGCTTACCGGGACGAACCCTCGGTTTCAAGCCGGATCGTCGCGCGCAGGTTCGCTTGACCGTGCCCTCGCCGGATACAATAAAAGTCTGCGCAGAGGTAAAGGGAGAAGCGCCGCGGGGCGAGTGAGCAATCTTTCTGGAGAGTTGGAACAGGTGCAGGTGAGAGTCAAGAACTGCCGCGGTTTGCGGCTTGCAACGATTGTCGCACTAGGGCTTGCGGTGGCATTGCCCACGCTGACGGCAAGGGCGCAGAACGTCACCACCTCTACGGGAATCGACGTGCAGGCAAGCCAATCGAGCACGCAAACGAATCCGTCGGGGGCAGTCTGTTCGCTGACGACGGTCACGGTCGCCGTGACCAGTTCCTCCGGTACGCCGTCCGGAACGGTCATGATCGAAGACGAAGCCTCTGGAAGCCCGGTTTCTCTCGGCAGCCAGACGCTAAATACAAGCGGACAGGCCAGCTTTTCCTTTGCTCTGGCCACCGGCCCTCACACGCTGATCGCCGTCTATGCGGGCGACTCCACCTATGAGAGCTCGACCTCCGTCGCAGTATCTCAGTCCATTACTTCGCAATGCAGCGCGTCGTTTGCGGTGACCGTCTCGAACCTGTCGCCGTCGAACACGCTCACCGCCGGGCAGTCGGGAACCGCGACCGTCACGATCACGCCTTTGTCGTCTTTCCTGGAAAGGATAGGCAGTGCGCCGGCGTTCATCACCGTCTCCTGTTCGGGGCTGCCGGAACAGGCAAGTTGCACCTTTACTCCGAATGACCTGGAGATCGTGCCCGGCGAGAATGAAGGCGTGATCAGCTCCATGCTGATGCAGACGCAGGAACAGGTAACTCGCCAGGTTGTGCCGAACGGCCGGCCGCCGCGCGGGAACAACCCCGTCGCCTGGGCGTTTCTGCTGCCCGGCATGGCAGGGCTTGGCGGGCTGGCGTGGGGCGCACGGCGGCGGCGCTGGTTGCAGCGCATGGCGCTGGTGGCGCTAGTAGGACTGGTAACTACGTTGGGGATGACGGCGTGCAATCCGCTCTACAACTACTACCATCACGGTCCCTCGCATCCCAACGCAACCCCTGCGGGCACGTACACGATCACCATCACCGGACAGTCGAACAACGGGGTCACTGCAATTACCAATTCCACCACGATGTCGCTGACGGTCCAGTAAGAGACGTAAACTGCCTGCATGACGCGCCGGCATTCACTTCCCGCGGAGATCTACGCGCTGGTGGAGCAGACGCCGGCCACCGTTTTGCTGGAAGGCGGAAAACCGGGACAGGTCGAGACCAATGAGGAGCCGTGGACACGCCTGTTCACGGCTCCTCTGCGTGTGTGCGCGGCGTATGCGCCGGAAGAGATTCCCACGCTCTTTGCAGAGATCGAGAGCGCGGTCGCCGCAGGGCAGTGTGCCGCGGGATTCTTCAGCTACGAGTGCGGAAATTGCTTTGAGCCGAAGGCTGGAGCGCGCGCAGCCAGGCCGGGCCGGCCGCTGGCGTGGGCCGGGATCTACGCGCAGAGCTACGTTTTCGATCACAAGACCGGAAAGTTCGCGAACGGCGAGCCGCCGGAGCTCGAGCGTTTCCGGCGAGGGCGGCCGGCCGCGGAGGGGGCAGGGCGGGAGCCGAGTCCCGATCTGCGGATCGCCGCGGAGTTTGCGCTCAGCGAAGCTGAATACGCTGCACGCATCGCTCGGATTCACGAGTGGATTCGCGCCGGGGACGTGTACCAACTCAATTTCACCGCGCCGGTGAGGATTGCGGCGCAGGGTACCGCCGCGGCGCTCTACGCACGGCTGCGCGCGCGGCAGCCGGTCGACTACGGAGCGTTTTTGCACTGGCAGCCGGGCCGTCGCATCCTCTCGTTTTCACCGGAGCTGTTCTTCCGCGTGGACTGCGCTGGCGCCCGGCGCGGCGGGCGGCGCATCGTCACGCGCCCCATGAAGGGCACCGCGCCGCGCGGGCGCACCACGCGCGAAGACCGCGAGATTGCCAAGTGGCTGCAAGCCGATGCGAAAAACCGCAGCGAAAACGTGATGATCGTCGACCTGGTGCGCAACGACCTGGGCCGCGTGGCGCAGACGGGGAGCGTGCGCGTGGAAGAACTCTTCGCCGTCGAGCGCTACCCCACGCTCTGGCAGATGACCTCGACGGTGAACGCCGATTTGCGGCCGGAGGCGGGCTTCTACGACATCTTCCGCGCGCTGTTTCCCTGCGGGTCGGTCACGGGCGCGCCCAAGGTGCGGGCCATGCAGCTCATTGCCGAGCTGGAAGATGGGCCGCGCGGCGTGTACACCGGAGCCATCGGCTTTTTCTCGCCGCGGCAAACGGTCTTCAACGTGGCCATTCGCACGCTGGATCTGGACGGCGAGCGCGGCACGATGGGCGCCGGAAGCGGCATCGTGATTGACTCCGATGCGGCGGAAGAATTCCGCGAGTGTTTATTGAAGGCGGAGTTCGTCACACGGAGTTCGGCGGAGTTGCCGGAGCGGTTCTCGCTCATCGAGACGATGCTCTGGGACGGCGGCTATCCGCTGCTCGAGTTGCATCTGGACCGGCTTGCGGACTCTGCGGAGTATTTTGACTTTGCGTGCGAGCGGGCGGCGGTGAAAGCCGCGCTTGAGCAATACGCGCAACGATTCCTGGATCGAGCGGCGCGGAAGGTGCGGCTGCTCCTCGATAGCGAAGGCGGTTTCGAGATTACGGACGAAGTTTTGGCGCAGGCCGGCGGCGAGCAGCGCGCAGGCCGCGTGCGCATCGCGGCGGAACGCACCGATCCCGCGGACCGGATGCTCTACCACAAGACCACGCATCGCCCGCTCTACGCGCAGGCGTTCGAGAAGGCCGCGCGCGAGGGATTCGACGACGTGCTCTTTCTGAATCTGCGCGGCGAAGTGACGGAAGGCGCCATCAGCAATGTGTTTGTCGAGAAGGACGGCCGCTGGTTCACGCCGCCGGTGGAGTGCGGCTTGCTGGCGGGGGTGTATCGCCGGCATCTTCTGGAAACGCGGCCGGAGATTGCGGAGCGGGTGCTGTTTTTGGGCGATTTGCGCCGCGCCGATGCGATTTATCTGGCGAATGCGGTGCGAGGTTTGAGGCGAGTAGAAATTGACTGGGAGAATCGCTGATCCGGCGTGAACACGATAGGTCAAGCTCGCGCACAGCGTCTGATTGACTCCGGCGCGGCTCGCCTGTTGTCCGCCGTCAGGCGCGGCCTTCCGCCGCCGCGGGCTCGGACGAGTTCTGCGCCGCGCGCAACTGCTCGATCTCGCCGATCAGTTCCACGACCTGTTGCCGCTTGCGGTCGCTGAGATCGATAAAACGAATGCCGACGGTATTGCGGTCGTGGATGGCCTGGATGACGCCGCCCAGCCGGAACGGCAAACCCCCGAGGCAAAACTCCGTCTCCACGCGCGTGTAGATGCCCACGGGAAAGCGCTCATCGGTGCGGATGCGGCATCCGCTCAGGCTCAGATCCAGGATTCGTCCCCGCAGCGTGGAGCCGATCTTGACCAGGAAGACGGCTGCAGGAGTGTCCACTTCGTGACGAGGCTGTCTGCGGCGATCGCGGTGCGCGGGGCCCTGGGCGGTCTGTGGCCCGGACTCGTCCGTCGCCGATTCCCGTCGTCCCGCTGCCGCAACCGGCGCACGATCCGGTTCTCCAGCCCACTCCTTTGCTCCCCACCTGGCCGCCTCCCGGGTTTCTTGCTCCGCAACCAGCTGATTCACGGTTTCCGCGCGTGCCGCCACGGATGCCTGCATCTCACAGATCACGTTCGCCAGCTCGACCGCGCTGCGTGGGATCATATTCGCGAAGCGGATGCCGAGAAGATGTCCGCCGCGGCTCCATTGCAGAACGCCGTTGAGCCGGAACGCAACTCCATTCACTCGGAGGAAGATTTCGAGAGGAGACTGGGGGCGCGCCGCAACCCGCTCCACGGTGCGCACCCGGCAGCCTTCCTGGCTCAAATCGACGATTCGGGCTGCCACCGGCTTTTCGAAGCCCAGGAAGAGAAGAACGGAATCTTCGTCCACGGAGTAGCGTGGATCGGAGCGGCGTTCCGGTTGCCGGGGCGTGAACCCCTCCCTATCTTCTTCCCCGTCCATCACCCACTCCGCTGAGACATGCAGCGGAGATCAATCCTGGCGGCCCAACTCCCAGGGCTGGGCGGGCTCGGCCTCCGCGGCTTCGCGGCCCATCAGGCGATCGTAGCGATAAACGTCGCTGGTGGTGCCGAGCGACTCGTTGTACAGGCTGACATCGCCGATGAGCAGCTTCAGTTCCTCGCTGAACGCGTGAATCGCCTGCAATTGGCTGGCCGTCGCCGGCAGCTCATATTGGGAAGTCTTAATGAATTTCTGGTAGCCGCGGTCAAGCAACCGCGCCACCTCGCCCTTGACTACAATCCCCGGGGGGATGGCGAACGCAGCCGCCGGAGCCTCCGCATTCTTCGCATGAGGCGCTGCCACCAGCACAGCTCCGGCTCCGGACTTGCCCGCCAGAACGCCCCCGGCGATGCCGGCATAGGGCGTCACATCGAAAGAGTGGGCGCCGAGAAGCGCCAGTGCCTGGTCGAAGCTGGGATGGGAGGATGTTCGTTTCATGGAGGCATTCCGCTGAAGAAAAAATGGTTGATGCGGCCGGCGTTCCTCCGTAACTCCAATCTCGCACACCTGTGCCGCGCGCCGCAATTCTCCCCGAACGTACTCGCGTTAGAACCCGGTGAGCGCGCGACGAGCGAATCGGAATTGCGATCGCTGCATGAAGTTACCCGCTCCTCGTGCCATTGAGAAGTGAATTTTCTTTACACTGCCCGGGTCCCAGCCTGATAATCGCTCTGCCTCGGAGAGCTTGCACTTCCCGTTTCCTGCCCCTCGCAAGGCATTTCCGAGCAAATCAAGGAGGAATCCCACAAATGAAAATCATCAGCACCACTGTGCTGGGACTGTCTCTCGCGGTTGCCGGCAGCACGTTCACCGCGGCGCAAGAAACACCTACCATGCCGAAGGTCGTGCAGATTACGCGGGAGGTCATCAAGCCAGGGAAAGCCGGAGCCATCCACGACAGGTTGGAGAGCAACTTTGTGCAGGCCATGGCACGCGCCAAGTGGCCCACACACTACATCGCCATGAATTCGCTTTCGGGCAGGTCGCGCGCCCTGTACATTACCGGCTATGCCTCCTTTGACGCATGGGAAAAGGACAATAAGGCCGTCGACAAGAACGCGACGCTCTCGGCCGAGCTCGACCGGGACAGCGTGACCGACGGCGAATTGCTCGATGAAACAGACGAAGTGGTCCTCTACTACGACGAAGATACGAGCTATCGTCCCAACCCCGACCTTTCTCAAGCCCGCTATCTGGAGATTTCTGTATTCAAGATCAAGCCGGGTCACGGAAAAGATTGGGATGAGCTGGTAAAGTTGGTGATTGACACGCACAAGAAGGCCGGTACCAGCGCGCACTGGGCTACGTACGAACTCGCATATGGCGGAGGGGACGGATACGTCATCTTCAGCGCCGACAAGTCGTTGTCCGAGATCGACACCGGCTTTGCGGAAGACAAGCAATTCCGCGACGCCTTGGGCGAAGAAGGTGCGAGGAGATTCCACGAGCTGAGCGAGTCCACGATCGAGAGCGCAGATTCGGAACTGTTCCAGATTAACCCGCGCCAGAGCTACGTGCCTGACGAGTGGATCAAGGCCGATCCGGAGTTCTGGAAGCCGAAGCCGGCCATGGCGCCAGCCGCCAAGCCCGTCGCAGCCCCAAAACCCGCGCAGTAACCTCACTCCATAGCCCACCCAACTTGTTAGAGCAGTATCAACATAGCTATACCCGGGCGGATCGAAAGTGCGATAGAGTTGTTTTCTCTGGTGAAGTGACCGCGACAGCGGACCTATGGGTCGAGCGTATTCGGACGATCTGCGATTGAGGATATTGGATGCCTATGAGCGCGGAGAAGGAAGTTGCCGCGCTCTTGCGGCGCGTTTCGGCGTCAGTTGGGAGTATGTACGCAAGGTGCGCCAGCAGCATCTTCGCAGCGGGCACAGGAGACGTCTGATGCAATCGCGCTTCGGCGTTCGCAGCCGGGTAACCGATCAGGTAAGAGCTCACATACTGGCTCTGGTGGAGGCACAAGCCGACATCACCATCGCCGAATTGCGGGAGCGGATCGAGGCTGAAAAGGGCGTTCGGATGAGTTGGACACTGGTCCAACTGTGGGTGAAACGGCTCGGGTTGCGGCTCAAAAAAAGTCGCTCCACGCCGTCGAGCGGGATAGCGAAGCCAACCGCGAACGACGCGCCGAGTTCCACCGCCGGATACTCGCCACAGACCCGCAACGGCTGATCTTCCTGGATGAAAGCGGAGTCACTACCTCGATGACGCGGCTACGCGGCCGATCGCTGGGAGGCCGGCGTATCCATGAGGCGACGCCGGGCGGCCATTGGAAAATCATGACCGTTCTGGGCGCCATGAGCACGCGCGGCATCCTCGCCGCCATGACCATCGAAGCAGCCACGGACGCCGATATTTTCCTGGCCTATCTGGATCATGCGCTGTGTCCGGTGCTGAGGCCGGGTGACGTGGTGGTGATGGATAACCTCAGTTCGCATAAGGTGCAAGGCGTGCGCCAAAGAATCGAGGGAGCCGGAGCCGAACTGCTCTATCTTCCGCCTTATTCGCCGGACCTGAACCCCATCGAAAAAGCCTGGGCCAAACTGAAACAACTGCTCCGCTTGGCCAAAGCGCGCAGCAGCGAAGCACTCCACCAGGCCGTCGCCGACTCCCTGCCAATGATCACCCCAGAAAACGCTCAGGCATGGTTCAGGCTCACTCTCAACTGGGTACATCTATTATGATAATGCTCTAGCCAGGCGGCTCCGCTATCTGCGGAGCCGCTGGCTGAACGATGTGGTGTCATTTCCGCCCGATGGATCCAAGAACACCAAAGCACTGCATGCGTCGTTCTTTGCGCCCGCTCCATCTGCGCCGCATACTGAAAATCGTGACCGTCGACTCTCGAATCCTTTCCGGCGCGCATGTGCGTCTTGAACCGCTTCATCGTGGCCATCTCGACGGCCTGGTTGCCGCGGCTGCGGCCGACCCCTCGCTTTACCAGTGGAGTATCGTCCCGCAGGGCAGGGATGCGGCCGCGCGCTACATTGAGACCGCGCTGGCCTGGCGCGAGGCGGGGACAGCCGTGCCCTTTGCCACCGTCCGCGTCGCGGATGGCGCCGTGATTGGATCAACACGGTTCTTCGATTTGGAATCCTAGACCTGGCCCGTCGGCCATACGCGCCATGGCCGCCAGGGCCCTGAACGTCTGCGAGATTGGCTACACATGGCTCACGCGCGCGGCCATCCGCACCGCAGCGAACACGGAGGCGAAGCTTCTGATGCTAACGCACGCCTTTGAAGTTTGGCAGGTGCTGCACCTCTGCCTGCACACCGACGCACGCAATAAGCGCTCGCAAGCCGCTATTGAACGCATTGGAGGGAGATTCGAAGGGGTTCTTCGCGCGCACCGCATGGCGGCGGACTTCACGCCTCGCGATTCGTTTCGCTACTCCATCCTTGCGTCGGAGTGGCCCGAGGTGAAGCGCCGCCTCGCGGAGCGCCTGAATCGCGCGTAACCAGCCGGTCAGCATCCTCGCCGGCGGTGATGAGATCGCCTCCGAGATGACACAATCCTGAGAAGGGGTTTCCTCAATCCCGCTTCAAGACAAAACCAGGGGTCTTTTCCTTATCGGTAGGGGCCCTTCGCACTTTTGGCCTCGTTCATGCTTGACCGTTATGTTCAGCTTGGCGCATAATCCTCCGCAAATCTCATCGCAAAACCGAGCTGTAAGGGAGCAAGTATGCGTGTTCTATCGACGATTGTTCTGGTAACTCTGCTGGGCGCTTCTGTCGTCCTCTACAGCCAAACACAAGACGACCTTTGGACGCAGTGCACAAGCAACAATGTTGATACGAATATCGCTGGATGCACGGCCCTCATCCAGTCGGGCCAGTTGAAGGGCTCAGAGCTGGCTTTGGCGTTTAGCAATCGGGGCTTTGGGTACTTCCAAAAGGCCGAATACGACCAGGCGCTCCAAGACTATAACCAGGCGCTGCAGATCGATCCAAGGCTTGAGTTGGCGTACGAGAACCGGGCCACCGTGTACCTACAAATGGGCCAATACGACCAGTCGATCCAGGACGTTAGAGCATTATCATAATAGATGTACCCAGTTGAGAGTGAGCCTGAACCATGCCTGAGCGTTTTCTGGGGTGATCATTGGCAGGGAGTCGGCGACGGCCTGGTGGAGTGCTTCGCTGCTGCGCGCTTTGGCCAAGCGGAGCAGTTGTTTCAGTTTGGCCCAGGCTTTTTCGATGGGGTTCAGGTCCGGCGAATAAGGCGGAAGATAGAGCAGTTCGGCTCCGGCTCCCTCGATTCTTTGGCGCACGCCTTGCACCTTATGCGAACTGAGGTTATCCATCACCACCACGTCACCCGGCCTCAGCACCGGACACAGCGCATGATCCAGATAGGCCAGGAAAATATCGGCGTCCGTGGCTGCTTCGATGGTCATGGCGGCGAGGATGCCGCGCGTGCTCATGGCGCCCAGAACGGTCATGATTTTCCAATGGCCGCCCGGCGTCGCCTCATGGATACGCCGGCCTCCCAGCGATCGGCCGCGTAGCCGCGTCATCGAGGTAGTGACTCCGCTTTCATCCAGGAAGATCAGCCGTTGCGGGTCTGTGGCGAGTATCCGGCGGTGGAACTCGGCGCGTCGTTCGCGGTTGGCTTCGCTATCCCGCTCGACGGCGTGGAGCGACTTTTTTTGAGCCGCAACCCGAGCCGTTTCACCCACAGTTGGACCAGTGTCCAACTCATCCGAACGCCCTTTTCAGCCTCGATCCGCTCCCGCAATTCGGCGATGGTGATGTCGGCTTGTGCCTCCACCAGAGCCAGTATGTGAGCTCTTACCTGATCGGTTACCCGGCTGCGAACGCCGAAGCGCGATTGCATCAAACGTCTCCTGTGCCCGCTGCGAAGATGCTGCTGGCGCACCTTGCGTACATACTCCCAACTGACGCCGAAACGCGCCGCAAGAGCGCGGCAACTTCCTTCTCCGCGCTCATAGGCATCCAATATCCTCAATCGCAGATCGTCCGAATACGCTCGACCCATAGGTCCGCTGTCGCGGTCACTTCACCAGAGAAAACAACTCTATCGCACTTTCGATCCGCCCGGGTATAGCTATGTTGATACTGCTCTAGCCAGGTGCTGCGGCTCGATCCAAACGCTTCAAACGCCACGGACTTGTATTCGTTCCGGGCCAATGCGTACTACAGGAACGGTGAATACAGCCAGGCGATCGCCGACTATAGCCAGGCGCTGCAGCTCAACCCAAACGCTTCAAATGCAGCGGCCTTGTATACCTTCCGGGGCATCGCGTACAGCGACAACGGTGAATACAGCCAGTCTGTCGCCGATTTCAGCCAAGCGATTGCGCTCCAGCCCAACAACGCCGACGCTCTCAACGGCCGCTGCTATAACAGCGCCATCGTGGGGCAGCTTCAACCGGCTCTTGCGGATTGCAATCAGTCATTGACCGTGCGCCCGAACGACGTGCACACGCTGGATAGCCGCTGCTTTGTTTATCTCAAGATGAACAATCCCGATGCAGCCATTGCCGATTGCAACGCCGCTCTGGCGATCAACCCCAAGATGGCCTCGTCTCTCTATAGCCGTGGATTGGCAGAGCGGATCAAGGGCGATACGACCGCCTCCAACGCGGACATCGCCGCCGCAAAAGCCATCCAATCTGACATCGACAGCCAGTACGCCAAAATGGGCGTCCCCGCGCCTACTCCGTAGTGCGCCATACCGGCGAGCCGCGCAACCGCTCAGGCCGCCCCGCCGGTCTCACCCATCTTGCCGTTTTCGTCGATTTTGCCGAAGATCATTTTGCCGCTGGCGGTCTGCAGCACGCTGGTGACGGAGATGGCGACAGAGCGGCCGATGAGCTTACGCGCATGATCCACCACCACCATGGTGCCGTCGTCCAGATAGCCCACTCCCTGGTTGTACTCCTTGCCTTCCTTCAGGATCAACACGGTCATGCGCTCGCCGGGCAGAACCACGGGCTTGAGGGCGTTGGCCAGGTCGTTGATGTTCAGCACTTCGACGTGGTGCAGGTGGGCCAGTTTGTTCAGGTTGAAGTCGTTGGTGACGACCTTGGCCTCCCACTTTTTGGCCAGCTCCAGCAACTTCAGGTCCACCTCGCGAATGGAAGGGAAGTCATCGGGGACGATCTGCACCTGGACTTTGTCGCTGGACTGCATGCGCTGCAGCATGTCGAGGCCGCGGCGCCCGCGCTGCCGCTTGGAGCTGTCGGTGGAGTCGGCGACAATCTGCAACTCGCGCAGCACGAACTCCGGCACCACCATGGCGCCGTCGATAAAGCCCGCCTCGGCGATGTCGGCAATGCGGCCATCGATGATTACGCTTGTATCCAGCACCTTAGCGCTGCGGCGGAGAGGCTTGTCGCCGGAGAACACGGTGCCTAGCGCGGCAGGGCTCAGAAGATCGCCCTTGCTGGCGCCTACCAGCAGGCCGATATAGGTCATGAGCAGCAGCACGAAGATCTGCAGCGCGGCGGAGTTGGCGCTGGAGAGCGGAGCGGAGCGCAGCACCAGGCAAAACAATGCGGCGCCAACGATGCCGAGCACGCTGCCCACGACGGCGCCGATCAACCGCCGTAGCGTCAGGGCCCTGACGCGCAGTTCAAAGACGATGACCGCACCCGCCGCGGCCGCACCGGCAATCGCGCCCTCCCACCCCAACTGCAACCCGAAGGGACGAAGGAAGTAACAGACTGCCGCAAGCAAAATGACAAAAAGAAGACGCAAAACAACCAGGTCCATACGGCTAACCCTCACCGGCGGCACAACGCCGCCGCAAACCTAGGGCACCGATGGCGAGTATGTGCATAGCCGCACACTGTCGTCAAGTGGGGATCGGGGACCATAGTTGAGAGATGAGGGCTCACAGGGCAGGGACAAGATCCCGGCCAGGAGATTTGAGCGCTGCCTGCCGCCAGGGGCAGGAGCAAGACGCAGATCGCAAAACCGAGGTCACCTCTTGCCAATCCCTGAACTGCGACCCCGATCCCCGGTTCTGTCACGAGGCTGCGGCTAACTCCTCAACCTGCGGCATGCGTTGCGCGCCCTTGCGCGGACCGCGCTTGCGCGCGCTCATCACTTTGATGCGCTCCAGCAGCTCCTGCGAAGAGCAGCTCTTCCTGGCCAACACCGCATCGGCCACGTGGAGATCTCCGGACCCAGAGGGTGCCCCGGCTTGCGCATCGCCGAGCAGGATCAGGGGCACGTAAGACCTCATGCGTTTCAGCCGTTCCGCAAGCTGCACACCGCTCATCTGGGGCATACGGGCGTCGGCTAGAACCAAGTCAATTTGCGGCGCGGTGGCAAAAATAGCAATGGCTTCCTGGCCACTCGGGGCGGCGAGCACACGATAGCCGTTGGTGGCCAGCATGAACCGCATCACCGCGAGCTCTTGCTCGTTATCGTCAACACAAAGGATTACTTTCTTTGGACGCATGGTATGGGGACAACTCCTCACTTCAAATTCATGAACCCATTGAGAACAACATCCCCATCCGCCGAGGCGAGCTTCTGTGTCCAGATACTCGGCCGGCAGCCGCAAGGAAGGCTCCAGTCTTTGGATCTTCATCTCCGGTTTGCCCGGCGCGAACGCCCGCAATCCTGGCGGATTCGGCGGTTCGCACAACCCAGCACCCGGCACGAAACCCTCAGCGGCCCGGCCTTGCTTCGCAGTAAAGTGCACTGCGTTTTGGCGTGTCACACAACTTCCGCGGTGATCGCCTGGGAATTGTCTGCAACGAATCGAAAGAGTACGAGTCCCGGCCGTTGGTGAAAAGAGGGAACACGAAGCGAAGACCGGGATGAAAATCCGCGTGTAACAAGTGGAAAACGGTTAGCGTGAACACCCGCTGTCACTTGCGAAGTTGAATTTCTGTTGAAAGCATGTGCATCGCGGCAGGAAAAGCTGTCCCTTTGCCACAAGAACGGTGCTGCCCGCCACGCGCACATCCCGGATGCTTGCGGATTCCTTTTGCGCCGGCAGGAAATGATCGCCAGGCCGGCCGATCTCCACGCCCTGGCGCAGACGTACACACGCGAGTCGCTCCGGGGCAAGAACCGCACGGACCACAGAGCACTGACAACTGTCTTTACAGCTCGATGAGCGGGCGAGGCAGGCGAGTTTTCGCGCGATCGAGGAAGAGGCGCATGCGCAAGGCTTCGGCGCGTTGAACGGCCACGAGGCGCATCTGCCGGCGAATATGGTCGATATCGTCCAGCCGGTCCAGTTGCGCCTCGTCGTAACCGGCGTCCCGTTCCAGGCGCGTAATACGCTCCTCGACCGTTTGGCGAAAGCGGGGGCTGATCTCGAAGCCTTCCTGGACGGTGCATGGAATGGCCATGGCAAGCACCTCGGAGCGGGAATGCCTGAGGCCGAAGAATTCGTCGTCTCCGGCCTCAAGTTTTTTCCTCTTGCGCCGATACTACCGACCAGCCGTCATTTGCGCCAGATTACAGATTGGCTGAACTTAGGTAACGGACTGTCTGAAAACGAGACAGAAGCAGGAGCCCCGCGGAACCAAACTCACGGTTCCGAGCTTCAAGACCCGCGCTTCATCCGTGTTGCGGCCGCACAGCAGGCGGCCAAACGCGGAGGGCGAGCGTGGCGGAAGGCCTAACTTCCCGGCGACGGGGCGTAGTAGCCCTTGCGAACCTGCACCTTCAGATTGTCTCCATTGTCGCCGCGGCAGTCGACCGCAATGCGACGGAAGGCGCCGTCCTGTTTCTCGTTACTGGGGGTGTAACTGGCCTGGTACTGGGTACGCAGCTCGTCCTGGATCTGTTGAAAGGCCGCCTGGAGCTTGGCGCCGTTGTTGCCCACGTCGATCAGCCGGCCGCCGGTCTCGTCCGAGATCTTCTTGGCGGGCGAATAGCCGTAGTAGCCCTCGCCATGACTCCAGTACATGGCGCGGTCGGCGATCAGGATCACGTAGACGATGACATTGTTCCTTTGCGCGGCCGCGATGGCCTCGCCGATTTTGGTACGGCTGCCCTCATCTTCGCCGTCGGTCAGGACGATCATCGCCTTGCGGCCGGTCTCCTGGTTGAGCTTCTCGGTGGCAGCCAGGTAAATGGCATCGTAGAGCAGCGTACCTTTGGGATCGCCAACGGTGGGGACCGGCCCGCCGCCGAGGCCGGGAATGCCTGAACCATTGCCGCCGGCGGTGTTGATTTCCGCCTTGTCCATGGCGCGCGCCAGCATGTGCGGACTGTTGGTGAAGTCCTGCAGCAGGTCCACATTCACGTCGAACGACAGCAGAAAGGCCTCGTCCTTGGAGCGCAACACCTGCTCCAGAAACTGGCTGCCGGCTTCCTGCTCCAGGGGCAGCACGCGCTGCTGGCTGCCCGAAGTGTCCAGCAGAATGCCCAGCGTGAGGGGCTGGTTGGTCTCGGCCACAAAGCTTTTCAGCGTCTGCGGCGCCTTGTCTTCCGTCACGGTGCACTGATTGCGGGTGAGATGCGGAACCAGGTTGCCGTTCTTGTCTTTGACGGTGAAGAACAGGTCGACCAGATTCACGGTTTGCTTGAAGGTCGCTACCGGCGTTTCATCGGGCGGAGGGGCCGGCGCCGTGCTCACCGGAGGCGCATCGGGGGAAGGCGCAAGCTGGGCCCATGCCGCCGGCAACACCGGCAGGCCAACCAAAAGGACGGCAATTCCAACCCCATGGCGCATTCTGCTCCGTTAGACGAAAACAGAACTTCATAGAAAGCATATCGCGATTGCTTCCGCGCCGGCAGGCAACCTGCGCGCCTCCGCGGCGTCTGATACTCTGTGGGGTGCGGCCTTTTGGGCGTCTGTCGCCTGGTCCGGCGGCGTGCCGGAAGGGCCTTAGGGAGGGTGAATTCACGGTGAAAGGGTGGCAGGCCATTGCGGCGGCGGGGCTTCTGAGTGTGGGCCTGGTTTTTGTTTCGGGCGTTCTGGCCCAACAGCAGCAAACCTCTGTTCCCGACGCGCCTACTCCGCAGGCGCCTGCACCGCTCCCGGATGTCAACGGGGCGATCACGCCCGGAATCGGCTCGGCGGAAGCGCCAACCAATCCCAACTCATCCTCCACCACAGGCCAACCGCAGGCTGGACCCGCTCAACCGTCCACGCCCCCAAGCCAGTCAGCCGTCGTTCGCCCACAGGACATCCAGACCGTACCTCCCGAAGAAGGCGCTGGAGCGCTGGCCAGATTCGTCGTGCAGGTGAACTTCGTCCAGGTTCCGGTCACGGTGAAGGACGCCAAAGGAAATCCGGTGGCCGGACTCACCTGGCGGGACTTTACGGTCTACGAAAACAACACCCGCGCGCACCTGAATCTCTTCAGCGTGGACCCCGAGCCGCTCTCGATCGCCTTCGTCATCGACCAGACCCTCCCCTCGAACGTCATGGACGAGGTGAACCGATCCATGGGCTCCATCCAGGGCGCGCTGGCGCCCTATGACGAGGCTGCGGTCTTCACCTACACCAACGGCGCCAAGGAGTGGACGGGCTTTACCGGCGCGCAGAGCGCCCGCCTGCCTGCGGTGCTTGCGCTGGCGCAGGCCACGGGCAGCGACCCCATGGTGCCCATCAACAGCGGCCCGCTAGCCGGCTGCAGCATTTATCAGAACGGCAATTGCGTGGATCCCAACCTGCAGCCCGGCCGCTCCACGGGGAACAACAGCTTTATCACGATCCCCAAAGAGATTCACACCCTCAACGACGCGATCCTGGCCGCAGCCAAGGAGCTTTCCACGCGGCCCAAGGAGCGGCGGCGCATCATCTTCGTGGTCTCAGACGGCAAGGAATACGGCAGCAGGGCCACATGGAAAGAGGTGGTGCGCTACCTGCAAACCAACAAGATCGCCGTCTACGCCACGCTGGTGGGCGACTCCGCCCGCTTCGGTGAAGAGTGGCTCGACCGCTTCCATTTGCCGTTCACCATGTACGACAACATTCTTTACAAGTACACCGCCGCGACGGGCGGCGATTATTACGCCGAGGGCGGCGTGAACGGCATCGAGAGGAGCTACGCCAAGATTGCCGAAGAGGCACGCGACCAGTACACGCTGGGCTATCTGAGCCACGAATCGATCTACGACGACAAGTACCGCTTGATCGAAGTGCGCGTCGACCGGCCCAACGTTACGGTGATCGCCAAGCGCGGCTACTATCCCTCGGCGCAGGATTACAAGTAAGCCGGACCATTTTTCTACTGCCGCTATAGCGGGTCTCCTGCAGGTGGTGACCAAGGCACAATCGCTAAGGGGCTTTTTCATCAGGAAAAAGCCACCTTGAATTGTGTCCGAAATGGCTCATAGTTGCAGGAGAACCGCCTCAAAAACACGAAAGCCTGTGCTACAGCACAGGCTTTCACTTTCGCTGGAAATTGTGGCGCCCCACTACACAAACGGAGCACAGCGCACCTTAGGCTGAAATCGCCGCGCGCTGCTGTGCGGTCAGCCCTGCTTGGGCTCGACCGGCGCGTTCGACGCAGCAGGCGGGGGAGCGGTGTTCTGTTGCTGGACCGGCGGCGCCGGCGGTGGCGGATCGGTGATGCCGCGAATGCCTTCGCGGAAGCCCTTCAATCCCTCGCCCAGCCCTTTACCCAGCTCCGGCAGCCGCTTGGCCCCGAACAGCAAAAACGCAACCACGGCCAGCACGATGAGGTGCCAAGGCTGAAGTAGATCGCCCATGGATATTCCTCCGCGCGCGGCAACATGCTCCGCGCGCTTCCTCTAACCGCTATTGTCGCACAAAAGCTCAGCCAAGTGCTCGGCAATGGGCGATTGTGGCAGACTGGGAACAGGGGGCCTCCCCGATGAAAACATTCAGGCTATTTGCCTTGGCGGGATTACTGGCGTTCGCCTGCGGCACGGCGAACTCGGTCGGCCGCGACATGTATCCCCCTCCGGCACAGGCCAAGGCCGATCTTGCCGCCGCACTGAAGACAGCCGCGGCCACCCATCGGCGCATTCTTCTGGATTTTGGCGGCAACTGGTGCGGAGATTGCCAGGTGCTGGATCTCTACTTCCACGACGACCAAAACAAGCCGCTGCTGGATGCGAACTTTGTGCTGGTGCACATCAATGTCGGCTATATGGACGCCAACCTGGACCTCGCCGGGAAGTACGGAATTCCGCTCAAGAGAGGCGTGCCCGCGCTGGCCGTCCTGAGCGAGCGCGGCGAGCTGCTCTACAGCCAGAAGAATGGCGAGTTTGAAGCCATGCGGCGGATGGAATCCTCGGCCGTGACCGCGTTCCTGGTGCAATGGAGACCGGCGCATCCCGGCTGCTCGGCTGTGGTGGTGAATTGCTAGGGCACATTCGCGCAGCGCGGTCACGCGCGAAACTCGCAAGGAGGCTCGATGCACCCGGTCGATCGCAGCGGTGACCCCGGCGCCAGCCGCACCATTATCACGCTCTCGAGCCGCGAGGTTTACCGTAACCACTGGATGCGCGTGCGCGAGGACGAGATCCTGCGCTCGAACGGCGAAAAGGGCATTTACGGCGTAGTGGAAAAGGAAGATGCGGCCATCATTCTGCCCATCGACAACGGGCACATCTGGCTGGTGGAGCAGTTCCGCTACACGATTCAGGAGCGGGCGCTGGAACTGCCCCAGGGTGGTTGGGAGAAGAAAATCGAGGATGCCGAAGAACTGGCGCGCGGCGAGATGAGGGAAGAGCTGGGGCTAGAAGCCGCGCAGATGACCAAGCTGGGAACGCTGTGGATCGCCTACGGCTTCACACGGCAGCGCGAACACGTGTTCCTGGCCACGGGCCTTACGCCCACCGAGAAGAATCCCGACGCCGAAGAGCACGATCTCGTGGTCCGTTCCGTGCCCATCGCGGAATTCGAGCGCATGATGCTCGATGGAACCATCCGCGACGATTGCACGCTTGCGGCCTGGGGGCTGTATCTGCTTTGGAAGGCGCGGCAGGGGTGATGCGCCGAAGCAGATCACCACATGTGCCTTTGTGGCCATTTATCATGCTGGCAAGGTCTTACCCTACTCACCCGAAAACCAAGGACAGACGTGTTGAACACAGTCAATGCCCCAGTAAAAGCGGCTCGCTATCTCGAACTGGACTCACTCCGCGGCCTGGCGGCATTGACAGTCGTGCTAGGCCATCTTCGAGGCCTGTGGCAGACCGACACCCAGCCCACTTCCGTGATTCTCGGGTTTTTTCTGAATCTCGTAACTCCTTTCGGTACTGAGGCTGTGATCCTGTTTTTCGTGCTGAGCGGCTTTGTCCTCTCCCTGCCCGCAGTCAACGGCAGACCCCAAACATATTTCACATTTCTGGTACGAAGGGTTTTCCGCATTTATGTCCCCTATCTTGCGGTACTCGTAGTCTCTGTCGCAGGAGCATTTTGGCTCCACGGCATCATCACCAGGAGCAATTGGTTTCATCAATTCTGGTCAGAGCAGGTTAATTGGCGCCTGGTTGGCCAGCACGTGTTGTTCCTGGGAGTCTTCAACACGAACCAGTTTGACGGTCCCATTTGGTCGCTGGTCCACGAAATGCGCATCTCGCTCATCTTTCCTTTGCTGTGCGGGTTTGTTCTGCGATTGAAGAGTAAGTGGTCTCTCGCGATCGCCGGCGGGCTTACCATCACCGCCATCTTGATCGAAAAACTACCGTTCCAGATCGACCAGTCGATGGACGATTCGTTTCAATATGCGGGGCTTTTCGTTCTCGGCATTCTTCTGGCACGCGAAAGGAGCAGGCTCGGAGCTTGGTTTCGCCGTCCCCGTCGACTCGTAAAGGCCTCGATCTGTGCGGCATTTCTTTGGCTCTATTTGTTTGCAGGCGCTCCATTGATCGGAGCTACTGGGCACTTCCGTCACTCCTTGACCTGCATATCGCAGTGGATCACCGCGTTTGGCGCGGGCGGCCTGATGATCGTCTGCATGAACTCGTCATTCTGCAAGCGTGTTCTTCATTGGCCGCCGATTCATTTCCTGGGTGAAGTTTCGTATAGCCTCTATCTCTGGCACTTCGTGGTCATCCTGTACTGCGTTCACCTCCTGTACGGAAAGATTCCTCTCTGGGCGATTCTTTGCCTCGCCCTCGTTCTGAGCATTGCTGTGTCGTGGTGCTCTTATCGGTGGATCGAAAAGCCGTCGATGAACCTCGGCCGCAAGCTGAGCAATCTCTCCCAACGCTCTCCGGCCAACGCCGCGGTGTAGCGCCGGCTGGCCAAAAGCTGCCGGTGCGGGAAGTTGGAGCAGACAGACAGCCTCCCAGCGCGTGACTCGCGTCACAAGCTAACGGCCGCAATTCCTGAATAATCAAGGCTGAACGAAGAGCGCGGGGCGATCTACGCGCCGGAGCGCCGGTGACCAACGGCCCTGTGCGAGGCGACCCATGCCCGGAACAAGCGCTCACGTTCCTGCGCGGAAAGGTCGAAACGGAGGACGAGTTCCGTCATGTTCAGGATTTTGGAAGCCCGCACTGTCGGCCTCAACATCCGGCAGTTTACCGTCAAGGCGCCGCGCATCGCGCGCAAGCAGCGGCCGGGGCAGTTCGTCATCCTGCGGCTTCACCAGCAGGGCGAGCGCATTCCGCTCACCATCAAGAGCGCCGATCCGGCGGCAGGCGCCATCACCATCGCGGTGCAGGCTGTGGGCAAGACCACGTCGCTGCTCAACTGCCTTGAGGCGGGGGACTCGATTCTCGACGTCGTCGGTCCGCTCGGCCATCCTTCCGAGATCAAGAGATACGGCACGGCCGCGATTGTGGCCGGAAGCGTAGGCACGGCCATGGCGCTGCCCACGGCCAAAGCGCTGAAGGACGCCGGCAATCACGTCATCTTTATCGAAGGCGCGCGCAGCAAAGAGATGGTGGTCTTTGAAGACGAGGTGCGCGCGGCAAGCCACGAAGCCTACATCCTGACGGACGATGGCAGTTACGGGGAACCGGGCCTGGTGACGAAAAAGCTCGACGGGTTGCTCACCGCCGGGCGCAAGCTCGACTTTGTGCTGGCCGTGGGACCGGTGCCGATGATGCGCGCCGTGGCCAAGATCACCGCGCCGCTTGGCATCAAGACCATGGTCAGCCTGAACTCCATCATGGTCGATGGCACGGGCATGTGCGGCGGCTGCCGTGTGCTGCTCGGCAACCAGAGCAAGTTCGCCTGCGTGGACGGGCCGGAGTTCGATGCCACACTGGTGAATTTTGAAGTTCTGATGCAGCGCAACGCCATGTACCGCAGCCAGGAGTGCCGGTCGCTGAAAGCGTTCGAGCAGCATAAGCGGGAGGAGCTCGCCGCGCTGCGCGCCGGCCTGGCCGCAAAGGAAAAAGAAACGGCGCAGTTGCACGCACGGCCTGAGATGCGCGAGAAGAACCAGACGCATGGAAGGCTTGAGGCCGTCCACGCTGCCGAAGAGGAGAAGCGTCATGCCTGACACGCCGCCGCTTGCCGTCAATGCTCTTCCTCTTAAGGAGCGGATGCAGATTCCGCGCGTGCACATGCCGGAGCTGGACCCCGAGGACCGCGCGCACAACTTTGAGGAAGTAAACCAGGGGCTGGCCGCTGCCGGCGCCGTGACGGAAGCTACACGGTGCATCGCCTGCGCCAAGCCCGGCTGCCAGACCGATTGCCCGGTGGGCGTCAAGATCAAGGAAGTTATGGCGCTGATTTACGCGGGAGATTTTCTGGCCGCGGCCAGGAAGATGCGCGAGGATAACGCCCTGCCCGCCATCACCGGCCGCGTGTGTCCGCAGGAGAGCCAGTGCGAAGGCGGCTGCGTCATAGGCAAGAAGGGCCAGCCGGTGGCGATCGGCAACCTGGAGCGGTTCATCGCCGACTACGAGCGCGAGAACGGGCAGCTTGGATTGCCGGCCATCGCGCCGCCCACGGGCAAAAGCGTGGCCATCGTGGGCAGCGGCCCGGCGGGGCTGTCGGCGGCGGGCGACCTGGTCCAGAAGGGCCATAGCGTGCGCGTCTTTGAGGCGCTGCACGAGCTGGGCGGCGTGCTGGTCTACGGCATCCCGGAGTTCCGGCTGCCAAAAGCGATCGTGAAGGAAGAAGTGGACAACCTGCGCCGTATGGGCGTGGAGTTCGAGACCAATGTCGTTGTGGGCAAGAGCGTGACGCTCGACGAGCTGATGCGCGTGGAAGGCTACGACGCGATCTTTGTGGCCACCGGCGCGGGGCTGCCGGTCTTTCTTGGCGTGCCGGGCGAGCACCTGAACGGCGTGTACTCGGCCAACGAGTTCCTCACCCGCACCAACCTGATGCGCGCCTATAAATTTCCGGAATTCGACGAGCCGATCTACGACTGCCGCGATCGCGATGTGATCGTGGTGGGCGGCGGCAACACGGCCATGGACGCGGTGCGCACGGCGCGGCGGCTGGGCGCGAAGACGGCCACATTGGTTTACCGGAGGTCGGAAGCCGAGATGCCCGCCCGCGCCGAAGAAGTGGGTCATGCACGCGAGGAGGGTATCGAATTCCGCATGTTGACCAATCCGGTGGAGTTCCTGGGCGATGCGGACGGCTGGCTGACCGGGGCGCGCTGCGTGCGCATGGAACTGGGCGAGCCCGATGCCGACGGGCGCCGCCGTCCGGCGCCGATCGCTGGGTCGGAGTTCGTTCTGCCGGCCAACGTGGCCATCATCGGCGTGGGCACGAACGCCAATCCTACCGTCCAGAGCTCGGCGCCCGATCTGAAGACGAATGCGAAGAACTACATCGTGGCCGATCCCGAAACCATGCGGACGAGTAAGCGGGGCGTCTTTGCCGGCGGCGACATTGTGACCGGCGGGGCGACGGTGATCCTGGCCATGGGCGCGGGGCGAAAAGCGGCGAAGGCGATCAATGAGTACCTCATGACCGGAGAGTGGTGAAGGCAGCCGCCAACTGTTTCCTGGGCGTCTACTAAGACCTTTATTTCCTAGACTTGCGACGGATAAGAGCGGCGAAGAAGCGAGTACCGGTGCGGTGAATTGGTGCAATTTACACGAAAATAGTGTACACTATTCTCGTATGAAGAATATCACCTTAAGCGCCGACGAGGACTTGATCGAGCGGGCACGCCTGATCGCGCGGGAGCAGCGCAGAACACTGAACGAGGCATTCCGGGAGTGGCTAGCGCAGTTTACCCAAAGCGCGGGAGACGCCCAGGGATTCGATGCTCTGATGATGCGCTTGCAACACGTCGATGCCGGCCGCCGCTTCAGCAGGGAAGAATTGAATGAGCGATAGATTCTTCCTCGATACGAATATTTTCGTCTACTCGTTCGATCGAAGCGCACCCGCGAAGGCCCGGAAAGCCACGCAACTCATCCGCGATGCGCTGACGACGCAAAAGGGAGTCATCAGCTATCAGGTCGTGCAGGAGTTCTTCAACGTCGCACTGAGACGATTCTCCCAACCCATGCAGCCGGCGGACGCCGGGCAATACCTGATCGCGGTGTTTCGCCCGCTGCTTGCCGTGCATTCGTCGCAGGTTCTCTATGCGGAGGCATTGGTTCTGCAAGCCCAAAGCGGGCTCTCCTGGTACGACTCATTGATCGTCTCCGCAGCGATCCAGGCTCGGTGCGGGATCCTTTTTTCCGAGGATCTCCAGCACGGCCAGCGGTTCGGAGGCCTCCAGGTTCGGAATCCCTTTCTCTGAAGGCTCGATATCGACGCGTAGTTCTTCAAGAACCGCGACGTCTATGCTTCAAAAAAAGGGCGGCAAAGCTCGCGCCTTGCCGCCGCCCTGTCCCTGGGTTTTCTTGAAGGTACTGCAGTCTTGCTAAACCTCAATCTCTTACTGCAACAGCTTCAGCACTTCCTGCTGCACGCTGTTGGCTTGCGCCAGCGCCGAGATGCCGGTCTGGCTCAGAATCTCGTACTTCGACATGTTCGAGGTGGCCGCGGCGTAATCGGTTGCCTGAAGCGCGTTCTGCGCCGACACCACGTTCTCCTGCTGCGTGCTCATCACCTGGTTGATCGCGGTGAGCGTGTTGATTTGCGCGCCGATATACCCATCCTGCGCGGCCATATACGTGATCGCCTCATTGAGCACCGACTCCGCATTCTGCGCGTTGCCCTGCGTGGTCAGGTTGGTATTCGACAGGTTCGCCGTCTGGTCGCCCCCGCCCGCAGGCACGTAGTTGATGGTTGTTGTGGCATCGTTGCTGGTGAAGAATGCCGCCGGAGTTTCGGTTGTGGCCGTGTCCTCGAAGGCAACGGTTGCCGGCGGTCCCGCGGCGGCCACGGAATAGGCGACGGTGACGTTGCTGTTTGTGTTGGTGATCAGGATGCCGGTATCGCCGCCGGCCACAGCGACGTCACCCACCGCGGCTGCCGTGGTAAAGCTGGCCGTCACGCCGGCAATGCCGTCCTTGTTGATCTCAGCGATCAGGCCGCTCACCGTGGTCGCTGAGGTCGTGAGGGTGCTGGTGGTCCCGTCGGGGTTGGTGATGGTAAAGATCAGGCTGCCGGCGATGGCATCGCTTTGCGACGCGGCCTTGTTCAGGACCGGTCCGGCCGCGTCGGTTGAGAGATCGATGAACTTGCCGGTGTTGCTCTGTTCCACTGAACCGCCGGCATCTCCCACGCTGGCCGATGTGAGCTTGGCAAAGAACAGGCTGTCGATTGAAGAACCAGCCGAGGACGAATCGCCCGTATAGATGGACACGCCCGCCTGCGAGCCGGTGAAGACCTGGACCTGGTTGTATGTCGTCGTCGATCCGATGTTGTTGATCTCGGAGAGGATCGACTGATATTCCTGGTTCGCCGCAGCTTCCTGCGAGCTGTTGAGCGTGCCGTTTGAGGCTTCGGTGGCCAGCGTGATGGCGCGATTCAACAGGCTTGTCACTTGGGAAAGCGCGCCGTCGGCTACTTGCAACAGACCCACGCCCTCCGTGGCGTTGGTCCCGGACTGCTTGAGCGCCGCCGAGTTCGCCGCCAGGCCGTTCACCAGAGAAAGTCCGGCCGCATCGTCCGCACCGGAGTTGATGCGCGACCCCGACGACAACTGCTGCAGCACCGTTTGCAGGCTGGCGTTCGTGTTGTTGAGGTTGTTCTCAGCATAGATTGCCGACAGATTGTTCAAAACACCGAGGGCCATGGGAATCAACTCCTTCTCGGATGCCTTGCTGCCCTCCAATCCGCCTGCGCTTCGCTTGTCTAGCCAAAGCCGCCGTTCCTTCCGGATGGGCCTGTTTGCATCCACCCCATTCATCGGTCCAGGCCGAAATAACTTTAGTCATATTTTTTAAGTTGGATTGCGGCCGCCGATGTTGCAGCGCGATTCAGAGTGTTGCGCTTTCCGGCAAAGGCTGTCGTAATGCGCGGCAATGGTTGTTCCGATGCGATGCACGAGTTTGTGCCGCTTTGAAACACGGTGAACGCGGTCCGGCATGCAGAACCAGCAATGTTTGCAGGGGTTTCTCAGGGTTCTTCCGCGTCGATGGCGTCCCGAAAACAGGCCCTCCGGCGTGTGCCGGAGGGCTTGACCGAATGGTGCTGAGCGCCGCCTACGCCGCTGCCTTGCGCGAGGGCTTGTGCCCCCACAGGCCGTAGTAGGCCACGAAGAGATATCCGATGATGGGAATGATGAAGGCGTGCTGAATGCTTGTCTTGTCGGCCAGCAGGCCAAACAGAGGCGGAATGATGGCTCCGCCGACGTTGCCGATGGTGAGCACGCCCGAGCCTTTGCTGGTGAGTGGCCCCAACTCCGCCACGCCCAGCGCGAAGATGGTTGGATACATGATGGAGCAGGCAAGCCCGGTAAGCACAAGGCATGCGATGGCGACCGTTCCATGCGCGGTCATCGCGGCGCACAGCAAGGCCACGCCGCAGAGACCCAGAAAGACGAGCAGTTTGCCCGCCTTGATCCAGACCATGATGGCGCTGCCGAGCAAACGGCCGGCCATCATGCCCAGGTAAAACAGGCTGACCATCAGGCTGGCCGTCTCCACTTTCGACATGCCCTGCCCGAGACAGAACTGAATCGTGATCGAGACCAGCGAAATCTCCACCCCGACATAGAAGAAGATACCCACCATGCCGAGCACCGTGTGAGGGAAGGTCCAGATGTTGCGCTCGAGCACCGGGCCGCCGCCGGCAGGGGGACGGAACTCGCGCGTCATGGCGATGGCCGGCAGGTGCATCCGCATCACCGCGAAGCCCAGCAGCAGCAATGCTACGGCAATCGCGATGTAGGGCCCTTGCAGCATATGCGCGGTGGCAGCGGAGTTGCCGGTCTTGCTGAGATCGGAGAGGATGAAGCGGCCCGCCACCAAAGGACCCGCGAGGGAGCCGATGGAGTTGACAGCCTGCGCCAACGTGAGCCGAGCGGGGGCGCTGTGCTCGGGGCCGAGGATCGAGACGTATGGATTGGCCGCGGTCTGCAGCCCGCAGACGCCTGACGCGAGCACGAAGATGGCGAAAAGCGTCAAAGGGAAGCTGACCCGGTTGGCCGCCGGAACGAAAAGCAGAGCGCCCGCCACCATGACGAAAAGCGAGATCACCATGGTGCGCTTGTAGCCCACGGCTTCAATCACTTTGGCGGAGGGCACTGAAAAGACGAGATAGGCAAAGAACCATGCCGCTGTGGCCAGCATGGCCGGCCCGTGCTCCAGCCGGAAGACCGCCTCCAGTTTGGCCACCAGCACGTTATTCATGCTGGTCAGGAACCCGAAGATGCCAAAGAGAATAGCGACCGTAATGAACGGCCCCGTGTAATTGGGCGCGCCGGACGCGGCCGCGGGATTGGAGCGTGTAGCCATAAAAAGTTCTTCCTTCGCCGGATGCAAAAAATCAGCTGGAATGGTTCGCAACCACTTTACGTTGCGTGGCAGCCTGAGTCCAGCGGAAAATGAAAAGGTTTTCAGCTACTCCTGCCAGAAAAGCCAGTCCAAAAGGCTGCTGCACGCAGTGCCCATTTACACTGGAAGTGCATGATTCCCACCCTCACATGGACCCCGGAAGGCGTCCGCTTCATCGACCAGACCAGGCTCCCGCTCGAAGAAAGCTATGTGCTCGCCACAAGCTACGAAGAGGTGGCTGAAGTCATCGTCACCATGGTGGTGCGCGGCGCTCCGGCGATCGGCGTTTCGGCGGCCTACGGCGTCGCTCTGGGCGTATTAAAAACCAAAGCGGCCACGTCCAACGAGTTTGCGCCGGAGTTCGAAACGATCTGCGCGCGGCTGGCCGCGACGCGGCCCACGGCGGTCAACCTTTTCTGGGCCATTGACCGCATGAAGGCGCTTTTTGCCCGGTTGCTGGCCTCCGGCGCAACCCTTGTCCAAATCCAGGAGAGGATTCTGGCCGAGGCGCACGCGATGTATGACGAAGACATCGCCGCGTGCAAGGCAATGGGCGCATTCGGCGCGGAGATGCTGCCCGATGCGGGCGGCGTTCTGACGCACTGCAACGCCGGAGCGCTAGCCTCCTGTGGATACGGGATGGCGCTGGGGGTGATCCGCGCGGCGGTGGAGCGGGGCAAGCGCATCCATGTGTATGCCGACGAGACGCGGCCGTTTTTGCAGGGCGCGCGGCTTACGGCGTGGGAGCTGATGGCCGACCACATTCCCACCACGGTGATCTGCGATAACATGGCTGCCAGCCTGATGCGGCAGGGAAAGATTCAGGCGGTGGTCGTGGGCGCGGATCGCATCGCCGCCAACGGCGATACCGCCAACAAGATCGGAACCTACAACGTCGCCATCCTGGCGCGCGAGCACGGCATCCCGTTTTACGTGGCCGCGCCGTGGTCTACCATCGACCTCGCCACAGCGACCGGCGAGTCGATCCCGATTGAAGAACGCCCGGCCAGGGAAGTCACACACTTCGCCGGCAAGCAGATCACGCCCGACGGAGTGAGCATCTGCAATCCTGCCTTCGACGTCACCCCGGCGAAATACATCACCGCCATCATCACCGAGCGCGGAGTGCTGCGTGCGCCGTATGCTGAGTCGCTCAAAGCAATGGAACTGGCAAGCTGAGAGCCATGAGGATCTTCTAAAGGGCGTCGGGCATTGGCGCGGATTCTTTCACGCTTCAGGCATTTCGTCTTCAAACGCCTGACTGTCCGGCAGCATGCGCTGGTGAAGGACACGGACGACCGTAATACCTCCCTTCGTCCGCCGGTAGAACACGACGTGCCGACCGTGCTCAAAACGATGCAAGCCGGGGCGGATCCAATCGCAGGCCCGGCCAATGCCCGAATTGCGTGCAAGCACCTTTAAGCATCGCTCCAAGCCGTCGAGATACCGTCCTGTCTGTGCTTCACTCCAGGTGCGCAACGTGTACGCGCCAATGTTCAACAAATCGGCCTTCGCCCTGCCCGAAAAACGTACCGTGGCCATCACCGGCCGGGATTCTTGCCCAGCTTGAGCGCCGTGCGCACTTGCGTGAAGACATTGCCCTTCACCACGCCGCTCGCATCCCCCTCGTCGATGGCCGCGCGCAGCGCCGCCAGTTTTGCCTCGTAGAGCCGCTCTTCGCGCTCCAGCGTGCGCAGCGCGGTGCGCACTACCTCGCTGGCGTTCTCAAAACGCCCGCTTTCTACCCGCTTCAGAACAAAGCTGTCGAGTTCCGGGGTCAAATTGACGTTGCGTGTGGGCATGGCATTTTCGTTCCTCCCGTTCAGGAAAGAACGCAAAGCCATCGTACCATCATTAGCAATCTTTGCCAATACAGGAAATCAGATCGATGCGATCCAGCGCGGGACAGGTCACCCGGTTTAGCCAATTATTGCTCGTGAAGCGAAAGTAAGAGAGGGCCGCCGCGTCTTCGCGCAGCCGCCCTCCCCGCCATGCTACAGTGAGATTCCACGGGGGTCGCAATGGCGCTGGACGCTCAACTGGCGGCGGGCGGCGAGACGATCGAATTGCAGCAGCAGGTGGCGCGGCTGCAGGCGCTGCTTGAGGCCTCGCGCCAGGTGCACTCCACCATCCGCGAAGAAGAAGTGCTGGAGCAGGTGCTGCGCATCGTGGTGCGCGAGCTGGAGATGGCCGGTGCGGCTTTTCCCGGCGCCGGCCTGGCGTATGGCGAGATGCCGGAGGACGGCGCCAGCGGGGCGGGCGCGGACGAGCCATTGCTCATCTATCCGCTGGCCGACCGCGACGGCCGGAAGATGACCGATTTGGCGGTCGCGTCTCCGGGCGGGCGCGAGTTGACGCTCTCCGAAGCCGATTTTCTCGAGGGCCTTGCCTTGCAGGCCGCCGTAGCGCTGGAGAACGCGCGCAACCACAAGCGCAATGTGGAGTACGCGCGCGTGCAGCAGGACCTGGACGCGGCGCGGAGGATTCAGCGCTCGCTGCTGCCGCAGGCGCTGCCCTCGATTCCGGGCTACTCGGTGGCCTTCCGCTCCGATACCTGTTACGAAGTGGGCGGGGATTATCTCGATATCGTGGAGCAACCCGACGGCAGCCTGCTGATGGCCGTGGCCGACGTGGCCGGCAAAGGGCTGGCCTCGGCCATCATGTCCACGAGCTTTCGTGCGGCGTTTCGCGGCATGGCGGCTACGGGAATGCCGCTCGACGAGCTGGCCACGCGCATGAACCAGCACCACTGGAAGGAAGGCGAAGAGGCGCGCCGCCGCTACGTCACGGCGATCTTTCTCCGGCTGCATCCCGAGGCGAGCGAGATCGAGGTGGTGAATGCGGGCCATAATCCGGGGTTCCTTGTCGAGCCGGGCGCATCGCCGCACCAGTTTGAAGCGGCCGGTACTCCGTTGGGCCTTTTTCCCGGCATGCGCTATGCCGGCGAACGGCGCGGCTTCGCGCCTGGAGCGCGCCTGCTCTTCTACACGGACGGGCTGACCGAGGTCTTCAGGGGAGATGAGGAGTTTGGTCCGGAAAGGCTTTTGAATGAATTTTCGGCGTTTCCGGGGCGGAAGGCCGATGGTATTCTCGATGCACTGTGGGCAGCCATCGAGGCTTTCGCCGAGGGCGGCCCGCAAGCAGACGACATGACCGCATTGGCGCTGTGCCGCGCCGCGGATTCGCCGGAGATGCCGGAATGAGCGAGCCGAAAACCACCACCGTCGAGGTCCGTCTGCCCACCAGGATGGGCTATGAAAAGGTGGCCATGAGCACGGCGTCGGCGGTGGCCAAGCTGATGGGCTTCCCCGAAGATCGTATCGAGGACCTTAAGACGGCGGTGGCCGAAGCCTGCATCAACGCCATCGAGCACGGCAACCGGTTGAACGAAAAGCTGTCGGTGGGCGTGGTGCTGCGCGCCGGCACAGACGCGCTGGAAGTGAAAGTGATCGACGACGGCACGGGCATCAAGACGCGGCCCGCCAAGCCCGACATCGACCGCAAGATGCACGGCGAGGAAGGCCCGCGCGGCATGGGGATGTTTCTCATCCAGGCGCTGGTGGACGAGGCGGAGTGGGTGGCCGGTTCGGACGGGAATAGCAGCTATGTCCGTCTGGTGATCCGGCTGGACAAGGACGAGGGATAGCGGAGACTTGCAGCCCAGAGGGAAAGTGGAGGCAATCGACAAGTGCAGAGCGAAACCAAGTCGCGTATTGACCAGCTCAAGTCCCCCTCCGGTTATCCGGTAGCCGTCCTGCGGTTTGAGGGCGATATCGCCAGCACCTCGAAGGACGCGGTCCTGGGCGCATACGAGGCGCTGCCCAGGGAAACAACGAAGCTCATCCTGTTGGACTTCACGCGCGTGGACTACATCAATTCAAGCGGCATTGCGCTGGTGATCCAACTGCTCATCCAAGCCACTCATGCAGGACAGACGGTGTGTGCCTTCGGCCTCTCGGCGCACTTTACCAAGGTCTTCACCATGGTTGGCATCACCAAATACGCACGCCTGTTCCCCAACCAGGCCGAGGCGCTGGCGGCGCTGTAAATTTGGACTGGTTCCCAAAATAGACCGGCACGCAGCAATCAGACTTGTGGCTGCTTCCAATAAGGTTTTGGGTGGGCTAGGATGAGGTCAATGAGCTTAGTAGTGACCGAAACCGGCAAGTTGGCGCTGGACTACACTCACGTCAAAATTGGCAAGGCGACGATCCTTCATGCCGATTGCCTGGAATGGTTGGGCCGTGTTCCGTCAAGTTCGATCCATGGAATCGTTACTGATCCACCCTATGGCGTAAAAGAATACGAATTCGATCAAATTGAGAAAAGAGCAAATGGGAATGGTGGCATCTGGCGAATTCCGCCTTCCTTCGACGGCTCGAATCGGCAGCCACTTCCCCGATTCACGGCGTTAAACGAGCGAGAGCGCAGACAACTATGCAGGTTTTTCGCTGAATGGGCCAAAGCGGCCGCTCATGCCTTGGTCCCAGGTGGACATGTCATTCTCGCCTGCAATGCGTTCCTTGCTCAGTTAGTCTATGGTGCCTTAGTCGAGGGTGGATTGGAATTTCGAGGGCAAATCATCCGGATTGTCCGAACATTGCGTGGCGGAGACCGACCCAAAAATGCCGAGGAGGAGTTTCCGGGAGTTTGCTCTCTTCCTCGAGGCGCCTACGAGCCTTGGGGCATTTTTCGCAAGCCGCTACCCCCTGGCATGACAGTCGGCGAGTGCTTGCGAAGGTTTGGAACAGGAGGTTTGCGCCGCCTGCAGGAAGGATTACCCTTTTCCGATATTCTCGACATCGGACGGACCCCGAAAGCTGAACGCGAGATCGCACCCCATCCAAGCCTGAAACCGCAGGCGTTACTAAGGGAGCTGGTATGGACGATTTTGCCGTTAGGGGAGGGCTTGGTGTGCGATCCCTTTATGGGGTCCGGCTCCACGATAGCTGCTGCTGAAGCGATTGGATACAGGAGCGTAGGGGTTGAGAAATACGAGTCCTATTATCGGATTGCGTCCGAAGCGATCAGACCCCTGTCCCATATTCCAGTGGAGCGCGATCAACTAGGCTTGGGCTTCGGTCGCTAACTCCGGTGCGCGGAAGATCCAGTTCTTTGCCATTTTCTCGAAGCCGGATGGCAATACCGTCGCAGTGATTGTCCTCCTGCTTTTCGGATTCCGCCCAGCGAACTTCCAATCTGCTCTCGTCAGCATTGCGCCATATACTCCCAGGAACCGAAAGGGTCTTCTTTCCTTCCCTGCGCGCAAGTCCGCGGGACGCCCACTGTCAAATGCAAAAACCATCAACCAGAACGTCTTCCGCATTATGCCCTTGCCATCCTCGAAGGTACCGCGATGCTTTCACCTCAATGCCGTCTGATCCCGCATGTTGCGCAGCATTACCTGGATACGTACCTGCCGGAAGCAGGTCGGGGTGTCCGTTATGATAAGTGTTCTTTGCAATTGTTGGGCAATGTCGTGGAAGGTTGCTAACGATGAATTCTCCCACCATACTGCTAAAGTTGGCGGGCATCAGCATATCTTCCAACCGCACCATGTCTTTACGGACAAGCTCTGTGTCGATTGTTCGCAGGAAACCCGTGAAATCCAGCATGGCGTGGAATACGTGCTCGGTGGATACCCCAAAAGGAATCGTGGCACTGGGATTGAATTGTTCGAAAGTTGGGACTTCTGGAGCGCAGCACAGCAAGTCCGATCGAGTTCCCGGCATAACCTTGGACACTCCTATTGGCACCGATTCCTAAATTGAGATTGGCCGCTGCGGGTGGGCGAATCAAGACTAAAGTTGCCGGCGGTACACGATCTTTCAATAGAGCATTACTTGTATACGATACGGACGGCCTCGGATTCCCTGGCCCTACTGCGGCCCTTTGTCGCCCCTGGAGAACGGGTTGGGGAGGTGGAAGGGCGTTTCGGGCGACGACTCCTTCTTCTTCGTGCTTGCATCCTGCCGCAGCACGGTACGCTGTGAGTTGATGCACAGCCAGCCGCCGTGCACACGCTCGTAGACGTGCGTAAAGACGCCTTTTTCGTCTACCTGGCTGGAACCGACCTTGTGATGCAACGTGTAGGTGCCGTTGGCCACGGCGATATCGCCCAGCATGCGCACGGTGACGACCTTCTGCGTGAGATAAAGCGTCTTGTCCTCGCCGCTCAGCACCTGCGCCACCTGCTGGTTACGGGTGGTCACGTCGCCGCTGGCTGAAACGTCGACAAACAACGGCGAAAGCACCAGCTCCAGGCCGTATTGGTCGTGCCGGTTCACGGCGTCGGACCAACTGTCCTCAATCTTCTGGAATTGAACGATTTCGGGGCTGACGGTTTCGGTCACGCCCGGCTGAGCGTCAGCCGAAGCAGCGCCCGTTGCCGGATCGGAGGAGAGATTCTGGGCGGCTGCGGCGCAGCATACGAGAACTACAGCAAGGAAGGAGAAAAGAAAGCGATTCATACGCGGTTCGAACTCCAACCGGGAAAGCGAGCGCTCGGGTCGGAAGTCCCTAACAAGCATCATAGCTCGTAGAACTCCGCCACCGGGCCGTAGGGGGCGAAAAACCGTTGGGCCTCTTCGGGCCTTTCGCGGGATCTAAAGAAGGCCTTGGAGCCGGCCAGGGTGATAAATGGTGACGTTGGAGTCTTCGATCGAAATCCAGCCTTCTTTGCGGAACTGGCCGAGAGTACGGGTGACAGTCTCGCGGGTGGTGCAGGTCATCGAGGCCATCTCCTCATGGGTAAGCAGCAGGGGGAAACGGTATTCGCCGCCGTCCGTGTGCTCGCCGATTTGGTGCGCGAGTTCCAGGAGCAGGCGCGCCAGGCGCGCGGCCACGGTTTCAGCCAGCGCGATACGGCATGCATCCTGCAACGCAAAACGGTACTCCTGGCAAATGCACTGCACCGCGCGCAGTTGTGCTTCCTTGTGGCTGCGCAGGAAGTTGAGGAACCGCTCGCGCTCAACGGGGCGCAGTTGGGCGGGGGTTAACGATTCCGCCGACACTTCGTACACTCCGTGCGAGAGCACCGCGTACAGGCCGAGCATGGAACCGGGGCCGGCAACTCGGACAATCATGTGCCGGTCCTCTGACCGGCCCGCGGTCAGCTTGAGGTAACCGCTGCAGATGAGGTAGAGGCAGCGGGCGTCTTCGCCCTCAGCGAAGAGCGATGCCTGGGAGGGCAACGAGATGGTGCTGGTGGCGAGCTCGAGATCGGCTAAGACGGCGCTGCCGAGCGAACAAAACCAACCGGGACGACGATTGGCACAGGCCGCGCAGCCCAAGGGCGGGGTACGGCTCACGTGCCTCGGTCGCGTCTGTTCCTCCATCGAAATCTGTGTGTCCGCCATCGTCTTGCCCCGCTCGATATCGATGCGGTCCGTCGCCCCAGCCTCTTCCTGAGCCGTATTCCTGCCTTGCGCGACCCGTGGTTGAGGCCGAAATGCCCGTCCGTCTTCCACGAACAGAGGCACCCACCCAAAAGTTTGCTTGAGGGTTGGGGGCTTTGGATGTGATGGGCCTCACGTCTATGGCGTGATTTTGGGGTGTGAGGAGCGGGGGTGTGCCCTTTGAGACACGAAACCCACAAGCTCTTTGAGACCATAGTTTTGGGATTGGTGATCCAACGCCTATGAGTGTGTGATGGATGTCACCGCCCTTACACACAACAAAACTGTAATCTCTCGTGGATGTGGTGATGCTCCACACGGAACTGTGTCTGAAACCGGTTGTAACAGTGCTCGCGATCACATATATGGAGGATCGACCGCATTCGGCGCGAAATGGCTGCTAAGGTAGGTTTCAGGTAGTGCAAGCAAGTTCTTTTCAAGGCGGTATTTTCATGCATACAGAAGATAGGCCGGTAACGCGATTGCCGATCGGTGCGGTTCCCGGGAAACGGCCGGGGCTGCGAGTATTTGGGATGTTACTGCTGGGCGCCGGCATGATGTGCGCAACGGCGCTGGCTGCTCCGCCGGCGGGAGCCAAGGCTCAGGACGCGCCGGCCACGCCAGCCGGACATGCCGAGTTCGTAGGCGCCGACACCTGCGCCACCTGCCACGAAGAGGTGTCAAAGAGTTTTGCCGCCAATCCTCACACCAAGATGGCGTTGATGCCCGGGAACGCCAATGGCGTGACCTGCGAAAACTGCCACGGGGCGGGCAGCGAGCACGTAGCCGGCGGCGGCGACGTGACCAAGATTTTCGACCCCGCCAAGGCCTCGGCTAAAGACGTGAGCGCCAAGTGCCTCACGTGCCATGCCGGCGCGCATCCTGACTTCCTGCGCTCGCCGCACGCGAAGGCGGGCCTGAGCTGCATCAGTTGCCACAGCATCCACGGCAGCAAGGCAGAGACGTTGCTCAAGGCTCCGCAGCCGACGCTCTGCTTCCAGTGCCATGGCGATGTGAAGCCCAACTTCGATATGCCGTTCCACCACCCGGTCAACGAGGGTGTGGTTAAGTGCACTGACTGTCACGACGTTCACGGCACGTTCCAGCCCAACAACCTCAGAGCGACGGTCGATCAAAACATGATCTGCACCAAGTGCCACACGGACGTGCGTGGGCCTTTTGTCTACGAGCACGCCCCGGTCAAGGCGGAAGGCTGCCTGGCATGCCATTCGCCCCACGGTTCCGAGAACGCCCGGATGCTGAACATGCCGAACGTCAACGTGCTGTGCAACCAGTGCCATAGCGCGGTAGCTGCCGGCACGGTTCATGGTCAAGGACAGGGATCGTCGGATAGCGTGCCGTGCACGAGCTGCCATACCTACATTCATGGCTCGAACATCAATTCGGCGTTTCTCAGATAGGAGTGATGGAGCCGCGCTTCGCGCGATCTTCGCATCGGCGCGGCGCGGCTCCCACAACAGTTTTGCACGGGGTTTCAAAGGCTCGATGTCGGCAACGAGTTTTATTCAAGTGAGGCTTCATATGAAGAACTTAAGCTGGCTTTCTCGGCTTCTTAATCAACAGCCATCGTTGGCAATGTTCCTGGGGATGCTGGTGGCCATGTTCCTGGCGGCGGCGTGCATCGCCGTGGCCCAAAATCCGGCCGTCCCGGCATCGGCGCCCGAAGCGCAGATGAGCGTGCCCAACGGATATTCGGTCCATGAGTCCATCGATGTCGGCGGGCGCATGACCGGCATCTCGGGCAGCAGCGCCATGTACGACACCATGGTGAACCTGCAATCGGGGCCGCGCGTTCTTGGCGAAACCTTCGATCTGCATGCCCTGCCAGGCACGAAGAAGGCTCCGCTCGACGATTTGCGGGTTTTTGCCAGCGGCTTCGGCGGCGATCCCGACAACATCGCCACGCTGGACTTCTCAAAGAGTAAGTACTATGAGTTTTCTGGGACGTTCCGCCGCGACCGGCAGTACTTCGACTACGATCTGCTGGGCAACCCGGGTATCCCCACCGGGTATTCGACTCCCATCAGCGGGTCGACGACTCCGTATGCCTGGCCGCAGGTGATGCAATCGCCGTTCCTGTATAACACCGTGCGCCACATGACGGGCACCAACCTGACCGTGCTTCCGTTGTCGAAAGTGACGTTCCGCTTCGCGTATTCGCAGAACATCTTCCAGGGGCCAAGCCTGACCCCGAGCGGCAATTCGGTGGCAGGATCCGAAGTCCTGCTTCAGGAGTACCAGCGCAACAGTACCGACGATTTTACGGGCGCGATCGACTGGAAGCCGGTGCAGGGCACCAAGCTGACCTATGAGGAGCAGATCGACCACTACAAGGGCGACTCCTACTTCAACATGGCTCCCCAGTACTTCACCGTACAGGAGTTGGATGGAACCAAGGTCGCCCTGCTGGCGAGCTACCAGAACTTTTATCCGTATGGCTACAGCAGCAGCACGGGCGCATTTACCCCCAGCGGCGTCTGCAACAGCAGCAGCATGATCAGTTCGACCAAGATACTTTATGCTAATCCGGGCGGATTGCCGATTATCGATCCGGCGTGCAACGTCATCAGCAGCTATGTCCGGTACCAGCCCACGCGCGTCATTTTCCCTAGCGAGATCTTCCGGCTGCAGAGCTCGAGCATCAAGAATGTCTCGATGAACGGCGATGTCCGCTACACCAACGCGAACATGAACCTGCCCAACTATTACGAGAGCTTCCATGGCCTGGACAAAGCCAGCCGCGAGCTCGACTATGCGGCCAATGCCACCGCGAAACGTGAGGTGATGGCCTTTGATTTCGGCATCATCTGGCAAGTGTCGAAGACGGTCAGCCTCGAGGACCAGGTGAATTACTCCAACGTTCGCCAGCCGGGAACGGCCGTGTTCACCAGCGGGACCACCGTAACGGTGCCCACGACGGCAGGCGAGGAAACCATCAACTATACGGGAACGACCTCTACGACCGTGACCACCGGCTCGGCGCCCTTTTCGGGTAGCCCCGGGATCGGATCGCCGCTGCCCGCCTACTTCGGCCAGCGGTTCACCACCAACAACTTCACGGTGAGCTGGGACGCGACGCCGCGCAGCACTTTTTCGCTCACCTACCGCAACCAGGATCATCTGATCTCCGAAGGCCAGGGAACCTCACCGCACAATATTCCGATTCCGGCCAACAATACGAATTCAGGCGAGGTGACCATTCACGAAAACGGTGGAATCCTCAACGCCGCCCTGCGTCCAACAGAAAACTGGAACCTCAACGGGAGCGTCGAGGCCATGTACAACGACAACGCCTTCACTCCGATGGGATTCCGGAAGCTCCTGCACTACAGGGTGCATACCATCTACCGGCCGAAGTCCTGGGCCACCGTCTCCGGCGTCTTCAATGACCTCGAGCGCCATAACAACACCAACAACAACCAGAACTTCCCGGGCAACACCACGGCCTACTATGGCCCGCTCGATCATGTCGATCACTCCCGGTCGGTGAGCTTCGGCTCCGAGCTGTTCCCGAACGATCGCTACGGGCTCGATCTCAACTACTCCTATAGCGATGTGTACATGGCGGACAACGTCTGCTTCCAGGGCGCGGCCAGCGTCATGCCGGGCCACACCGTCGCGCCTGCCGCTGCAATCCAGAGCGGAACCCTTTGCGGCGCCGTGGCAAGCGCCCATGGATCGACTACCGTCCTCTTCGGGCCAGCCAGGGATTTCGAAAGCGCTCCCTCGCAGTTCGTATCGGCTGCCTTCATGTTTGCGCCTACCAAGACGGTCAAGTCCAACCTTGGCTATCGCGTCAGCTCCGTCAATGGCAGCCGGTTCTTCACCGATGCCGGCGACGTCAATGGTTCGCTGGTGTCCACCTATCAGTCTCCTTACCTGAACCTCTCCTGGGAGTCGCATCCTGGACTGATCTGGAAGGCCGATTACAACTTCTTCAGTTACGGCGAGGGTGGCCCTTCCGGCGCCCAGTATTGTAACGACAACCCCGCCCTTGCGGTAGGCACCACCGGCGCCGCGCCGGTCGTAGCTTGCAGCTCTGTGCCGAATACCGCGATGTCCGCGGGCACCCCGGTCTACGGGTTCACCGCGCTGCGCAACTTCCACGCCAGCAACCTGGTTTTGGGAGTGCATTATCAGTTCTAACCGCCGCTGCCCCGGCGCCCGGCGCCGGGACGAGCCGGCAAGAAGAGCTTTGTTTGACTACCGCTTCTGTCAACGAAGGGGTGGGGCTGCTGAAGGACAAGAAAAAGTCTTTCGGGTTCAACCGCGGTAAGTAACCTCCTGGAAAGAGCCGCACGCGGCAGCGATTGCCACGCGCAGACTGGCCGGGACAGAAACACAGGAGTCGCAACATGAGCAAGACGATTCAATTTGCAGTTGCGCTGGCAGCGGTTGTTCTGATGGCCGGCGCGGTGGGCTTTGCCCAGTCTTCAGGCGAAGCGATCTACAAGGCAAAGTGCCAAAGCTGTCACGGAGCCGAGGGAACGCCGAACCCTGGCATCGCGAAGATGATGGGCGTCAAGCCCGCAAGCGATCCGGCAGTCAAGTCGCAGACCGAGGCGCAAATGATTGCGGTTACAACCAACGGCAAGGGCAAAATGCCCGCATTCAAGGGCAAGCTTACCGACGCGCAGATCAAGGACTCGGTAGCCTACTTCCGCACCTTCGCCAAATAAGAGCAGAGGTTCGTGAAGCAGGAAATATGAGAGCACGAACAAAGCGGCGCGGTCGCCGGTCTTGAAGCCTCGATCACGCCGGTTTGCGTCAGTTGGTTGCTGTTACTATTCTTAGTGCGGTACAAGCGGCCAGGAGCGCTGGCCGGCAGCGTCGACCATCACCACGCGGCTTGCGCAGGATTGGGCGTAAGGGCCCCCAAACAACCAAGGAGATTCGCCATGACTAAGATGATTCGTTCCCATATCACGCTGGCCGCGGCGTTGCTGCTGGCTGGCGCCATGAGCTTCGCCGACGACGGCGCGGCGATCTTCAAGTCCAAGTGCGCCATGTGCCATGGGCCGACCGGCACTCCCAGCGCTGGAATGGCCAAGATGCTGGGCATCAAGCCGGTTTCCGATCCTGTCATGAAAGCCCTGACGGTGGCGCAGGTCGAGGCCACGGTGAAGAGCGGGCATGGCAAGATGAAGCCCATTGCCGGATTGAGCGATGCGCAGGTGAAGGCCGTAGCCGAATATTTCAAGACCTTGAAGTAGGAACTGGAATCAGCCGAGCAGGTTGAGGGCCGGCCCGCCGTTCTGCGGCGGGCTGGCTGTTGATGGAGGCTAAGAAGACGTGTCGGCATTTGAGGAATTCCGCGAGAACTGGCTTCGTCCGGCGCTGTTTTTCGGCAATAACCCCATCAGCTTGGCGGGCGGGGCCGCCACCACCGCTTCCGGCGTTACCATGATCGGCTATTGGCTGGCCGATATCTTTGGCCAGCCTATTAACAACCCTTATCTCAACATCATCTTTTTCCTTATCCTGCCGGTGCTCTTCTTGCTGGGCCTGGCGCTCATCCCGGTCGGTGTGCTGTTGCGGCGAAGGGAACTGCAAAAAGCCGGCCAGATTCCCGCGGAATTTCCCAAAATCGATCTCAACGATCCCATCTTCCGTCACGGCCTGGACATCGTGCTGGTCGCCACCATCGTCAACTTCCTCGTGGTGGCCACGGCCAGCTATCACGGCGCCGCTTACATGGATTCGCCGCAGTTTTGCGGTCGTTCGTGCCACGTGATGCTGCCGGAGTATACGGCCTTCCAGATCGGCCCTCACTCGCATGTGGCCTGTGTCGAGTGCCACATTGGGTCCGGCGTCGAGTCTTATTTCGCCGCCAAGGTGGACGGCACCAAGCAACTGATTGAAGTCACCGTTCATCCTCTGGCGCCGCTCGCGCCCAAAATGATTCCCAACTATCCCACGCCAATTCCTTCGCCCGTCACCAGCCTGCGTCCCGCGCGCTACACCTGTGAGGCCTGCCACTCGCCGAGGCGATTCGACGGCGACAAGCTGTTGGTCAAGTCGAACTTTGCCGACGACGAGCAGAACAGCGAGACGCAGACGGTGCTCATTCTGCACCTCGGCGGTGTTGACTCGCTCTCTCACTACACGGGCACCCATGGTGTCCACCTGGGGCACATCGAATACATCGCCACGGACCCCACGCGCACCACGATTCCCTGGGTGGAACGGCAGAACGCCGACGGCTCGTTTACCGAGTACAGTTCTCTGCCGCCCGGCAGCGGCATTCCCAAGGGTGACCGCAGGGTCATGGATTGCATCGACTGCCACAACCGCGCCGCGCACACCTTCGTTACCGCCGAGGAGGCCATTGACCAGGCCATGGCCGTCGGCGCCATCAGCCCGAATCTGCCCTGGATTCACAAGGAGGGATTGGCGTTGCTGAATGGCGCGTACTCGAACCAGGAACAGGCCGGCGTACAGATTCCCCAGCAGCTTGAAGCCTTCTATCGCGCGCAGAATCCTGGCGTGGTCTCCCAAAATGCAGCTATGGTCGAGCAGGCGGGCAAGGAACTGGTGACGCTCTACGATCAGAATGTATTTCCGTTCATGAAGGTGACCTGGGGAACACATCCGAATCACATCGGCCACATGGACTATCCGGGCTGCTTCCGCTGCCACGACGGCAACCACTTGGCCAAGGATGGCAGCACCATACCCCAGGACTGCTCGGTGTGCCACAACCTGCTGGCCGTGGAAGAAGCCAAACCCAAAGTGCTCTCCGACCTTGGCATCCAGTTGCCCTGAGTCCAAAGTCCCTCGGGCATAAGTCAGGCGCAGTGAGCGTCGGGCGCCGCGGACCCGGCAGATTCCCGCGGCTTGGCGTGTTACGCTGGCATTTCGCGTTCAGGAGCACGATCCTTCATGCATTCCAGTCATCCCTATCACTTCAATCTTGTGGCCGCGGCCCACGCCGCCATGATCGAACACGGATTTCAACCTGATTTTCCTGCCGGAACGGAGACCGAACTGGCCGCGATCCAGGCACAGCCCGCCGCTCCCGCAGGGGATGGCTTTGCCGACCTGCGCGGCTTGCTCTGGTCTTCCATCGACAACGACACTTCCAAGGATCTCGACCAAATCGAGTGGGCCGAGCCATTACCTGACGGCCGCATCCGCGTGCTGGTGGGCGTGGCGGACGTGGACGCGCGCGTGAAACCGGGCTGTGTGATCGACCAGCACGCACAGTTCGAGACGACCTCGGTCTACACCGGCGTTACCATCTTCCCCATGCTGCCCACCGAACTCTCCGAAGGCATCACCTCGCTGAATGAGAACCAAGACCGCGTGGCCATGGTCATCGAATTCGCCGTCGACGCCGCGGGAACCGCATCCGATGGCAAGGCCTACCGCGCGCTGGTGCACAACCGTGCGCAATTGGCGTACCCGGGCATCGGCGCATGGCTGGAGGGCAAAGCCGATCCGCCGGCAAAGGTGGCCGCCAACGCCGATCTCGCCCGCCAGCTCAAGCTGCAGGACACGGCCGCGCAGCGCATGGAGGGCTGCCGCTTCCAGCACGGCGCGCTGGATATTGAAACCATCGAAACTCACCCCGTGCTGCACACCGATGAGATTATCGGGATAGCGCCAATCGAAAAGAATCGCGCCACGAAGCTCATCGAGGAATTCATGGTGGCAGCCAATGGCGTGATCGCGCGCACCTTTCAGGACGCGGGTGTGGCCTCCATTCGCCGTATCGTGCGCACTCCCAAGCGCTGGGATCGCATTGTGGAGCTGGCCGCGCAAAAGGGCGCGACGCTGCCCGCCGATCCCGACTCCAAGGCCCTCAACGATTTTCTCCTCGCTCAAAAGCAAAAGGATCCCGATCACTTTCCCGATCTTTCGCTGGCCGTGGTCAAGCTCATGGGACCCGGCGAATACGTACTCGTCAAACCGAACGAACAATCCCCCGGCCACTTCGGCCTCGCTGTCCAGGACTACACCCACTCCACCGCGCCCAACCGGCGCTTCCCTGACATGGTGACGCAGCGGCTGCTCAAGGCGCAGCTCACCCACACGGCGCCGCCCTACTCCGAGGACGCGCTCAACGCCATCGCCCAGCGGTGCACGGAGATGGAGGACGCAGCGCGCAAGGTGGAGCGCGAAATGCAGAAGCGCATTGCGGCTGTTGTGCTGCATCCGCACATCGGCCAGAGCTACCAAGCCATCGTGACCGGCGTAAACAACTACGGAACCTTCGTGCGCACGCTCGACCCGCACGTGGAAGGAATGCTGGTCCGTGGCGGCAAGGGCCTCGACGTGGGCGACAAAGTTACGGTTAAGCTGATCTCCACCGATCCCCAGCGTGGGTTCATCGATTTCGAGGCATAAGACACCCATATTCATGGATTTGCGTTAATCATCGGCCAATTCACGCTTTTGCCGGCTCTTCTGCGCGTTCTGGGTGCCTGGAATGGGACGTTTCTGTGCCCGGCAGGCATGCAAATGCGTCTAATAAGAGAAACTGTCGATAACCTAAGAAGCGGATTACCGCTTTCGAATCAAAGCTTCGGCAGACCAAGGTAGATCCGAGCGGCGTCCCACCGAACCGATTTGTCCGTTGCGGCAGGTTGTGCCGGCTAACGCCGACTTCCCCGAAAAGGTGAATGAATGCGTCTCAACTTTTGGCTGATCGCTGGACAGGTCGTATCCTGTGTCGCCCTGCTGGGCCTGCCCCTGCACCTTTGTTCGCAGGAACCGGCCTCAAACGAGGTTGTTGCCTCCGCAGCCCTGCCCGATGCGCCTGAACCTCAAACGGCCGCTGCCGGTTCGCAGTCTTCCAGCCAGTCGCAATCCCCAAGCCAATCGGAATCCTCCGGCCAGACGCAACCCAGCCAAGGCACTGCCACGCAAAAGACCGGCGCAGACACCACCGCCAAGCACAAACCGCCTCCGCAGCCGAAGCGCATCCTTGGCATCATGCCCAACTACCGCGCGGTGAGCGCGGGCGTCATTCCTCCGCCGCCCACGCCGCGCGAAGCCTTCATGGTCGCTACCAAAAACAGCTTCGACTACTCCTCTTTCGTCTTCGTCGGCGTAACTTCCTTGCTGGCGGAGGGATCGAACGCGCACTCTCAATTAGGCAAAGGTGTCGGCGGCTTCTGGGCCTACTACTGGCGCGGCTATCTCGACAAAACCGACGGCAATTACTGGGTCGACTGGATCATGCCCACCGTTTTCCATCAGGACGAGCGCTACTACGCCAAGGGCCAGGGCGGAGCGATCAATCGCACTGTCTACGCGGCTTCACGCATCCTTATCACGCCCGACTACCACGGTAAAAACAGCTTTAATGCCTCTGAAATCCTGGGCCGAGGCATCTCGCAGGCCATCTCGCTCACTTACTATCCCAGCAAAACCCAAACCCCCGGCGGCTTCACGCAGAAATACGCATACGCCCTCGGCCGCGACGCTCTCACTAACGCCTTCCGCGAAGTTTGGCCCGACATGAACGAACACCTGTTCCACCGTCATCATTGATTCACGGCAACGGCTTCATCGTCATTTCTGATCGTCCTGATTTGCAGGATTCTATTTTCTGGCCGAGGCTCGGCGTTTTCCGCTGGGCGTCCGATTCTTTTCCACGCGCAGCTTCCACGCCGTGTGCAGAGCCCCGTGGAGAGAGTCTTCGTCCGCAACCGCGAGACGAATGTGCGTTGCTCCGTTGCGACCCCACCCTTCGTGAACCGACAGAAACAGACCGGGCCGCTCAGCCAGAAACTCCGTTTGTATCTCCGGCGTGAGCATCAGGTTCCCGTAGCCCTCGCGCACGCTTGCCAGCGTGGCGAAAATGCGCCCGCCGACCCGGAAATCCACCGCGCCCATGTGCGAGCCTTCCTCCGCGCCTTCCAAGCTCAGCGCAATCCGCCGAAAATCGGATGCCTTCATCGGCCCGCTATTCCCTATTCCCTACCGGCTACTCCCTGTTCTTCAAACTCCTCATTCATCCACTTTCTGAACGCCGTTTCTTCCTAAGCCCCTAGTGAATTATTCGGGACTAGGGATTTGTTGAAACATCTCCCACTCCTTAACCGGCAATGTAGGGCGGATTATCAACGGATTGCCGGTACTCAAGCCGTTTGCCGACCAGGGCCTTGACCACACGAGAAACTCGCTGCCCATCATCAATCTTGCGGGTGTTCCAGCGAAATTGAAACTCATTCAGGTAATTCGGTAAGTGTTTGCGGCTGACGCTGTGAAACGTGCCCATGATGCCGCGTTGAATAAGCGAGAACACGCCTTCGATTGAGTTCGAGTGAATGTCGGTTCCGGCGCGGACATACTCTTTCGCGCTGTGCTTCACAGTTTCGTGACCGCCATCAAAATACTTGTAAAGGTCCAACGCCTGATATGCAGGGAATTCGTCACTGATGATGCGGCATGTGCGATCCGCGTTCTCTGCGATGAACTCGCCCACGCGATCAGCTGTCACCCGGTCCAGCGCACGAAAGCGTACATCACCGTCACGCTGAACCATGCCGATCACAGGGGTCTTTGTTGTTCCCCGTCCGGCCTTGCGTTGGCCCTTATAGCGCGGACGACCACCCACATAGACCTCATCAATCTCAACCGTGCCCGTCAGCTTCTCCGGGCTTGCTTCGTTCAATCCGTGGCGTAGACGACGCAGAACAAACAGGGCACTCTTGTGAGTGATTTCCATTTCACGCGAAAGCTGGAGGGCGCTGAAGCCCTTCTTGCTTGACGCTGCTTTCCAGATCGCGTAAACCCATACGCGCAGAGGCAACCGCGTCTCTTCAAGAACACTTTTCGCACGGACCGAGAACATCTGTTTGCAGCCACGGCAACGCCAACGGTAATCCTTATTACGCACTTCTCCACTCATCATCTTGTACACATCTAGGTCTCCACAGAGCGGACAGCACGGCGAATCTCCCCAACGTTGCGATTCTAGAAACTCAACGGCAGCCGCTTCGCTCACCGTAGCTAAGCGCAAAGCATTCAATATCAGAGATGTTTTCCTAACCATGAAACCATCATAGCTTATCTTGATATTTATTGCAAGCAAAATCGTCCACAGAGATGTGTGTGTAAAGTTGGTGCAAATCGTGGAAATCCTTGACCTGAAAGGCAGCGGAGAGTTTCTGATACAACTCCTCTGAGAAGGCGAACACCTGCTCGTTCGGAACGCCAATCTCGGCCAATGATCCTGTATTTCCAACATAACAATGGGACTTACAGACTCTGCGCAGGTTCAACTTTACTGGCCTATCTCCCCACGCCCTTACGATGACAGCTTTATCGACGTAAAGCTTAGAATTTTGCACTTGTGTTTTCCTCCAAATCATCGTTTAATGTTCAAGGCTAGAGCAAAGGAGGCCCCGTGGCAGATCAATCGTCCAAAACGATTCCGCCCTACGTTACTTGGGGCATTTTCAAAGGCACCATGGACACGTTGGCCGAGACGACAGTCCCGTCGGGTCCGTTGGATCGTCGCGTTCTGCATACCCTCTCCGGAGGGGATCATGGCGCGCTGATGTCCGCTCTGCGATTTCTCGGACTTGCCGATTCCGAGAACCGAGCGACAGACAAATACTCCGAACTCATCGAATGGCTGAAAGCGCCTGCTGGTCCGGAGCAATTTCAGGAAAAGTTCATGGCCCTCCTCGATGAGAAGTACAAGCCAATTCTGGCGCGCGTCGATCTTGAGCGCGGAACGATCTCCGAACTTGAGAAGGCATTCAGGGAGGAATTGGAAGTCTCTCCGGGACAGATGATGACGAAGACAATTCGATTCTTCGTCAAGGCGTATACAGAGAATGGATTTAACCTCATGTCTCCGCACATCACAAGGCCCAAACCAAAGGCACGTAATGCGGCGAAGAAGCCGACCAACGGAGAAAAGCCGCCCAAGCGTGGCCCTCGAATGCAGCGCCAAGACATCGAAAAGCCAGAAATGACTCCGCGGGGATTCTCCCGCTTGCCGATTCCAGGTATGGCGGATGCGTTTATCCAGTACCCTAACGACCTGACAGAGCCGCAGTGCGGATTGCTTGATGCCGCTGTCATATTGCTGCGGGCTTATGTCAAGAGCCAGAAGGGTGGAGGAAAGAAGGAGGCGGAATCGTGAAGAGAGTCTTAGGGCCACGCTGATTGGCCCGGAGCGAGTGGGGACGGCATACTCTGACGGGTCTCCCGTCCCCACATTCAGCGCATTTGATCCCCCAGTGCTGGAAATGGCAGTCAGGCCCGCTTTGCAAGCGGGTGCCCATTTCGGGCGTCCGGGTTCGATCCCCGGCTGGGGGAAACCCCCATTAGGGAACCGAGAGGATAATAATACCTGATAACCAAGAAAGCAACGCCACGAAAGCGGAAGCGCGGACCAAAGGAAGAACGGCTCGTTATTCGTGACCCACAAAAGGCCATTGACTCGTTGTTCAAGCCAAAGCCGAAGAAGGTCTAGCGTTTCTTCTCCACAACCAATCGAATTTGTATTTTCGGAACTCATTTCAACAGATACCTAGTCCCGGAATTATTTTTCTCCTTTCGTATTCACCGGCACAATCGCTCCGGACCCGCGCGGCTTCCACCTCACGCATCGACAGTCTTGGCCGCGGCCTGTGGCGGCGCACTCCAGGAAAGATAGAACCTATTTGTCCGTTTCGCTGGCAGCCCTGCTTGCATAATGGCAAAATTGTAGTTATACTATGGTTGTGTCCGGCATCCGGTTTGAATGGGATGAGACGAAAAACCTCTCAAACCAGCGTAAGCACGGCGTCGGTTTTGAGGAAGCCAGTCAGGTGTTCTTCGACCCGCTGTTTGTTTCCGTGAAGGATCGCGTCGTGAATGGCGAGCAGCGCTGGCAGACGTTTGGAGAGGTCGAGGGCTGTCTCGTTCTCATGGTGGCGCACACCGCAAGAGAGGTGGACGAGCACGGAGAGACGATCGAGGTGATGTGCATCGTGTCGGCCCGGCATGCGTCGCGAAAGGAGAGACAACGTTATGAAGACGAAAATCGTTAGCTACACGCCGGAGACGCTGCCGCCCCTGACCGAGGCACAGATTGCCAACCTGAGGAAGCTCGCGGCTCGGCCCGACAGCGAGATCGATTTCAGCGATGCTCCGGAGTTGACCGATGAACAGTGGAAGAATGCCGAGCGCGGCCGTTTCTACCGCCCGGTCAAGCGCCAGATTACGGCGCGCGTCGATGCCGATGTGCTGGAGTGGCTGAAGTCGCACGGTAAGGGATATCAATCGCGCATCAACGCGATTCTGCGCCGCGAGATGCTGGCGGCGCATCGGGCGGCAGGGAAGCGCGCCCGGGGTCCGGTATCATCAATCCATGCCCGCTGAATCGCTGGAAACCCGCGACCGAGCCGCCAATCCGGCGCACGCCTTTAGAACCTACGATCCGCGGCTTGAGCCTATCGCCGCCAAGGTGCTGGCACAGGAACGCCTGAGCGCAGAAGACGGGTTGGCGCTTTACGGCTCTTCAGACGTTCTGGCAGTGGGCTGGCTGGCCAACCATGTGCGCGAGCAGCTGCATGGCGACGTGACCTACTTCAATGTGAATCGCCACATCAACCCCACCAATGTGTGCGTGGCGGCCTGCAAACTGTGCGCCTTTGGCCGCAAAAAAGGCGACCCGGCCGGCTATACGATGGCCCTCGAAGAAGCCTGGACTGCGGCGGCCTCGGGCTACTCGGAGGCGGTGACGGAGTTTCACATTGTCGGCGGGCTGCACCCCGATCTGCCTCTCGAATTTTTCCTCGACCTGGTGCGCGGCCTGAAAGAGCGCTTCCCCAAGGTACACATCAAGGCCTTCACCATGGTGGAGATCGCGTTTCTGGCGCGGCGCGCCAAGCTCAGCGTGGAAGAGACGCTCGTGAAGCTGCGCGAGGCGGGCGTGGATTCGATGCCCGGCGGCGGCGCCGAAATCTTTGCCGCGCGCGTCCGCTCCATCATCTGCGACCACAAGATTGACGGCGACGAGTGGCTCGAAACGGCGCGGACGGCGCACAAGCTGGGCTTCAAATCGAACGCGACCATGCTGTATGGGCACATTGAGAACGACGAGGACCGCGTGGATCATCTACTCAAGCTGCGCGCCTTGCAGGACGAGACGGGCGGATTCCAGACCTTCATTCCGCTGGCCTTTCACCCGGAAAACACGCCGCTCGACCACCTGCCCGTGACCACGGGGCTGACCGACATCCGGCAGATTGCCGTCGGCCGGCTGCTGCTCGACAACTTCCCCCACGTCAAGGCGTACTGGCAGATGATGACGCCCAAGATCGCGCAGATCGCGCTGCGCTTCGGCGCCGACGACCTGGACGGAACCGTGATCGAGGAGAAGATCTACCACGACGCCGGAGCCACCACTCCGCAGGGCCTCACGCGCAAGGAACTCTGCCGCCTGATCACCGAAGCCGGTCGGATTCCGGTAGAGCGCGACACGCTCTACCGGGCTGTAACCCGCAACGAGGATAGCCTTGTGGTGTCAGTGTAGGCAACGGAGGCTCGGCTGCTCGAGTCTGCTGTGCGGAAGGAGACGGTCATGAAAGCGTGTCTCTACGCGCTTGCACTCTGTACATTGCTCTCCGGTTCTGTCGAGGCGCAAACCAAGCACGCTCCCACGCTTGACGATCTTCTCGGCCTGGAGGCGCCGGATTATCTGCAACTCTCGCCGCGAGGCGACGAGCTTGTTTATACGTCGACTGGCCGCCTTTGGCTGGTTTCCATGCGCATGGCCGGCGATCCTAAGCCAGTTGCGAAGGGGAGCCTTCCCACATGGTCGCCGGATGGAACACGCCTGGCGTACTATTCCGAGGAATCCGGCAGCCGGCAATTGTGGGTGGTGGACCTGTCGAGCCTGCGCGCGGAGCAGGTTACAAATCTCCCCGGCGGCATCAAGCCCGATCCAAGAACGGTCATGGTGGGTTGGATCGACGACCCGCTGCGCTTCAGTTGGTCTCCCGACGGCAACAAGATTGCTTTCGCTTCGCAGGTCGAGATTGCAGTCGGGCCAGCGGAAAGTACTCCCACCGTGGAGCCGGGAGACGCGAAGCTGGGAAGACCACTGATCCTGACCACGAAGACGCCTCCGGCATGGACATTAAACGGAGTCTTCACAAACGCATTTGGTCCGCCCGTTAAGCCATCGAATCCTAAAGAGCCAGCACCCCTGCCTCCCGCGATGGTCAACCAACTGTTCATCGTGGATGTTTCCTCCAAGGCTCTGACGCAACTGACCAAGGACGAGGCGGTTTACTTCAATCCCGCGTGGTCGCCGGACGGGCGCACCATTGCCTGCGCATCCAGCGAGGGCAGAAACCCATGGACCGGTCCGACCAACCTTTACGCCATCGATCCGCTGACCGGTAAGAAAATCGCTCTTACCACCGGCGACGGCGACAAACGGCTGCCGCGCTGGTCGCCTGACGGGAAAACGATCGCATTTACGGGCGGCAAGCATTTCGGCATGCAAACCGTCTTTGTGATCCCGGCGAACGGGGGAGAGCCGGTCGACATCGGGTCGCGGATTGACCGCAACATCACGGAGTTCGAATGGTTTCCGGACAGCCGGTCTCTGGCGTTGCTGGCTTGGGACGGAGTCAATCGACCCATCGATCGCGTGGCCGTTGTCGACGGGGCCGTCACGCACATGACGGGCGGCGAAGAAGCGGACCGGTGGTACTTATCCGTCGCGCGCGACGGCACGTCTGCATGGGCACAGCAGGACGGCTCTCACTACGGCGTAATTGCCCTCAAGCCGCCCAGCGGAGCTTCGCTGCGTGTAGTGGTTGACTTGGACCCCCAGATCCAAAGCTGGGAGCTCGGCGAGCAGGAAGTGGTCCGATGGAAGAACTGCAGGGGTGATCGGCTTGAGGGCATCCTGATCAAGCCCGCTGGATTCCAGACAGGCCGAAGATACCCGTTGATCGTGGATGGCTACCCAGCGCAAAGGAATGGCTTCAAAGCCATCCCCATGTTGGGCAATCAGGCTTGGGCGGCCAGGGGATATGCCGTTTTCTGGCCCAATGCGCGCACACCTCACACGTGGATGAATCCCTACCGGGACGAAGCTTTCGATCAAGAGGCGAAAGGGCTGCAGGGATGGGATGTCACTGTAGACGACGTGCTCTCAGGCGTGAACGAACTGATTCGTCGCGGCATCGTGGACCCCGATCGGATGGGACTGTACGGGTTCAGCAACGGCGGTGGTGTTGTCAATTACCTCATCACCCGGACAACGCGGTTCAAGTGCGCGGTTTCGGTTGCAGGCGTCTATCCCGACTGGCTACTGCCGGTCTTCCTGCACACCGGCTCAACCATCCCGACCTTCGAGGGCGGCACGAGCCCATGGGACGATCCTGCTGCCTATGTGCGGCTCTCCGCTGTCTTCCATCTGAAATCGGTGACCACCCCCGTGCTGCTGGCGGACGGGGATGACGATGGGGACTTTCTGCTTGGGTCGATCGAGATGTATAACGGTCTGCGCTGGCTTGGGAAAGACGTCACGTTTCTGCGTTACCCGGAACAGGGCCACGGATTCTCCGGTGCGGCTATGAAGGACTTCTGGGCGCGGGAATTGGAGTTTCTCGACAACTACCTGAAACCCAGGCAGCCGTAAAACACGCGTCATGTTCTGAACGATCGATTCATTCTGAGCCGTTGAAGAGCCGCTGCACTACGGTCGCACCACTACGCCGTTCTTCATCACAAAGCTGACGCGCTCCACCACCGAGATGTCGTCGAGCGGGTTGCCGGGAACGGCGACGATGTCGGCGTAGTATCCCGGCTTGAGCGTGCCAATCTGCCCGTCCCAGCGCAGCAGCTTGGCGCCGTTGATCATGTCGGCTTGCAGAACGGCCAGCGGCTTCATGCCGTAGCGGACCATCAGTGTGAGCTCGTGCGCCTGCGTGCCGTGCGGGAACGGCCCCACATCGGAACCCACAGCAAAGGGAACGCCGGCAGCGATCTGTTTCTTGAACTCCGCGATCTTGTAGTCGAGCATGGCCGACTCCGCTGCCGCCTGATCCTGCGATTCGCGATGCGTGGCAAAGTACTCGAAGATGGTGAACGTGGGCACAGCGAAGATGCCTTTTTCGCGCATCAGGCGCATGGTCTCGTCGCTGAGCTGCGTGGCGTGGTCGATGGAAGCCACCCCGGCCTCGGCTGCGTAAAGCGTGCCCGGCTCACCCATGGCGTGTACGCCGACAAACGTGCCCAGCCGGTTCGCCTCCTCCACGGCGGCGGCAAGTTGCGCCTCGGTGTACTGGTAGGGCGTGTGAAGCACGCCGTCGATCATGCGGTCCGGCCCGGTTTCGTAGATCTTGGCGAAGTCGGAGCCTTCTTTGTGCTGCTCGCGCATCACCGCGACGATCTGGTCGGCGGTGTTCGCATAGTCGGCGTTCGGGAGCACGTGCTGTGCGGGATTGAAGTGGATCGCGTCCTCGTGGCCGCCCAGAATATCGATGGCATTGCCGCTGATGCGCAGCCGCGGGCCCGGAATGAGCCCCTGGTTGATGGCGTTGCGCACGGCAGTGTCGGCCGACCCGGCCCCTTCGGTGCCCATGTCGCGCTCGGCAGTGAACCCGGCCATCAGGTCGGCTTTGGCTGCCTGCTCGGCGAGGATTGTGCGCCACGGCACCGACTCCTCGACCGTCTGCAAATCCTCCGCGCCGGGATGCAGAAACAGATGAACGTGCGCGTCGATCAGGCCGGGCAGCAGCGTCGTATCGCCCAGGTCGATGATCTTTGCGCCCTGCGGATGATCGACTGTCGTTCCGACGGCCTTGATCCGCTCGCCCTCGATGAGAATCTCGCCCGGCTGGAGGATGTTTCCGGTTTCGACTTCGAGCAGCCGCGCGGCGTGGAGGACGATCGGCGCGGACGGCGGTTGCGCGGTCGCAGCAGTGGCAACCACCATCGCACAGGCCAGCAGGAATAGCGTCCGGCAAGATAGACCGAAACTCCGGCGCAAACAAATCATGGATATGAATATCGCGCATTTGCCTCGGCTTGTCGATGATCAGATCTGAAAAGATAGCTGCGAGACAGTCGAAGGTCAACGAGTCATTCGATTCGCAAAATACGCTTGACGTAACGCATAACAAGAGCTATTCTGGCAAGTGATCGCCGGCTATCGGGACAAGCGCAGCAGGGATTTTGCGGCGGGAAAACGGGTCAAGGCCTTTTCCGGCATCGAGCGGCCCGCGCGGCTCAAGCTGGATCGTCTGGACGCGGCAACTGCGGTTAAAGACCTTGCGGCGTTGCCCGGCAATCGATTTGAGATGCTGTCGGGCGACCGAAATGGACAGTACAGCATCCGCGTCAATGACAAATGGAGGATCTGCTTCGAATGGCCGAAGGGAGATCCGGGTCCGTCGAATGTAGAGATTGTCGATTATCACTAGGGGAACGCAATGGCAGTCATCGCAATACATCCGGGTGAGCACTTGGCCCTTGAGCTGGAGGAGCTGGGCATGTCAGCATCCGAGTTGGCGCGCAAGCTCAACGTACCGGCCAATCGCATTACCGGCATCCTGAACGGGCAACGCGCCATCACCGGCGACACAGCGCTGCGCCTGGCGCATTTCTTCGGCACCAGCGCAGAGTTCTGGTTAAATCTTCAGAGCCTCTACGAGCTGCGCATTGCAAAGCGCAAGGCGGGCAAGTCGATTTTGGCGTTGCCAAAGTTGAAGAGATCGGAGGAGGCTGCCGCATAGGCAAGTTGGCGCGCAAAAGCGCTAGTACGCCCCAATCCCCGTAAGGTTCTGACCCACAATCAGCGTGTGAATGTCGTGCGTGCCTTCGTAGGTTTTCACTGACTCCAGGTTCATCATGTGACGCATGATGGGGTAGTCCTCCGTCACGCCGTTGGCGCCGAGAATGTCACGGGCCAGCCGCGCGCACTCCAGCGCCATCCACACGTTGTTCCGCTTGGCCATCGAAATGTGCTGGTGGCCTGCGGTTCCCGCGTCCTTCAAGCGGCCCACGTGCAGCGAGAGCAACTGCGCCTTGGAGATTTCCGCCGCCATCCACACCAGCTTCTCCTGGACGAGCTGATGGCTGGCGATGGGCTGGTTGCGAAACTGCTTCCTGGTTTTGGCGTAGTTCAGCGCCGTCGAGTAGCAATCCATGGCCGCGCCGATAGCGCCCCAACTGATGCCGTAGCGCGCCTGATTCAGGCACATCAGCGCGCTTTTCAGGCTCGTCGCTCCGGGCAGCAGGTTGGCTGCGGGCACGCGAACGTCCTCGAGCGTAAGGCCGCTGGTTACCGAGGCGCGCAGCGACCATTTGCCGTGAATGTCACTGGCCGTGAAACCCGGCCGGCCGGCTTCGACGAGAAAGCCGCGAATCCTGTCGCTCTCGCTGTGTTCCTCCTTCGCAGAGCTGCTGCTATCGTCCTCCCCGTCGAGCCTGGCCCAGATGACGGCGACGTCGGCGATGGTGCCCGACGTGATCCACATCTTCTCGCCGTTGAGGATGTAGTCGCCGCCCGATTTGCGGGCACGGGTGGTCATGCCCGCGGGGTTCGATCCAAAACCCGGCTCGGTCAAGCCGAAGCACCCGAGCTTTTCGCCCGTGGCCAGCGCCGGGAGCCAGGTGTTCTTCTGCTCCTCGGAGCCGAAGGTGTAGATCGGATACATCACCAGCGCCGATTGCACGCTGACAAAGCTGCGCAAGCCGGAGTCGCCGCGTTCCAACTCCTGCATCACAAGCCCGTACTCGACATTGGACATGCCGGCGCAACCGTAACCATCGAGATTGGCGCCGTAGAAACCCAGCTCGCCCATCAGCGGGACGAGCTCGCGCGGAAAGCGCCCCTCGCGAAAGCAGCCTTCGATGATGGGAATCACGCTCGAGTCAACGAAATCGCGTGCCGTGCGGCGGACGAGCCGTTCCTCTTCCGTCAAGCTCGCATCGAGATGGAGAAAATCGAAGCCCTGATATTTGAAGGCCATGGCCGCACCTGCCGTTCCGGCCGTTCACCGGGACAGATGAGAGTAGCAGCCTATGGCCTTCTTTTCAACGCGGGCCGGGTTCGGGTTTCAGGCAGGGTGCTGCATCGGCTTTTCATGAATGACCATCCAATTCACGCCGAACTTGTCGCGGATCTGGCCAAAGCGGTGCGCGAAAAACGTCTCACCCATCTTCATAAAGACCTCGCCGCCTTCGGTGAGCGCCGCGTAAATGCGCTCGGCTTCGGCATCGCTGTCGACCGAAAGCGTCAGATATGCGCTGCGCATCGGCTCTGCCCTCGGGCCGTCGCTCGCCATTACAATTGTGTTGCCCAGTGTGAAGCGCGCGTGCAGAATGCCGTCCCGGTTAAGGCCCGGCGGCAGGTTCTGCGGTGCACCCTGCGCGCTCATGTCCGCGAAGGTTGATTTCACCAGGATCTTTGCACCCAGATGTTTCTCGTAGAAGTTCAGGTAGTAGGTCAATTTTGAAGAAGCATTCCCTCAGAGGCCGACGCCCTGATGCATTTGGCGCGGTTCACGGCACGAGGCCCAGAGGGCGCCCCGTCGTGCCCTTTCAAAACGCATCCAAACCGGTCCACTACCCTGACAACGGACCACTGGTTTTCTCTGCCTTATAATGAAGAGTCAGGAATGTTGATTTCGCGCGGCTGGAGCAGTCCTCTCCCCGCTACCGGACCACGGATGCCCGAATACATCAAAAAACAGCTTCTGGAGGAGATCGAGCAGCTCGAGTACGAGCTTGCTCATGAGCTCCCGGCCGAGATCAAGAAGGCCAGAGCCATGGGAGATCTGTCGGAGAACGCCGAGTATCACATGGCCAAGCAGCGGCAGGAGTTCGTCAATGCCCGGCTCGGCCAGCTCAAGAAGCGCATGGGGGAGCTCTCGCTGGTCAATCTCGCGAACATTCCCCGCGACAAGGCCGGATTCGGATCGACCGTCGTGGTCTACGACTCGACCAAAGACGAAGAGATCGTTTACCGCCTGGTGACCAGCGAGGAATCTGACGTCTCTAAGGGCCTGATCTCTACCACTTCACCCATTGGCCGCGGGATCGTGGGCAAGAAGGTGGGCGACGTGGCCACCATCGTAACGCCCAACGGCAAGCGTCAGTTGGAGATTTTGAAACTGACTACCATCCACGACGGCGCCGGCGAGGAAGCAGGCGATGCCGCCTCCGGCGCGACGCAGTAGCAAGGAAGAACTAACTGCTAGGCTCTAGCTTCTAGCTCTTCCCCAGTGAAACAATAAATCTGGTTCCGGCAGAGAAGTGGCTGGGAGCCGGTAGCTAGGAGCTGGAAGCTCAAATGACCTGGACAAGCGCCTTTGGCCGTGCCTGCGGATGGCTCCTCGACCGCATCGTGTATGGGTTGGCGCTCACGCGTATCTCGCCCAACGTTCTCACCTTCCTCGGCCTGGTCATCAACATTGCCGCCGCGTTTCTGTTTGGCCACGCCAACGCCGCCAACGCCAACCTCATGTTTTTCTACGCCGGGCTGGTCATCTTCGGCGCCGGCATCTTCGACATGGTTGACGGCCGCGTGGCGCGGCGCATCAACAAGGTGACGGTCTTCGGCTCGTTCTTTGACTCGGTCATCGACCGTTACTCCGACGTGGTGCTCTTCTTCGGCCTGCTGGTCTACTACGGGCGCATCAACCGCTTCCGCTACGTGGTGCTGGTGGCGTTCGTCATGGTCACCTCGCTGATGGTCAGCTATACCCGCGCCCGCGCCGAGTCGCTCATCGACCAGTGCAAGGTAGGCTTCATGGAGCGGCCGGAGCGCATTGTGCTCATCCTGCTGGGCGCGCTCTTCAATCATTGGGGCTTGATGGCCCCGGTGCTGTGGGTGCTGGCCGTGCTCTCCACACTCACCGTCGTTCACCGCGTCGTGTACACCTACCGGAACACCAAGCACCTGCCGACGCTGAGCTGAAAAAGGCAGCTTCCAGCCATCAGTTCTCAGCCTTCAGTTCCTTCCAGAGTTGGGTCTTTGTTTTGTTTGCCGTGCGGCCAGCGCCCATAGCAGGGAGTCTTTTCGTTGACAGAAGGAAATAGGCTTCAGCAGAATCGAGCTGGGAGCTGAAAGCTGGAAGCTGAAGGCTGCCTTTACGCATCTCATCAGCCATGCGCATGGAAAAAGCCACATTCGGAGCGGGTTGTTTCTGGGGCGTGGAGGCCGCGTTCGCTGCCATCCCCGGCGTAACGGCAACGGCCGTGGGCTACGAGGGCGGAGCGCTCGACCGGCCCACTTACAAGGACGTGTGTACCGACCGGACCGGCCACGCCGAGGTGGTCGAGCTCGACTTCGACCCCGATAAAGTCACCTACGAAAAGTTGCTCGACGCCTTCTTCTCGCTCCACGATCCCACCACGTTCAACCGCCAGGGGCCGGACTGGGGCACGCAGTACCGCTCCGTCATCTTCTTCCACTCGCCCGGGCAGGAGGCGCAGGCGCGCGCCAAAATCGAGCAGTTGACCGCCCAAGGCCGCTTCAAGCCCAGACCCATCGTCACCAGGGTGGAACCGGCGCAGACCTTCTGGCGCGCCGAGGACTACCACCAGCGGTATCTCGAAAAGCGCGGCCAGGCAAGCTGCCACATCTAGTGTCCTGAGTCTAAAGTTCGTATCAATAGGAAAGTGTCATCCTGAGCGGAGTCCGACGCAGCGGACGGAGCCGAAGGATCTGCGGTTGTTCTTTAATCAACTTCGGATTCACCACATCTGGAGCCTGTTATTCACGGCTCGCGGTTCTCAGTTCCCAGCGTTAAGGTCGCTGCTCTCTGGCTGCGGCTCTGCATTCTCCACGCCGGCGGGAGCGGCGGCGCGAGAGGCGGCGCTGGGCTCGTCGATCCACAGGCAGGCAATCCACCACACCAGCGCGGCCAGATACACCACGTTGTTGGCATGGATCAGCTTGTCGCGCAGACCGATGATGCGTAAGTACTCCGCCTGCGTGTGGATACGAGTATGCGTCCCGATAAACTGCAAGCTCCCGCGCAGTCCCAGTTGCGCGAGAGAAGCGGTTGAGAGTCCGATCACGATTTGCTGCGCATGGCTACGCCATCCGGCTCCAAAGCGGCGTCCCAGCAGGGGCGCCAGCAGCCCCATTTCGATCGCCAGCACGCTGGTGAGCAGATTCCCCTTGTCCGCCACCATATCCATCAGCCGGAACGTCGCCAGCGTGGACATGCCGGTGAACGTCTTCCAGGCCGGCCACGGCCCCCACAGCACCAGCACCGCCGCGCCCACGGCCACGAGCGTCAGCGTGCCGATGATCCAGCTCACTCGCGCCGCGCCCCGAAAGACGCGCCGCGCCAGCTCCACCACGACCATCAGGCCGATGACCGTGTTCAAATCCGACATCGCCAGAAAAACCAGGCTTCCCGCAACCCGTGAAATCTTGTTCAACAGGAGTTCGACCGTGAGCAGCAGAAGCGCCATCATGGCTATGCTGGCCGTGAACCACGGAAAACGCCGCGCCCTGTCGCGCCCCAGCAACACCACCAGCAGCACCAGCAGCGCCGCAAACGTAAGCGTCCACAGAATCCGGGCCGCCGAAAAATCCAAATGAAAGTGCATCGGAACCTTATCCGGGCGTTGCTTTCTTCTCTGCGCAAGCCCTCTTCCAGTCTAAACGTGCCAGCGGGGAGAAGCCGCGCCCTGCCATAATCTCTTCATGCTGGTTCTTGCTTCTGCCTCGCCGCGCCGCAGTGAACTGCTCGCGCAGGCGGGCTACCGCTTTGCCGTGCATCCCGCGCACATCCCTGAAGATCCTCTGGATGGCGAGGACCCCATCGTCTACGTCACGCGCCTGGCGCGCGAAAAGGCCGAGGCTGTCTTTCGCGAGCTGAGCGGAGCCAACGGCGGGGCTGGAGCAAACCGCATGGATGGCCAGTCCTCCCTGGTGGTTCTGGGCGCCGACACCACCGTCACGCTCGACAACGCCATCCTGGGCAAGCCGGCGGATGCGGCCGACGCCGCCCGCATGTTGCGCCTGCTTTCGGGCCGCACCCATCGCGTTGTCACCGGCGTGGCCGTAGTCACCGCCAAAGGCGCTGAAGTGGCCGCCGAGGCCACGGCGGTCCGCTTTCTCACGCTTTCTGACGAAGAAATCGCCGATTATGTATCCACAGGCGAGTCCATGGACAAGGCCGGCGCTTACGCCATCCAGGGCCGCGCCGCGCGCTGGATTCCCCGCATCGAAGGCTGCTACTTCAACGTAATGGGCCTGCCGCTGGCGCTGGTTTCGTCTCTGCTGGAGTCCTGCGACGCCTTTCTTTGACCGGTTCGGGAGGCGATTCATGCCTTCTTTGGAGATTTCTTAGAACAAGATCGGCTCGCGCCGCGCGAAATATTTTCACGTCCGGCCGCTCAATTCCGCGCTAGAATGGTCGCACTTCAAAACCAGGCTCAACCTTTATGACGAAATCTTTCTTGCTGCGCGGCGCAGCATTCTTTTTCGCCGCAGTGTCGCCGGTCTTCGTTTGCGCGCAGTTCCAGCAGCCCACTGACGAAGAACTAAAAATGACCGCCGATCCCAAGGCTCCGGGTGCGGATGCCGTCTACCTCGATATCGAGGAGATCGCCAACGATCCCATGCACTATCAGAGCTACTACGCACGGATCAAGGTGCTCGACGAGAAAGGCAAGGAACTGGCGACGGTGAGTCTTCCTTACCTTATGGGAACCTCTAAGATTACCAACATCGCGGGCCGCACCATCCATCCCGATGGAACCGTGATTCCGCTCACCGTAAAGCCGGAAGACCTGATGGTGGCCAAAATCGGCGAGACACAGATCGGGAAGATGGTCTTCACTCTGCCCAGCGTCGAGGTAGGAAGCATCCTGGAGTACACCTACGAAATGCGCTACGACGATGACAAGTTCTCGTCGCCGCAGTGGGAGATTCAGCGGCCCTATTTCGTCCACAGGGCGCACTATCAGTTCACGCCTTTTAAGCAGTTCATGCCCAATGGCACCCCTGGCGCCGACACCACCTTGCACCACCTGATCGACAGTCGCGGGCGGTTGATCAATAGCCTGATCTGGCAGTATCGCCTGCCCCCCGGCGTCACCGTCCAGACGAGTGTGAACGGATCGTACAGCGTGAATGTGACCGACGTTCCACCCATACCCCGCGAGGATTTGATGCCGCCCATACAAAGCCTCCTTGAAAAGGTGGGTTTCTATTACAGCTACGCTCATAACCCGGGAGAGTTCTGGCCGGGCGAAGTCAAGCTCTGGTCGAAGGATGTCGATAAATTTGCAGAGCCCTCGAAAACCATCCGCGATGCAGTGAACGGGCTGATTGCTCCCACTGACAGCGATCTCGACAAGGCAAAGAAGCTCTACGACGCGGTGCAGGCCCTCGACAACACCAATTACTCGCGCAAAAAAGGCGAATCCGAGCTGAAGCAGTTGAAGATTAAGGAAGCCAAGAACGCCGCGGACACCTGGACTCAGAAGAGCGGATCGAGCGAAGACATTGCGATGCTCTATCTGGCCATGTTGCGCGCCGCAGGGCTGACCGCCTACGCGAGCAAGGTGGAGGATCGCAACCGGGGCATTTTCGACCCGAGCTACATGAGTATGGCTCAGCTTGACACCACGGTCGTGGTCCTGAGCACCGGCGGCAAGCAAATCGTCCTCGATCCCGGCGAGAAGATGTGCCCGTTCCAGACGGTGAACTGGCGCCACTCGAATGCCGCGGGCATCGGCCAGAGCGCGCAGGGGCTCTCTTTCACGGTCACTCCGATGCAGGAGTACGGGAGCAACACAACCACTCGTATTGGAGAATTGACCCTGGATGTGCATGGCGGCATTACAGGCACGATCAGAATTGTGATGACCGGGCAGACCGCGCTGCGCTGGCGCCAGACAGCCCTGCGCATGGACGACACAGAATTGAAGATGCAATTTGACCGCGATCTGGAGCAGATCGTCCCCGAGGGCATGGAAGCGCACGTCAAAGACTTCCTGTCCATGGACGATCCCTACGCCAACCTTATGGCGGTAGTCGATGTCAAAGGGTCGCTCGGCACGGCCACCGCCAAGCGGCTTCTGCTGCCTGCCTTCTTCTTTGAGACTCGCCGCGGCGAGCCGTTTGTGAATGAGGAGAAGCGGCTGGAGCCGGTCGACATGCATTACGGCGAACGTGTGAGCGATGAGATCACCTACGATCTGCCCCAGGGAATGACCGTGGAAGGCGCGCCGCAGGACGCCAATATCTCTTGGCCGAATCACGCGCTGTTCATTGTCAAGACCCAGTCCGATCCGGGCCAAATCGTCATCTCCGATGCGCTGGCGCGAGCATTCACGCTGTCCAAGCCGGAGGAGTACCAGGATCTGCGCGGGTTCTACCAGAAGGTGGCGGCAGCCGATCAGTGGCAACTGGTGCTCACCGTCGCTCCGCCCGCTGCAGCGGCAAAGGGCAACTGATGCGCACGGGCCTTCGTCATTTTCTCGTCGCTACGGCGTGCTGCGGAGCGGTTCTTTTCGGCTCCGTGCTCGCGAGGGCAAGGGACAAGAAGGAACCCGTTCCGCAGTGGGGCCTGGATGCGGCCAAAACACCCACCCCGGATTACGCCAAGGACTCCGGTTCGGTGATCCTCTACCACGAATATGTGGAAACGATTGATGATCGGGGCCGCGCCGTGGAGCGCGAGCGCGAAGCCATTCGCATCCTCCAGCCGCAAGCCCGCCACGAAGGCTGCGCGATTCGATACGACGTAGACGAGAAGATCGACTATTTCCGCGCCTGGACGATCGGCGCGGATGAAAAGCAATACCAAGCCAAGGATACGGACTTTGTCGACGAGGGCGATCCCAGTATCCCTATCGAGCTTTTAACGGAAAAGGAGCGTGTCGTACATCCTCCCGCCACCGATGTGGGCGCTATCGTTCTCTGCGAGTCGGAGGAATTGCTGGCTCCGTGGAAGCAAGAGAAGTTCTGGCACATTCAGAGCGGGATTCCGGTCGCTTTCGAGGCCCTCGAAGTCGACCTGCCCCCTGGCCGCGCTCATTCCGAGTCGTGGCATCGGTTCCAACCTGTGAAGGCGATCGAGGTGGCTCCCAACCATTGGCGTTGGGAGATCAGAGACATGCCGAAACTCGACCTCCGCGATGTCAAGGCGAGTCCGGGTTGGACGGCCCTGGCCGCGCGCATGTCGGTGACCTGGGGCGATGCGGCCGTGGACGGAAAAGACAACGAGTGGCGCGCATTGGGCATTTGGTTTACAAATCTTGAGGCGCAGCGCCCGGACCCCTCGCCGGAGATTACCGCCGAAGCCCAGGAATTGGCGGCTGGCGCGCCGGATTTCTTTACCAGGCTCGCAAACATCACCGAATACATCCAGAAAAACATACGTTACTTCGTTGTCGAGCGCGGAATCGGCGGTATGCAGGCGCACTTTGCCGCGGACATCTTCCGCAACCGTTACGGGGATTGCAAGGACAAGACCACTCTGCTCATTTCAATGCTTCAGGCTGTAGGCATTCAGGCCTTTTATGTCCCGGTGGACGACCGCCGCGGCGTGGTCGATCCGAACGCCCCGTCGCTTGCCGGCAACCACATGATTACGGCCATCGAAATTCCCGCGGGCGTGAACGACCCCCGCCTGATGGCAGTGGTGAAAGGATCTGACGGCAAGCGGTACCTGATCTTCGACCCCACCAACGAGCGCACGCCGGCAGGAAATCTTCCCTCCTATCTCCAGGGCAGTTATGGCATTCTTGCCGCCGGTCCTTCAAGCCAGTTGATCGCTCTGCCTGTGTTGGATCCCGGCGCGAATGGCACGGAACGGAAAGGGGCCTTCGCGCTCTCGGCGGACGGCAATCTGACAGGCACAGTGGATACTTCGCACAACGGCCCCGAGGGCGCGGACCTCCGCCTGTTCCTGAAGTACACCGATGCGAAGGAGCGGCGTGAGTACTGGGAGAAGCGAGTCGGGCATGATTTGCCGGGCGTGATCCTGGACTCGTTTCAGTTTGTGGAGCCGCCCTCCCTGGCAAAGCCGCTTGAGTTTCATTACAAAGTGACTGTGCCGCAGTACGCGCATCAGGCCGGCCCGCTGCTGCTGGTGCGGCCTCGCGTAGTGGGCGGGGACTCGGTGCAGTTCGACGACAAGCCGCGGTCCGTGTCCATCGATCTCTCGGCCACCGGCCGATGGCGCGACAGCTTCGACATCGCTCTGCCGCCCGGCTACGTCGTGGACGAGTTGCCTGACCCGGTGAATATCGACATGGACTTCGCCAGCTATCACGCGTTTACCACAGCGAATGGAAACGCGCTGCACTACGAACGCGAATATGTCGTGCGCCAGGTGGAGATTCCCGCCGGCAGGGCGGCAGACTTTCGCAAACTCGAGTCCGCAATCCTCTCCGACGAGAAGGGCACGGCGGTGCTCAAGAAGCAGTAGCCAGCCGAGGAAGCGCAAGCGCGAAGAGAAGCGCACGGGCCGATTCCGACCCCGGTTTTCCTCTGCAAAGCTTGGTTCAGGCCGCTTTTTCGCTACTCAAAGAACGAAAAACCTGCCCTATACTGCCAGTAGTGCGAGGAGTTTCCCCGGTCGAGATGGTTTCCTCGCCGGCTTCTATGCCCACGCAACTCAGCCGAAAGCGCGCTTACTCGCCACCGCACATCCCGGACCGCCTTTACTTCAAGATTGGAGACGTAGCCGAGTTGTGCGGCGTGGAGACCTACGTTCTGCGCTTCTGGGAGTCGCAGTTTCCGCAACTGAAGCCGAACAAGAGCGGGACCGGCCAGCGGCTCTACCGCCGCCGCGACGTGGAGACTGCGCTCGAGATCAAGCGCCTGGTCCATGCCGAGGGGTACACGCTGTCCGGTGCGCGCGCGGTTCTGGGCCAGGCGCAGCGCCAGCCCGGCAAGCGCAATAATTCGCAGGCCGGCTTGCCGCTCGCGGGCGACCAGAGCAAGCGGCTCGATCAGGTTGCCGCGGTCATCGGCCACGCCCGCGCCGAGCTGCGCGAGCTTGCCAATCTGCTGGGCTCTCCGGCGATGCAGCCGGTGCGCCGCCGCAACCGCCTGGCCCCCATTCGCACCGCCTCCGGCTCGCTGTTTCCGTCGTAGCCGTTCGACGGCCCCATCCGCCTGGCTCTGGGTCTGCGTTTCACCCCATCCCTGCGCCGCAGCCGCAACAAGCGGCGCGGATGGGGTCGCCGTTATTCGCCCTTTGCTTCCTCTGCGGCCGCTCCTTCCGCTGCCGGCTCGGCAACTTCTTCCGTCGCCGCAGGCTCAGTGGCGCTCGTTTCCGCGGCTTTTGCCTTCTCTTCCTCGGTCGCTTCGGCCTCTACCTTCACCGTGACGTACGCGGTCACTTCTCGGTGCAGCCGGATGGCCACCTTGAAGTCGCCCACGCTCTTCAGCGGATCGCCCAACTGAATCTTGCGGCGGTCGATCTCGTGGCCCTGCGCAGCCAGCTCCGCGGCGATGTCGGCCGAGGTGACCGAGCCAAACAGATGGCCCTGCTCGCCGGCCTTGCGGGTAAAGCGGAGCACGAGCGGTTCGAGCTTGGTGACCAGCTCCTCGGCCTTCGCCTTTTCCGTGGCGGAGCGGTGCGCGGCGGCGGCCTTCATCTGCTCAATTACGGCCTTGTTGGCCGCGGTGGCCTGCATCGCCAGCTTGCGCGGCAGCAGATAGTTGCGGGCGTAGCCATCGGCGACTTTCACCACTTCTCCGCGAAAGCCCAGGTCGGCTACATCTTCTTTCAGAATCACTTCCATGACAAACTCTCCAAATCTCAAGGTCGCGGCGCCGGATGCACTCTACGTGCTTCGGACAAGAGGGCCGGATGGCCGGCAGCGCCGCGCAAAATTCTCAACCGGCCCACGAGCCGATCAGTGTCTGGTGGCAAACGGCAGCAGGGCGATGTTCCGGGCCTGCTTGATGGCGCGGCTCAGGCGGCGCTGGTGCGTGGTGCAAACACCGGAGAGCCGCCGCGGAACGATCTTGCCGCGCTCGGCCACGAACTGCTGCAGCAGCCGTACGTCCCGGTAAGGAATCGCGTCGATCTTCTCGGTGCAGAACTTGCACACCTTTTTGCGGCGGAAGAACTTTCCCCGCCCGCCCGGCCCGCCGGCGCCTCGGCTCGGACCACGCGGGCCGGAGCCAGGTCCGGATGGGCCGCCTGGTCCAGGCGCGCTTTGTGGAGATGCGTCCGCTTGGGCGGGCGCTTTTGCTTGGGTTTCTTCAGGCATATTGTTTCCTCATTCCATTTCTTTATTCCGGCGTCACCGGAGGATTTCTCAACGGGCTCGCGATCAGCGATCAGGGGTGAGAAAGTGTGCCGTGCGACCGTCTCTCTATTCCCTGATCCCTACTCCCTATTCCCTGTTTTTACGCGCTGGCCTGGACAGGCTCGGCTGGCTCCGCCGGCGCACCTGCGCTCACGGCCGGGGCCGCGGGTTCGCTGTTTGCTTTGCGGCGCACGCCGCGAGCAGCCTTCACCTTGGCCAGGCGCTTCTCCTCCTCGTCCACGCGCGCGGTGAGGAACTTGATCACCGGCTCAGTCACGCGCAACCGCCGCTCCAGCTCCAGAACCACCGCGCCATTGGCCTCAATCGTCAGCAGCACGTAGTTGCCGTCGTTGAACTTGCGCACCAGGTAGGCCAGCTTGCGGCGGCCCAGCTTCTCTACCGACTTCACCACCCCGCCTCCCGAGGTAACCGTGGAGGAAAAGCTGGCAATCAACTTGTCGGCTTCGTCGTCGTCCACATCGGGACGGATAATGAACATCACTTCATACACACGCGACATCTGTATTCCTTTTCCGCCGGAGCCATCGCTCCAGCTAACACATCGCAGTTCCCAGCGATCAGCTCTCGTCCTGTTCCCTGTCCCCTGTTCCCTGTTCCCTGTCTTTCCGGTTGAACTCGTTCATCGCGGCCGCCGGCCCCAGTTCGAGGATGCGCCGCGTGGCCGTCGCCACTTTGTCCAGCACCTCGTCCAGCACCGCCAACTCCGCCTTGCGCATGGGCGAAAGCAGATAATCCCTGCCCGGCCGCCCTCCGCCTCCGGCTGCAATCGCCTCCGGAGGCAAATCGGGCCCCACGCCAATGCGGATGCGCAACCACTCTTCCGTGCCCAGAGCGCCGGTTACGCTGCGGGCTCCGTTGTGCCCCGCCGCCGAACCGCGTTCCCTGATCTTGAACGTCCCCAGCACCAGATCTAGATCGTCGTAAACCACCAGCAGATCCTGTGCCGGGTCCGCCTCAAACTCTTCCACCAGAGCGGCCACCGCTACGCCGCTCAGGTTCATAAACGTCTCCGGCTTGGCCAGAACCACCTGGCGCCCCGCGATTCTGCAGGTCGCTGTCGTGGCCCGGCAACGCCGGTTCTGGACCACAACGCCCCCTTGTTGAGCGATGCGGTCGATGGCCATGAATCCCGCGTTGTGCGGGGTCCACAGATATTCGAGACCGGGATTGCCGAGCCCCACAATCAGGAAAGGGCTGCGCGGAGAACCGGTCTCGCTTGCTTCAGGCAAGGCTTACTTCTTCGCCTCGGACTTCTTTGCCGCTGGCGCCTCAGTCTCGCCCTTGCCCTTCTTGATCACCTCGGGCTCGGCCGGAGCAGCCGCCTCGCCCGGCGCAGCAGCCTCTCCTGGCGCTGCCACAGCTGCCTCCGCCGTCTCCGGCGCAGCAACCACTTCCTCGCGGATGGAGACGACGTGAGCTACGGTCGCATCTTCCGGAGTCAGATACTTGATCTTGCCGGAGCGGGGCAGGCCGTTCACGCGCACAACCTGGTGCATTCCCAACTCGCTCACATCCACATCGATGTGGCTGGGAATGTCCGCGGGCAGGCATTCGACCTCAACCTCGCGCAGCACCTGGTCCAGAACCCCGCCTTCTGTCCTTACGCCCACCGGTATGCCCAGCAGCTTCACGCGCACCCTCACGCGCAGCACCTTGTCCAGCGCGATGCGTTTCAGGTCGATGTGAATCAGCCGGTCCTTGAGCGGCTCGCGCTGCCAGTCGACGATCATGGCCTTGGCCGCCGGCTGGCCTGCCACTTCGACATCGATGATGGTGTTGTGGCCGGTCTCGGAGTAGAGAATCCGCGAAATCTGCTTGGGATCCACCTCAACCGCCACGGGATCGTGTCCGGGGCCGTACAACACGGCCGGAATCTTGCCTGCGGCGCGCACGCGGCGCGCGGCGTTCTTGTTGAATTTGCCCTCGCGGGCCTTGGCTACGACGATTTCTGGCATTTCTTGTCTTCTCGTTTCTTCAAGAATCGGGCACGGGAAAGCAGCTTCTAGCTTCTAGCCGCTAGCTTTTAGCTAGCTCTTTCCGCCGCGAGCTGAATTGCTCCGCTCCCTTTGTAATAAGCAGCTTCCAGCTACTAGCTTCTAGCCTCTAGCTGCATGTTGATGTTACGCAGCGAATCATTTGAATCGCCACCTTATCTTTCAGCCATTCGCAAAGTCGCGAAGGCCAATCTCCGAACTACTCTAGCTAGCAGCTAGAAGCTAGTAGCTAGCAGCTAAGAGAACAGCGTGCTCACGCTGGTCTCCATGTGAATGCTCTCGATGGCCGCGCCCAGCAGGCCGGCGATCGTGAGCACCTTGATCTTGGGCAATTTCTGCGCCGCATCGTTTCTCGGCAGGGTTAACTTCTGTGCCGCCTCGCGCAACGGAATGGTGTCGGTCACCACAAGCTGCTCCAGCCGCGAGTTGGCAATGCGGTCGATGGCCGGGCCCGAAAGCACGGCGTGGCTCGCGCAGGCATACACCGCCGCCGCGCCATTGGCGTAGAGTGCGTCCACGGTCTTCACCAGCGTTCCGGCGGTATCGATAATGTCGTCGATGATGAGGCAGGTCTGGCCTTCCACGTCGCCCACCACGTGCATCACCTCGGCCACATTCAGATCCGTGCGCCGCTTGTCCACAATGGCCAGTGGCGCGCCCACCTTCTGCGCGAAGAACCGCGCCCGCTCCACGCCCCCGGCATCCGGCGAAACTACCGTCAGGTTGGGCAGGTTCAGTTCGCGGAAGTAGCTCACCAGAACAGGGCTGGCAAAAAGGTGATCGACGGGAATATTGAAGAAGCCCTGAATCTGGGCGGCGTGCAGGTCCACGAACAGCGCGCGATTGGCGCCCGCCGTGGTCAGCAAATCGGCGATGAGCTTGGCGCTGATGGCCACGCGCGGGCGGTCCTTGCGATCCTGGCGGGCGTAACCGTAATAGGGCACCACCACCGTGATCCGCGCCGCCGAGGCCCGTTTGAGCGCATCGATCATCACCAATAGCTCCATCAGGTGCTGGTCCACCGGATAGCAGGTAGGCTGCACCACAAAAACATCCACGCCGCGCACGTTCTCGAGCAGTTGGAAGTACACCTCGCCGTCGGCAAAGCGCTGCATCTTCGCCTCGCCCACCTTCACGCCGATGTGCTCGCCGATGGCCTCCGCCAGCTTCGGATTCGCCGTGCCGCTGAACAGCTTGAAGCGCTTGTCCTCGCTGAGCTTCGTGGGCTTCTTACGTTCCGGCGCGGGGGTTAGCTTCGCGTCCCTGGTCTTGGCGACGTCACCGCCTCCGCTCCTGGGTGCGTTCTTGCTGTCCGGCTTCTCCGGGCCTGGTTGCTTTTCCAGGTTTGTTTCGCCCGGCTTGCTTTCCTGTGTCACCGTCGACGTTCCCGCTTCCATCTTGAGAGCACCTCCATGCTGGTTGGCTATGGCTGCGTTCCTAGTGCAAGCTCCTAGCTTCTAGCCTCTAGCTTCTAGCTCCTCCTTGCTGAGAGCAACGACCTCGGCTCAAGCAAGAAAAAGCTGGAAGCTAGCAGCTAGAAGCTAGAAGCTGTCTTTTCTGGCTGGGCGACCAGGATTCGAACCTGGATAAATGCCTCCAAAGGGCATTGTCCTGCCATTGAACGATCGCCCAGCACGTCGGTCAGCCGAGGGAGAGTCTCGCTTGCCCAACGGTTGACTGTCAACGCTTAAAAAACAGCTTGTAGCTTGTAGCCTGTAGCCGTTAGCTCTTGGCTCAATACCCGCGAAACCCAGAGAATCCGGTTCTCGCAAAACAGGGCTACAAGCTACTGGCTACAAGCTGCTTTTCTCAATCATTTGTTCCCAATACGCGGCTCGCGGCAGGGACCGTGTGATGGCAGTGCTGCGCACGCCCAACTCCCCGGCCCTTTCGTGGATCCGGCCCTCGGCCGCTTCCGCATCTCCGCGGGTCCTGTACAACCCGAAGAGCGCCGAACCGGACCCCGACAGCGCGGCATAGAGGGCTGCCTCCGGTGTGCCCGGAGCCGCAAGAAGACGCTTGATCTCTGCAAGGGAGGGATGCTGGGGAAAAACAACGCGCTCGAAGTCGTTTTCGATCCAGCTCATGATCCCGGTGCGGACAAGCCCAGACCCGTATGTCGTCTCTTGCGGTCCGGCCAGGTCTTCTCCTCGGGAGAAGACACCGGAGGAGCCTGCTCCAGGCCCGCCCACGGGGATCTCTCCCCGGAAGGCGCTGGCGTAGGCGCGGCTCAACTTCTCTAGTCTATCGGCGCCGGCCTCTGCGGTCAAACCTTCCGCCGCGCACAACGTGTCCCAGTCGCGAAAGGCCTGCGGCGTGGAGACTCCCGCCTCCGGAACTGCAACCACGCACCAGGTGGGCTCCATGTCGGGCAAAGGAGAAACCTTCTGCCCGCGATCCACTCCCAGCACCGTCCCGCCAATAAGAAACAACGGCACATCGGAGCCAACCCGAGCGGCAAGCTCTAGCCGTCGCGTCAGCAATCTCCGAAAACTCCCGCCTGCCTGCCCCGTTGACTCGCCAACTCGCCGGCTTGCCGAATCCGGCTTGAACTCTGATCCCTGATCCCTGATCCCTGATCCCTGTTTCTCCAGCTCCTTCTCCAACCCCATCAGCGCGGCAGCCGCATTCCCCGACCCCGCGCCCAAGCCTCCCTGCACCGGCAGCCGCTTTTCGATATCAATTGAAACTTCGGCACTTAACTTGAGACCTTCCAAGGCCAGGAGAACAATCTTCCAGGCCGTGTTGCGCTCGTCGGTGGGCACACGGCCATCGTCGCAGGTAATCCGCAGCGAGGTCACCGGCGCGGTCCGTGCCGTAACCGTAACCACATCATGGATTTCCAGCGTCTGATACACGGTGGCGAGGGCATGGAACCCGTCCGGCCGCAACGGACCGAGAAACAGCCCCAGGTTGATCTTCGCGTGCGAGCGGACGACGGTCGGCATACCGATTCATTGTAGAGGGACACGGTGTCCATGACCGGCATACGGGGGTAACTTCCCGTTCGTCTCCCTGCACCTGGCCGGCACGCGCAGGCGCGCTCACCCCCACCCCAGGCCATGCGGACATTTGCGCGCAAGCCAAGCGGCCGCAGGCCCTTGAAGGGCCTGCCCGGCCTGTGGCAGCTTTGTGTCGGCGTTGTTGCTGGGCTAGGTTTCCCGGTAAACCGAGGCTCCGGTAACGGTCCCAAAAACGATCTCAACCAACCCGCCGAGTGTCGTGTACAGCGTCAGGTGATTCGAGAAAAGTTTCGCAACGCACATGAAGCCGACGTTCGGGAACAGGACTGCCAGAATCCATACGGCCAGCCCGGCACAGATTGCCGTCTTCACGCCCGGGCCGAACCGCGGCCGGATCGCCACGTAAATCCAGACGGCCACCATCCCGGTCAGAAATCCAATCACGTTGAACCAGATGATCTGGACCGGCGAGAACGTTGTCCGGCCGAGCAGGGCCATTTCACTGGCCCAGCGCGGCGCAAGCCAAATGCCATCCACGAAATAATCCAACAGATCGATGGCGATTCCGGCGACAATGCCGCCCAGGATCAGGCGGCCAACATTGATCTTTCCCATGATGCGCTCCTTGGGGGATTTTGCACGACCACGGGAGTATACGCATAGGCAAACAAGTGCGCAATCAAAATATGCACCGCATTTTCATGGGTTTCCGGGGCCCTATTCCATTGACTTCCGTTCGCGGCCGCGGCCGTCGCAAAAACAGTATGGAAGCCGGGAACTTCGGCGGTACACTCTGCGTAGCACTCTTGGGAACAATTGCGGGGGCTTCTATGCACTTCCTCATCTTTGCCGGCGCGCTCTATTTCCTCCCAGCCATCATTGCGGCTTTGCGGCACACGCACAACCTCACGGGAATCCTGCTGCTGAACGTCTTCCTGGGCTGGACCGTGGTCGGCTGGTTCATTGCACTGCTGATGGCGCTGTTCTCCATGCCCTACTGCGCCTATCCCTATTCCTATCCTCGCGGATGGTAAGCAGAACGGCCGGACCTCCGCAATCGGCACTGCACGAGTTCGAGTTGCAAGAGCGCGAGCCGCCGGGCACGCGCTGGGCGCTGCGCGACTGGATCGCGGCGATCGTCCTCTTCGCGGCCACGACGGGCGTCGTGCTATGGCAGAACGCGCACGTCGCAGTCCTGTTCGATCTGAGTTACATCCTGAACACGGCTACGCGCATCGCCCTCGGCCAGATGCCGTACCGCGACTTTCCCCTGGCGCACGCGCCGCTCACGTTTCTCACCCAGGCCGCAATCATCCGCCTTACAGGCCGCGTCTTCTTTCATCACGTGCTCTACGCCGCGGTGGTCAGCGGCCTGGGCACGGTGCTCGCGTGGAGAATCGCGCTTGCTTCCCTGCGTAGACGCGTGGCAGCCTCGTGGGCCATCGCTCTGTTCATCGCCGCCCCGCTCACCGTCCTGGGCATCTACTGCATTCTGCCCACGCCCGAGTACGACTGCGACTGCGCGCTCTGGATTCTCGTCGCGCTCTGGCTTCTACAGCGCGCCGATGCAAAAAGAAGCGTGGCCGGCGGTCTCGCTGCCGGAGCTGGACTGTGCGTTCCGCTCTTCTTCAAGCAGAACATGGGCCTGCCGTTTTTGTTGGTGGCCGTCGCCGCGGTCTTGCTCGTCCTCGCGTTCACGCTCACCCGGCGCGTGCAAGCTCTCGCTGAGCCGCCTGGCGCTCACGCATTGTTCGCGGTTCTAGCCGGCGCCTGCGCCACGCTCGCCGCCGCCTTGCTTGCGCTGCACTGGACCGCCGGCCTCGGCAACTACTTTCACTGGACCATCGGCTATGCCGCGCAGCGCCGCCTGCCGGGGTTTCGCCTCATGCTCGGCGTCTATCGCGATCCCTCGCTCCTGTGGACACTGCCCTGCGTCGCCGTCGCTCTGTTGCTGCTCTGGTGGAAACCATGGACCGGGGCGCCCCATCCTTCGCGCAGCTTCACCGCGCGAAGGGTGGGATCGAATCTTTCCTGGCCGCAGATCGCCGCCTTCGCCCTTCTCGCCGCTCCATTCCTCTATACGCTCGCTTCCTTGTTTCTCTACGATGACGCCGACGAGCGCGGCGACAGACTGCTGGCGCTTTGGCCGCTGCTGCTCGTTCTCGCCGCCGCCCTGGCCATCGCCAATCTGCTCCGCCTGCGGCGCAATCCATCCCTGCGCGCATGTTTCCCGCTGATTCTGCTCGCCGCCATCCACGGCGCCTTCCTCTCGCAGCAGCTTTGGGGCTCAACGTACGGCATCTGGCCGTTGCTGGCGCTGCTCGTGGTGGAATTGCTCGCGTTCCTCGATTGCTTCACGGCGCGGCGAACCGCTCCACGCTGGTTCGTTCCCGCGCTCGCCGCTCTCATCTCCGTCACGCTGCTCGTCTGCGGCGGCTTCTACACGGCGAGCGAAGAGCGGCTCTCCTACGCGTACTTGCCCGGCGGTCCGCCTGCGCATTCCGCCTTTCCTCAGCTTGCCGGCCTGGCCACGCCGGGTCCGTATCTGCCGGAGATCGACGATCTGCTGCGCTATGCCCAGGCCAACATTCCCTTCGACGACGGGATCGTTCTGATTCCGGGTGAGGAACCGTTCTACTTCGCCACCGGCCGCCTGCCGCGCTTTCCGGTGCCGTTCTTCGATCCCACCATCGACCCCTATTCGCCCGCCGAGATCGCCTCGCTGGTGCGCTCGCGCAACATCCGCTGGCTGATTGTGAAGCGCGACTTGCAGACAAAGGAAGACCCCACGCCCGATCGCGCGGCAACCATGAATTTGCTGATGCCCGAATTCACGCTCGCCGCGCGCCTGCGCGGCTACAACGTCTACCGCCGCTGATCGCCGCGGCCCGTCCTACGCTTTCTTTCGCGCCCTGCCCGACCTCTTTAACTGCTCCCAATCCTTCACTGTCTGGTCGGCGTAGGCCACGCCAAAGCCGGCAATCGCCTCGGCGAAGGCGGTGCCCGAGCCGATGTAGCCTGCGATTGCCTGCGGATCGCCGGAGCGCGCATGGCCGCGTGCCAGCAGCTCGCCGCAAACCTCGGCGTAGGCTCGCAGATTGGCCCCGGCCAGGTCATCGATCTCGATCGACCCCTTGTGGTTGTTGAGCTGACGCACGAGATACTGGCGGTTGCCGATGTACGTCCAGCCCAGAAACGGATCGGTCTGGATCTGCATGTGCCTCTGCCCCTCGGCGACGCGCTGGCCGTCGTGCGCGGCGGGCCGCGCATCGGGCAGATACGGCGCGTAGGCCGACACAACCTCTTCCTTAATCTGCAAAAACAGCGGATCGTCCGGGCCGTTGCCTTCCATATACACGCAGTAGTCGCGCAGGCCCACGGAGCCGTTGCCCACCACCTTGAACGCCACATCCACGGGCCGGTAGAAATCGAGCAGATGTTGCCGCTGCGGCTCCAGCATCTCCCGATAAGGCCCAAGCGAAGCCAGCACCGCCGCGGCTCGTGCGCCCGCGACGCGCGTCAGCATGGGCTTCGATTCCTTGAAGCGCCGCCGCGCTCCTGGCCGCGAGGAAGCCAACGCGGTCAGCCGCTCCAGCGTGTGCTGCGGCGTGGCGCGCTCGGCCTTGGCGAGCGCCTCGTGCACCGGCTTGGCCAGGTCGATGCGGTGCACCTGAAACCGGTTCACCTCCAGTTGCGGCATCCGGGTAAACGCGCGCATCTGCGCGGCGTAGCGCTCGATGCAGGCCTGGGCGGCTGCGCGCGCGGAGCTGTCCTTGTGTCCCGCTGCGCGACCGGCCAGCACCAGCGAGGCCGCCATGCGCTTCAGGTCCCATTCGAAGGGGCCGCGGATGGTCTCGTCGAAGTCGTTGATGTCGAAGACGAGCTGGCCATCGGGCGCGGCGAATGCGCCCAGGTTGCGCACATGCGCGTCGCCGCACAGTTGGCTCACGATGCCGGTCGACGGAAGCTGCGCAAGGTCCGCGGCCATCACCGGCGCCGCGCCGCGAAAGAACGCGAAGGGCGATTCGCCCATGAGCTCGTACTTAAGTTGGATTAGCGCGGGCACGCGGCCGCGCATTGATCGCGCCACCAGTTCCAGAGCCTTGGCCGGCCGCGCTTTGGCGTGCAGCGCGTCGTGCTGTTGGCGGCCGACTTGCTTGCGCCGCGCCTGGCCCAACGCGCGCCGTTCTTCGGGAGTTGCCCATTGCATGTTCGCGCTTCTCCGTGCCGCTCGCATCCGGCCCCGTGGTCTCCGGCGGCGGTTTCCAGAGCCTGTTCTAAACTTTCGTGTGACCTACGCTGGGAAAGTGAAGAACAGGCTCTGAGTAAGCCAATTGTAGAACCGCGCTGCGGTAACCTGCACCATCCGCCTTTGCGGGGCAACATGGAGCCGCGCCTAATTTACACTCTATTTGGAAGCCCGCGCCTCTCTCCATCGCTGCCTGAATGATCCAATGTGGGCTCCCCTCCGGTATTTCCGCTTGGGAGGAATCTCCTTTCGATGCGAGCCAAAGCCCTTCTATTGCCCGTCGTTGTGGCCTTGCCCTTCGCCGCGTTGTCTGCCGCCGCGCAGCCGCCCGGGAAGCCGCTCACTGTCGAGGCCATCTATGCCCACGGACCGCTCATCGGAAATTTGCCCGACGAAATTGCCTGGTCGCCGGACGGCAAACACCTGACCTATCTCGACGGCGGACAACTGATGGACGTGGATCCCGCGACGGGCAAGGCGCACGTACTGGTGAGCGCCGCCAAGATGGCGCCCCTTGGCGAGAGCGGCATGTCGGAGCTGGACCGCGATCGTCGCGAGCGTTACAACATGGCCAGCTACCTGTGGGCGCCGGACTCTGCCCACCTGCTCTTCGACTCCAATGGCCGCCTGTGGCTTTACGATCTGCGCACCGGCACTGGAGTGCAGATCGGCTTTACCGGTATCTCTTCCGGTGACGACCCCAAGTTCTCCCCTGACGGCTCATCCGTCTCGTTCATCCGCGATCATGGCTTGACGGTGATCCGCCTGCGCGATACGGGCACGCCCACCCAGACTCTCGCTCCGGCGCCAGATCCTTCGGCCGCCAACGGGCAATCGCTTCTCAACGGCGAAGTGGATTGGGTGTACGAGGAAGAGCTCGACGTGCGCAGCAACTACTTCTGGTCGCCGGACTCGAAGAACATTGCCTATCTGCAGATGAACGAGACCCAGGTGCCGCAATACCCGCTCACCGACTGGATTCCCAACCATGCGCAGGTGGACTGGCAGCGCTACCCGCAGCCGGCGGATCCGAACCCCGATGTGCATCTGGGCGTGGTGGCGGCCCACGGCGGCAAAACCGTGTGGATGAAGATCCCCTTCCAACGCGGCGACGATTATGTGCCCCGCTTTGGCTGGGTCGACCGCAGGGCCCTCTGGATCGAGACGCTGAGCCGCGATCACAGGCGCCGCGCACTGTATTTTGCCGGCGCCGATGACGGAGACGCGCGCCTCATGCTGGAGATCGCCGACGACAAGTTTCTCGACGAGGACTACGACGTTGCCGTGGGGGATGGAGCGATCGTGCTGACCGGTTGGAGCGATGGACATAACCACCTCTATCTCTACAGCTACGACAAGGAAAAGCCGCTCGCGGCCGGCGCCAGGCTGGAGCGGCAGTTGACCAGGGGTGATTTCGAAGTGGGCGATGTGTACAGCGTCGACACCGCGCGCAAAGTCGTGGACTACGCCTCCAACGAAAGCAACCCTCTGGAACAACAGATTTGGCAGGTAAGCTTTGCCGGCGATCGCAGGCTGTTGAGCGGCGGCGCGGGGTTTCACGAGGCCGCCTTTTCCCCGGGCGGCGGCGCGTTCACCGACAAATTTTCTACGCTCGTGACGCCGCCGGCGATGCGCCTCTGCCCGGCGCCCGATCCGCCTTCCGCCACCGGCGCGTGCCGCGTCTTCTGGCAAACGCACGCGCTCGATTCCTACCATCTGCGTGTGCCGGAACAGCTCCAGGTCAAGGCCCACGACGGAACCACGCTCTATGCCACGTTGCTGCTGCCCGCGAGCATGGAAAATCCGGCCGCCGTACCGCTCATCGTGAACCCCTATGGAGGGCCCCACGAACAGAGGGTGGCCGGCAAATGGGAGCGCGATCTGCTCTTCGACGAGCTGCTGGCGCAACACGGCTTTGCCGTGCTCCACGCCGACAATCGCGGCATGGGCAACCGCGGGCGCGCCTTTGCGCAAGCTGCCTACCGCGACTTCGGCCCCGTGCAGCTTGAAGACCAGTTGACCGTCGTCGATGCGGCCCTGGCCAGGTATCCGCAACTCGATCCCAGGCGATTGGGCTGGTGGGGCTGGAGCTGGGGCGGCGCCTTCACGCTCTACGCGCTCACCCACTCTGACCGCTTCCGCGCCGGCGTGGCCGTGGCGCCGGTCACCGACTGGCGCGACTACGACTCGATCTACACCGAGCGTTATCTCGGCCTTCCCACGGAGGACCCCGACGGCTATCGCAATTTCTCCGTGGTGAACTCGGCGGCGAATTTGAAGGGACGGCTGCTCCTCGTGCACGGAACCGGCGACGACAACGTGCACATCGAAAACACCGTGCAGTTCGTGCAGAAGCTCATCGAAGCCGGCATTCCCTACGACCTGCAGATTTACCCCCGCAAGACGCACTCCCTTTCGGGACCCTGCGTGCGCACACACCTTTACAACCGGATTCTTGCGCAGTTTGAGCAGTATCTGAAGCCGGAGCCGTCTGACACGGGGAGCAATCCAGCCAGACCTTAGACCTCGTGGTGACGGAAGATGTCGTCCTTATCGCGGTCGGCGCACTTGGTGCACTCCAGGCAGCAGGCAACGAGAATCGCCACCCCGATCGTGACCAGCACGGCAAGAATGTTGCCATTCGTTCCAATCCAATGCATCAGGGTTTGCACCTTCGGCCACCGTCCCGGAGAAGCTCCGTCCCTTCACAACGGGTTGCGATGTACAAGCATCGTACCGGCTCTGATTATGAGACAAATACCCACCCTTTTGGGTGAGTCCTTACAGCTTTTGAGGGATTTTTTGCGGGATTGCGCCGGAATCTTATTGCAAAATGGAGAAGAAAAAGCGAAAATTGTGGATAAATGACTCCTGACTCCAATTCGGCGGTGGCGCCCGTTCCCGAACAGTGCCCAGGGGAGTTCGCGGGCCTTGATTTCCCGCTGGAGGGTTTTCAGCAAGAGCCGGAAGGCGTCCCGGAACACGATTCGCCGCGGGAACCCCGGCTCAACTGGCTCTTCGTCGATCTGAATTCCTACTTTGCCTCCGTCGAGCAGCAGGTCCGGCCCGAGCTGCGCGGCCGTCCGGTGGGCGTGGTGCCGTCCATGGTCGACACAACCTGCTGCATTGCCGCCAGTTATGAGGCCAAGGCCTTCGGCGTCCGCACCGGAACCATCGTCGCCGATGCCAAGCGCATGTGCCCGGAAATCGTTCTGGTCGAAGGCCGTCACGAGCTCTATACCGAATATCATCACCGCATTGTTGAAGCTGTCGAGAGCTGTGTCCCCGTCACCGCCGTCTGCTCCATCGACGAGATGGCTTGCCGCCTGATCGGCCGCGAACGGCCCTTGCGGGCCGCCCTGGACCTCGGCCTCCGAGTCAAGGCAACCATTCGCCAGCGCGTGGGCGAGATGCTGCGCAGCTCCGTGGGCCTCGCCACCAACCGCTTCCTGGCCAAGGTCGCCAGCGACATGGAAAAGCCCGATGGCCTGGTGGCATTGCCGCTGGACATTTTGCCCGAGGCGCTCCGGCAGCTCACCCTCCGCGATCTGCCCGGCATCGGCGCGCGCACCGAGAAGCGGCTAAACGGCAAAGGCATCCGCACCATGGACGATTTGCTCGCGCTCGACCGCGAGCAGGCCGGCGAGATTTGGGGATCGGTGTGGGGCGAGCGGCTTTTTCACTGGCTGCGCGGCGAAGATTTCGACAGCACCGAGGCCGGGCATCAGAAATCCATCGGCCACTCGCACGTATTGGCGCCGGAGATGCGCAACGCGGAAAAAGCCTGGGCCGTAGCGCACAAACTGCTGCACAAGGCGGCGATGCGGCTGCGCGCGGCGGATCTGTGGGCCAGCCACATCGGCTTGGCGATTGGTTTCGCCGTGCCGCGCTCTCAGAACACTCCCGTCTCCCGCTTCGGCGTGCCCGCGCGCGGCTGGCGCAGCGAACTCAAGCTGAGCGAGTGCCAGGACAATCAAACGCTCATCGCCGCGCTGCGCCGCCTGTGGGATTCGCGCCCCTCCGGCGCGCCGTACCAGCACCCCTACTTCATCGGCGTGCAACTGAATAACCTTGTTCCCAACCGCCTGCACACGCTCGCCCTCTTCGACGGACTCGAAGACGAGCAGAGCCGCACCCGCCTCAACGCCACCATGGACCAGATCAACGATAAATACGGCATGAGCGCGCTCGCCCCCGCCGCCATGCTCGCCGCCTACAAGGCCGCCCCCACGCGCATCGCCTTCACCAGCATTCCGGATTTGTTCTGAAAGCAGCGCCGGACTCCGGACCGCCCCTTTCACCACTCCTGCGCTTCTCGTCTTCCTGCTTCAAAACGAAAATGACCAAGTCGGGAAGTCGAACAGCACGTGAAACCCTCCCGGAGGGAGGGACGAGAATAGCCCAGGGTGAAGTCTGCCGCAAGGCGGACGAAACCCTGGGAAGAAGCGCACAGGTCGCAGGGCGTCCCGCAGGGCCGCCCGAATTCTATCCCCAAACGTAGCGCGGGTCGTATTCCATTTGATGTTTCTTCAGAAAGGCGATGAACTCGGCTTGGAAATCGTGTTTCCGATGGCGCTCTTTCTGACTGGCGATGTATTTGAGCGTGGCGTCCACCTGCGCCCATCCAATGGAGAATGCTCCGTATCCTTCCTGCCATTCGAAGCCTTCTATCGCGCACGTTTCGCGCATCCAACGCGAAGATTCGCTCTTGATCTCCCGCATCGCTTTGGCAATTGGCAGGGAGGATGGCAAAGACAAGAGAATGTGGGCATGATCGTCCGTTCCACCCACTCCGAGGGCCTTCATTTTACGCTTCCGCGCAATCCCTCCCATGTAGGACCATAGACGCGGCTGAATCTCAGCAGTGATGATCTTGCGCCGCTCCTTGGTGGAAAAGACACAATGAAAGAGCGCGCAGCAGTAGGTGTGGGACATGATGGAATCCTAATTGAGCCGGGGAAGACCGGCCGGCCCTCCGGGGCGGACGAATCCTTTGCCAACGGCATCCCAGGGCTTCGTCCGCTGTCGCGGACCTCGGCCTGGGCTATTTTCGCCTCATCCCTCCGGGACGGCGTGGACTACTTTCGTCTCGTCCTTCCGAGACGATGTTGGCGCGGCCATTGCTCTCTACTTTTCTCGAGGAATTGTCAATCGCCAGCAGCTTCCCGGAGGGAGGCATCGAAAATAGCCCCGGGCGGAGTCCGCCGAATGGCGGACGGGAACCCGGGGAACAGCCGGCCAATATGACCGCCGCGCCCCGTAGGGCCGCCCGAATCTCATCCCCACACGTAACGGGGGTCGTATTCGATGCGATGTTTCTTCAGAGATGCGTCTTCAGTGCCCCACCGCGAGCGCCTTCGGATTCAACTTCCCGATCCGCCCATGCGGGCCGACGACAAATGGCAGCGACAGCGCATTCCAGTCGCGGTCTGCATCGGGCGCTTCGTGCAGCGCGGCGTCGGGATCGAGCGCGCGCCAGTTCTTCCCGTCGTCCGTCGAGATGTCGGTCTCATTCGGCCCCACGGTGATCCAGGCCTTCGCGTCGGCGTCGTAGGCCACGGCGGAACGGAAGCCGTGGGGCGGCGTCTGCGCCAAGCTGAACTTGTTCGAGCCGCCAGTGAACGCTGCTGTGCCTTGCCGATCATTGACCACCAGGTAATCTCCGCCCACGGCTACCATATCGGCCTTTTGGCAAGACGGCGCCTTCCAATCGAAGCCGCCGATCTTTGTGGCCTTGGGGGGCCCGATCGAACCGGGCCGTATCGCCAAACTGAAGACTCCGGCGGATGCCGAGCCGCGGCCAAATGGGATTCCGATGTCGCAGAAACTCTCAGCGAAGATGTGGCTGGGAACCGTGGAGCCTACGCTGTACTGGATGAGGCGTCTCCCGACGACCATCCAGTACACGCTGAAGGGGTCGAGCCGCGCTAGAACGGAGTTGCTTGCTGCGAAGGCTGTCTCTCCGGGGAGCGCGAATATGGCTGACGCGCTGGGGCCCAATTTGTCGTTAGAACAAGCGATGCCGACTTCGAAGTTCGCAAGATAAAAACTCGGCCTCGTGGTTGTACCCTATTGACTCGCTTTGTGGATCGCAGGGTCCCCAAGAATCGTTCCCAAGATGATCTTCGAGTCGGCAGAGCAGATGTCATTTGAGTCAGCGTCCACGACACTTGCCACAACCGCGTCCCAAAACCCATCCTTATCGGGATTCGTAAACACCAGCTTCCACTTATGACACCCGTCTGTCGTTTTATACAGCCGCGACAAATCGCCCTTGCCGCTCGACATCACGATCGCCGTGTTCGCATCGAAGGCCTGGATGCCGCGAAAATCCAGGTGCTCGCCGCCGGGAGGAACCGCGCACGTCTGCCACAGATACCCTCCGTCCTCCGTGCGCAACACCGTCCCATTCGTGCCCGACGCCCACGCCACGCCTCCGCCCGCGTTGTCGATGCCGCGCAAATCGGCCGTAGTGCCCGAGTTCTGCATCTCCCATTGCGCCTGCGCCGCGCCGCAAGCCACTAAAACGAACGCAAACAAATATCCATGCCGTTGCATACCGAACAGTGTAGGCCACAGGGCAGGGGTCAGGTTTCAGGGGTCAGAGATCAGACCGGCCCGGCGATTAGCTGAACTTTTTCGCCGCCGCTCACGTAACTTTCTGCATCCCATCCCGCGCATTTCTGCGGATTAGAAGGTAGCAGCAGGTTTTATGGCCGCGAGCTGGCAGCCCGACTTCGAACAACTCGTCGACGAGCACCAGTCGATGGTCTTTTCGCTCGCGCTGCGCATGACCGGCGACCGCGGCCTGGCCGAGGAGATCGCGCAGGACGTTTTTATGGAGCTCGACCGCCATCTCGCGAAGATCGCCTCGCCCGATCATGCGTGCTTCTGGCTGCGGCGCGTCGCCATGAGCCGTTCCGCCGATGCCCTGCGCCGCCGGCGCGCGCGTGGCATCGACTTGTGGGTCGAGATGGACGAGAACCACGGCGCGCAACGGGAAGAGCGCGGCTCCCCGCTGGCGTCGCGGGTAGAACAGCTGCTCGCCACCTTGCCCGATGCGCAGCGCGCGGCGCTCGTCCTCCGCTACCAGGAGGACCTGACGCCGGAGGAGATTGCGGCCACGCTCGGCGCGCCGCTGGCTACGGTGAAGAGTCACCTGCAGCGGGGATTGAAGCTGTTACGGGCCAAGGCCGAGTGCCAGTTGAAGGAGTACATCCGTGGAGTTTGAACCGATGGACGGCTTTGAACGCGAGCTGAGCGAGGCGCTCGCGCGCCGGCCCGCCCCGCCGAGCCTGAAGCGCGGGATTTTGGAGCGCCGCTGGCAGCAACACAGCCGGCAACGCATGCGCATGGTTTGGTTCGAGCGTCTCGCGGCTTCGTTGGTCCTGGCGGGCGTGGCAGGCGGTGCCGTCATCGGGCACTACGCCATCGAGCGCCGCAAGGGCGAAGAAGCGAAGCAACAGGTCTTCACCGCGCTGCGCATCACCAATCGCGCGCTTGAAAAGATGAACGCGCAACTGAAGCAGCAGGACAGGAATTTCCGGTAACCATTCCGGCAGAGATGAAGGAGAGTCGAACATGAAACATCGCATGGTGGTTTTGATTTTGGGAGCCGCGGCTCTGGTCGCGCCGGCTCTGGCCCAAACCTCGCCGTTGCCGTTGCCGGCGCCGGCGCCGGTGGAAAAAGAACTTGCCGCCCGCGCCTCCAACGTGAGCGAGGTAACGCTGGGCAAGGGCATGCTCGACTTCGCCGCCAGGTTTATGGACGGCAAGGACGAGGATCAGGCCGCCGTAAAGCTGTTGATCTACGGTCTCGACGGCATCTACGTTCGCGATTATGAATTTGACAAGGAAGGGCAATTCTCCGCCGGGCAGATCGAGCAATTGCGCAAGTACTTCGAGACCAGCGAGTGGTCCCCGCTGGTGCGAGATCGCGACAGCAAGACCGGCGAGTCGAGCGACGTAATGGTCAAATTGGTGAATGGCCAATCGGGCGGTTTGTTCATCCTCGATGTTGAGCCCAAGGAGATCAGCATCGTTCTGATTCTGGGGCCCATTCGTATGGACCAGCTCGGGGAATTGAAGGGGTTGAGCGGACTGGGCGCGTTGGGCGGCGTGGACAAGAATACGAAGCACGAAGACAAGACCAGAAAAGGCGGCACGCAATGAGCCGGCATTTTTTCGTTCCTCTTGGCTGCGCGGCGCTGTGCCTCATCGTTGTGGTTCCGTGGGTGGCGCTGGCGGCAGGCGGCGAGGGCGGCTTTGACGGCGTGGTGAGTTCGATCGAAGGCCGCTATCATGTGCGCGCCACGCGCATTCCGTTCATGGGGCTGGCCAGCCTGGTTGCGGGCACGGCTACCCACGGCGGCGTGGCCGGCGTGCGCCTTGCCGAGTTCGAGCACTTCTCCGCGCCCGTAGACGGCGAAGAGCTGAACCGAACGGTCGAGCAGAAACTGGGCCAGGGATGGGAGCGCATGATTCGCGAAACCAGCCGCCACGGCAACGAGCAGACGCTGATCTTCGCGCATCCCGAGGGCAAGCGGATGGGCCTGTTCATCCTCGATCTCGATGGCAACGAGATGGACGTGGTTCAGGTCTCCGTCGATCCCCAGCGGCTGAAGGATACCGTCGGCAAGTACGAGCATCGCGGCCAAGACGGGGACGGCAACAATTCTGACTAAAGCCCCCGCTACAACGACCCGCTATCCTGAGCGAAGGTCGTCCGCCGGCAAAGGATTATTGCGCTACGGCGTGCGCGTCCTCAACTCCATAAACATTTTCTGGAAACGCGGCAAATCGAGGTCCATCTGCGCGTGGACCAGCCGCACGCAGGTCGTGGCTTCAGCTTTTCCGGCCAGACTTGCCGCCCGCCGTCCTGACCACTGATCACTGACCACTGTTTTATCGCCGTCCAAACCCTCTTGGCTTGAACTGCGGCGCCACGAGCAGGTTCGTCTTGCCCTCGGGGTAGATCACGAGAAAGCGTTCCTGCCCCTCGCCCACGCTGGCTGTCTCCACTCCCTGGAGCGACCGGCAGGCCAGGTGCAGCAGGCGCCGCTCGCGGCTGTTCATCGGCGGAAAACTGTAGGGCATTCCCGTCTGGCGCACCTTTTCCGCGGCGGTTTCGGCGGCCAGGCGCAGCTCCTGCGCGCGCAGCGCCTTGAAGTTGGCGGCGTCGAAACTCACCAGATCGTGCTCGTGGTGCTCCAGGCGCAGCATTTGCACGGCCAGCGTTTCCAGCGCTCGCAACATCTCGCCGTTGTGCTGGACCACGAGCGGCACATCCGGACCGCCCAGCTCCACGTAGATCTGGCGCGCTTCGATTCCCTGCGGATCGTGCGCTCCATCTCCCGCCGTAATGCGGTACTTCAGGCGTAGTCCGCCCAGCTTGTTCAGGGTATTCAGGAATCCGGCAATTTTCTGGGCAGCCTGCTGCAGATCGTCAATCGGCATAACAAACAAGTATCGCAGAGTAGGGCAAGGATGGGGACCGATTTCCTGAAATCCACCCCTCTTCGGCGAACGCTGCCGCGCCGCTCCCGTTTCTTCTCAGACCTCATTCACACAAGGCCGTCCGCTTCTGCGGCGGCGCTCTTCGGCATTTCATTTCAGATAAAATTCAGTTTTGCCTTGTATGCTTCTAGTGTGACCGGGAAAGACAGTACTCGTTGCCTCATGAGACGGTGCGGCCACGCACTCCTGCCCTCGGCTGCTGTCTTTCTTTTCCTTCTGCTTCCGGCCCTTCCCGCATGCGCACAGGCGCAAACCGGCGCCGCCTCGGCGGACGCCTCCACTGCCGGCAAGCCGGTGGTCGTCACGCTCGACGACGCGATCCGCCTGGCGGAGGCCAGCGAGCCTGCCTATGCCGCCGCCGCTGCCGCCAGCCAGTCCGCTGACCTCGACCGATCCGTCGCCCGCGCAGGCCTGCTGCCCAATGCGCGCTTTTTGAGCCAGGACATCTACACACAACCTAACGGGATTTACACCGAGGGCGATGCAGGCGAGCCTTCGGCGCCTTTGCCCAGATTCGTCGCCAACGACTCGCGTCCCCACGAGTACATGGCCCAGGGGATTGTTGACGAAACGCTCAGCCTGGCGGGGACGGCGGCCTTGCACCGTGCCGACGCCCTGGCGGCCATGGCCCGCGCCGAGCGGGAGATTGCGCGCCGCGGGCTCGTGGCAGCAGTCACCAGCTTGTTTTACGGCTCGCTCGCCGCCGACCATAAGCTCATCGTCGCCGAGCAGGCGCGCCAGGAGGCCGCCGATTTTACCCGGCTGACCACCGAGCGCGAGCAGGCGCGCGAAGCCGCTCATGCTGAAGTCGTCAAGGCGCAGCTCGTCGAGCAGCAGCGCGGCCGCGACCTCGAAGACGCGCGCGTGGCCGCGGAGAAGGCCCGTCTTGATTTGGGCGTGTTGTTGTTTTCCGATCCCCGAACGCAATACACGCTGAGCGCGCCCCAGGCCGCACCGCCCCTGCCCTCGCAAACGGATGCCGAGCAGGCCGCCGCGAAAAACAACCCCGAACTGAAGAGCGCGCTCGCCGCGCTTGCCGCGAACAACGCCGATGTGCAGGCCGCATGGGGCGCCCTGCTTCCCAATGTCGGTCTCAACGTCACCTACGGCATCGACGCCAATCAATTTGCCGTCAATGGCCCCCTTACCCCCGGCGGCTTGAAGGCGCGTAACCTCGGCTACTCTACAAGCGTTACGGTGAACCTCCCCGTCTGGGACTGGTTGGCGAGCGAGAACAAAGTCAAGCAGAGCCAGATTCGCCGCGATGCCGCGCGGGTGGCCCTCACCAACACGCAGAGGCGGCTCATCGCGCAACTGGAAGAGGCGTACTCCGAGGCCCAGGCGGCGCACGATCAACTTGCGTCTCTCGACCAGAGCGTCGTCGACGCGGCTGAGAGCCTTCGCCTCACCAAACTGCGCTACACGGGTGGCGAGGCCACGGTGCTCGAAGTCGTGGACGCGGAAAATACCTATGTGAGCGCGGAAAACGCGCGCGAGGACGGCCGCGTGCGCTATGAGACCGCGCGAGCCGCATTGCAGACAATCACGGGAACAATGTGAATCGGCCATGAGCACAACGACGAAGCAGAGCACAACCCGAAGCACAAGCCTTGTGCGCCCGAGCTGGGTGCTGGCGGCCGCCATGGCGCTGCCCATTGTGTTTTTGCCCGGCTGCAGGAATGCTGCCGCGCCGCCGGTGCTGGTCACCGTGCAGGCCCAGCATCCGGTGCAGGGGCCCATCTCCGAGCAGATCGCCGCTGACGCCATTCTGGCCCCCATTGCCCAGGCCGCAATCGCGCCCAGAATCGGCGCTCCCGTGCGCAAGTTCTATGTCGAGCGCGGGCAGCGGGTGCGTGCCGGCGAGCTGCTTGTCACGCTCGAAAACGCCGACCTGACGGCCGTAGCCATGGACAACAAAGGATCGCTTGAGGCCGCGCAAGCGGCGTACGCCACCGCAACCAAGGCCCAGGTTCCGGAAGACGAGCAAAAGGCGGAGTCGGACTTCGCGCAGGCCAAGGCCAATCTCGATTTGAACCAGAGCATCGTAAAAAGCCGCGAGCAGTTGTTCGCCGACGGCGCCATTCCGGGCCGCGACCTGGACACCGCGAAGGTCGCGCTGTTGCAGGCGCAAGCGGCCTATGACGCAGCTTCGAAGCACCTGCAATCGGTGCGCAGCGTCAGCCGTGAAGCCGCGCTCAAGGCGGCGCAGGGGCAACTGACCTCCGCCGAAGGCAAGTACCAGGGCGCCGAGGCGCAGATCGGCTATTCCGAGATTCGCAGCCCCATCGACGGAGTCGTCACCGATCGGCCTTTATTCGCCGGCGAAACCGCTCCCGCAGGCACGCCGTTGATCACCGTGATGGATACCACCGTGCTGCTGGCCAAGACGCACATCGCGCATAGCCTCGCGGTGCAATTGAAGGTGGGGGACACGGCCCAGGTGCGCGTGCCGGGACTGGCCGATCCGGTGCCGGCCAGGGTTTCCATGATCAGCCCCGCGCTCGACCCCGGCTCCACCACCGTCGAGGTCTGGTTGAAGATCGGCAACAAGTCCGGCAAGCTCAAGGTGGGAGCGCCGGTGAAGGTGTCGATCGCCGGCAAGACCGTCGCCCAAGCATGGAAGGTGCCCGGCTCCGCCATCGTGACCGCCGACGATGGTTCGAAGTCGGTGATGGTGGTGGGCAGTGACGGTGAGGCGCATCGCAAGCCGGTCACGCTGGGCATTGACGACGGCACGAACGTGCAGGTCTTAGGCGGCCTTGCGCCCACGGATCTCGTCATCACCGGCGGCGCCTACGCGCTGGACGAAGGCACCAGGGTGAAGATCGGCCCTGCCGCTAATGACCAAAACACGGGCAGCGGAGGCAACGACTGATGCCCGCCGGTTCGTTGGCAGGTGGCGAAAAGCCCTTCTGGCTGGCCCGGTCCACGCGCACCATCTTTTTCTTCGCCGCCATTCTCACGCTGGCCGGCAGTTACCTCGCTTTTCAGGTCCCCATCTCCGTCTTCCCTGACACCAACTTTCCCCGCGTCATCATCGGCATCGACAACGGCGTAATGCCGGTCGAGCAGATGGAAGTCACCATCACGCAGCCCATCGAAAATGCGGTCAACTCCGTTCCCGGGCTTACCTCCGTGCGCTCCACCACCAGCCGCGGCTCGGCCGAGATCGACCTGTTCTTCAACTGGAACGTGGACATGGTCCTCTCGCAGCAACTGGTCGATTCTGCGATCGCCGAAGTACAGCAGACTTTGCCTCCCACGGCTCGCATCTCCACCAACCGCCTCACCTTCGCCACCTTCCCCATCCTTGGCTATAGCCTCACCTCCGACACGGTTCCCCAGACCCAGCTCTGGGAGATCGCCACCTACGATCTCAAGCCGCCGCTGAACCGTGTCGAAGGCGTAAGCACCGTCGTCGTCCAGGGCGGCCAGGTGCCGGAATTTGCCGTCGCGCCCAACCCCGCCCTGCTCCAGGCCACAGGCGTCACCATCACAGACATCGTCAACGCCATCAACGCTTCCAACATCGTGCAGTCGCCCGGTCTTTACACGGCCAATCACCAGTTGATCCTGGGCCTCGTGGGTGCGCAGGTGCAATCGCTCGACGGTCTGCGCCAGCTCGTCGTAAAAACCACTCCCGCCGGCGCTCCCGTTCACCTCAGTGACGTGGCCGCTGTCGAGCCGTCCACCATGCCCGTCTACACGGCCGTGACCGCGAACGGCAAAAACGCCGTGCTTCTCAGCATCACGCGGCAACCCGCCTCGAACACCGTCGCCGTGGCCGACGCCGTAGCCGGCGAAATTGCCCGGCTCCAGCAAAAGCTGCCGCCGGGCGTTAAGCTCGAGCTCTTTTACGATCAGTCGCAACTGGTGCGCGACGCCATCTCCAGCGTGCGCGACGCCATCTTTATCGGTCTTGTGCTGGCCTGCGTCATTCTCTTCCTCTTTCTGCGCGACTGGACCTCGTCGCTCATCGCGGGTCTCGTGATTCCCGTTACCGTCGCCGTCACCATCGTGGCGCTCTGGCTGATCGGCGAGAGCTTCAACCTGATGACGCTCGGCGGCATGGCCGCAGCCATCGGCCTGGTGATTGACGACGCCATTGTGGTGGTTGAAAACATCGTGCTGCATCGTGACTCCGGAGAGCATCGCGGCCAAGCGGTGCGCAATGCGCTCAAAGAGATCGTCACGCCGCTGGTCTTTTCCACCATCACTCCCGTCGTCGTCTTTCTGCCGCTGGTCTCGGTCAGCGGCGTCACCGGCGTCTTCTTCCGCGCTCTGGCCATCACCATGACCGCTGCCCTGCTCACCTCGCTGGCGCTGGCGCTCACCTGGACGCCCGGCCTGAGTTACGTCCTACTGCGTGAAGAAGAGGTCCCCGGCGACAGGTCTTCGTCGCTGGGGTCGGAAGACCGCGACCGTGCCGCGCGCCACGCCGGCGCTGGCCCGATCCTCACGCGTGTTCTCGATGTCCATCGGCGAGTTCTGGAACGCGCCCTCGCCAAGCCTCTTTGGGCCGGCGGAATCTGCCTTCTGCTCGTCTTCGCCACCTGGGGCGGCTACCAGTTGCTCGGCACCAATCTGCTGCCGGATATGGACGAGGGCGGTTTCATCCTCGACTACATCATGCCCGCCGGCAGCTCGCTCGCCGAGACCGACCGCGTGCTCGAAGACGCCACGCGCATCCTCCACTCCATTCCCGAAGTCGAAAACACCTCGCGGCGCACCGGCCTGCAGTTGGGCCTGGCCGCGGTCACTGAAGCCAACACCGGCGACTTCACGGTCAAGCTCAAAGAAAAACGCAGCCGCTCCGTCTGGGACGTGATGGATGAGGCGCGCGCACGCATCAAAGCGGCCGAGCCGGAGCTGGACATCGAGCTCACGCAGGTCCTGCAGGACAACATCAACGATCTGTCCAACGCGCCGGAGCCGATCCAGGTAAAGATCTTTTCCGGCGATGCCGCGCTGCTCAACCAGTTAGGCCCGCGCGTGGCCGATGCGATCGGCAACATCCCCGGCGTCGTGGATGTCGCAAATGGAATCGAAAACACCATTAGCGGGCCTGCCACCAACTTTCAGGTCGATCCCATTGTCGCCTCCCGGCTGGGCTTTACTCCCGCCGAAGTCTCTGACGATGCAACGTCCATCCTCGACGGAATCACCACCAACCCGCTCATCACCAACGGGCGCGCTTATAACATCCGCGTGCGCCTTTCGGATGAGCATCGCGGCTCGCTCGACGCCATCGAAAACACCGTATTCAACAGCGCCTCGGGCCATACGGCTACCCTTGCCTCGCTCGCCGAAGTCCAGCAGTTGCCGCCGCAAAACGAAATTCAGCGCGAAGACCTGCAACAGCTTGTCGAAGTCACCGCCGATCTCGAGGGCTCGAACCTCGGTGGAGTCATGCAGAAGGTGCAGCAGGCGGTCGCAGCCCTCCATCTTCCCGCATCCGTTCGCGTCGAGTACGGAGGCACCTACCAGCAGCAGCAGCAATCCTTCAGTGACCTGCTCCGCGTGCTCGTCCTGGCGCTGGCGCTGGTCTTCGGCGTGCTTCTGGCTGAGTTCCGCAACTTCCCCGCGCCGGTCGCCATCCTCAGCTCGTCGGTGCTCTCCATCTCCGGCGTCATTCTGGCCCTCCTGGTTACCGGCTCCACGTTTAACGTCGCGTCGTTCATGGGCCTCATCATGGTCATCGGCATTGTGGCCAAGAACGGCATTCTGCTGCTCGACGCCGACGAGCGATTCCGCGCTGAGGGCGCCTCGGCCCGCGAAGCTATGCTCCACGCTGCGCAACGCCGCCTCCGTCCCATCGTCATGACCGCTCTGGCCGCGGTCTGCGGCATGTTGCCGTTGGCCTTCGCCCTCGGCGCCGGCTCCGAGATGCTGCAACCGCTGGCCATCGCCGTCATCGGCGGCCTCACCATCTCCATGGTCCTCTCGCTCGTTGTCACGCCGCTGGTTTACTTCCTGCTCACGCGCCATCGCGCCGGCTTGCCTCGGGAATCTGAGCCGTAGCGCAGCGCGTGGCAGAATAGACCTATGCCGCGCACCGATCCCATGCCTGAGAAGGCCGCCATTGCCCAACAGCGTACGCATGAGCAGAAGCTCGACCAATTAGCCGAGGTCGCCGTCAAGGTCGGCCTCGGCCTTCAGCCCGGCCAGGAACTCCTGATGACCGCCTCGATCGACGCGCTGCCGCTCGCGCGCCGCATTACGGAGCACGCCTATCGTGCCGGAGCCGCGCTGGTCACCACGCTCTTCACCGACGAAGAGTCCTCGCTCATGCGCTATCGCTTCGCCCCCGGCGAGAGTTTCGATCGTGCCGCCGCCTGGCTCTACGACGGAATGGCCGCGGCGTTCAAGAGCGGCACGGCGCGGCTGGCCATCGCCGGCGGCAACCCCATGCTGCTTTCGCGCGAGGACCCTGAAAAGGTGAGCCGCGCCAATCGCGCCCTCTCGCAGGCCTATCGCCCGGCCCTCGAACTCATCGTGCGCCACGAGATCAACTGGACCATCGTTGCCGGCGCCACGCCCGCGTGGGCGGCAGCCGTGTTCCCCGATGATGCCCCCGATACAGCACTCGCCAGGCTCTGGAACGCAATCTTCGAGGCCTCGCGCATTCATACCGCCGATCCCGTCAGCGCGTGGAAGGCGCACGACGCCGACCTGCGCCGCCGCGCCGCACGCCTGAATGAAAAGCGCTATGCGGCCTTGCAATATCGCGGTCCCGGCGCCGATTTTCGTCTCGGCCTTCCCGATGACCATCTTTGGCTCGGCGGCGGATTGCATGCGCGAAACGGCTTTTACTGCATCCCCAATCTTCCCACCGAAGAAATCTTCACCCTGCCCCACAAAGACCGCGCCGATGGCACGGTTACTGCAACCAAGCCCCTCTCGCATCAGGGAACCATGATCGAAGGCATTCAGGTTCGCTTTGAGCGCGGGCGCATCGTCGAGGCGCGCGCAACCCGCGGTCAGGAAGTCCTGCAAAAGCTCCTCGAAACCGACGAAGGCGCGCGGCACTTGGGTGAGGTAGCCCTGGTCCCGCATTCGTCGCCCATCGCGCGAAGCGGCATCGTCTTCTCCAACACGCTGTTTGACGAGAACGCCGCGTCGCACATCGCCTTGGGGCAGGCCTACGCATCCTGCCTGCGCGGCGGCGAGAAGCTCACCCCCGACGAGCTCGCCACCAAAGGCGCGAACCAAAGCCTGATCCATGTCGACTGGATGATCGGCTCTGACCGGCTCGATATCGATGGCATCACTGCTTCCGGATCTGCTGAACCCCTCATGCGCCGGGGCGAATGGGCGTAAACATCGTTCCGCGCCATTGCTCAACCCTGGAATCGCAGCGTAGGATTTCACTGAAAAGTTTTCATTTTTTCGGAGATCTCTGCCATGCGTCTTGCTGCCGCTCTACCTGCTGCACTTCTCGCGCTTTGCTCCCTTACCGCTGCCTCGCAAGCCCCCGTAGCGCCGAGGGTTCCCCAGAAACCAGTCCAAAAGGCTGCCCCGCCGCAGGTGGTGGCGCAAACCCCGCCCATGGGCTGGAACAGTTGGAACTTTTTCGCCGGCCGCGTCACCGATCAAGACATTCGCAACGCCGCCGATCAGCTCGTCGCCACCGGCATGAAAGACGCTGGCTACGTCTACATCAACATCGACGACACCTGGGAGGGTGAGCGCGACTCGAACGGCGTGCTGCACTCCAACTCGAAGTTCCCCGACATGAAGGCGCTCGCCGACTACGTCCACTCGAAGGGGCTCAGGCTCGGCATCTACTCCTCGCCGGGACCGCAGACCTGCGCCGGCTATGCGGGCTCGCTCGATCACGAAGCGCAGGACGCGCAACTATACGCATCGTGGGGCATCGACTACCTGAAGTACGACCTGTGCAGCTATCGCGAGGCGGTCATGTCCGTGCAGGCGCCCAACGACATGGCTGGGCAGATGCGCCTGATGATCGCGGCCTACGGCAAGATGGACAAAGCGCTCAAAGCCACCGGCCGGCCCATCGTCTATTCGCTCTGCCAGTACGGATGGGACGCCGTATGGGAGTGGGGTCCGCGGGTCGGCGCCAATCTATGGCGCACCACCGACGACATCCAGCCCAATTGGAACAGCATGTACACCCTCCTCAACGAGCAGGCTGGCCTGGCCCAATACGCGGGCCCCGGCCACTGGAACGATCCCGACATGCTCGAAGTGGGCAATGGCAACCTCACGCTGGCCGAGAATCGCACCCATTTCTCCATGTGGGCCATGCTGGCCGCGCCGCTCTTAGCCGGCAACGACCTGCCCAACATGACGCCCCAGGTTCGCGCCATTCTCACCAACCGCGACGTGATTGCCATCGACCAGGATCGTCTGGGCCGCGAAGCCACGCGCGCTTACTCTGAAGGCGAGGTGGACGTTTGGACGCGCCATCTTTCCGGCGGAGCCATGGCCATTGCGGTCGTCAACGCCGGCAGCGACCGCTACTCCACGCATCCGTTTCATTTGAGCCTGGCCAAACTCGGCCTGCACGGCCCGCTAAAGGCCAAAGACCTCTGGACCGGCAAAGAGATCGCGCTCACCAGCAACATGCCGCTCGAAATCCCAAGCCACGACATTTTGCTCGTGCGGATTCCATCACCGAAATAGTCAGGTTGCCCGCCCCAAACACACCGCGAACCACCCCCGCGCATCCGTCCACGTCGCCTCCGCGCGAAATCCCGCCTCGGCCAGCAGCGCCTCCGCCTGGCCGGGCACGTACTTGTAACTATTCTCGGTGTGAATCGTCTCGCCGGCAGCGAACTCGACGGTCAAATCCAGCGCGCCAGCGCTCACCTGCTGGGCAATCCAGCTCACCAGGTGCATCTCCATCCGCGACTCGCGCGCATTCCACACCGCGCGGTGCGCGAAGGCCTCCGCATCGAAGTCCGCGTCCAGCTCGCGGTTCAGCCTGACCAGCACGTTGCGATTGAAGGCCGCGGTCACGCCTGCCGCATCGTCGTACGCGGCCACGAGCGTTGCTTCGTCCTTCACCAGATCCACGCCCAGCAGCAGCCCATCGCCCGTCTCCAGTCCGGCGCGCACGCGGCCGAGCAACCGCGCTGCCTGGGGCGGCTCAAAGTTCCCGATGCTCGATCCAATGTAGAGCACGAGCCGCCGCTCGCCGCCATCCGCCGCGCCCAAATCGAACCTGCGCCCGTCGCCGTCTGTGTAGTCCATCGCGCGCGGCGCCACCGTCACGCCCGCAATCTCGCGCTCGATCCGCTGCTTCGCTCCATCCAGCGCGCTCGCCGATACATCCACCGGCTCATAGAGCACCATCCCCTGCCGCTCCACCGCGGCCCTGAGCAGCAGCCGCGTCTTGTCCGCCGATCCCGCGCCTAGCTCCGTGATGCGCAGTCTCGCTCCGTCCGCCGCTCGCGCCACCATCTCTCCCGCGTTCGCCGCCAGAATCCCCCGCTCCGTCCGCGTCAGATAGTATTCGGGCAGTTCGGTGATTGCCTCAAACAGCTTCGAACCAGCCTGATCGTAGAACAACCAAGCAGGCAGACGCTTGGGCCGCGAAGCGAGTCCTGTACGAACCGCCGCGGCGACGCGTTGATCGATTTCAAGTATTGGGGCAGGGGAAGCTATGCTCATCTGCTTTTCTGTTGGATGCGCCCGGAGCGCTTAGGACGCCAGCCTTATGCCGGAAAACTGCCAGCGCGTCTCCGGCGCAAAGAAGTTGCGGTAGCTCGCGCGGATGTGCCGTGCCGGCGTCGCGCACGATCCGCCGCGCAGAACCATCTGCCCGCTCATGAACTTGCCGTTGTACTCGCCCAGCGCGCCCGCAAGCGGCTGGAATCCCGGATAGCCCAGGTAAGCGCTGCTCGTCCACACCCAGCAGTCCCCGTACCAGTGCTTCGCACCGTTCTCGTTTTGGATGAGTTCCGTGGAAGCCGTCATGAGCCGCCCGGAATCCAGCAGATTCCCCTCCACGGGTTGGCCTTCCACTGCTGCTTCCCACTCGAACTCCGTGGGTAGACGGTGGCCCGCCCAGCGCGCGTAAGCGTCTGCCTCATAAAAACTTACCTGGCTCACTGGCGCCGATGCGACGCGCTCCAGCGGCTGCTCGCCGCGCAGCGTAAATACGCTCCACGCGCCATCTCTCTCCATCCAGTAGAGCGGCGCGCGCCAGCCGTTTGCCTTCACCGCATCCCACCCCGCTGAAAGCCACAGATCTGCCCTCCGGTAGCCTCCGTCGGCCATGAATTCCGCAAACTCCCCGCACGTCACCAGCCGGTTGGCCAGCTTGTACGGCTCCAGCCACACGCGATGCCGTGGCAGCTCGTTGTCGAAACAGAACCCATTGCCCGCGTGTCCCGCCTCCCGCAATCCACCCTCGAATTGCAAAAACCCGAGCGGGATCCGCTGTTCCCCACTCCCCGTTTTCTGGTCCCTAGTCCCTAGTCCCTGTTCCCTGTACTTCGGCCGCAGCGGATTGGTGAAAAACGCGTTCAGAATGTCGGTCAGCAGCAGCTCCTGGTGTTGCTCCTCGTGATTCACGCCCAGCTCGATCCGCCGCAGCGCCTCAGGCTCCGGCTCTCGCTCAAACAGCCGCTCCATAGCCGCGTCTACGTGCGCGCGGTAGCGCAAAACCTCCTCGAGTCCCGGCCGCGAGAACGACGACCGCAGCCGCTTCTCGGGAAACGCGGAAAAACCTTCGTAATAGCTGTTGAAGAGCCATGGAAAGTCCTCGTGGAAGAGCCGGTAACCCGGCAGGAACTCCCCAAGCACGAACGACTCAAAGAACCACGTAGTGTGGGCCAGGTGCCACTTGGCTGGCGAAGCCTCTGGGCACGACTGCACCATCATGTCCTCCGGCGTCAGCGGCTCGCACAAAGCAAGCGTGCCCCGCCGTACTTCGTTGAAACGATGGCCAATCTCCGGTTGCGGCCCGGAAACGCCGGCTGTGCTCACGGTATGTCCTCCCGTCTGCGGTGAGTGTAGCCCATTTTCATGAATTTGACTGTCTTTTCGCGGCCGCCGGGCAAACCCGGCCAGGCCTTTTTTTCACCGCCAACTTCAACACCGTCCGTCACATCCTTTCGCGGAAGATCGTGCGATATCCACCAGAACCGTTCAGGCCGTTGTCGAGCCTTTGCAAGGCATGGAAGCAGGGGTGCGCACTGGGCTGGCATTTGTTGTGGAATGGTGCTCTAATTTCACCGGACGATCTGACGGATTTGTCGCCCCCTGGCCTCGCCGACAGGAGGGACGGTGTTTGCGTTCCCACCAAACCGATGGATCCTGGCTGCCGCGCTGGCCGCTCTCTCTTTTGCGGCGCCTCGGCTGCTGCCGGCCCAGGAGAAGGGCCAGGCTCCAGCTCCGGCCACAGCCACCACCCCCTCGCCGATTCAGCCTACGCCGGAGCAGCTTGGCGACTCGCTCTCCGCTCGTCAGCGCTACCAGGCCGCCATTGCGGCCTACGCCAAAGCACCGCAAAGGACGGCCGGCATCTGGAATAAGATGGGCATCGCCTACCAAATGATGTTCAATTCCAGAGACGCCACGCGATGCTACAGGGAATCGCTCAAGCTCGATCCCGGCAATCCTGACGTTCTGAACAATCTGGGCACCATCTACGCCTCGCTGAAGGAGTACGGACAAGCAGACCGCATGTACCGCAAAGCCCTCAAGCTCGACCCGCGCTCCGCGATCGCTCTCAAAAACCTCGGCACCAACCTGCTGGCGGAGCATAAGTACAACAAAGGTTGGCAGGCCTACCAGAAGGCCCTGGCCATCGATCCGCAGATCTTCACCGATCACTCTAGTCCAACCGTCGAAAACCCGTCGAACGTCGAGCAGCGCGGCGCAATGAACTACTACATGGCGGCAGGATGCGCCCGCGCCGGCTACACCGGCTGCGCCCTCCAGTATCTCCGCATGGCGCTCGATGAAGGGTTTACCACGCGCAAGAAAGTCCAGACCGATATTCAGTTCGCCAGCCTGCGTTCCGACCCAGCCTTCCAGCAGTTGCTCGCCGAACAGAGTAAGCCATAGGCGCGCGCAGCCTCGCCTGGAAACGGCGTTTCGTCTCCTGCCGCGTTTCATTCGTCTATCCATATGTTGGCCGCTCGGCCACTCAGGAGTTCCTATGAAACCCCGCTTCTTGCTCGCAATGCTCGCCGCCTTTGCTTTCACTGCCGCAGCCGTCGCTCAGGATTCCGCTTCGGCCCCGCCGTCTGGCCGGAATTCCTCTCAGGAACCCGGCGGTAGCTACGGCCACCGTGGCTCTGGCGGCGGAATGGGCATGATGGGCCGCGGCCTGATGGGCTCCGTCACGCAAGTGGCGGCGGATCGCTACACCATCAAGACCGATTCAGGCGACGTCTACACCGTCCACTTCACCGCTGACACACTCTTTTTCAAGCAGGTGGCCGCAATGCGCGGCCCCGGCGGTGGTCAAGGCATGGGCATGAGTGGCGGCGGCCAAGGCGCCGGCGATGGTATGCGCAACGGCAGAGGGAACCCGCCCCAGGAAATCCAACCCTCCGCCATCAAAACGGGCGACACGATTCGCGTGATGGGCGACGTGGATACAGCCGCGAAATCCGTCGCCGCCACATTTGTGGTGCAGCTCGATCCCGAAGTTGCCCAGCAGATGCGCGCCATGGAGGCCAACTTCGGCAAGACCTGGCTGATGGGCAAAGTCGCCTCCATCGAGGGCGTGAAGATCGCGCTCACCGGCGTGCTCGACAACGCCCCGCACACGTTCGTCGCCGACGAGAATACGGAGTTTCGCAAGCGCCGTGAGCCCGCGACTCTGGCCGATATTCAGGTAGGCGACACGATTCGCGTCGAGGGCGCCGTAAAGGATGGGATCTTTACCGCGGCTACCGTGAACGTAGGCGGAATGATGGGCGGCGCACCGCCCACCGTTCCGCGCAACTCGCCGCCGCAATAGGCGAAGCGCGTTTCATTCGATCGATTGCAGGCTCCAGGCCCCGTTGACCAGAACAAAGGTGGCATGACGCAGGGAACTCAGCTTGTTGCCTGGATTGTGCGCAATGTTCTGCAGAGCATCCGGCACTCCGTTCAGATTCACGTCCTCGGTGAACGGAGCGATCCTGCTGTCTCCTACGGGCTCAATCTGGCCCACGTCGCGGGCTTTCAGATGATTGGCAACCAGCGTCTCCACAACCACGGTGAAGTTCCGATCGGCCGGGTTTTCGGGGCGCCACTGAATCACATCGCCGCCGCTTACCAGCTTCAGCACTTTCTTGCCGTCGGGCGTCAGGGTAAAGTCGCCCCAGTACCCGTTGGGATACCTCTTGGTTTCAATCCAATACTTGGCTAAATCGCCCTGTTGCATACCCCTATCGCTCACCGTGATGTCGAACGGTGCAGCGGGAGTCTGGTCGTACTTGGCCTGAATCATCGCCAAAGCCTGGGCCTGTGTCAGCTCGGGCGCCGGCTTGCAGCCCGCCATCCACCATGCCGCGCCTAACAAAACCAAAGCTCCCACAATCCGCATCTTCACCGCGTTTTTCACTTTCCCTCCGTAGACCGCACCCAACGGCTCGAATTCCTCCGCACCGTCATTTTCACATACTTTCCACTCCTGTCAATGCAATTGAAAGTGACACCGCTCACAGGTGTAAGTGCGAGAAAAAATGCGCACGAGTTCCCGCGATCAGCGAAGGCCGCTCGGCGCTCGCTCCTGAGCCGTAGAAAGGACTGCAAAAAAGCTCAGAGCAGCGTCGCCTTGTTCGAGCCGCCGCGTCCGTTTCAGGCTGCCGTATCGCTCATCGAGAGCCTGCTTGCGCCGGTGCTCGGCGACGACCAGCGCGCCGGGCGCCAGAATCCCTTGAACCTCCCCGCCCAGCAGTCTGAAAGTGGCCGCGTATTCCTCGGCTGCATCGTAGGGCGGATCGAGAAAAACCACGTCGTAGCCTTCCGGTCTCTCGCCGGCCGCTCCGGCAGACCGCAGAAACCCGCCCACGCTCCCCGCATGTACGCGAACTCCGCTGCCGATCCCGAAATGCGCTAGGTTGCCGCGCAGAACCTTCAGGGCCGCCGGAGACCGCTCGACGAAAGTCACGAGCGCGGCCCCGCGGCTGAGCGCCTCCAGCCCCACCGCGCCCGACCCGGCATACAAATCCAGAAACGCCGCACCCTCCATGCGTGGCGCAAGCACGTCAAACAGCGTCTCCCGCAGGCGGTCGCTGGTGGGCCGGGTACTCAACCCCGGCGGAACTGCAAGCCTGCGCGAGCGGTACAATCCGGCGATGATACGCATCGCCAACCAGCATAACGGAGCCGCTCCCGAGAACCTCTGCAAAAGCATGCCGCTGGCTTCCACCCGCTCGGTTTTTGATTGCGTGAACCGCCTGTCCACGCCAACTGGAAAACCGGGAGCGTGTCTCAAAAATATGTTTTGTAACAAGGGCACGGCATACCGGGGTCCCCAGCGACAGGTCTTCGTCGCTGGGGTGACTTGAGCCGGGCCGAAAAACGCCGGAAAATGCGCGGGCTTTAGCCCCTGTGGAAAGTCCTTCCCAATCCTACGCACCGCTCTCGCACGAAAAGCTGAAAGCTGATAGCTGAAAGCTGTTTTCGGCCGCCACCCTCTACAATCGAACTATGCGTGGCTGGTCAATCCCGCTGGGCCGGTGGATGGGTGTCGAGATTCGCGTCCACGTCTTTTTCCCGCTGCTCGTCTTCGTGCTGTTTGCCCTCGGCGGCCCCGACGGCTGGCCGCGAGGGTTGGCCCTCTTTATCTTCCTTGTGGCCGCCGTAGCCGTGCGCGACACCGCGCGTCTGCTCGTGGCGGCTTGGATGGGATTGCGCCTCCGCGCCATTCTGCTGCTACCCATCGGCGGCCTGTTTGCCTACGCCAACCCTGAGAGTCAGGAGATCGCCGGCAGCGGTAGCGGGCAGTATGTCCTTGCTCTTGCCGGCCCCCTGGCAAACCTCGGCGCGGCGTTCGCCGCTGCGGGCATCGTCTTAGGCGCCAGCCCCAGTCTGAATCTGTTCGCCTACCCCTTCATCTCGCCTGCTTCTCTTCTGCGCAGCTTGGTGTGGCTCCAGGTTTTCCTGGGCCTGTTGCATCTGTTGCCGGCATATCCGCTCGATTGCGGCCGTCTCATCCGCAACGGCTTTGCCCGCACGCGCGGCTTCGCCTACGCGGCCCGCGCCGCCGCCGGTCTCGGTCAGGGGCTTGCTCTTGTCGCCATGCTCGCCGGCATGTTGCTTCGCGAGCCCTGGATTTTCTTCGCCGGATTTTTCATCATGATCGGCGCGCAGGTCGAGGATCAGGGCGTCTTCTTCCAGTCCGTCGTTGACACCGTACGCATGAGCGAGGTCATGCTCACGGACTTTGCTACGCTCTCGCCCTCTGACACGCTCGCCGACGCCCTCTACCGCTGCGTGCACTCCCTGCAGGAGGATTTCCCCGTGGTGCGCGGACCGCAACTGGTGGGCATCGTCTCGCGGCAGCGCATCATGGACGCCCTGCGCAACGACGGCAATGGCTACGTGCAGTCCGTCATGTCGCGCGCCTTCCAGGTCGCGCGGCCCGACGACACGCTGGGCGCCACCATTCGCCGCCTCACTGCCGGCCACGGCTTGCCGCTGATTCCCGTCACCGACGGTGAGCGCGTGGTGGGCATTGTGAGCGTGCAGAATCTGATGAGCTCCATGTCTTTGCTCTCCGAGCAGCGCCGCATCGAACGCCAGGAACAAGGCGACTGAAGGCTCCCATGGCGGACGCGAAAGAACCGGCTGGCGCGTCGAATCTTGCGGGTGCCCCACCGATGACCAACGATAAATTGGGTGCCCCAGGTCTCGATTCTGAGACCTGGGAACCGGCCCCATCCACACCTCTCGCTCCCGGCCTCTACCTCGTCGCCACTCCCATCGGCAATCTCGGCGACATCACCCTGCGCGCGCTCGACGTTCTCCGTGCCGTAGACCGCATCGCCTGTGAAGACACCCGCCAGACGCAAAAGCTGCTCAACCATTTCCAGATCGCCAAACCCACCGTCAGTTGCCACGAGCACAACGAGCACACCCGTGCCACGGAACTGATCCAAAACATAAAGGCCGGGAAGGCCATCGCCCTGGTCTCCGATGCCGGAACGCCCGGCGTGAGCGATCCCGGCTCCTGGCTGGTCCGCGAGGCCATCGCCGCCGGCGTGCCCGTTTTTCCCATTCCCGGCGCCAATGCCGCCATCAGCGCGCTGATCGCCTCCGGCCTGCCAGCCGAAGAGTTCGAGTTCCTCGGCTTCCTGCCCGAAAAATCCGGCGCCCGCCGCACGCGCCTGGAAAATCTTGCCAAAATCGCCAATCTCGCAGTCCCGCAAGTAGACCCGCGCAAAACCGCGCGCACTTTGATCTTCTATGAGGCGCCGCACCGCCTGCTCGCGACGTTGGCAGATCTCGAAAGCGTCTGGGGTCCCGCCCTGCGCGTAGCAGTGGCCCGCGAGCTCACCAAAATTCACGAGGAGTTTCTTCGTGGAACCGTCGCCGAGGTGCGCCGCGAGCTCTTGAGCCGCGACCGCATCCGCGGCGAGATCGTATTGCTCATCGAACCTCCGGCGCAAACCGGCTCATCCGGCGCTGCGCGGGACGCAGCAACCACGCACGAAAAGATCGCCGATCGCGTCGCGCGCATCCGGTCTGAGAACAACATCGACGAGAAGGAAGCGCTCAAGCGCCTCGCCCGCGAACAGGGCCGCTCAAAGAGTGAACTCTACCGCGAGCTGCAGCGCGAGCGTGCCGCCCACAAGTAAACCCGAGGGCGATTGAAGGAACGGATTTTTTGATGAAGCTGGCTGCTTTTACTGAGGCGCCAAACGGCCTTCGCGATGAATCCCCGAAATCGCTGGCTGCCCATCTCCCGCGCCGTAGGCGCACCGTTCGTTAGCCCCGCGCTTCAGCGTGGGGAATGCAGAATCACAGATAACCCGGAGTCCCGTAGGGACGGCGCTCTGAAAGCTGGAATCCGTTCTTCGCCGTATGGAAGGTTTCGCGCGGAAATAACGCGTTCACCGCACCCACGCGCCGTAGGCGCACCGTTCGTTAGCCCCGCGCTTCAGCGTGGGGGTAAGAGTCCAGAAGCTGCTTGCCAGCCCCGTAGGGGCGGGACGACCTCATACGGGGCTCGAAAATAAATTTCACGAACCTTGCAGATTATTTCGCCCGTTGTGCGCACAATGTCTGTATGTGCCGTCAGAGATGTCCGTCCTGCGTCCGGGAGCCCGTTCCGAGCAAAGCCGAAGGATACGCTGTCCATTCAGCAAGATGAGCTAGGAGTTGGAAGTTAAGAGCTGCCCCTTGCCCCCCCTATTGTTTTGCGGGACTAGGTATTGGTTGAAACGGAGAACAATTAGCGAAAACTTACACCGTTCGGAGGAGACCTGCCGCTTTCGTAATCTGGGAAGGACCGCAACCTGTATGGCTAAAATGGTACAAGGTGTACGGCCTATCGACATTTACCGTATGGTAAACGTCTTGCCAAATGGTCAAATGTCTTGTAGGATGCCCGCACAATGAGCATGAAAGCTAAGACCGCGGCCAAAAAAGCGCCTGTCCCCGCGAAGGAAGCGACGCCTGCGACGATTCAGCCCGCTGTGACCAATTCGCGTGGCGTTACGCCGGTCTACTCGAACAACGTTGGCGTATCCGCCACAATGTTGGACTTTACGCTCTATTTCGTTGAGACGGGTCAAATGCCCGGAGAAAAAGGCCCGGTCCCACATCACGATCTTCGAGCGGCAGTGACGTTGCCTATGCCTGCAGCCGTTGCGCTGATGGAAGCGGTCGGCAACATGCTGAGGAACGCCAACGAGATGGCTGCAAAGCAAAAGGCTGCGCTTCAGACAATGAGGAAGAGTAGTGCCCCGCAGTAAGGACGTCTTTTGGTATCGGCCAGATGTGATCGGCAACTGGGTTTCGTTCTATGAAGAGACCTGGTACTTCCACGCTGAAAAACACGCTTGGGACAAGATTCCAGCCACGCCAGAGCATTTCTATCAGACGGTCACTGACCCAGACTATCTGCACAGGAGCTTAGACGAAATCGTCGGCCCTGAATCTTGTGTGTTCGAGAGATTCTTCGAGACCGAGCAACAAAGATTCTTTGTACCGGTTCAATACGAGGGTGTAACCACTCCTGGCGGGTATGACCAAGGTGGCAAGAAGGGCTGGGTGATGACAGGGTTTTTCCAAAGTGGGCTAAGTGTCAGTAGCTCAGTTGGTGAGATTTTCTGGACGAATCCAAGGCTTGCAAAAGGAAAAGACTCAAAATGACTTTCCAGTACGATCACTCCGCTGATGTACTTTGGGTTTCTCTTTCAGAGCCAGCGGCTTTGTGCGTCCACGTGGAGAGCCAAACTCACGGGGTAATTCTGCGAGTGGAAGAATCAACGGGCATAGTGCGCGGCTTTGAGGTTCTTGCATGGAATCGTCGAATCGCTGCTAAGCCCATGTTGATTCCAGAAATTGCTGATCCCGAATTTCAAGAAGAGTGGAAAAGGAGATTCGAGAGTCATTGGGCTAAATAAGGCGGATGATCCCCCGATTCGCGATATTGAAAGCGTTTCACGTCGAGCATCTTCACAACGCGAGATACCCGCTGTCCATCGTCCAGCTTTCGTGTGTTCCAACGAAACTGAAAATCATTCAGGTCGTCCGGCAGACGTTTCCGGCACACGCTGTGGAAGGTGCCGATAATCCAAAATAAATTTCGCCATTGTTGCAGATTATTTCCGCCGTTGTGCGCACAATGTCTGTATGTGCCGTCAGAAAAGTCCGTCCTGCGTCCCGGACCCCGTCCTGGGCGAAACCGGGGGATCCCCTGTCCCCGCCTTTCGCTACCGGCTACAGGCTATCCAATTCAGCAACATGAGCTGGAAGCTGAGAGCTAAAAGCTAAGAGCTGCCTTTCACCCCCCACCCCCCATATACCCGGGTGGGGTATCAAAGCGGCCCATTTTTCACTCTAAGTCGTTCGGAATCAACAACGGCCCGTCCAAAAACGCCGCAAACTGCGGCGATTTTCGTCGCCAAACGTCGCCATATCGGCCCTTTTTGTATTCAATTCTGGGGTTTGTGTTGCTCTCGCGCCGCTACGCCTTCGCCACTTCCACCAGCGTCGAGTAGAACGTCGCTCCGCCGCCGATGTCGGTCAATCGCTCGCTGGTCAGCGCATTGATGTTCGCGCCGTCCTCGTGCAGCTTGGCCCAGTCCAGCCGCGCGCGCGTTCAGAGTGATTCGCACGCGCAGTACGATCCGGTTCGCCAGCATAATCCTCGAGTCGGCGTGACCGGGTAAGAGCGCGGCCCAGCCGCAGCGGCAGCGCTCCAGCCCGTTTTCAGTAGGGTCTCAGGAATTTGCGGCCGCCGGGTTCGTTCCGGAATGCCTGGCCTGGAGCGAAACGAGTGACCCGAGTCCCGGCCGTATTTTTCAAGCTCGGGAAAAAATAAATCCTTCGCGTGTACACTGGTCAAACCATGAGTTGCACCTTTTGCGGAATTATTGAAGGGAAGATTCCGTCAACGCCCGTTTATCAGGACGAGTTCTGCTACGCCTTTGCCGACATCAACCCCAAAGCGCCGGTGCACATCCTCATCATTCCGCGCGAGCACATTGGATCGCTCGACGATGCGGGTGCGGACAAAAACGCTCTGCTCGGCCACCTCATGGGTGTGGCGGCGGAGATTGCCCGCAAGAAGGGCCTGGCGAACGGCTACCGTATCGTCGTGAACACCGGTAAAGATGCCGGCCAAAGCGTGGATCATCTCCACTTGCATCTGCTGGGCGGCCGGTTGCTTGCCTGGCCGCCGGGCTGAGGCCGAGCGTAAAGCGTTCGCCACGCAAACGAAAGAGGGCACGCCAGTTGGGCGCGCCCTCGCTATCTTGGTCCCTCGTTCCTTTGGTGCCTTCGTCCCTGTCTTAATTACACCGGCTGCCGCGAGTATTCTTCTTCCTCTTCCATGCCATAGCGGCGCAGAAGCACGGGCAGGCTCTGCGAAAACGCCGAGCGCGGCATCACCACGTCGCATCCCGCCTCGAGGGCCTTCATCTTCAGATCGCCCTGCAGGTGGTTGAGAAAGCCGATGATCGAGACCGCCTTCTTGAATTTTCCCTTGAACTTGGGAATCAGCGCCAGTGGCTTGGCGTTCAGGTTGTTCAGGTCGAAGACAAGCAGCGCGGGCCGTTCGGCCTCCGGTGCGTCGTAGATGCGCGCCACGGCGTCTTTATCGCCCTTTATAAACTCAACCTTCACCCCCAGTTTGCGCGCCGTCTCCTGAATCTTGGCCAGGAAGAAGAGATCCTCAATGAAACAGAGGATGCGCGTAGGAGCGTCTTCGCGGATGGGCGCCGGAGGCTGAGGCGCATATAGGTCGGGATAATATCCGCCGATGTGTCCGTTGCCCGCCGTGGGAATGGTGGAGGGCGGTCCGTCGGCGACGTTGCCGTTTACCACGCGATAACTGTGGTCCATGGGGCCAACAAAGGTCCGCGGACCCTTCTGGCGTCCTCTGCGCTTGCCCTGCGGCAGCCCGGAGATGCTGTTCCCGGGCTGCGCCGGAGGAGCCGAATTCTTCTGGAAGAACTTCTTCTTCTTGCGGCTCTGGTGGTGGTGGACGGGCTTGGGCGCCGCGGGTTGCGGTAAATGCGGCGCCTGCATTTGCGGCTGCTCCTGCACCTGCCCGTGCGGCTGTTGAGCTTGCATCCCTGCCTGCTGGCTGGACTTGTTCTTGCGGCGGCGGCGGCGGCGGCGATGCCCTTGCGACTGCACCTGACCGTTGTCGGGAGGAGGCCCCTGTTCAGGCTGGGGCTGCGTCGGTTCTGTTGTCATGATGCGTGTACTTCCTGGTACTTTGCTCTCTATTGCAACGAAATTGTGCGGCTTGCTCTTGGTTGAGCTGCTGCGTGACCCCTACACTCGGCCTCTCTGGCCTTCACGGAAAACGCCGCAGACCCCACTCAGTGCAGTGGCCCCTTTCAAAAGTGGTGCGGCTCTCTGTCCCCGTGCGAGGAATGGCTGCGCGCACCGTTCTCGAACCGGTCACCGCGCATCTGCCCCTGCGATTCCACCCCTTGAGCGTCTGTGAGAATGCGATGGCCGTTTCTTACCCAGGAGTCGTTATTCAACTCCGTCCGCTCGCCGGAATCGATTCGGCGCGGTCTCCGCTTTTCTCAGATGATGCCCTGTCCTATGTGAGCTTCCGCCGCGCACAGCTTGCGACCAATGGAACTGCCGGGCGAAATTTGCTTGCTCGGCGGCGAGCTTGCTCTACCCCATGCCTGGGTGGCCCGCATCAGCCGCTCGATAGGCAACTCTGATACTACAGGGAAGGTCCGTCTGTGGCAAGTGCGCGTTTGGGGAGGACACACTTTTGGTAACCATCATGGGAGGTCCAGAGCCTGCCCCCGATTTCGGAACGGCGCTCGCGGAAAGTGACCCCTAACGCAAGAAACGCCACCTTCTCCAAGGTGGCGTCTCCCCGTCCTGCGCTGGTCACTGGCCTCCCAGCGATATGGAGAGCGGGGCTGCTGCCCCTCCGCTCCGATTGCAGGCTCCCCAGCCGGCTTCTCCCTTTTGAGGGCCGCTTGTTGGCGGTTGCTCTTGCTGGGTGCCCGGCGCTGCTCAGGCCCGCAGGACATTTCTCCTCAGGCCCGTTCATCACTGGCGCTAATCATGTAGCAATTGGGGTTCCGTTTGGAATATTGTTTATTTTCAATTGATTATGCAAAACAATATCTGGAATTGTCTGTATTCTGGAAGCCGGAATGCAAAAATTCTTCAAAAAAATGTAGGCGTAACTCAGTCAGACTGGCCAACGCCCCCACTCAACGCTGGCACTCGGGACAGTAGTGGGTTCCCCGGCCAGCCAGCACTACGCGCCGGATCGGCGTTTGGCAGCGGCGGCATGGCTCGCCGGTCCGCTGGTACACGCAGTGCTCAAGCTGAAAGAAACCACGAGCGCCATCGGCATCCACATAATCGGAAACCGACGAGCCGCCAAGCCGGATGGCGTGGTTGAGGATTTGGCGCAGCGCCAACCGTAGCCGCTCAAGCTCGGCGCGGCTGACCCGGTTGGCCCTGCGGCGGGGCCGGATACCGGCTTGAAACAGGCTCTCGTCGGCATAGATGTTGCCCACGCCTGCCAGGAGTGTTTGGTTGAGCAGAGCTGCCTTGATGGCTAAGCGCCGGCCACGGAAGAGCGCGGCGAATTCCCGCGCGCCAATGGTGAGCGGCTCGGCGCCTGGTGCGCCGAATGCCGCGCCTCGCCGGAGATCGCGGAATTCGAGCCGGCCGAAACGGCGCGGATCGACAAAGCGCAGCTCCCGGCCACTCTCCAAAGCCAGCCGGGCATGCGTGTGCCGAGCGACCGGGCTTTCCGGCGTTGTCACCAGCAACCGGCCCGTCATGCCGAGGTGCACAATCCACTGTGCCTCGACTGGCGCCGTTGGCTCGCCCCGTTTTGGGGCTTTCCGCCCACGGGCGTCGCCCGCACCGCCAGCCGCACCCAGTTCAAAGACAATATGTTTCCCCGTGCGATGGACTGCCAGGATGACGCGTCCCGCCAGGCTCCTCGACTGGCGCGCGGGCGGCGTCTTGAACGGTTGAGGATGGCCGGCAAACCACGCCTGGACGATGCGGTCGCCGCGCACACGTTTGTCTACGCCGCGGGCGATGGTCTCTACCTCGGGCAGTTCCGGCATCGGCTTATTGTAGAGGATCGTAATCGGTGGGAGAGTCGCGCGCTTCCACCGCGCAGCTATCTGGGATTTTCCGCGAGCTTGGCCTCTTCTTCTTCGGCTGCGCGAGATTGCAGGCTTCCCCACTTCTCCAGATACACCACTCCGAGCCCCAGACCGACGAGGAATACTCCAACCGAAGAGTACTCAATCAAGTTGAGCTCGCGGTCCTCGGCCGGGGTTTGATAGATCGTGATGCCATGAATGCCGCGCGGGACCACGCGATTCTCCTCCGGCGCCGGCCATCTGGGCATCGTGTCAAGGAAATGCATGGAGATCATGGCGGAGATAATCAGGCCCGCCAGACCGGGCAAAAGAAACAAGAGCGCGAAAAACTTGAGCGTGGCTAATCTTGCGGTTTTCATCGCTTCGACCTCAAGCCAGGCAAGGCTCCCGGAGGAAACCGGCGGGGGCACTCTAAAAGATGTTGCCTTTCCAAGCTTAGAGCAAATTCCGCGGCATATTCCACCATCAAATCGGCACACAGGCGCAAAATTTCCCTTTCCGGCCACCAGAACACCGGGGCTGTGGCCTCTGGATCCGATGCGGGTCCTGCGATTGGGACTTCCGGGTTCCAGACACTACACTGAGTGCAACCAAAGGCTATGTCCGACACTGCAACCGACACGATCGCCGCCATCTCCACGCCGCCAGGGCGGGGCGGCATCGGGATTGTGCGCCTCAGCGGGCCGCAGGCTGCGTCCATCGCTTCGCAACTCGTGCGGCCGCACCAGCCCCTCGAACATTCCCGCGCGCGCTTGGCCGATGTGCTCGATGCCGAAGACACCCCAGCCGCGCGCGCTCATTCCGCGCGCATCGACGAGGCGCTCGTGACCTTCTTTGCCGCGCCGAATTCCTACACAGCGGAAGACCTGGTGGAGATTGCCGCACACGGCTCGCCGCTGGTTTTGGAGCTTCTGCTGCGCCGCGCGCTGGATTGCGGCGCGCGCCTGGCTGAGCCCGGGGAGTTCACCCAGCGCGCTTTTCTGGCCGGCCGGATCGATCTGACCCAGGCTGAAGCGGTTCGCGACCTGATTGACGCGCAGACGCTCACCCAGGCGCGGCAGGCTGCGAGCCAATTGGGCGGAGCGCTCAGCCACCGCGTAGCGCCCGTGAAGCAGTCGCTCGTGGAACTGATTGCTCTGCTCGAAGCCGGCATCGATTTTGCGGAAGACGACATCGACGTGGCGCCGCAGGCCGAGATCGCGCGGCGCATCGGCGAGTTAACCCCTCCGCTCGCCGCGCTCGAAGCCTCCTTCTCACGCGGCCGGATCGTTCACGATGGATTGACCCTGGCCATCGTAGGCCGCCCCAATGTGGGCAAGAGCTCGCTCTTCAACCGGCTCGTCGAGCGCGACCGCGCCATCGTCACCGCGTCGCCCGGCACCACCCGCGATCTGGTCACCGAACGCATTTCGCTCGGCGGCATTCCCATTGAGCTGGTCGATACGGCGGGTCTCCGCGAGGTCGCTCGCGAAGCATTGGAGGAGGCCGAACAACTCGGCATCCGCCGCAGCCACGAAGCGCTGGCCGACGCGGCGCTCGTGCTCATTGTGCTCGACGCCACGCAGCCGGTCAACAAAGACGAGCGCCGATTGCTCGCCGCCGTCGAAGGCCGGCCCGCGATTGTCGCCATCAACAAAAGCGACCTCGTGAAAAGCGGGACCGCGGCCGCTCACGCGGCTGAGTCTTCGCTCCGCCGTTTCCCGTCGCTCTCGACCTCCGCGCTTACCGGCGAAGGCATTGGGGCGCTCCGCGATCGCATTTTGTCGCTCGCCACCGGGGGAGCCGCGGCTGAGCCGGGCATGTTGACCAACCTTCGCCAGCATCAGGCCGTCACCACCGCGCTCGCGGCGCTCACCGACGCAGCCAAAGCTAACGCCGGAGGCATTCCCCACGAAATGATCCTGCTCGATCTCTACCGTGCGCTCTGGGCCCTCGACTCGCTCACTGGCCAAACCACACCAGACGATATCCTGAACCTGATCTTTTCCTCTTTCTGTATCGGAAAATAGACTTTGGTCCAGAGCGCAGCCACGATGATCCGATGGGAGTCGATGAGTGGGTTGCCCATGCATATGCCCAGGTGCGCGGATTCCGAGAAAAAATGAAGTTCGGCAGTGAGACAGAAATCGATTTCTTCAACCTGCTACATTTGTTCGTGGCGCCGAGACGTCTCAACTCCTCGAGCAGCATTTACAATGGCGAGGATCATTTTGAGTTCGCACACCTGTGTCGCGAATCGATCGGAACTGGCATGACCACGGACCGGACCAAACAGCAATCATCGCATCAAGAGGTGTCAAAGTGAGAATCGGAATCTTCCGCCATTGTTCATTGTCGATCGGACTTGTAGCGCTCAGTTCGCTCATTTACCCCGGCTTGGTTGCGGCAAAGGGAGGGGAAGGTGCGGCGCACGCTCAATCTTCCGGCGCAACATTGCCCGCTTACCCGCTCAAGCTGAGCGCCAACCACCGCTATCTTGTAGACCAGAAGAATAGGCCGTTTCTGATCGTGGGAGATACTCCTCAAAAACTAATGTGCAGGCTGAGCGAGGCAGACGCTGAAAAGTACTTTGCCGACCGGCAGGCGCATGGGTTCAACACGGCCGGGTGGATGGATGCAGCCTGCGCGGGCAGTGGCTTTCCTGCGCTCAAGAGCGGCGCCACCCCGGACGGCATTTTTCCGTTCACGGGATTCCTGGCGGGCGGGATGGATTACGCGCATTACGATCTGTCGAAGCCAAACGAGGCCTACTTTACGCGTCTCGACCACATGGTTCGGATTGCGGCAAGACATGGCATTTTGGTTTTCATCGATCCGGCGGAGACCAATGGTTGGCTGCAAACATTGCGCACCAATGGTCTTACTGCGGCCTATGCTTACGGACAATATCTTGGCCGCCGCTATAAAAAATACTCGAACGTCGCGTGGATCAGCGGGAATGACTTCAACAAGTGGAGAGTTCCTACCGATGATGCATTGGTACTGGCCGTAGCGAAAGGGATCCAGTCGGTTGCCCCGGAGCAGCTCCAGACTGTTGAGATCAACTACCAAACAAGCTCGTCTCTGGACGATCCAAGCTGGGCGCCGATCATTTCGCTCAACGGCACCTATACTTACTCGGCGACCTACATCCAGATGTTGCACAGCTACAATCAAACGCCGGTGATGCCCACCTATCTGGAGGAAGCGCATTACGATCTGGAAAATATTGGCACGCCAACAGACTATGGAACGCCTGCGGTGCTGCGGCGCCAGGAATACTGGACCATGCTGTGCGGCGGGGTGGGGCAATTCTATGGCAATCACTACACTTGGATCCTTCCGCCGGGGTGGAACTCGTATATCGATACTCTTGGCGTATCGCAGCTTACGATCTGGAGAGATTTCTTCTTATCTCTGCCGTGGCAGGACCTGATTCCCGACCAGCAGCACAAAACCGTAACGGCAGGCTTGGGTAGCTTTGGCAGCGACCAGGTTCTGTTCGATTCCGACACGCTCGCGGCTACAATCCCAGTGGGCGTTAGCCAGAGCGATTATGCGACGGCAGCCAGGACAGCGGACGGATCGTACGTGGTCGTTTATATGCCAACCGCGCGCACGGTCACTGTCGATATGAGTAGCCTGAAGGGCCCCGCAACTGCCAAGTGGTTTGACCCAACGAATGGAACCTATCGCGCGGTCCAGGGTGGGCAATTTCCAAACAAGGGAACCCGGCAATTCACCCCGCCGGCAAAGAACCGCGCTGGCGACAGCGACTGGGTGCTGCTACTCCATGCATTGAGCCGCTGATAAGCAAATAGCGGCGCGCGCGGCCTGATACGCCATTTGGCGAATGAACGCGTGTCTCCCGTTTTCGGCTGGGGGCCTTTTGCATGGCCTGTTCATCCCCGGTCGCTCCAGGCCGGCGCGGCATTGCGGCAGCTCTGTCTATGTTGAAGCGGCAGGCACGGGCGCGGAGACAATAGCAGTCCCATTTGGGGTAACCGTTGGGCGCGCCGCGCGCAACCATCCGGCGGAAAGCCAGGAACGAGGGACTGAGAATTCCGACAAGCCGCAATCCAGGCAAATCTGGACATCCGGGGAAGGAGTCACGGGAGGATGGCTCAACGTGCGAGGGCTGTTCCGATAGAGACGAATCTCCGCGGGAATGACTGAAACCGAGTTGGACTGGCACCTGGGGCAGGTCATGCGTGCACCTCTAAGTCAGCAGACACTTGAACAACCAAGAGCAACCAATCCGAACAGTACATCAAATATGACGTACCTACGGTAATCTTAATGTGGTTACTTTAGCAATCAACAATCTGACGTTTTTCAGCACTTAGGTAATGTATTGTACAGAGCCTACCGGCGCCATGGGGGGCACAAAGCCACTTTGTGTCTCCAGTGTTTCTCCAGAAAGGGCGCTTTTTCAGTAAATTGTGTGGAGATCGACGATTGGCGCGGTTTTCACTTCCGGCGCCGGAGAATAACCAGGCGGTCTTAACGGTTCGGGCGATTATTCTCCGTACGGCGCCCAGATGTTCTTCACTTGCGTGGCGTGTTGCAGGAACCAGCGGCCTTCAGCCTGCGAGGGGTTGAACCAGTCGTACTCGTGCCCGTCGTTGGTCCACACCTGTTTCATGTTGCCGATGGAGGCGGCGCGCACCATCGTGGCTTCCTCGTTCGAGCGGAAGCACCAGATGGCCTCGATGCCGTCGTGCTCGGCCAGTGTTTTGGCCAGCTCCGCGGGACGGCCGGCAACCAGATTCACCACTCCGCCCGGCACGTCGCTCGTATCGAGCAGTTGATACAGGTCGCCGATGATCAGCGGATACTTCTCCGAAGGCACGGCCACCACGGTATTGCCCATAGCCATGGCCGGCAGCACCAGCGAGAGCAGGCCAAGCAGCGGCGCCCCGCTCGGCGCCAGAATGCCGATGGCGCCCACCGGTTCCGGCATGGCGATGGTGATATTGCGGCCCGGCGGATGATGCACCACGCCCTCGTATTTGTCGGCCCACGCGGCATAGCTGAAGATGCGCTCGATCGAGAGATCCACTTCGACCGTCGCCTGTTTGTCGCCGGCGGCGCGCGCAAGCCGGTGCGCGATCTCGTCGCGGCGCTGGATCGTGTTTTCCGCGAGGTAGTAGATCACCTGCGCGCGATTGTGCGCCGTTGTTTGTGCCCAGCCCGCGGCGTTTCGCGCAGCCTCCACTGCATTGCGAATGTCCTTGCGGTTGCCCAGCGGCGCTTCGCCAAGCAGCTCGCCCCCGCGCCCATAAACCGGGAACGAGTAGCCGGAGTCCGGCCGCGCCTGCTTGCCGCCGATGTACTGCTTCACCGTGCGATCAATATTCGATCCCGGCGGCGAATCGGCCCTCGTGAAACCTTCCTCTTCATCGGGACCCTCAATCTTCGCCGCAGCTGCGGGCAGCGCGTGCAGCCACTTCGGCGTCAAGTACTCGAGCATCCCCTCGCGTCCGCCTTCGCGTCCATACCCCGATTCACGATAGCCGCCGAATCCGCACGCGGCGTCGAACTGGTTGGTGCAATTCACCCACACCACTCCGGCCTTGACCTTTGAAGCCAGGTCGAGCGCCACATTGATGTTCTCGCTCCAGATGCTCGCGGCCAGGCCGTAGACGGTGTTGTTGGCCAGCTCCGCGGCCTCGGCCGGTGTGCGGAAGGTCATCGCGACGAGCACCGGCCCGAAGATCTCCTCCTGGACCACCGTCGCCGCCGGATGCACATCGGTAAGCAGCGTAGGCGGGAAGAAGCAGCCCTTCTCCGGCAGCGGATTGCTCGGCTGCCAGCAGCGCGCGCCCTCGGCCACGCCGGCATCCACCATCTTGCGGATCGTCTCAAGCTGCACCGGCGAAACGATCGCACCGATGTCGATGGCCTTGTCGAGCGGCGCGCCCACGCGCAACGTTTCCATCCGCGCGCGCAGCTTGGAATAGAGCGTCTCGGCCACGCGTTCCTGCACCAGCAGCCGCGAACCCGCGCAGCACACCTGGCCCTGGTTGAACCAGATCGCGTCCACCAGTCCTTCCACCGCCGAGTCGAGATCCGCATCGTCAAACACCACGAAGGGCGACTTGCCGCCCAGCTCGAGCGAGAGCTTCTTCGTCGAGTTGGCCGTAGCCTTGCGAATCGTGCGGCCCACCTCCGTCGATCCCGTAAACGCCACCTTGTCTATTCCGGGATGCTCGATGAGCGTCTGGCCGGTCTTTGCGTCGCACGTCAACACATTCAGCACGCCCGGCGGCAGGCCCACTTCCATGGCCAGCTCAGCGAACGCCAGCGCGGTCAGCGGCGTGTATTTTGCGGGCTTGATGACCACCGTGTTGCCCGCGGCCAGCGCCGGGGCCACCTTCCATGCAAACATCATCAACGGAAAGTTCCACGGAATTACCTGGCCCACGACGCCGCAGGCCGTGTAGTTGGGGAACTCCTGCTCCAGCAGTTGCGCCCAGCCCGCGTGATGATAGAAGTGACGCGCAACGAGGGGAATATCGATGTCGCGGCTTTCGCGAATGGGCTTGCCGTTGTCCATCGTCTCCAGCACCGCCAGCCGCCGCGAGTGTTTTTGCACCTGCCTCGCCAGTGCGTAGAGATATCGAGCGCGCTCGTGGCCGCTCAGCGCCTGCCACGCGGGCAAAGCCTTTCGCGCCGCAGTAACCGCCGCTTCCACGTCGTCGGCGTTGCCTTTAGCCACTTCGGCGATCGCCTCGCCAGTGGAAGGATCGCTCGTGGTCGCGTACTCGCCGCTCGCCGGCCTCACCCACGCGCCGCCGATAAATTCCTCAAACCGGCGATGGTGCCGCTCAAGCCATTGCACCGCTTCCTTCGGATCCTCCGGCGCTGCTCCGTACTCCATGGTCAAGAACTTTTCCGCTATGCTCACAGCGTCTCCTTCCGATCCTCTGCTGGACCTCTACGCGATGGGATGCCTGTACGTAGCCGAGTACCGCCCGGTCAGATGATGCTCCAGTTGGCGCTCGATATCGCCTAGCATTCCGCTGGCGCCGAAGCGGAACAGCGACGGCTCCAGCCACGGCCGCCCCAGCTCGTCTTTCATCAGCGCCAGCCAATCCAGCGCCTGCTTCGCCGTGCGAATTCCGCCCGCCGGCTTGAACCCCACCGCCATGCCCGTGCGTTCCGCGTAGTCGCGAATGCACCGCACCATGATCAGCGAAACCGGCAGCGTGGCGTTCACCGCTTCTTTGCCCGTCGACGTTTTGATGAAGTCCGCACCGGCCATCATCGCCACCCAGCTCGCGCGCGCCACATTGCGCAGGGTCATCAGATCGCCGGTACCCAGAATGACTTTGAGATGCGCCGGCCCCGCGGCCTGCTTGAACGCCGCAACCTCATCGTAGAGCGCCTGCCACTCGCCGCTGAAGACATGCGCGCGCGTGATGACAATATCGATCTCCTCTGCGCCGGCTTCCACGCTGCGGTGAATCTCCTCCACGCGCTCGGCGAACGGCGACAATCCGGCAGGGAATCCTGCCGACACCGCAGCTACCGGAATGCCCGATCCCTCCAGCGCCTTCACCGCCGTTTCGACAAACGCGTGGTATACGCAGACGGCGCCGACCGTCAGACGCAGATCTTCAATGCCGAGCCCCTTCACGATATGCCGCTGCAGTGGATTGCGCGCCTTGGCGCAAAGTCTCCGCACGCGGTCGGCCGAGTCGTCCCCGCTCAGTGTGGTCAGGTCCATGCACGCGATGGCGCGCAGCAGCCACGCCGCCTGCGTTTCCTTTTTCACGGTGCGCCGCGCAACATGCGTTGCCGCCCGCCGCTCCACCGCGCTGGTGTTCACGCGCACGCCTTCCACCCAGTCCAGGTTGAGTGGAATGCTCCGGTTAGCTTCGAGCGTGCGCCCGTTCAGGACTGCCGGGATGGCCATGGGGATATGTTGAACGGCGTGGACCGCATTGTTCGTTGACGTGATGGGTTGGAGGGCCATGTTGCTGTCTCCGCAGGAGAACTGAGAAGCCGCTGCAACGAAAAGACCGGCTCCCTCTACTTTCGCAGAGAAGCCGCGGTCAGAGAACGAAGGATATATCTCCTGCTGGTGCAAATCAACTGTGGCGCAAATCAACCGCGGCATTGAGAGCTGCGTTTTCGCGTGCGCTGCTGGTTTGGCAACCGCCTTCGATCATAGCGGCGGTTGCTTGCCGCTGGTCAGATCGCGGATGATCTCCACCTCGCGCTCGCGGTACGGCGTCCCGTCGGCATGAAAGACATCGTGGAACCAGATCGCCGGTTGCTCAAGCACATACGGGTGCTGCCACGAGTCCCAGGGCAGATACGTCTGGCTTTTGCCGGCCACCAATCCCCAGTTGATCGCTCCCACGCGGTACTGGTGTGCAATCGGCAGGATGGTGTCGAATGTGCTTCCATTGCCGCGCGCCATGTACTCGGTGCAAATGATCGGCCGGTGAAATTGCTCCAGGTCACTTCACGCGCATCTCGAAATCTTCGGGCCAGCCGTAGTTGTGAAAGCTGATCACGTCGGACTCCTCGATCTGCACGCGCGCCATCGGCGGCATCTTGTCGAGCGAGTCCCAATCGCCGTGCCACAGCCCGCTTGTGAGCGGCTGGATGGGGTGTTCGCTGCGCGCCCACGCAAAGACCTGCGGCACCAGGCCGAGCACGATCTCGTTCTTGTTGCGCGGCTCGCCCTTTGCGTAGGCGCTTTCGTTGCCGTTGTCCGGCTCGTTCCACACGTCCCACGCCAGAATCCGAGGGTCGTTCGCAAATGCACCCACCACGCCCTTCACATACTGCTCCAGGCGCGGATATTGCGCGGGATCTGCGAGCACCGCCGCGCCCGGCGCCTGCACCCATCCCGAGTTGTGCACGCCCGGGATGGGCGGGTGTTGTGGGCCCAGCTTGGGAAACGGATCCCAGCACGAATCGAAGAGCACAAACACAGGCCGGATGTGATGCCGCGCGGCAATCGTCAGAAATGTATCGATGCGCTGCTTGAATCCCTCCGGATCCTGCTCCCAGAGCAGGTTGTGCAGAAAGACGCGCATGGTGTTCATCCCGATCACTTCTGCCCACCCCAGCTCGTGATCGATGGCTTTGGGGTCGAAGGTATCGGCCTGCCACATCTCCAGCTCATTGATGGCCGTCGAAGGCAGGAAATTCGCGCCTACAGGCCACGGTTGTGCGGCATACCACGCGTTGGCCTGCGCCTCGGTCCAACGCTCCTGTGCGTGCAGGCAGAGGAGCGCGGTAACGAGCAGCACGATGGCCGCCAGACATGGGCGCGTCGTTCGCAGGGAAGATTTCATGCGGACCTCCTTCTCGTCACGAAGAAGAATTCTACTGTCTCCGCGTGCCGCGCGGAGCGCTCGCTACACATCGCTGGCCGGCGCTGCTTACGGCTTCAGCACCGTCAATCCCGGAACGGCCGCGAAACGCCGCGTGTTGAAGGTCACGATCGCAGCGCCGGATTCACGGGCCGTCGCCGCAAGCATCAGGTCGTGCGGGTTCATTCTTTGTCCGGTGGCCTCAACTTCCGCCCACAGGCGCGCATGTTCGGCGGCTGCCTTCTCGGTGTATGGAACGACCTCAAACACGCTCAGCGCGCGGAGAACGAATTTCTGTCGCCTGGCGCGGTGAACTCCGGCGGCGCGCTCCACGCTGCGCCACAACTCTGCCACCGTGATGGCGGCGAGCTTGATCTCCTCGTTGGGATGCGAGCGTAGCCAAGCATCGAGGTCGAGCGCCTTCCGCTCGGCCTGTATGATCACATCGGCATCGATCAGAAACGCCACGGCCGCACCTGGGGCTGCAGCGATCCGCGCGCCTGTTCCAAATCGTGAAGCCACGAGGTGGCTTCTTCCTCTCCAACGTGAACGCCTTCCACGGCTTTTTGCAGTGCTGCGGCTAACTCGCTTCCTTTTCTTGGTTTTTGCCCGGCCGGCTCGAGGCGGGCCACAGGCGCTCCACCCTTGAGCAGGATGAAGCTTGCGCCCTGATAGCGCGCGCGATTCACGCACTCCGCAAAGTTCCGCGATGCCTCCGTGACACTGATGCTGACGGGGTCCATGAAGTCAGATTATCAGATTTTCTGCCGTGGCTCGCGCTGTTGAGTCTCTCGGTCCTGCTTCCAGTTTGTTTACTCGCCTGCAAACCGTTCCATGAGCGCGTCGAAGTCCTCCAGCCGGGCGTACTCGATGATCACTTTCCCGCGGCCCTCGTGGTCTTCAATCGTAACCTTAAGTCCCAGGGCGCGTTGCAGCCGCTCCTGCGCATCGCGGACGTTGGGATCAACGGGCGGTGCCGGTTTGGGCCCTTTTTTCGCCTTGCGGCTGGGGTCGATAAGCCCTTGCACATAGTTCTCTGTTTGGCGAACAGATAGCGAAAGCGAGGCGATCCTCTGCGCCGCCTTCTCAATTCCCTCAGCGTCTTCAATCGCCAGCAGTGCGCGTGCATGCCCGAATGTGAGCTCGCCGGACTCGACCCGATCCTTGATCGATGACGGTAACTTCAACAAACGCAAAAAATTAGCTACCGTTGCTCGATCCTTTCCGGTGCGCTGTGCTATCTGCTCCTGGGTCATGTGGAACTCGCGCGAGAGCCGCTCGAAGGCGCGGGCCTGCTCCATGGGGTTCAAGTCGGCGCGCTGCAGGTTCTCGACGATGGTGATTTCCAAAGCCTGTTCGTCAGAAACTTGGCGTAGGATAGCCGGAACGGTCTTCTTGCCGGCCATCTGCGAGGCGCGCCAGCGCCGCTCGCCGGCGATGAGCTGGAAACGGCCGCCGGCCAGCGGGCGAACAAGCACCGGTTGCACCACCCCATTGGCGGCGATCGAGGCGGCCAGTTCCGCCAACTGCTCCTGATTCACCTGCGAGCGTGTCTGGAAAGGGTTCTGATCGATCTGGTCGAGTGGAATCTCCCGGGGCTTTCCGCCCTCGCTTTCGGCCGCGGGCGTGGTCTGAACGCGCGGAAGCAGGGAGTCGAGCCCTTTGCCCAGGGCGCGGCGTTTGGTGTCAGGAGCAGCGGTATTCATGATGCATAATCCTCAATTCCGGCGAGTTGCGTTAAGCTCTTTGAACTCTGGCAGCGAAGGGTTTAGACCAGTAGGTGGCTAGCAGGTCATGAATAGGGCCAAAACGCACCTCTCGGCCGGGGATGATCACCAGCCATGGCTTTGCGTTCAGCGGCGCGCGGGCTCTCGATCTGACTGCGGGCCAAAAATTCCCCCGTCATCTCAAAGTATGCCTCGGCCCCACGTGAGCGAGGGTCGTACAAGAAGACCGGTTTACCGTGGCTCGGCGCTTCCGCCAGGCGGACGTTGCGCGGGATCACGGTCCTATAAAGGATCTCGCGAAAATACTCGCGAAGGGTATCGGTCACCTGTTGCGCGAGATTGGTGCGATCGTCGTACATGGTCAGCAGCACACCCTCGATGGTGAGGCTGGGATTGTAGGCCGCGCGCACCCGTTCGAGGGTCGAGATCAACTCCGAAATCCCCTCAAGGGCGAAGTATTCCGCCTGCATGGGCACAATGAGGCTCTCCGCCGCGGAGAGCACATTGAGAGTCAACAGGTCAAGGGCCGGCGGGCCATCCAGGAAGATGAGATCGAAGTTGTCTTTGATCGGCTCCAGCCCGTGGCGTAGGCGGAGAGCGCGGTCCTCTGTCGAGGCCAGCTCAATATTTGCCCCAGTCAGATTCTTGGAGCCGGGCAACAGCCAAAGACCATCCACTTCTGTGGAGAGGATGACCTGTTCCGCCAGACTGTCGCCCATGAGCACGTCGTACGCGGAGTGGCGGCTGTCGTCACGCTGGAGTCCGAGGCCGGAGGAGGCGTTGGCCTGGGGATCGCAGTCAACCAGGAGGACTTTGAGGCCTTCTAATGCCAGACATGCAGCCAGATTGATGGCCGTGGTGGTTTTGCCCACTCCGCCCTTTTGGTTCACGACCCCGATGATCTTGCCCATGGCATTTCAGAGTAAAGGAAAGAGCTTAAACGCAAATTTCCTTGCGTTGTGGGAAACCGGGCAAGGTTGTGGAAAGCGCGTGGGGCTCCCCGGGCTGCTTTGTGGAGCAAGCGCTTGAGCAGGAAGGGTTTTTCAACCCGATCCCGCAAGGGGGCAGGGAACGGACAAAAACGGCTCTGTGGTGGAAAACCTCATGGCGATTTGGCGCCATTTTGCTGAGTATGCGGAGTATGTCCTATTTTGAACCCAAACCCAAATTGGGCCGTAAGCGATGGATGTTCCACGTGGAACCCTTGCCGTTTCAGTTCCCACCCCGGCTACGGATCCCAAACTGTTCCACGTGGAACACGCAGACCGGTACAATCGGCTCAATACACGGCGCGGTTCGATGGATTCTCTTCACAGGCCCTCTGATTGTCGGAACCGGACAGGCTCAGGACTCGTATCAACCGACATGGAGAACGTACGCATGAAATGGCTCCTGGCACTCATAACCATTTGCTTTGTTTCAACAGCCTCCCTGGCGCAATCTACAGCCGCCACCCCGGAACAGACCCTTCAACAACAAATAGCTCAAGCGAGATCGCTTTCTGAAAAACATGCCTATGCGGAGGCCGCCGCGATCCTGGAAAAGCTCTCCGCCGATCCGCAGATCACGACGTTGCCCGATTGGAGAAATGCGATCGGAATGATGCCGGACATCGAAGCGCATGCGGGACGGATCGATCAGGCGTTTGCCGCGCTTCAACAGGCCATCGAGCTAGCGGAGGATAGGGGGGACCATATTTCAGCAGACGACCTTAGCAAAGATGACGATCTGGCCTCGCTGCACAACGACCCACGCTATCAGCAATTGCTCGCTCGCTTGACCAAAGATGATGCCTTGTGGAAGAAGCAAACGGCCTTGTGGCAGGACGATCCGGCGATTGCGACGCCCTACAAACCGGTGTTGACCGAGGACGAAAAGGTCGCTGGCCTGTCGAAGTTCTGGTCGGAGGCGCGCTTCAACTTTCCCTTCTTCGCGCGCCTGCCGGATTTGGATTGGGACCGCCTTTATATGGAGTATCTGCCGCAGGTGCGCGCCGCGCAGACGACAGCCGACTACTACCGCGTGATGATGCGCTTCGCCGCCACGCTGCACGACGGCCACACCGGAGTTCGGATACCCAATGAGCTGAATGATACCTTCGATGCCGCGCCGCCATTGAGCACACAACTCATCGAGGGCAAGGTGCTAATCACGGGTGTTTATGACCCCGCTCTTGATGCGCAGGGAATTCGTGTTGGTGCTCAGATTGTCTCCGTCGATAGCCAACCCGTGCAGGAATACGCGCGGAACGCCGTCGCCCCGTATGTTAGCAGCTCCACATTGCAGTATCTGAATATCCGCATCTATGGCAACGGCTATTCGCTCGCCCCCATGCTCTTGCTTGGTTCCAAAGCGGAGCCGGTGCGGCTCACACTGCGAGATGTGAATGGAGAGACAAAATCCGTCTCTGTGCATCGCGATTGCGAAGACAACTCCAAGTGCGAATGGCCAAAAGACGAACCAGCACAATTCAAAATGCTGCCAGGAAACATTGCCTATCTTGCCGTGAACGAGTTTGGCGACGATCTTGGCGCAAAAACCATGCGGGAGAACTTTGCAACCATCTCCCAGGCAAAGGCGCTGATCGTAGATGTAAGAAAGAATGGGGGCGGTAGCACCAGTAACGGCTATGCCATTCTGAGTATGCTAACCAATAAGTCCTTTCAGTCCTCCAGTATGAGGATGCTGGATTACAAACCCAGCTATCGTGCCTGGGGCGGTGTGCCAGGATGGTGGAAGATCGCTCCTTACGATGTGAGTCCCGATGCCGCGCATTATTTCTCAAAACCGGTTGTTGTTCTGACAAGCGCGGCAACATTCTCCGCCGCGGAGGATTTCGTCGTCGCCTTCGATGCCATGCATCGCGGCACATTGGTGGGAGAGCCAACCGGGGGAAGCACGGGGCAGCCGCTCTTGTTCAATTTACCGGGCGGCGGCCATGCGCAGATATGCACGAAGGACGACGCCTATCCCGACGGACGAATCTTTGAAGGAGTCGGCATTCCTCCGCAGGTGAAGGTCTCTCCAACGGTCTCCGACATCCGGCAAGGCCGAGACGCAGCTCTGGAGCGGGCGATCGAAATGCTGCAGGGAGGCAGCACAGAGCCTACTTCGAAGTGAATCCGCTGCCGCGCGCTGCGAGGGCAAGCAGGCGGTCGCTGCTGTCAGGAAGCGGAAGGAGTTGGGGCCAGGAGAACTCCGGGCCGGTGGCGGCTTTGAGTTTTTCGAGTTCCGCGCCGGTGGTCATCAGCGCCAGCCATCCTCCCGGCGCGACCAGCGGAACAGCAGCCGCGACGGCCTTCGGCATCTTGTCCACTGCCCTCAGAACCACGCAATCAAATTCCGTACGAAGCGCCTCGGCCCGGCCCGCGTGAACCTTCGCCGAGATCCCCAGTACGCGAATCGCTTCCTGCAGGAACGCGGCCTTCTTACCTTGCGACTCGGCCAGCGTCACGGCGATCTCCGGCCGGCAGAGGGCAATCGGAATGCCCGGCAGACCGGCGCCGGAACCGAAATCGAGCAAGGTCGCGATCCCTCGTGGCAGCGCACGAGCAACTGTAATGGATTCAACAATATGTAGAGATAGAATTCCTTCCTCGTTTCGAATCGAGCTCAAGTTGATGTGCGCATTCCAGCGAACAAACAGCGAAGGATAAATCTAAAACCGGCAAAACGGCTGTCCCTAAGTCAAGAGTTATTTTTGAATCGACCGGCACGTTCTTAGTTATCCATAGAGAATCAGGGCGATCGGTTGAAAATTATCTTGACAACCTACGCGGAAGCGCCTACGGTGGCTGGAACGAATCAGTAGCCATCGAAACAGGCATTCGCTTCACCGCTTAACTCTGGATGAAGCTGACCTTTTCGCATGTTTCTTTCTGGGCCCGGTCACACAGCCGTGCGGCAGGGTTTTTCCTTCTCCTAAAGTCTGCGCAACTCCTCATGCTCTGGGGCTGAAGAAGTTTCTGTGCCCAGCGCGTAACCTCTTCACGCGTCCCCTCGATGGCCGACGGAGAGGAGTGTTGTGCGCTCAAATCGCCGATCACGATGTAAAGCACAAGGGTTAGTAGTCACATTTCAAATGAAGGGAAGGAGATTTCGCTGCATGAGAAACAAATCTGTTGTTTCTCTATGAAGCCTCCGAAGCCTCCCCTGTTCGTGTTGATGTTCGCTGCTCCGGCCTTGCTCGGCATCCTGGCAAATGCCCGGGAAATGAGTGCCTAAAGTGCAGTGTGCGGTCAGCCCATTCTCAACTCGAAATACACCGCAATACCGGCCGCGGCGCAGATGAACTCCGATCTCGTACACCTCAACGCTCCTGCTTACAACAACATCAAGATTTGCGGGCAGGACGGGGGGCAGCACAATGAACTGAATCGTAACAGCATCGCTCACCTCACCCAGGCGCCCGCCGGGCTGGGTGGGGTGGGCCGTAGGCTGGCAGGCGCGTATCACCCGCCCTCCGGCTGTGCAGCCCGGTGGCCCTGTTGATGCAAACAGGAATACGGAATGCAAGAGAACAAGAAAGTTCGAACCGGAACAAGGAGAATTCGCAAATGAGAATCACCCGTATCTTTTCGCTACTCGTCACATTGACGATTCTTGCGTGGAGCTCGCTCGCTCATAGCACATGCACCACATCCACATCGAGTGGCACCTGCGGGCCGTACAGCGACTCGTCGATCACCGAAAGCAACGGCAGTAACACTTACGTCGAGCAGGACGTATGGGGCGGCGTCACCTGGAGCCAGACGCTGACCGAGACCACCCCCTCGAGCTGGTACGTGTCGGCCAACATAGCGGCCAGTACGAGCCGCGTGTCTTTCCCCTACACCTACCAGCTCTACAACAGCGAAGCAGTGAGCAGCTTCACCAACATCGTCGGGACCTTCAACGAGACCTCGGACCACTCGTCCAGCACCGAGGAACAGGTGAGCTTCGACATCTATCTGAACAGTTGGGGCAACGAGATACAGATCCAGCACGACATGGTGAACACACCGCAGTGCGGCAACACCACCCCGGTAAAAACGGGCATCCAATTCGGCGGATCGTACGGCGTTCCGGTCGCGTCTTGGGACCTGTGCCACAACGGGCTCTACTACTGGCAGCTCCCCAAAGGCAGTAGCAATACTTACGGCGAATCCAGCGGGAGCGTGGACCTCATCGCCATGATCAAGTACCTGGAGACTAACGGGTACCTGCCGAGCAGCAGCACGATGACCGAGGTCTCGTACGGCTTCATCATCGACACTACCAGTGCGACAACCAAGACCTTCACGCTCAGCTCCTACTCGTTGATCAACAATGCTTCGAGCGGCAGCCCGACCATTTCGCTTTCTCCCACCAGCCTCAGCTTCAGCGCAACGGCGGGCGGCGGGAATCCGGCCTCGAAGAATGTCACCGTGAGCAACTCCGGCGGCGGCACGCTGGCGGTTCCGACAACCTCGATCAGCTACAGCCAGGGAAGCGGCTGGCTCACTGTGACCGAGTCGGGCAGCTCGGCCCCCTATACACTGGTCACCCAGCCGGCTACCGGGAGCCTCGCGGCCGGGACCTACAACGCCACGGTGAGCGTCGCCAGTTCGGGCGCGACCAACACGCCGCAGACCTATACGGTCGCGTTTACCGTGAATCCGGTGTCGTCGCCGACCATTTCGCTTTCTCCCACCAGCCTCAGCTTTAGCGCAACGGTGGGCGGAGGGAATCCATCCGCGCAGAATGTCACCGTGAGCAACTCCGGCGGCGGCACGCTGGCGGTTCCGACAACCTCGATCACCTACGGCAGCGGAAGCGGCTGGCTCACTGTGACCGAGTCGGGCAGCTCGGCCCCCTATACACTGGTCACCCAGCCGGCTACCGGGAGCCTCGCGGCCGGGACCTACACCGCCACGGTGAGTGTCGCCAGTACGGGCGCGACCAACACGCCGCAGACCTATACGGTCTCGTTTACCCTGACGTCGGGATCGGTGTGTCAAACATCCACCACAACCGGCACGTGCGGACCGTATAACTACCCGCAGATCACCGCAAACGGCACTTACCCCATCATCACGGAACAGGACGTGTGGAACCCCCCTTCATCGTGGAGTCAGACGCTGTACTCGACCAGCCCCGGGGACTGGTATGTAACAGCCAACTACCCCACGGACAGCTCGGGAGCTATCCATACTTACCCCAGCACTAGATTTGATCAACTCGACGCTGTGACGCTGGATAGCTACAGCTACATGTACTCCTCGTTCTCGGTAAGCCCGGACACCTCGTCGACTACCGTCTCCGATATTGGCTACGACCTGTGGCTCAACGATTGGGGCAACGAGGTCATGATCCAACACCAGTTAATAAACATTCCCAATTGCACTACGTTCGCCACCCACGTACCAGCCACCAACGTCAGCTTCGGCGGGTCGTACGGCGTCCCGACAAATACCTGGAACCTATGTCAATTTGGCAACGAGGGCTCCGGTAGTGTGGAGCTCATCTGGGAAATCACAGGTGCCAGCGGCAGCAAGAATTTTGGCTTCAGCTCCGGGAGCGTGGACATGTACGCCATGCTCAAGTGGCTGGAGAACTCCACCGCGTGCTATAGCTCGAGTGGTTCCGGTTCGGCGTGCCTAAAGGCGAGTTCCACTATGACCTCGACCGAATATGGCTTCGAAATTAGCTCCACGGGCGGGTTAAGCAAGAATTTTGCGGTTAACAGCTTTACGGTTACCAGTTCCAAACCTTAGACGTGAAGGAGAGCGGGAGAAACGAATCGTCGCTTCTCCCGCTTTCACCCTCCGATCCTGCAAGAAGGCAGCACAGAGCCTACTTCGAAGTGAATCTTCAGCCGCGCGCTGCGAGGGCAAGCAGGCGGTCGCTGCTGCCAGGAAGCGGAAAGAGTTGGGGCCAGGAGAACTCCGGGCCGGCTGCGGCTTTGAGTTTTTCGAGTTCCGCGCCGGTGGTCATCAATGCCAGCCATCCTCCCGGCGCGACCAGCCCCACTGCGGCCGCAACCGCCTTCAGCATCTTGTCCACTGCCCTCAGAACCACGCAATCAAATTCCGTACGAAGCGCCTCGGCCCGGCCCGCGTGAACCTTTGCCGAGATCCTCAGTGCGCGAATCGCTTCCTGCAGGAACGCGGCCTTCTTACCTTGCGACTCGGCCAGCGTCACGGCGATCTCCGGTCGGCAGATCGCAATCGGAATGCCCGGCAGACCGGCACCGGAGCCGAAATCGAGCAAGGTCGCGATCCCTCGGGGCAGCGCACGAGCAACTGCAATGGATTCAACAAAATGTAGAGATAGAATTCCTTCCTCGTTTCGAATCGAGCTCAAGTTGATGTGCGTATTCCAGCGAACAAAAAGCGAAAGATAAACCTCAAACCGGCTTGCCGTCTCGCCGTCCAACGGCTCAAGACCGGCCTCTGCCATCAGCGTATTGAGCCGCAGGCCTGTGCTGGTCGTGCTCATCGCTCACTTCCCGTTCTCGGGCCCATCCACTTGCGGCGTCCTCCACGCAGTGGCCTCCCGCACAAACGCAGAAAAGATCGCACGAGAAAATTCACTTTGCGTGTAGGTGCGTTCCGGATGCCACTGCACCGCAACTGCAAAGTGCTTCGGCGAATCCAGTTCCACGGCCTCGATGACTCCATCCGTGGGAGAGACTGCTGTAACCCGCAGGTTGTCCCCCGGCGTGCCAATCGCCTGGTGGTGGCTGGAGTTGACCTGTACCTCCGCACGATCGGACGGAGTCAGCAGTCCGCTCAATCGAGACTCTTGGGCAATGCGTGCAGGGTGCGCCTCCACCACATCCCGGCCGGGCCGGTGGTTGACCGTAGTCTTCAAGTCCTGAATCAGCGTGCCGCCGCGCCACACATTCAAACTCTGTGCGCCGTGGCAGATGGCGAGGATCGGCTTGCGCAGGTTGAAGGCGTCCTGCAGGAAGAGTTCGTCGGCCGCCGTCCGCGCCGGATCGTCGTCCGCGCACTCCGGAGCCCGCGCTTCGCCGTAGCGTTGCGGATCAATGTCGAAGCGGCTGCCCGGAAGCAGAACGCCTTGCACGCCAGCCAGCAGGTTGGCCACGCTCTCCTGCGTCTCATTGAGCGGTACCACAACCGGCTCAGCGCCCGCTGCCTCAAGCGCCTTCACGTACTGCGGCAACGCGCGCTGATTGTATTCGGGATCGCCGCTCGTGGGTTCGGGAATGGCAATACGGACGGGCATGAACCCAGTGTAAAGCGCGTGCCGGTTCCGCGCGACTGCGTCACTTCGCATGGCCTGTGTGGAGTCGCAGCGGCATCGCAGCAGGAATCGGCCGTCGTCTCAAGCAACAGGCGCGGCCTCTTCCGTGCGGCTTTGCGCGCTCTGTCCCACCATCTCTTCAATCGCCGCGCGCAGCTTTTCCGTCAACTCGCCATTCTGGCGAACGGTCATTCCCTTCGTCTCGATCGGTTCGCCAACATGCAGAGTGAGCTTGCTTGGATAAAAGTGCCGCGTGTGAATCGGCAGCAGATCGAACACCCCGGTCAACGCCATAGGCACCAGCGGCGCCTGCGCGCGAATCGCCAGGTACGCCGCGCCCGCAAGAAACGGCTTCAACTCGCCGTCCGCCGTCCGCCCGCCTTCGGGAAACACAAACAGCGGCATCCCCGCGCGCAGCGCCTTCACTGCCCCGCCCAGGCTCGACAGCGTGGCGTGCGGATCCGCAGTATCGATCGGCATCTGCCCGGACCGCCCCAGGTACCAGCCGATCAGCGGCCATCGCCACAATTCCTTTTTCGCCAGGATGCGGAACTGAAAGGGAATCCCCGCAAAAATCACCGGCGTGTCCATGTAGGAAGTGTGGTTGGACGCGTAGACAGCGGCGGAGTGCTTGTGGAAGTTCTCCGCGCCTTCGACCCTCAGCTTCGACAGCGTAATGCGCACCGCGCAGCGCGCCCAGATCCGCGCAATGCGATGCTGCACGCGGCCCTTCTTGTCTACCCATGAGACTGCAAACGCGGTGCTCGCGCAGATTGCCGTAACCACCAAAAGCAGCGGCGCCTGCAGCCCATTGGTCAGCCAGACATAAAACCGCGGCAGCGGGTTGGGCCTCGGGCTCATGACGGCTGCTCCTCTTGCAGCAGGCTGCGTGCCTCGCCTACAAGGTACACCGATCCTGAAACCACCGCCACGCCGCCGGCCGCGTACTCCCGCGCCATGCGGAGGGCTTCGCGTACCGTTTCTGCCGCAACCGCCGGCGTTCCTGTAGCCCTTGCCGCGGCCAGCAGATCGTCGAGAGGTGTGGCGCGCGCGGTATGGATGGGCGCAACGATCACCTGGTTGAAGAGGGGAAAAAGAATCTGCGCCATCTCGCCCGCCGGCTTATCGCGCAGGCAACTGAAGATCAGCGTGCGCGGCTTCTCCTCGCGCCAGGTTGCGCGCAGCGCTGCGCGCAGCGCCCACGCGCCGGCGGGGTTATGCGCAACATCCAGAATCCACTCCACCCTGCGCCCGCCGATCCGTTCCAGTCGTCCCGGCCAGTATGTCCGGCGGATGCCTTCCTCGATCGCCGCCGCAGTCACGGGAAAGCCGTGCTGCGCGCCGAGCTCGACCGCTGCCGCAATGGCCAACGCCACATTGCGCTGCTGGTGCGCGCCGGCGAGCGGCGAATCGACCTTGATCCTTGCGCCAAGCGCTTCAACCTCGTAGGCGCCTATCGTCCCGTCTCCCGGCACGTACGGAACCGCGCTGACAGCGTGTACGCCCAACTCCGCGGCAACCTCACCTAGAACCTGGCTCGCCTCGGGATGTTGTGGCAGCGTGACCATCGTTCCGCCGCGTCGCAAAGTTCCCGCCTTCTCGCGCGCAATCGCTGAGATGCTTGACCCGAGCCACTCCATGTGGTCGAGTGAGATGTCGGTAACGATCGAAAGAAGCGGCTCCACAATGTTAGTCGCGTCCAGCCGGCCGCCCATACCCACCTCGAGCACGGCAACGTCTACCTTGCTCTCGGCAAAGTGTAGGAATGCTACTGCAGTCAAAAACTCGAAGTAGCTGGGCAGTTGTGGTAAATGGCCGCCGAGCAACAATTCCTGGGCGGTGTCGTGTACCAGGAAGTAGAGGCGGGCAAAGTCGGCGTCGGCAATTTCCTGATGATTAATCCGGATCCGTTCATTGGGCCGCTCCAGATGCGGCGAGGTATAAAGCCCGGTGTGCAGCCCCGCCTCTGTCAGGATCGACGCCAGCGTCGCCGCGGTTGATCCTTTTCCATTCGTCCCGGCGATCAGCACGGCGGGGAATCTCTGCTGCGGGTCGCCCAATGCGCCAAGCAGTGTGCGCACCTCATCCAGAGAGAACTTCCGGCGCTGCTGGCCTCCACGCACATACAACTCTGGCGCTAGGGCGTTGAGCTGATCGATTGCCGCTGCGTAGGACATGGATAGTTCAGTATAAGAGCCGCCCCAAAAGTACACTGGCGCCCACTATTTCATTGGTCGTTAGAACGCCGGCTTTTGTGCAAGACGCGCCTACTGCAACCCTCTCTTCTCCTTACTCTTCCGCGCTGCTTACACACAAGAGCGGCGCATTCCACAGCCATTTTCCGGCTACCTGTGGGAGCCGTGGGAAATACCCTCGCAACTCCCGCCCTCCGCGCCTGTTTTCCTTTTCTCCTGAATTACACAGCCCCGATTTAGAAAACTAGCCCATCATTCAACCTGCTCCCAGCAAGCCACTTTGATCGCATTTCCACTTTTCCTATCCGAACTACGGATGCTTCTAGCTTTATTCCTTTCTTATATTCCTTTTCCACTACCCGCAGAGCGGGAGCAGAAAGTTATCGTGAGAATCGTTTGCGCGGAACAAAACCGGAGCGCCGCCACAACTCCACGGACCTTGCGGGGATTTTCCCTTGGAATTCAGAGAATCTACCCTGTTTTCCACGCGCGCACCGGTCGAGAGGTGACTACAATCGGAAGGAAGAAAAGCAGCCGCTTCCAGCGACCTGCAAGGTGTTATACAGTGGGGACATAGGGCGCGGCTTCAAGAGTAGGGGTGGGTGTATGCCGAGTGTGGAAGCCGAAGTTGAGAAGCTGGCCGCGCAGGGGGCAGCGATGGAGATTACCGTAAGCCGCCAGGAGCTGGTGAAGGAACTCACGGCCACGCAAAGTGTGGTCGAGCGCAAGACTACAATTCCCATTCTGTCCAACTTCCTAATCGAGGCCGACGAAGAGCGTCTGAGCATCACCGCCACCGACTTGGACCAAGCTATCCATACCAGCACAGCGGTTAAAGTCAAGAAGCCCGGCGCGTGCACAATTCCAGCGCGCAAACTCTACGACTACATCAAGCTCCTACCCGACGGCGAAATCTCCATCAAGCTTCTTGAAAATCACTGGGTGCAGATCCGCAGCGGCCGGTCGAACACCAAGATGGTCGGCATGGCCCGCGCCAACTACCCCCAGGTTCCCGAGTTTCCATCGGTCGCTGCCACCAGCATCTCGCTTGCCGCGTTGCGCACACTCATCGCGCGCACCATCTTCGCCATCTCCAACGAGGAGTCGCGCTACACGCTTAACGGGGCTCTGCTCATCCTCAAGGCCGAATCCATCGCCATGGTCGCCACGGATGGCCATCGTCTCTCCTTCGTCGAAAAGCCGGGCGAGACGCTCGAAGGCATCAGCGGCGAAAAGCGTGTCCTCATTCCCCGCAAGGCGCTCCAGGAGCTGCAACTGCTGCTCGCGAACTCCGACGCGGAGAAGGTCGAGTTTGCCGACGACGAACACACTCTCTTCTTCCGCATCGGCCACCGCACGCTCTCCAGCCGCAAGCTCACCGGCCAGTTCCCCAACTTTGAAGCGGTGATGCCACGCGACAACACCAAGTTCGCCGTAGTCCGCGCGGCGGAGCTCTCCGCGGCCATTCAGCGCGTCGCCCAGTTTGCCGACGAGCGCTCCGGAGCCATCCGCATGCGCCTCGAAGACAACGAGCTCAAGGTCAGCGCCAACTCCACCGAGTCCGGCGAGAGCGAAGACACCATCGACACCCCTTACTCCTCCGAGCCCATCGTAGTCGGCTTCAACTCCACCTACATCCTTGACTTCCTCAAGGCCCTCGAGAACTCCGGCGAGGTCCGCCTCGAATTCAAGGATTCGCAATCCGCCGGCCAGATGCGCCCCGAAGACCCCGACGCCGAATACAAGTACCGCTACGTCCTCATGCCCATGCGCATCTGATCTTCACTGCTTTGAATTGCGCCGAAGGAAAGTCTGAGCTCATCCGGCGTACCCGGCAGTTAACCAGCCTTGAAGCCGATTTCAATCTGAAGTGTGATCGATTGAGGACTCTTCTTCTCAACCGTAACGGATAAAGCATCGTTCTTGAGTCCCTTGATTGAATCCCACAGCGAAAGCTGGACAGGCTGCGCGGAAACAGGTTCATTCGCTCGGACTCGTGACTCAAGATCAAGAACCGTAAGTTTGCGACCCCGATAAGTGAGTTCAATGCCCCATAGCTCCATCGCGCGACGGAGCACATCGCTCGACGGCATGTGGGCTCCCGCCAGATAGAACTGCAACGAAGCCCTGGAGACGTTCAATTCTGCTGCGGCCTCCACGCGCGTATACCGCTTTCCCTCTTTTCGCGCCTGTTCATCTCGTCTGCGAAGTCCTTCGCGCAATTGGTTCGAGATTTCTGCGAGAAATTCGCGGTTTAGGCCTGAACGGGACATCGGTCAATTCTATTTGACATTTTGTTGAAAGTCTAATAAAATAGACTGTCTAATATTTTAGACTAAAAATGCAAAATGCTCTCCCTTTCTGCGAAGGGAGAGCAGTACGATTTTGGAGGAGACTTCAATGGCTCCGAGCGGTCAGTTCTCGGCTGAGTTGACGGTGTTCGAGCGACATCGTCGGGAGTGGTCGCTCTCGCACCCTGGCGAGTTTGTGGTTATCCAAGGCGAAGAGATCGCAGAGGGATTCTTTGGCACTTATGCTGATGCCCTAAAGGCAGGCCTCCGGAAGTTTGGCGCCCGTCGAGAATTCCTTGTAAAGCAAATATGGTTGACCGAACCCGTCTATTGCATCTCGTGATATGGGCAGCGTTCGTCTTAAGTGGAACCCTTTCGATCTAGCCGATCCCGGCCCATGCATCGATGTAATGGTGATGAACTCAACCAACGTCCTTAGTGCGTGGCAGGCCGACGGCCTACATTGCCCCGACCCCGTGAAGATGAGAGCCCTGCTTGACACTGGCGCATCCGTCACTGCCATAAGCAAGACATATGCTAATTACTGCAAGCTTCGGCAAACTGGCGAGGGCAGCAAAATAACCGCAATTGGTGCAGAGCATCAATGCTGGGAGCATGCCGGCGCGATTAGTTTTCCGGGCACCGACCTGCGCCCCTTTGACTCCATCCGTATACGCTCAGTCGTGTTCGAAAAGGAACCGTATTACGCCATCTTGATCGGTAGAGACATACTCCGGAATTGGGTAATCAAGTTCGACGGGCGCTCAAAAAGCGTGACGATATTCGATTGACCCGAAAACGAATTCCCTTCCGCAGCGAGCGCCCCGGGAAGAAGTATCATGTCGCGTGTGAGGCTCGACCATGCCACTCAGCGCCGAACTAGCGCATAAGTCCGTACAGGCAGCAATCTCCGCAATTGAAATCTACAACAAACCAAATTTCACATACAGAGAGGAGGCCTTCGCTCTCCTGATGACGAATGCGTGGGAACTGCTCCTAAAATCAAAATGGGTCGCCGACCACGAAGAAACGCCTGAATGCCTCTACGTGCTCATCGATGATGGGAAAGGCGGCAAGACAGCGAAGCTCAACAGAAGCGGCAACCCTCTCTCGGTCGGTCTATCTTACCTGGCCGGGAAGTTAAAGGACGACGCAAACTCCGGCTTCGAGCGCGCCTGCCACGACAACATTCTTGCGCTAATTGAGATTCGCGATAACGCAGCCCACCTCCTGAACAAAGATCTGTACATTGGGCGGAGGGTCGTAGAAATAGGTACAGCGTCCCTAAGGAACTACCTGAACCTCGCGACGGAGTGGTTTCAGCTTGATCTCTCGGCTTACAACTTTTTCTTGATGCCGCTCTCCTTCTACCACGGCTTCGAAGCCGCCGAACCCGCGACCCGAGCAGTTTATCCGGAACAAGTGAGAAAGCTCTTGGACTATCTCGACAGGCTCGAAAAGAGCGAAGAGCAGGACGAGGGAAGCCAGCACGTTGCGCTACGGGTCGAGACCAAATTCGTTCGCGCGAAGGACGCTGCAGCACTCGCCTTCAGGTGGACGGATGACCCCAGCGCACCGACGATCGCACTGCGCGAAGAAGACTTCCTAAAGAACTACCCGCTTACATACCGACAACTCACCGACACGCTTAAACGGCGCTATTCCGACTTCCTCGCTAACGACGGATACCATAAGGTTCGCAAGGGATGCGAGAAGGAGAAAAAATACTGCATCCGACGCCTGCTGGACCCGAACAATCCTCAAAGCGCAGGGCAGCGCTTCTACAATGCGAATATTCTTCAGGAATTCGACAAGCACTACACGATTAGGACAAAGAAGAGCGGCCAGGTGACGAGAAGGCCGAAGCCGCGGGCGAAGACCGCAAGCCCGCCTAAAACGACGAGCTGCATCTGCAGAGAGATATTTCCCTCAAACTTTGCAGATAATTTAGACCTTTAGGCGCACAATCATTCTATGCTGAGCCTTCCGCCCATAGACGGCCCCGGCTCGATGCCCAGGGCCTCGCCGGCGAATCGCCAGCATGGGCGGCGAAAGGGAGCCAAAATCAGATAACGCGCCGTAACTCCTTTGCCGAGAAACATCTGCGATTAAGTTGTTTGGAATCCGTCGCTTTGCGGACCCTATTTGCGCCAACGGTAATTATCCCCTAAAGGCAAGTGGGGGTGTGTCTATCACTGTGAGGTCAAATGATGCGGGCCTTTCCGATCTACTCAGTTACCTGTCTCAGTACGAGCCGCAGCGCCAGATTCAACTTCTCCTCCGAGCGCAGAGTTGGCTTGGACTTGCGTCGCCGGGGGGCTTTACTGGGGCGGATTCAGCCCGAATGGATTTGTTGCCTGCTCAAACCGATCAACCGCTATCCGGGCATCGCTCAGGGCTTCCCGAACAGTCATGACATCAGTGGGCTTTCCCATGAGCTTGCACATCGCAAGCAGCAGTACGATTCTTTCCTGTTCTTCTATTTCCATAAGAGTCTCCTGAATGACTTCCATAGTACCTCTCGGAGCAAGTCACTGTACCCTATGGGTATGGGGATTCTCGTGTCATGTTGTCGGTTGCTCGGTAGATCGTGGGCGGCTATGATAACCGCGACTGGAACCAACACGCCCGGATTTTTTGTGTGGACTCTCGCTCTGACCATCGTGGGATGGCTAGCAAGCGTGGGCGGTGCCTACTTGAAGTTTAGCGGTCAGAATATCCCGAATCCGCTGGCGCGATCATTGGAGGATTCATGGTCTGCTGCGGCACTGGTTCTATTGGGAGTTGCCGTTTTACTTACACTCGCTTGGGCGGTATCAACCGTCGTCGTTATCTACCGGGAACACAAGGCATCCCAAACAGAGCTGGGGAGAATTAAGGGGATAATCACTCCGCTTCAGTTTGAAGGGTTTGAATTGGCGGCAGAAATACGAGACTTTGCCCTTAGTTTTGGCGATTTAGACGGTCCTCCACCTCAAGCAGAAGCTAAATTCCGAAAAGCGGTTTGGGAGCATTTGCAGGAATGGATAGGCTCGTACCCGCCCGAGTTGGACGCTCAAATGAGACTGAAAATGCTGCATGGGTTCGAGACGAGAAAATTCAGGGAGCGGGTAGAGGAGTATATGCATCTCGTCGGTGAATCCGGCTCTCCCATAATCAACGCTGCGGGATTTACAGAACACATATTTGATCGGCGGAGTTTGTGTCGCTTGTCCGCCGATATAGAGATTGTCGCAATATCCACTAACCACTTTCCATCTCCACGAAAGAGGCAGGGATAGTGAAAGAGAAACCCATTCCAGACCCGACACGCAAGGAGTTCCACGATCTCTTGTACAAGGCCGCGACTACTCAGGTAGGGACAAAAGCCGTTGCTCCCGCGCGGAAGGGCAAACCTGCATTGTCGTCCGCTCGGCCAGCAAAGAGAACATCGGGCGCATGACCTTGCGGCGGTTGTAGCGGAAGGCGTACTCATTCAGGTAGGACTGCAAATAGGGTGCGCCGACCTGATAATAAACTCCCCTGATTCCCCTCTTCACAAGGCTCCAGAACCCGTCAATCGTGTTGGTATGGGCGTAGCCGTCCACGTACCGCTCCGAATGGTTTACGGTCGCATGGCGATGGCTCTGGCCCATCCAACGGACGCCCTCCAGTGTGGCGGACTCATCGGAATAGATCATGGTCTTAGGGGGCAGGACTTCGCCCACCACGGGCAGGATGGAGTCTTTGGAGGCATCGGGCAGCACGCGGGCCACGACGCGGCCCCTGCGCTCGACAATGCCGAAGGAGGTAGCTTTGGAGCGTTGCCGCAAGAGCTTGCGGTGCTTGTTCGAGTCTGGCGCCCCAAAGTAGGACTCATCCATCTCGACCGGCCCTTGCAGGGTAATCTTCTCAGCCATGAGCTTGCGGACCTGTTTCATCATGCGCCATGCGGTCTTGTAGGTGACGCCGGTTTCGCGCTGGATCTGCTTTGCCGATACGCCGACGCGGGTAGAGGCCATGAGCCGGATGACGTAGAACCACGTTCGCAGGGACGTAGTGGACTTGTGGAAGATGGTCCCGGCGAGGGGGTAGATGTGGTTTCCGCAGGCATGGCAGGCGTAGGAGGTGCGGCCTGAGACGCGGTAGTGCCTGCGCTCGACTCGGCAGTTGACGCAGAGGGCTATGCCGCCGGGGAAGCGCCGTTCTTTCACGTACTCAAGGCAGGCATCCTCGGTAGGGAAGTCCCGGTCGAACTGCTTTGCTGTGTACTTCTGTTCCGGTTTTACGGTCTGATAGCGGTTCACAGGCTCTCCTTCCGTGGCTGCGCGATCTCGAAGCGCAGCTTGAAGGGGAGTGTTTCAGCGGCCTGCGTGCTCCCAAAGGAACGAAGCAGGGAGATAAGCTGCGACAGTTGCCGGAAGTCGCTCTCTACAAATCCCCACTTCGCTCCGCAGTTCCCGCAGCCGGAAGGTTCGATGCGCCAGCGTCCAAGAGGCGTACTCGTGCTGCATCCGCACCCCTTGCACAGCACCTCTACCGCCACAACGTCATTAGGCTCGATGGTGGTTCTGGTTTCAATAGTCATGCTCATTATTATCCCTCCACTTGCTTACAAGGGATAATTACCGCGCCAACCATCTGAAACCACGGGAGTTATTTCCAGAAGCCGGGGGAGGCACCCCCGGTGACGGATGAGTAAACCCTGCGGTAAATCACCGCCCCAGACTCCGCCCCGAAATCGAGCCTATCGCGGTTCTCCTGCAGGTGTAGACCAAGGCAGAATCGCGAAATGGATTTTTCCTCAAGAAAAAGCCGCCTTTGATCACGCAAGAAATGGCACATAGTTACAGGAGAACCACCTTAGACACGCCCCCGCCGCCACGTGTCAAGCCCCAGCCCGCACGTCCCGGCAATTCAGTTTTTCTTGTTGAGCCTTACGCCGCCGCCGGCGTCTTCAGGAATTCCAGGGCGCGGATCAGGTAGTTCTTCAAATCGCGCCGGTGCACGACCGCATCCAGAAAACCTTTCTCGAGCAAAAACTCCGACCGCTGAAATCCCTCAGGGAGTTTTTGCCGGATGGTCTGCTCGATGACGCGCGGACCGGCAAAGCCGATCAGCGCGCCTGGCTCCGCGATGTTGAGGTCGCCGAGCATGGCATAGCTCGCGGTCACCCCGCCGGTCGTGGGATCGGTGAGTACGCAGATGTACGGCACGCGCGCGTCGTCCAGTTGCGCCAGCGCCGTAGAGATCTTCGCCATCTGCATCAAGCTCACTACGCCCTCCATCATGCGCGCCCCGCCCGAAGCAGTCACCACGATCAGCGGCGTGCGTGTGACGCGCGCGCGATCGATGGCGCGCGCAACGGTCTCGCCCACCACGGCGCCCATCGAGCCGCCAATGAAGCTGTACTCCATGGCGCTGAGCACCACGTCGTGCGGCCCCAGCCGTCCCACGGCATTCAGAATGGCGTCGTCGAGGCCCGTATCCTCCTGCGCCTTGCGCAGCCGCTGCTTATACGGCTTCACGTCGGTGAAGTTGAGCGGATCGGTCGAGCGCAGCCCCGTATCAACCAGCTCGTAGCCCGGCTCGAGCAGCAGGTCGATGCGCTCCCGCGCGCTGAGCTTGAAGTGATGCTGGCACTTGGGGCAGACGTTGAGATTGGCCTTGAGATCCGCCTTGTAGATGGGCTGGCCGCAGCCGGGGCATTTCACCCACAGGCCTTCGGTGCGCACGTTCTTGGCGCCCGCTTCGCCGCCATTCGCGGCACGCGGCGCGCCCGCCCCGCCACTACCGGCAGGCGCCGCGGAATACTCGCCGTCCTCGCGCTTGAACCACGTCATACCGTACCCCATTGTAACTGGGCTGCCCGCACAACTGGGCTGCCGCGGCCTGCGCCCCCGCGGCCACTCTCAGCTAATACTCGATTCCGCGCTGCGCCAGGATGCCTTTCTGGTAGGCGTGCTTCACCTCGCGCATCTCGGTCACCGTATCGGCCAGCTCCACCAGCAGGGGGTGGGCATTGCGCCCGGTCAGGACCACGTGCACCATCTCCGGCTTGCCTTTGAGCGCTTCTGCCACCTCCGCCGCGTCCAGCATCCCGTAGCTGATGGCGTAGTTGATCTCGTCGAGCACCACCAAATCCCACTCGCCGGAGTCAATTGCCTGGCGCGCCTCGGCCCACGCCGCCTGCACCAGGCGGATGTCTTCCGGATCGGGATCCGCGCCGCCCACCTTCACAAACCCGCGCCCCATCTGCTTGAGCACAAAGTTCTTCCCGAAGGCTTCCACAGCATCTAGCTCGCCGTAGTGCCACGAGCCCTTAATGAACTGCAAGACGAGCACCTTCATGCCGCATCCCACAGCGCGCAAAGCCGTGCCCAGTGCCGCCGTGGTCTTTCCTTTGCCGGGGCCCGTGTTGATGAGAATCAGGCCTTTGCGGGATGTTTCCTCGTGGTTCATTGCGGTCAGCGATCCGTTGTCAGTTTGCAGTCGTCATCCAGGCCGGCTGGCAACTGACGGCTGTCGACTAATGTTCCGTGTGATACGGATGACCCGTGAGAATTGTACACGCCCGGTAGAGCTGCTCTGCCATCACCAGGCGAGCTAGCTGGTGAGCCAGCGTCATCGGGCCCAGCGAGAGCAGTCGGCCGCGCCGTGCGGCCTCCGCGTGCGCCTCGTCCGACCACCCATCCGCCGGGCCAACGGCGAAGATAACGTGTTGCGTGCCCTCATCGCGCCGAGCTCCCAACCACTCGGCAAGAGCCTCTGAGGTCATCTGCTGGCCGCGCCTATCCAGCAGCATAAGCGCAGCCTGCGTGCGGCCCCGCTGCCGGGCGAGCCAGTCGAGCAGTGCCTTTTCACTTCGAAACGGCGCAGCCTCGAACCGAGCAACCCCTTCACAACGTTTGAGATAGCCGCGAACCAGCCCATCGTATTTGTCGTGCGTTCGCGCCGTGGAGCCGATATACGCCAGTGTGACCTGCATGGAAAGGAGAATACTCTAAAACCTCCAGGCAAATCGCGCCCGACCCCGCACAACCAAACTCTCCCAAAATGTGAGGCTTGCATCCAATTTTGGGAATATCATCATATGGTTGTATGGAAATTCATATATAGTCTCCTTGGGCTACAGGAATAGATCATAAGTAACCCTTTTATTTTCAGTTAATAACAGGCTATCGCCTGCCCCATTGAGAATGGCACGCATCGTGCATCTAACCCCGCTGATATCCGTCTCCGATCGATGAATGAAAGGCAATGCCTGCCAGGAGAGCGTGGATTTCCTTTTCCGGGGTCCCCATCCAGCAAGCAAGCATCGCCCCAACGATGCGCAGAAGCACACAAATCGAATTTTGGAGGAGTTCCGATGCGGTTTTTCCAGTTGCAGAAAATGGCCTTAGCATTGGCAGGATCGTTCTTTTTCCTGCTCGGCGGCATTTTTGTTGGAACCTGCGTCACGCCCGTCGCGCATGGGCAGTCGAACATCGCGGGCGACATCGCTGGCACGGTCACCGACCCGAGCGGCTCTGCGATCGTTGGCGCGACGGTGAAACTGACCAGTAGGGACACGGGCGCTGTCGAAACGGTGACAACCTCGGCAACTGGCGGTTACCGGTTCTCGCTGCTCAAGCCTGGGAACTACACCGTCGACGTTACTGCCCCTGCGTTCAAGGCCGCCTCGGCGACCATCACGGTGGCCGTGGGTCAGATTACGGTGCAGGACATGAAGCTGATGGTGGGCGCCACGACGGAAGTAGTGGAGGTGAACGCCGAGATGCAGCTTCTGCAGACGGATACCGCACAGTTGAGCACCGAGTTGAGCATAGATCAGCTTGAGAACATTCCCAACCCCGGCAGCGACATCACCTACGCGGCGCAGGCTAAGCCCGGCGTGATCATGAATTCCGAATCAGGCACCTCGGCCGGCCTCACGGGCTACGGCAACTTTTCCGCCTTCGGCCTGCCTGCCACCTCGAACAACTTCACTGTCAATGGCATGCAGGTCAACGACCCGTTCCTGAACCTGAACAACTCCGGCCCGTCGAACCTTCTGATCGGCCTGAACGACATTCAGGAAACCAACGTCGTCACCAACGCCTACGAGGTGCAATACGGCAGCTTCGGCGGCGTACAGCTCAACTCCATCAGCCGCGCGGGCAGCGATAAGTTTCACGGCAACGCGATCTACTCATGGAACGGCCGTTCCATGAACTCGAATAACTGGTACAACAAGAACCCCAACTACAATGCCACGCCTAGTGCGCGCCCATTTTCCAACTTCAATCAATGGGCGGGATCGGTTGGCGGGCCGATCTGGAAGAACAAGCTCTTCTTCTTCTTCAACACCGAAGGCATTTCATTCATCACTTCGAACCAGGCCGTGGTTTTCCTGCCTGACCCTGCCTTCCAGAGCGATCCGTCGTATCCCACGACCGGAAATCAAAGCGTGTTGGGCCAAGACGCGAACTGCGACGACGCCAGCAGCAGCCTGTACAACAGCGGCTCCGCCAGCGAGTGCAGCTACTACAAATCGATCTTTGCCCTTTACAACGGCACACCGAATATCGCCCATGCGGTCGAGAGCACTGGCGATCCGGGCGCGCTGCAGCTCTCGGTTTCCTCAAAGTTCAACTTGACCGAGAAGATGTACACCGGACGCGTGGACACGAACCTGACGGCCAACGATAAAGCGTTCGTGCACTTCAAGTACGATAACGGCGTCCAGCCATCCTATACCGATCCCATCAACCCCGCCTTCGACGCGGATAGCCGCCAGCCTGACTACGAAGGTCAGCTTGCTGAAACCCACACCTTCGGCACGCGGGCCGTCAACGTCTTCTTGATGACCGGTTCCTATTACAGCGCCCTCTTCGTCAACAAGAACCCAACCACCGAGCTCAACACCTTCCCCATGGATCTAACGTGGTATGACGGCTTCGCCAGCGACTTGAACAACCTTGCCTATTACTGGCCGGAAGGACGCAATGTCACGCAGTATCAACTCGGCGACGACTTCAGCTACACCAAGGGCAAGCATACGCTGAAGGCCGGCGTAGCCTTCAAGAAGGACGATGTTTCCGACTTCGACACCGGCGTTCTGACCACGCCGCTGGTCTTCACGGACGCGACACTCCTCTCGCCTACAGGCAGCGCATTAGATTGGGCTAATCCGAGCGACTTTCAGTTAGGGCAGTCGTTGCTCGGCGTGCAGAACTTCACCACCAACCTCGATTTGCCGCTCTCGCTTTACACCCTCGGCTTCTACGTCCAGGATCAATGGAAGCCAATCGCCAAGGCGACTGTGACTGCCGGTATCCGCGTGGAGCGGAACTCGAATGTGTCTTGCCGTAAAAACTGCCTCTCGAACTACGGCGGCGACTTCTTCACGCAGGCGTCCAGTGCGCCGCTTGATTCATCCGCCGGCGCATATAACCAGCAGGTCAAGTATGGCCTGAACTCAGCTTTCACCAGCTATCAGGCCTTCATGGTCGAACCGCGTGTGGGCTTCGACTACTCGTTCGACGCGAAGACCGTGGTCCGCGGCGGCTTCGGTATCTTCACCGACGTATTCCCGGGAACCATCGCCGATACCATGCTCGACAATCCTCCGCTCACGCTGGAATTCCAAATCCTCGGCGCAGCGTTTGGTGGTCCGACGATGCCCTTGCAGCCTTCAGCAACAGGGAGCTACCAGCAATTGGCATCTGGCGCAAACACGACGTTCCAAAACCAGTTCACGACCGGCGGGAGTGCCGATTCGATGGTTGAGGCCAACCCCAACTATTCGGTTCCGAGCTTCACCTCTGTCGCGGCCAAGCTGCACTATCCCACGTACAACGAATGGAACCTCCAAATCCAGCGCCAGCTCTCGCGCTCCCAGAGCGTTCAGGTCGGCTACGTGGGCACTCGCGGCTACCACGAGCCGGTCGAGAACGTGGGTGTGAATGCAGTCGGCGGATATGGCCTGCCGGCAGCGGTTCCACCTGCTCCCAGCTTTGGTCCGGTCACCGAAGTCGATAGCACCGCTGTGTCAAATTACAATGGCTTGATCGCCAGCTACCTGTTCCAGGGGCACGGCCTGAATGCGCAGTTCAACTACGCGTGGAGCCACGCGCTCGATGAGATTTCGAACGGCGGCATCCTGCCGTTTGACCTCCCCAGCATCATGTACCAGGACAACCCGCACAATCTGCGCGATCAGTACGGCAACGCAGATTACGATGTGCGCCATTACTTCAGTGGCAACTACCTCTACCAGATGCCACACTTCGGCGGGCCCAAGGTCCTGACCGGCGGTTGGCAGATCGGTGGAACGGTGTTCTTCAGCAGCGGCAGCCCGTTCACGCCGGTGGCCTACGTCAGCGACTGGGGGATTCAGAATTTCGGAAACGGATATAACGTTACTGCGATCGCGCCCAATGCTGGGATAAACCACCATTGCGGTCCCAGCTCCGCAAATCCAAACAGCCCTTGCTTCACAGCCGCAGACTTCACCGAGCCCGGACCTTTCGGTTCGTACGATAGGAACCAGTTCTGGGGCCCCCGCTTCTTCAACACCGATGCGACGCTGCTGAAAGCCTTCGCGATGCCGCATACCTCCGAACAGGCCAAGCTTGAGATAGGCCTGACAGCGTTTAACCTGCTCAACCACCCGAACTTCGGTCTGCCCTATGCGAACATCGACGCCGGAAACTTCGGCGTCACTACCGTAGCCGTGGGCCCGCCGACCAGCATTTACGGTGCAGGCCTCGGAGGCGACCCCTCAGTCCGCATCGTCGAACTGAATGCCAGGTTCGTCTTCTAACTCTTCAGAGAAGCCGGACCAACAACAAAGGGGCGTCCGCTACGGCGGGCGCCCTTCGTGTTTCTGCGCGTGCCGGGATGTCGGCGCCACCGCGGGCTACTTGCTTACGGCTTTCTTCGCGGTCTTTTTCGCCGCGGGCCTGCGGACAGACGATTTCTTTGCAGGGGTCTTTGCGGTTAAGCCCTTCGCGGTGGCCGGCAGTTTCTTCGTGACCTTCTTGCGCTTGGCAGCAGCCGCTGGCTTGGCCTTCGCAGCTTTCCGCTGGCGCACAACACGCGTCTTCGCTGCCAACGCGGCCTTCAACTCGGCGTCGAACTCGGCCGGCGTCAGCGGCCGCGCCGACTTGCGCAGCCGCTCGATGTCGTAGAAGGCGCGCCGCTCCGCGAGAAAGACGTGGATCACAAAGTCCACGTAGTCGAGCAGGATCCACTCGCCGTTTCGGCGGCCCTCCACGGAGTTCGGGTAGACGCCGAAGTTGCGCTTCAGCCGCAGCTCGATCTCGTCGGCGATAGCGATGGTTTGCCGTTCGTTGCTGGCCGAGGTAACCAGGAAAAAGTCGCTCAGGCCGGAGTCGGCAAGGTCGAGCTCGAGGATGCGGGTGTTCTGGCCCTTCTTTTCGTCACAGACCGCGGCTGCGGCCTGTACCAGGATGCGCGTCTGTTTCTGCGCCGGCGATATGCTCATGCTTTAGGAAGGCTCTCCAAGCTCATCGTAGCCTGTCGATTCGGCGCTGGGCAAGCGGCGCGCTCCTCGAGAGAAGCCGTCAATCAACAGATCGCCCTATGAGCGATAGAGCCCGTGTTGCGCGATGTACTCACGGACCGCTGCCGGCAGCACTTCGCGCCCCGCAGTTTGATTGCTGGAATCGCCGCGGATTTGCGCCCGGATCTCCGTCGCGCTGATCTCCACATCCAGGCCGGGCAGCACATAAAACGGCGCGCGGGCGCGAGCCGGATTCACAAGGCAAAACGCGCGCACCTCAACACTGGATTCGGTCCTGTCGTCGTCCGGCGCGGGCTCCAGCGCGAGCCCTTGGGGCAGCGCGGCCTTCAATCCCTCCAGCGGCTGCCCCGGCCGCCAGGCTACGATCAGCGGCGCCGCAAACGGAATCTCCGCGGCGCGATGCCAGCGGCGCAGCCCGAAGAACGAGTCGGCGCCCATCAGGCAATAGAGCGCGCAGCCGGGCTTAAGAGTGGCGCGCAGTCCCACGAGCGTGTCGATGGTGTAGTTGGGCGGCCGCCGCGGCGGCCCGCTGCCGCCCAAGGGCCTGGGCGCATCGGCCAGCGAGATCGCAAATCCCCGCTCGCCCTCGATGGCCAGCCGCGTCATCTCCAGCCGGTGCTCAAAACTCGCCGTTGATCCTTCGTGCTTGAGCGGCTGCGCGCCCACCGGGGCGAAAAGCACCGCATCCAGCCGGAACGCATCGCGGGCGGCGCGCGCCACAGCCAGATGGCCCAGATGCGGCGGGTCGAAGCTGCCGCCGAAGAACGCCACGCGCGATCCGCTCTGCCAAGCCTGTCCGCTGGGGCGCAACCGATCGGCGCTGTCCGGCTGGTTCATGGCTTCATCGTACAGCGTGCGCCAACCGTCCCACCCGGCGCACAGGTTCCGCGCTCCGTCAGCTAGAATCGAGGAGAAGTACAGGCGATTTTTTCTCCACTTGCTATGCGATATCTCATCTTGATTCTCGCCGTTGCCGGTATGGTCGTCTCGGCGCTTGCGCTCCAGGTGCACTACTCCACAGGCACCGCACCGTGCGACATCAACGAGCGTTGGGATTGCGGAATCGTCAGTCACAGCTCGTTTTCCGCAATTGCCAAAGTCCCTGTAGCGGCCATCGGTATCGCCGGATACCTGGTGCTTGGTTGTCTCAGCTTCGCGCGCTGGCGCTTCGCCACTTTCCTCACCGCTTTTCTGGGGTTTCTCTTCGCCTTTCGTCTTTCCATGATTGAGCAGTATGGCCTCGGTGTGTGGTGCCTGTATTGCGCCATCTCGCAGGCGATTATTGCCGTAACTCTGCTGCTCAGCATCGGCTGGTTTGCGGCCGAGTATGTCGCGCTTAAGAAGGCCGCGCACAAGGCGAGCACCTAGTTCACAGTCCTCGGCTATCGGTCCCCAGGTTCTGCGCTCTGCGTTCTCCTGCCCCCGTGCTCCCTGCCTCATTCACGCTGTTAAAATGAAATGAGATTCATGTTCACTGACTGGTACGCGCGCCGGATGTACGCGTGGGAAACCCGGCTGTGCACGCGCGACGAAAATCGCGTGGTGCGTCCGCTGCAATGGGGATTTGAGTGGATCGTTCCGTTCCTTGAAGCGCATGGCCTCGGCGCCGCGGTTCCCGATCCCGGCGTGGAGCGCGACGAAGCGGCTGCCGAAGCCGCAATGGTGCGCATCAACCAGCTCCTCATCCGCCACAGCGGCGTTTTCTTCGGCTACGAGCACCCCACGGACTTCCGCCTCGAAGAGCGCTATCCGCAGCTCTTCCCCACCAACGTGCGCCCTGAAACGCTGGCGCAGGAGGCGGCGCTGAAGCAGCAGGCCGCCGAAGGCAAGCTGCCCAAAGCGCAATATTTGCGCTTCACCTCGCCGGAGCGCACGCCGTATCCGGAAAACGACCGGGTGAACGCGCGCTGGTATCCCGCGCCCGAGCACAAAGATCCCGCGCGCCCCAAACAGGCCATCGTGGTCCTGCCGCAATGGAACGCCGACGGATTCAGCCACAACTCGCTGTGCACGATTTTCAACCGCATGGGCGTCTCCGCGCTGCGCCTCTCCAAGCCCTATCACGACATTCGCCGTCCCATGGAGCTGGAGCGCTCCGACTACGCCGTCAGCGCCAATATCGGCCGCACCCTGTCGGCCTGCCGCCAGGCGGTGGTCGATATCCGATGCTGCCTCGATTGGCTCGAGGAGCAGGGCTACGAGCACTTCGGCGTGCTGGGCACGAGCCTCGGCTCCTGCTACGCCTATCTTGCCAGCGCGCACGATGCGCGGCTGCGCGTGAACGCCTTCAACCACGCTTCCACGGCGTTCGGCGACGTGGTGTGGGCGGGGCAGAGCACGCTCCACATTCGCAAGGGACTGGAAGCGGCAGGCCTCACTCAGGATCGTCTGCACGCTCTGTGGGCCGCCATCAGCCCGGTGAGCTACTACGCCAGATTTGTCGGCGACGAGGCCGGCGGGCCGCTGAAACGCGCCCTCTTTGTCTACGCGAACTACGACCTGACGTTTCCCAGGGAGTACTCGCTGCAGGTGGTCGAGACGGCGCGCCGTTCCGGCGTGAATCACGAGGTGCGCGTGCTGCCCTGCGGCCACTACACCACCGGCGAAACACCCTTCAAATTCATCGATGGCTGGTACATGGGCTGGTTTGTCTACCGCGCCTTCAAAGCGCTGCGGGCGGAGAAGGCGGCGGGGCCTCGCCCGGAGGCCGCGCCCTCGCGCGCGACCGAAGAGGAAACCGTTCCGCGTTAGCGCACTTGGCTCAAATCCATCCGCAGCAGCTTCGCCGGATCCAGATACGCATCCTCCCACCGCACCGCCCAGTGCAGATGCGGCCCGGTCACGCGGCCCGTCGCTCCGCTCAGCCCGATGCGCTGGCCCAGGCTTACGTGCTCGCCTTCGCGCACGTCGATGCGGCTCAGGTGCATCGAAATCGTGTAGAGCCCCAGCCCGTGATCGATAACCACGCAGTTGCCCTCGTAGTAAAGCGGCCGCGCCAGCACCACTACACCGCTGTTGCCGGCGCGTACCGGCGTGCCCACCGCCGCGCGAAAGTCCATCCCCTTGTGAATGCTGTCGAGCTTGCCATTGAACACACGCCGCGTGCCGAAGCTGTCGGTGGGCGCGGCATGAACCGGCGCGCGAAAATTGCCGACCCATAGCGGCTCAGCCGCGCTCGCCGCAAAGACCTTCTGCTTGAGTTCGATCTCGGCCTTGATCCGCTTGAGTTCCTCAGGCCCCGGCTCGACAAACCTCGGTGCTACCGCCAAGGTTTCAGTCCGGTAGTGCGCGGGATGAATCTCGACCGCACGGCTCAAATCCAGCGAGCCGCCGCCGGCAGTGCGCGCGACGATGCTCAGAGTTGTAGAACCCGGCGCCGCCTCCACGTCAACTCCCGCCAGCGCGTACCAGCTTTTACCATCGCCCCCGCGAAAGAACTCGAGCTTCCGGCCCAGCCATTCACCGTCTGCTGCCACGGCGTCCGGCGCTGCGACGCGAATCAACTCCGGCGATCCCGCAACAACGATCGCTGGCGTCAGTGTCACTTCGTTATTCGGATTTGCAGACTGCGCGCGGCCCGGCGGCGCGAGGACCGCCAGCACCCCTAGAGCGGGCCAAAATGTAAACCGCGGAAGGCGCGCGCCGGCCATGCCATCAGCATACCGGGAGTGCGCCCTTCCGCGCGGAGCAGATTACTGCGCGGCATTCGGCCGCGGATGCGCAGCCTTCCACGCGGCCACGCGATCCGCAATGTCGGCCAGCTCATCGGCGGTAATGTGCGTGCCGATCATCTGGCGGTTGGCCGCGTACTTCTCCTGGTTCGGACCTTTGACGGAAGCGGCGAGATCGAGCCAGAAGTAGGCTTCCACGTCGCTCTGCGGCACGCCCTGGCCCATGGAATAAAGAACGCCCAGCGTTGCCTGCGCGTCGGCGTCTCCCTGCTCGGCAGCCTTGCGATACCACCCCGCCGCCTGCGCCATATCGCGCGCAAAGCCCTTGCCCCCGTCGCGGTAGAGCGCGGCGAGATGCAGTTCTCCGGCAAGGTTGTTCTGCTCGGCAGCCTTCCGGTACCACGCTGCCGCCTGCTCAGTATCCTTTGCTGCCTGTTCCCGATTCTGTTCAACCGCCGCCGCCTGCACACAGCGCTCGCCTGCCTGTACCTGAGCTGCTGCATCGCCTGCATTGGCCTTCGCCAGCAGGGCCGGGTCAATCCCTGGCGCCTGCTCCACGGTTTGCGCAAGCGCCAGAAAAGGCGCGATGGCAAGGATCGGTAGCCAGGAGAGTTGTTTCCCTCTGGATTTCACACAAGCCTCGTCCGGCGATGAAGATGGTTGCCGCCTTCAGTTTACGAAATCTCCGCGCCGTCCGATGCTGACGGCCTGTCAACCGAAGGGGGGAAAGGCTAAAATTTAAGTTATGACGGACCGCATGTCGCTTCCTCTCGCCCAGGCCGATCCCGAAGTCGCCGCCGCTATTGACCACGAAACTCTCCGCCAGCATGAGGGGCTGGAGATGATTGCCAGCGAGAACTTCGTCTCCGAAGCCGTTCTGGAGGCGGCCGGCTCGGTCTTTACCAATAAATATGCCGAGGGTTATCCCGGGCGCCGCTACTACGGCGGCTGCGAGTACGCCGACATTGTTGAGAATCTCGCTCGCGATCGCGCGCGCCAGCTCTTCGGAGGCGAGCACATCAACGTGCAGCCGCACTCCGGCTCGCAGGCCAACGCCTCGGCTTTTGCGGCGGTGTTGCAGCCGGGCGACACCATCCTCGGCCTCGACCTCTCGCACGGCGGCCACCTGACGCACGGCCACCGCCTTAGCTTCAGCGGCAAGCTCTATCGGCCCACCTTCTATCACGTTCGCAGGGATACCGAGACCATCGACTACGACGAACTCGAAAAAGTGGCCGAGCAGGAAAAACCGAAAGCGATCATCGGCGGCGCCAGCGCCTATCCGCGCCTGTGGGACTTCGCCCGCATGAGGCAGATCGCCGATAAAGTGGGCGCGGTGTACATCTTCGACATGGCGCACATCGCCGGTCTGGTGGCGGGCGGCGTGCATCCTTCACCCGTGCCTCATGCGCACATCACCACCACCACCACGCACAAAACCCTGCGCGGTCCCCGCGCCGGACTCATCATCTGCGCGCAGGATCTGGCCGCGGCCGTCGACAAGGCAGTCTTTCCCGGTCAGCAGGGCGGCCCGCTTGTGCACATCGTTGCCGCCAAAGCCGTTGCCTTCGCTGAGGCGCTGCGTCCCGAGTTTCGCGCTTATTCCGCGCAGATCGTCGCCAACGCCAAAGCTCTCGCAGAGGGACTGCGGGCAGCCGGCTTCCGCCTGGTCTCGGGCGGCACCGACAACCACCTCCTGCTCGTCGATGTCTTCGAGAAGGGCATCCTCGGCTCCGAGGCCGAGCTGGCGCTGGGCAAGGCCGGCATCACCGTGAATAAGAACTCGATTCCCTGGGACACGAATCCGCCGCTCAAGCCTTCGGGCATTCGCGTAGGCACGCCCGCGCTCACCACGCGCGGCATGAAAGAGCGAGAAATGCGGCAGATTGCCGTGTGGATCGCCAAGGCTCTCGAACAGCGCAACGACGATGCGGCGCTGGCGCGCATTCGCGGCGAAGTGGCCGAGATGGCCAACCAGTTCCCGCTCTACGCCTGGCGGCGCGCGCCAGCCCCAGTCGCCGCGTAAGCCGACTGCGGGCTCGCGGCGCGGCATAAGTTCCTCTATCTCTGCGAACTGCAAGGGACAGCTAACTTCCAGTGAAAGAATTTGCGTGCTGGACTGTGCCGTCCTGTGCAAAAATTCCGGTGGGTAACTAAGCTGTTGTCGATGACCATCGCAAGAAGCCTGCAATCGGTGGGTCGCCCATCCTTGCAGTCATCGGGAGGAATCGATGAAGCCTCTTATAATCGCGTTCGCAGCTTTGCTCGTTTTCGCGGCGCCGGCGTTTGCGCAGCAAAAACCAGCCAACCATCCGGCGCCACAAAAACCAGCCGGCCATCCAACCCCGCCAGCGCATGGCCCCGCTCCTCATCATGGCGCTCCGGCTGCTCCTGCCCCCAGCCACAACAATGCCCAACAACCCGCCCATCCCGCCCAACAACCCAGCCATCCCGCCCAACAGCCCAGCCATCCCGCTGTCCCGCACGTCGAAAACGACCGCACATGGGTGGGTCATAATACCGGCCCCAACGATCCGAATTACCATCTTGACCATCCCTGGCAATACGGCCACTTTACCGGCGGCTTCGGTCCGGCGCACGTTTGGCGGATCGCCGGAGGAGGTCCCGGCAGGTTCTGGTTCAACGGTTGGTACTGGTCGGTCGCGGCAGCCGACATCGCCTTCTGCACGGATTGGCTGTGGGGTTCGGATGACATCGTCATCTACGAAGATCCGGACCACATTGGCTGGTATCTGGCCTACAACGTCCGCCTCGGCGCCTATGTGCATGTCGAGTATCTAGGCATGTAAGCGAAGCGGTCCCGATAAGGACGCCGGCAATTTGGGCAAGCGTTGGCGGGATAGGTTGATTCGTCTATCCCGCCGAGGTGTCTCCAGGCTCTGCGACCCCTGCCATATCCGCTTACGCATGGTAAGCGCGGCGCCTGCGCGCGGCTTAAGTGGAATCGACTTATCGAGTAAATGGCCTTCCTAAGTCAAGAAAATATCGTCAGAAAACTTTCATAAATGTGAATTCTTGAGTTATTCTATGTTTATGGCGATTGAAAACATTCTTGCCCAACTCGATTCTGAGATTGCAAGGCTCAAGCAGGCCCGTGCACTGCTGGCCACAATCGGTACCGCAGCCGCAAAAGCCGGACGCAAAGCCGGGAAAGCGGCCGCCAAAGCCAAGCCCAGGAAGAAGCGTGTGCTGAGCGCCGAAGCGCGCAAGCGGATTGCCGATGCGCAGCGCAAGCGCTGGGCTGCGGTGCGCGCCAAGGCGAAACCAAAAGCATAGTCGTTCTCTTGTTTTGACGCGTTGCCGCGATGCCGCAGTGTGCAAACGCGGCTTTTGCCGCGCCTCTCGATGCGGAGGTTGCAACGCCCGCTTTATCCGATTCCCGCCATCATGAGCATGCGCGGCTCGGTCATCTCCTCGATGGCCCAGCGGATTCCCTCGCGGCCCAATCCGGAATCCTTCACTCCGCCATAGGGCATGGGATCCAGACGCCAGCTCGGCGTGTCGCCCACAATCAGAGCGCCCACCTCCAGCTCGCGATAGGCGGTAAGGATACGGCCGGCGTCGCGCGTCAGCAGTCCGGCCTGCAATCCATACTTGGAGTGATTCACTGCGGCCAGAGCCTCCTCGAAGTCGTCGTACGGCTCAATCAGCATCACTGGACCGAACACTTCCTCGTCGTGGACCTTCATGCCGGGCTTGGTTCCGGACAGAATAACGGGCGCGATCATGGATCCCTTGCGCTCGCCCCCCGCCACCAGCTTCGCGCCGCTCTCCACTGCCTCCTTCACCCACGCTTCCACGCGCTCGGCTTCGCTCTGCCGTATCAGCGGTCCCACTTCCGTGTCTTCCTTCGATGGGTCGCCAATCACCAGCTTCTCCGCTATCTCCACCACCTTCCACAGGAAGGTCTGGAAGATTCCGCGCTCCACAAAAACACGCTGCACGCTGATGCACGACTGCCCCGCGTAGTTGAACGCCGCGTGTGCTGTTCGCAGCGCCGCATCGTCCAGGTCCTTCCAATCGCCGTGCACCACCAGCGCGGCGTTGCCGCCGAGCTCCAGCAGCACGCGCTTGCGCCCGGAGTGCGCTTTTAGCTCCCAGCCCACCTTGGCCGACCCGGTAAAGCTCACCAGCTTGATGCGATCTTCCTTTTCCGCCAGCCACGCGGTATCGGCGTCGGAGAGCGGCAATACCGCCAGCGCCTCCTCGGGCCATCCGGCCTTCAGAATCACTTCGCCCAGCGCCAGCGCGGTGAAAGGCGTTTGCGGCGCGGGTTTCACGATCACCGGACACCCGGCTGCTATGGCCGGCGCCGCCTTGTGCGCCACCAGGTTCAATGGAAAATTGAACGGAGTAATCGCCAGCACCGGCCCCACGCCGAAGCGCTGCACCAGTCCCCAACGGCCCTCGTTGCCTTCGGTCAAATCCAGCGGAATACTCTCGCCGCCCAGCCGCGCGGCCTCTTCGGCTGCGGTCTTGAAGGTGAGCACGGTGCGATCCACCTCGGTCCGCGCCAGCCGCACCGGCTTGCCGGCCTCGGCCACGATGAGCTGCGCAAACCGCTCCTTCTGCTCGATCAGCGCGGCGGCCACGTCTTCCAGGATCTCGCGGCGCTTCCATCGCGGCAGCGCCCGCGTGCGCCGCAGGCTCGCCGCCGCATGATTCACGGCCTGGCGCGCGTCGGCCCGCGTCGCCACGGTCACGCGGCCCACCAGCCCCTGGTCCCACGGCGAGCGCACCTCCAGCGCCTCTCCGTCAATCCACTCCTTGCCGCACAGCAGAAATCCGGTCTGCGATCCCGGCCGCATCTTCATGGTGGCGCTCCTCAAACGAAGTGTCTATGCTCTTGATGGTAAAGCTGCCAGCTAGGAGTTGTCCGTTCCGATCCCCCGTCAACTGCGGGGCGCAATCCGATTCAGGACGCGACTGCGATGCGGAATTTCTCACCTGCCATTCGAATTCCCGACCGGGGCGGATGAGGTATAGTGGCTGCAATTTCAAATCGCAACCGGCCAGTGTCACGAAAAATCCACTCGAAAACAAGGATGGGACCATGACCAACATTCCCGGCAACCAGCCTCCTCAGGGCTATCCTTCGCAGCCAACACCGCCGCCCACCCCGCCCTACCAGCCGCTCGTTTACCCTCCTCCGAAAAAGGGCCCGAGCGCCGTGAAGATTATTCTCATCATCGTCGGCATCTTCGCCGGCCTCGGGCTGATCGGAGCCGGAATCCTCAGCTACTTCGCCTACAAAGTCGCCCAAACTTCCATCTCATCGCAACCGGTTACGGAAAGCGACCTGGGAGTCGCGATCTATCCCGGCGCCGAGCAGGGCAAAGCAAACCTGCGCATGACCGTCGCCGGCAAAGACATGCTCACGGCGAACTTTCTCACCTCCGATTCGAAGGACCAGGTGATCGCTTTTTACCAAAGCAAGTTGGGCCCTGGCGCGCAAACCAGGACGTACGGCGACCGTGAAACGCTCTTCCTGAAGATAGGATCAGGGGAGTCCGTGTCGGTGACGGTGCGGCCGAACCGGTTCAACGGCAAGACGGAAATCGTCATCGCGCACGCCAGGAACGCCGCGGCGCCGGCTTCGAATTAGCGGCTGATGGCCTGCGCGCAGCAGCAGAGCGCGTTGCGCGAGGTGCCTTCTTCCGCGCGCCGTTCCTATGCGCGGATGACATATCGCGCCAGCACGTCCTCGCCGTACCACATGATGTAGTTCGTGCCCCATGCATTATTGAAGAGGCACGAGTGGATCCCCTTGGCCAAGTCGGGCTGGTCGTTTGAAAAGATCAGCGGATTGCGCCCGCCAAGCGCGACCACGGGCGCGTCCAGCGTGTCGACTGCAAATTCCTGCTCACCGTCACGATAGAGGAAGCCGGTCGAAAGTGCGTGCATGTGCCGATTGCCGTTAGCCACTACGTCGAAAGGCGACATCAGATCGCCGCATTTTCCCAGCAAACAGCCCGTCGCATCTTTAACTATCGGATTGAAGGTAAGCCACAGCGCCTCAGGCAGCCGCGTTGCTGGCTTACCGAACCAGGAAATGCCCAAATGGACGTGCGGAGCTCCATTGGGAAATAGCAACTCGACATAAACATCCCTTGGAAATGCAGCACGACCCGATCCGGAGGCTTCGTCGTCTTGGAACTGTGAATGAATCAGGATACGGTGCCCGAATTCTGCTTTTCCCTTGTGGATTTCGACATTGGCCGGGTGCCATTCCTGGCTCTTCGCGCCGAACTTCTCAATATTTGGCTTACCAAAATCCAATTGTGCCCAATCCGCCTTCGTCGTCAGGTAACTGGCCTGGTAGCGCGCGTAATCCTCAGCAGAAAGCGTCTGATAAGTCAGCAGTCCAATCGGATTCCTTTCGCTCGCCCACTCGCGGCCCGTCGTCTTGTTCCGCAGCTTGGTGATGGCGCCAGTCTTCGCATCGATCCCAACGGTGAAAAAATCAGTTTCGATGAGCTGCTCTGCCGGATGGTGGGAGTGCGGCCGCTCGGGCCTGATCGGCTTCAGATTTTTGATCGCATCTTGGGCTTCTTTTCGCAGCGGAGTTGGCAACGCCGCGACGCCGTCAAGTAAATCCTGGCGCTTCTCCTCCCAACTGAACTCCACAACCTTGTAATTTTTCGTGTCGAGCATCCGCGCCAGGTTGACCGGCTCGTAGTTGTCTAAGTCCAGCCAGTGATTGGCGGCGATTCCCCAGGTATGCTCAGGCTCTAGCAGCACGTAGCGCAGCAATTGAAGATCGGTTGCGTCGCCCTCACGGAACCTTCCGTCGGTGAGCCATCGTTTGCGCAGCCCGTCCAGCAAGCGAAAACGCGCCACCTTCAGCGGGTCGCTGGCGCAGCCGTAGATCCACGTGTCGCCAATCTCCTGCGTCACCACCGGCAGCTTGCTGTGGAAGGGCTTGAGCGCGTTGGCCATCTCGCTCAGATTGGCGGCTACGATCTCAGCATTGGGAAACCGCGCCGCCAGATCCGCATGAATGCGGTCGATCTCCTCGGGCGTGTGTGGGCCGCTGTTGTCGTCGCGAACACAGGTCACCAGCGCAAGATCGGAGCCGGGAACCACGGCGACGCCGCCGTAATCGTGGTGATACATCACGGCGAGGCTCGCTCCCGTCGGGTTCTTCCACAGAAAGATCGGCGGCAGTTCGGCCGGCATAGAGGCGCCGTTCACGCCAATCTCAAGAAAGGTGACGCCGCGGCCGGCCAGCGGCACGACAATGCCTCGCGTGTGCCCCGGCACGTCGGTCATCTTGGCGCCGGTGGTCACCGTGCCGAAGCGCTGGTCGAGCGACCGCGCCAGCGCCAGGCTGCCTTCGATCATCGAAGGGCTCATCATCTCCGTTTGCCACGTGAACGGCAACGCATGCCACGCAATGTCGCCGCGCCCGATCGCTTCTTCCATCGTTTTGCGGTCAGCGGGCGAGGCCTGTTCCAGGTATTCGTAGAGCAGCCACGATCCCGTGGTCCACACATAACGCCGCTTTCCCCCGGCATTGGCCGCGCGCGCAATCTCGATAGCCTCGGGGAAAAACTTCCCGAAGTACAGTTTATGGACGACGTTGTATTGCGTATCGATAAAACCCGCGTCAAAGTGGCACTTGAACATCGCCAGCACGCGCTTGACGCCGGGGTCCTGCTGTGCAGCCTCCTGCGCGTGCGCTCTAAACCGCGAGCCAGGCCGCAACAGCAGACCTGTTCCCACGGCAGTCATCGTCTTTACAAAATCGCGGCGCTTCATGGCGAAAAATCCTCTTTTTTACCCAACCGCCCGCAGTTTACTACCCGTAACAGAAGAGAAGCGCCGCGCCTCGCGCTCTATGGATCGAACCGCACCTCCAGCGCCTCTCCGTCAATCCATTCCTTCCCGCACAGCAAAAAATCCGGTCTGTGATCCCGGCCGCATCCTCATGATTGAGGAGCTCCTTGTAGCCCTTCTTCAAAACCCTGCCGTAGCGAAGAAGGGATGTCGGGCGCATTTTCAACGAGAATGCGCGGCGAGGGGAGATCGAGGCCGATGACTTCATCAATGAGGCCGAGCCAATAGGCCTCCTTGGCGGTCATGGGAAAGTCGCCGGTTTGAAGCTCGCGGCAGAAAAACACGAAGAGAAACCAGAGCACCAAGCATCGCACCCCAATCAGCTTCATTTTCCATTCCACACGCTCTTCTTCTTTTGAAAAGTTGACCGTGCTTGCTTTCCTTTGATCCTGACGGCCATAAAGGTCAACCCACCAACGCTTCAGTAAGACGACGACCATATCCACATGGTGCTTCTCGAAGAAATCGCATAAGAGACGATACTTTGATTCCAAATCGCTGAAGGCGACCTCCGAAGACGGGTTTGAAACGGCATCTTTCAGGATCGCTGATCGAATCGCGTCCTTCATGTCTACCTCTGGGCCCTTGGTATTTCGAAGGTCCACCAGGCCAGAACGGTCCGCGAAATCCCCGACACTATCCGCATTCTGCCCCGCGGTATCAACCAGCTCTAGGAGGACGTCACTCGCGAATCCGTTGGTTTGAAGGAACTTGTGAAACTCCTGGGCAGTATTTACCGTTGTTGGCGAGTCATCGCTACCAAACAAGCCGGGCCCCTTGTCGTCTAAGCCTTCAATTTCGCGCCATGCTCGTGAGATACGAAATATAAACCGGTTGATGCAATTTCTCGCCTGCGTCAAGGCAAAGCCCTCGTCTTGGCCCGCCATGTATCTTGCATAAATGGCCGCTTGATCCTTGGTAAACGACGACGACGGCTTGATGCGCGTTCCGTGGCAATGAATCCTGCTATACGGGTAGGCCAGCGCATAATCTCCGGCCATCAGAATATCCGAGGCAGCGCTGGACGCTTCGCCGAGAGCGACTGTAATCAGGCGGCATGGTTCCGACTGATCTTGATCGCTGGCGCGCAATGCCTCGAGCAGCGTTTTCGCGCATTCGGTGTCACCGCCCGGGCTATCAATGTAGACGGTGATGGGGTCGCGGGAAACCGATTGCAGCCTTACAATTTCGGGGAGAAGACGGCAGACTAGCGCGTCGTCGATGACACCAGAGATGGTGACTGACCGATCGTGGTTTGGCCGGTACTTCGGATCACGCCGGATCGATCCCTGTCCTGGCATCTTGCCCTTCCGTTTGGGAGGCTTCCGGCCTGTCTGCCCCCGCTGGCTCCTCCCGCTTGCGCACGTCTTCGTAGAAGCGATCCCAATCTGTGGAGCCGTCTTCTTTGCGGTAGACGATGCGTATGCGGCGTAGTGCGTCATCAAACTCGCGATCCGCTTCCGTCACACGAATTGGCCTGGCAATGGGCATACGCACCTCCGTTGGATGAGTGTAACACCGTCCATCTACCTCTTGGACGCCGGCCAAAGCTTCAGGACGCTCGCAGTTTCCCTCTTCGGCAGGCGATCAAATGGGGAATGAACAGGTTACACTGTTCCCCTATGATTCACGACGGCCGCAGCCGCAAGCTTCCCTTCGATCCCGCCGAGGCGGTGGCGCACCTATGCGCCCGCGACCCAAAACTCGCCGCGCTCATCGATCGCGCCGGCCCATTTACTCTCCGCCTCGATCCTTCGCCTTCGCCCTTCGAGTCCCTGCTCGAATCGATCCTTTACCAGCAGTTGCACGGCAAGGCCGCGGCCACCATCCACGCCCGAGTCCGCGCATACTTCGGCGGCGATCCCACGCCGCAGCTTCTGCTCTCTACGCCCGACGAACCGCTCCGCGCCGCCGGCGTCTCCGGCAACAAGATCAAGGCCCTGCGCGACCTGGCTGCCCGCACCCTCGACGGCACAGTCCCCTCGCACGCCGCCATCCGCAAAATGTCCGACGCAGAAATCGTCGAACGGCTCACCGCGGTGCGCGGCATCGGGTCGTGGACCGTCGAAATGCTGCTGATCTTCCGCCTGGGCCGGCCCGATGTGCTGCCCGTAACCGACTACGGCGTACGCAAGGGCTTCGCGCTCACCTTTCAGCGCGTGCCCAAATCGCGCCCGCTCGAAGCCGGCGATCTGCCCAAGCCCGAAGTCGTCCTCCGCCGCGGCAAGAGCTGGGCGCCCTATCGCTCCATCGCCAGCTGGTACCTTTGGCGCGCCTGCGATTTAGCCAAGAAAACTGCTCCGACGGGAGGTTCAGCGCGATAGCCGTAAAATAGCTTGAGCAGCCGGCAAACACCGGACGCGGCGCACTTCATCGGAACCCTCATGCCTACTGGAAAGCGTTTTGTCTGCATTCACGGTCACTTTTACCAGCCGCCACGGGAAAATCCCTGGCTGGAGACGGTAGAAACTCAGGACTCGGCCGCTCCCTACCACGACTGGAATGAGCGCATCTGCGCCGAGTGCTACGCCCCCAACGGCGCGGCGCGCGTAGTGAACGCCAAAAATCAAATCACGCGCATCGTGAACAACTACGCGCGCATCAGCTTCAACTTCGGCCCCACGCTGCTCAGTTGGCTCAAGGAAAATGCGCCGCGCACCTACCGCATGATCCTCGACGGCGAGAGCCGCAGCCGTGGGCGCAACCGCGGGCACAGCTCGGCCATGGCGCAGGTTTATAACCACATGATTCTGCCGCTGGCCGGCCCGCGCGACCACGACACACAGATCCGCTGGGGCATCGCCGACTACGAAAACAGCTTTGGTGCGCCGCCTGAAGGCATGTGGCTGCCTGAGACCGCGGCCGACTCCGCAACTCTCGAAGCGCTGGCCACGAACGGCATCAAGTTCACGGTGCTCGCGCCTCACCAGTGCAAACGCATTCGCCCGCTCAAGGAAGGCGCGATCTGGAGCGCCACGCCGGACGCTACGGTGGACACCACGCATCCATACCTGGTGCGCTTCGCTTCGGGCGGTTCGATCGCCGTCTTCTTTTATAACGGGCCGGTCTCGCGCGCCATCGCCTTTGAAGGACTGCTCAACTCCGGCGACAACTTTGTCGCGCGCCTCAAGGCCGGGTTCAAAGACGGCGCCCAGGCGCAGTTGGTGCACGTGGCCACCGACGGCGAGACCTACGGTCATCATCACAAGTACGGCGAGATGGCGCTGGCCTACGCCTTACGCCTACTGGAGCAGGATAAGACCGTGAAGCTGACCAATTACGCCGGCTTCCTCGAGCAGTTTCCACCCGAATTCGAGTGCGAGATCGTCGAGAACACCTCATGGAGCTGTCCGCACGGCGTGGAGCGCTGGCGCTCCGACTGTGGCTGCAACAGCGGCAAGGCTGGCTGGAACCAGGCTTGGCGCGCGCCTCTGCGCCAGGCTCTCGACGAGTTGCGCGACGCGCTGGTCCCGCTCACTGAACAGGAAGGCGGCAGCCTCTTCAACGATGTTTGGGCTGCCCGCGACGCGTATATCCATGTCGTCCTCGATCGCGGCACGGAGTCAGTGGACCGCTTCTTCGCCGCGCACCAGGCGCATGTGCTCTCAGAGGCCGAGCGCGTGCGCGCCCTCGAGCTCATGGAGATGCAGCGCCACGCCCAGCTCATGTTTACCAGTTGCGGCTGGTTCTTCGATGACCTCGCCGGCATTGAAACGGTGCAGGTGATTGCCTACGCGGCCCGCGTATTGCAGCTCGCGCTGCAGGTCTTCGGCGAACAGGCAGCGCCGCTCGAGCCCGCGTTTCTCGCGCGGCTGGCCGAGGCGCACTCCAACGATCCTGCCGCCGGCGACGGCGCCCGCATCTACAAAAAGTGCGTCGACACCATGGAGCTGCACCTCGAGCAGGTCGCCGCCCACTACGCCATCAGTTCCGTTTTCTCCTCGTTTGCCGATGAGACGGACCTCTTCTGCTACCACGTCCGCCGTATCTCCTACGAGATTCACACCTCGGGCCGCGGGCGCCTTGCGCTGGGCCGAGTGCATGTAGCCAGCGCCATCACCGGCCGCGCGCAGCTCTTTTCGTTTGCGGTTCTCCACTTCGGCGACCAGAACATCACCGCTGCCGTCAAAGCCTACGATGAGTCCGACGCGGCAGCCTTCGAGGCCTTTACCGTCGAGGCCGCCGGCCACGTGCAGCGCGCAGACTTTCCCGAGGTGATTCGCCTACTCGACCGCTTCTACGGCCACGCCGGCTACTCGCTCACCTCGCTCTTCACTGACGAGCAACGCCGCATCGTCGAGCTCATCCTCAACTCCACGCTCTGGGACATCGAGACTTCGCTCACCACCATCTACGAGGACCACGCCAGCCTGCTCCACTATCTCTCGCAGGCGGGCCTGCCCAAGCCGCCCGCTCTCACACTGGCCGCGGGCTTCGCCATCAACGCCGGCCTGCGCCGCGTCCTCGAAGTGGACCCCATCGACCAGGCACAGATGCGCTCCTATCTTTCACTGGCCAAGGCCGACCAGGTGCCTCTCGACACGGCCACGCTCTCCTACATCGCCGACCAGCGCATGAAACGCGCCATGGTGGAGCTGACCATGTCGGCAGGCTCGCTGGAGATGCTCGATCGCGCGCTCGTTCTGGCGCGCACGCTCATTGAGCTGCCCTTCGACCACAATCTCTGGCAGGCGCAGAATATCTGGTACGAGATCCTGCGCAGTTCCGGTCAGGCGCTCACCGCGCTGCAAGACGAAGAACGTCCGCGCTGGGAAAAAGACTTCAACGAGCTGGGCGCGTGCCTTGCCATCGACACGGAAGCCATCCGCGCCGGCAGCGAGGCCGAAACGGCAAACGGCGACTGAAATCCATCCGCTCTGCAGGATGCCGCGGGGTTCGAAGCCCCGCGGACAAATCCTCGTCCGTGGGCGCAGGTAGCGCTTCCGGGATCTGAGTTCGCGGACACGAAAACTCGCCGCAAGGAACGCCAAGCCGCCGGCTTGCTGACGCATTTCTCCCAATGGTGTATAGGGGTTCAAGACCGCAAAGTTGACGCGAACCCCAGTGAGCGGCAACCTTCGAACCATTGAGCACTCTTGAGGATTGGGAGAAATGCCTTAACTTGCTCGTTGCAGCTTTCCATCCTTCAGCGCGAACCGTTCCCCGCGCCACACGACGGTGTCTCCGGCAAATCCCGCCACCCACAAACCCATCGCAATCGCATCGCGAATGGGCATCAGCCACAGATTCGGCAGCACCTCGCGATCGCCCAGCACCGCGGCGCCCACCGTCATGGCCTGCGCCAGCCGCAGGAAGAAGCTCAACCCCAGCAGCCACAGGCTCACCGGGCTCAACCCGCTGGCCAGCACATTCGCCACGGCCCAACACAGCCCATGCGTGAAGATAAGGCCCGTGTAGCCGGCGGGGCGCGCATCGCGCACCGTCCGCAGCCAGCGCAACTGGTGGTCGAAAAATCCGCGCCAGCCGTAAGCCGGCACGCTCGTTTCCACCACCTCGCTGCTCAACTCCACGCGATAGCCGGCCTTTGCCACGCGCTCGCCCAGTTCGTAGTCATCGGCCAGATGATCCACCAGCGCCAGCAAACCGCCGGCTTTTTTGAGCGCCTCGCGCCGCACCGCCAGCGTCGAGCCCAGCCCATAATGCAATCCGCCTTCGATCAGCTTCGAGAGCAGCACGCCGGGCATAAACTCCGCGGCAATCCCCAACGCCTCAAGCCGCGAGGGCAGACCACCTCGCAAGACTGACCCATGTGCGCGCCCGCGATAAAGCGCCGTCACCAGCCCCACGCGATCGTTTCTTAAAGTTTCACTCTCCGGAGATTGGACTGCTTCGGTTGTCTCCGCTGCCGAAGATCCTTGTTTTGTATCGGGGCTCGACTTCAGTCGTGCCGTGGAGGCAGATGCAGAACGGTGGGCTTTAGCCCCTGAGCGCTCTTCCGCCGGCGCAAAGCAACACATCACCCGCTCCAGGTAGTGCGGGCTCACCGTAATGTCGGAGTCGTCGATGAGCAGGAAATCGTGCCGCGCTTCCGCGACCATCTGCGCCAGCGTGCTCACCTTGCCATTGGCGCCCAGCCGCTCGGGGCACTCGACCAGCCGGATGGCCCGCTCGGGAAACTCGGCCTGCAACGCTTTCACGGCCGCCGCCGCCGGATCGTCCAGCGACGCCACGCCAAACAGCAGCTCGAACTCGCCCGCGTAATTCTGCCGGCAATGGCTGCGGAAGGCATCCATCATGCCGGGGTCGAGTCCCTTGAGAGATTTCAGAAGGCTCACGCCGGGCGCGAACTCCGCCCGCGGCGGGCGCCGCTCGTGCAGAAACACCCGCGCCGCCGCCAGGCTGGCGAGAAAGTATCCCATCCCGGCCACGGCCAGCGCCGTCGTCACGATCTCCACGGCCTGCGCCAGTGCGTGCGGCATCACAAAAAGCAGTGTAGATGAAAGGAGCGGCCTTTACTCGTAACGTAAGGCCTCAATCGGATCCAGGTTTGCCGCCTTCCATGCCGGGTAGATCCCAAACAGCAACCCGATTGCGCACGAAGCGCCGAAGCCGATCAGCACCCACATCGTGGAGAGCGTCGCCGGCAGGCCGATGGGCAGAAGATACACAATCCAGGTGATGATCGCGCCCGCCAGAATGCCCACAGTGCCGCCGAGCGCGCAGAGCGTCACCGCTTCGGTAGTGAACTGCGTGAGGATGGTGTGTTTCGTTGCGCCGATGGCCTTGCGCACGCCGATCTCGCGCGTTCGCTCCGTCACGCTCACCAGCATGATGTTCATCACCCCCACGCCGCCCACCATCAGCCCCACGCTGGAGACGGCAATCATGAAGATGACCAATCCCTCGGTCAGTTGATTCCACAGCCGAGCGAGCGAATCCGGCCCGAAGATCTCGAAGTCGTCCGGCTTGTCCACTCGCACCTTGCGGCGGATGCGCAGCAGCTCGCGAATTTCTTCTTCCACAAGGCCCTTGTTCTTCGGGCTGTCGTACTTCACGATGAGGGTCAGGTCGGTGATCTCCGGGTGCAGGTTGTGGAAGGTACCGAAAGGGAACAAGATGATGTTGTCGCGCGGATTCTTGCCGCTTCCGAAGGGCTGCTTGCGTTTATCCAGCACGCCAATCACCGTGTACAGCCCCGACTCGACCGCAATTTCCTTGCCCACCGCCGGCTGGTCGCCGAAGAGCTCCTGCCAGGTGTCGTGGCCCAGCACCACCACGTGCGCCGCCCGCGTATCTTCGGCGTCGGTAAACATGCGCCCTTGCAGCAGCGTCAGCTCGGTTACGTCCATCACCTCGGGCAAGCCGCCCACCAGGATCGCCCCGGCAACCTTTTTGTCTCTGTATCTTGCACTCACGTCGCCTACCTGGAAGCTCTTGATGTAATCGCCCTCGGCATCGGTGGTCATCACATGGGGCAGAGTGCGCAACGCCTTCGCGTCATCAACGGTCAGCATTCTGCGCGCCAGCATCTCCGCCGTCGGCCGCACGTTAATCATCGGCAGGCGCCCGATCCAAAACACATTCGAACCCAGCGAGTCAATAAAGCTCGAGACGCGGATATTGATTCCATTGACGACCGACGAAAAGGAAATGACGGTGGCGACGCCGATCACGATGCCCAAGACCGTCAGCCCCGAGCGCATCTTGTTCGTGCGCAGCGTATCCAGAGCCATCTTCACCGATTCACGAGTTTGCCCGGATCGAGCCATGACCACCCTTTACAATTCCGCGCGCAGCGCGACTACCGGGTCCAGCTTCGCCGCTTTGCTGGCCGGGTAGACGCCAAAGAAGATCCCCACCGAGCCGGCCAGGAACAAGCCAAGAAAAATCGACCACAACGGCACGCTGGTCGGGAACCCGATGACAATCGTGATTAGCTTTCCCACCAGGATGCCGCAGAGCACGCCAATGGCTCCGCCGGTGACCGCCATGGTTGCGCTCTCGATGAGGAATTGCAGCAGCACGTCGCGTTGCTTGGCGCCCAGCGCCTTGCGCACGCCGATTTCGCGCGTTCTCTCGGTCACGCTCACCAGCATGATGTTCATGATCACCACGCCGCCCACCACCAGCGCGATCGACGCCAGCCCCAGCACCACGCTGGCGAACAGCGAGGTGATCTGCTTCCAGATATCGAGAAAAGTATCGTTGGTCTCGATTTCAAAGTCGTCGGGCGACCCCGGTGCATCGTGGCGCCGCGTGCGCATCAACACACGCACCTGGTCTTCGGCCTGCGTCATGGCCTGCGCGCCGCCCACGGCCCGCACGTAAATGTGCACGGAATCGTTGTATCCATTGATCTGCTGATATGTGCTGATGGGAATAGCCACCCAGTTGTCCTGCGACTGGCCCAGTGTCTTGCCCTGCCGCTCGCCCACGCCCACAATCGTGTAGGGAATCCCGTCCACGCTAATCTCTTTGCCGATCGGGTCGCCCGCGCCCAGAATGTTGTCCACAATGTCGTAGCCCACGATCGTATCGTGCGTGCCGTGCTCGTCGTCGGCGGGCGTAAACCCGCGTCCAATCGCGATGTCGATGTTGTTGAGCGACAGCATCGTCCAGGTGCCGCCGCGCACTTCGGTGTTGTCGCTGGAGTGGCCGTTGGCCACTACGTTGGTGGACTTGAACAGCATCGCGCCCACCTCACTGCAGTCCGTGCAGTTGTCGCGCACCGCCCGGTAGTCCTCGATGCGCAGGATCTTGCGCTTCTGGTAGCGCATGTAGTCTTCGGGCGAAAAGATCACGCTCGCCTGCCGCGATACCTGAAACACATTCGCGCCGTAGCCCGAAAGCTTGGTGGCGACGTAGCGGTTGGCGCCATTCACCAGCGTAATGACCATGATGACCGACGCCACGCCCATCACCACGCCGATCAGCGTGAGAATGGTGCGCAGCTTGTTCGCCCACAGCGATTGCAGCGCGAGTTTGAAGGCCTCTCGAAGTGGCATGATCCCGTATTGTTTATGATACGCACCCGCCCGATACAGGGTTCCGGCGGCCGCGAGCACCCGAAGCCTCTAACCCCTAGCCCTAACCCCTAATCCCGCCTTCTGAGTCCCTCAGTCCCTACGTCCCTATGTCCCTGTACTTCCAAATCCCTTTGCCGCCCGCAAAGAGCCTTCCAGGTCTTCGACGTCTTCGACAGCGCCCGTCAGCACCGGCACAGGAACCATCTGCGCGATCTTTTCGCCCGCCTTCAGCTCTTGCGCCTCATCGCCCAGGTTGGTCATCACCACCAGGATTTCGCCGCGGTAGCCCGCGTCGATCACGCCGCCCGTAGTGGCTATCCCCCGCGCCGCCATCGACGAGCGGTCGCGCACCAGCAACCCCAGCGGCTCGCCCGTCCGCGGATGCCGCGCCTCCACGGCGATTCCCGTTCTCACTTTCACCGTGGCGCGGGGCGCCAGCCGCACCGCCTCCAGCGCAAACAGGTCATAGCCCAGGTCCTCGCCCGGATGCGCCACCATAGGCAGCCGCGCCCCCGCCTCCAATCGCCTCACTCGCAACATGCTTCTAATGGTAGAGCAAGCGGGCGAGTCGGCGAGTGAACGTTGCCTTGGCGCGATTTGCGTCGAGATCCCTGCGGGCTCCTTCGTAAAAGCACACAGATGCACAAGCCACGCGGGCTCGCCCGCTTTCTGACCTGCCGACTCGATCATTTGCCAAAAAATGCCCAGCCCCAGCCGCGCGCTCACCTAACCGGAACTGCCGGTGCATTCAGCAATCGTGTCGCCTGCCGAACTCTGTTCGATGCGGTCATTTCTCCAGGCGCCGCCCGGCAATCGTGCCAACTTTTGTGGGGGTTCGGAGTAACCCTTTCGTGCAATTTGCGCATTTCATTTTGTGCTTTACGCTGTGTCCGAAGAGTTGTCCCCGGCGCGTTTGTTTTGAGTTTCGCAAGAGCGTTGCAATCCATGCTTGCGCCTTACAGAGAGCCGGGAGGCTAGAGGGCCCCCGATCAAAACATTGCAATCAGGCGTCGAGCCTACGGCTGCGGCGCCGGCATGGTTTTGCCTGTGTGGAGTGAACGCTAATGAAAATTGTTGTTTTTGCCGAACAGTTCAGGAACGGGTGCTGGGATGTGTGGGAACACACGTGCAGCCCCAATGAAGCGAAGGCCATTGTGGACTCTGCGATTGCAAGAGCCGCCGGTCACTCGCTGAACGCGCGGCCAACTCACAAGGACCTTCTCGAAAGTGCGCGGCAGTTGTTCGATGTCGCGCATGGCCCCGCGGACAACCCGGGGGATGGAGACCTTCGCGTGTATTGCGTCTGCGTGGATCAGTTTGTGATCGGGGTCTATGAAAAAATCAGCCGCTACTCTCAGAAGGTCACGGAAGCCCACGAACTGGTCGAGGTGGCGCTGAGAAGGACCGCGTGACCGCAGCAAGGGCATAGCCAACTTCGCGCCCGGCTGCCCGTCGTTTGCGACCGGTTCAGCGGCGCGCGCCAGAGCCGGTTCGATGCGCCACACCGCGCAAAATGGCCAGCCCCGGCAGGGCGTTTACCCGGCCGGGGCTGTCGTCTTGCTCCTGTCGGCAATCACCCGCCAATCGGAGCCGTCTTCATTCGGCAAAAGGACTCGTAAGCCGAATTCTGTTTATGCGGTCATTCCTCTAGGCGCCGCGTTGCCGCGGGCGCTCGTCAGCGACCTACCCGGAGGTTCCGGCCATTGCATGGAGCAGCCTTTCGGCGCCGGGCCGGCGCCGTGTGCGAACCTTGCTCCGGGTCCGCACATCCCTCCCTATTTGGTCTTGCTCCGTGTGGGGTTTACCCTGCCTCCGCCATTACTGCCGGAGCGGTGCGCTCTTACCGCACCTTTTCACCCTTACCCCGGCGGGACTGGCCGTCCAGGCGAACCTGTCGGGCCATTCCGGAGACCCTCCGAAGAGGGGTGCCGAGGCGGTATGTTTTCTGTGGCACTGGCCGTCCGTGAGCCTTCACGCTCACGTCCCGGACGTTATCCGGCACACTGCCCTGCGGAGTTCGGACTTTCCTCTCCCGGCATCCCCCGCTTGCGCAAGGATCTCCGGCAGCGACCGCCCGGTCCTCCTGCCAGTGTCTAGTGTACCGCGAAATCAGACTTCGAAGAGTTGGCCTTGAGGTAGTTGAGCAGGCATTGCCGAACCAGGCCCTCGAAGAAATGGGCATACGGCAGCTTCTGGGGCGCATCAAATCGGCGGTTATCGACCCACATGCCCAGGTTTGGATCGGTGTCCCATTTCTCACCTCCCTGAAACGGCACGCTTAGGAACATCGTCGCCCCCTCGTGGAGATACTTGGATCGAGCCTTGTAAATGACATTCAGCGCCTTGCTGAGATCCGTTCGTTTAATTTTCAGGCGTTTAGCTTTGAAATTCCCACCTTTAAAGAATCCGCTGCAGTGCTGCTCAATGAAGTAGTTGAATTTCTTTTTGGAATTCCTATTGGCGAAACTCTCTTGAAGCTCCTTCTTCAGCTCGGGGGACAAGTCGGATCCAGCGAGTAGACTGGTAATCCTCTGCTTCTCCAGAGCGTCCTTTTTGCGATCAAGCGTCTCATTCTTGGAGAGCGCCTCAATTGCCGAAACCAATCGGATGAACACCATTTCCGGATCGACACCCACTTCTCTCACGGCGCGCGCATAGTGGTGGCACGCGAGGATGAATTCCTGGTGTAATCGGGGGTCGAGCGACTTCACCGCATCCAGGAATTCCTTGAAATCTACTGCGAGGTTTTTGTTCGGGCTCTCGAAAAGGGGCGGATGGATTGCTGGATTGCATTTAACTCTGATGAAGGGATACTCCGTTTTGATCGTCATACCCATCCTTGGGTCGCTGGGCAGATGCCTGCTGGAAATCAAATAAAAGCGGCAACGGAAGAACAGCGACATCAGCGCCAGCAGTTCTCCAACTCTGCCGTCCTTGAAGTAGTACCCCTTCCCCGCCTTGAGGTTGTGACCGTGACGATCACGCGGGACATGAAGGATGAGATTGTAAAGCCACAGCCCGCCTGCGCTTTCTTTGGTGCTCATCACAGAGCAAATGATTCTCCCATCGGCGTAATTGAGCAGGCCGGGAATCCGGCATTCCGATCCTAACTCGTATTCGACGGTGAACTGTTCGCTTTCGCTGGCAAGAGTTTCAAGGTTTCTTATCCAGCCCATCCTGTTGTCATTGTCGTTCGCCATACTGAGCAACTCAGACTCGGAGTGGTCCGCATTCTCCTTGCGTTCTTGCCCTTCCATATTTACCCATCACCTTCCCGGAGTTCTTTGAGCACCGATGCAATCTTCTGGCGCAGCTGCGGGATGTCCTCCTCGACGGAATCCCAGACCATCGCCAAGCTGACAGCAAAATAGCCGTGAGCCACGCGATTTCTCATGCCGTAAATCTCCGTGAATGGAATTGAAGGATGTTTGGCGGCGATGGTTGGATCGGCCTCAAGAAGGTTATTCGTAGCTTCCCCGATAATCTCGATATTGCGGATCACGGCGTCTTGCTTGAGCGTATCGGCGAAGAATTCCTCGCGGCTCATTCCCTGGGTATAGTCGAGGATGCGATCCGCAGCCTGAAGGATGTGGCCGATAAAATCTCTGGCGGTAAGGTCTTCCTTGCTCATAGCGACGCGGCTTGGGCGAGGACTTTATCACGGAACTTCGGGTGGATTTCCTCGGGTGTGCGGAGGTCGATCTTGACGCCGGTGACGTTTGCCAGTTGCGCCTGGAGCCGTTCCATGGCGAGCAGGCTGGCCCGCGGCGCGGGATCGACCAGAATGTCCAGATCGCTGTCTTCGGTGTCCTCGCCGCGCACCACGCTCCCAAACACGCGCGGGTTCGCCATCCCCGCTTGCAGCACAAGCTGGCGAATGGTTTCCCGGTGCAGCGGCAGTATCTCCGACGGTCGCATCGACGCCTCTCTCCCTGAACTGCCTCTATTTTAACCAACATCCACATCGCAAGCACCCGCCCTGGGGCGAAGCCCACATTGGTTTGATATAAAGAGCCACGAGAGCCGCAAGCCAGGAACCCCGCATCACAAAGGAATCCAATCGAAATGCCCCACTCGCCAGGAATCCCATCCGCCATCCTCGCCGCCGCCTTCTTGTCTTCAGCGCTCCCGCCCCCAACGCCCATCCGCCCGGTCCTCCTGCCAGCCTCTAGTGCACCCCGAAATGGGATCGGCAGATCGGATTTCTCGACCGTAGGACGGTGCTACACTTCAAGCAAAATCAAGCAATTGTTTCAGGCGAGGTTCCCATGAAGAACAGGCTGGGCAAGGCGGTTCTTCTTCTGCTGGGAATAGGCTGCGCAGCCGCTTCCACGGGCGCGCAAAAGCCCACGCCAGAGCAGAACGTCACGGTGCTGGTGGTCAACGTGCTGCCGCAACCGCGCCAACCGGTCAAAGGGGTCCGAGTCGCGCTCAGCTATCTCGATAGTGGGTTGACCGTCACCGACGCTCAACAGGTCACCAACTCCGGGGGCGAAGCATTGCTGCTGGTTTCGCCCGACGCGTCGCAGCGTGGAAATCTGCGCATTGAGATCGCGGGCGCAACCGGCCTGGTCATCTATGAGCCTGCCGATGGCCAATTACCCGACTTCCGGTCCGCCGAGGGAAAGGCTGCCGCGCTGCCCGCAACCGTCCAGGTCAGCCTGCTGCCGAAAGGCTCGTTCGCGCTCACCGGCCCGGCGCAAATCGAAGCGGCCCTGCACCGCATGTTGCTTCAGGTCAACAGCCTCAAAAAACAAAACCAGGCGCTGAAGGCCGAAGTTGCCGAGGCGCAGAACCAAAAGGCCGATCTTGGCGCCGCCATCGCCGAATGGGCCCAGGCGAATGGTTTTTCCGCCGGACAGGTCAACCAGCAGGTGCAGCAATGGGCCCAGAACATCCAGCGTCAGTCGGCGCAAGCCACCACCGAGCAAAAGGCCTTGGCCGAGGTTGCGCTCAAGCACTACGCCAGCGCCGCGCAGCTATTTGACGAGGCCGCCGTCACCGACAAGGACGAACTCGACGCCGAAGAACAAGCCTTCCTCAACGCCCGCCGCGACAAGCTGCGCCAGTTGATCAACGACCGCGAGCAGAGCGCGAGCGCCTCCCAACTCGCTACGCAGTATCACCTGGCCACGCAGACCCTCGAAAATGCCGAAGCCACGGCGGTTGCCGAATACAGGAAGCATCCCGACGACAGGGGTTTTCACGAGCTGTGGCTGCGAGCCGTTTCTGACCTGGGCGCTGCGCGCAGAGCTGAGGGCGAGGTTTCGCCCGCCCGCCAGAGCCTGGGCCTGCTGGCTCAATCCGTGTCCGATTTCGAGTCGCTCGCGCGCGACTATGCCGCGGTGGGCGATCACCGCGAAAGCGCAGCGGCGCAAGCCGGTCTGGGCAGCGCACTGGCGGATGAAGCAGACCGTGTAAGCGGAGAAAAATCTACGGCGCTCTTCGATCAAGCCGTCCAGGCTTACCAGGACGCGCTTGCCGTACGCACCAGAACCGATCTGCCCCAGGACTGGGCCGCCACGCAAAACGATCTCGGAAACGCGCTCGCGGACGAAGCTCAGCGCGCCAGCGGCGACAAGGCCACTGCGCTATTCGACCAGGCTGTGCAGGCCTTTCATCAAGCGCTTGAGGTCATTACCAGGGCCAACCAGCCCCAGGACTGGGCCAGAACCGAATTCAATCTCGGAATTGCGCTGACCCAGGAGGGCGAGCGCGCCGTCGGCGCAAAGGCCGCTGCTCTGCTTGACGCTGCGGTGCAGGCCTTCGGAATGGCGCTTGAAGTCGATACCAAAGCCGACCTTTCTCAGCGCTGGGCCATTACCCAGGATGCTTTGGGCCTTGCCTTGATGGACGAAGGCCTGAGATCCAGCCAGGCGAACAACGCCGCTCTGCTCGATCGGGCGGTGCAAGCCTTCAAGAGCGCGCTTGAGGTGATCACCAGGGACGGCCTTCCGCAGGCTTGGGCCCAGATCCAGAACAATTTGGGAAGCGCGCTCGAGGATGAGGCAATTCGCGCCAGCGGCGAAACAGCCCCCGCCCTCTTCGATCAGGCGGCGCAGGCCTATCAAAGCGCGCTGGAAGTTTACACCAGGGCCGATCTGCCTCAGGACTGGGGCAGAGCGCAAATCAATCTCGGTTTGACATGGATGCAGGAGGGGCTGCGCACCAGCGGGGATAAAGCAGGCCCCCTCCTCGCTCAAGCCGTGCAGGCCTTCGAAAAGTCGCTTGAGGTCTTCACCAAAGCCGATCTGCCGCAATACTGGGCGGCGGCGCAGCTTGATCTGGGCGACGCGCTGGCAAGCGAGGCGTTGCATACCGGAGGGGACAAAGCCCCAGCTTTGTTCGACCAGGCCGCCCAGGCCTATCAGAGGGCGCTTGAGGTGGACACCAAAGCCGATCTGCCCGAGGATTGGGCCGAAACTCAAATGAACATTATGGAAGTCAGTTTCATGGCCACGCGTTACTCCGCGTGTATGCAGCGCGTGGCCATCCTCACCGATGACTCCGTATCGGCGCCGCAGGCCGTCGTGCGCGACACCATCGAGTTCGCCTGCCAGTGGGGCGCGGGAGACAAGAGCGCGGCGCGGCAAACAGAAAAAGTGCTCCTGTCGAAGTCTGCAATGCTGGAGGCAGCGGTTTGGGATTTTACCGGGTCGCTTCAAATCCTTTCAGCCTCACCCGCCTTCAGCAACGGCCGCGCCTCCTGGATCGCGCTCTTCACCGCCGTCCAGAACGGCGACCGCGCCGGCATGACCGCGGCTCTTCACCAGCTCGAACCGATCCTGCAACAATAGCGCTTATGGCGATGGTCAAGTACGACGTGTTCTTCAGTTACTCCCGCGCCGACGCCGAGCGCGTGGCGCCCCTGCGCGACGAGCTGCGCCGGCTTGGCTATCGCGTCTTCTTCGACGTGCAATCGATCGACCCCGGCGAGCAGTGGAAGCGCCGCCTGGAGCGCTCCATTCGCGCCTCGCGCGCGCTGGTGCTGTGCTGGTCGCAGAACACGCGCGGCTCCGACTACATCACCTTCGAGTACTCCCGCGCCGAGGCGATGCGCAAACCCATCCTTCCCTGGCTGTTGGATCAGGCGCCCCTTCCGGCGATGCTCGAGATCCAGGGCATCACCGCCGCCGACCCCGCGCTTGTGGCCGCACAGCTCAAGCCGGCGCTGGGCTGGCCGCTGGGACGCAGACGCAGGTTGCAGGCGGCGCTTGCAGCGCTCGTGGCGATCCTGGCTGGCGTAGCCCTTTGGTATGCCTTGCGTCCGCCGCCGCCGTGGGAGTTCCAGGGCGAGGTCACCGATCGCGTCACCAGCATGCCGGTTGCGGGCGTCGAGGTCGATGTTCTGGCCGCGAACCGCGTGCAGGCTTCTGCTCTGACTGACTCGCAGGGACGCTACGATCTGCACCTGGCGCAACCGCAGCCCAGGACGATTCAGGTGCGCTTCCGCAAGCAAGGGTACGAGGCCGAAGAGCCGCTGAATGTTCCCACCGACAAACCCTGGAACATGGATATGGCCAAACTGCCGTAATCCACCCCAAGCCGAAGCCTGAGCGGCGCCCCGCTACAATCGCGGTAGGCCATGATCCAGTACCTCTATCTCGGGCGCGTCGCCTACTCCGAAGCTCTCCGCCTTCAGGAAGAGCTCGTCGCGCTGCGCACTGCCGACCGCATCGGCAACGTGCTCCTGCTCCTCGAGCATCCGCCGGTCCTCACCCTGGGCCGCAACGCCAACCGCTCCAACATTCTCGCCTCCGACGAGCTGCTCGCCGCGCGCGGCGTCACCCTCCACGAGATCAACCGCGGCGGCGACGTCACCTATCACGGTCCCGGCCAGCTCATCGGCTATCCCATCTTCGATTTGCGCAGCCTACGCTCGCCCGGCGCCTGCCCGCCGGGGCGGGGCAACCGCCTGGGCCCGGTCGACTTCGTCCGCCTCATGGAAGAAGCTCTGATCCGCCTCTGCGCCGAGTTCGGCGTCCCTGCGAGCCGCATCTGCGGGCTCACCGGCGTCTGGTGCCACCTGCGGCGGGGCAGCCTTTCGGACGAGAACTGTGGAAGTACGGCGAAAGATCGGCCTGCGGGAGAACGCAAGATCGCCGCCATCGGCATTCACGTCGCTCGCGGCGTCACCTCGCACGGCTTCGCCTTCAACGTCACCACCGATCTCCGCAACTTCAACCTCATCAATCCCTGCGGCATTACGGACCGCCCCATCACCAGCCTCGAAAACGAAATCCCCGGCCCCAACAGCCTTCCCACGCTCGAATCTCTCGCCCACTCAGCGGCCCGCCTGTTCGGCCAGGTCCTGAACCAGCAGGTCGAGTTCGTCGCAAGCCTTGCCATTCTGCGCGCCCACGCGCAAGCCTCCGCGGAACGCGCGCCGGAACCTCCAGCCCCCGCCGCTCCAGATCCCGATCTTCCAGCCCCTGAATTTCCGGCCCAGGACACGCCCCTCCAGATCCCGCCCGAGATCGAGCGCCTGCGCCACCGCAAAGACCGGCCCGTTTCCGCCTGAGCTATCGAATTGCAGGGCAATTGCATGATCGTTTTTCGTAGACGAAGCATCTTGCCTGTGCAGGTCCGATCGACAAACATCGGCCCTTCGTCCCGGAGGGACGGACCGAAAATAGCCCAGGGCGACCCGGAGTTCGCCGCGGCGAACGAAGGGGCAGCCCTGGGAAACCAGAACAACAGCATGAAACCGCCCCGGAGGGCCGGACGAACTCGCTGTACCGTCCCATTCCTCAATCCAATCGCCCTGCACCGCGTTGAACCGCCGCTCCGTCCCGCGCGCCTGCGATTTATAATCCGGCAGGAGTTACGCGCGCCGCGTTGAGAAGTGGACCCCGGGATTTTTAGCTCCGCCAGCCCCGCAAGCCCCGCTAACTCCGCTCGCTCCGCCAAGAAAGGAAAGCATGCCAACGGATGTCATCATGCCCCAGATGGGCGAGTCGATCTTCGAGGGCACGATCACCAAATGGCTTAAAACCATCGGCGACGCCGTTGAAAAAGACGAGCCTCTCCTCGAGATCTCCACCGATAAGGTTGACGCCGAGCTTCCCTCGCCCGCGGCCGGCGTGCTCACAGAAATCCGCTTTCCTGAAGGCGCTACCGTTGAGGTCAACACAGTCGTTGCGGTCATCGGCGAAGCCGGCTCTTCCGTTGTCCACGCCCCAAAGGCGCAAGCCGCCGCACCTGCAACCGCCGCCCCGAAATCGTCGCCGCCCGCCGTACAAACGCCGGTCCAAAAGGCTGCCCCACCGCAGGTGGGCCGTATCCGCTCTTCGCCGCTCGCCCGCCGCATCGCCAAAGAGCACGGAATCGATCTCAGCCGAGTCGCCGGCTCCGGCTCGGAAGGCCGCATCACGAAAGAAGACGTGCTCCGCGCCGTGAGCTCGCCGGCTGGCAAACAATCGCCAGTCCAAAAGGCTGCCGCACCGCAGGTGGCGCAGACGCCCGCGCCGGACCTCTCGACCCTACCCGTGGACCCCGTGCCCCTCACCCGCATGCGCGCCATCATCGCCGAGCGCATGGTCGAGAGCGTGCGCATCGCCCCGCACGTCCACACGGTTTACAAGATTGACATGACGCGCATCGCTCGTCTGCGCGACCAGCACAAGGACGCCTTCAACCAGCGGCACGGCGTCAAGCTCACCTACATGCCCTTCATTGCCGCCGCGGCCGTGGCCGCGCTGCGCCGCTTCCCCATCGTCAACGCCTCGCTCGAAAGCGCCCCCCAAAGCGATTCGGCCGGCCTCGCCGTCCGCTACCACCAAACCATCGATCTCGGCATCGCCGTGGCCCTCGATTGGGGTCTCATCGTCCCCGTCATCCGCCGCGCCCACGAGCGCACCTTCGCTGACATTGCCCGCTCCATCGCCGATCTCGCTCTCCGCGCCCGCGCCAAAAAGCTCTTGCCCGACGAGGTCGGAAACTCCACTTTCACCCTCACCAACGCCGGAGCCTTCGGCGGCGAGTACGGCATGCCCATCCTCAACCAGCCCGAGGCAGCCATCCTTGCGGTCGGCGGCCTGCGCAAGGAGCCCGCCGTCCTCACCGACGCCGAAGGCAACGACTCCATTGCGATTCGGTCGATGCAGTACTTCTGCCTCGGCTTCGATCACCGCCTCATCGACGGCGCCGACGGCGGCAAATTCATGCTCGAATTCAAAAAGGTGCTCGAGACCTGGAACCAGGAATTGGGCTGAGGTTCTCCGGACAAATCGGCCCAGAACAGCGGAGTCGCGCAATGACAGAACCTCGAAAGGCCTCTTCCGTGAAAGAGAGAGAAGAAAACAGCGCAGAGAATCCTCATAGATTTGCGCTGATTATTGCCCTTGCCCTGATCGGAATCGTCGCGGTTGCAGGCTGCGCAGCGTTTCTGTTTTTCTGGCACAAAGGGAACGAAAAAGCCGAAGCGTTCTCAGGCCTTCTCGCATTCCTAGCTGCAATCGCTTCGTCGATCGTGACTGTTGTCTTCATCTACCTCACAAGTGCCTCCCTTCAAAAAGCTCAAGCGAGCATCAATCTACAACGGGAAGAACTGGAGCAGATTAAATCTTCGGTTGACCTCCAAAGAAGGGAATGGGAACAGAAGGTTCGCGTGTTTCCTCAATTCTGGATAACGACGACGGAAAATACAACGATCTGGTTCATGCCGGACCCGCGATACCCGGGCGGCTCCCAGCGCATGGCGCTCAAGTTCAACAAGCGCTTCATGCTCAGGGTGTGGAATTACAGCGAACAATCATTCCTAATCGAATCGGTCCGAATCCACAGATCGGACGTAGGCATGGTCCCAAATCAGCAGTCGGAGGACGTACAAATCGTTGTCACGCCGCATTCCGTTGGGGAAGAAGACGTGTCATACCTCGTTATGCCTGTGCTGACCCAATCCTTCGCGGGTAATCAGCCGGCAAACATTATGATGAATGATCTCGACAAATCCGCAAGAATTTTCGTGAGACTTGTTTATAGCGATTGGTCGCAGAAACATGCTGAGACCGAGATTCGGGAATTTGAGCTTACCTACCGTCCAGGAGATGCGGATGTCGCGATTCGCGTGCCTCCTTCGGCGAGCGTGACTACCCCAAGTATCTAGTATGCAAAGCCCCGCACTACAATGCCCCATCCCACCTGTGCGCTCCCACCTTGCTCTGATCTGGCGCAACTCTATCTAGCCCCGCGAACACCGCTAGCCCCGCTGCTCCCCCTCACCACCCCATCTCCCGCATCCGCTCCAGAATAATCTCGCTGTAGTGGTCCATGCGCTCGGGCCTTCGCTTCAGCGGCAACGGCAGAACCGCGGCCAGCCGCGCCGCCTCGTCCCGGTCGATCTTCCGCGCCCCCACCCCGTAATACGCGCGGCTCGCCGCCTCCGCGCCATAAATTCCCGGCCCCCACTCCACCTCGTTCAGGTAAAGCTCCAGAATCCGCTGCTTGCCCAGCACGAACTCGGCCACCGGAACCAGCGATGCCTCCGCACCCTTGCGAAGGAACGAGCGCTCCGTCCCGAAAAACAGGTTCTTTACCAGTTGCTGCGTGATTGTCGATCCTCCGCGAATGCGCCCGCCTTTTTCGTCTTGCTCGGCGGCAAGCTCAATCGCATGCCAATCGAACCCATGGTGCTCGTAGAAGCGCGCGTCCTCAGCGGCGATCACCGCGTGCTGCAAATTGGGCGAGATGTCTCTTAGCGGAACGAATGTGTAGCGTTCGTGATAGGGCTTGCCGTGAATCCAGGCCTCGAAGCGGCGCTCCATGTGCACCGCGGTGGTCGGCGGATCGATCCACCTGGCCGCCACCAGCATCAGCGCGGCCAGCGTCCAGCAAGCCGCTACTCCGAGGACAAACCACTGAATGCAGGATCGGAGCAGGCTCTTCCGGCGCGGAAGCTTGGGGCGTTGAATTGGCCATCCGGTCACATTCCAGAATAACGGCCGGGACGGGAAAGGATACCGAATAGGGGTCTCTGTACAAGCCGACTGAAGAAGCGGCAACTGAGCACCGCGAACTAAGAACTACGAACTGCCTTTACTCCCACGCCTTCGCCCGCTCCACGGCCTTCTGCCAGCGCCCGCGCCGTTCGGCTCGCTCACCCGCGCTCATCTTCGGCTCAAAGCGCACATCGGCCGCTGCGGCGGCCCGCTCCGCGCGCAACGCATCGGGGCTGGCCCAAAAGCCCGTCGCCAATCCGGCAAGGTACGCCGCGCCCAGCGCCGTCGTCTCCGTGACACGCGGCCGGACAACAGGAACTCCGAGCACATCGGCCTGGAACTGCATCAGCAGATCGTTCACCGCTGCGCCACCGTCCACGCGCAGATCGCGCAGCGGAGCGCCGGTCTCGGCCGCCGCGGCGGCCACCGCCTCCAGCACGTCGGCCACCTGGAACGCAATCGCCTCAAGCGCCGCCCGCGCAATCTGTCCCGGCCCCGTGTCGCGTCTGAGCCCGATCAGCATTCCGGCCGCGCGCGCGTCCCAATGCGGAGCGCCCAGGCCCACAAACGCCGGCACAAACACCACCCCGCCCGTATCCGGCACGCTCGCCGCCAGCGCCTCCACGTCCGCCGACGCCCCGATCAGTTTCAAATTGTCGCGCAGCCACTGCACCACCGCGCCGCCGATAAAAATGCTGCCTTCAAGCGCGTACTCCAGCCGCCGCTGCGAGCTCGCTGCCACCGTCGTAATCAGCCGGTGCCGCGACCGCATAAACTCCGTGCCGAAGTTCTCGAGCAGAAAGCATCCCGTCCCGTACGTGTTCTTTGCCTCGCCCGCGCTCCAGCACAACTGCCCGAAGAGCGCCGCCTGCTGATCGCCGGCAATGCCTGCAATCGCCACGCCGCGCAGTCCCGTCGTCGTCGCCTCGCCCACGCGCTCGCTCGACCACACCACCTCCGGCAGCATGGCCTCGGGAATCCCAAAGAGCTTCAGCAATTCCGCGTCCCACTCACCCTTCACCACGTTGAAGAGCAGCGTCCTTGACGCATTCGTCACGTCGGTCACGTGCTTGCGGCCGCTGGTCAGGCGCCAAATCAGCCAGCTATCCACGGTGCCAAAGGCCAGTTCGCCGCGCTCCGCCCTCGCCCGCGCGCCCTCCACGTGATCCAGAATCCACTTCACCTTGGTCGCCGAAAAATAGGGATCGAGCACCAGGCCGGTCTTCGACGAAACCAATTCTCCGGCTCCGCCCTCCTCCAGCTCCTCGCAAATGGGAGCCGTCCGCCGGTCCTGCCACACAATCGCCGGATGAATCGCCTTGCCCGTCGCCCGTTCCCACACGATTACGGTCTCGCGCTGGTTGGTGATGCCGATGGCTGCAACATCACGCGGCCGCGCACCCACTTTGCCCAGCGCCTCGACAGCGCAGGAAATCTGGCTGGTCAGGATCTCCGTCGGATCGTGTTCCACCCAACCTGCCTGCGGATAGAACTGCTGAATCTCCTTCTGCGCCACGGCCGCAATCGCCCCGCTTGCATCGAACAGAATCGCCCGCGAGCTTGTCGTCCCCTGGTCCAACGCAAGAATGTATGCCATAAGTGCCGTTCACCTTTCGGCAATCAGTCGAAGATAGAGAGCCGGCCGCGGACAAGGAGGCAACCTGATGGCGGATTCCATGTTCGCAACGCTCAGACTCAGATGCGTGAGCCCTCTGCGGGCAGCTTGCTGCCGGCGGCCTCCATCAGGATGCAGAACGCCTGGGCCTCAGTCGAGTTTCCGGGGCGGTCGAAGTCGGGCGCGCCGCAGGCGCCCTGGATGTAGCCGTCGGCATCCATCTTCAAGCGGGCGGAGGCGCGCATTCGCTCCGCATGGGGCCGATAGCTGGGGGGGAGCCAGCCGGCGGCAACACCCTCGAAAACCGCGAAGGCGAGCATCTGCGCCAGGTTCGTTTCCACGAAGGTTGCGGGCTGGTCCACCACGTCGTGAAAGAGACCGTCGCTGCGCTGGCGCTCGAGACAACCGTCCACAATCTCTCTAGTAAACGCAGCCAGGCGCTGGCGGTCCTGGCGGCGTTCGGCCGGCAGGCTGCGCAGAACGCGGGCCAGGCCCGCGGCGGCCCAGCCGTTGCCGCCACCCCAGAAGTTGCCGTCCCTGAACTGCCGTTTGCCGTCGTCCCAGATGTGGGCGAGGAGCTTCTTTTTTGGGTTCCAGAGCCGCTGCCTGTAGCCGTCGATCTGGACCAGCGCCTCGTCATGGAAGCCCATCGCGGCCAGGAATGGCGGCGCGCAGTTCAGCCCGTCGGACCACATCTCCGGCGCGCCGAACACGTGGTAGAGAATGCCTTCGGCGTTGCGCGGAGCTCGGTTCCGAATCCAGTCCAGCAGTCCGTCCACCGCTTGCTGAATCTGCGCATCGCCTGTCCATTCGGCCGCCTTCGCGTAGGCGCAGCCGCCCATGGCGGGATCGGCAGGGCTGCCTGAGACCACCACGCCTAGCCGTCCGTCCGGCGTCCGCTGCACGATTGCGCCGCGGGTCAGCAGAATCGCTCCGCGCCGGTCGCCGGCCTCGACCAGCGCCTCGGCCAGAATTCCTTGCTCCCAGTCGCGGCGCTGCATTGCCATCGCCGCCGCCGCGGCTTTCCTGATCCGGCGGGCGCTTTCCGCTTGCGAACCCTCCTCCGTGGCCGCGCTCGCTGAGCCGCCGGTAGCCTGGGCTGCTGCTCCAGGAAAGACCATCAGCGGAGCAGTAAACGCGGCAGCGCAATGCACGAAAGACCGCCGATTCATGAGATTACCTCACAGGAAACAGCATCCCCGAGCATGGTAACGCGCCGGGCGCCCGCTCAACCGCTCCACGGGTTGTGCGTTTTCACTGGGACCCCGTCCACGTCGCGCGCGTTGCGTGTGACGAAGATCAGTCCGTGCACGACGGCCGTCGCTGCGAGCAACGTATCGACAACCGGCCGCGGGCGATCGCCCGACCAGTCGCCCCACAACCGCGCTGTGGCGGCGTCGATGCTCAGAATGCGGTCGGCAAATCCGAACTCCAGCCCCTCGACCCATGCCGCGAGGCTTTTGGCCGCGGCAGAATCGGACCGCATCTTGGCAGCCACGCCTTTGCGTAACTCGCCAATCGTCAACACGCTCAGAAAAAGCGCAGCGGAATCGGCCGCTTCGAGAAAAGCCATCACGCCCGGATCGGCCTTTTTCCTCCGCGTTTCGCTCAGTACATTGGTGTCGAGCAAATACGCAGGCGCCGTGCTCACAGAGCGATCTCGCGGCCCGCGTCGCGGTCGGGCTCAATCTCGAAGCTATCGACCTTCGGCCCGCCGAGCAGGTACTCCTTCAGCCCCGGTTTGTGCGCTGTCAAGGCACGGAAATCCTCAATTGACAGCACCACGGCCCGCTCGGCGCCATGCCGCGTGATGATCTGCGGACCCCCGCTGTGAGCCTCTTCGATCACCTCGCTCAACCGCGTCTTGGCCTCTTGTACCTGCCAACGAGCCATCTCCTGCCTCCGCGCCAATTCTGACTAGAATTATAGTTGTTCTAGTCATAATAGTCAATATTCTTTGTTTTCATTCGCTTACAAATGGACGAAGGCCTCCTTTTCTGTTTTCTACCATTCGATTCATTCCAAACCTCTGTACCGGGACGATCCCTCTGGCGAAGCGCTCTTACTTCACCTTCCCCGCCTTATTCACCAGCACCACGTTACTCAGCACCCCCGTGTCCACCGTCTCCGGCAGATGCGAGCAGAAACCGATGCCTACGTAAAACGGCTCATTCAGATGCAACTTGATAGGCGGCCCGAACTGGTGCATCGGTTCGCCATCTAGGCTCACGAAGAGCGCAAACTCGTCGCCGCGCTTCTCGATCCCGATGCGCTTGGCGTCGATGGTCCCGTTGCTGAACGGCTCCCCAGCGTCCGGCCCTCCGCTCCGGCTCATACGAAATGCAATATCCTCGAGGCTTGCATCACTCTCCAGGCGCCATGCCAGATGCACCAACCCGGCCCCATGCAGGGCCACCAGCGCTGTCTTCGAATCGTCATCCAGGCTTTGCCGGATCATCAGCACGGCCTTGCGGTCGCCGTAGCCCTTGGGATCGGGGAAGGAAATATCGGCCGCCAGCGACACATCGCCCGACATTTTCTTCCACAGGAATCGGAACTCGTCGCGTGAGTACCAGATGTTATATCCAGCCGAGTGGATGGTGTACTGTCCCGTTGCGGCATCGTAGCTTGCGCTGCCCGGCGCCAGCGCGCTGCCAACGTCCGATTGGCCGTCGAAGATTCCGATCGGCGTGTCGAAATTTGTGCTCGGCCGGTGAAAGCCCGCGGGCGGCGGCACCTGTCGATGCGTTGCCGAACCGGGTTGCGCCCAATCCGGCGCCGGCGGCAGCGAGTTCTGCGCAGGAGGCGTCTGCGCGTGGATCCTCGGCGTTGCGCTGCAAACGGCGAGCGCGGCCAAAAGGGAAGTCGAATAAAACCATCGGCGAGCGTTGTGGATTCTCATGGCAACCCACTCTACCAGACTCCTTGCGCCGCTGCCCATTGTCCACTGTCGTTCCCCAGCCGGTCCGTGTTGTACCATTCGATCAACGTCCTCGAAAAGGCCCCGATTGATGAGCTCTGCATCCTCCCCCACACTCCTCGTTCTGGCTGCCGGAATGGGCAACCGCTACGGCGGCCTGAAGCAAATCGACCCCGTTGGTCCGGCCGGCGAAACCATCATCGATTACTCCGTCTACGACGCACTCCGCGCCGGATTCGGCAAGCTCGTCTTCATCATCCGCAAGGACATCGAGCAGCAATTCCGCGAGATCGTCGGCGCGCGCTTTGAAAAACGCGTTGCGGTCGACTACGTCTTCCAGGCCCTCGAAGACATTCCTCCTCGCTTCACCGTGCCAGCCGGCCGCTCCAAGCCCTGGGGCACAACGCAGGCCATCCTGCTCGCCGAGGGCGTCATCCATGAGCCCTTCGCCGCGATTAACGCCGACGACTTCTACGGCTCAGGCGGCTACCGCGAGCTGGCCGGACATCTCACCTCCGGCTCGCGCGACTACGCCATGGTCGGCTTTGTCTTGCGCAACACGCTCTCTGACTTTGGCTCCGTGGCGCGCGGCGTCTGCCAGATTGCCGGCAACGGCTACCTCCAGCACATCGTCGAGCTCACCAGGATCGAACGCAACGGTAACGCAGCCCGCAATACCGACGCCACCGGAAACGTTACGACGCTCTCCGGCGACGAACCAGTCTCGATGAACATGTGGGGATTCACGCCGCAGGTCTTCGATCAGCTTCGCGAGGACTTCGAAAAGTTCCTTGAGGGCAGCGCCGGGGATTTGAAGGCCGAGTGTTTCATTCCTAACACCGTCGGCGAGCTGATTCGGTCGGGCTTGGCGCGAGTCAAAGTGCTGCATTCGAACGATTCCTGGTTTGGCGTCACCTATCGCGAGGATCGCCCGCGCGTCGTCGAAAGCATCCGCCGCCTCATCGCCAACGGCCTCTATCCGGAAAGACTCTGGTCATGACCGGCCTGCCCCACGCATACGCTGCGGCAAGTCAATTTGAGTTTCACGGCGAAGTCTCAGCCCTCGCGCCTTACGGCAACGGCCACATCAACGACACCTACATCGTGTCGTGCCAGGGAGCCGGTGCATCCGCGCGCTACATCCTGCAGCACATCAATCGCCGCGTCTTCTTGAATCCCGCTGCAATGATGCAGAACATCGAGCGCGTTACGGCGCATCTTGCCGGGCAAGTGGCAGGCCAACCGGACGGCGCCCGGCGCGTACTTCAGCTCGTTCCGGCGCAGGACGGGCGCAACTGGCACGTGGATGCGGAAGGAGAAACCTGGCGCGCCTATCGCTTCATTGAGAACGCGTGCAGCTATGAAACTGCGGCCTCCGCGGAGCAGGCCTTCCAGGCCGCCCGCGCCTTCGGCCGCTTCCAGCAGCAGGTTGCCGGCTTGCCCCTGCCGCGCCTGCACGAAACCATCCCCCATTTTCATGACACGCCCAGGCGTTTCGCCGCGCTCGAACAAGCCGTCGCACAGGCAACCGCCGCGAACGGGAACGGCCGCGCCGCGCTCGCCGGGCCGGAGATCGAGTTTGCCCGCTCGCGCCAATCCATCGCCAACGTCCTGCTCAGTGCCGGCCTGCCCGACCGCATCACCCACAACGACACCAAGTTCAACAATGTCCTGCTCGACGGCACAACCGGCGAAGCCGTCTGCGTCATCGACCTCGACACCGTGATGCCTGGCCTGGCGCTCTACGATTTCGGCGACATGGTGCGCACCACCACCAGCCCGGCCCAGGAGGACGAACAGGATCTGTCCAAAGTCACCATGCAGTTTCCGCTGTTCGAGGCTCTGGTCCGCGGCTATCTTGAATCGGCCGGAGGATTCCTTACCCCGGCGGAGAAGCGGCTCCTCGCCTTCTCGGGCAAACTCATCACGTTCGAGGTCGGGATTCGTTTCCTCACCGATTACCTGGCCGGAGACACCTACTTCAAAGTGCATCGCGAAGGGCACAACCTCGACCGCTGCCGCACACAATTCAAGCTGGTGGAATCGATTGAGCGTCAGGAAGAAAAAATGAACCGGCTGGTAGAGTCGATGGCAGGATGAGGAGCCGGGTTTACCGCCCATTTGCTGCGCGGGATGGCAGCCTGGGCGTCAGACGGCGCACGACAAACTCCTGAAACAGGTTCTGCACTGCGGTTTCGGCGGTGCCGATGAGCGCATTCTCAAAGGTCACCTCTACGCCGCTGCGGTCGCCGGCCGGGTAATACAGGTTCGAGATGCCGCCGGCTGCTATTCCGCCCGCAATCCCGGAATAATTCGCCTGCCAGTGACCGTTGTCGCCTTTGCAGATCACCGCGTTCGCGATTGCGTATAGGGCTCGCGATGCCACCGTTCCCGTCCCCTTGTAGAAGTATCGCGGGTCCTGCTTGAGCAACGACGGAAAAACCGCATCGCTGAACATCGTACTGACAAAGCTGTCAGCATAATTTGCGCCAAATCGCTTGCCGAATCCCTGCGCGCCCTGGCCGTATCCCGCAAAGACGTTGCCGGCCTGCTCCCCGCCTGCAACCGCGGCGGCCATCACCCACGTGACGGGATCGATGGACGTCTTCCATGCGAGCTGATATTTCTGCCGCGTGTTGAGCGGAGCCGCGTGGGAGTCGTAGCTGACGTAGAAGTTCGGAAACACGCCCAGCACCCGCTGCTGCTCTTCCAGATGAAGCTGCGCCTGCGCGATCTCCGCCTCCGACCCGCCCGACACGGTCACCTCGCTCGCCGCCGGCGCAACCGGCAGCACGATCGTGCGCGCATCGAACGCCTCGCCCGCGTGCAGCACGCCGGAAATCGACTGGGTCGCAAAGCCGGGCGCTGAAACCGTGAGTTTGAATTCTCCGGGAGGCAACTGCGCGAAGCTGAAGGCGCCGCCACTGTCTGTCCGCTGGGTTGCCTCAGCCGGATTGTCGCCTCGGCTCCGCCGTAGCTCGACACGCGCCCCCTCGTATACCGTTCCGTCGGTGCTCGTCACCACGCCGTGAATGCTGCCGCCCAGGGGCATCGCCGAAGCGGCGTCCTGCGCGGCTGTTGGCCCGCCCGCCTGCGCCCAGGCGCTGAACGCAACCAGGCACAAAGCCGCAAGCACCGCCCACCGGGCACACAGGGAACCCGAACGGAGAGTGCTGACTAGCACTTGGCGCTGATTGGCTTGGTTTCGGATCGGATTGCCTCTATCGCGAAGTCCGGCTCCTTCAAGCAGGAAGTCCCTAGTGTGGTGAGTCAGAAGTTCACGCCACAATGAAATTGTCATCCTGAGCGGAGTTTGCCGCGCTTTTTGCGGCAAACGCAGTCGAAGGATCTGCATTTGTACGGCTCATTTCTTCAACGCACTTATGACTCACGACACTAGAGCGTGTTTCAAAAAATCAGTTTTGTAACAAGGGCACGGCTTTAGCCGGGCCGAAACATGCAGGAAAATACCGGGGCTTTAGCCCCTGAAGGATGACAACAGAAATCGACGCAACCATTTTTGAAACCCGCTGTATCGCTTCAGCAAATGAAGGCTTCGCTAATCAATACCGCTCTAGCTTTAGACGGCAGTTTCGTCGGGAACGATGAGGGAGCCCGGGAAATCAATGACTTTAGTGTATTGAACCGGCCACATTTCTCTCAAAGTGCCGCATTTGAATCTGGGAACCAGTCGGCCGGGCAATTGGGCCATTAATCCGGCCGCCCCGTATAGTGCTGCACGTGGTGGACTTCGGAGTGGTCCTCAAGCGACTCCAGATGCGTGATGACCTCTGCGGGCATCTCCAGATCGAGCGCCAGCCGCTCTTCCACCTGGGTCGCCAGCCGGTGGGCTTCGCCCAGCTTTATGCCGTCGGGAAACAGAAGGTGCACCTCGATGATCTGCCGGTAGCCGGTGGTGCGGAAACGCACCCCGTGGTATTGCACGCCAAGTTCCTCGCAGAGGGCGTCGAGCCGCGCCCGAATCTGGTGGCCGACCGCGGGATCGGAGTAATCGAGCAATCCTTTGAAGGACCGCCAAAGCAGCCGGCCGCCCGTAAAGAGAATGTTTGCCGCCACGCCGAAAGCCACCAACGGATCGAACGGCTTCCATCCCGTCGTCATCACCAGCAGCAAACCCGCAACCACGCCGAAGCTGGTCCAACTGTCGGTCAGCACGTGCTTCCCGTCCGCTTCGAGAATCAGCGAATGAGTGCGCCGGCCAAGCCGCAGCAAATACCACCCCAGCAAGGCGTTTAGGATTCCGGCAGCGACGATCAGGACGACTCCGCTGCCAATGTTCTCCAGGGCCAGGCCGTGCCGCCACTTCTCGATGGTCGTATAGAGAATGCTTCCCGCGGCCAGCGCGATCATCGCGCCCTCAAAGCCCGCGGAAAAGAAGGTGATCCGCTCGTATCCGTAGTGAAAATGCGCGACAGCAGGCCGCGCGCTCAGCCACAGGCTGAAGACGGCAAACGCCACAGCCACCACGTGCACCACGGATTCGGCAGCGTCGGAGAAGATCGCCGATGACCCGGTGAGCAGGTAAGCCGTCAACTTCCCGGCCAGCATGAGCACGCCAACAAACAACGACAGCCGCATGGCGAAGCGGGCGTCGCGATTCTGCTGTTGGCGCCTATCCTGCGAATCTTGCTTGGGCGCGGCGTTCATGGCCGATCCTTCGTTGCGTGTGCTTCGCTTCCCGCACCCGGTCTACGCGCAGGCAGCGAACCTGGAACTCCGGGCATGGCAATAAAGCGAATCCTCTTTCTTACTGCACCTCGCCGGCATACACCCCGTACGGCCCCAGCTCGATCCGGTTCAATGCAACCGGATCTGCCGCGCCGGGCGTCTTCAGCAGCGTTTTCAGTTTCCTGGGCCGGATGCCCACGCCGCCGATGGCGAGATTTACCGTCTGCGGCTCGGCCGTAAAGTTCACGCTCACCACCACCTGGGGTGCGCCCGGCGCTTGCCGCATCCAGCTCAGCACCTTTGTGTTTTCCGCATCCAGCATGATGTTCGCGCCGTTCTCGAAGGCCGGAACGGTCTTCTTCAGCCGGATCAGCTCCTTGTACCACGCAAACAGCGAATCGGGATCGCGCTCCTCGGCCTTCACGTTGACCGTCTCCGCGCTCCTGGGCACCGGCAGCCACGGCGTTCCGCTGGTGAAGCCCGCGTTCGCGCTTCCATCCCACTGCATCGGCGTGCGTTCGCCGTCGCGCCCCTTCTCCTTGGGCCAGCCGGTGATCCCGATCGGATCCTTCACATCCTCTTTGCGCCTGGGCGGCGTGGTCTTCATCCCAATCTCGTCGCCGTAGTACATCAGCGCCGACCCGCGGCTTGCCAACAGGATGGTCGCAACCACGCGCTGGATGTCCGTGTCGTGCACGCCGTCGCCATAGCGCGCGGCGATCCGCGGATTGTCGTGATTGTCGAAAAGCAGCAGCGGAGTATGAGTCCCCAGCCGCAACTCTGCATCGGTCAGCCGTTGCCGGAACGCGGCCACGTCCAGCTTGTTGATGAAAGCCACCTGCGTATCCATCGGCAACTCGAACTCCGGTTGTTTCGGTGTTCCATACATCTTGCGGAGCTCACCGATGTTGGGCAGATAGGTCTCGCCAATCATCACGCGCGCGCCGGGGAACGCGCTCCCGCCGAACTTGTCCGCCTCGGCCCGCATCTCCACGATCACTGCGTGCACACCGGGCTGGTTGTCGGTCTTCGAGTCGTCCAGTTGCGGATCGCCGTAGGCATTGATCGCCGGCTTGCCGTTCTTGTCCAGCACCACTCCTTCGTCGGCCAGGCTCGGGCCCTCAAAGAGCGCCGTAATGGCGTCGAACCGGAACCCGCCCACCCCGCGCTTCAGCCAGAACGCCATGATCTGCTTGAACGCCTCGTGCACCGCGGGGTTGTGCCAATTCAGGTCAGGCTGCTGGGCGTAGAACTTGTGGTAGTAGTACTGCCGCGTCGTTTCGTCCCATTGCCACGCCGAGTGGCCGAAGAGCGACTGCCAGTTGTTGGGCGGCTCACCCTTACTTGTCGCCGTCTGGCCCTTGCCATCGTGCCACATATACCAGTCGCGGTAGGGATTGTCGCGCGACGAACGCGATTGAAGGAACCACTCGTGCTGATCCGACGTGTGGTTCATCACCATGTCCATGATCACGCGGATGTGGCGCTTGCCGGCCTCGGCCACCAGCCGGTCGAAGTCCGCCAGCGTGCCGTACTGCGGATCGATGTCCCGGTAATTCGAGATGTCGTAGCCGAAGTCCACCTGCGGCGAAGGGTACACGGGTGTCAGCCAGATTGCATCCACGCCCAGATCCTTCAGGTAGTCCAGTCGCGCCGTAATCCCGTTCAGGTCGCCGATCCCGTCGCCATTCGTATCTTGAAAGCTGCGCGGGTATACCTCGTAGATCACGGCATTCTTCCACCAGTTCCGTTCGCCGGCTGTCGCCGCCATATTCGCTTCCATCCTCGTTGTACCGGGTGCTGGTTGCCCTCCTGCGGCCAGGGCCGCGGCCGCCAGCGCCAGACCTGCGGTACAGCTCCCGATCCTTCGCAACATTTGACTCGCCACTTGCATCGCGTTTTTCCCCGTTCTCTTTCTTCTCCGCCTCGCGGTTTCCCCATCCTCGCAGGTTGCCGCTGCAATCCGCAAGGTTTCTGAAACCCATGTGCCCCGCTTTATTGAGGCTCTCCCGGAACCTGCGGCGAAGTGTGTTTCATCTCCCCGAAGTCGATCCCAAACTTCGGCTCTCCCTGCGTGCCGCTGATATGAATGGGAACTTCGGTCCCCGCTCCGTCTTTCTTGAAGAAGCGATCGGCCGGCTTCAGCAGCACGCCCTTCCACCCGCCCACCATTTGCGACACCGTCGCCTGCGTCTTGGCTGTCCCCCTGAATTCCAGCGCGCCGCCGTCCACGCGATACGTGCCCTTTAAGCCGATCTCCGCTCCCGGCACCGTGTACTTCACATCGGGAAGCGTAATCACGCCGCCCGCCATCGTGAAATCGCTCTCCATCGCCGAGCGCACTTCCGCTCCGCCATTCTTCGCATCCTTCGGCAGGCCCTGCCCGCGCAGGCTCAGCTCTCCCACGTCGTTCTGAAACTTCGCGCTGGTAAACTCGGCGTCCTCCAGCACAAAGCTCCCATTCAGCTTCAGCCGGTCGTGCACCGGCTCCGCTCCCGGTGGAATTTCAAGCGTAGTCCTCAACGCGAGCGCGCCGGTCAGCAACGGCGTCCCGCTCTTGCTCGCCAGGCGCAGAAAGTCTTCCATCCGTCCCCGGTCCACGTTCACGTTCATCGCAATCTGGTGCCCGCCCGGCCGCGCGGCGCCGTTGGGTAAAACTCCAGCCGGAACCCCCACGATCTCTCCCTCCGCGGTAAAGTGCGACTGCCCCAGCGTCGCGTCCACCGGCTGCAGCCACGTGTCCCCGTTCGTTCCGTCCACGGTTGCGTGAAACACGGTGTGCAGCGGCAGCGCCGTGCCGAAGTGCGTCAGCCGGAAGTCCGGCGTATCCGTCTGCCCATCCACAGTCATGTCGCGCAAAACGCCCTGGTACTTGCCCGTCGAATTCAGGATTCCCGCAATGCCTCTGAACACGCTCAGGTCCGCGTGCTCAAACCGGTACTGGCCCGCCACCGGAGTCTCGCCCGGATCCTCCACCACCCACGGGCCCAGGCTGCCCGAGGTGACGATCTTCCCTGCCGGCCGTGGATTGGTCAGCTCTGCATCGAAGTGCATCGACCCGCCCGCGCTCACATGGGTCAGGTTCATGTGCGCGATGGCAAACTCCAGCGGCAGTTTTCCCGGCTTGCTCGTCTCCAGCGTCAGGCGCGCATCTTTGCATGCAAACTTCTCTATCTGGAAACGCAGCCCCATCGGGCCGGCCGAATCCTCCTTCTCCGGCTCCGCGCCCCCTGCCGTTGCCACGTGCGTGAAGTGCGGTTTAGGCGGAACATCCACGTCCAACCCCTTCAGCTCCACCACGGAAATCCCGATCGGCTTGCCCGGCCTGTAGCTGAGCGGCACATGAAAGCGGAACTCCGCGAGCTGGATCAGCGGCCTGGGCGCTACCGCGGCGCCGGCTCCCTTCGCGCCCGGAACCGTCACGCCCGCCACTTGCGCGGGCGGCCAGATGCGCAATCCCTTGCCCTCGGCCCACAAGCCATTCATCAACGAGACATGAAAGCTGTCCAACTCTACGCGCGCGTGAAAGCGCGCTTCCAGCCATTGCACAATCTCGGCGCGCAACCTGGGCTCGGCCCGCCGCAGGGCCACGGAAATCGCCACGCCCAGTGCGATCGGCGCCAGCACAGCCGCGGCCGCGAACCACTTCAGCCATCGGCGCCTGCGCGGTTTTCTAGCTCGCCTCGCCGCCGCCATCCATCCTCTCCCGCTTCCATTTTCGCAGGCTTCCTTCACGCCGCAGGGTCAACTCCCGCTTCGTTTGACGCGATCTGCGCCAGAAATCGCATCGCCGGCCCTGCGCTTCTTTTCCTTCTTGAAAAATCGCCCCCCGCTGTCGCCGTTTTTGTTTCCTTACCCGTGACTACGAGCAAAGAACCAGAAGCTGAGAGCTGAAGGCTGAAAGCTCGTCTTACGCCCTTGCTCTCTGTCCTTCCCCCCGCTCCATGCCTTAGACTTCTTGTCATCGATGCAAGCGCTGATTGAAAACCTCGTAAAGCTCCAGGCCATCGAACTCAACCGCGCCCGCCTCAACCAGGAATTGCGCGCGCTGCCCGCCGAAATCGCTCAGGCCGAAGCTGCGCTTGCCGCTGCCGAGCGCCAATCCGCCGGCGTCTCCTCAGCGATCGAGCGGGAGGACTCGCTGCGCACCCGCTTGGAGCGCGAGATCGCCGCCCATCGTAAGAAAGCCGCCCACTTCCGCGCTCAACTCGATTCCGTCACCACGCCCGCCCAGGCCGCGGCCATCGAGCACGAGGTTCAATTCGCCGCCACCGAAGCGGAGCGCCTGGAGAACGAAGAATACGCCAGCCTCGAGCGCTCGGAAGCCCTGGAAGCTCAACTCGCCCACGCACGCGCTCAGGTGGAACGGTTCGCTGCCGAGGTGGATGCCGTCCGCGCCAGCGTTGCCGCCCGCAAGCGCGAACTCGCCGGCAAACTTGCCGCGCTCGACGCCGATCGCGAAGCCGCCCGCTCGGCTATCGATCCCGACTTGCTGGCCCGTTTCGACCGCATCGCCAAGGCCCGCGGCGCCGCCATCGCCCGCGCCGAGAATCAGCAGTGCACCGGCTGCCGCATGGGCGTGCGCCCGCAAACCTGGAACCAGCTCCGCAATGGCGAGCTGCTCACCTGCGACAGTTGCAGCCGCCTCCTCTATTGGGATCCTGCGATGACTCCGCCTGCGCCCGACCCCACGCCCGACCCGGCCAAGGCGAGCGCCGGCCGCGCCCCGCGCAAGCCCCGCCACGCCGACGCCTAGGCCGGCACACGCCTAGCCGCCGCTTTCTCCATCCATGCGCGCCCGGCGTTTTCGCGCTTCTCTCCTGGCGTTATTCACCCGAAGGTTGCAACGCACACATCCCGCCATCCATCCTGCTACCCTTTTCTTAGCAGCCCAGTCCTCCGCCCTGCGCCGGAAGGGACCGGCCGCTGATCACTGACCACTGATCACTGACCACTGTTTTCAGGAGAATCCCCCGTGCAGCGCATCTGTGTCGATATGGACGAGGTCATGGCCGATACCCTCGCCGAGCACCTCCGCCGCTACAACCAGACCTTCGACGAGGACGTAACGCCGGAAGACCTTGCCGGCAAAGGCCTCTGGGAGATCGCGCCGCTCGACCGCCAGGCGCAGCTCCGCGCCTTCCTTGACGCCGAGGACTTCTTTGAAGACCTGGCGCTGATGCCCGATGCGCAGCCGGTCCTCCAAGATCTCTCCTCGCGCTTCGAAATCTACATCGCCACGCAGGCCATGGCCGTGCCCAACTCGCTCGGCTCCAAGTACCGGTGGCTGCAGCGCCACTTCCCCTTCATCCCGCCCTCGCATTACGTCTTTTGCGGCAACAAGAGCATCCTCCGCGCCGATTACCTCATTGACGACCAGCCCAAGAATCTCCTCCGCTTCGAAGGCCAGGGACTGCTCTACTCCGCGCCCCACAACCTCAGCGCAACCGGCTTCGTCCGCGTGAACAACTGGCGCGAAGTCGCCGTCTACTTCGCCGCCGTTCCCGCCTGACGACGCTGTAACTCCTTTTCATGCAGCAGCGGATCGCGGTGGGTTGACGCGCACGTCTCCCAGGACCCACCCGAAAGTAATGCCCATTTGTTTTTTGGGGAGTGACGCGGATCATAGTCACTGATATTTCCATTGATAACCTTTGAGATACCTACGGAAAGGATCGAATCCATTCGGTTCCATCCGGATGATTTGGTGCTACCATCTGCGCATACGAAGATCGTGAGAATTCAGTATTTTTGTGCCGAAGCCATGCACAGAATGTTGGGGGTGCTGTTCCGATGCACAGTGAACAAGACTCTTCGCGCCAGAGGGAGGCACTACCAGGCTCGGGCGTGGACGGCAAGCGGCTTCTGATCGACATAACAATTCGGCTCATAGCCGTCATTGCGGCCTATTTGCTTCTCAAGCAGCTCGTTTTCGCTCATCTCGCGGTTGGCCTTTCCATGTTCATCGGCGTCGCTGTGTTGCTACTTCTGGCGTGGCCTGGCGCGGTCTCGTTCCGTCGAGATGCGGCAATGGCGCAAGACCAACCTGAGCAGCAGAGCGCGAACGAAACGGAACTGCAAATGCTGCGCGCGGTCATCGATAGTCTCCCTGACCACATTTACATCAAGGACACCCAAAGCCGCTTTGTGCTGGCCAATCGGGCGATTCGGGAGTACATGACCGGCTCACCTGACGGGACGTTGCTCGGACTCGACGATTCTTCCTTCTATCCCGAAGAACTGGTTCACGGCTTTCGCAACGATGAGCAGACGGTGATGCGCACCGGAAAGCAGTTGGTCAGCCAGGTGGAACGTAAAGAAGACAAAGAGGGGAAAGAACGGTGGATGCTGACGACGAAAGTGCCGTTTCACGATCGCGACGGTAAGATCATCGGAATCATAGGCATCGGTAGGAATATCACAGCACAAAAACAGAGCGAAGCAGAGACGGTCAACGCGCGTATTCAGGCCGAGGCTGCCAGCCGGGCCAAGAGCGAATTCCTGGCCAGTATGAGCCACGAAATCCGAACACCCCTCAACGGTGTCATCGGCATGACCGATCTGGCGCTCGACACCGATCTAAATCCAGAGCAGCGCGACTACCTTGAAACCGTAAAATTCTCTGCCGACTCGCTGCTCAACGTCATCAACGACATTCTCGATTTCTCCAAAATTGAGGCTGGAAAAATCGACCTCGAGTCTATCGAATTTGATGCCAGAGAGTGCATTGAAACCACATTGCGGACGCTCGTTCTTCGCGCGGAAGAGAAGGATCTCGAGTTACTCTGCGACATCGCTCCAGACGTGCCCTCGATCATTCGCGGCGATCCCACGCGCCTGCGCCAAATCCTGTTCAATCTCGTAGGCAATGCCATCAAATTCACCGCAGAAGGCCAGGTGGCTCTCTCGGCGGAAGTTGAACTGATCGAGAACGGGACCTGCGTCCTCCATTTCAACGTCGCCGACACGGGCATCGGAGTTCCTGAAGACAAGCAGTCGGTGGTTTTCGATGCCTTCACTCAGGCTGACGCGTCTACCACTCGTGAGTTCGGTGGAACAGGACTTGGCCTCACCATCACGTCGCGACTTGTTGCCATGATGGGCGGAAAAATCTGGGTGAAAAGTGAACCCGGCAAAGGTAGTGAGTTTCACTTCACCATTAAGGTGAGCGAAGGTGGCATCGCGGCAGCGCAGCCAGCGGCGGGCTTGCCCGATGGCATACTATGCGGTGCTCAAGTGCTGGTAGTGGACGACAATCAGACGAATCGGCGAATCCTTGACCGGCTGCTGACCCGATGGGGCATGAAGGTTGTCTGCGTCAAGTGTGGTGAGGACGCGCTCGCGGAAGTCAACTCGGCGCAGGCGTCAGGCAATCCATTTCGGTTGATACTGACCGACATGCACATGCCCAACATGGACGGGTTCAGCCTCGTAGAGAAGATTCGAAGCACGCCGGACTCGGCTGCAGCCACGATCATGATGTTGAGTTCGGCAGGCCGTCGCGGAGATTTGGCGCGATGCCAGCAACTCGGTCTTTCAGCATCGCTCACTAAGCCGGTTCGCCAGAATGAATTGCGCGAAGCAATTGTTCGCGCGCTGGATCGACGGAAGGTACAAACCAGCGCCGCCGCAGTCGCAGTCGCAGGAGGGGAGCGGCGCGCCGCGGTTCCTCAGCCCGGTTTGGATGTCTTAATCGCGGAAGACAACGTGGTCAACCAGCGCCTGGCTGCGCGTCTGCTTGAGAAGCGTGGACATCGCGTAACGATCGTGAACAATGGACAGGAAGCGATCGAGTTGCTTGAGCGCTCCAGCTTCGACCTGGTGCTGATGGATGTGCAGATGCCGGTTCTCGACGGGATTGCGGCCACGAAAATGATTCGCCTGCGTGAGAACGAAACCGGATCGCACCAGCCCATAGTGGCTCTCACGGCATATGCCGTGAAAGGCGATGAGGAACGGTGTTTAGCGGCGGGGATGGACGGCTACCTCCTCAAGCCAATCCGCCCTGAGGAGCTGGACGCCCTCCTTCAGACCTACGCGTCGGGGCGGGCTGTAGCGGAAGCCGCCTCTGGTCAGATTCAGCCGTGATCGCGAAAGAAGTGGGACCGCGATGAACGCAGAATATGCAGCGCTGGAACGGTATGTGGATATGACGGAGCTGCTTGCTCGTGTCGATAATGACCACGAACTGTTAATCGAGTTGTTGACGCTGTTCCAGGAAGATTTTCCGCGGCTCCGTGATGCACTGCATGTTGCGGTTGATACAGGCAATCCAAATCAGGTCGAAAAGGCCGCCCACACACTCAAAGGAATGTTGGCCAACCTGTCGATGAAACAAGCGGACCAGCTCGCCGCCAGAGTCGAGCTCGCTGCGCGTGCAGGCGACGTGCAGGAGATCCAGAAAGCCACGGCGGATTTCGACCGCGAGGTAACAGGCTTGCTTGCGGCAGTCGAATTGTTTATAGCGGGTAGGAATCCATGAAGGTCCTGATAGCTGACGATGAAGCGGTTTCGCTCCGCATGCTCGAAAAAACGCTCGTGCGCGCGGGTTACGATGTCACCGCTGTTAGTGATGGCCGCAAGGCGGCCGAAGCGTTGTGTGATGCCAACGGACCGCGCCTGGCCCTGCTTGATTGGGTTATGCCGCAGATGGACGGGCCGGCCGTCTGTCGAACCGTACGCCGGAAGCGCAGTCAGCGTCATGTCTACCTTGTGCTGCTCACCTCAAAATCTTCAAAGGAAGACATTATCGAAGGTCTTGAATCCGGCGCCGACGATTACCTGATCAAGCCGTTCGATCCCGGGGAGCTCAAAGCCCGATTACATACAGGTCTGCGCATTCTCGAGCTGGAAGACAACCTGCTCGAAGCGCGCGAAGATATGCGGTATAAAGCCACGCACGACTCGCTCACGGCGCTGCTTAATCGCGGGACGATCCTCGAACTGCTGACCGGCGAGTTGAATCGCAAACGCTGCGATAAAAGTTCCATTGGCATCGTACTTGGCGATCTTGACCACTTCAAGCTGGTCAACGACACGCACGGGCACGTCGTTGGCGACGAAGTGCTTCGCGAGGTTGCGCGGCGGTTACTTGGATCGGTGCGCTCCTATGACTTTGTCGGGCGCTACGGTGGCGAGGAGTTCCTCGTGGTTCTAAACAACTGCGGCCCAGATACGGTGATGGATCGGGCCGAGGAGATTAGCAAAGCAATCGGGGGTTCGTCCGTCCGCACCTCGCACGGTCCCATTCCTATCACAATGAGTTTGGGTGTTTTTGCCAGCCGTCCAACCGGCGAGAGGCGAATCGAAGAAATCCTGTGCAAGGTGGATGGCGCGCTATATGCTGCCAAGTCCGCGGGGCGCAACTGCTGCATTCTGGCGGCGCATGTCGCGGGCACTCTGCCCCAGAGCCATCCCGCGGGACGAACTCGCTCCAAATCAGGAACGAAAACCGGCGCGATAAAATAGAGTATTGACGGATCGCGCCTCCAAATTGCCCATCACCCGTCGCCGCTTCCTGCTCGCAGGTGCGTGCGCTGGCGCCGGTCTGGCGCTCTACGCGGGCGAGATCGAGCGGCACTGGATCGAGATCGCGTATCGCGACGTCGTCATCCCGGGCCTTCCCCAGGCATTCGACGGTTTCCGCGTGGCGCAGCTCAGTGACATTCACCTCGACGAATACACTGAGCCGTTCTTCCTCCGCGATGCCGTCCGCCATATCAACCGCATGAATCCCGATGCGGTGTTTCTCACCGGCGACTATGTAACCCACGAGCTCTTGCCCAAGAGATTCTCCATCGGCCCGGCGTGGCAATGCGCCAATCTCCTCAACCAACTCCAATGTCCCCACCGCTATGCTATCCTCGGCAACCACGACGTGATCGTCGGGCGGAAATACGTCATCGAGGCGCTCACCGCAAACGCCATCACCGTCCTGGAGAATTCCTATCTTCCCATCGAACGCGCCGGTAGCCGCTTCTGGCTTGCCGGGATCGACGATCCCGTGGCCGGCGATCCCGATCCCGAAGCCGCCATCCCCGCCTCCATCCGCGGCGTGCCGCACGAGCCCATCGTCCTCCTCTGCCACGCGCCCGATTACGTCGACGATCTCCTACGGATTCCCGCGGGCCAGGCGCTCTCTCTCGTGCTGGCCGGCCACACCCACGGAGGCCAGATCCGCCTGCCATGGATCGGCCCTCTGGCTCTTCCAGAGTTCGGCCGCAAGTATGTCGAGGGCTGGTTCCGCTTTGGCGATCTGCAACTTTACGTCAATCGCGGCATCGGCACCGTCGGCATTCCCTTCCGCATCGACTGCCCGCCGGAAATTACGCTGCTCACGCTGCGTTCGGCCTAAGGCGGTTCTCCTGCAACTATGAGCCATTTCGGACAGTATTCAAGGTGGCTTTTTCTTGATGAAAAAGCCACTTAGCGATTGTGCCTTGGTCACCACCTGCAGGAGAACCGCTATAGCGAAGCGAAGCATTGCAAAGCGCAAGGTTAACGGGCGCGAGCCCCCGAGCAAGTGCCCTCAGCCGCCGCTTTCCCTCGTTCGGCGAACCTGTCAGGAGGAATTCTGGCAAAGGTCCGAATAGGCGACGATACGGGAAGATCGGCAGATTTCGCCGTAATCGCGTGCTGAGTGGAATTGGTCGCGTGTTTACTGAACCGGGAGTTGCGTTTGCGAGTCGAGCGCAGGCTTGAGCGCCGTAATTGGGATAGGGATGGGAGTCATGGACTTGGTGTGGCGCCTCTTCGGTGTTTCAGCCGGAACGCCTTTGTGAGCCGTAACGACGGCCGGAGAACTGGACGAGGCGGCCTCTTGGATGTCAGTTGAGGTAGCGACGGGCTGAGTCATCTCGGGTACTCTTGAGACCTGTACCTTTCCAACCACAAAGGCGCCGTCTTCAATCTTGATGTGCGGTGCCTCGGCATCCCCGGTCAGGCGGCCGTCAATACGGATTTCGACCCGGTCAGTGGCGGTGATGGAGCCAGTGACCTTGCCGAAGAGGACGACGTTAGCGGCGGAGATCTTCGAGGTGACCCGGCCGCTGGGACCGACTGTAACTCGGGTGCCGGGCAGGTTGATGGCGCCCTCAACCGTGCCCTCGATGACGAGCTCGGCCAACGAGCCGCCAGTAATTTCGCCGACTAAGACAAGGCCCCTGCCGATGACAGACTGATGAGCGAACAGCCGGGCCGCGCGGGAGACCGGTTCAAAGGTGGAAACCTGGGGCGCCGTTTGTGCGGTCACGGACGAGTTGCCTTGTAGGGATTCAACCTGCGTGTTCTTCCAAACCATCTTTCTTACTCCTTCTGTTTTCCTGGCTGGGACGAACGGCGTTAAATGGCAGCGCCTGTCCAACTCAACATGCCCCGCAATCCTTGAGCCCGGCTGCCGACGCTCTGTGGAACAGCAGACGAGTGTCCAATATCCCGGGCGGAGTGATGAGACAAAACTCAGAAATGGAAAGAGAGCCGGCTTTGCGGCCAGCAAACCATCGCAGAGTACGGATGGCTGCATTGATTTCGTACGGCAGGCAACGGCCCTTGCACGTTGCTCTCAGAGGCCTGCCTCTTGCACCGTCGTAATGTGCAGCCTGGTTAGTTCATGGGCTTCGTTGAGGCGCTAAAAAAACGGGGTTTGGGGCGAGAACGACCGCCGTGAAGAGACGTCTCATCCACTTCCTTGGGGCAAAGGCAAGCGAATCGCAGAGTCACCGATTGAGCATTGCAGGCGAAGAAGCCGCCAATTTTCCGCGTTCTGGTTGTATCACCGGCTATTCTTCAGTGACGACTTGGTAAAGAGATAATCTAGCCCATGGCGTGAAACCCCTCACTTCACGCCCCCGCGATCGTCATCCCATCAATCCGCAGCGTCGGCGAAGCCACGGAGCCCCGAAACACCAGGTCGTTCCCGACCGCCGTCACGTTGCGCAGCATCTCGGCCAGGTTCCCGGCAATCGTCACCTCTTCCACGGCATGCGTCAATTGGCCGTTCTCGATCCACAAGCCCGTCGCCCCGCGCGAGTAACCGCCCGTAACCAGATTTGTACCGAAGCCCATCAGGCCCGTCACGTAAAGCCCCGCCGGAACCTCCGCGATGATCTGTTCGGGCGTAAGCGTTCCCGGCTCCACGAAGAGATTGCCGCAACCGATCCCCGGCGCGCCCGCCAATCCCCGCGCGGCGTTGTGCGTGGACTTCATGCCCAGCTTGCGCGCGGTGTAGGTGTTCAGCAGGTAATTGCGCAGTACGCCGTTCTCCACCACCACGGTGCGCCGCGAAGGCAGGCCCTCGTCGTCGAAAGGCGATGTTCCAAATCCTCCCGCGCCCGTGGGCAGCAGCATCGTGTTGTCGTCCACGATCGTCAGGCCGGGCGCGGCGATCGGCTCGCCCAGTCTCCCCGCGAGAAACGAAGCGCTGCGCCAGATGGCGTCGCCCGAAGCAGCCTCAAAGACCGAGCCGATCAGCGTGCGGGCTGTCTCCGGCGCGAACACGATCGGCGCCCGCTGTGTCGCCACGCGCCGCGCGCCCAGCCGCCGCAATGTGCGGCGTGCCGCTTCCTTGCCCACGGCCTCAGGCGATTCGAGGTCCGAGAGCCGCCGCGCGCTCGACCACCACCCGTCGCGCTGCATTTTTCCGTCGGCGTCCATGGCCAGCGGCGCGGCGGTGACGCCTGCATGACTGCTGCGGTAGCTGCCCACGAATCCGCGCGAGTTGGCCAGCGCCTTGCGGCCTGTTGTGGCGTCAAAGCTGCCGCCGTCGGAGTTGGTGATGCGCGGGTCTGCGGCCAGCGCCGCCGCCTCGGCCCTCCGCGCCCACTCGATGCGCTCCGCCCCGGCCAGCGAATACACATCCTCGTAGTAAAGGTGCAGATCGCCCTCGACCGAGCCGAACTCGCCTGCCTCCGGAAGTCCGGCAAACGGATCTTCTTCCGTCACCTTCGCCAGCGCCAGCGCGCCCTCCACAAGCTGGCGAATACCCTCCGCGGTCAGGTCGCTGGTCGAAGCCGAACCCGACCGCTTGCCCAGGAACACCCGCAATCCCAGCGCTCGCGAGCCCGATTCCGTCAGCGTCTCCACCTCGCCCATGCGCACGTTCACGCTGAACTCGTCGCCCTCGCTCGCCGCCGCCTCCGCGTCGCTCGCCCCCGCCTTCACGGCCTGTGCGACAACGTCGGCAGCCAGAGATTCAAGATCAATCGCAGTTTTTGCAGATTCGGCATCGCTTTGGGCCATGGCTCAACAGTAACAAAACAGCTCGCGGCCGATTTGCGCCTCCGGCCCGGAGCCGGAAGGTGCGTTGCAATTGTTATGATGAACTGATAACCTTATTGAAGTATGCGGACGCACGACCCAGCTCTTGACGCGCTGCTTGACCTGAATGGCCTTATGTTCGTCGTCGATCCTGATGGAGGGCATTGGGTCCGCTTTGTGGTCAATCGGGCGCCGGTCACGCCGGAGAAACCGCACGGACTGGACTACTCGCTTACGCTGCATGGACGAAATGGCGAGCGGCTGGTGGGATTCGACAACGCCCATCCTGTTGGCAGGCAAAGGCATGGCCGGCCGCAGGATCATCGTCACCGCATCCGCACGGTGCGCCCTTATGAGTACCGCGATGCCGCGGCGTTGCTTGCCGATTTCTGGACTGAAGTGGACGCAGTGCTGAAAGAGAGAGGAGTGCTCCCATGAAAACATTGAGGGTTGGAATCGCAAGCTACAACGAAATGAAGGCCATGACCCTCGCCATCGCGCGCGGGCAGCGCAAGCTCGCGCCTCGCGATCCGCGCGTCTGGTTTCCGTCTACTGAGTCCTTCGCCAGAGTGCTTTCGGCCGGCAATCGCGATCTGCTCCGCCTGATTGCCGAGAAGGCGCCTGGCTCTCTTGAAGAATTGTCGCAACTCACCGGCCGCAAAAAGCCGAATCTCTCCCGCACGCTGAAGACCATGGCCAACTACGGCCTGGTTCGTCTGGAGCGCGGCCCCCGCAGACGCATTGCGCCGAAGGTTGCGCACGACCGGATCGAACTCCAACTGCCTATCGTTGCGAAGGAAGACGCCGCTTAGCGCACCCTTGCCATCGGCCATAGAGCACTGTGACTGAGAGTACCTGTAAGCTGAAAAGGGAAGCGCCCTACGCCGTCAGCCGCTCCAGTTGATCGGGCTTCACGATGGTCAGGCTGGTGCCCTTGATGGTGACCCACTGGTCGCGGCGGAATTGGTTCAGCAGCCGTGTTACCGTCTCGCGCGAGGTGCCCGCCATGTTGGCGATCTCCTCGTGCGTCAGGGCCATGGTGAAACGAATCTCCGGCTTGCCGTTGGATGCCGCGCGTCCCCAATCCAGCAGCAGCCGCGCCAGCCGTCCCGCTGCCGAACCCGAGAGCGCCAGACGCTTGGCGTCGTGGAACACCGTCAGGTATTCGCCCGAGAGCGATTGCGCCGCGTGCATCGATGCAATCCCATGCCGGCCCAGAAACTCGATAAATTCCTGCTTGCGGACCGTCTTCACCTGGCAGGGCTCGATGGCCTCCGCCGTTACCTCGTGCGGCACGTTGGCCAGCACCGCGCTCAGCCCCATCACGTCGCCCGGCCCGGCAATCTTCAGGATCATCGTCTTGCCGTCGCGCGAGGTCGAGGAGATCTTCACCTGTCCGAAGCAGATAACAAAGACATTGCGCGCCGGATCGCCTTCGGAAAACAGCTTGGCCCCGCGCGCGTGGCTCATCATGATGCCGATCTGATCGTAATCCGCCAGCGCCTCCGGTGTAAGATCGCAGAACATCCGTAGATGACGGTGCTCGCAATTCAGGCAATCTTCCGGGGGGTGATGGGAATGGGCTGAAGCCATACATCTCCCGCTAGATTCAACGCTAGGAAAAGTATAGCGCAAATCCTCACCCGGCAAGGCGGGTCTTTTCGTCTTCCCGGCTTCTGCCCGATACTCCCACTGTCCGGACTGGCTCTTGTTCTAAGCCAATACCGCTCCATTCCCATGCCGCCGGACCGGCATCACGCGTGTCAAGGCGCAGGTGATGTAGGCGCGCGAAATCTCTCGCGCCAGTTCTTCCAGCAGACGCATCCGCAGCGGCGGATAGCTCTCAAACGCTCTGTGCAGCGCGTCCATCGGTAACAGCAGCAACGATCCCGCAGCCACTGCGGTCATCGTGCAGGTGTGATGTACGTCTCCCAGCGCCGCGGCCAGCTCTACCAGGTCCCCGGGCCGCGCCGTGCCCAGCGTCACGCGCATATCGAAACGCTCTGCCTTACGCACAAAATCGCCCGATACCACGACATACAACCCCTTACAAGGCCCGTGCTGCCGGAAAACCACTTGTCCGGCTTCGAAATCCACACACCGCGTCGCCCCGCTCAGCAGGTCTCCAGCTTCTTGCGGGCACTCCAGTAACTCGGCCAGCGGATGTGCCGCCACGGCGGCTAAGCGCTCGAATCGAGTCTCGGGTTGAGTGGTCAGGTCCGCCATTCTTTCACCGTGTTCCCGGCTCTTTGGTATCTTGCTTGCGGTTTCTGCTGCCCTTCTGCTGCCGGTAAGCGCGTCTTTTTCTTCGCTGCAAACCAACGTTTCACTGCCCGCCATTCGCGGCGCGGCACATCGGCTTTACATCATGCTGGGTTATGGTTGCTTGGGATCGCTCAAAACGGTACGGCTTCTCCTTTCGTCCGCCCATTCCCTGTTTAAAGCGATCGCGGCTCTCGCGGGCTCGATTCTTTCCACGGATCACCGAGTGCACACAGCAACGGCAACTTCCCGTTCCACGGCAGTGCGGGACCCCTCCGGCGGAACGCAAAGAACCGGCACGCGCGAGGCAGACAGCAATGCAAACGCCGTGCCATGCGGCCCCGGCGTCCCGCTCGCGCGCTTCACTCCGGCCACAAGAATGCAGGGGTGATTTTCGCGAATCGCTTCTGCAATGGCATCGGCCGGGTTGCCATCCTTTACAAGGCAATGCACCGGCGCCTTGCCCTGCGCAGGAACGCCAAAATCCCCCAGGCTGGCGGCGCATGGATTCATCCCGGCCGCGGCTTCGGCTGCGGTCCGAACGTGCAGCGCCAGCAAAGGCCGATTGAAAGTTTCGGCCAGTGAGTACGCTGTAGCGGCGGCAGCCGCGGCCGCATCGTTCCGTTCCATCGCCAGCAGCACCGGTCCGCCCGGAGTGGGCCGGTGCGGGCCCGCGTTCCAGTCCGCCGCCACAGCCAGCACCGGACACGGCGCCAGTCTCACCAGCTGCTCCGCAATAGCGCCCACCACCACCGGTCCGGCGCCTTCCATCCCCTTGGTGCCAATGACGATCAGCCCGGCATCATATTGCTGCGCCACATCCACCAGCATCTCCGCTACGGCCCCTTGCCGCACTTCGGAGTGGCTGTGAATCCCCTCCCGCAACAGGCCCCCGCCAGCTTGTCCAGCACCTTGCACGCCTCAGCTGTCAGGTGGCTGAGCACGCTGTCGGGCAGTGCGTCCACTGCGGCGTACTCCATCGGGTCCAGCCCGTGTGCGAGCACAATCCGCGCCCCATAGTTCGCGGCCAGCTTGCGCGCGTACTCCAGAGCCGCTTCTGCCTGACCCCCAAGGTCCGTCGCGACCACAATGGTCTTCAAACCCTCAGCAAAGCTCATGGTCGTCTCTCCTCGGCCGCCGCTGCTCTCTGGTTCACTGGTCCTTGAGTGTGCGCTCCCGGCATGGAGCAGGGCAGTGACCCCATTCACCCCCCCCTGTGATTCGAGTCACAATAGCCAAGGCCTTGATTTCGCAAGAGAAAGTCTAAGACTGCTTCACACGCAACAGAACCCAGGAGTCTTGAGCTGATGCCGGAAAGACCCTGCAGGCTTTGTCCGCCGCTGCTTCACGTACCCCCGGCGACCCGTCGGTGAGCCGAGGTCATTAGCCGGGGCCAGGTGCGCCACCCAGGCCGAACTGAGCCCGCACTGTACACCCGGCGGCCAAATGCGGTACCGTGGGCGCGGCATGAAAAATTTTCTGGAACGTCCTCATGTATCGTTTTTCTCTGCCGTTTTGATGGGTTTTTCGCTGGTTTGCCTTCCGGCTGCGGCCCAGGCTCCCGTGCCCGACTCGCCCGCCATTGAGGCTCAAGCCCACGCCATGGTTTCCAGGCTCACGCTCGAGCAGAAAATCGAGCTCCTCGGCGGCGTCGACGGCGAGTTCACCTGTCCTATGCCGGTCATCGGGCTGCCCCGCTTCAAAATGTCGGATGCGTCGGTGGGCGTGAACCACTGGGGCCCCAGCACGGCCTATGCCGGCGGGGTAACGCTGGCTGCGACATGGGACGCAAACTTTGCGCGTGAGCTGGGCGAGAGCCTGGGCAAGGATGCGCGCGCCCGCGGCGTCAACTTCCTGCTCGGCCCCGGCATCAACATCGCCCGCTCGCCCCTCGCCGGGCGGAACTTCGAGTACCTGTCTGAAGATCCGTTCCTGAACTCTGCCCTCGTGGTTCCCTATATCGAAGGGCTGCAGTCCCAGGGCGTCATCGCCACGCTGAAGCACTACGCGCTGAACAACGAGGAGTTTGACCGCCATAACGCCAGCGCCGACGTGGACGAGCGCACCATGCGCGAGATATATCTGCCCTCCTTCGAGGCCGCCGTGACCAAGGCTCACGCGGATGCCGTCATGAACTCCTACAACCTGGTCAATGGCGTCCACTCCACGCAGAACGACTTCCTCAACGTCAAAGTGCTCAAAGGCGATTGGGGCTTCAAGGGCATCCTGATGTCCGACTGGGATGCAACCTACGATGGCGTCGCCGCGGTCAACAACGGCCTCGACCTCGAGATGCCCGGCCCCACATTCATGAACGCGAAGAATCTTATTCCCGCAGTCCAGAGCGGCCAGGTGAAAGAGTCCACCATCGACGACCATATCCTGCGCCTTTTCCGCACCGAGTTGCGCTACGGCTTCACCGAGCGCCCGCAATTCGACCCTGCCGATTCCATCTATTCGGTCGCCGGCCGCGCTGTCGCTCTCCAGGGCGCACTCGAGAGCATCACGCTGCTCAAGAACGAAGGCCGCCTGCTGCCGCTCGACCCCGCGAGAATCAAGACCATCGCCATCATCGGCCCTGACGCCTGGCCCGCGGTCCCCGGCGGCGGCGGCTCGGCCGAGGTACACGCCTTCGAGCCCGTCAGCATCCTCACCGGCATCGCCAATCTCCTCGGTCCCGATGTGCACGTCCTCTATAGCCGTGGGCTGCCCGATATGAACGGCGTCTTTGGCAACACCAGTTGGGAGAACGGCGTTCGGGTTGAGACCTTTCCCAGCCGGGACTTTACCGGCACCCCGGAGACCGGCACGCTCGACAACGTAGCTGACTGGAGATACGGTCAATGGGAGGCCCCCGATCCCCAGCCGCGCAGCATCCGCTACACCGCCGCCTTCAAGGCCGGCAAAGCCGGCAAGTATCTGCTCCTTGCCGCCGCCAGCGGCGAAGACACGTTTAAAATCCTCGTCGACGGCAAACAGGTCCTCGAACAGATCCACGCCGAGGGCCAGGTGCCCCATTCCACTTCCCTCGATCTCGCCGCCGGCCAAACCGTCAGCCTCCAGGCCGATTACCTGCCCTACGCTGCCGGCTCCCGCTTCGGCTTGGGCATCGCCTATGAGCCGGACCTCGTCTCAGCCGACGCCAGGAAGTTTGCGTCTCTCGCCGATGTTGTGGTCGTAGCCGCAGGCTTCGACCCCGTCATCGAAGGCGAGGGCCACGACCGCCCCTTTACCCTCCCGCCGGGCCAGGACGCGCTCATTGAGGCCATGGCCGCGGCCAATCCCCACACCATTGTTCTTCTTACCGGCGGAGGCGGCATGAATGTCGAGCCCTGGCTTGACAAGGTACCCGCGCTGCTTCATCTCTTCTATCCCGGCCAGGAGGGCGGCAGGGCCGTCGCGCAAATCCTCTTCGGCAAGCATGATCCCGAGGGCAAGCTCCCCGTCACCTTCGATCGTAGTTGGAAAGACAACGCCTCAGAGCCGTACTACTACCCCGTCCCCGGCGCCGACACCACGCTCCACACCCCCGTCTCCAACGGCCGGCCCGTCGACTACACCATTGGGCACATCAAGTACGGCGACAAGCTCATGGTCGGCTACCGCTACTGGACCACCACCGGCAAGCGCCCGCTCTTCCCCTTTGGCTTCGGCCTCAGCTACACCACGTTCCAGTTCTCAAAGCTCGACGTTCCTGCTTCGGCCGCCTCCGGTTCCACAGTCGCCGTCAGCTTCAACGTCACCAACACCGGCAGCGTGGCGGGAGCCGAAGTCGCCCAGCTTTACGTCTCCGATCCCTCCGCCCACGTCGATCGCCCCGAGCGCGAATTGAAGGGATTTGAAAAGGTCCGCCTCGCTCCCGGCGAGACGAAGCACGTGACTTTGACGCTCGACGCGCGCTCCTTCAGCTATTGGGATGAATCCGCGCACAAATGGACCATCGATCCCGGCAAGTTTGTCATTCGCGTCGGCGACTCCAGCGACAATACCCCGCTCGCCGCCAACATCGACCTGCGCTGACCGATAATGCTGTCATCCTGAGCGAAGTCCGCCGCGGCGGACGGAGTCGAAGGATCTGCGGTTGTTCTTCAATCATCTTCGGATTCACCGTGCCAGCCGGTCGTTTGCATCAAGCCTTATCTGGATTGAAGAGGAACCGATGTTGAACCGCAGCTTCCGTCTTGCCGCTTCTACTGCTCTCGTCCTCGCCTTCGGCGTGCTCTCCCGCGCCCAGTCCGTGCCTCATCCGCAATGGGTAGGCACGTGGGCCGCGGCTCCCCTGCTGGTCGAGGGTGGCTTCAACCTACGCCCCCTCAGCGGCGTCACGCTGCGCGAAATCGTCCACGTCTCCGTCGGCGGCCCGCAACTTCGCGTGCGCTTCACCAACGCCTACGGCGCCGATCCGTTGACCATCGCCGATGCCCACGTGGCGCTCAGCGCCGGCAACGGAGCCATCCAGCCCGGCATCGATCACGCCATCACCTTTGGCGGAGCAACCTCCGTCAATATCCCGCCCGGAGCCGAGCTCTTCTCCGATCCCGTCGCCCTCGCCGTTCCTCCGCTCTCCGATCTCGCGGTCAGTTTTTATCTGCCGCCGCAGGTCATGCGCGCTGAAACCTTTCACGACTTCGCCGACCAGGACAACTTTCTCGCCACCGGCGATGTCTCCACCGCGCAGGATCTGCCCCAGCCCACGACGATTACTTCCTGGTACTTCCTTGACGGCATCGATGTCTCCGCCGTCGCCGGTTCCCGCGCCATTGTCGCGCTCGGCGACTCCATCACCGACGGCTCGCTTTCCACTCCCAACGCCGATCGCCGCTGGCCCGACGTTCTCGCCGCCCGCCTCCACGAAGATCCGAATCTCAAAGACGTAGCTGTCCTGAATGAAGGCATCGGCGGCAATCGCGTTCTCAACCAAGGCTACGGCCCCAGCGCCCTCGCGCGCCTTGACCGCGACGTGCTCTCTCAGAGCGGCGTGCGCTACGTCATCGTGCTCGAAAGCATCAACGACATCGGCCGCCTCGAGCGACCCCAGGCCCCGTATGATGAGATCGCCGCGCAGCAGTTGGAGATGGCCCTCAGACAGATCGCCGGCGCCGCGCACGAGCACGGCATCAAGGCCATCGGCGCTACGCTTACGCCCTACGGCGGCGCGGGCTACTACTCCGATAAGGGCGAGCAGATCCGTGAAGCCGTCAACGACTGGATTCGCTCGAGCGGCACGTTCGACGGCGTCGCCGACTTCGACAAGGCCACGCGCGATCCACAGGATCCCAATCGTTTCAACCCGGCCTACGACTCAGGCGATCATCTGCACCCCAAGGACGCGGGCTATAAAGCCATGGGCGAAGCCATCGACCTCACGCTCTTCGCGCGGTAAACAGCGCGGTGACCGATGAAACCTCACCCGGCGTCAATCCGGCTAGGCTGCTTTATTCCGGCAGCTTGGCCAGGTGCACAGTCTTTCCCGTCCGCGCGGACTCGCGCGCTGCATCCAGAATCTGCATCACCACCACATTCGTGTCCAGCGCGCTCAGGTCGCCCTTTGCCTCAATCTGCCCGTTCAACACGGCAGCCAGGTAATCGAGTGAGTTATCCTCGGGCGCGCTCAGCGGCGGCGCCGCGATCAGTTGCTCCGCCGCGTCGTGCTCGTGGCGCACGCGCACCTGGTCAGCGCCCACGGTGATCGCGTAACCCGTCGCGCCGTACACTTCCATGTCCTTGCGGTTAAACGGCCAGTTCCACGAAGCCTGAATCACCGCCTGCGCGCGGGGATAAGTCAACACGATCGTCGCGTCGTCATCCACGCGCGGATACATCTCGGGCTTGTCGTGGTTCGTCACGGCCGTCACCGTCAGCGGCGTCTCTCCGCGCATCAGCCACGTCATCAGGTCCACGCCGTAGCAGCCGAAATCGTAGAGCGCGCCGGCTCCGTTCTGCGCCGGATCGGTCAGCCAGCGCAGAAATTCAGGCGGCGTGTGAATCTCCACGGGCCCCTGGTGGCCATCGTGCGCCACCACGCGCCGGATCGCGCCCAGTTGTCCCTGCTCCGCGGCGTCGTAGGCGGCGCGGTTGCTCGCGTACCACGTCGTCTCGTAGTTCACCAGCACATGAATGTGGTGCGCGCGCGCGGCCTTGCGAATCGCCAACGCATCGTCGAGCGAGATCGTCAGTGGCTTCTCCACCATCACCGATATGCCGTAGTTTGCCGCAGTTTCAATCACCTTGCGGTGCGCGCCCACTGGCGTGTACACCAGCAGCGCCTGTGGATGCCGCGCCGGGATCATTGCTTCCAGGCTCGGATAGAACAGGCTCGGCGATAGATTGGATAGTTCCTCGTACTTCTTCGCCAGGGCTTGGTCGCCTTCCACAATGGCCACCAGGGTCACGTCTTTATGCCGCGGCAGCGCTCGCAGAAACGCCTCCACGTGCCCGTGTTCCAGGCCCACAATCGCCACTCGCAACGGCGCTGGCCCCGCCTGCGCATCCTGCGCGCCGTACATCAAGGCAGGCCGGCACATCAAAAAAACCACGCTCAACGCCAATAAACGCCAGCCGCCGATGCGGTCGGAATAGAAACTGATCTTCATGGTTCCGCTCATCTCCCGGTCCGATTATAGGCGTGGCGTTGCCCGCGGCGGTTTCCGCTCCCGCGCCTTGCAGCCGCTATCATCGTTTTATGAAGCGCCTCCTTCTCTCCTGGAGCAGCGGCAAAGACAGCGCATGGACACTCCATGCCCTCCGCCGCGATCCGGCCATCGAAATTTGCGGCCTTCTCACCACCCTCAACTCCGAGTTCGATCGCGTGGCCATGCACGGCGTTCGCCGCGCGGTCCTCGAAGCACAGGCTGCCGCCGCCGGGCTCCCGCTCTGGATCGTCCCGCTTCCATGGCCCTGTCCCAATGAAGTCTATGAGCAGCGCATGGCCGAAACCTGCGAACGCGCCATTCGCGAAGGCATCCAGGCCGTCGCCTTCGGCGATCTCTTCCTTGAAGACGTTCGCGCCTATCGCGTGCGCCAGCTTGCGCCCACCGGACTCGAGCCGCTCTTCCCGCTCTGGCAGCTTCCCACCGGCGCGCTCGCGCGCGAGATGATCGCCGCCGGCCTGCGCGCCCGCATCTCCTGCGTCGACACAATGCAGCTCCCCGCCGCCTTCGCCGGCCGCGAATTCGATGAGGGTTTTTTACGCGATCTTCCGCCCCAGGCAGACCCTTGCGGCGAGCGCGGCGAGTTTCACACCTGCGTCTACGCCGGGCCCATGTTCTCCGCCCCGCTCCCGCTCACAACCGGCGAAATCGTCACCCGCGACGGCTTCACCTTCGCCGACTTTGTTGTTGCCGGCGCGTAAGCGGCGTTTTCTGACCCCTGACCCCTGACCCCTGAAACCTAGTTTCTTAGTCCCCGCAGCGCCGGATACAGCTTCCTCCACCGCGCATACCCGGCCTTGTACGCCGCCACATCCTTGGCGTCCGGCTCAATCCGCTGCGCCACCTCGATCGCCTGCCCGCACGCCTCGTCCAGGTTCTTCCAGTGTCCCGCGCCCACACCGGCCATCAGCGCGCATCCAAATGCGCCGCCCTCCTCGGCTGCGAGCACCTCCACTGCGTGCCCGTAGACGCCCGCCTGAATCTTCCGCCACAGAGCGCCGCGCGCTCCGCCCCCGCCCAGGCGAATGCCCGTCACCGGAATCCCCAGCTCGCGGAATAGCGCAAACGTGTCTTCGAGAGAGTAGGCCACGCCTTCGAGCACCGCCCTCACAAAGTGCGCCGCCGTGTGCTGCGCGCCGATGCCCGCAAACGCCGCCCGCACCTCCGGATCGAGGTGCGGCGTCCTCTCGCCCAGCAGATACGGCGCCCATTCCAGTCCCTCGCTCCCCGCGGGAACCTTCGCCGCCGCCTCGCTCATCGCGTCGTAGCTTTGGCCCGCAAAAAACGTCCCCCGCAGCCAGTGCAGGCTCAAGCCCGCGCTCTGCGTCACGCCCATCACGTGCCACAATCCCGGCACGGCATGGCAAAACGTGTGCAGCCGTCCCTTCGGATCCTTGGTCGGCTCGGCCGTCGCCGCGAACACCACCCCCGAAGTCCCGATCGTCGCTGACACGCTTCCCGGCTGCAGGATTCCCATGCCCACCGCGCCCGCGCCCTGGTCGCCCGCGCCCGCCGCCACCGGCGTTCCCGCCTTCAGTCCGGTCAATCCCGCAGCCTTCTCGCTCACCCGCGCGCAAATCTCCGGCGACTCGTATACCCTGGGCAGCCAGCAGCTCTCGATCCCCGCCGCCTCGGCCACCTCGCGCGACCACCGCCGGTGCGTCACGTCCAGCAGCAGTGTCCCGCTCGCCTCCTGCACGTCGATCGCGAACTCGCCCGTCAGCCGGTAGCGCACGTAGTCCTTGGGGCACATCACGTGGCGGATCTTCGCGAAGATCTCCGGCTGGTGCCACTTCACCCACAGCAGCTTGGTCAGCGTAAAGTTGGGCAGGGCGGGATTGCAGGTGAGCTCGATCAGCCTCTCGTACCCGATCGTCTGCGTCAGCCAGTCGCACTCGGGTTGTGTCCGCGTGTCGCACCAGATCAGCGACGGCCGCAGCACCGCGCCCGCTTCGTCCAGCATCACCGCGCCGTGCATCTGCCCGGTCAGGGCAATCGCCGCAATCGGTTCCCGCGGCTCCGGCGTGCTCGCGATCGCCCCGCGAATCGCCTCCTGTGCCGCGCGCCACCAGTCCTCTGGATCCTGCTCCGCCCATCCCGGATGCTCGGCGCGGAACGGCGCGTGCTCGCTCGATGCCGCTCCCATCAGCTTCCCCGCGCCATCCACAATCACTGCCCGCGTCCCGCCCGTCCCTACATCCATTCCCAGGAACCACATCGCCGCGTTCCTCCACAGCCATAAATCGCTTTTCTGTAGCGCCCGCAGCATACCAGCTTTCGCGGGTCTCCGAAAAGCCGCTGCAGGTGATAGCCAGTCATAACCCACCCTTCGCCAATCCATGTTCGCTGGAAACACCGAGTATCATTCTCTATAGGATTCCAATGATTGAGAGGCCGCTATGGCAAGTCGGAGAAGGGTTTCCGCAAAAGCGCACATAGGGCAGGGATGCCTTTTTGAGCAGGATTTCCTCCGCAGGACGTTAGGAGCCATCGCCAACACCCCTGAAGTTGCTCTAACTGAACTTGTTGCGAACGCATGGGACGCAGGGGCTTCACGAGTCGAGATTGCCATCCCAGAGGCACTCGGCGAACTACTGACCATCGAGGACGATGGAACGGGCATGTCACCCGAGGGCTTCGCAAAGAAATGGATGACACTGGGCTATGACAGAGTAAGGAATCAGGGTTTGTTCGCAGAATTTCCACCCGAGCGCACAAACTCTAAACGGCCGGCCTACGGTCGAAACGGAGTAGGCCGGCACGGTATGCTTTGCTTCGCATCCGAGTATGAGGTTCTGACACGCTGTAACGGAATTCAGTCGACGTTCGTTGTGGAAACGACTAGCGGCAAAGACCCTTTTCGGATAGCAAGACAAGACACCTGCTCTGCTGGGGGTCATGGCACCACCCTACGGGCGTGCGTTGTAAGGAACCTTCCATCTGCCGAACGCATAGCGACCGTTTTGTCGGCGCGCTTCCTTCATGACCCGCAGTTCAGCGTGATCGTGAACAGCAGGTCAATCCCGCTCGCGGAGCATGAAGGGCTTGTAAATCAGAAAATTCTCGAATTTGCCGAAGGGTGCAGGGTAGAAGCGTTTTTCGTTGATTCGACACGGTCGGCTAAGAACACGCAATACCAGGGCGTCGCGTTTTGGGTCGGCGGCCGTCTCGTTGGCGACCCGGGATGGGTCGCGCAAGGTAAGGTGTTTCTAGATGGTCGGACGCGGATTGCAAAGCGTTACACAGTCATCATTAAATCGGATGATCTTTTCGATGATGTGTCACCCGATTGGACGGGCTTCAAGAAGAGTGCCCGAGTCGATGCACTGCTCGATGCCGTTTCAGAGTACGTCCAACAGGTGTTTACTGAAATCTCGGCGGATTTCGTTCAAGATACCACCGAAGTCGTGCTAAGGGAGCACGCTCACGAGCTCAGGACTCTACGGCCGTCGGCAAAGATGGAAATTCAAGAATTCGTCAGCTCAGTCACAAAATCCCAGCCGACGATTCGCACCGATAGCCTCTCTGCGGCGGTTCAAGGCGTAATTGAACTCGAAAAGACACGCACTGGGGCCTCGCTTCTCGAAAAGATTGCCCGCCTATCCGAGGAGGACGTTGCAGGGCTTGACCGGCTCCTAGGCGAATGGACTGTAAGGGACGCGTTGACGGTCCTTGACGAATTGGATCGTCGTCTAAGGGTAGCGGAGGCGATTGAAAAACTCTCAGCCGATTTACGTGCTGACGAACTCCACGCTCTGCATCCCCTGGTCACCGAATCAAGATGGCTGTTTGGTATTGAGTTTGACACGCCGGAGTATGTTTCCAATGTGACTTTGAGCACGGCCATGCGCGAGATTTTCGGGAAGCGACTAATGGGCGACGATATCCAAAATCCTCGAAAACGGGCGGACCTTCTGGTACTCGGCGATGCGACGGTCTCAGGCTTTGCGACTGAACGGGTTGAGGAATCTGCGCTTCCCGCGATGAACCAGGTCTTGCTTATTGAACTCAAGCGCGGAGCGATGGAAATCACAAGGGAGCACGTGAACCAAGCGACGAACTATGTTGAGGATTTCCTCAAGAGCGGCCTGATTGAGGGAGAGCCGCACTTCCGTGCTTTCGTAGTTGGTCACAAGATCTCACAGTATGTTGAACCACGGCGGGAAATTGGGAATCGAGCAAAAATCGAGGTCGCGACTTACAACCAATTGGTGCGGCAAGCAAACCGGAGGCTATTCCGGCTTAGGGAACGTCTCGCCTCACGATACGAGGAGGTCAGCGGGAGCGACCTCCTTAATAAGATTCTCGCCGAACCTGAACAACTCAGGCTAGTCGACTTAACAAAATAGAAGCCTCTGGTGCTAGCCGTATTCGCTTTTCGTCACTCAGAAGCGCCTAAATTTCCAAAGCCATCGCCCTCCCGCCAAATCGAACGCGGCGTCCCCTCCTCGCGCCGCGCCGTACAATCACTCTGAACGCGCTCCAAGCGAGGTGACCACGGCCCGTGCCGCCCGAGCTCCAATCTCTACCCTTCGACCCGGCCAACCCCAAAGCCGCGCTCTCCCAACTGCCGCCATCGCCCGCCGTGTTTGCGCTCTACGGCTCCGACTCTCGCGCCGAGCCCTACATCGGCCGCACGCCCAACCTTCGTTCGAGACTCGCTCGCCTGCTTGAGCCCTCGCCTCAACACCCGCGCCGCCTGCAACTTGCCGGCCTAGTCCGCCGCATCGCATGGCGCTTCACCGGCTCCGAATTCGAGTCGCTGCTGATTCAGTTTGAACTCGTCCAAAAGGTATACGGCGCGAAGTGCCTCGAACGCATGCACCTGCGCCACCCGGCCTTTGTGCGCTTTCTCGGCGGCAATCCCTATCCGCGCCTCACCGTCACCTGCCGTCCCAGCCTGCGCGAAGCCGATTGGGCCTACGGGCCGTTTCCCTCGCGCGCCGCCGCCGAGCGCTACGCCGAAGAAATGCTCAAGCTCTTTCTCCTGCGCCGCTGCACCTTCGAGCTCGCCCCCGACCCGAGCTATCCCGGCTGCGTCTACTCCGAGATGAAGATGTGCCTCGCCCCCTGCTACAAGGGCTGCAGCGACGAGCGCTACGCCGAAGAATCCGTAGCCGTCGAGAGCTTTCTCTCCACGCGTGGCGAGAGCCGCCTCGTCGCCCTCCGCGCCCAGCGCGACCACGCCTCGGCAAATCTCGAATTCGAATCCGCCGCCGCGCTCCACGCTCAGGCGCAGCGCGTCGAAGCCGTGTGCGCCCTCGCCGCCGAGCTCGTTCGCCCCTTGAGCCGCCTGCGCGCCGTCATTCTGCAGGCCTCCGCCAACCCCGGCGAAGTCGCCGTCTTTCTCTTTGAAAATGGCCGTCTCCGCGGCCCCGCCGCCTTCTCCACCCTCGGCATGAGAATCCAGAACGAAAACACCACCTCGACCTCGCTCTTCGCCCAACCTCTGGCCATCGAACCCATCCCGGAAGAGCAGAGAACAGAAAAACGGGGAACAGGGATCAGGGATCAGAGATCAGAAGAGCAGGGAACAAGGGACCAAGGAAACGAGGGAGAGAAAACCGGCCTTGACGCCTCAGGTGAAGTTTTGAAAGGGCACGACTTTAGTCGTGCCGAAAGCGACCCCATAGATGATGGGGCTTTAGCCCCTGAGGGAAACATCGCGCCCGCAAAGCTCCCTCGCGGCGTTCTCGAATCCCGCCTCGAAGCCGCCCTCGCCGAGCTCTCCTCGTCCGCAATACCGCCCTCGGCCACCCTCCGCCAGGCTCATCTCGCTCTCCTCAAGCGCTGGTACTACCGTCCCGAGGCTCGCCGCACGGGCGAAATCTTCTTCCCCGACGCCGAAGACCGCTGGCCGATCAAAGCCATCCTCCGCGGCGTGGGCCGCGTGGCAGTCGAGAAGTTGAAGTCTTCCGTTTCTTAGCGGCTTCATCCGCCACAAACCCCCGCTCCCGCTGATACACTGTCCCCGCAAGGAGTTCCACACGAATCCCATGGTTGAGCTGCTGCCCTCCGTCCTCTCTGCGGATTTTGCCCACCTGGCCGATCAGATCGCCGCGGTCGAGCGCGGCGGCGGCACGGCCCTCCACGTCGATGTCATGGACGGCCACTTCGTCCCCAACATGACCTTCGGCCCGCCCGTGGTGGCCAGCCTGCGCAAGGCCACCCGCCTGCCCCTCGACTGCCACCTGATGATCGATAACCCCAACGAATTCATCGCCGCCTTTGCCGACGCGGGAGCCAACTGGCTCAGCGTCCACTACGAGACCTGTCCGCACCTGCACCGCTCGCTCCAGATGATTCTTCACCACGGCATGAAGCCCGGCGTGGTTCTCAACCCCGCCACGCGCGTCGACCTTATTGTGGACATACTCCCCATGGTCCATCACGTGCTCGTCATGAGCGTCAATCCCGGCTTCGCCGGACAGGAGTTTATCCCCTTCTCGCTCGAAAAGATCCGCCGCCTGGCGGAAATCCGGCAAGAGCTTGGCCTGGCATTTAAAATTGAGGTGGACGGCGGCGTGGCTCACGACACGGTGGCGCCAATCGTCCAAGCGGGTGCGGATCTGCTCGTCGCGGGGAGTGCCGTTTTCGGCGCCGGGCAGCCGGAGCGCGATGCGCGCGCCCTGCTGGCCGCCGCTCGTGAGGCCGCCGATCGGGTCATGGCCAGCCAGGCGGCGGGCGGGAAGAGTAAAATTCACTGAATAGCATTTCTCGGATTGGTCGCAAGTAAGTCGTGGTCGCCAAGTGGATTCTTCCTCAGTAAGAATCCGCCTTGAACGCAACGGAATGTTCGCTGCCGATCCTGGAATTGCCGCAATAGCGCATGTATGCAGCGGATGGCCCTCCCCCCAGGGCCTCCTTCCAAGAGGTGGTATGAATCGGTTGTCTCTCAAGATCGTCGCTGTCGCACTTGCCGTGTTGTTTCTGGGTGGGGTTTCGGCCGATGCCCGCACCAAGAAGAAGCCAAAGAAGGCCTACGATCTGAACGCCAACCCGCTCGCCGGCCTGCAATCCAAGCAGCCCGACAAAGGGCTCTACGACAAGGCGATGGTGGCCATGAAGAAAGGCCGTTACGACGTGGCCCGCCTCGATCTGCAGACCCTGCTCAACACCTATCCCGAGTCGGAATACCGCATGAGAGCCAAGCTCTCGGTCGGCGACACCTGGTTCAAGGAGGGCGGCTCCGCGGCTCTCACCCAGGCCGAGGCCGAGTACGAGGACTTCATCACCTTCTTCCCCAACGCGCCCGAGGCTGCCGAAGCCAAGATGAAGGTGGCTGACATCTACTACCAGCAGATGGAGAAGCCCGATCGCGACTTCACCAACGTCCAGCAAGCCGAGAAGGAATACCGGGAGATGATCAACATGTTCCCGGATTCGAGCCTCGTTCCGCGCGCCAAGCAGAAGCTGCGCGACGTGCAGGAGGTTCTGGCCGAGCGCGAGTTCCAGATCGGCAGTTACTACGAGAGCCGCGAAGATTATGTCGCCGCCATCGCCCGCCTGCAAACCGTGGCCGATTCCTATCCCCTCTATTCAAAGAGCGACCAGGTGCTGATCGGCATCGGCGACGCTTATGCAGGCCAGGCGCACAGCGTCAGTATTGCTCGCGGCCTGCCCGGCGCCATCAAAGAGCGTCTCCGCGCCATCTACGAAGACAAGGCCGCTGCGGCCTACGACAAGGTGATCTCGCGCTATCCCATGGCGCCCCATGTGGAGGATGCCCGCGACCGGCTCGTAGCCATGAACCGCCCTGTCCCCGAGCCCACCGGCGCTGCCATCGCAGAAAGCGACGCCGAAGAGCGCAGCCGCCAGCCCCTGCACTTTACTGACAAGACGCTCGATATCATCAAGCGCGGCCCCACCATGGTTGAGGCCGTGCATGTCGGCGAGCCTACTCTCGAAGATCCCACGCGTACTCTTGCTCCCCAAGTCTCTCAGGAAAACAGGACCATGTTTCAGGAGGCTGTAAACGCCGGCAAGCCGCCGGCGCCGGCCGCTGCCGTCACGCCCACCGGTCCCAACGAGCCGCCGCGTAGCGATCAACCCTCGACGGCCCCGTTGCAAATGCAGGCTCCCGCTGAAGGCACCGGCGTCGGTGTGGAAGTGGTGAGTGCGCCCAATAGCGAGGCTCAGGCCCCCGCCAGCGCCGGCCAAACCCCCGGCGGCGCCGCGCAGGCCGATCCCAACGCTTTGGTAACGCCGGTCGGCCCCTCCAACACGGCTCTGCCGGTCGCGGAAAAGCCCGCCGAGGCGCCCCTCCAGATCAACGACATTAAGCCCGGCGCGAACCCGGCTCAGCCCACCACCGCTGAGAATGAAAAACAAAAGAAGCCCAAGACCGACCTGAGCGACGAGTCCTCCAGCAAAAAGAAAAAGAAGAAGGGCCTCGGCAAGCTCAACCCGTTCTAGAACAAATCAGGTTCAAAGCTCAAAGGGCCGCGTTCCCATCGAGTGCGGCCCTTTTCGTTGAGCGTTTCCACCGCCTCCGCCCGCGTTGGCGCGGACCTGTCCATCGCTGTAATCTGCTAACCTGAAACATGGCCCCCAACGTCTGAAAGCCCCTGGTTTCACGGGTCTTTTCCCGAAACTGCCGGGGCCTCGCCGAACAGAACCATGCCTCACGACCTGCCCAAAGCCTACGACCCCACCGCCATTGAAGATCATTGGGCCGGTTGCTGGGTCCGCGAAAATCTGTTCGCTGTTTCCACACCCGATCCGGCGGCAACTTCTGTCCAAAGCCAACGCCCCGTTCACGAGTCCGGTGGCCAGTCCGCCTTCACCATCCTGCTGCCTCCGCCCAACGTCACGGGCCGTCTGCACATGGGCCACATGCTCAACCAGACGGAGATGGACATCCTCACCCGCTGGCGCCGCATGAGCGGCCGCCGCGCCCTCTGGCTTCCCGGCACCGACCACGCCGGCATCGCCACGCAGATGATGGTCGAGCGCCAGCTCGCCACGGAAGGCAGCTCGCGCCAGAAGCTCGGCCGCGAGGCCTTCGTCGAGCGCGTATGGCAGTGGCGGCGTCACTACGGCGGAGCCATCCTCGAGCAGATGAAGCGCCTCGGCGTCTCCGTCGACTGGAGCCGCGAGTACTTCACCATGGACGAGCCCCGCTCCCTTGCCGTGCGCGAAGCCTTTGTCCGCCTCTACCATCAGGGCCTCATCTACCGCGGCGCGTACATCGTCAACTGGTGTCCGCGCTGCCAAACCGCCATCAGCGATCTCGAAGTCGTCCACCAGGAACAAAAAGGCCATCTCTGGGAGATCCGCTATCCGGTGCTCGGCGACGGCGGCAAAGAAACCGGCGAGTTCTTGACTGTTGCCACCACCCGCCCCGAAACCATGCTCGGCGACACCGCCGTCGCCATTCACCCCGAGGACGAGCGCTACCTCCATCTCCACGGCAAAAAGCTGCGCCTGCCATTGATGAATCGCGAGATCCCCATCGTTGTTGATCCCTGGGTCAGCCGCGACTTCGGCACCGGCGCCGTCAAGGTCACGCCCGCGCACGATCCCAACGACTTCGCCCTCGCAGAGCGCCATCATCTCCTCCCCATCAACGTCATGGACGACCGCGCCCACATCAACTCCGAAGGCGGCGCTTACGCCGGCCTCGACCGCTACGTCGCCCGCAAGCGCATCGTCCACGACCTGGAAGAGCAGGGGCTTTTGGCCGCGGTCAAGGACTACACCAACAACGTCGGCCATTGCGACCGCTGCAAAACCGTCATCGAGCCGCGCCTCTCCACGCAGTGGTTCATCGCCGTCAACAAAAAGCCCGATACCGGCGGCGCATCCATGGCGGAACTCGCCATCGCCGCCGTAAAGCCAGATGCCGATGGCAACAAAGCCATCCGCTTCACGCCGGAGAATTACGAAAAGATCTACCTCGAGTGGATGACCAACATCCACGACTGGTGCATCTCGCGCCAGCTCTGGTGGGGCCATCGCATTCCCGCCTGGCACTGCCAGGTCTGCCACAAGATCACCGTCCCCCAGCCCAACTCAAACGCTGACCCCACCGTCTGCGCCCACTGCGGTTCAAATCAAATCACGCAGGAGACCGACGTCCTCGACACCTGGTTCTCCTCCGGCCTTCTGCCCGTCTCCGTCTTCGGCTGGCCCAACCTGAGCACTAACTCATCCTGTCATCCTGAGCGAGCAAACATCGATTGTCATCCTGAGCGAAGGTCGTCCGCCGGGGCGGGCGACCGAGTCGAAGGATCTGCGGTTGTTTCTTCCGGCGGGCGGGATGGAGGGCCCGATTCTCAAGCAGAAGCGGGTGCCCCAGGTCCCGATTCTGGACCTGGGAAGCGGCGAAAGCCCGCGCCGATTTCGACGCCTTCTACCCCACCTCGCTCCTCGTCACCGGCTTCGATATCCTCTTCTTCTGGGTCGCGCGCATGATCATGCTCGGCTGCTGGTTCTCGGGCGAAGTGCCCGTGAAGGAGGCGGATGGGAGCCTGCGGCCTCGGACTCTCGCCGAGTCCGTCCCGTTCAAAGAGGTCTACATCCACGCCCTCGTCCGCGACGCCAACCGCGAGAAAATGTCCAAGACCAAGGGCAACGTCATCGACCCCATCGAGATCGTCAAGCAGTACGGAACCGATGCCGTGCGCTTCACGCTGGCCTCCATGGCCTCGCCCGGCACCGACATCGCCTTCAACGTGGCCCGCACCGAAGGCTACCGCGCCTTCGCCAACAAGATCTGGAACGCTGCAAGATTCATCTTCATGAACGTGGACCGCGCCGCGGAAGTCGGGATTACCGTCAATCCAACGTCTCTGCCGTTGTTGCCTATGGTTGGCAATGATGCACCATTGGAAGATCGCTGGATCATCGCCGAGTTTCATTCCGCTGCGAGCAAAGTGAATAACGCGCTCGAAAACTATCGCTTCGACGACGCTGCGAGCGCGATCTATCAATTCTTCTGGGGCAGTTTCTGCGATTGGTATCTCGAAATCGTCAAACTCCGCCTGGATTTCCCCGAGAACGCCGACAAAGACAGGATCAGGGCAGCGCTTACAACGCTGCTCAGTGTCTTCGAGGCGTCGCTGCGGCTGCTCTCGCCTTTCATGCCGTTTTTGACCGAACAATTATGGCACGTGGTCTACGGCGGCGATCCGCCGAAGAAATCGGTCGCTTTAATGAGTTATCCGCCAACGAGCCAAATCCACTTGAGAGCGCAAATCGAGATGGAAGCATTGCAGAGTCTCATTGTCGATATACGCGCGCTTCGTAAGGAGACCGGGTGGGGAGAAAGGGAGACTGTTCCAGTCAGGGTTCATAGCTATGGCTTTGTCAATGAAGAGCGACGGAATGTGTTTGTGAACAACCACAACATCATTGAGCACCTGGCCAAGGTATCTGAAATTGAATTCTGCGATACGCCGCTTACTGGAGCAAATATGCGGTCAAGTCTTGGCGTAGATGTGCAGCTCGCTGGCCAAAAGCCTCCCGACATCCCCGCCGAACGCGAGCGCTTGACAAAGGATATCGCCAGGTATGAAAAAGGCTTGGCAGCAGCCGAGCGTCAACTGGGCAACGAAGGCTTTTTGGCCAAGGCCCCCACGCACGTAGTCGAAGGCCTTAAAAAGCAGGAAGCCGAAACCCGCCTCCTGCTTGAAAAAGCCCGCGCCGCTTTGGCCGCGCTGCCGGGGGAATGAGAGAGCGAACAAAGAACAACCGCAGATCCTTCGACTGCGTCCGACGCGGCGGACTCCGCTCAGGATGACAGCCGGGGGTGATGCACGATTTGCTGAAAGCTGAGAGCTGAAGGCTGAAAGCTGAAAGCTGTTTTCTATGGATTGGAAGAGCCACCGCATCGACGCATTGCTGGAGCAGGCGCTGCTGGAGGACCAGGCCGCCCGCGACGCCACCACGCATCTCACCATCGATGCCAATCTCCGCGCCGCCGGCTCCATCATCGCCCGCGAAGAGTTGGTCGTCGTCGGCCTCGGCGCCATCCCGCGCTTCTTTGAGATCTACGCCCGGCTCGATCCGAGCCCCGAGGCGCAAACCCGCTTCGAGGTCGTCAGCCATCCCGAAATCTTCGACGGCGTCCGCGTCCATCCCGGCCAGGTCATCGCCGTCATTCGCCACAATGCCCGCGTGCTGCTCAGTTGCGAGCGCGTCATCCTCAACCTTCTCCAGCACTTGAGCGGCATCGCCACCCTCACCCGCAAATACGCCGACGCCATCCAAAACACGCCGGGGGGAACCCACGCCCGCGTCCTCGACACGCGCAAGACCGTTCCCGGCCTGCGCGCCCTCGAGAAATACGCCGTCCTCTGCGGCGGCGGCGCCAATCATCGCATCGATCTCGCCTCCGGCATTCTCATCAAGAACAACCACATCGCCCTCGGCGGCGGCATCGCGGCGGTTCTCCAGCGCGCGCTCGCTCAGCGCAAGCCTCCGCAGCGCGTCCAGGTCGAGGTGCGCACCGCGCAGGAACTCGACGAAGCTCTCGCCTACGGCGCCGAAGCGATTCTGCTCGACAACATGTCCCCCGCCGAGGTCCGCCGCTCCATCGCGCGCATCAAAAAGGAAACCGGGAAGGAAAGCGGGAAAGAAGCCGGCCGCTGGATCCCCACCGAAGCTTCCGGCGGCATCGCGCTCGAAAACGTCCGCGCCTACGCCGAGACCGGCGTCGACTTCATCAGCGTCGGCGCGCTCACCCACTCCGCCCGCGCCGCCGACATCTCCATGTCGATTTACGCAGAGCCGGGACAGGAAAACGTCAAAATCAGCCACGGTTTTCAGGGCGAGGGACTTTAGGGCAGGCAATCTCAACCGCCTCGACCACCCACGGCCAAGGATTTCATGTACGATCTCGCAGCCCTCGAAGCCGCCCTCGCATCCACGTTCTTCGCCGGCAAGCTGCACTTTGTCCGCGCCACCGGTTCCACCAACTCCGACGCCCTGGCCGCCGCTCGCCGCGGCGGGCCGCACGGCTCGGTCTTCCTGGCCGAGGAGCAGTTGGCCGGCCGCGGCCGTGGCCATCACGGCTGGATCTCCTCGGCCGGCGAGGGGCTCTACGCGAGTGTCCTTCTTCGCCCGCAATTTCCCGCCGCGCGCCTGCCGCTGTTGCCGCTGGCCGCCGGCCTCGCCGCCGCCGCGGCCATCCGCGCCGTCTCCGGCCTCATCGTTGACCTGCGCTGGCCCAACGATCTCCTCCTCGGCCCGCGCAAAGCCGGCGGCATTCTTGTCGAATCGCAAACTGCATCCGCGCAGCACGAAATCGCACGCGCCGGCTCCGTTGCCTTCGCCGTCGTTGGCATCGGCATCAACGTGCATCGGCGCGCTTTCCCTCCCGGCCTTGCGTCGCCTGCCACCTCCCTCGATCTGGAATCGGGCCAGCGCATCTCACGCCAGGCGCTCCTCGTGGCCCTGCTACAATCTCTGGAGCGTGAGGCTCTCGCATTGGCCAATGCGGAGGCGGCCAAATTGATTTCCGCGCGTGTGGAGCAGGCTTCCACCTGGATTCGCGGCCGCAGCGTCCAGGTGCATGGCCCGCAATCCTGCAAGGGCATTACCGCCGGCCTCGACGAGAATGGATTCCTCCGCGTCGAATCCGCGGATGGGCTCATCACCGTGCGAACCGGCGGTCTCCGCGCCGCAAAAGGCAGTTGCTAGCTTCTAGCCGCTAGCTTCTAGCCTTTTCCGGGTCAGGTTGCCATTTTCGTTTCGGCACGAAGAGCTGAAAGCTGAAGGCTGATGGCTGACAGCTAGAAATTAGGAGCTCAAAAAAGGAATGCTGCTCGCTCTCGATGTCGGCAACACGAATACCACCCTCGGCCTCTACCGCCTGGACGGTAGCAAGCCGGAGCTCGCCGCCCACTGGCGTGTCACCTCGCATCGCACCCAAACCGTCGACGAGTACGGCGTCTTCTTTGTGAATCTCTTCGAGATGCACGGCATGGCGCCCAGCCAGGTCACCGACATCGTCATCGCGTCGGTCGTGCCGCCCGTCGACTCCACCCTTCGCCAGGTTTGCGAAACCTACTTCCACGTCGAGCCCATGTTCGTTGAGCCGGGCATCAAGACCGGCATGACGCTGCTCATCGACAACCCTGCCGAACTCGGCGCCGACCGCCTGTGCGACTGTATCGCCGCCTACGAGCGCTACGGCGGCCCATGCATCGTGGTCAATTTCGGCACCGCCACCAAGTTTGAAGTCATCTCGGCCCGCGGCGAGTATCTCGGCGGCGCCATCGCGCCCGGCCTCGGCTTGAGCGCCGATGCCCTCTTCAACCGCGCCGCCCGCCTCAGCCGCGTCGACATCAAGCGCCCTGCGAAGGTCATCGGCACCAACACCGTCGCGCACCTTGAGAGCGGCCTCTACTTCGGCTACATCGGCCTTGTCGACGGCATCATCGAGCGAATTCTTGCCGAGCTTGGCGCCGATCCCAGCCATCCGCCGCGCATCGTTGCCAGCGGCGGCCTGGCCCGCATGATCGCCGCCGATTCGCGCTACATTCAGGAGATCGACGACCTGCTCACTCTCGACGGCCTGCGCATCCTCTTCGAGCGCAATCGCGCACCCCGCGCGCGCGCCCGCGCCCACTAACGCATTTCTCCCAATGGTATATAGGGATTCAAGACCGAAAAGTTGACGCGAACCCCAGTGAGCGGCAACCTTCTAGAGAATCGGGCACTCTACAGGATTGGGAGAAATGCCTTGAGGTCCCGTTGCGCAACGAGTGCCCAACAAGCGCCTTCCGCTTCTCACGCAAATACTGCTATCGAGCTAGTTTCCTCTCTCATGCCTGGAAGGTCACCATCGCGCACCCGTTACGGAGCGGGACACGCAGGATGAGCGCACCTTCCTTGTCCTTCAGCAGAACCGTTGCAGCAACGGCAGTCTCGGCGTCAGGATGAATCACGGAAGATTTCAAGTTGTCGATGCCCGGAACATTTCTGAGAATAACTTCCGCAAAGTCGGCCTTCCCCCCAAAGCAGACCGGCATCGCGTAGCCGCCGGGGACCTGGAACAAGTTAGCCTTTGCGGCGCCATCGGTAACTTCGACGCAATGCGGCGCTAGAACCCATTTCTTCCCGCGCATCGCGCCCATCAACGGGCCGTAAGCCAGATAATACTTTTCCGTCTCCATCCACAGGTGCGCGGTATCCCGCTCGAAGAGCGAGCCGTATTTGTAATAAAAGCCGCGTGTGCCATCTTGATTTTCCTGCGCAAGATCGGCGCCCCAATTTTCCCACTTCGTATCGGGGAGGATGCAGTGGTTGTTCCAGGGATAGGGCGCGGTCGGGTAGGCTCCCATGAGCAGATGACGCTGGAAAAACGTATCGGGGTCGGTGCGGAAGAGGCTCTCGTTGTAGGTCCACACCATCACCGGCTTCCTCAAGCCCATCAGCGCGGTGCTGTTCAGCCCACGCCCGTCGTATCCGAATTCGGCGTAGAAGCCGTCGATTTGGCGGTAGACGTCGAAGCGCGCAAAGATCGTACTGGCGAAAACCACCTTGCCGGCCGCGCGCATCTTTGGGGCAGCCTTGTCAAAAAGACGGTTCCACGAAATGCACAGCGCCCGCGCGGCCCCGCCCTTGACCCAGCTCACGCCGTCGTCGGCATCGCTGTTGTTATCGAACATAAAGTAAGTGTTATCGATACAGATGCCGGCCGAATCGGGGAGCCATCGAATGTCCCGGTCCACCTGCTCCAGAAGGAACTTCTGATACCCGGGGTCGTCGCAATCAAGGGCATTATGGTTAGAGCGTAACCGCGCGTTAGGAAAGTTGGCGGCGAGAAACGCGCTGGCCCTTTGCCACAAGGGAGCGTCGGCTTTTTCCCGTTTCTGGTCGTCGCCAAAGTTGAATACGTTGAAATAATCCAGCAGGTAAAAGCCATTGTCCTTTAGATAGCGGCCATAGTCGTTCATCTTGCGTGCGCTGGTCAGGTGCGGCTTGTTGGGGTTATCCGCTTCGTACGCCCACGACCGCTCCCATGTTTCATCGGAACTGGTGACCGGCGGCAGGAACATGCCCATGTAGGCCATATCGTCGTCGAGCTTCCAATTGACGCTGAAGGCCATTTTCTTGTATTTCGCCACGTCGATCGGCCCTTCGTCGCCGGAATAGGCGGCGCAACCGCCCATCGCGTCGGCCTTCGGGCTGGGAGGCTCGAAGAACTCGGCATAGCGGGCCGTCATCCATCGCAATCCGCCGCGCCAGTCTGCTTCATGCGCGATCAAATTCATTGCAAAGCGAACCGGTTTCCCGCCGCCCAGGCGGTAATTCGCGCGGGAAAACTTGACCGATCCCGACGCGGTTGTGGTCAAACGCGACCCGCACAGGATGACATCCGCCGGCGAAAATACCAGGCTTAGGGCGGAATCGTTCGCCGGCTCGGCGACCGTCGCCAGCGGTAACACGATATGATCGGGAGTCGTGTCGTATCCGCCATAGTTCCAGGTCGCATCGATCAACGGCTGCAGCACGAGCGGATCGCGCCATTCGCCGGTCTGCTTGTCGGTATGGCAGCATGCGCTATCGTACCCGGTTGACCAAACGGGATCGGACCACGCCGTCCAAAAGCGGGTTGCCGCTGTGGCCGGATACTGCAGCTCGGTCACGATATCCGTTGTCCAGGGGCTGCCATCGGAGACAATCTCGATCTCCCAGCGCACGCTGTCGCCTGCCGGGCTGAAGCGATCCACCGCCGTCAGGCTCCGGCCCGAGGCGCTGTCCTTGAAAGTCCGCGTAAACTGGATCGCGCCGTTCGGTAGTTTTTCCTCTTTGGCGGCGCCGGCTTGCGTGCAACCCGCCAAGCTCGTCCGCCCTGTGAGGCCCATCTTGCGGCCCCCGGCCATCACGCCGGCGATCTCGCCCGCCGGCGACAGTTCTACCCCGATCCCTTTCGCGTTCAGTTCGAATTCGGGCGAGCCCTCCGCAGTTGCAGTTTCGGCAGCGGCAAAAGCGGGGATCGCTGTCCACTTCGCTCTCCATAGGCCCGCGGCGGCTCCAATCAGGCTACCTAGAAAATTTCTGCGCAGCATTTCTCTGTCTCCTCTCTCTGTGTCTCCTCAATGAATGGGTCCGCACGGCCCGTGTTTTGGCTCATACAGATAATAGGCTGCCATCAACGGCTGCCGATCATGATATATCAGATAGGGCTGTACCGGACAATCATGCCATGAAGCTTCTGGAGCGTGTTTCAAAAATAAGCTTTGTAACAAGGGCACGGCTTTAGCCAGGCCGAAAAATGCGGGAAAATACAAGGGCTTTAGCCCCTGAGGGAACGCGGCGTCAAACCGAGACTCTACCGGATCATCATGCCATGAAGCTTCTGGAGCGTGTTTGAAAAATAAGTTTTGTAACAAGGGCACGGCTTTAGCCGGGCCGAAAAATGCAGGAAAATACAAGGGCTTTAGCCCCTGAGGGATGACAACGGAAATCTACGCAACCATTTTTGAAACACGCTGTAACCATTGTTGGAATTGGGTTGGTTGCCGTTTTGGGTTGGGTGACTTGAAGCGCCGCTCGCACTCCTCTTCTGCCCCGGCAGTGCAGCCGCGCCCAGCCTCTCACAGGCGCAGACACGAACGGCCAGGTAAGGTGCTCGTGGGGCGGTCCGGCTCGAGTGGGGAAGCTCGCCAAGAAGTGGTCTTCAGTTTAGCAGTGCGCCAAGCAACCGGCTTCTATGCCTCGCCGACTCGCTGTTACAGATACGTTTCATCCACGTAGCACCACCGCCAATCCTCGCCGCGCTCCGCCGACTGAATCAGCGGATGCTTTGTCTCATGGAAGTGCGCCCGCGCGTGCCGGTTCTTCGACGAGTCGCAGCAGCCCACGTGCCCGCACTCCAGGCACATGCGCAGGTGTAGCCACGTATCGCCCATCTTCAGGCACTCCTCGCAGCCCTTGGTCTTCGGCTTTACACCCTTCTTGATCGTTCCAACGTGCGTGCATTGCACTGCCATCTCATGACCTCCATTTGGGGAATTACCAGCTCCCTAGTGTACTGTCTCTGAAGTTCGCATCAAAAAACAAAGCAGTCATCCTGAGCGGAGTTTGGCCCGCATTTGGGCCAAACGGAGTCGAAGGACCTGCATTTCGGATGTGCCATTTATGTGACAAACTTTAGAGACACCACGGTAGATTCCAATGTTTCTACGTCCCTAAGTCCCAAATGTTTCACTGCCCGCATCCCGCGCCCTATCCCTGCGTCGCCCACGGATCGTAGGTCCCAACGCTCCACGAGTGGCCTTCGGGATCTTTCACCGTGAACTCGCGGCTCCCATAGCCGGTGTCCTTCAACGGCCGCACCACCACCGCTCCTGCCGCCTGCGCCCGCGCGTACACCGCATCCACGTCCGCCACCACAATGTATGCGCTCCGCGTCTCCACTCCGCCCAGCTCATCCGGAGTCCTGAACCCGCGCCCATAGGTGTCATCCCTGGTCGAGCCCAGCATGATCATCCCGCCGTCCAGCTTGAGCTCCGCGTGGGCGATGGTTCCATCCGGGCCTTGATGCACCGCGTGGCGCTGAAAACCAAACACCTGGCAGAGCCAGTCCATCGCTGCCGGAGCGTCGCGATAGCGGAGCGCGGTTATAACGCTGCTGTGGGATTCGGGCATGGGGAGCCTCCGCGCAAAGGGTAACGCAGTCTCAGGCCGCCGTGCAATTGCGCCGCAATCGCGTCGCCCCATCCGCTAAGTGCCGGGGTATCCCATCCTAAGCGCGTTGTTTGCGTTTAGGGTGGGATACCAAGCGCATCGCACCCCGGCGAATTATCCTTTTCCCCATGCCCCTTCCCGCGCGCGACGCCCAGCTCGTCCAGATCGTCGATGCCTCGCTCGCCGATGCCGCCCGCCGCGCCGGCAACCTCCTCGCCTGCCGCATCGGTTGCACGCAGTGCTGTCACGCGGCCTTCGCCATCAACGCCCTCGACGCCGCGCGCCTCCACGCCGGCATGTCCACGCTGCGCGCCTCCAATCCCGCGCTTGCCGCCTCCATCGAGCTCCGCGCCCGCGCCTGGCTCGTTGAGCATCGCGCCGGCTTCCCCGGCGATCCCGTCACCGGCGCGCTCGGCGCATCCGCCGCCGATCAAGCCCGATTCGATAACTTCGCCAACGACGCCCCTTGCCCCGCCCTCGACCCTGCCTCCGGCCGTTGCGATGTCTACGCCTGGCGTCCCATGACTTGCCGCGTCTTCGGTCCGCCCATCCGCGCCGCCGGACCAGACGGCGCCGAAGGCCTGGGCCATTGCGAACTCTGCTTCATCGGCGCAACCCCGGAGCAGGTCGCCGCCTGCGAAATGCCCCTCCCGCACGCGCTCGAAGCCGAACTGCTCAACGAGCTCAAATCGCCGGACGAAACCGTCGTCGCCTTCGCGCTCATCAGGTAAGCCGCCCCGCGCTACACTGATCTTTGCCACCCCCCATGCCAATGCGCTCCTGCCGGGTTGAGATTCGCACTCGCGCTCTCGAAGAAAACTTCCGTTTTCTCGCCGGCCTGGCCGCTCCTCACGCCGAGTTGCTGGCCATCGTCAAGGCCAACGCCTACGGCCACTCGCTCGCTCTCTGCGCTCCGGCCGTCGTGCGTGCCGGCGCCCGTTGGCTCGGCGTCACCAGCGTGGAAGAGGGCATCGTTGCGCGGGCCCTGTGTCCGGAAGCGAGCGTCCTGGTCATCGGCGGCGTCTTTCCCGGCCAGGCCGCGGCCGCCATTCAATTTCAGCTCACCCCCGTCGCCTGGGAACCTTGGCAACTCGACGAATTGCAAGCCGCCGCGCGCGCCGCCGGAGCGCAATCAGGCTCCGTGCCCATCCATCTTGAGCTCGACACCGGCATGAGCCGCCAGGGCGCGGGCCTCGGCGATCTCTCCCGCATCTTCGCCTGCTTCGGCCCCGGTTCGCCGCTCCGACTTGAAGGTGTCATGACCCATCTCTTCGCCGCCGACGAAGCCGACGGCCAGATGACGCAAGCGCAGCTCGCTCGCCTTGACGAAGCCATGGGCCGCATCTCGGCAGCCGGCCTTTTTGCCGAATGGCTCAACGTCGGCGCCTCGGCCACGCTGCTCGCCGGTCAGGCCCCCGCCATCGCCGGGCTGGCCGCCCGCCATGGCATGAGGGCCATGCTGCGTCCCGGCCTCGCGCTCTACGGACTCGTCCCTCGTTTCGACCCGCCCTTCAGCCCGCCCGGCGTTTCGTCCTCTCTCGCCGAGCCGCCCACCCTCGCCGCCGCCCGCGCCGCGCTCCAGCCTGTCCTCGCATGGAAGGCCGCGGTCGTGGGCGTGCGCTCGGTTCCTGAAGGCGCCACCGTCGGCTACAACGGAACTTTCGTGGCCACCGAGCCCTTGCGCCTGGCCCTCGTCTCCGCGGGCTACGCCGACGGCTTCGACCGCCGTCTCGGCAACCGCTTCAGCCTGCTGGTCGCGGGTGAGCGCGCGCCCCTCGTGGGCCGCGTCAGCATGGATCAAATTGTTCTTGACGTCACGGAGATTCCCGGCGTCGCACCCGGCGACGAAGTCGTTCTCCTCGGCGCGCAAGGCAGCGAGACCATCACCGCCTTCGACCACGCCGATGCCGCCGGAACCATTCCCTGGGAAGTCTTCACGCGCATCGGCCCCCGTGTCCCGCGCATCGCGGTCTGAATACGGATCAGCTTGCCACGCTTTCCGGCTTCGCCGCGCACAGCCCCGCCGAGCATTCGACGGCGGCGATCATCGCCTCCGTCCCGATGCAGGAATTCAGCAGCATGTGATACAGTCCGCGCGAGCACCATTCCTGCTGATAGAACTTGCGAATCACCGCGGCGCGGCGCCGGTCGAACGCCGCCAGATGCTGCTCCGCGTGTTGCGCCTGGTGCGGAAACGCACGCGCAAACCACTCCTTCTTGGCGCTCGCTGTGGCGTACACAAAAACGTGAAAGCAGCCCGGCCGCTTGGCCAGCGCGCACGCCGACCCGCGCCCTACCAGCACGCAGTTGCCCTGCTCGGCCGCATCCAGAATCTCCTGCCGGATCAGCTCCAGCATGTGTTTGGAATCGAAGACGTGTTCCTCGCCGCTGGGCACTGTCGCGTACAGCGGATCCTGCCAGAAAATCCTGCCGTAGCGGTAGTACCAGGGATCGAGCCGCTCGTCGAACTTGGCCGCCAGCTTGGGATCCACGCCGGCCATGCGCGCCGCGCCGGCCACCAGCTCCGAGTCCAGCAGACGCCAACCCAGATGCTGGGCCAGATCGTGCGCAAACTCCGCGCCGTGCGAGCCGTATTCCCGCTCCACGGTGATCACCCTGACCGGTGCGTGCGCCATGACCCGCTTGACCCCCGGGGGAAACATCCCCCCGCACAGGAGCATACAACTCTCGTTGCGCCAAACGCAAAAACAGGCGCGGGAGCATCCACCCTCCTACGCCTGTTTTGCACTTCCGCCCACAAGCCGCCTGCTGCCTCGGTCAGAAAGTGTCATCAAGAGAAAGATAGACGAAAAACTATCGGCAGCGATTCCGCAATTAAACGAGTTCGAGCCGAAGCTGACGGCCTACGGCCAGCGCCGCTTTGCGCAGCGTATTCAGGGTCACGGCGTCGTACTCCGGATCGAGCAGCCGGTCGAGAGCCGCGCGGCTCGTGCGCATCCGCCGCGCCATCTCAGCTTTGGAAAGCTGCTTTTCTTTCATGGCGGCTTCAACTTGCCTCGCGAGAACGCGCTTAAGGGCTGTCGCTGTCACTTCCTCATAAATGCCTTCCTCGCGGAGCCAACTATCGAATGTCGATCCAATATTGCTCCTTTTCATAAGCCCTCCTTTTTGCGCTTAAGCGCCAGATCGATTTCGTATCGCGGAGTCTTCTGCGTCTTCTTGATGAAGCCGTGAAGTAAAACGAGGTGCTCGTCCGCAATGCAGAAAACGATCCGCGCCATGCGGCCGCGCGGCACGCTACTACGAACTTCCCACAGTTCCCGGCCGAGTGGACGAACCAACGGCAACCCAATAGGCCATGAAAACTCAACGTCCTTAATGTCTTCGCCAATCGCCCTTCGATCTTCTGCTTCGAGGCTCTTCAACCATTCGCGCACCGGCTCGTGGCCCGCATTCGAGCGGTAGAAACGGCCAGGCAGGCGTTTTGGTTCAGAAGCCAAAATGTAGTGTATCATTTTTGATACGCATCGTCGATGGGGCGCCTGCCGTGTGGACTCGTTCGAGTGAAAAACCGTTCCCGGGAATGGCAAACAGGAGCGCCTACTGCGTCACTGGCTGCTGGGGCAGCGCCTTCGAACTCTTCAGGTGCGGCGCCTTCGCTCCACCCTGCGCATTGGGCGCCGGTGCCGCGGCCGGGAACGCCGGCCCCTTCTTGATGTGCAGGTCGCCGTTGCTCGTGCTCAGCACGATGTGCGCCGCGCCCGAACCGATCCGCCCGCTCACCGTTTTGTCCTCCTCGCCGCTCACCGTTAGCGCGAAGTCCGTCACGATATCGCCATTGTGCGTTCGCCCGTTCACTGTGGCCGAGGCATCGGGTGGTAGTGTCAGTTCAATATCGCCCTTGTCGTTCTTCGCCTCCACGCCATAGGCTCCCGCGGGCTCCACGCTGATGGTTCCGTTACTGCCTTCGACGTAGATATCGCCATAAATCTCGCTCAGGCCGATGTCTTTGGAGCGCGTCACCACGCGGACTGGCCCCTTTGCGTCGCTCATGCGCAGGTTGTCGGAATCGAGCGTCATGTCGCCGGGCAAGCTCGCAATCTGCACGTCGGTGTACGGCGTGTGAACACTGACCTGCATCCCCGCGGTTTCGATATGCAGCTCGCCGAAAATTTCGCCGTTCAGCGAAATCCGTCCTTGAACCTCGGAGAGAGTCACGTCGTTGACGTCGCCGGTAGCATTGATGTCGCCGCTGACCTGGTGTGCTGAAAAATCGTGCTTGTCATTGGAGAAGTGCGCCGTCACTGATCCTGAAATCGCGTCAAGGTGCGTGTCTCCGTGCCCGGCCGTCACGTCGATTCCCGCGCCCAGCCCCGATGCCGTCACGTCTCCCTTGCCCGCATTCACCGTCACCTTGGCCGTTCGCGGAACCGTGACCGTCAGGTTCACTCGCCCGTGGTCGTTGCCATTCGACTGCACCAGCACCGTGCTGCCGCTTACCGTCACGTGCGCGGCTTCGCTGTCAAAGACCTTCTTCGCCTCGGAATCGGAGTTGGCATACGCCATCTCCTGCGCCTGCATCTCCAGGTTGGGCTGATCGGCCGCGGTAATGCTCACGTCTCCGCGCGGATTCTCGATCTCAATTGACGCATTCGTGGGAATCGGCCGGTTGTCCACCGGCTGGTCGCTGTCGTGCTCCGGCAATCCGAACACGTTAAAGAAGCCGTCGTCGCCGAATCCCTGCCCGAACGGCCCCCAGGTGTGGTTGTGCGCGGATGCAATTGCGCCCACAATCGCCAGCACCACCAGAATCCCGATGAACCCGCCGCCGCGCCGCACCGGCGTCGCGCGCCGCAGGTCCAGCGCCCACTCGCCCAGCAGCCCCAGCCCTGCCCCGATCAGCAGCAGCGGCCACCACCGCCCATACCACGACCAGAATGCGCCCGAGTCGATATGTCCGGTCACCATCAGCAGCGCAATCGCGCCCACGCAAATCAGAATCACCGGACCCACCACGGATGGCACGCGCAGTCCATACGCGCCCACGTAGCCCGCCTTCCACGCGTGCCGCTGCGCCCGCCATGCATCGCGTTGCGCGCGCCACGCAGCCTTCTGCTGCTCGCGATACACGCGCCACTGCGTCTTCGGATCGTACGGCGGCGGCGCTCCGCCCGGAGGCATATTCGGAGGTACGCTGCTCATGATTGCCCTCCCTTCCCGCCGTTTTCCAACTCATGCGGCGGCGACGGAACCATCGCCGTTCCCGCCTGTTGTGCGCCTTGTCCCGCGGGATTCATTGCGTCCGCATAGGGCGCGCCCTGAGGCCCGCCTTGCCACGGCCCTCCTGGATACGGCGGATAGCCTTCCGCGGACAGTGCCGCCCGCTCCGCCAGCAGCAACAGTCCCGCGACGATTAGGAACAGCGGCCAGCTCCGGCCCCAGCTAAGAATGTTCGCCTGCGCCATCAGCGCAATCACGCCCACCAGAAGCACAAATGCCGGACCGCGCAAACGCCGAATCAAAATGTAGCGGCTCATTTTTCCCCTCCTTGCCGGTTCTCCTGCTCATTCTTCTCGGGCGGATTACCCTGGGGACCACCCTGCGTCTCCTGCATGCGCCGCACGATCAGCCATACGCCCAGCCCGATCAGCAGCACCGGCCAGGTGTACCCAAACATATGCCAGGAGAACCAATCCAACCGCCCCAGCAGAAACAGCAGGCCCAGCGCAATCAGGATCACCGCTCCAATCGGTTCCCTCCGCCGCCAATGCGCCGGCGGAACCGGCGGAACTGGAGGAACAGGTGGAATCGGCGGATAGCCCGGCGGCGCATACGGCCCCTGATACGGAGTCTGGTACGGTGCTTGGTATTGCGTCTGATTTGCCCCTTGCCCCGGCGCGTCGTACGGCATCTGACCCGGCGGCTGGTGTGGCGCCTGGTAACCGCCCGCCGGCCACACGCCCGGCGCGACTGGCCCAGCTTGTGCGCCAGGTTGCGCTCCTTGGTGCATCCGCCCGCCTGGCGCAAACCAGTGGCTCACGTCGTTCAGTCCCAGTGGATCGGGCAATGGTTCTCCATCGCGCCGCGCCTTCGCGGTGTGGTAGGCCTCGAACGCCTGGTAGAAAATCCACCCGGCAATGAAGAACCCAAACACGTTGTACACATCGGCCGCGCTCACCAGCACTGCAAAGATGAATATGTGCACCAGCCCCTTGATGAACTGGCCGTTGTACATCGCGCCCACGCCTGGAATCAGCCCCAGAAAGGCCGCCAGCCCGGGACTGGGCGCTCCCGGCGGAGGCGGTACAAACGGCCGTTGCGCCCCCGCCGCGGCGGACCACGCCATCCAGCACGGCTCGCAGAAGATCTGGCCCGCGGGCGTCTTGCGCACGCACTCCCCGCACAACGCCTTGCCGCAGTTCTGGCAGTAGGCGGCCGCACTCACGCCGCTATGGTTTACGCAATCCATGCCCTGCTCCTTTCCTTTACTCGCATTGCAGAGATGCCGGACTGCATTCTCTTGCCTTGAAAGTGAAATGAAGTTTCCATGATGTCATTGCGCCCGGCCGCCGCCGGCTCCATCGCCGGATTCCCCGGTTCCTGCCGAGGGTCCGCGCGCCATCCTCCATCGTTGCGCCGCGGCGTCTGCCCCGGGTTCTGTCTTGTTTCGCCCGGTGTGGCTGGCTGGCCCTGGTGTTGCTGCGGATTCTCTCCCGGCCGTCCGCTGCCTTCGCCCCCAGTCTCGTAGCGCAGCTCCCGCACCCTCGATTCCACTTCGTACACAAACCGCAAATGGTCGTAGTACCGGACGATCCGCACTGAGGCCATGTTCAACTGCCGTTCCATATGCGCGCGCACCGTCCTCGGCCGCAGGTCCGCCAGCCGCAGGTCCGCCAGCCGCAGGCTCGTCAGCCGCACGCCCATCATGTTCAGCGTCAGCGCAATCGAAAAGAACGCCATCGCCGCCGTCATCAGCAGCCGCGGCTGCATCGCATAGCGCATCCGCGCAAAGAACCCCGGCTGCTGCCAGACAGGCGGTACAAATGCAGGAACCGTTCTCGATCCCGCCACCGCCGGCAGCGCTCCGCCAACCGTCCATCCGGCCGCAGCCGCGTGGCCCGGCCCCGTATGCGCCAGAATCCTTTCCAGCAGCCCCTCGGGCACGTCCGGCTCGGGTGCCAGAAACTCCAGCCACTCCCGCCCCTTCCGCGCCTCTTCATACAGCGCCGCGCAGGCCGGGCAGTCGGCCTTGTGCGCCGCGAACTTCGCCTCGTCCTCGGGCCTCAGCAGCCCGTCCAGCGCGTCCGCCAGCAGCGTCTCCCACTCGCCGCACGCCGGCGAGCCCGGAATATGTGTGCGCTCTGCCATCGCTACATCACCTCCCTCTTATTACGTTCCAACAGCCGCGCCAGTTCCGCACGGCCCCGGCTGATGCGGGACTTCACCGTCCCTTCGGGAATACCTAACACTTGTGCAATCTCTTTATAATCAAAGTCTTGCAAATCCCTCAGAATCACCGCCTCGCGCAGGTCCACGCTCACTTTCGCCAGCGCGCCCTGCACCATCCGGGCCAGCTCCTTCTGCGCCGCCGACTCCTGCGGACTCGGCCCCGCGGCCGCCAGCCGGTCGATCGGCCTCAACTCCTCCGTTTGCTCCCACCCCTCGTCCAGCGACCCCGTCGCTCGCTGGTGCCGCGTCCGCCGGAAGTTGTCCACCAGCAGGTTGCGCGTCATGGTGGTGATCCACACCGGCAGGCTGCCCCGCGCGGCATCGAAGCTGCCCAGATTCGAGTAAATCCTGAGAAAAACCTCCTGCGTCAGGTCTTCCGAGTCCGCCGCGTTCCCGGTAAAGCGGTAGCACAGCCCATACACACGCCTCTGGTGCGTGCGGACCATCTCGGCCCATGCGCCGGAGTCCCCGTCCATGCAGCGGCGGACGATTTGGGACCAGTCTGGCTCCAGCCCTTTCACCTCCACGCGCGCCGCTGGCTGCGTGCGTCCACGATCGTCATCTCCAGGGGTCCGCCGCACCGCAGGCGCCGCCAACGGATGCCCGGCATCGCGTGCGTTCACCCTCCTCGCGCCAAAGGCGCGGGCTGCCCCACTGCAGGTGGTTCCGCTCCAGCTTAATGCAATCGCGCACGGCATAGTGGGTTCATACGCGGAATCTTCTCCCCTGGTTCCATCGTGCAATCGCCCCGCTCACGGACTCATCCTCAGTCCCTATGCCTCTACGTCTTCGTTTTTCCCGGAACCATCGCGCCCGCGTATTCGTAATCCTTGGCAAGATGCACCCAATTTTCAGTTGGTCCTGGGTTGAATCCCAGTCTGCGCTCGCCGCTCAGGATTGGCACTCCTGCGCCGGCCGCTCCCTTCCAGGCGCGCCGTTCTATGCTCCGCTCGAACAGCGCCGCCGCGAACGGGCCTTTGATGACTGCCTCCGCGCCGTCGAGCAGGAGCTTCACGCTCCTCCCCGGACCCAGGCTGATCGCACAGCGTTCCAGGATCGCCTTGTCGCCGCATTCGCCCGCTTCGCCGCAACCGCACTGGACCTCGAACCCTCTGCGATCGAGCTCATCACCCACGGCTTTCTGCCCGCGGGCGCTGAATTTGCCCGCCGCTCACGCCGCTTCGACTCGGCCCTCACCATGTCCGAAATCGTTCAGGCCTGCCGCAACGCCTGGACCGTCTACGGGTTGCAGCCGCTCTTGGGCGAGCCCTCATCCATCACGCCCTCGATCGTGGGATACAGCCTCTTATACCCCTACACCGACAACGATCTCGATCGCGCGGACGCATCCGCTCAAGCCAAGCGCCGCTTTTGCGCACGATTCCGCCAGCGCCTGCGCGGCGAGGGCCTTCCCGCGCAGAACCATCGCGAGGCAGCCATCTGGGCTCTGGTCGCAATGATTGAGAGCCAGTATCCCCGCGCGCAGTATCCCCAGGTCTTCGATTCGTTGCTCGCAATCCATCAGGCTCAGGAAGAAAGCATCGCGCAACTCGGCTCAGGTCTCATCGACGGCCGGGCCTCCACCTGCGACAAGATTCTCCAAATCAGTTTCGCCAAGGGCGGCAGCTCCGTCCTCGCCGACGCCTGCCTCGTCCAGGGCTGGCTCAATGGGCAGGAGAGTCAAGCCGCCTTCGATTGGGGAGCCCTGCTCCAGCTAGGCGACGATCTGCAGGACATTCACGAGGACCTCCGTCGCGGCTCGGCCACGCTCTTCACGCTGGCTGCGGCTGAGGGCATCCCGCTCGACTCCCTCGTCGCGCAGTTGCTCAACTTCAGCCAACACGTCGGCGCGGAGCTCGACCGCTTTCCAGCGGGCACGGCCGCGCTCAAAGACCTTCTCCGCTTGAGTTGGCGCTCGCTCATCGTCGCCGCCGTCGCCAACGCGCCCGAGTTCTTCTCTAGCGCATTCCTCCGCGAGCTCGAGCGTTCCTCCCCGTTCCGCTTCGCCTTTCTCCGGTCGCGCCACAGGAAACTGGCCAGCCGCCGCGGCCTCTATGCCGCCGTCTTCAGCGCCCTCATTGAGCCCTCCGAAGACGAGAAACGCCAGCGCGATCGCAGCCATCGATGCCGTACTGCACCGGCGGAATGTTTGTCCTGGGCTGTATCGACAGATAAAAGATCTGCAACTGCTTGATAAATATATAAAGCTGTCATCCTGAGCGAAGTCTCTCGCAGCTTCATCGCGAGAGGCGAAGTCGAAGGACCTGCATTTGGCCCGCTGCGCCATTCTGTTCACCTGTTTTCGACAGTATTTGGGCCATTTCACCTCCCCAAATGTCGATACGGCCTAGTACCGCTGCCCGAACTCCGGATCCACCGGGTTCTCGAACAACGATGCGTCCCGTGTCACAATCGTTAGCCCCGACGGCGTCACAAAATACCGCCGCTTGTCCTCCACCGGGTCGTAGCCGATCACCGTGCCCTCCGGAATGTGCACGTCGCGGTCGATGATCGCACGCCGGATCCTGCAGTGCCGCCCGATGTTCACGTGAGAAAAGATGATGCTCGCGTCCACGTCGGAGTACGAGTTCACGCGCACGTCCTGCGACAGCACCGAGTTGTACACCGACGCGCCCGAAATAATCACGCCCGCGGTGATGATCGAGCTCACCGCCATGCCCGACCGCCCCGGCTCGCCGAACACAAACTTTGCCGGCGGATACTGCCGCACCCGCGTGCGGATCGGCCAGCTCTTGTCGTACAGGTTGAACACCGGCGACACCGAGCACAAATCCATATTGGCTTCGTAATAGGCGTCCAGCGTGCCCACGTCGCGCCAGTAGAGCGCCTGCTGCTTGTTCTCGTCCACAAAGCTGTAGGCCATCGTCTTTTTCTTGCCCAGCAGGTTGGGCAGGATGTCGTGTCCGAAGTCGTGCTTTGAATCCGCGTCGTCCGCGTCCGCGATCAGCGCCTTCAGCAGCGTCTCGGTGTTGAAGATGTAAATCCCCATCGACGCATCCACGGCGTTGGCATTGAACGGCGAGCGCATGCTCGTCGACGCCGGTTTCTCCTGGAAGCCCAGCACCTCGCCCGTGGCGCCCACCTCCACTGCCCCGTACCGCGAAACCTCCTCCGGCGCAATCGGCAGCGTCGCCAGCGTCACGTCGGCATTCGTCTCCTTGTGGTGCGCCAGCATCCGGCTGTAGTCCATCTTGTAAATGTGGTCGCCCGAAAGAATAATCACGTGCTTCGGCTGCTCGCTGCCGATCGAGTAGATATTCTGGTACACGGCGTCCGCCGTCCCCATGTACCAGTTCGCGCCGGTCCGCTGCATGGGCGGCATCAGCTCAAAGAACTCGCCCAGTTCCTGCCCCACAATCCCCGACCACCCCTCGCGGATATGCCGGTTCAGGCTCAGCGCCTTGTACTGCGTGAGCACATACACCCGGCGCAGTCCTGAATTGATGCAGTTCGAAAGCGTGATGTCGATAATCCGGTAATGCCCGCCAAACGGCACCGCCGGTTTGGCCCGGTCCCGCGTGAGTGGAAACAGCCGCTCTCCTGCTCCGCCTGCAAGCAGTACGCCAAGCGTATCTTTCATGTCCATATGGCTTCCGCCCTCGCTTCGCTGCTGGCCCGCTTTCTCCGGAACTGCCGGAATGTGCCGCGATCCGGCACGCAGTTCTTCTTGGCGGCACGTTTCCCGTGTCCCCACCGAACGCAGGAGAATACCATACGCCGCAATGCCACCGGCAATCCAGCCTTTTTCCTCGTGAATTTCGCGGGTAGAAGACCTGGCCCCCGCCGTCTGCTCAGCCGCTGTCTGCTGCTGCTTCCGCAGCGAACCGGACGCCGCTAACCCCGCTAACCCCGCTGTTCTCGCCTACCACCCCGAGATCCAGTTTGCTTTCTTGGTCGAGCGCTTGATGGAAGTAAACTTGTACTCCATCCCCACTGAAATCGCGAAGTTCACGTCGTACTGCGCGTACTTGAGCGGCGAATACGGCGCGTCGCTGAACGTGTAGTGCGTCATTACCGCGTCGGGAGTGATGCGAAAAACCCAGTGCTCCGACCGGTTCAGGTCCATGTGCCCGCCGATGATCGCCGCGGGCGCAATCTGGTTGTAGTAGAAATCGAAATCCGCGGGCGGATTTCCCAGCAGGTCCTTCTGGAAGTTCCCATACACTCCGCCGAACATGGCGTGAGCAATCAGCGCCCCGTGCTTGTTGTGCGGGCCCAGCCACTCCGCTCCGCCGACGAAAAAGTACTGCTTCACCATGGGTCCCTTGATCGATCCCCCATTTGGGCCATCGTGGTTCGTCCCGGCGCCGCTCGTGCCCACATACCCGCGCCCCGAGCCCTCGATCCCCCAATTCCTGGTCAGCCAGAAGGAGCCATCCATGTCCAGTCCGCCCAGGTTCGACCCCTGCAGCAGCGTCGGCCCCGCCTTCATGTGGTCGTACGCCACCCCCAGCGACAGGTCGTAGCGGTTGATGTAGCGCACCTTGGCCAGCGGATCGACGGAAACGTAGACCCCGTACTCGGGAGCCTGCGCTGGCTGGCCTTGCGCGGACGACGATTGCGACGACGAACTCTGCGAGCTCGACTCCTGTGCCGGCGTGCGAAGCCCCCCGCACACACTTACGGCGATCACGGCGGCTAACGTGGCGGATAACTTGACTGGGAGATGCATCACCAAACAGCTTACAGGACCGCACCGAGGGCGGACAACGCGCCTCACTCCCATTTCTTGCATGTTATTTAGACTCGCCTCTGCTCCAGTGGTGTGAGCAGATCCGGTTTGGCGCCTCCAAAGCCCAAGCCCAAAATACAGCTGTCATCCTGAGCGGAGGTCGCCGCGGCGACCGGAGTCGAAAGCCTGCCCTGAGCAAAGTAGGAAGGAATCTGGATTATAGATGCTGTCATCCTGAGCGGAGGTCGCCGCGGCGACCGGAGTCGAAGGACCTGCATTTCACATAAGACCGCAACGGGCGACAGTGGCCAGCCTACCCCCCGCACGGCTCCATCTGCCGCGACCACGCCAGGTAATGCGCCGTTTTCACAATCTCCATCGCTGTTGTCGCCGCTCGCGTCCACGCCCCCTCCGGTTCCATCGCCGGCGCGGCGTGCGCGCGCCACGCAAGCGGCAGCCGGCTCAGGATCAGCCCCGCCCGCGGCAACTCGCTGGCGCTCGACACCACCTCTGCCGACTCCCATCCGTGCCTCCGCATCATCCGTAGCGAATCGCATGCTTGCTCCATCGTGTTCCGTGCCTCCGGCTCCTCTTCGATCGCCGCCGCCGGAATCCCCTCCGCCTCTGCGGTCCGCGCCATCACCCGCGCCTCCACAAACCCGTTGCCCCCGGCCCCGCCGGTAAAGATCATCCTCGGCGCTACGCCCCGCTCGTACTCGCGCACCGCCTCGGTCACCCGCTCCAGCTCCGCCGGTGTCGGATTCCCGTCGCCGTCGGCCGGGCTGCCCAGCACCATCAGCGCGTCAAAATGATCCTGCGCCGTACTCCCTGTCGGAGCCAGCGCGCGCTCTATCGCCGCCCACGCCGCCAGCCCCGCCACAACCGCCGCGCACGCCGCAACCCCGCGCCCCACCCAGCCCAGCCGCCTTTGTCCCCGTCGCCTCTGCCCCAGGGACTTCCGGTCCCCGCGCGCAACTCCGCCGCCTACCCTCCGCGCCCCTACCGGCTTCTCTCTTCCGGTTTTCCGCTCTGTCTTCGCCGCGCTCAACGATGGATCGCCTCACCCTCCACTTTACCCCGCCCGCGCCGCACTCTCGCCGCCTGTCTGCCGGATCGGCCCGGTTTCGATTCGCTTTGAGGATTGGGAAATTCTGGTTGAAGGGTACGGGTTTCAGCCCATACAGAAATCGAGCAAAATGATTAGGGCTTCAGCCCCCGAGGGAAGATTTTTTCAAACTGGACTGCAACCTGCGCGCACCGCTGCTAGCCCCCTAACTCGCTAACTCGCCAAATTGCTAACTTGCTAACCCGCTAACTCGCTAACTTGCCAACCCGCCGCCTTTACAGTCCCGCTTCGCCCCACGCCTTGAACACCATCTCGCTCAGCGGCTTCCGCGTCCGCGCCGCCGTTTCGCGCTGAATGAGCTCCTCGTCGCCCAGCGCCGACGGCTCGCCCTGGTAGCCCAGCGCAATCACCGACCCAATCGCGTACTCCGCCGGAATCCCCAGCGCCTTTCTCGCCGCCTCCTGGTCGAACCCCGCCATCTGGTGCGCCGCCAGCCCCAGCGCCGCGGCCCCCAGCGTCAGATACGAACTCGCCGCTCCCAGGTCGTACAGCGCAAACCGGTTCTCCGCCCCGTCTTTCGCGAACCTGGTCCGCGCCGTCCCCAGAATCAGCACCGGCGCCCGATGCGCCCACTTCCGGTTGCCCTCCGCGAGCGACGCAAAGATCTTGTCGTAAGTCTCCGTTCCCCGCACCCCTAGCACGTACCGCCACGGCTGCACGTTGCCCGACGAGGCCGCCCACCGCGCCGCCTCGAACACCTTCCTCAGCGTCTCCGCGCTCACCTCGCGCCCGTCAAACGACCGCGGACTCCACCGCCCCAGGATCGCCGGCAACACTCCCTCCACCGCCGGAGCCTTCTTCAGTTGGTTCACCTCACTTGCAGACAAAGTCGCGGAAACAGTCATCGACAAGCCCCCTAATCATCAAAATCGGAACCGAACCATCGCCCCTGTTGGATTCCCCAACCCGCGCCAGCGATTCTCACCGCCCCGCGCCATACAACGGCAACCTGTGCTTATACGGCTGCTGCAACTCCGTTTCTGGCAACTGGTCTGCGGAGAGATGGGAAATCTTCGCTCAATGAGCGCATTGGCCTGTTCTCAACAGCCGGCACCCCGAACTGGCACGGATCACTGGACACTGGCCGGCTTGCCGGTACGGATCTTTCCCGACGAGACTGGCCTGTTCCAAGTTGTTGCCCAAGTAGTAACTGACGGATTGCCAGTCATCCGACCGGAACAAGGAATTCGAGCGATTGCCTAGGTGAATCGAGAATTGGTCACCGGCCAGCCGGCAGCAGCGGTTGGTGAAGACGGGCGGGAGGCTGATCAAGCATGCCCGCTACTACTGGCTGTTGTTGGCAGAGAGCCATCTCACGCGGCGCTTGTTCGGAAGCATACTGCGGCGGATGGAGGGTTTGCCGCTGCCAGCCGGGTAGGCGCGACAGCAAGGCGAAACCAATCTGGACGACGGAGGGGAGTTGAGCGAGGAGTGTCTGAGAAATCGCTTCGAAATGGAGCAAATCATGGCCTTTTGGTTCTGGCCAAGGCCCTGCCGGGCGCGTCCGGTTCTTTGGCTCTGGAAGGAATGCAGGAAAGGATCGGAGCAGCGGCAGCTGGCGGTATACTGTCATCGCCGGGAAAAGGTAAATGGAAATTCCGGATACAACCGCAACTCACCGCGCGATCTTCAGTTCGCTTTGCGGCTGACGTGGTGAACCCGATACATTCCGCTTGAGAGCGGACCGAGGCGCGATGAACCGCCGATCGTTTCTGGTGAGCGGCTTGGCCGCCGCTGCTGCCGTTCCCGGATTGCGGGCATCCGGCGCGCAGGGGCAGGCCCTTTGCTACCCTCCAGCGCGCGCGCGACGAGGTACGCAAGCTGGTTGCCAAGGGGCTCAAGACAAACGTTACCGTCTGGATTCATGGCGGCACATACACGTTGCGAGAGACCCTGATCTTCGGACCCGAGGATTCGGGGACGGATGAGTACTCGATCGCTTATGCGGCGGTTCCGGGCGAGGAACCGGTGATCACGTCCGGCGTGAAGATCGAAGGCTGGAAGCAACTCGACGCCAGGTTGCCCGAACTGCCGGTTCCCGCCTGTGGGAAGGTGTGGGTGGCGGACGTACCTGAATCGCTCGGCCGGTTCTACACGTTGTACGACCATCAGGGGCATCTGCCACGGGCGCAGGGGAACGGCTTCATGCCGGAAGACCCGCCGGCGGGCGCCGATCGAAGCGACCGGACGGCCCGGTTCCGCAATCTCTACTTTCCGCCGGGGGCCATCCGCAACTGGAGCAATCTCGACGATGTGGAGATCGTCATTCGCTCGTTGCCCGCCTCTCTTTCGACCATGAACATCCTGCCGCTGGAATCGGTGGACGAAAAGACACGGATGGCCCGCACCAAGCTCCCGGCCACCTACCCCATTGGCAAGGCTACAACCAGGGACCTTTTGACGACGCCCTCAGCATGGGTGGAAAATGTGCTGGATGTTCTGGACCACCCCGGCGCATGGGTGCTCAACACCCATACGCGTAAGCTCTACCTGTGGCCGCGGACGGAGAAGCCGGAAGAGATCGTGGCGCCGCGCCTGCGCGAGCTGATCCGCGTCGAAGGCAAAATCGATGCCGATGGCCCCACTGATGTTCCGGTGCGGGACCTCATCTTTCGAGGGCTGACCTTGGCGCACGCCGATCGTGACGTGTGGACCGAAAACGACACCGGCATGCAGCACGATTGGGAGATGATCGACAAGCCCGACGCTTTACTCCGGCTGCGCGGCGTGGAACGATGCACCGTCGAAAACTGCAAGTTCCGCGACAGCGGCGGCAATGCCATCCGGCTGGATCTGTACGCCCAGAATAACCGCATCAAGGGCAACGAGATCCGCCAGATGGGCCAGGGCGGCATCGGACTGCTGGGCTACGGAGCCGGGGTGAAGGATGTCAACAAGCGCAACGAGATTCTCAACAACCACATCCATCACTGCGGGCTGATTTATTGGCACTCGCTGGGCGTCGTATTGTGGCAGAGCGGGGAGAACCGCATCGCCAACAACTACATTCACCACATGCCGCGGCACGCCATCTGTCTGAGCGGGCCGCGCTTGGAATACTTCCTGCGACCCTGTGAGAGACGGGAAATCTGCAAGAGCGTGCGCTGGCGGGAGATCGGGCAGGTGCAAACCTGGGACCAGGCCAAGCCGTATCTTCACACCAGGAAAAACGTCGTCGAGAACAATGAAGTGGAGCGCGTGTTGCAGAAGCTGGGGGACGGCGCGGCGATCAACGTGAGCGGCTGCGGCGACGGCAATCTCATCCGGCGCAACTACCTGCACGATATCTACGCCAGCGAATGGGTGAGCGGTGTTTTGCGCACCGACGATTGGCAGAGCGGGACCACCTGGGAAGAGAACATCATCTATCGCTCCAACGCCGGCGCCTGGGAGCACAAGGGCGCCAACAACGTGATCAATAACTACTGCATTGACCTGCTTGCCGAAGGCTATTTCCGGATGTCGGCAAGCAGGGGCGCCTGCTGCGCGGTCGACGGAAGCGCGATCGAGCGGAACATCTTTTATAGCCCCAATGGGCCCGCGGTCTTCTACACATACCTGAACGGGCAGCCGCAGCAACTGGCTACCTCGAAGGTGGAACACAATCTGTATTACGCGGCCGGCGTGGAAGAGAGATCCACGCCCAAATTCTTAGAGCGACCTTCAGGCGCTGGGCGTCGCCCGGACCGATGCGTACGCGGACCCCTTGTTCGCCAATTTGAAGGAGGGCGATTTCCGTTTGAAGCCGGATTCGCCGGCGCTGAAGATGGGCATCAAACAGATCGATTTGAAAGGCGTCGGGCTCACCAGGGATTTTCGGAGGTGGCTGCTGGAGAGGCTGCCCACCAACGCTGAGAATTGTGCCATTTGAGAATGTCTGTTGACCCCTTCGGGGGCAAAGGGAGGATTCGTGTACCGAAGGACTTTGCTGGGCATGCTGCTGGGAGCGGTAGGGATGGCCGCGGCGGAGACACCGCAGCCGAGAGAGGAATGGGCATCGCAGCCGCCAGAGAAATGGATACCGCAGCCGGAAGAGGAATGGCGGCAGAATCGCTTCAAGGTCCCCGGCACGCTTAACCTCAGGGCGCGCCGCCGCGTGGATGAGCCCGCCCGGCAGCGGCAAGTTCCGAACCTCCGAAGAGGTGCTGCGATGGGAGGTGGCTCAGACGGCCATCATCATTTGCGATGTGTGGGACACTGACCGCTGCGTGACCGAGGTGCAGCGTAACCGTATTTTGGCGCCGCGGATCAACCAGGCGGTCAGCGCGGCCCGAAGCCTGGGCGTGATGATCTTTCACTGTCCCAGTGACACGATGAAATATTACGCGAGGACCCCCCAGCGGCTGAGAATGCAGCGTGCGCCGATGGTTCCCTCACCCATCCCGATCGGTGCAACCCCACAGAACCCCGACCCTTTGTTCTGCGGCGTTTGCGGCGATAATATCTCTGAAGGTTTTTTTACAGGCCCCGAACCGTCTACTTCGAGAAACAACGTTCCCTGGCAGCGCGAGCACCCGGCCATCGATATAGCCGGTTATGACGGCACCAGTGAAAGCGGCCAGGAAGTCTACAACTACTGTAAGCAGGAAGGCATCACCAATCTCGCCATCACGGGCGTCCACACCAACGAGTGTGTCCTCAACCGCTCCTTCGGAATCCGCATGATGACGCGGCTGGGCTTCAACATGGTGCTGGTGCGGGGCCTGAGCGACTCGGGGTACTTTCCGAGCAGGCCCCCATTCATAAGCCACACGCGCGGCAGCGAACTGATCGTCGAGCACATCGAGACCCACTGGTGTCCATCGATCTTGAGCGACGACCTCACAAGTGTCATCCCCGGCACGGCAGATCCGGGCGGGGCCTGATCATTCCGGCTTGCTGCCGGCAAAGGGTCCTTCGAGTTCTTGAAAAAGCAGCTACACCGGCCGCGGAGAAGGCAGACGACGGAACTGGAGCTTGATGGAATGAGCGGATAATGCCGATTGTGTTCCATCGGGAGCGCCTCTGCGATTCAGATTGCAAGGAACCCATGTTTGTTTTCACTTTCGTTTGTGCGCTGTTTGTTCGTTAAACAATCGCCGCGAGCGGTGTGATCGCGACGATCCGCTAAAGGACGTTGTGGGCGGGTGGCCCACTTCCCAATCAATCTCAAGCATTGGGTGCCCCAGAGCCTGCCCTGAGCCTGTCGAAGGGTCTCGCTTTTGAGACCTGGGATCGCACGAACACATCCAAGTAACAGATCACTTTCGGAAAACGCCCTTCCCTTCAGTGAGCCCCCGATTCGCTCAACGAGTTCTCCATCAGCGCCCAATCCTCGAGTCACTCATCCAAGCCGGATCGTTACCGAACAGTCGCCTTAAATCGAAATCTCTCACTCGAACGAGCTGTTCCTGCGTTCAAAGAGATCGAATCCGGAATCCGCCCGAAACAAGCGGGTTTACGAAGAGAATCAAGCAGGCGCCCCACCCCCTCCGCGAAAAAGCGGATAAGAATGAGGCCCCGCCGGTTGGTTCACTGTGCCTGCAGCACTAACACTGCGTCTGTACTCCCCGCGGGTGCGGAAAACTCTTCGATGCTGTCGTGGGAAAACACGCCGGCTGAGGTTTCCTCTCCAGTTTCCGGGTTCACAAGAGTAGCCCGCACCGTCTTCGCGGCGGTAATCGCGTGCAGATCGACGGATACCGGCGCAGGGCTGGCAAGGTATGCGATCACGAGATCGCCATCCGTCGAACGTGCCGCCACATTTTGCGTCTCGTCGCTGCTGGCGCCGCGCACGAACACCGATTGGTCCGGCGCCAGCTTCCACCATTGGTGAGCAGTGAGCAGCCGCGCCAGAATGCCCAACTGCCGGGCGCCCGGCGAATCGAGAGACTCTCTCCAGGTGGGGTTCTTACGCCATATATCGTTGTGCCCGTACGTGTGAAAGCCGCCCCCGAGATACGACCAATAGGCCTCCTTGCGCACGATAAGCGGCGTAATCGGACCCGACGCATACTCGGTGCCCGCTTCGTAGGCGCCCTCCGCCATGACCGCGGGCTTGACGGGCAGACGGCAATAGTCGGCAACCACGAAGGAATACGCCCGCCAATAATCGTTCCAGACCTGGATGTGATTGAAGCTGAGCCACGGCTCATTTTGGAAGTAACTGGACGAGAATCCTCCGCCGGGAGCGTAACTTATCAGGTGAGCGCCGCGGTCTCCAGCCTGCAAACCCGCGACGAACTCTTCCGCGATATCCCGATATCTCCACGGCGCCAAATCGAAACCGTCCATCCAGACGATATTGGGTTTCTCCCTGTACCGCCGTCCAAGCCACTCTCCGTATGCCCGCGCATTCTGTTTCGTGAACACATGCTGTTTGTCGACGAACGAGCCGCCGGAGCCGCCCAGCGGGAGGATGTAGAGAATCAGGCCGTCCTTCTGCGCGGCATCCACCAAAGCATCCATATTTCTGAAATACGCTTCGTTGGGTTTGAGGGGGTTCCAGTCATGAAAGGGCAGCTCGCCATTTTGATTGCTGCCGGAGGTCTTCAACCCGGGGCCTCCGTCGAACGGAATCATAATGTGAATCACGGTGAAGCCCTGGCGGCTTCGATGGTCGAGGTACTCCTTGGCTTCCGCCGGCGTGTAAAGCGACAACAGCGGCCATGCTGAATCGCCGAGCCAGAAGAACGGTTTGCCATCGCGCACAAAATACCGTCCGTTCTCGCTCACTTCCAGCCGTCCGGGAACTGCGCTGCGTTTCTGCGCGGCGTTCGCGCGATTGGGGGGCGCCACAAAGAGGAGAAACGGCAAGACTGTCCCTAGCAAAATCGGGAGAATCGAGTACTTCTTCATTTCAAGGTCTCCGATCGGATGGATCCGGAATTTACCTTTTCCCGGCTGCCAACCAATATACGTCCAGTTGCCTCCGCTGGGGCCGTTTCTTGCATCCGTTTCCATCCCAAAGCCCCGGGCGTGCCCGCCCGTGCCGCGCCCTACCCGGCGGGTGCCCCATCCTCGCGGCGTTCTTGTTCTTGCCGCTAGGGTGGGGGATCTCCTATCTCCGCAAACCCCGCAAGCACCGCTATCTCCGCAACCGCCGCAAAATCTACGAGGGCTTCAGTTTTGTAACAAGGGCACGAGCGGGGCACCCACCCAGTGGGTGGGTCGCGGGCCGCACCGCCGCAAAATCTACGAGGGCTTCAGCCCCTGCCCCTTTGCTCTTGCCTTCAGTGGCGGGAAGCCAAACGGAGGGAGCAGGGGCCTTCAGGCCCCTGAATGCAGCCACGCAACAAGAGCGGCTTTAGCCACGGGCCTTTCGTTGATGCCGCCCAAAGGTAGCTGTAGGCAGCGTCTCGCGAACGCCCCGTCAATGTTCTGTATCAGGGCACGACTTCAGTCGTGCCGAAAAAGGCTTCATTTTCCTAAATGAGCTAAGAACGCGGCGAAGCCGCGATGAATTCTCGTTTTGAAACCCGATTGACCATCCACCCAGCTTCTCCGCCAGCGTGGCCAAGAATAGCTGTTCCCACAAGCCGACATTCCGGGACTTATCCGCGACGATCCGGCCAGCGGGTGGCCGAGGCGCGGCATAGGTCTTGCGCGCAACTACGAGTCGAGCAATCATCTCTCTAAGGGGGATACGAATGGACTGGCTCTGGACCTGGGGCGGCGAATGTTTCGGATTCCGCGATAGGGATGACCTTTACACCTACCACGGGCTACAGGTTGGGCGTTTCTACGGTGAGGAAGTCTACGGCTCGGACGGCCGGTATCTCGGCGAAATTAGGAGCGAGCGTCGCCTGATAGTGCGCACGAGCAAGAGGGGCAGAATGAGGTCGACATTTTCGCCCCGTCGGCGCGGCGGGTACGCCCGATATGCCAACTATGCAGGGTATGCGATGTATGCCGGGTACGAGGACTTTCCCTCTCCAGACGCATTCGAATGATCCTGTACCCACTTCCGAAGGCGACATCAGGACAGCATGGATCGCGCCATCTACCTTATGCCAACGCACAGTCTCAGCCCGCCGCTACGCGCCGAATTCCATGATTTGTTCGCACAATCGGTCCAAGCTTTCCGAGCCAGCGCCCGCGTCCCTCGCGAGCGATAGTAAAGCCCCGATGTATATAGCATTCTTCCCAAGGTCGCCCGCAAAGCCGCACTCGGCATTTGCTTTACCTTTCACAGCATCAAACTTCAGGTTGCCCTGCACCCCCAGGGAGAGGACAAATTCCGTCTCGACGAATTGCCCTAGGTCGGACGGCCAAGTTACAAAGCTTCCACCCCACACTGGCCCTGTCGGGAACGGGTCGCTCTCGTCACCTCCCAGCAGCCGCAGGAGCGCAACATTATCTCTGTGATGCCGGGTTCTGTTTTCTGCCTTGGCAATTTTGTCACCGTCCGCGTCGAAAACCGCGAACGTCGGGATCTTGAGGCCTTGCGCGACGATCAGAGGACGAATCATTTCGCTCTTTCCGTTTACTGGCACGACATGACAGCCTGTGCTGCGAAACCTCTCCCACCTTTCCGTCAAGATCATCCACGAGTAGACATACGCGACGTCTTCAAGTCCCTCGACCAAAACGAGTCTTTGGGTGAAGAACATTTCATTGAGAGCTGGCTGGAGCGCTTGGTGCAGTTTAGTGTAGGTCGCCGTTCCCGGCTTTAGTTGCCTCTCCGACAACCTCTGCAAAGCGCATCGCAATTTCGTCGAATCGATATTGCCGTATGGTGGCAGCGCTATTGTCGTGCTCTCTTCTCATGAGCCTGACCGACTCGAAGTTTTTCCCGCTAACAAAGTGCGGGCTGTGTGTAGTCACTACAATTTGTGCATTATTGTTGGATAGTCTCTCGAAGATGCCAGCCAGGTGTCTGAGCTGCGGGGGGTGCTGGTACAATTCCGGCTCCTCGCAGCCAAGGATTAGTCTCGGCGCGGTTGGGTCGTCGCTGTACGCAAGCTCTTGCAGCAAAGCGAGCAGGTACGATCTTTGGAAACCGTGGCCAAGTCGAGCCAGCTTGCCTTCGAAGCCGCTTTCACCGGCAATGATTCCCGCAATTGGTGGCTCGACCTTTACAGCCTTGGATGGATCCAACTGCCATGCCACTTTTAATGAGGCGTCGGGGTGTGCCCACTCAGAAAGACGAAGCTGAAGGGCTCTCGAAATCTCGTCGAGCGATCCCTTGTTCTGATCGAGCATCTGCTGGTATTTTCCCCTTGCGTCGGCGGCAAGCTCTTCGACGGACGCTGCAAAATTCACTTTCGCGCGGACAGTCCGAGCCAAGAGTTTGCCAAGCGCTCCCGTCTTCTTCTCCGAATCCTCGTCGGTGGGATCCTTGACCGCAGGGACGTAGATCCACTGGACGTATTTTTCGAGCCTGTTTGCACCACTGCTAAAGCCATAGAATAGGTCTTCACTCGGGATTAGCTCGCATTTATCTGGCCTCGCGGATTCAAAATCGCGGAGCGCCTGGTACATGACATCCCTTGTCTTTTTGGTGCCGAGGGCGGCGAGCTCTGGTATTTCGCCTTCGAGCTTCGCGAACTCCTTCTGCAGATCAGCCGACAATGCCTTGTCGCCATATGCCTTAAAAAAAGGCTTGAACGCAGGCATGCCCAGTCGCTGGCCGAATTGTTTTACCTCCGCCCGACTCGTGTTCGAGTCATACCGTGCGACCGAGGAGACAATGAGTTTCCCCTGGCGAACGTAGTCCCTGAAATCATCGGTGGCAGCTTCGCTTAGGTCGCCGAAGGTCACTGTGATCTCTATTGGCCGATCCGTGCCTTGCATGAAGAAGTCTTCTGAACTGAGAACCGTTACCTCTGTTGGAGCGTCCTCAGTTTGTCTAAAAAAGATGTTCAAGGCGAACAACACCGTTGATTTTCCGGCACCGTTCGGCCCGACGATACACGAATATTTGTCGAGGTTCACTGTTGCGTCTTCAACGCAGCGGAGGTTCTTAATCTGGACACTCTCAATCCGCATATTGCCTCCGTAGAAGGCCGATTCTGGGACCGGGCTTGGATTGCGCAGAATTTTACAACGCCGACCCCCCGTAAAAAGCAAGAGATGGCAGGTCGGCGGCTGTCGTGCCTCACGATGGGGGTATCGAAGACGCGAGCCTTTACCGCTCCGGCCTTCGTCCCATCGAGAAAGTTGTTCCCGGTAGGATCGGTACCGCCAAACGCCCATGCCGCCATAAAAGACCCGCCAACCTCATCCTGGCCGCTTCCGCATAGGGTCAAAAACCCTTCGCAACACCGCAAATGCGACGATTTCACCCATTTCCAACCACCTGCAGGTCATATTTCACACTGATTCCTCCACCTGTAGGTCTTATTTCACGCGCGCTCGCGATGCGACGATTTCGCGCCTCAAAATTCCACCTGCGCGTCGTCACTTTCCGCCCCATCCCTCCACCTGCAAGTCGTCAAATCCCCATCCCCCACGGTCCACGAACTACGACCTACCGGCCCGTTCCACTGACCGTCGTTGGCCATTAGCTCTTAGCTGAAGGCTGAAGGCTGAAAGCTGATAGCTGATAGCTGCCTTACGGATACATCCTATGCAGCATCCGCGGAAACGGAATCGTCTCCCGCACGTGATCCAGCGCGCACACCCACGCCACCACGCGCTCAATGCCCATGCCGAATCCCGCGTGCGGCACGCTGCCGTAACGCCGCAAATCCAGATACCACTCGAACGCCTCGCGCGGCAACTTATGTTGTTCGATCCGCGCGCTTAGCAGCTCGTAGCTCGATACGCGCTGCGACCCTCCGATGATCTCGCCGTATCCCTCCGGCGCCAGCACGTCCACGCACAGCGCATACCGCGGGTCCTTCGCATCGGGCTCCATGTAGAACGCCTTCACATCCGCCGGATAGCGGTGCACCATCACCGGCCTGTCGTACTGCGAGCTCAGCCACGTCTCGTCCGGCGAGCCAAAGTCGTTGCCGTACTCGAACGGCGCCTCCAGCTTCCCATCCTTGTAGGCCTGGTTCAGCATCTCCGCTGCTTCGTCGTAGCGCAGCCGCACGAACGGCGGCTTCACCGTATCGAGCTTCGCCGTATCGCGCCCGATCGTCTGCAGCTCCGCCGCCCGGTTCTTCAGTACGCTCCCGACAATGTGCGAGATGTAGTTTTCCGCCAGCTCCATCAGCCCTTCGAGGTCCATGAAGGCGACCTCCGGTTCCACCATCCAGAACTCCGTCAAATGCCTCCGCGTCTTCGATTTCTCCGCGCGGAACGTCGGCCCGAAGCTGTACACCTTGCCCAGCGCCAGCGCCGTCGCCTCCACGTAGAGCTGGCCGCTCTGCGTCAGGTACGCGGGCTCGCCGAAGTAGTCCACCGGAAACAGCGTCGATGTGCCCTCGCACGCGGCCGGCGTCAGAATCGGCGGATCGGTTCTGATAAACCCGTTCATATCGAAGTACTCCGCCGCCGCCCGCATGATCTCCGCGCGGATGCGCAGTATCGCCGACTGCCGCGGGGAGCGCACCCACAAGTGCCGCCGCTCCTGCAAAAAGTCCACGCCGTGCTCCTTCAGCGTGATCGGATACGGGTCCGACTCCGGCACCCGCTGCACCACTTGCACGTTCTCCACGTCCAGCTCATACCCGCCCGGCGCGCGCTTATCCGCCCGCACTTTGCCGGTCACGATCACGCTGGATTCCTGCGTGAGGCCCTTCAATTTCTCAAATACCTCCGGCGTCACACTTTTTACATGCGCAACCCCCTGAATTAGCCCTGTGCCGTCACGAAAGATCGGGAACAGCAGCTTCCCGCTCTCGCGCAGGTTATAAAGCCATCCGCGCAAGGTCACAAATTGCCCCTCGTGCCGTCCGATATCGGCAATTGTGGCAACAGGAGGGCTGATTTTGGCGGCTTCTGGAGTGGCAGGATATGATTCCTCGGTCATACGTGGCAGGCTTTCTGCGCGGCGCGGATTCCCTTTGCCGGCCCGTCCAGAATAACGCGCCTTCGTGCGGGTCGCGCTGCGCGATCGGCCCGATGCAAGAATTTCGTGGCACGGGAATTATTTTTGATCTAGACGACAAACGCCCCGGAAGCGCATCCTAGTTTAGTAAGGAGCGGCAATGACCGAACGGCTCGAGGCGAACGGCGAAGAGATGCACAAAACCCTGGCGGATGCCGACACCGCCGAGCGGTTCATTACGGAAAAGCATCTGGGCGAGCGCATCCGGCGTCTACGCCTCAAAAAATCGATGGGGCTTGTCGATCTGGGCAAGCATACTGGGCTTTCCGCCAGTTTTCTCTCGCAGCTCGAGACCGGCCGCGTGGTGCCCACGCTGCGCAATCTGGCGCGGATCGCCATGGTCTTCTCAAAGGACCTTTCGTATTTTTTCGAGACCGAGCCGGCGCCGATCTTCCGCGTGCATCGCAAGAAGGACCGCGTGCGTATGCCGCAAACCGGCGTCGAGCCGCCCACCTACACGTTCGAGAGCTTGGGCTACATGGTTCCCGACCGGCATATGGATCCCTACCTCGCTGAGTTTGTCCCCCTACCAGAAGATGTGGAGCCTAAGGCGCACATGCACGCCGGATTCGAATTTCTCTTTGTGACCCACGGTGAGCTTGCGCTTCAGCACGGCGACCAGGAGACCATGTTAAGCCCGGGAGACGCAGTCTACTTTGACGCGGGAACGCCGCACTCGTACCGCTGCGCGGGCAGCAAACCGGCCGAAGCCATCATCGTCACCATGCAGCAGGCAACTGCTGCCCAGCAACCGCCCCCTCGCGCGGTGGCCACGGCCGTAGCCCGCCCGACGCCAGCCGCCCTCGCGCCGAAACCTGCTGCGGCAGACCGCAGATAGCGCGCAGTGACGCAACGAATCTTCCTGCAGCCGCTGTCATATCAGTGCGCATTAGTCCTCCCGCCTGGAACAAGCCGTCATCGCAATACTGCGTATAGCTCGAGCGCGCGCCGTAGGTGTAACTGTGCACCTCGCGGAGACAGGATGATTCGTCGCAGTGAATCGAACGGTCAGTAACTGACCAACTATGGCAATAACTCGCCGGCTACTTGGTTGGACGGTTCCACTCGCCGTACGTGGGGTAAGGAGCAGGTTCGGCGCTCGTAGGCATGGCGGCCAGCGTCTTCAGATCTACCTGCACCTGCGCCCACGCCTTGCGATTCCGCTTCGTGATGATCGGCGCGTTGGGATCGGAATAATACGCCTGCACGTCGCTCTTGATGCCTGGAGGAATCGGCTGATCCGGATTGCGGGTCAGGCGGTGTAGAAGCTCTGCGTACGTCTGGTCCGTAAGCGGATAACCGCCGGGCTTGACCACCTGCCCCGTGTCCAGGTCGCGATTCGGCAATGGATGCTTTGCATCCGGCGGACCCAGCGTAGCCGTGGAACTCGTGGCGCTCGCGGGGAGTGGCTGCCGCGCCTCGGTGGGCGTAAACAGCGCCAGCCGCTCCCGCATGATGGTCGTGGCCGAGACCAGGCTGTGCATGTAGTCCGCTTCAGCAGCCTCGCTGGGGCCCTTCACCGCGACCATCGCCAGTGGACCCACTTTGGGTAGCACCCACAGCACGCCGGCAATCAGATGTGTTTCCACGCCGGGCTTCTTGCGATAAGCGGCCCAATCGTAGAGTGTTGCCGCTTCGGCAGATTCCTTCTCGATCTCAACGGCATCGGGCGTGTCCGGCTCCGGCGGCTCATGATTGCGATTCAGCAGCGTCACGGCGTACGCCACGCGCGGAATCAGCGTCCGCGTCGCAAAGCGATAGGTCCTGATGTTGAAGCGGCGTCCCTGGCTGGCATTGAAATCCTCGGTCAAACCGTAGGTCTCGTAGAAGGCCAGCGCAAGCTGGCGCACAGGAACTTTGATCCCGATGTGGCGGAGGTAGCCCAATGGCGCCAGCCGGTGCTTCGAAATCTGATCGATGTCGAACGCAAACTCCACTTGCACATGCTGGTGCCGGCCCTCCGCATAGTTCACGTTTTTCCCGTAGCGCTCAGCCAACTTGGGAAACTCCAGCGCCACCGCGCGGTTGGTGGCCTGCGAGTGTCCAATGGAATCGCCGATGTAATGCGACAGCGCGCCCACGGCAAAGGCTAGCTCATTGGCATTGTGCGCGTTGCGAAAGAGCGCCAGAACAAAGTCGCCCGTGCGCACGTAGTGAGTCAGGTCAGAGAAGAATCCGTCACCAAAGGGGTAATAGCCCATGTCCTGAATCACGCATCCGCCGTAAGCGTACGCGCGCGCCCGGTCCAGATCGGCTGGCGTCAGATTCGGATAGCGGCTCTTCAGCAGGGGAACAATCGAGTCCTGCCAGGTCAGGTCGATGAGCTGCTCGTGCGTGAGCAGGGAATAGGCCGCGGCATCCCGGCGCGACGCGACTGGAAGCACCAACAAAAGCAGCACGACGGTTCGCACCTGGTTCCAGCGCATCGTCATCGGGTCGAGCGGAATGCCGCTCTGGAATTGAGGCAGGAATGGAATCCGGAATCCCGCATTCATTGTATGCGAAGCGCGCCCACCGCAAGCAGCGAGCTAAAAGCTAGAAGCTGCTTCCCCCATCATCCTGTCCAGAGCCACTCTCGCCCAGTGCTTCACCTCGGCCTTCACCTGCACGCGGTTCACCACGCGCCCCTCCACCAGGTTTTCGAGCGCCCACGCCAGGTGCTGCGGGCTGATGCGATACATCGTCGTGCACAGGCAGCCCGTGTCGTCCAGCGTGATGATCTTTTTTCCCTCGGGAGCAAACCGCCGCGCCAGCCGGTTCACCAGATGAATCTCCGTGCCGATGGCGAACATCGATCCCTCGGGCGCCTGCTCCACCAGCGCGATCAACTGCTCGGTCGACCCCAGCGCGTCCGCCTTCTGGCACACTTCGTAGCGGCATTCGGGGTGTACGATCACCCGGATGTCCGGATACTTCGCCCGTACCTGGTCCACATGGATGGGCAAAAAGCGTTGATGTACGGCGCAGTGGCCCTTCCACAGCAGCATCCGGCTAGCGGCCAGCCGCTCCGTGGTTTGCCCGCCCTGAATCGCCCAAGGGTCCCAAACCGTCATCTCCTCCAGCGGAATCCCCATGGCATGGCCTGTGTTCCGCCCCAGGTGCTGGTCCGGCAAAAACAAAATCCGCTTGCCTCGCGCAAATCCCCACTGGAGCACCGCCCTCGCGCTTGACGAAGTGCACACCAACCCTCCCCGCTCGCCGCAGAACGCCTTGATCGCCGCCGTCGAGTTGATATAGGTGACCGGCACAAACTCATCCGAAAGGTCAAGGCGCGTGAGCACATCCCAGCAATCCTCCACCTGCCCGATCTCCGCCATATCCGCCATCGAGCAGCCTGCGTTCAGGTCCGGCAGGATCACCTGCTGTCCCTCCCGCGCCAGAATATCCGCGCTCTCCGCCATAAAGTGCACGCCGCAGAAGACAATATACCTGGCGCTCGCCGCCGCCGCGGTCTTCGCGAGCTTGTAGCTGTCTCCCGTAAAGTCGGCAAACCGCACCACTTCGTCGCGTTGGTAGTGGTGGCCCAGAATCACCGCCGTCGCGCCCAGCCGCGCACGCGCCTCTCTAATCCGGCCATCCATCGAGTGGTCGGGAAGAGCCAGATAGTTTTCCAGAGTGCACGTTTCATTCGCCTGCGCCGCAGGCGCTTTCGTTTCGTCAAGAACCAGGGTCACAATATCCGCCTTCAGTCCGCCGCGGCGGACGGGGATGTTGAAAGCAACCGGCTGCAGTGGATGCGCTGGCCTCTTCAGCTTTCGATCCGTACCGCCCATCACCGGCAGGCACTCGTCCCGAACCAGAAGAACCCCCACCCACGGGGTTGTTGCAGCCCTTTAACATGAGATGCACCGAAGAACCGGCGGTTGCAGTCGCGCCCGCCCCTCCCCTGCCATCCCATCTATCTTCATTTTAACGCGAATGAAAAACGGATCAAGCGCACCGGAAATATGAGCCGGTTTCGCGAAGGTTTTTGGGGAAATGGGCCACTTTTGACAAATCAGATTTTCTGATTGCCCTATATCTGCAACAAATCGCTGCTCCGGCGCTGAAACCCTCGCCACAGCGGTGTGGAAGCAGTCGCCCGCGTTCCGGCGCGCCATCTGGATTCTCGAAGCCCCTCAAAGCGTTGCGTTCGGGTGAGCCGGTTGATCTTTTGCTGGAGATGCGCAGCCGGTCGCGCCGGTACTCGCGCCGGCGTGCTCGCATCGCACCCATCGCTCTGCGTTTGTTCGCGCCGCGCGGTGGCAGGTATCATGGTCCTTCATGGGATCTCCGCCGCCAATTCAGGTCGCCACGCTGGGCATGTGGGACACGATGCTCCTTATGGTGCTGGCGCTCGTGGTTTTCGGGCCGCGCCGTCTCCCCATGATCGGCCGCCAGCTCGGCAAGCTCATGTACGAGTTCCGCAAAGCTTCCAACGACTTCAAATTCCAGATGGAAGAAGAGTTGCGCAACGCCGAAGAGGCCGACCGCCGCCGGAAAGAAGAGGAAGAGCGGAAGCGCGCCCTCGCCGCTGCCCCGCCGCAACCGCAATTGGAGGAGACAGCCGCGCAAACAACGGAGCCCGCCACCGGCGCGCCGGAATCAACCGCATCCGCGCACACCGCCGATGCGAGCCCTTATCCCCGCGAATCCTCTTACCCCAATTTCGCCGCCGAAGCACCGCAGACCGAAGCAACGAATCGGCAAAACACGGAAGCAACTCACTCAGAAGAAGCCGCCTCGCCTTCCACCGAAATAACCTCTGAGCTGCCCGCTGAACCAGTCGCCCCGCCCGCCGCCGAAACGGCTACTGCACTACCCGCCGAACCAACCGTCCCGCGCATCCAGCCGCCCTCGACCGGCGAGACCGTCGCCGCCGAGCGCCCGGGAGCGCAACCCCAGCGGCCTGAACCTCTGGCTGGAGATCCCGGCCAAGCCCATGAACCCGAAACATCTGAAGCCGAACGATCGGAGCCGGCAGCCCACCATGGTTGATCCGCAGGATGCCATCGAAAAGGCTCGCAAAGCCGTCACCGAGCGCGCGGAGCTCCCCGGCATGAGCCTCATGGAGCACCTCGAGGAGCTGCGCAAGCGCATCGTTCACTCTGCCATCTATCTAGCCGTCGGGTTCGTCGTCGCCTACATCTTCCATGAACGTCTCTATGGCTTGGTCCAAGCTCCGCTCGACAAACTCGGCATCAAGCTCAACTACACCCACCCCATGGATCCACTCAACCTCTATCTGCAGGTTTCCCTTATCGGCGGAGCCATTCTCGCGTCGCCCTTCATCCTCTATCAGGTTTGGCTCTTCATCGCGCCCGGGCTTTACCACAAAGAGAAGCGCTTCGTCGTGCCCTTCATGTCCGCAACCGTCGGGCTGTTCCTTGCCGGCGCGGCCTTCGGCTACTTCTTTGTTCTTCCCGGCGCGCTCAAGATTCTGATCCTCGGTTTTGGCAGCAAGTTCAACCCCATTGTCACCATCGAGGAGTACACCGGGTTTTTCCTTTCCATCATTCTGGGCCTGGGCGTGAGCTTCGAGCTGCCCATCCTGATCTTCTTTCTTGCACTGTTCGGGATCGTGAGCCCCAAATTCCTCTGGAAGAATATCCGCTACGCCATCCTTGCCGTGTTTCTGGTGGCTGCCATCATCTGCCCTAGCCCCGATCCCGGCACCATGTGCATTTATGCGGTTCCCATGCTGGCCCTTTACCTTGTCGGCATCGGTGTCGCCTGGTGGGTTCACCCGGCGCGCAAAAAGAAAAAGGAGGCCGCGGGATGATTTTCTCTTTGCTCGGAAAGCGAGTTGAAGCACGAGCCCTGGGTGCCCCATCCTTGCCCTCCGCCGCGGCGGATTTTCGCGGCAAGGGTGGGATAGCGCAGCGCTCGATCTTCCTTGTCGCGCTCCTTATCACCCCAATCACCGCACAAGCCCAGCACCCCTCGGCAGGCTCAGGGCAGGCTTTCGACGGCGCCAAGGCCTACGAGTACGCGCGCGAGTTCGCCGCCATCGGCCCGCGCTGGCCTACCGGCCCCGGCCACGTCAAGGCCGAGGATTTCCTCCGCTCCCACTTCCAGCGCGACCACGATCAGCTCGAACAAGACGCCTTCACCGCCGACACCCCCATCGGCTCCGTGCCCATGTGCAACTTCATCGTGCGCTTCCCCGGCACAAAGCCCGGCGCCATCGTCCTCGCCACGCACTACGAGACCAACTACCCACTGCGCAACATCAACTTCGTCGGCGCCAACGACGGTGCCTCGACCACCGGACTCCTGATGGCCATCGCCGACCGCCTTCGCGCCGAAGCTGCCGTCTCACCCGGGAAAAAGCTCGCCGGCTACTCCGTTTGGCTCGTCTTTTTCGATGGCGAAGAAGCCATTCAGCACTGGTCTGCTTCCGATTCCACTTACGGCAGCCGCCATCTTGCCGCCAAGTGGGGACGCGACGGAACCCTCAGCCAGATCAAGGCCTTTCTCCTCGCCGACATGATCGGCGACAAGGACCTCGACATTCAGCGCGACACGAACTCCACCGCATGGCTGGTTTCGCTGGTCGCCGAGGCGGCGAAGAAGTTTGGCTACCAGCGCTATTTCTTCCAGCAGGAGATGGACATTCAGGACGACCACCTGGCTTTTGTCGAACGCGGCGTGCCGTCGATTGACATTATTGACCTCGACTACGGGCCCAACAACAGCTACCATCACACGGCGCAGGACACGATGGATAAGATCAGCGCGCACAGTTTGATGATCGACGGCGATGTGTTCCTGGAAACGATCCGCCTGATCGATCAGAAATGAGCCCTCAGCTCTCAGCCGACAGCCCTCAGCAGTTTTTCGATGAATGAACCACGGAGGTTCGCTACCACACGGAAGAGCTGATAGCTAATAGCTGAAGGCTGAGAGCTGAACAAGGAGCAGCAAGTGTCTCAAGCAGAAATTGGCATCATCGGCGGCAGCGGGCTCTATTCCATGCCCGGATTCACCAACGTCCACGAGGAGCGCGTCGAAACGCCCTTCGGCTCACCCTCCGACGCTTTCGTTCTCGGCGAGCTCGAGGGCCGCAGGGTCGCTTTCCTCGCGCGCCATGGCCGCGGCCATCGCATTCTGCCCTCCGAGCTCAACTTCCGCGCCAACATCTATGCGATGAAGAAGCTCGGCGTCGAGCGCATCGTCTCCGTCTCCGCCGTCGGCTCGCTCAAGGAAGAGCACAAGCCCACAGACTTCGTCATTCCCGACCAGTTTATCGACCGCACCTTCCATCGCGTCGCAACCTTCTTCGGCGACGGCATCGTCGGCCACGTAGCCTTCGGCGATCCCGTTTGCGCCACTGTTGCCAAGGCCGCAGCCGGTGCTTGTGCCACAGTAGGCGTCGTCGGCAAGCTCGGCGGCACGTACGTTTGCATGGAGGGCCCGCAGTTCTCCACCAGGGCCGAATCGAACCTTTATCGCAGTTGGGGCGCCGACGTAATCGGCATGACCAATCTTCAGGAGGCCAAGCTCGCCCGCGAAGCCGAAATCTGCTACGCCACCATCGCCATGGTCACCGACTACGATTGCTGGCGCGAGGGCCACGATGCCGTCACCGTCGAAGAGATCGTCGCTGTGCTGCACAAGAACGCCGACAACGCTGCGAAGGTGGTGAAGGCCGCCGTCGCCGCCTTGCCGCCCACTTCGACCGTCGCCCGCACCTGCGCCTGCGCCTCAGCCGCAAAATACGCCGTGCTCACGCAGCCCGATGCCATCCCTGCAGCAGCGAAAGAGAAACTGCAACTGCTCTTCGGCAAATACCTGGGCTGGTAGGCCATAGCGGTGTTCGCGGAGCTAGCGGCGCTTGCGGGGTTAGCCGAACCTTTCTAGCCGAAACGAACTCCGCTAACTCCGCTAGCTCCGCTAGCTCCGCTGTCTAGTAACCTTATAGCGGGTCTCCTGCAGGTGTAGACCAAGGCACAATCGCTAAGTGGCTTTTTCATCAAGAAAAAGCCACCTTGAATTCTGTCCGAAATGGCGCATAGTTGCAGGAGAACCGCCGTAGCTACGAGAGAGATCGATCCCATGTCCATCACCGTCGTCGGCAGCGTCGCTTACGATTCCATCGAAACTCCCGCCGGCCGCCGCGAGCGCTGCCTCGGCGGCGCGGCCACTTACTTCGCGCTCGCCGCCAGCTTCTTCACCAGCGTCCGCGTCATCGCCGTCGTCGGCGAAGACTTCGGCCCCGAACAGGAATCTGTTTTCGCCGCCCGCAATATCGACACGCGCGGCATCGAGCACACCCCCGGCAAGAGCTTCTTCTGGGAAGGCTCCTACCTCGAAAATTTGAACGAAGCCAAAACTCATTCGACCGAGCTCAACGTCTTCGCCTCCTTCGAGCCCAAAATCCCCGACGCCTACCGCGACTCCGAGTTCCTCTTCCTCGCCAACATCGATCCGGTTCTGCAGCGCCGCGTGCGCGATGCAATGCCTGGCGTGAAGCTCGTGGCCGGCGACACCATGAATTACTGGATCCAGGACCATCGCCCGGCTCTCCTTGAAGTCCTCAAGGGTCTCGATATTCTGCTCATCAACGACACCGAGGCCCGCATGCTGGCCGGCAACAGCAACCTCGTGCAGGCCGCGCGCGGGGTCATCGCTCTCGGCCCGCGCACACTGGTCGTCAAGCACGGCGAGTACGGCGCCACGTTGTTCCACACCTCGAATCCAAAAGGTCGAGGGACGGAGCTCCGCACCTTCAGGGCTCCTGCCCTCCCGCTCAAAGAAGTCATCGATCCCACCGGCGCAGGCGACAGCTTTGCCGGCGGCTTCTTCGGTTATCTGGCCTCTCAACCCGAGCTCACGCCCGCCGCCTGGCGCCTCGCCATGTTTTACGGCGGCGTCATGGGCTCTTTTGCCTGCGAGCGCTTCGGCACGGAGCGCCTGCAGGACCTCTCGCGCCCTGAGATCGACGCGCGCTTTAATCTCCTTCGCGAGATCACGCACCTTGACTGAGAAAAGCATCTCGAATGCGGAAGGCTGGGCCGTTCTGGCCTTCTGCATGGCGGCCTCAACGGTCGCCATTTTCTGGAGCTGGCGCCACGGCGCGATGCTCAACTATGGCGACGCCGTTGCCCATCTTCACATCGCGCGCCGCGTCTTCGATTCGCGTACGCCGCGCTTCTCGCAGCTCGGCTCGGTGTGGCTGCCGCTACCGCACATTTTGCTCATCCCTTTCGTGCAGAACTACGCATGGTGGGCCACCGGCCTTGCCGGCGTCCTTCCATCGGCGCTGGCCTACATCGCCTCCTGCGCCGGCATCTATCGGCTGGCGCGGCGCTGGCTCAACCCGGCCGCGGCCGCGCTCGCGCTCGTCTTCTTCGCCCTCAATCCCAACCTCCTCTACATGCAGACCACGGCCATGACCGAGCCGCTCTTCCTCTGTGAAGTGATTTGGATCGTGGTATGGATGGTTGAGTGGCGCGCCGCCCTCGACCAGGAGACGGAAGCCACCAGTTACACGCTGCCTCCCGGCTCATCCGCTCACCCCGGCCTCCGCCGTCCCATTGCCGCTCCTGCCCGTCAGTCTATGCGCATCCCCTTGCGTATTTTTGAAACGCCCGGACCGCGCCGCGGCGCCTGGCTCGGCAATCCGCTCGCTCCGCCCGTCTCACGCACGAACATCCCCATTACGCAAACCACGCGCCTGCAAGCCTGCATTGCCGCCGCGCTCGTCGCCGCAATCTTCACACGCTACGACGGCTGGATCATCGCCCTCCTCACCTGGTCCGGCGTCGGCCTCACGCTGTTCCGGCGCGCCGCTGCGGGCGAGCGCGGCCGCCTCGCTTCGCCCGCCTTCTGGCTCGCGAGCCTCGCCGTTGTCGCCGCGCCCATCCTGTGGTTCATCTACAACTCTGTGGGCTTCGGTGACTGGCTCTACTTCGCGCGCGGCCCTTACTCTGCCCATGCCATCGAGCTCCGCACCGCCGCACGGGGCGGGCTGCCGCATCCCGGCTGGCACAATCCCTGGGTTGCGCTTCTGTATTACCTCAAAGTCTCCGCGCTCGACTCCACCGCCGCATACGCTTGGGGCAATGCCTGGGGCAACATCGTCCTCGCCCTGGCCGCGCTCGCATCGGCCGCCGCTCTCTTCGCAAAAGGAACCGCCGATGGCCGCCGCGTCTCGGCCTGGATTCTGCTGCTCTGGCTGCCCGTTCCCTTCTACACGTGGTCCGTCGCCTACGGATCGGTCCCCATCTTTTTCCCCGCGTGGTGGCCCTACACCTGGTACAACACGCGCTACGGCCTCGAACTGCTCCCCGCTCTCGCGCTCGGCCTCGGCTTTGCTGCTCAGTTTGCCGAAAACGCTTTGCGCCAGCTCAAGCTCCCGCGCCTCAGGCCGCTTTTGCCTCGCTTCGCTCCGTTCCTGCCCCGCATCGCCTTTGGTTTTTTCTTTGCGCTTGCCGGCCTCAACGTCTATCTACTTCTGCGCGCCGATCCAATTGTCTACGTCGAGAGCACCAAGAACGCTGACGCGCGCCAGCCCTACGACGACGCGATTCCGCCGGCCTTACAGTCGCTGCTCACCGTCTTCCCGCGCGCCACCGTGCTCATGAACACATCCATGTATCCCGAGATCGTCGCCTACACCGGCATTCCTCTCCGCCAGACCATCAACGAGAGCGACCTCGGGATCTTTCGCGCCGCATTGGCCGCGCCCGCTGCCCACGCCGCCATCGTCCTCGCTTTCGACGGCGACGAGGTCGACCGCGCCGTTAAGGCCCATCCCGCTGACCTCGTTGTCGCCGGTCGCTTTACTGCCCAGGATCAGCCGCCGGCCACCATCTACGTCTCGTCAAAGTGGCTCGAACACGGCCCGGCTCCGTTCTGACAGCCCGGGAGAAACTCGCGCGCAGAACCTTTCCAATCCCGCTCAGCAATCCGGCGTCATCGGTGGTAGCATCGGGCAAGGAACCAGGGTGATTCCTGCATCGGCACAGATCGCGTATCCGTTCTCTTTGAACGGCTTGGAGCAGTTCGTGGCCGTCCGCCTGCCGGCGGCCCGTCGGCTCGCTTTGCCGGCCAACGGCGCGCTCTTTACCTTCCGCGATCCGGAGGAAGATTGATTCCCTTCACCAAGGCCCACGCCTGCGGCAACGATTTCCTGATCGTTCCGGAAGATGCCGCGGCGGGCCACGATTTCGCCGCTCTCACGCGCCGTCTCTGCGACCGCCATACAGGCATCGGCGCCGACGGAGTCGAATTCTTCGCCTGGAACAACAAATCCGGGACCGGCCCTCGCTCCGGCCGCATCCGCCTTCACAACGCAGACGGATCCATCGCCGAGATCAGTGGCAACGGCACGCGCTGCGTGGCCGCGTGGATGGCCGAGGCCCTCGGCTCGAAGCCCGGCGATGCACTAGAGATCGCTACCGATGCCGGTCTCCGCGTCTGCCGCATTGTCAGCGTGCGCAACGACGAGGAATTCACCGTCGAAGTCGCGGCCGGCATGGGCGTACCCCGGTTTGTGCCACACACGCTTAAGCTCATCGATGGCGTTGAGGTAGTCGGCGTCGAAGTCACCACCGGCAACCCTCATTTCGTCCTCCTCGTCGACAACCCGGAATTCACCGCATCCGGCCGCACCTGGACCTCGATCGGTCAGGAAATCTGCGCTCATCGTGATTTCCCCAACCAGACCAACGTCGAGTTTGTGCGCATCCTGGGCGACCGCGAGATCGAAATTCGTATCTACGAGCGCGGCGTAGGCCCCACGACTTCCTCGGGCACCGGCAGTTCCGCCGCGGCTACCGCCGCGCTCGCCTTGCGCCGCTGCATCTCGCCGCTCACGGTGGTTGCGCCCGGCGGAGCGCAGACCGTTGCATGGGACGGCCCCGGCAAGGAACTGTTCCTTACCGGTCCGGCTACGCTCATAGCCCGCGGAGAGGCTTGGTGAGATGGCGCGACTGCTGAAACCGCCCCCCGTCGCTCCCGGCGCGGCCATCGGCATCGTCGCCCCGGCCTCCAGCGCGCAGCCTGAGCGCGTCGATCTCGGCCTCGCGGCCCTGCGCGATCTCGGTTTCGCACCCAAACTCGCTCCCAACGCGCGCCAAAGCGCTCCGCTCTACTTCGCTGGAACCCCGGAGCAGCGCCTCGCCGATCTCCACGCGGCCTTCGCCGACCCAGGTACCGCCGCCGTCATGACTCTGCGAGGCGGCTACGGATCCAACTACCTGCTCAAGGGCCTCGACCTCGAAACCATCGCCGCCCATCCCAAGCCCTTCTTTGCCTACAGCGATCTCACCGGCCTCCAACTCCGCCTCCTCGACGAGATCGGTCTGCCCGCTTTTCATGGCCCCATGCTCGCCGCGGATTTCTATCTTCCCAACGGAGTTCATCTCGATAGTTTCCGCGCCGCGCTGGCCGGCGAGCCATACAGCGTGGGCGCTGACGAGGGCCTGCGCCCACTCAAGCCCGCCACAACAGCATCATCTACCGTGCGCGGCACGCTTTATGGCGGATGCCTCAGCATTCTCGCCTCGCTCCTTGGCACGCCCTGGGAGCCGTGCACCGAAGGCACTCTATTGTTTCTTGAGGACACCGGCGCCAAGCCGTACCAGATCGATCGCATGATCTGGCAATTGCGCTCGGCCAGAAAGCTTGACGGCGTCATCGGCATCGTCTTCGGCGAAATGCTTCACTGCGCTTCCCCCGGCGCGCCGCACGGCCTGCTCGAAGAGACGATCCTCTCCGCCCTTAACGGTCTCGACGTGCCCATCGCCATAGGCCTGCGCTCGGGCCACGTCTCGCGCGAGAACGTTACGCTCACCTTCGGCGTGGAAGCCGAGTTGACCGTCGCCGCCGAAGCCCGCCTCAATCTCCTCGAACCGGCGGTGGCCAGGTGACCGGATCTTCCCGCCACATCCACTTGAGCGGCATTTGCGGCGCCGCCATGGCCTCCCTGGCCGGCCTGCTGCAGCTCAAGGGCCATCGCATCACCGGCTCCGATAAGGCCGCCTATCCGCCTATGAGCGACCTGCTCCGCTCGCTCGGCATCCCGGTCATGGAGCCTTACTCCGAATCGAATCTCTCGCCTGCGCCCGATCTCGTCGTCATCGGCAACGCGCTCTCCCGCGGCAACCCTGAGGTCGAACGCGTCCTCGACGAGCGCATCCCTTTCACATCGATGGCCGCGCTTCTGCGCGAAGAGTTCCTCTCGAGCCGCGAATCTCTCGTCGTCGCCGGAACCCACGGCAAGACCACGACGACCAGCATGTTGGCCTGGATCTACCAGGTTGCTGCGCGCGAAAATCCCCCGCTCGAACCCTCCTTCCTCATCGGCGGCATGGCGGAGAACTTCGGCGCCAGTTTCCAGCTTCGCCCCACGCGCTCCTTCATCGTAGAGGGCGACGAATACGACACCGCCTTCTTCGACAAAGGCCCCAAGTTCCTTCATTACTTCCCCGATGCGCTCATCATCACCCACGTCGAGTTCGACCATGCAGACATTTACGCCGATCTCGACCAGGTCAAAACCGCCTTCAAGCGGCTCGTCAATCTCGTCCCCCGCCGCGGCCTCATCGTCGCCTACGACGGCAGCCCCAACGTCACCGAATGCGTAAGCCGCGCCTTCTGCCCCGTCGAGCGCTACGGTTTCAGCGAAGCCGCCGACTGGAAAATCCGCAATCTCCGTCATGAAAGCGGCCGCGTGCGCTGGGAGGTTCTCCGCGCCGGCTCTCCCTGGGCTGAATTCGACATGCACCTTGCCGGCGAGCACAACGCCCTCAACGCTACGGCCGCCGCGGCTCTCGCCGCCGGTCAGGGCATTCCCGTCGAATCGATTACAGAAGCTATCGCCACCTTCAAGAGCGTCAAGCGCCGCCTCGAAGTCCGCGAAGAGGTCAACGGAATTACCCTCATCGAAGACTTCGCTCACCACCCAACGGCCATCCGCGAAACCCTCCGGGCACTCCGTGCCATTTATCCTTCGGAACGCATCTGGGCAGTGTTAGAGCCGCGCTCGAACACTCTCCGCCGTAAGGTGCTTGCTAGCGATCTCGTCCAGAGCCTCCGCCTCGCCGATTGCGCTGTCCTTGCTGACGTCTATCAGCAGCAGCGCATTCCCGAGGCCGAGCGCCTCAACCCCGACGAAGTTGTCCGCGATCTCAACGCCGTGGGCACGCCCGCCGAACTCCACGCCGACGCCGACGCGATTGTCGCCGCCATCGCGCCCCGGCTCGCTCCCGGCAACGTCGTCGCCATCCTTTCGAACGGCGGCTTCGACGGCATCTACGAGAAGCTTCCCGCGCGCCTGCGCGAGCGCTTCCCAGCCGCCGGCGCGTAAGATCGAGAGGCACGCATGATCTGGTCTCTCATCTTCATCGCCAACATGGTTGTTCTGGGCATTCCCTCGGCGTGCCTTTTCATTCCCTGGTGCTGGATGACGGGGAACGTGCTCCCGCTCTACAAAGCCACGCGCTTCATGCTCTCCTCAAGCTGCCGCTTGGCCGGCGTGCGCCTCCGCGTCAAGGGTCTCGAACGCATCCCCAGCGACCGGGCGTGCATCTTCATGTCGAACCATGTCTCCAACCTCGACCCGCCCGCGCTCATCTCGCTCATTCCCGGCCGTACCTCCGCATTCATGAAACGATCTCTCATGGAGTTGCCGATTCTCGGTACCGGCTTCCGTCAAGGAGAGTTCATCGCCGTCGACCGCACCGGCAATCCCGCCGACGCGCAGCGCAGCGTAGCCGAAGCCCGGCGCGTGCTCGCGGAGGGGGTTCATATCACCACGTTTGTCGAGGGCACCCGCTCGCCCGACGGCCGCATGTTGCCCTTCAAGAAAGGTCCGTTCTTCCTCGCCATGGCCTCCGGCGCTCCGTGCATCCCCGTCTCCATTCACGGCACGGAAACCATCCTGCGAAAAGGCAGCCAGCGTATCCATCCCGGCGAGGCCCACGTCGTATTCCATCCGCCCATTGATCCCGCCGCCTTCGCCACCCGTGACGAACTCATGCGCGCCGTCCGTGCCGCCATCGCCTCCGGCCTTCCCGAGTGGATGCGCGCGTAGTGCTGGCAGGCCCCAACTCTTCCGCCACAGACCACTGACCGCTGTGAATGCGATACTCTCCCTGAACGCGTTTACCCGCTTCCCATGATCGTCTCGCTCCTTGTCTTCGTCGTGATTCTCGTGCTTGCCTTGCCCGCGGCGGCTGTGCTGATTCCTTTCACGCTGGTTTCGGGCAACGTCGGCCCGCTTTATGCAACGGGCTGCTGGGTTGTGCGCGCAGCCATTCGCGTGGCCGGCATCCGCCTGCGCATCGAAGGCGGCGAGCACATTCCCGCCGGCCGCGCCTGCATCTTCATGGCCAACCACATTTCCAACCTCGATGCGCCCGCCCTCATTTCGCATCTCCCCGGACGCACTTCAGTTTTTTTGAAGCGGCCGCTGATGAAGATCCCCATCCTCGGATATGCCTTCAAGCTCGGCGGCTTCATTCCGGTCGACCGCACCGGTGACGCGGCTGAAGCGCAGCTCGCCGTGGACGAGGCGAATCGCGTCCTTGCTTCCCGACTTCACATCACCACATTTGTTGAGGGCATGCGTTCGCCCGACGGCCGCATGCTGCCCTTCAAGAAAGGCCCGTTTTTCCTCGCCAAGGACTCCGGCGCGCCCTGCGTTCCCGTCTCAATTTATGGAAGCGAGAAGATCCTTCCCTGGGGCAGCTTCCGCATCCACCCTGGAACGGCGCACATCGTCTTTCACCCGCTGCTCGACCCCGCCAACTATGCAACGCGCGACGAACTCTCCGACGCCGTCCGCGCCGCCATCGCATCCGCTCTGCCGGAATGGATGAGGAGCTGACTACGCTACGGCTCTACAACTGCGTTATATCCATCGTCCAATAGCCTCGTGCACATGCGGTTGGCTTGGTCGTGCGTCGCAAACGGCCCGATCCGCACATGGATCAGGCCATCCGCAGGCTCGCGTCGCGCCGTCACCGCGTAGCCGCGCTTGCGCAGCGCACCAACCAGCACGTCGGCGTCCTCTTCGTGCGAGACCGCAGCGACCTGCACCATCAATTGGACCACCCCTCCGGGCAAGGCCGGATGCACGTTCGGCGCGGCTGCCTGTCCAGCCTGCGGTGTGTTTGTCGCAACAGGAAACGCCGGCCGCACCTGCGACTGCGGCTGAGCCGGCGCACTGGCTGGTGAACTCGCAGGCATGCCAGCTTGCCCAGTCGCCGCCGGCCCCTGCTGCGTCGCCGCCGGATTCGTGCCGTCCCCTGTGGCAGGCGTCGTGGCATCGCTCCCCGGCGCTGGCTGCGGCGCTGGCGCCTGCGCATCCGCTGAAGGCTTGGGAATCGATCCGCTTGCCTGCAATGGCTCCTGGTCCGGAGCGGCAGTCTGCGTTGGGGGCTGCGGAGGAACCGTCAAGGCCGGCGTGGAACTGTGATGCCCCACGGCGTACCCCAGCACAAAGCACAGACCGCACAGAAGCACCAGCACGAAAAAGATCCCCAGCAGCGCGCCAGCCCCGAGCGTCAGCTCGGTATCGTGCCCGCGCGCCTCACGCTCCGGTTCCTCGTCGTCGAAATATCCCCGCATGTGCCGCCCTTATACGCTTCGCCTCTGCCCTTTTCCGAGTTAAGTTCCCGGCCCGGGCATAGTCCCCCCGCGGAACCGGAAGCAGCTTTCGTTGCTTGCGGCGGCGAGCCCTGAAAACCGAATGCCGATGGCTGCAGGCTTTGCTCTTACGGCTACTCCGAGGCCTGCTTCGCTGCGGCTAAGGACTTGTTCAGTAGCGACATCATTTCGAGGGGCAACGGGAAAACAATCGTTGTGTTCTTCTCCACTCCGATGTCGGCCAATGTCTGCAGATAGCGCAATTGCAGGGTCATGGGCTGCGTAGCCATCAACGCGGCCGCATCCACCAGCCTTTGCGCGGCGGCGAACTCGCCCTCGGCGTGGATAATCTTCGAGCGCTTCTCGCGCTCCGCCTCAGCCTGTTTCGCAATGGCGCGTAGCATCTGCTCCGGCAGATCCACTTGCTTCACTTCCACCGAAACCACCTTGACCCCGAACGGCTCGGTGCGCTGGTCAATAATGCTTTGGATGCGCAAATTGAGCTTGTCGCGATGGCTCAGAAGCTCGTCCAACTCGACCTCGCCCAGCACCGAGCGCAGCGTGGTCTGCGCGAACTGCGAGGTCTGGTACACGTAGTTGGCCACTTTAATGGCTGCGTCGTTGGGATTCACCACGTACAGCGTCACCACTGCGTTCACCTTCAGCGTGACGTTGTCGCGGGTGATGATGTCTTGCGGCGGAACCTCCAGCACGTCCTGCCGAAGCGAGAGGCGCACCATCTGGTCAATCGGCCGGAAGACGAGAATGATGCCGGGCCCCTTGGGCGTTCCCAGGACGCGACCCAGCCGGAAAATCACTCCGCGCTCGTATTCGCGCAGAATCTTGATCGAGTTCAGCAGATAGAGGACAAGAATCGCGATAACGATCAGCCCCGGCAGCAAAAGATCACCATTGGACATGGAACTTTCCTTTCGTTTCTCAGCAGGGATTGTACTCCAATGCTGCTATCCCTTGCGTCCGGCCCCGCTCGCGTCCTGAACCGGCTCGACCTGGAGCAGCATCTGGTCGTGCCCCGTCACGCGCAACACCGCGCCCGCTGCCGCCGGAGCGCCGGCCACGGCCCGCCAGATCTCGCCCTCTACGAGCACGTGGCCCGCAGCGGCAGGAGACAGCGCCTCCATTGCCGTCGCCGGGCAGCCAACCATCGCTTCCGCGCCGATGCGCGCCTTCCTTCGCCGCGCCCTCACCACAAGGCGCAACAGGAAAACCGTGATGGCGCCAAAGGCCGCGCTCACGCTGATCGCCACCAGCGGGCTGATGCCCATCTCCGGCACGGGCGCCGCCACCAGCGTCAGCATCCCAAACGTCAAGCATATGATTCCGGCGATCGCCAGCGCGCCATGCCCCCCAACTTTGGCCTCCAGGATCAGCAGCGCCATCGCCGCCACCAGCAGCAGCACGGCCGTAAAGCGAATCGGCAGCAGATTCAAGCCGAAGATGCCCAGCAGAACCATCAGAGTGCCCAGCGCGCCAGGGACGATTGTGCCGGGGGCATTGAATTCGAGATAGATCAACAGCGCGCCGCCTACCAGGAACAGCAGAGCGATGTTCGGATTCACCAGCCACCCTAGCAGTTCGTCGCGCAGCGAAGTCCGCAGCAGTTGAATGCGCGCTCCGGCCAGGTGCAGCGTCGTCTTCGATCCGTCCATGCGCGTTATCTCGCGCCCGTCCAACGCCTGCAGCAGTTCCGTGTCGTTGTTGGCGATCAGGTCGATCAGGTGCTGGTTCAGCGCCTCTTCCACCGTGTAGGAATGCGAACTTTGCACCGCCGCGACGGCCGCATCCGTGTTACGGCCGCGCTTGGTCACATACGAGCGCAGAAATGCCTCGGCGTCGTTCTCCACCTTTTGCATTTCCGTGGCGTCGGGCTGTGCGCCAAACTCAAACACGGGATGCGCTGCGCCGGCTTCGGTGCCCGGAGCCATGGCGGCCACGTCCGCCGACTCCAGAATGAAGAACCCCGCCGATCCCGCGCGCGCTCCCGGCGGAGCTACATACACGATGACCGGTACGCGCGAGCGCAGAATCGCGCCCACCATGTCGCGCATTGAGTCCAGCAGCCCACCCGGAGTATTCATCTCGATCAGCAACGCACTCGCTCCGTCGCTGTTCGCCCGATCGAGCGCCCGCGTCAGCGCATCCGCGCTCACCGGCTGAATCGTGTCGTCCAGAACCAGCTTGTCTACCACCGGCTGCGCGGCGAACGCCGGAACACTGAAGCCAAGCGCTAGGGCTATCCACAATCCCGCCGCAATCGACCCAACGCTCATCCAACGCTTCCCAATGGTCCGACTCATGGCTCGCCCCTTTCCAAACAGCCACCAGAACCCACTCACTTAGGATGCCCCACCTTCACGGGTCTCTGCTTCTCCGCTAAGGGGTAGCTAACCACGTTAGCTTCGCCAACCCCGCTATCTCCGCTGCTCCGTCTTCGCCTCAATCTGGCGCATCAGTTCTTGCGCTGCCCGATTCGCCGGCTCCAGCTTCAGCGCATCGCCCGCCTCCGTTCCCGCTTCGTTCAACGAGCCCGCCGCCAGATCCAACTGCGCCAGCACCAGGTACGCATCTACCGAAGGGCCCAGTTCCAGCGCCGCGTGAGCCTCCTTCCGCGCGGCATCGCCATCGCCGCTGCGCTCGCGTACCTCCGCCAGGCCGGTATGCGCCTGCGCGCTTTTGCCGTCGGCAGCCACGGCATCCTGGTACAGCCGCTCCGCCTCCAGCAGAAGCCCACGGTCGAGAAATCCTTTGGCCTGTGTGCAGAGCGCCCGTGCCCGGTCGCGTGGCGTCAGTGCGGCCAGCCGTCCCGCATTCATCTCGTCCAGCATAGCTGCAGCCTGCCGGAAGGCCGCTTCATCAAAGCTACGCGCAATTCTCTCCAGCGGCTCGGCGCTTGCGTCCGGGTCGGCAGTCCCTTCGGCGCCCCGCGCCGCCGGTTTCCCTTTCCACGCATCATTGAGCGCCAGCGCCTCGCTGTCGTTCGGCCGCAGCTTCAGGCACTGCGCCAGCTCGTTCAATGCCCCCGGCAAATTTCCATGCCGCTTCAGGCTCAGCGCCAAATTAAAGTGGTAATCCGCCGCGTTCGGATCGGCGGCCGCGGCTTGAATAAACAGCGACGTCCCGTCATGCCCCTGCCGGCTCACGGCCACTCCTTCGTTGTTCACCACCCCGGCCAGCGGCAGCACGCGCGCCACATCGGCAAACGCCTGCTCGGCGTTCGGGTAATCGCCCGAGAACATCAGCGACAGCCCACGATAGAAGTCCGCTTCCAGGCCGTCGGACCCCTTGTTGTCCACCTTGGCGAAGGCCTCGGCCGCCTCCTGGTACTGCTGTTCGTTGTAGTCCTCACGGCCCAGCGCCATCCACGCCGGTCCGAACCCCGGGCTCAACTTCACCGCATTCTGCAAGTGCCCTAGCCGTTCCGCCTGATCCGGCTCCGTAATTCCCCTGATGTACTGCTCGAACGCGGCCACTGGAATCCCGTTCCCCGCCGCCGCAAACGTCCCCTCGGCCACGCTGAACTTGGGGTCAAGCTGCTTCGTCAGCTTCCACGCCAGATCACTGAACACGGCGATCAGGTCCTTCATCTCGCCCCGCGCGCTCACCGCCGGCAGCATGCCCAATCGCGGCACGTCGACCAGCGTTGCCTCGGCCACAATGCCGCTTCCGTCGGTCGTGAAGCTGCCCACCACAATCGAGTCCGCGTCCAGCGTCTGCGCCAGCTTCAGTGAGCTCGCCCGCGAAGGCTGAAAGCCCTGCGGCAGCCCCAGATGATCGAGCGCGTACATCCGGTCGGCGCGGCTGGTCGGCAGGAACCCGGTCGACGCAAAGCGCGTGCTCAGAATCTCCGCCGCCGCCTCGCGAATCCACTCCAGGCTCGGCTGCCCCGTGCGGTTATCGAAGGGCAGTACCAGTACAACCTGTGAGCCGGCAGCCGCGGAACTCGTTCCATCGCCGCCCGCCGCCACGCCCTCCCGGCCCCCGCGCGACTGTCCGTGCGCGTAAGCCGCTGGAAACAAAGCACACAACATCACAATCGCCGCGCCGGCAGCTAGCCGCCGCACCGCGCGCCATGGCAAAAGAAAAAGTGAAATCACAACAGGGAGATTATAGGCTGAATCGCTTTTCTGGCGCGGCGCGTGTAGGCTTGCGCGTGACCATCCTTCCGAAATTGCTTGGCCTCCCGCAACGTCGCCGCTATCATCGCTCCATGACGCCGCTCACTCCACCTCCCAGACTCAAGCCGATGTGGCGAGTGCTGATCGAGGTCGCGTTCATCGTCTTCCTCTTCTACTCGAACCTGCTCATGGGCGAGTTCACGAGCATCAACGGCCAAGGCAAAACACTCGCCTTCGCCCTGCACGACATCATTACGCCCACGAACTTCCTGATCGCGCTCGTCAGCGCTCTCATCGGCTACGTGATCTTCGAGTTCCTGCGCAAGAAACTTTAGAGCCTGTTCTGAACCCTTGCGCCGCCGCAAAAGCTCATCACAGGCTCTAAACAACTAACACTGACAACTGATCACTGACCCCTGTCTTTGTCAATCGGCGTATGTCGCTTCTTCGACCTTCGCCGCCTCGGCCAGGCGCTCAGGGTAGTAGGCATTGCGTACGTACTGCTTCACCATGCGGTAGGTATTGAAGTAGGAGCCGTTAAAGGCCAGTGTCGTGCGCATCAGCCGCGCCCACTTTTCCTTGGCACCGAGGTACAGCGGCACCACCGCCGTCTCCAGCTTGGCGTAGAGCGACTGCGCCTCCTCCTGGTCGTTGGCTCCATCCTCGATTGCCCACCCCGTCACGCCTTCGATGCACCCCTCGATCCACCACCCATCCAGAATCGACAGGCTGGGGACGCCGTTCATCGCCGCCTTCATCCCGCTCGTGCCTGACGCTTCATACGGCCGCCGCGGCGTATTCACCCACACATCCACGCCGGCCGTCAGTTGCGCACCCAGTTGCCAGGCGTAGTTCTCCAGGTAAACAATCCGCAAATCGTTGTTCGAAAGCTTGGCCGCCTCCGCAACCACCTGCTGGATCAGCGCCTTTCCCGGCTCGTCCTGCGGGTGCGCCTTGCCGGCGTACAGAATCTGCAGTCCGCCTGCCTTTGCCGCGATCGCCTTGAGCCGCTCGGGATCGGTAAACATCAACGTGGCGCGCTTATACGTAGCCGCCCGCCGCGCAAAGCCCAGCGTCAACACTTTGGGATTCAGAACCAGCCCCGTGCGCGATCCCACCTCGGCCAGCAGCTCTTCTTTGGCGTGCGCGTGTGCCGCTTGCATCTCCGCTTCGGGCACGTCGATGGCGTTGCGCAAATACAGGTTGTCCCGCCGCCACGCGGGAATGTGCTCGTCCAGTATCCGCTGCACCGGATCGCTGATCCACGTTGGCGCGTGCACGCCGTTGGTGATGGAGCCGATGGCAAACTCGGGAAACATGGCCCGCGACACTTTGCCGTGCTGCATCGCCACGCCGTTGGCGTAGCGGGAAAAGCGCAGCGCCAGCAGCGTCATGTTCAGCAGGCCGTCGCGGAAGCACTCCAACTTTTCCAGCCGCGCCGTCCTGCCCGCGCCCAGAATACGGATCGCCTGCTCGGTCGAGAACCGGTCGTGTCCCGCCTGCACCGGCGTGTGCGTGGTGAACACGCACTTCCGCCGCACTGCCTCAATATCGGCATCCGTCGCCGCGCCCTCCGGCCCGCCGCCCAGTTGACTCTCCAGCAGCGCCAGCGTCAGCAGCGCCGCGTGTCCCTCGTTCATGTGGTACACGTTCACGTGCAGGCCCAGCGCATGCGCCATGCGCACGCCGCCCATCCCCAGCACAATCTCCTGCTGCAAGCGGTAGTTCGTATCCCCGCCATACAGGTGATCCGTCAATCCCCGGTCCCACCCCGAGTTGCCCTCCAAATCCGTGTCCAGCAGGTAGATCGGCACCACGTGCCCGAAGCTTCCCTTCAGGTCGTACCGCCATGCTCGAAGGGTCACCACCCGGCCTTCGATTGAAACCGTCACCCGCGCCGGCTCTTCCGTGCAAAAATCCCCCGGATTCCACGGCTGCACTTCCTCGGTCTGCATGCCCGCCGGGTCAAGATGCTGCTGGAAGTACCCCTTGCGGTGCAGGAGCGTGAACGCCGCCATCGAAACGCCAAGGTCCGCTGCCGAACGCAGGGTGTCGCCGGCCAGCACGCCCAGACCGCCCGAGTACGTCGGCATCTGCGGCTGGATCGCGATCTCCATCGAAAAGTAAGCCACTTGGCCCGTGCCGGGAACGGTTTCGTGGAACGACGATTGCGAGGTTGTAGTTTGCATATCCTTGTTTCTACTCAACCCTGCCCGCGCTGGACGGCCACGCAAAAGTGAAACCATTCAGCCCGGTCGAGGCAAACTCCGCACCTGTTCTTCATCGGGGCAAACACCTCCCAAGTTTAACAAGGAACCCGCGCCGGACAATGTCGCTGCCCGGTTTCGAACATGGTTCTTTCGTGTCAGTCATTTGAAGGTTTCTACCGGCGAGATAAATCATTTCAAATCTATTTCGAGCCGCGTCTGTTCCGAACCGCGTTCGTCGTTGTCCGTTGGCGCCAGTTTCGCTGGCCGTCGAACTCCGCTAACCGCGCTAACGCCGCTAGCTCCGCTGCCCTACTCCAGCCGGTGCGCCCCTCCCGAGGCGCGGCAAACGTGAATTTGCGGCACGATCCCGGTCTTTTTCGCGTAGCGCGCGCCCAGCGCCTCGGCAAACTTCGCCGCCTCGCTTTGCTCCACCAGGTTGATCGTGCAGCCGCCAAACCCCCCGCCCGTCAGCCGCGCTCCGATCAGTCCCGGCAGGTCCCGCGCCAGCGCCACCATCGCGTCCGCCTCCACGCAACTGCCCTCGAAGTCCTGGCTGTAGCTCCGGTGCGCTTCGGCCATCAGCCGTCCCAGTTCCTTCATATCGCCTTTCAGCAGCGCCTCGCACGCCGCCACCGTGCGCAGGTTTTCGCCGATCACGTGCCTGGCGCGCATCAGGCTCTTGGGTTCCATCTCGTGGCCCCACTTCTCCAGGTCCTCGAGCGTCGCGTCGCGCAGGAACGGCACGCCCGGCCGGTGGCTCGCGATCACCGCGCAAGCCGCCTCCGACTCGCGCCGCCGCGTGGGATAATCGCCTCCGGCCACCGAGTGCTTGACCATGGTGTTGGCAATCACCAGCGCCACGTGGTCCGGAATCGGCGCCAACTTGAAACTCAAGTCGCGGCAGTCCAGCAGCAGCGCGTGGTTTTCCTTCCCGTTCAGGCTGATGAATTGGTCCATGATACCGCAGTTCGCGCCCACGAACTCGTTCTCAGCCCGCTGGCACAGCCGCGCCAATATGGGTCCTGGGTAACTCGCATCGATCAGGTTCAGCACCGCCAGCGCCGTCGCCACCTCCAGCGCCGCCGAGCTCGAGAGCCCCGACGCCAGCGGCACATCGCTCCACACGCTCAGGCTGAACCCTGGAATCCTGTGGCCCTCGCCCGCCAGAATCGACACCACTCCCATCGGGTAGTCGCTCCAGTGCTTGCTCCCCTTGGCGGGCAGCGCCGCCGCGTCAAACGTCGCCTCTTCGCCGTAATTCTCAGAGTAGATCGCGATTTTGCCATCCGCGCGCGGCGAAATCCCGGCCAGTGTGGCAAAGTTGATCGCCGCCGGCATCACAAAGCCCTCGGCGTAGTCGGTGTGTTCCCCGATCAGGTTCACGCGCCCCGGTCCCACAAAAATTGCCGGCTCCGCATGAAAGCGCTCACGGTACATGGAACGAAATACTTTCGGATCGTGCATCTTCCTCGACCTCTTTTTGAATTCACACCCTCAAACCACACCCCAAAGGATCGCCTATCCCCTGATCCCTTTTCTCGAATCACTGACCGCTGTCGCGTGATAACGTTTTCTTTTGGGCATAAATAACACCCTCGCCGCGTTCTCACCCTCCCGCAACTTCTTCGCACCCCGCGCTCAGCCGATCCCATATCTCGCCCATCCATGCCTCGTGCTCCGGCTTCATCAGCACCGAGCGTAGGCACGTCGCCACGCCCCGCTCATGTTTCACTCGGCCCGGCGTCCCGAACCACGATCCCGGCAATTGTACTAGGGCCAGGTGCAGTCCCCGCCGGGCGCTTGCATCGAACACCCTTCGCGCTTGCTCCGAAGCCTTCCGAAGGTCTGCTGCATGCAATGCCCACACCACAATATCCAGCTCCGGCGCGCCCGCCGCAAGCGCCTCAAACCGGCCGTCCCCGCGCAACCTCCGGTCCAGCTCGAGCGCCGCGCGCCGCCCTTTGGCCAGCCCCCGCGCAAACTCCCCGCCCGGCCTGAGCGGCAGCAGCCGTTGCGTCGCCCACAGCGCCACCGCCGCCGCTCCGGCGCGCGAGCACTCCAGGCTGATCTCGCCGAGGTGCAATTCCTTCGAGGTGAAGTACGTATACGGCGAATCGTGCTTGTAAAACCGCCCCACCGCCGGGTCGCGAAACAGCACGCACCCGCATCCATACGGCTGCAACCCGTGCTTGTGCGGATCAACGACGATCGAATCCGCCTGCCCGATTGCCGAAAACGCGCGCCGCGCCGGCTCGTCCAGCGCACCCGCAATTAGTGCAAAGTACCCTCCATACGCTGCATCTACATGCACGCGGAAGCCGTACCGCTCCTTCAGTTTCAGAATCTCGTCGAGCGGATCCACTGCGCCCATCGCCGTCGTGCCCAGCGTCGCAACCACTGTGCCCACATCGCCTTTGCGCAGTTCGTCTTCCAGCGCCTCCAGACTCATCCGCCCGCGCTCATCCGCCGCTACGCTCGCAAACTCCAGCTTCAGCACGCCACTGATCCGCTGGTGCGTGTAATGCGCCTGTTCCGAACCCACAATTCGCCGCCCGGGCGCCAGTTGCCCCGCCATCCACAGCGCCTCCAGGTTGGCGAAGGTGCCGCTCGAAGTCAGATGGCCCAAAAACTCGATCCACCCGAACATCCCGGCGATCTCGCGAACCGCCTCCACCTCCATCGCCGAACTCGCCCGCCCGCCGTCCAGCGCATGATTATTGGGATTGATCTTCATCGCCAGCGCGTAGGCCGCCCGAGCCACTGGATGCGGCGGCTTCAGCATCTGCCCGGCATACAAAGGATGAAAATACGGATAGTTGTCGCCCAACCGGTGCGCCGTCGCCTCCAGCACCGCGGCCATCGCTTCGACGCTCGCGTCCGGCTCCGCCTCAAACCCCGGCAGCGCCCCAAACTCCTCCTCCAGCGCCTCGGTGGCGCGAGCCAGCAATTCGGGTACGCAATCGTGCGGCATGGCGACTCCTCACCTTATCACAAGCCGGAATACGCTGCTAAGAACGCATTTTTCAAAGGGTTACGAGCCAGGAAACAGCGAGGCGAGATCGGGCACACATTCCCTACGCATGATTTTGACGGAAATGATAGAATATTGTCAGCGTTAGAACCGAACCGGGCGTGAGCAGTACTCGCCCAAAAGCAAGATTCTGCCAGTGTTCGCTCCGATTCATCCAGCGCAATTCAATCCCAGGAAATAAGCACCAGTATGGAACAAGGTACCGTGAAGTGGTTTAATGACGCGAAGGGCTTCGGCTTCATTTCGCGCCAGAACGGCGAAGATGTCTTCGTGCACTACTCTGCAATCAACTCGAGTGGTTTCAAGAGCTTGCAAGAAGGTCAAGCCGTGCAGTTCAACGTCGTAAAGGGGCCCAAAGGCTGGCAGGCCGCAGACGTGCAGCCTCTCTAACCTGATTGGCCGGATTCCGGCAGAATCTTGTACGAAACTGGAAAGGGCTGGGAGCAATCCTGAACGCACTCAGGACTGCATCTCGGCCCTTTCGCGTTTTTCTGCCATAGCGGTTCCAGAGTAACTGTACCCCCGGTAGGCCTTCGCGTCTTTGCCGGCGTCCCCGTGGCCGGTGTCATTTTCGGTCGCAGGAAATCTGCGCCGGCAGGAGACCCGCGCTCGACTTCGCGCCCTTCAACCCTCTATCCTCAAAGGTTGGCCGCATGTTTTCGTTCCAGGGCCGCAGCGGAATCCACCAAACATATGAGCAAGAACATGATCGACGTACACCTGCCCGACGGGGCCATTCGCCAAGTGCCCTCCGGCACAACGCCTCTCGAAATCGCCAACTCCATCTCTCCGCGCCTCGCCGCGGCCTCCATCGCCGCCCGGCTCGCGCCCGTATCGGACGCAACGAGCGCCGTCCAAAACTCCGCCCCCGACGGCCAGTCGGAGGCCGCCATGTACGCCGCCGAAGACTCGGCCGCATCGCGTCTCGTCGATCTATCCACGCCGCTCACCTCGGACACGCGCCTCGAGCTCGTCAAAGAAACAGACCCCGACGCCCTCAAAGTCCTGCGCCACTCCTCCGCGCACGTCCTCGCCACGGCCGTCCTCGAGCTCTTCCCCGAAACCAAGCTCGGCCACGGCCCCGCCACCGACTCTGGTTTCTTCTACGACTTCTATCGCGAGAAGCCCTTCACCCCCGAAGACCTCGCCGCCATCGAAGCCAAAATGGCTGAGGTCGTCGCCCGCGACGAAAAGTTCGTCCGCGAATTCGCGCCTCGCGAGCAGGCTCTCGCCGAATTCACCCGTGACGGCGACTTCATGAAGACCCACTTCGTGACGAAATTTACAGCGCCCGGCGACCAGGTCAGCTTCTACCGCAACGGCCATTTCGTCGATTTCTGCCGCGGCCCGCACGTTCCCTCCACCGGCCGCGTCAAGGCCTTCAAGGTCACCAGCCTTGCCGGAGCCTACTGGCTCGGCGACGAGAAGAACCCCCAGCTCCAGCGCATCTATGGCACCGCGTTCTTTTCGAAAAAAGAACTCGACGAGCACTTCGCCCGCCTGGAAGAGGCCGCCCGCCGCGACCATCGCGTTCTCGGCAAGCAACTCGACCTCTTCAGCATTCAGGAGCTAGCCGGCGCCGGCCTCATCTTCTGGCACCCCAAAGGCGCCATCATCCGCAAAGTGATGGAAGACTGGATGCGCGACGAGTGTCTCCGCCGCGGCTACCAGCTTGTCTACACGCCTCATGTCGCCCGCGTGAATCTTTGGCAGACCTCGGGCCACGAAGGCTTCTATGCCGCCAACATGTACACGCCCATGGAGCTTGACGATGCGCTCTATCGCCTCAAGCCCATGAACTGCCCCTTCCACATCCTCATCTACAAGAACTCGCCCAAGAGCTATCGCGATTTGCCTGCGCGTTACGCCGAGCTGGGCAACGTTTATCGGTATGAGCGCTCCGGAACCATGCACGGCCTGCTGCGCGTGCGCGGCTTCACGCAGGACGACGCCCACATCTTCTGCATGCCTTCGCAGATCGAAAGCGAAGTCGCCGCCTGCATCGACTTCGCCGAAGCCGTCCTCAAAACTTTCGGCTTCTCCGAGTTCAAAGTCGAGCTCTCCACGTGGGATCCCAACGACCGCGCCCACTACGCCGGCTCCAACGAAGACTGGGACCTCGCCAGCCGCTCGCTCGACAACGTGCTCAAGTCGAAGGGGATTCAGTACAAGACCATCCCCGGCGAAGCCGCCTTCTACGGCCCCAAGATCAACGTCAAGCTCGTCGACGTTCTCGGCCGCCTGTGGCAGCTTTCAACGGTTCAATTCGATTTCAACCTTCCCGCGCGCTTCGAGCTCGAGTACGTTGGTGAAGACGGCGAGCGCCATCAGCCCGTCATGGTCCACCGCGCGCTTTTCGGGTCTGTCGAAAGATTTTTCGGCGTCCTCATCGAGCACTACGCCGGCGCCTTCCCGCTCTGGCTCGCGCCCGTGCAGATCGGCCTTGTCCCCATCAGCGAGAAGCACATCGCTTACGCGCAGAAACTCGAAGGCGAGCTCAAAGCCGCGGGCTTCCGCGTCGAAACCGACGCCCGCAACGAAAAGATGAACGCCAAAATTCGCGACTTTGCCAACCAGAAGACGCCCTACATCCTCGTCTTTGGCGACAAGGAAGAATCGGCCGGAGCCGTGAACGTGCGCACCCGCGGCAAGCAGGAGCAAAGCTCGATGCCCCTCGCCGACTTCGTTGCCAAAGCCAAAGCGCTCGTCGCGGACCAGTCGACGGAACTCTAGCGACAGAGCGGACGAGGGGAGTTTGATCGGCCCAATACAGATGCGGGCGATGCTCTATCTGGATCGGTTCACGGGAGGAGAACATGTCTTGGCTTCGACGCCAATTGCAGCCATTTACCAGGCCGACAGAAGGTAAGCGTTTCCATTCTCCGTTCGCCATTGAGTTTGATCCTTCAACAGTGAGCAAGAGCGTCAAAGCAAACCTGCGAAAAAATATCGAATTGCTCGGCGATCTCGAAAAGAAACACGTTCAACAGATTTATGAGGCTGCGCTAGGTTCGGTTTTGGCAGGCCGGAAACTGAGCGTCTTGTATACGGCACTAATGAAAATTGAGGGAATGACCCAAGAGCGGGCGACTGAAATCGCACTATCCCTGAACAACAAAGCGACGGAGCAAATTAATCGAGAGCGCCAAGCCTCCCTTGGAATTACTCACGCAAGATGGATATACGCGAACGCGCCCTGCATGAGAAACCCGAGCCATCCCACAGCTACAGAGATTCAACAAGACGCTGCGCATCGAGTTGCCAACGGGAAGCGATATGAAATCAACAAGGGGTTATTTGTAGATGGCAAATGGACGTGGCCGGGCGTAGAAGAAGGCTGCAAGTGCATATCGCGACCAATTATCCCAGGGCTAGAAAATCAAGAGTCGTAAATGGGGGAGGCACATTGTGAATGGCGCATGGACCGGAGCTTTTTTAACCGCGTTTGGAGCAATAGTTGGCAGTGCTATTGGAGCTTTCGTTCAATATCTTGTGTCCCGCAAACAGCAAAAGGAGCAGAGGCGTAACGCAGAGATCATGCGACGGAATAAGCTGGCCGACGAACTGCGCGAACGCGTCTTGGAAGTCATCAGTCCAGCAACTTGGTTCTATCTGGCGAAGTGGAAAGGCACTCAGCGGGATATCGAAGAGAATTCCTATACTATAAAGCTGACGGACAGCATCGCCCGAGTTCGTCTCATGTTGGACGCAAAGGTCGACACTCACGCAGAGCTGATGAAGGCGTTGGAATCGGTCAGGTCTGCGGCGTTCACGAGCGATACCAAAGATGTAGCGCAGTTCGAGAATGCCATTGACTCCGTACAAAAGATCGCTTCTACTGTTATCAGTCAAGCGTCAACGCAGACCACACTCGGCGCCCCATTCTAAGCGCCGTTCTTCACGCTTAAGGCGGGATCGCTGACCTGCTAACTCGCTGACCTGTTAACTTGCTGCCCTACGCGTTGATCGCCATCCCCTCTACCGCGCCGTACCCATCCAGCATCGCTTCGCTCAGCGTGGGGTGTGCGTGGATCGTGAACATCAGGTGCTCCACCGTGCCTTCGAGTTCCATCACGGCAACCGCCTCGGCAATCAGTTCCGTTGCTTGCGGCCCAATGATGTGTACGCCCAGAATCTCGCCATACTTCGCGTCGGCAATCACCTTCACAAATCCGTCGTGGCTGCCCACGATCGTAGCCTTCGAGTTGCCCGCGAACGGAAACTTACCTACCTTCACCGCGTAGCCCTTTTCCTTTGCCTGCGCTTCGGTCAGCCCTGCCGAGCCGATCTGCGGTTCGGTATACGTGCAGCTGGGAATCCTGTCCCGCCGCACCGGACGGTATTTCCGCCCCGCAATCTTGGCCATCGCCACCATGCCGCTCATCGCGCCCACGTGCGCCAGTTGCGGCAGCCCGGCCACAATGTCGCCAATGGCATACACGCCCGGCTCCGCCGTCTCCTGCGCCTCGCCAACCTTCACAAAACCGCGCTCCAGCTCGACCTTCGTCTTCTCGAGACCAATCCCGCTCGTCAGCGGCCCGCGCCCCACGGCCACCAATACTTTCTCAGCCTCTTTCACTTGGCGCTGCCCGTTCGCATCCGTGTAGCTCACGCGAACGCCGTCCGCCGTCTTCTCCACCTTCTCCACCTTCGCGCCGGTGCTGGTCTCGATGCCACGTTTGCGGAACACTCGCGCCAGCTCCTTCGAAATCTCCTCGTCCTCCACCGGAACCATGCGCGGCAAAAACTCCAGAATCGTCACCTCGGTCCCGAAGCTCCTGAAGATTGACGCGAACTCCACACCCACCGCGCCCGCCCCAATCACGATGAGCGACTTCGGCGGCGCGCTCAGGCTGAGAATCTCGATGTTGGTCAGGATCGTCCCGTTCGCCTTCAATCCCGGCATCAGCTTGGCCTCTGAGCCGCACGCCAGCATCACGTTCTTCGCCTTCACCTGGCTCTTTTGGCCGTTCGCATCCAAATCCACGGTGTGCACACCATCCTTCGCGCCGCCCGTCAGCCTTCCGAAACCAGAAAAAACCGCGATCTTGTGCTTCTTCATCAGGAACTCGAGGCCATTTACGTGCTTCGTGATGATCGCGTTCTTCCGCGCGAGCACCGCCGCCCAATCCAGCGCCGGCGTCCCGATCCCCCCTTCGCCAAATTTGATCCCGTACTCCGCCGCGTCCTTCACATACTCCCAAAGCTCGGCGTTGAACAAGAGCGCCTTGGTCGGAATGCAGCCCACGTGCAGGCACGTCCCGCCCAGCTTCGGGCTTGCGTCGATCAGCGCGACCTTTAGCCCATACTCCGCTCCCCGAATCGCCGCCGTATATCCCGCCGGCCCACCGCCGATCACCGCCGCGTCGTAAATCGTCTCTGGATTTGTCTCTGCCACTGGGAAGCTCCGTTCCGGCACTCGCCGCACGAGTACCGCATCTACACGCCTAGTCTAAATTGGATGCCGCAAAGCGACGTGCGCCTTTATTCGGCCATCGCCAACGCTCTCTTCACGAGGTCCATCGCCTCGCACACCGTCTCCGCCTCGTCGCCGAACCCTTCGATCCATTGCACCTCCGGCTCGCGCCGGAACCACGTCATCTGCCGCTTCGCGTAGTTGCGATGGCCCTGCTGCGCGGCCTTCACCGCCTCGTCCACGCTCAACGATCCGTCCAGCACGCCACGCGCCTGCCGATAGCCGAGCGAGTCCAGCGCCTTCACCGGCCCATACCTCTCCAGCAGCCCGCGCGTCTCCTCCACAAGGCCCGTGGCAAACATCGCCGCGCAGCGCCGGTTCAGCCGGTCATAAAGGCCTTCGCGGGGAGGGAGCGCGGCCCGCGGCGGGTTCAGCCCGATCCGCAGCAGCCGGAACCCGGCAAGCGGATCGCGCCCCATCACTTCTGACATCGGCCTTCGCGCCGCCACGCAAACCTCAATCGCCCGCATCACCTTCGCCGTGTCATTCGCGTGAATGCGCTCCGCCGTTGCCGCATCCAGCCTCCGCAGCAACCGGTGCAGCCATTCGCTCCCATGCCGTTGCGCGCTTCGCCGCAACCGCGTCCGCAAATCCTCCCGCCGCTCGGGCCCGGCAAACAACCCCTCCGTCAGCGCGCGCAGATACAACCCCGACCCACCGGTCACAATCGGCAGGCGCTCGCGCGCCGCGATCTCTTGGAGGGCCTTGCGGGCGAGCCTGCCGTACTCGCCCGCGGTGAACGGCTCATCCGGCTCGGCCACATCGATCAGGTGATGCGGCACGCGCGCCCGTTCCTCTCGGGTGGGCTTGGCCGTACCCACCTCCATGCCGCAATACACTGCCACCGAGTCGCAGCTCACAATCTCGCCGCCAAACCGCTCGGCCAGCGCCAGCGAAAGCGCAGTCTTGCCGCACCCCGTCGGGCCCAGGAGCAACACCGCGAGAGGTTCGGTCTTTGGCGAAGACGGCGTCAGCCGGGAGTCTCTGATCCCTGATCCCTGATCCCTGTTCCCTGCCCTTACCACCGCCACCACCCCGGCGGAAAGATCCACTTCGGATTGGTATGCAGCAGCCACCACAGGCAAATCGCCGCCGCCACAATCAGCAAACCGAACACCTGGTTACGCCGGAACACGCGCCGCTGTTCCGCGCGCCGCGCCTGCTCGGCCTCCTGCTGGTAGTAGGGCTTGATCCGGGTTTCAACCATGGGACTACCGCGTTACTCGACGATCCAGATCAAGGTGATTCAGTTCACGGATTGCATGATGAAGCGATTCGGTGCAACGGGCGGGGATCTGAGCGTTTGGCCGTGTCCATCCATGGAGCTGGTGCGAAGCAGGGTGGGCTAATTCGCGCCACGCCTCTTTGTCTTTGGAGTGGCTATAATCATCAACCTCGTTTACGCTGGTTCCGGTAAGAACAAGGATCCATGTCTCGACGTTCCTTCGGGGAACCAGCCGAGCGATCGCTTCATTCTCGAAGTTGATATCCCGGAGGCGTTGGTTCCCGCTTTGTCTCAGACTGGCATTCAACTGCTCGATGTGACCGGGAACTGTCCCAGTGTCTGCGTCGATGCATACGATAAGCCATGTATAGGTCCTGGCCTTCTGTTTTATATATGCATTGACCTGCTCGGGATAATGCTGAATTATCCAATTCTCCGCGGCACCTCTTCCTTTCGGCGACACATTAACGCGAAGCCCGTGATAAATGCCGCGTCGCTCCAGGTAGGAACGCAAAAGGATTGAAGTCAGGTTGTCCTCGCAAAGCAGGATCACGGCGGTCGGCTTACTCATCTTCCCACCCGCGTGCAATTGTTTCGGCCGGCTCCAACCCTGTATCCGAGACCTCGCTGTAAGCCTTTGTCCTTACTTGTCCGTTCTCCTCGCGGACGAACAGAAGCCCAAACTCCTTAGCCCAGTAATTGAGAATCTCCGGATGATGCGAGACGAGGATGAGTTGCCCCTTGCTTTCGTGCACGGCGTCTTCTGCGGCGAGCAGCCAAGGCTGAATCTCGCGCAAAGAGACAAAATTGTCCGGCTCATCCACGAAGATTGAGTTGCCAGGCTTGGCAATCAGGAAATGCAAAACCATGTAAAGCGCAATCAGACACCGCTGCCCATCAGAGAGTTCTGAGAGCGGATAAGTGATCCTCTTCTTTCCCGCTTGCATGAAGTTGGCGCGAAGGACTCGAGTACTGGCTCCGGCCGCGTCAAGTTGCAACGACACAAAGCCTTCTAGGGTTTCTGCGAGAGAACGAACCAGGCTTACATTCGCTTCAGGATCCGCTTGGATAAGGTGACGGTACCACGCTCCGAGGTTGTCCAGCTCATTTTCAGGGAGTGCATCTTCGCCGTCCGTTGTATCGGACATGGCCTCCGGCCAAGGATCGATACGAATGCAAAAAACGTGCTCGAAAATCCATGTAAGGAATCGATCGACTGTTGGCGTGCTGAGGCGTGCCAGGTTGAGTGACGAACGGGTTGTCTTCCATGGTAAAGAGGCGAGCGCGCCGGGTCCGTGCGTAAAAAACCGAACTTCCCCTCCCAACTGCTCGAAAACTGGCTCACCGGATACAGTGAGTCTTTCCAGGCGGACCTCCGCTACCGGCGCATCAGGCGCGAAACGATTTTCGACCCTGTAGACGTACGTCTTGTCTTCAAGCGAAGCTTCAAGCTCAAAGACCTGCTCCGGAAGCTTAAGCCATCGTGTACGCGTTGTGGCCAGAAAAGGATTCTCCATTCCGCGTAAGAAATTCTTCAAAAGCTCAATCGCATCCAGCAGCGACGACTTCCCACTCCCATTCGCCCCGAGCAGGAGTTGTTTCCGCTCCGGCTTGTACTCGAAGTTGACGAAACTGCGGAAGTTGTCGATAAACAGGCGCTTCAGCATGGCAAGAATTATACGTCGATTGGACCTCGTTTGCGCAGCCCCGTTTGACTTCCCCCGCCCGCTTTGCCGACCATAACCTTTGCAGGCTCCAGCAAAACCGGAGCGAAAGGTACTCCACCCATGAAAGTTCTCATCCTTGGTTCCGGAGGCCGCGAACATGCGCTGGCCTGGGCGGTGGCGCGCAGCCTGCGCGTCACTCAGGTCGTCTGTGCACCCGGCAATGGCGGCATGGCCCAAATCGCCCGCTGCGTTCCCGTCGATCTCAAAGACCTCGACGCCATGGTCGGCCTCGCCGAAGCCGAGCGCCCGGGCCTGACCATCGTCGGCCCCGAGCTGCCGCTCTCGCTGGGCATCGTCGACGCGCTCCACGAGCGCGGCCTGCGCGTCTTCGGCCCCACGCGCGCCGCCGCCATGCTCGAATCCAGCAAGGGTTTCGCCAAGCGCTTCCTGCAGCGGCACAACATCCCCACGCCCAACTACGCCGTCTGCGTCTCCGCGGCCGAGGTAGAGAAGGCCATCGAGGTCTTCCATCCGCCCATCGTGGTCAAGGCCGATGGCCTGGCTGCGGGCAAGGGCGTCATCATGTGCGACTCGCGCCACACCGCCGCCGAGGCCGCCCAGGACCTGTTCTCGGGCGCGCTTCTCGGCACGCCCGAGCGCCAGGTCGTCATCGAGGAGTTCCTCGAAGGCGACGAGATCAGCTTTCTTTGCTTGAGCGACGGCAAGCAGGTCACGCCACTCGTCCCCTCCCAGGATCACAAGCGCATCGGCCAGGGCGACACCGGCCCCAACACCGGCGGCATGGGCGTTTACTCCACCGATACGCTGCTCGATCCCGCCATGTCCGACTGGATTCTGCGCCACGTCGCCGAGCCCACCATACAAGGCATGGCGGAAGAGGAGACACCCTTCACTGGCGTGCTCTATTGCGGGCTCATGATGACCGCCCGCGGCCCCCAGGTGCTCGAGTTCAACGCCCGCTTCGGCGATCCCGAAACCCAGGCTATCCTGGTGCGCCTCGAAAGCGATCTGGTCGACGCAATCGAGGCCTGCATCGACGGCCGCCTCGCCGATACCACGCTCCGCTGGACCCCGGGCGCTTCAGCCTGTGTCGTCGCCAGTTCCGGCGGTTATCCGGGAAGCTACAAAACCGGCTTCCCCATCGCCGGTCTTGGCGCCGCGGCCCGGGTTCCGGGCGTCGAAGTGTTTCATGCCGGTACGGCGCTTATGGGCGGCCAACTGCTTACCGCCGGCGGGCGTGTGCTCGGCGTAACCGCTGCCGCCGACTCGCTTCAGGAAGCTCTGGACCGTGCGTATCGGGTCATGGCGGAAATCTTTTTTGAGGGAATGTACTACCGGCGCGACATCGGCCATCGCGCACTGAAGGGAGGGTCACGCGGATGAGCATTGGCATCACTCTGGAAGAACTGTTTTGACTGGGCGCCTCCTGAACCGCGGACCGTCTCCCGCCGGAAGATTGCAGCGCACGCGCTAACGCATTTCTCCCCCTGGTGTATAGGGATTCAAAAACCGCAAAGTTGACGCGAACCCCAGCGAGCGGCAACCTTCAAGAGAATTGGGCACTCTTGAGGATTGGGAGAAATGCCTTATTCCACAGCCGGCGCCATTGGGCGCAACTGGCGACACTGGCGCGTAACGCGGGTTTCCCCTTGAAATTCCGGGGCGACCTGCTCTTTAGTCCTGCGCCGGGCTAGGCGCAGGTTGAGGCTTTGCGGGTTGCTTTTGAAAGCACGTACGGCACAGCACCGGCCTGCCCTGGGTCGGCTTAAACGGGACGGTTGTCTCCGCGCCGCACTCCGAGCAGTTCGTTCGCGTCTCGGGGCGAGCACGCTGCGATCCCCGGGTACGCTTGGCCTTGCATTGCTTGCAATGTTTGGGATCGTTTTTGAATTGTTTGTCGTGGAAGAAGACCTGCTCGCCCGCTGTGAAAACAAACTCGGCGCCGCAGTCAACGCACGTAAGCACTCGATCGGTGAATTCCATGGCCGGCTTCCCACAGGGCCCCGCCCCGAAATCGGCTATGGCTCGAAACGAACTTGCCGGTTCCGGTGCCCTGTTCTCGTTCGTGTTGCACCACAAGGGCCCGGTCCGCGCGAAAAATTGAGCGGTATCAATATCCTTGCCCGGTCAAGCCGGGCAACCTGAAACGCCTCACGCCCATCGCGTGCGGCGTGATTTCGCGATTCTCAAGTTCCTTGGGGGCTGCGGCATCGATCCGATTGGTTTCAGCGCTGGGGACAAGCCAATCGGACGCCGCGAAGGGGATCGGCAGAAACTGGAGAAGCGCTACAGTCACTTGCGCCGCCGCGCCTGCTGCTCCGAACCTCTCTGAGGCGTTTCGCGGCCTTCGCTATCGTGCAACGAAAGCCGCCGGAACAGAGCTTCTCGCGGCGGGTGATCGAATCAATCCTGCTCTTTGCGAGCCTTCTTACGGTTCCGCTTGCGCGCCAGGGCTGCCTTGACGCGGCGCTTCTCGCCGGGCTTCAGGTAGTAGGAGTGACGCTTTACTTCCTTGATGATGTCCTCCTGCTGTACCTTCCGCTTGAACCGGCGCAGAGCGTTTTCCAGCGGTTCGCCTTCCTGAACGCGAACCTCCGCCAAAGGTCTCCACCTCCAAACCTGCCTGTTAGGCTCCTTGTATCATACCCGAGTTTTGAACCGGCAGCCAACTCGATGTTTTCCATGAGATTCCACAAGCCGGACTCCGCCCCGGCGTCCATCTCCGCAGCGGCATTGAGCGTTGCCGATCCGTCCGAGGGCTCGCCAGGTCCAGTAAACTCTTATCGGAGGTTGCCCTCGAGGCCTATGATCCGAACCTATCAGGGCCATGCGCCCCAAATCCCGGCCAGTTGCTACGTCGACCCCTCCGCGCAAATCCTCGGCGACGTGGTGCTGGGCGAGCGCTCCTCCGTGTGGATGAACGCCGTTCTGCGCGGAGACGTCAACTCCATCCGCGTTGGCTCCTGCTCCAATGTGCAGGACTGCTCCGTCCTCCACGGTCAGCGCAACCTCTATCCCGTCATCGTGGGCGACTGGGTGACCATCGGCCATAACGCCACGGTTCACGGCTGCGTGGTCGAGGATCTGTGCGTCATCGGAATGGGAGCCACCGTTCTGAACAACAGCCGCATCGGCGAGGGCTGCATCGTCGCCGCCGGCTCCGTTGTTCCCGAGCACACCGTCGTTCCGCCGCGCACGCTCTGGGCAGGCGTTCCCGCCAGGCTGCGCCGCGAACTCAGCGATAAAGACCGCGCCCTCATCCGCGAATACGCCCAGAACTACCTCGACTACGTCGACATCTACCTCGGTAACCCGCCGCGAGAGCTCTGATCCACGCGGTCACCGGTATTCGTCCGCATCGGCAAAATCGTTGACCGGCGCCCCGGCGCTGTGCTATCCAGTGCGTATTTCCCCTCCCCGCACGAGACCAGCTCTCGAACCACGAAAACCCGCCACAGGAGAAGGCAACATGCCCTATCACCGCCGCTTTCCCTTGATCGTGCTCGCCGTCTGCGCGCTGTTTGCCGCGACATTCGCCAACGTCGCCTGCCGGTCCTCCGCGAAATCTTCGATTGCCCAAGCCGCGGGGTCTGCGGCCGCAGCGCCCACATGGACAACATTCCAGGCCCCGTACGAAAAAGCCTTCACCGCCGAAGTTCCCCAAGGTTGGACCGTTAAAGGCGGTCTCTTCCGCATGGGATTCTCCGACGAGCGCCCGATGATCGACCTCACCTCGCCCGATGGCCGCGTCCAGGTTCGCCTCGGCAACGTCGCCATTCCCGCATACACTGTCCCCTCGTCTCTCCACCCGCAAGAAGGCCAAACCGTCGATCTCGGCGCCCAGGCCCAGTTAGTCATTGCCAGGTATCGCACCGGGCCTGAATTCGCGGTCCTCTACGCGCACGTTCGCTTTTACAAAATTTGCGCCAACCCCTCAGCCGACACCGCCGACGTGAACTTCATCGTTCCCGACTACATTCCGGATACATCCGGCGGCGCCCAATCCTCATCTACTTCATCCACTGGCCGCATCGCCTACACATGCGGTTCCGGCGCCAGCCGGAACATCGCCTTCGCGGCGGTTCGCACCACGCTTGCCGGCGGCATCTGGACGGCGCCCACCCTGGGTAGTTTCCTTGCTCCGTCCGATCAGCTTGCTCTTGCGCGTTCGGTTTTACTGCATTGTGCGCAAACCTTCCGCCTCAGTCCCGATTGGATCAACTATCAAAAGCAGATGGATGCTTATGCGCTGCAATACCAGCAGGCCCGCCAGCAAAGCCGCCTGCAGCAGCTTGCGCAACAGGTGCAGCAGTTCGAAGCGCAAATGCAGGCCATGCGCGACCAGGTGAATGCTTTTGAAAACCGGATGAGCGCGCAGGCCTCTCAGGTGCAAAGCTTCGATAATGCGCTCGTCGGCGTCACGCCCACGGTTGACCCGCTTACCGGTGAGTCGAGTAACGTCTGGACCGGCTCGCAAAGCGGCTACTGGGCCGACGGGACAGGCAACGTGGTCAATTCGGCCACGGCCCCCGCGGGAGGAGGCTGGCATCAGCTCCAGGTCACCTCGCCGTGATCGTTATTTCGTTGACATTCACAATCGTGAAATAGTCGTATAGGGAGCAGTCCGGTCCATCCGGTCCCCTATTCGACGACTCATGCAAGAAAAATTTCCGGTTTTCCGCCCCAAGCGTTTCTGCCGCTGCGCCGTGCTCTTTCTAGCCGCCGCTACCCTGGCCTTCGGTCTCCGCATTGTTGCTGCGGCGCAGGCGCCCGGGAGCGCCGCAGCATTGCCGGCCGGCAGCGCTTCGCTTCCCGATGCGCCGGCAGCGCATCTGTCCTCCAGCGGCGACGTGACCATTCGCAACACGCCGTGCAACTTTCTTCGCGATCAGGCCGCCATCTGGACCAGTCCCGTCCGGCTTCGCCCGCACTATATCGAGTGGCTCGCTCCCCTCGCACTGGCAACCGGTGCCGCAATCGCCACCGATCACAGGGCCATGACGCAGGTGGTTTCGCAAAACACCGGCTTCAACAACGCCAACATCAACGCCTCCAATGCGCTCATTGGCGCGTGGATCGCCGCTCCCGTCGCCGTCTACGGCTACGGCCATTTCGGTAACCATGAGCACGCGCGCGAAGCCGGCATTCTCAGCGCGGAGTCCATGATGGACGGCGTGATCGTGGAGCAGGGAATGAAACTGATTTTCTGGCGCGAGCGGCCCGGCGTGGACAGCTCGCGCGGGCGATTCTTCCAGTCAAGTGCCGGAGTCGACTCTTCCTTCCCCTCGTCGCACAGCCTCATCGCCTGGTCAGCCGCGTCCGCGCTGGCCGCCGAGTACCCTTCGCACTGGACTGAGTTTGCCCTATATACCGCGGCCACAGGCGTCAGCCTCACGCGTGTAATGGGCCAGGAGCACTTCCCCTCCGACGTGCTGGTGGGCAGCGCTACGGGATGGCTCATCGGCCACTACGTCGTCCGCCGCCATCACCGCCAGTCGCGCAACGAATCCAGATCGCGCCAGTAACCCTGCTCTTTCTAGTTCCCTTGGGATCCCGTCTTTACTCGGGTCTCAGATTCAGTCCGAAATCCGCAGGATCGCCCAGCACATTCAGATAGTAGTCCTCGTTGGGATAAGGAACATAAATTCGATCCGAGGGCTTTACGCTGGAGTATTTCTGCCAGCGCGGATTGCTGTGGTCCTCTCCTGCCAGATCGGTGAAGGTGAAGGTCATCCACGGCCACACGCGAATGTAGCCCACCGCTACCTGCGGCACGCGAGCCGTTTCGCCGGTCACCTTGCCGTAGATGCGCACCAGCGAGAGCGCGGGAATCTGCGCCGGATCGACCTTGAGTTTCGCCACAAAGTCTCCATCGCCGCTCTTGGCCACCAGCATAATGTGGCAGTCCGTCAACCCGTCAAAGAAATGGTGCTGCACCAGCAGAGCCACGTCTCCGCCTGGTTGTGAGGGCGGCGTAACGCCGCGCACAATGCCGAACCATGCCACGTACGTGCCGGTCTTTCCGTGCATCGTGTAGTTGCCGCCGAAGGCCGTATCGTTCGTCTTTTCCTCATTGCTCAGGCGGGAAAAGAAAGGCGCTTCGGCTGGAACCGGGCTGTACGAGCACGTAGCCAGAGTTCCATTCGGCTTCAGCACTTTCACTGGCTGCACATCGATAGGAGTTTGCGCCGCCGCGCTCAGGGCCAATGCCGCCATCGCCGCCAGCGCAAGGGAAGGCCAGCTCACGAAAATCATCTTTCCTGAAGTCCGTTGAAAGCTTGGCTGCCTCATATCGCAGGAAGTTTAACACCAAAAATGAAAGAGCCGCTCATCGCTGAGCGGTTCTCCATTGCGCATCTCCAGTCGCCGGACCCTCTCCGGCCACCGGCCACTGTTTTAGCAGTTCAGCACATCCTGCAGCTTGCCCAGCATGCGGTGCAGGTCCTTGTCGGTGCGGCGCTGTTCGTCGATCTTGCCGATCGAGTGCATCACCGTGGTGTGATGCTTGTTGCCGAACTGGCGGCCGATCTCCGGCAGGCTCGCCTCGGTCATCTGCTTGGCCAGGTACATGGCGATCTGCCGCGGCACCACCACATTGCGCGAGTTGTTTTTCTGCTTCAGGTCCGCGACCCGCATGCCAAACTGCTCGGCAACCGCGCGCTGAATGGCCTCGATGGTGATCTTGCGCACCTGCATGTCGATGAACTGCTTCAGGCACTGCTGCGCGGCCGCCAGCGTGATCTCTATGCGATTCACCTGGCACCAAGCGATCAAACGCACCAGCGCGCCTTCCAGCTCGCGTACGTTGGTGCGCACGTTCGAAGCAATAAACAGAGCCACATCGGTGGGCAACTGCGACTGCTCGGTTTCGGCCTTCTTCAGCAGGATGGCCACCTTGGTTTCAAGGTCGGGCGGCTGAATGTCCGCGATCAATCCCCACTCGAAACGCGAGCGCAGCCGTTCCTCGATCTCCGTCAGCTCCTTGGGCGGCCGGTCCGAGGCAATCACCACCTGCTTCATCGCTTCGTGCAGCGCGTTGAAGGTGTGAAAGAACTCCTCCTGCGTGCGCTCCTTCTGCGAGATGAACTGAATGTCGTCGATCAGCAGCACGTCCACCGTACGGAAACGGTCGCGGAAACTGGTCATGCGATCGTTGCGGATCGAGTTGATCATCTCATTGGTGAACTTCTCGGCGCTCACGTAGCAGATGTTCGCAACCGGCTGCCTCCGCTTCACCTCGTGGCCGATGGCGTGCATCAGGTGCGTCTTGCCCATGCCCACGCCGCCATAGAGGAAGAGCGGATTGTAGGCGCGCGACGGCCGCTCCGCCACGGCCAGCGCCGCGGCGCGCGCAAACTGGTTGCCGTTGCCGATCACAAAGGCATCGAAGGTGTAGCGGGGATTCAGTTGCGCCGCTGTCGACCAGTCGAAGCGGCCCTGCTCGGGCGTGCGCGTCGCACTGGCAGGCGGCGCCGTGGGCGCGTGTGCGGCTACCGGCCCAAAGCCGCCATCCCTCCGTTGCGGCGGAATCGAGGGATCCTCCTCGACGGTCACGAAGCAGACGTTGTCGAGCTCAAGCGACTGCAGATCGATGGCCTCCTGGATCAGGTCGCCGTACTTGTCGCCGATGTGCTGGAACTCCGGCGAGGGCACGCGTACGTAGAGCTTGCGGCCCGCAACATGACTGAAACGGGTGGGCTTGAGCCAGGTCTCGAAGGATTGCCGGATTACCTTCTTTTCTAAAGCCGCGAGAATCTGGAGCCATGGGTTGAGTGCCGTAGCCGGCGAAGTTGCAAATGCCATCGTACAATCCTTGCTTCTTCCGCAGGCTGGGAGCCTGGCGGTTCAATGGCGGTTTACAGGCAACGATACCCCCTCGGCGCAAAGCATTTCGCTTCCCGCCTTCCGGTGACCGGTTCCTGTTTACCGCTGGCCTGCCCCTGAAGATTCGACCCCGGGGCATTTGAACGTAAAACCTGTCTTGCAGAACATTTGAAATTTCACATGAAATTTCAGGAACGGTCCCGATAGTAGCACATATCGAGGCCGTTGCAATCCCCTATTCACACAAGTTTTCTGCGATCTCGAAGAGTTGCACCAAGGATGGTGAAACTTCGCAATTTTCATCCGCGCAAGCGTGCGCTGCAACACCTGGCCTGCGGCTTCCGCTGCTGCGCCACAACATCCATCTTAGAATACGCGATGGCGATCGCGCGCAATGCCATATGGTGAGGCGCTCTCCCCTGCTGGATTCCCGGCTTGCCCTACGGTATACTCAAACTTGTTGCTAAAACGCAGATTTTCTTTAGGAAACAGGAGCGGGTAACGATGCCCAAGCGCACTTTTCAGCCCAACCGCCGCCATCGCGTGAAGACACACGGCTTCCGGGCGCGCATGAAGTCCAAGGCCGGCGCAGCCGTGCTCAGCCGCCGCCGCGCCGCCGGCCGCAAGCGCGTGTCCGTCAGCGCCGCGCACCGCGCCTGATCCCTCCCGGTGGTCCTGTTGGAATCGGAATGTGCCGCGCAGCGGCGCCATTCCGGATCGAGCCTTCCCGATGATCTCACCTTCCAAGCCTGCCCAGCGCCAAACGCTGGCCGCCTCGCGTCTGCGCAAGCACGCTGACTTTCTGCGCGCTTACGCCACAGGCCGCAAACGGCAATCCGCTATCATGAGCTGGTTTTTGGCGCCGCAAACGCAGGATGGCGCGGATGGAAGTTCTCCGGCCGCGGCGCGCATCGGCTTCACTGTAGGCAAGGTGTTGGGCAAAGCCCACGAACGCAACCGCATCAAGCGCCGCATGCGCGAAGCCCTGCGCCGCCACGTCGATCTCCTGCCCCAAGGCTTCGATCTCATCTTCCATCCTCGCCGCAACGTACTCAGCATGGAATTCGCGCAGCTTGAGCGGGAGATTGTGCGTATCCTTGAACAGGCCAGGTCCGAGGCGGCGCGCGGAGCCAAAACCTCAGCAACGGCGCCGCAAACCCCGGTGAGCACCACACCATGACGCGCATCCTGCTTGCACTGCTCGCTTTTTACAAACGCTGGCTGTCGCCTGCGTTGCACTCGCTGCAGCCCGGCGGCTGCAAATTCCTGCCCACTTGCTCTGAGTACGCGGCGGTCGCCATCGCTACACATGGCCCGCTGCGCGGCTGTGCGCTTGCGGCCTGGCGCCTTCTGCGCTGCCACCCCTTCACGCGCGGAGGGTTCGATCCGGTCCCGCCGCGCACTATCCGCTCTGCCGCTGCTGCACGGGTTGACACCGCGGTCCATCGTGACGGAACCGCACTTCCGCGCGAACCATTACCATAAGAACAGCGGTGGCCCGCCAGGCTGCCCTTTCAAAACCGATAGGAAGTTTCCTTTGCCCGAAGTTCATAATCCCAATCTGCAATCGCAGGGCTCCGGCGGCGGTGGCGGCGATATGCGCTCCACCATGTCCCTCATGCTCCTGGTGCTCGCCGCCTTCCTCGGCTACCAGTACTTCTTCGCCAAGCCCAAGCCCGAACAGCAGGCGCCTGCGCCGCCGCAAGCGCAGACCGCCGCGCCGCCCGCCCTTGCCGCCCAAAGCCAGGCGCCGCCCGCCGCCGTCCCCGCGCGGCCGTCTAAGGCCGCGCCGCAGATCTCCGCCTCCATCGAGACCGTCACTACGGTCGAGAACGAGCTCTACAAGATCGAGTTCAGCAATCGCGGCGCGCAGGTCGAGCATTGGATCCTGAAGAAATACTTCGACTCGGCAGGCAAGCCCCTTGACCTCGTCCAGCCTCAGGCTGCCGCGCGCTTCGGGCTCCCGCTCTCGCTGTTTACCTACGATCCGGCGCTCACTTCGCAGCTCAATCAGGCCCTCTACCAGGTTTCGGTTTCGGGCGCGCAGCCCACGGCCACCGGGCTGGTCGTGGTGCCCGCCTCCATCACCTTCCACTACGCGTCGAACGGTTTCGACGTCGTAAAAACCTTCCGCTTCGATACGAGCTACGTCGTCACCGTAGAGGCCCAGGTCAAGCAGAATGGAGAGCCCGTCCGCGCGCTCGTTGCCTGGCCCGCCGGCCTTGGCGACATGGAAGATCTTCAGCAGACGGGGATGATGCCGTCGCAGACGCGCACCCCCTCCTTCTTCGCCTGGTCGATTGATGGGAAGCAGGACACGCAGGCCGCGGCGAAGGTCAGCGGCAACAATACACTCGACGAGCCGTATCAGTACGCCGCCGACATGGACCTCTACTTCGCTTCGGCCTTTCTGCCCGACGTGCCCGATCGCACCACTGTGGTCACTCTGCACAATGCCGTCGAGCTGCCCGGCGATACCAGTGATCCCAACAGCAAAAAGACTCACATCGACGTGCTGGGCCTGGCGGTCGGCGACACCAGCGGCGACACTCGCCTGCGCTTATTTGCCGGGCCTAAAGCAACCGATGTGCTGTCTTCCGTCCACGCAACAGGCCCCGATGGCAAGCCCGACGGCCCGTCGCTTGAGTCGCTGATTCAATTTGGCTTCTGGGCCTTTATCGCCAAGCCGCTCTACCTCCTGCTCCGCTTCATGGTCCAACACGGCATCGGAAACTGGGGATGGGCCATCATCCTGTCCACGGTCATCTTCAACCTGACGCTCCTACCCACACGCTTGATGATGACCAAGTCGTCGCTGAAGATGATGCGCATCCAGCCCAAGGTTGACGCGATCAAAAAGCGTTATTCGAATATAAAGACGACCGACCCCAAGCGCGCCGATATGAATGCGGAGATGATGGCCCTCTACAAAACCGAGGGCGTCAACATGTACGGAAACTGCCTGCCCATGCTCGTGCCAATGCTGCTCCTGTGGCCGTACTTCCGCGTTTTGGAGTATACGGTCGAGCTGCGCCAGGCCCACTGGCTGTGGCTTCCCGATCTCTCGCAGCCCGACCCGACCCACATTCTGCCCATCTTCATCATCGTGTCCATGTTCCTCACGCAATACATCACGCCCTCGCCGGGCATGGACCCCAGCCAGCGCCGCATGATGGCCTTCATGATGCCGATTTTCTTCGGCTTCATGCTCTGGCACTACGCCTCGGGACTGGCGCTTTACTGGGGCACCGGCAACATCATCATGCTGGCCATGCAGATCGGCATCAACCGCTCGCACTGGGGCAAGGAGATGCACGCCATCGCCGCCCGCCGCGCCGTGAAAAAGAAGTGAGCCCAATAACCGGCCAGGGCCGCCGGTAACGTGTGCTTCCAGTAGCGCCACTGAATTGGGCAACCTTAAGCGAGGAAGGCTGCCAAAGATTCGTATCGTTCGTCTATTGGTACAGGGCTGATGGAAAATTCTTCCTTTCGGTGACCTGGGCCGATATAGTTCTATGAGAAGGGTTTGTCCAGGACTACGGCATGAGCAACGACTTTTCTGCGAGCAACTGGCCGTCGCGGCGCACCCCGGAGTACAAGAAACCGCCAGTTATCGAAACCGCATTAGCGGTCGAGTTCGCCCCAATCAGAGGATGGAACATCGTTCAATACGGTGCTCTTTGGGAGCGATTCAGAGCCCGATACCCAAAGGTGGAAGTATTTCCTGCTCCTCAGGAATTCATCACCCGTCCCCAACTCGACTTTGCCAATCCTCCAGTTCGCTGTTTCTTTATTGCTGCGGGCGATAACCAACTCGTACAAATCCGTTCTGGCGCGTTTGTGCGCAACTGGCGCGCAAGCCAAGAGGATCACATATACCCGAGGTATAAGACGATTCGACCCTCGTTTGAGGAGGACTTCCAAATATTCTTGACCTATTTGAGCGAGCAGGGGCTCGGTAGCCCCGAAATCTGGAAATGCGAGGTTACCTACGTCAACCATTTCTTGCGCGGTAGGGAGTGGCAGGCACCCATCCGAAGTTTGGCGGATTCTTCCCTCGCTCGCTACGCCTGTAAGCTCCGAGGTTCTCTTCAACCTGCAACAACAGGCTCTCGCCCAGAACTATGTACTTCCCAACGACATCGGGCAGATTCAGTTCCAATTGCAGCCCGGGATCAGAAACGATGGTCAGGAAATCTTTCAACTCACAATAACGGCCTTCGGAAAGCCGAGGGGTAACGGTTTAGGGGAGATCCTTGAATGGCTTGACCTCGGGCACTTCGCAGTGGTTCAGGGATTCACCGATTTCACGTCAGCTCAAGTTCAAGAATCTGTATGGGAGAGAATATGGCCTTAGCAACGTTGCCGCCCGCCGTCGAGATCGTCAGAGCTTTTGAGTCTCGTCGCCTCGGCTACAGACCGTCATGTCCAATGCAAAACCTCTCAGAGCCGTTCTGGGCAGGGCTTGCGCCTCGGGAGCAGCCGCCTTGGAAGACTACCGCATTCTCGAAGATTTCCATTCTTAGGACTGCGGGGAAGTCTATTCCCGGACTCGGCAATTTCAACCTGTCTGAACAAGCCGTCAAGGCCCTTCAAAAACTCATCGGGGAGGTTGAAATCGAATCTCTGCCGCTACCCGCAGTTGCGCCTATTTCAGGTGGAGCGATTTTCGTGTGTTGGCAGAGCGGCGCGAGACGAGTGGAAGCCACAGCATATCAGGACGGAGAAATCCTGGTCGAAGCGACGGAAAACCAACGCCTCGATGAAGAGCGATCCAGGGAAAGCCTATCCGCCACTCTCCGGTGGCTGGTTCAAAGTTGATTTGCTGCGTGGGAAGTTCCTATGGGGCGATGCGACGACGAAACTATCTTGCCCAAATGGACACTTGCCCGCGGAATCCGCTCAGATTGGCTTGAAATCGGCGAGAACGGCGAGGAGGTTATCCAGTCTTGGGCGTTCGACGATGGCAACCAAGAAGTATCATGCTTCATCCTCGAGGAAACCGATGGTTCGGAGGGATTCCGCCGGAGTATTCTTCCGCTCATTGAAAGAGAGCTAGGAACACGGCTGCGATTTGCAACAGTAGAAGCGGGTGTCGCGCGTGCATGCGGGTTTTGGATCTATCGAAAACCGGAGGAGTTTCACAACAATTCTGCGCACGTGGTCTTGTGTCCCCCGCAAGCGGAGAACATTTCACGCAGTAGGTTTAAGAGACAGGCAAGGGAGATCTCGAAAAAGGCAATGCTTCAGCCTCGCTAGGAAAAGGGTTGATGATCGTTTCCATCTTGTACGATCTGTGCCTTGGCCTCGGACTCGGTAAGGTAGCCCGCGAGGCACCGCGACTCGACCCAAAATGTTCGGCGCGACCAACCACTCGTACGCACCGAGCCCAAGCCTAGCAGTTTATCGTTAAGACCAATGGCCAACGATCCCAACGCTGTTCCCCATCCCGCGCCCGAAGCCGAAGAGATCTACCGCCGCTGGATTCGCTTTCTCGACGAGGAGTTCGCCCGCCACCATTCACCGGAGCGCCGCGGCGAGATTGTCCGCGACCAGCTCTACCAGCTTTACATGGGCCGTCCCCACGGCGGCAAGCTCAATCTCATGCTTACTTCAGAGCTTCCGGGCAATGTCGTCAGTCTCTCGCTTGATCCGCAAAACGTGACCTTGGAAGCAGAACACTTTGCGGAAGTCGATCGCGATCGCTTTGCGCCGCGCAAACCGCTGCTCTGGTTCTGGCAGATGTTCGACCGCTCGCCGCTGGGGCTGAACCACTGGCTGGGCCTGCGTTTTCGCTGCATGTTGGGCCGGCACATCTTTGCCCACATGGGTACAGGCGTCAAAATCCATCACGGTGTCGACCTCACCTACGGCTACAACCTCTCCATCGGCGACGGGGTCGTCATCCGCCAGCGCGCGTTGCTCAACGATCGCGGCGGCATCGCCATCGGCGACAACGCCATCATCGGCTCCTACTCCCGCATCTACTCCTTCTCTCACGACGCCGGTGACTACGAGAAAGTCCGCCTTCAGCCGACGGTCATCGGCGCGGCTGCGCACATCGCCAGCCACGCCATCGTCCTCGCCGGCCAGAACGTCGCGCCCGGCGAATCCATCGGCAGCTTCCCCGCCGACCGCGCCTGAATCTCCCTCTGCGCAGTAGAATTACTGATTCCTGGCCCCGGCGGCGGCTTGCCCCAGGGCTCACCTTCGCAGGCGTAAAAGACAGGGATCAGGTTTCAGGAATCAGGGATCAGAAAGGGCCGCTCCTCCGAGCGGCCCTTTCTGTTTAGCTAGACAGAGATTCTTCCCGCCAATTGAACCGGCCACGCTTCTGCTGCGACATATAGAACGAAAGCACATGGAAAGCGAGAGTCGAACGCAGCTCGAGTGGATGGCGCTGCAATGTCAATCGGACGAACAGGGTGTATCCGAGGGCCTGATCGCTGCGCCCACACGGTTCTCAGAAAATCTTATAGCTGACGCCCACGCTGCCACCATAGGGGTAGAGCGTCGGCGTTGTGCGCCACTGCTGCCATTCGAAATCGAAAGCGCGCAGCGTGAACCGGCGGGTCAGCCTGTAGTCCACGCCGCCGCCGTAGGCGAGCACGAGGGCGTTCCCGTCTTCAAGAAAGCTGCCGTTGCCCAAGCCAACGAGAAACTTGCCATAAGGCGTGATGCGGTGAAATGTTGCGATGGGAATGCGCGGGCCGATCAGGTAGGTATTCTCATCGATCCCCGTCGTGGAAAATAGAGGATAGTACTGGTTGAAGTGCAACCAGCGGCCTTCCGCCTCAATCTGCACCCAGCGCGTGAAGTGCGCGTCCACATAGGCGCCGGCGCCGTACAGGCGCTGTGGGTTGGTTTGCGCAATTCCGTTTCCGGCGTAATCGGGTTGAAAGACAGAACCGAGTCCGCCGGCGTCGAGCGAGAACGTTCTCCCCGTGGCCGCAGGCGCCACTTGAGCATGGGCGGAAACAATTGCCAGCGAAGATACGATGCAAAAGAAAGCCAGAATCAATCGTCTCATGAACACAACGCACATTCACTTCCTGTGAATCTTCGTTTCTGCAGGGAACAGCTATCGGATTCACGCTAGGAGCCGGATGAAAGGCGCTGATTTGTTGCGGCGCGCCCTGCCCGATCCCGGCGGCACTCAGTTTATCTTACGGCTGCGGGTTCTGTGCTGCCGTTGGCTGTTGAGCCGGCGTGCCGCCTGCCGTCTGTTGGTCCGGCGCGGCGCCGGCGCCGGTTGACGAAGCGGGCGGCGGAGCCGGTTGAGCATTATCCGGAGCAGCGGCCGGCTGGTCGTTAGCCGGCTGCGCAGCGGGTGCGGCTGCAGCCGGAGGCGTTACATTGGCTGCTTCATACCGCTGCAGCTTGTAGAAGATCGGCGTGACCTCGAACGGCATCTTGTCGCGGGCGTTCATGGGCGCATACCGTTTGGCGTTGAGCATGTGCACCGTGTCGTCCCACGGATCAGTCTTCAGCCAGCTTCCCAGCGGCAGCGCGGGCGTCTGCGCCAGGTCGTCCCAGTTCAGCTTGGGAGCCATGTGTTCCAGCTCGGCCATCCACGGAGTGCCATCGGCTTTGAGGAGCGAATCGCCCAGCTTGGGCGTGTTCAGCGCCTTCAGTTCCTTGCCGCGATCAGCCAGTTGCTCGTAGTAAAGGCCTGCGTTCGCCAGCCGGTCCTTGTACATGGAGTTCCCGAGATACTCCATGGCCTTCTTGGCGGCGGTGCTGTTGTCTACGTCGGAGTGGTTCATGTTGATGCGCTGGAAGGTCGCCTCGTCGGGAAACAACAGGCGATCGTTGAACGCGTAGCGCGTGTCGATGTGGTGGCCCAGGGCGATGTGAGCCAGCTCCATCGCGATCACCGAGGCAATCGCTTCCTCGCTGGGCAGGCTGTCGATCAATCCCTTGCTGAGCAGGATCGTGTTGCCCACGGTCGTCGCCTCGACGGTGTCCGTGAGAAGAACCCGGCAGTGCACCTGGTCCGTGAAGGCCAGGTTGTTGGGCACCACCAGGTTGATCACGATCTGGTCCAGCACCTTGCTCTCATAACCGCCGGGATCGAGTGGCGCCACCAGGCCCGCTTCCACCAGGCGGTCGATCACGTTGTTCTCGGCCTGGGTAATCCACATGCGGGACGCCTGCAGCGGGCTGACGTCCTGCGAGTCGTCGCTCTTGTCCACTGCTTCGTCCACCTTCACGCTCACGTTCTCGCTCTCGCGCGTGGGCAGCTTGAGCGAGTACCCCCAGAAGTGCGTCTGCGCCTTCAGGCCGACCGATTTGTTGGCCTCGGTGCGCTGCGTCTCCTCGACGTACACGGCTACCGGTAGCCAAATCCCCGGCTGCACGTTCATGCGCCAACTGTCGAAGTGGAAGTAGTACTTCGACGCATCCTCTTCCGTGGGGCCGGTATACGTGCCGTTGAAGCGCACGACGTTGCCGCCCTCATCTTCGATCCAGATGCGTCCATAGAACCGGCCCATGCCTTTGACGTCCGCCTTGGGGTGGACGTCGAAAACCCAGGTGCGCACCGAGCCCAGAAACTCGCGGCGCACAAAGCTGAAGACGTAGTGCTGCTGGTCGAAGCCCGACGGATCGATGAACATCATCTCCATAAATCCGTTCGGATTGTAGGTAAACTTCTCCAGGCCCAACACCTTGCTGAGCCCGCTCATGGCTGCGAAGGAGCCCTTGAAGAAACCGTGCTTGGCCTCTTCTTTGGGTTCATAGGTCTTGTCGAAGAACCCCTTGCCGAAGTCCACGCGGCTGAGCATGTACTGGTCGTTCACAGGCACTTCGTAGAGCTTCACATCCGGCCGGGTGTCCTGTATGTAGCTCTCCACCAGCGGCGTACGCAGTTGGATGTTCTTGATCAGCACCTTCTCTTGTGCGATGGCCCTTTGCACAAGCGCTGCCTGGTCGGCGGTAAGCTGGCGCGCCTGCTCGTACTTGGGTTGCTTCTTCGCGTAGGCGCAAGCAACACCCATGGTCAGAATCAGGAAGGCTAGGGGGATCTTCCGAAACGTCATTTGCGACTCCTAAGTGAGCTCTTTCCGGCTTCTCTCTCGCTCTTCGCGCCTCTCACCACGCTGCAGCCGAGTATCCGCCACGTTCATCCTTACATCCGTGATGCTATGCCAACCAAAGCGTGGTTCTACGCCAATTGGAACGTAATGGTAATCTTGGTCGTTACGTCTACCGGCCGGCCATTGCTGGTCGCGGGACGGAATCGAATCTGTTGCGCCACGCGCTCGGCCTCTTCGTCGAGCCCGTGGCCTAATCCCTGGATCACGCGGCGCACAACCACCTGACCCGTGGCAAGAAATGTGACGCTGAGGATTACATCGCCCTGGACGTGCAATTGCCTTGCCTCGCTCGTGTACTGCACGGGAGGCTTGGAGAGCACTTCGACCTCAGTGGAACGAACTGGCTCCGTAGTCACCTTCGGCGCCGTAGCCACGGTCGTCATGGCGGGGATCCCCGCCGAGGCCACCTTGCCGTAATTTGCTGTCGTACCAGTGCCGCTGGCGCCAGGAATACCGGCCGAGCCGACCTTGCCGGCCACGCCGGCGCTGGAACCGAACTTTGTGCCATTGCCAATGCCGGTCGAGCCCACGATTCCGTGCGGCGCAACAGCCGGGCCTTGCATGCCGCCGTAGGGATTGCCGATGGCGGCGACCGTGGCCGGACGCGTGGCGTTGGGGTTGGGTGTAACACCGAAGGTCTGGCCGAGATGGACGGGGGCCGTGGACAGCTTGACCTGATTATTCTGCGCCGGCATGGCGGCTCCCGCCAGGGCGGCCTTGGGCTGCGGCGCCAGAATCACGGTTTGCGGCTTGGGTTGCACCGGCGGCAGCGTCACTTTGGCCTCCATTTGAATGGGCTTCGGCTCCGGCTTGGGCTTGGGCATTTCGATCTGGCGAGGCTGCAATTCCACCTTGGGGGGCTCAGGCGGCGGGGGCAGTTCCTGTGGCGGCGGTTGCTTGATCTTCACGGCAGGAGGCGGATTATTGGGAATGATCAACTCCGTCATCTCGTAATGCTGTTCAAGCACGTGCTTAGCCGTCATGCCCACGATCAGAGCTGTGGCCATAACAGCCAGGTTGATACCCCAGCTCATGGCAAACGCAAGAGGCCGGGCTTCGGGCTCGGGCAACAAACCGAAAGTCGTCTGTCCGGGGGAATATGTCATCGGCATGTTTTTCAATCCTCGCTTGCGGCCGTCGCGGCGGCGGAGGGCCACCACATCCCAAAAAACCAAAGTGGGAAAGGCGATTGGCCATGCAAACCGCTTGCTGACCGCTTCCGCCTCTTCCACGACGTTTCAATCGGTTGAAAGTGAGTTTGCCATCCGCTCCACGCCAGGAAGAAGATTGATCCTGCCGGTGGCGGGAATGCCCAATCGGACCCGTTCGGCGCTTTCAACTTTTCCTGGCTTCGATGGACGCGCTTAACCCTCCCATCGCTTTCAAGTCCAGATTCCGCGCTGGTGAATGGGGGAAAAGCCATTACCATTATACGCAGCCGCTGGTTACGTGCGGATCACCCGAAGTATGTATGGACAGCCATGATCGGTAAGACTGCCGTGCGCAACGCCGTAGCCTCAGCCGGCATAGCTGGTTCCGCTATCCTCGGACATTCGGTACTCCCACTTTCAATCCAAGGCACGCGTTAAGGAATCATGCAATTCAGTGTGGCAGAGTTCGCGCCGCCGGGATGCAGAATCAGGACATCCAAAACGTCCCGTGCCGGTCAGCGTCGCAGCGCCATGCATCCACTCCCCGTACGGTCAATCGTCCACAGGAAAGCATGTGGCGCGTCAGCTCGACTGGCTGCCCAGCCAGGCACTACAGCTATTAGACTCAAGTTAACTTAAAAATGGGTCAGAGAGGAGCATATTTTTGTGAAGATCCTGGTTACCGGCGGCGCCGGGTACATAGGTGGTACTGTGGCTGGCCTGTTGATCGAAAAGGGACACAAGGCAGTCGTTTTCGACAATTTGGGCCATGGCAGACGTGATTTGCTGCCAGCGGGGGTGGAGTTCATCGAGGGAGAATTGGCCGACAGGCGGGCCCTCGAAACCATTTTTGTCAGCGCCCGAAACGAAGATCGGCCCTTCGACGGCGTGCTCCACTTTGCCGCGCTGATTGAGGCTGGGGAGTCGATGGTGCGGCCCGAAGTCTTCTTCCGCAACAACACGGCATCGACCCTCAGCCTGCTTGAGGCGATGCTGGCATGCGGCCCGAAGCGGTTGGTGTTTTCTTCCACTGCTGCGGTATACGGTGAACCGGAATCCATTCCGATTCAGGAAGATGCTCGCCTTGTGCCGGCCAACCCGTACGGCCAGTCCAAGCTCCTGGTGGAACAGATGCTGGCTTGGTTGAACCGCATTCATAGTTTGCAGTATGCCTCGCTGCGCTACTTCAACGTGGCCGGAGCGCCCGAAGATCCTGAAGGCGTAACGCGTGGTGAAGCGCACGAGCCCGAGACGCACCTGATCCCGCTGGCTCTCAACGTCGCGCTCGGCCGGCGCCCATCCGTCCGCATCTACGGCGACGATTACCCCACGCCCGATGGCACCTGCATCCGCGACTATATCCACGTCTCCGATCTGGCGGATGCGCACCTGCTGGCGCTTTCCGCGCTTGGCGCTGCTGGCGAAAATCGGGGTCCGCTCATCTACAACCTTGGTAACGGGCAGGGTTTCAGTGTGCGAGACGTCATTGAGTCCGCGCGCCGCGTTACCGGCCATCCCATCCCGGCGGAGATCTGTCCCCGGCGTCCGGGCGACCCTGCCGTACTCGTGGCCAGCTCCGCGAAGGCCATCCGCGAGCTGGACTGGAAGCCGCGCTACACCGAGCTCGACGAAATCATCCGCACCGCTTGGTTGTGGCACCGGAAGCGCCATGCGGCGTAGGGCGAACTTGCCGCCGGTATCCTGCAGTTGCTGGATTCTTTCTGCATCTCTAAAAACGGAAAGTCGAATCTTCTAGTGTCCTGAGTCTGAAGTTCGCATCACAAATAAGCTGTCATCCTGAGCGAATTTTGGCGCGTTTTGCGCCAAAATGAGTCGAAAGCCTGCCCTGAGCGAGTTCGCCGCAGCGAACGAGTCGAATGGGGATCTGCGGTTGTTCTTCAATGAACTTCTGACTCACCTAGGATGTGTTTCAAAATTAAGTTTTGTAACAAGGGCACGGCTTTAGCCGGGCCGAAAAATGCAGGAAAATACGGGGGCTTTAGCCCCTGAGGGATGAGAACGGAAATCTACGCAACCATTTTTGAAACGCGCTGTAACAAGGAGGTTCTTCCCAATGGCCATCGAGAGCGAAAAGAGCTTCTTTCGGAAATTTCTTGATTTCTTTCGCGAGAAGAGTCTTTTTCAGCTTTCATTACGACCATGACATTTGGCGGGCGAAGCGGGTACGCATGTCGAATGTCGTTGCCGGCGCTTACGTCGCAGGCTTCTTCATTGCATCAAAGCGCTGTAGACCAGGGTGCGCAATTGGGCCGGTAGGGCGTCAGCTTCGGGCGTCGCCATATGCTGCGTCAACGCAACGACCACCATGTCCTCCTTGGGATCGATCCAGAAATATGTAGCGGCGGCGCCGGCCCAATAATACGTTCCTTCAGAACTCATAAAGCCTGCGCCGGCTTGGTTCTTCATCACCGCGAAACCGAGGCCAAAACCCAAGCCATTCCCTTCATCGGGGATCCCACATGGTTCAAGGTGGTCAGTTGCCATGAATTGAACCACATGCGGACCGAGTATGCGGGCGCCGTTGAATGTTCCCCCATCCTGCATCATCTGCGCAAAGCGCCAATAATCGGCCGCAGTAGAAACCAAGCCGTAGCTGCCGCCTTTATGTTTGTGGTCTACGGTATAACTGTTCACCGACCATGGTTCTGTGACAAATATGCCCCCCGGCGGGTGCCCGTGAACTTCATCGAGCGGTGTAAGCTTGCCGTCGTTCATCCAATAGACAGTGGCTAGACGGTCCGCCTTTTCCGGTGGAACCCAATAGCCCGTATCCTTCATGCCTAATGGCTCAAATAGATGCTTCGATAAGTACTCACCGAAGGGCATGCCGGATAAGACCTCTACGAGCCGCGCCTGAACATCCGGTCCCACGCTGTAAGCAAACTTCGTGCCTGGCTGATAACGCAGCGGCAATTTCGATAGCTTGTCCATCATTTCTTTCAGGGTGACATCCAGGCCAAACAGATTGTCGTTCATATACTCAACGTCGAGAGCACCGCGCGTCAGACCGTGGCTAAATCCCGCCGTGTGCCGGAGTATATCTTGCACGGTTGGCGGATGCTCGGCAGGTACCGTGTCGTCAAGAGGACCGCCAGGATTGTTCAGTACTCGTAGATTGGAAAATTCCGGCAGATACTTCGAGATTGGGTCATCCATCTGAAAACGGCCCTCCTCATAAAGCGTCATCAACGCTACCGAAGTCACCGGTTTTGTCATCGAGTACATGCGGAATATGGTGTCTTTCTTCATGGGTTGATGCTTTTCGATGTCGGCGTAACCAATTGCGCTGAAGTGGGCAATTTTGCCATGCCGGGCAATCAACATCACGATGCCCGCCATTTGGCCCTGTTTTACTTGATCCGCATAAAAGTTATCGATCTTGGCGAGCCGCGCGGCTGAAAAGCCGACATCTTCGGGATGTGCGGTAGGTAACTCCTGTGAAATGGCCTGCCATGTCCCGAACCATAGAAGAGCCAGCGCAAGCAATATCCTTCGAACCTTCAACATAGGCGATCCTCCAGGCTTGAATTCATGCAGATAGCTCAACCTGTTCCGCTGCTTAAACATCGCAACCGTTAACTCCTGGGCCATGTGGGGGACCCAACCTTCATCTTCTCGGAATGGTCCGATTCGACCGCAAAACTGACTTTATTCAGAATGTTCGAAGAAGTACGATGCCGTCAGGAAACAGCTCCACGAGACTGTCGCAACTCAGTTTTGTTCTTCGCCCAGGCCGCACTATTTCTCGCCTGGGTTGATGTCCACTTCAATGGTCGTGGTTAGCGCGCTTTGTTCGACTTGGCGTGCCTGCAGGTGGATAACCAGCCGGTTGCCGGCCAGGTCGGCTTCCCAGCCAATCGGCATCGAGCCAAACCCGGCCGTTGTCACCTTCGGCAAGTCCTCGCCATTCACTCGTACCGTGGAGGCATTAGTTGCGCCATAGACCAGCAAATAGCCCATTTCAGGAAGGTTCTCGAGCGTCCAAGCAAAACCGCCAGTCTTGGATTGCACAGTTACTTTTGCAGTTTCTCCCGGTGTAATAACCAATGTTACGGTCTTATCCCCGTTGGGAGGAGTTACAATCAGCGCGCCGACACGGCCGTCGGTCATGCTTTGACCGAATTGCAACTCTTCACTTAGCTCGACCGGCATGACGGCCCCCGGCTTCAGATAGACGGGAATGGTATCCAGAGGCGCATCAACCTTGCGCTTCACCGGTCCGGAGACCGTTTTGCCATCCCATAAGCTGGTCCAAACGCCGGAGGGAAACGAAATTGTCTTGAACGTGTCTTCGTTGACCACCGGCGCAACCAGCAAATCCGGCCCGAACATGTATTCATCCCCCACGGCGGCCACCTGCTCTTCCTCGGGAAAGGCCACCGGCATGGAACGCATCATGGAAATACCCGTTTCATGCGCAATGACGGCGGCATTGTAGGTGTAATTCAAAATGTTTTCCCGCGTCCAGGCAAGGAATTTATAGTTCGTCACCGCTGCTTCGTTGAAAAACCACGGCTCGCGCGGCGCGGTGCCATGAGGGCGCATCAAAGGGCTGAAAAGACCGAATTGGAACCAGCGCATATACACCGCCGGCTGCGGATAACCAAAGTATCCGCCGATGTCGCTGCCCCAGAGGGAATAACCGCAGGCGCACAAGTTCAGCGCTCCGGTCAAAACATGCTGAAGTCCATCAAAGTTAGCCGGGTGATCGCCGGCAAATTGGCCGACCCACCTTTGCGCGCCGGGCGCGGCTCCTCTGGCATACAAAATGAAGTCGTTCCCGCGCTTCTCCTGGTAGACTTCACTGATTGTCCGTTGATATTGGTAGTAGTAAAAGTTGTGCATCTCGGCTCCGCGCTGGCCGTCGTAAAAGACCGCGTCGTCCGGAGTTATATCGCCAAAATCCACCATGCCTCCGGCCTGGCCAAGGTCCAGGGCCTCCCTCAGCGCCCGCCGGCAGAGCTCCAGCGCGTTGGGGTTGGTGAAATCTATGTAATTGTCATCGGGGTCTGGGACGATTGTCCCGCTTGCGTTGCGTAAAATAGGGAGTTCAGATTGCTTTAGCTCCGGCATGAGCCGTTGCTGCTCAACGAGCGGAATCACGGGATAAAAATAGCCCAACATCCTGATCCCGCGCGCCGCCAGGAATTGATTCAAACCCGGCGAACCAGTTCGAGCCGGGGCAGCGGAGTGAGGAATGTCCAGTTCCGCGAAACGGGTGACGCTTTCTTCCAGCGCCATCGCTCGATGCTCCTGGTCGGTTTCAAATGCACCCTCGCGTCCGCCCATCCACGGCTCGAAAACCCACTTGGGCGGCAGCGGAACCCTGCCCGTCAGAGCTGTATAGGACTGCAATATCTTCTCCGGCGCGCCAATCCAGAAGTAATAGTCGAATATCGGACCCTGTTGTGTAATTCGATATTGGCTCGGATCCGCCTTCCCGATGTCCGCCCGTAAACGATAGGAAGAATTGTCAAAAACCATGTAACCCCTGGAACTGTGAAAGATGGGCAGAGCCTTGTAGGTCGTATTCGCCAGACCCTCTCCATTGCCAAGCCAGTCATCTGCTCCCCAAAGCGTCAACACACTGCCATTTTGATTAAAGTGCTCGTACTTCTCTCCAAAACCATAAATCACCTCGTCCGGAGCAAGATGATTTCTGAAATCCATGGCGAGTATCTTGCCATCCGAACCGAACCGGAAAGCCAGACTGCCGGCGCCCATCTCCGTCACTTGATTTCCCGCGGCGTCATAGAAAGTAATCGAAAACGGCGTTTGATTGATAACAACCTTGCCGTTGGCGGTTTCGATGGAACATGAGCCTGGGGTTTGGGTGGCCTTTAGCGGCAGCAGATCGGCCGGTCTCCAGTACCCTTCGTCGCTGCCGTAGATTCGTATGCCGCCCGTTTTGGGCAGGGCCAGACGCAACTCAACTTTGTGGCCGCCCACAACGCACCGCATCAGCAGCGTGCTGCCTTGCACTTCCAGGCTCTCCACGCTTGTGACCGGCGTCCATGCGTCCTGCAGTATGTCCCCCGGAGAACCATCGGCATACCACCAGCGCGACATCTTATCCAGCTGGCTCAGATAAGTGTCCAGGAGCCGATATGCCTGCTCCGGATCATTTTTCTGCAAAGCGGCGTTCACTCTCTGCCGGATGAGCGTCAGCGTCAGGTTGTTCGCCAGCAGACTCTCCCAAGCGCCAGGGAGAGGAGTGAAGCCTTCCAGCATCATCAGGTCCATCCAGCGCCCGGTAAGATAAAGCCGCTGCGCCAGGTTACCCTTGTCCGTCGGCGCGGTTAACGACGACTCCATCTGCCAGATTTGCTGGCACATGTCGATGCCGGGATAGGTCATCACTGCCGGCCTCTGCCAGCGCAGGACGCCGGATGGCAACTGGCACAGACTGTTTTGAGAATCCCGGACCTCTGCTGTTCCGGAAAAGTAGGTTTCAATCAGAAGGTCAACCGGCATCGCTTCGTTGATATCAAACGCCACCGGGCTGCTGAACTGGCCATCGCGCCAGCGAGTCCGCATGGGCAGAAAACCAAAATAGGACTTCGGTTTTCCGCCCAGTGCCTGCCACGGTATCTCAAAGAAAACCAGCCATTCACCGGTTCTCCTGGTAACAATCGCTTCAAACCCTTCGACGTTGTTGACGATTACGGAAGAATCGCGAGCGGCTGCAGCGACGTCGGCAGGCACATCCGTACTGGAACTCAACTGCCGTTCGCAGCCAAAGCTCAAGCCCTGTGGCGTCGCTGCAAACTGGTAATAGGAGGGGACGCCTGCATCGGGCTGAATCAAGAAATCCACTTCATCGGGATTGGGAGGCCAGTTATTTGCCGTGGAGGGCAAACCATGCAGCGTATGCCAATCCACCGGCGGCCACAAACTCTTATCCAAATTGGAATGAGGGAAAGACATGTCGGGTTCTCCGCAACGGAAAACGACATAGAGCGCGTCGCTATTGTAAGCAACGCGACATTCGGTCGGCGTCACCGGACGATCAAAACCGCCAACGCGATAAAACCGGTCCAAGACCATGGTGTGCTCACGGTCCGACAAAAGATCATCCAGGGAAGGCGAGCCGCTCCAGGGAGACTTGAGAACAGCCGCGTTGGTTCCCCAAACGAGCGGCCCCTTTCCTTCCGTCATCACAGCACCATCGCGGGAATGCGACGGACTCTCTCCGTCTGCTTTCAAAATTCCGCTATGCATCCCAGCCAGAGTTCCGATCCCGATTGCCGAGTTCTTTAAGAATGTGCGTCTCTGCATTTCATCTCCCGCCTTGGAAATTTGCCGCCTCCCCTGGCGCGCGAATCTCTGAATTTAGGCGGCATGAACACGTCGCTTGCGGTTCGCTCGAAAAATGTATCACGGTTGGAATAGACGCTACAACCGGAATTTCCTTTTTCGGCACTGGTTCCCTAAAACCCTATCGCCCATAAGGCATTTGCAAGGCCAAAGGAATCTTTGCTCCGAAAGAGCCGGCGTTGATTGCGTCCTGCGGTGATGGGCGTCTTGACGGCCCCGCAGGGCAAAGTTGCTTTCTCAAATGGGGACGAGCTTGCCTACCAGGAGCACGTGTGGGTTCAGCAGCATACGCAACCGGAGGAGTATTTTTTACGCTGCCACCTTCCCAGACATGAATTTCTATTTGGACCTGCGCAATCCGACGCCGATACCGCGCATAATAAGCAACGGTTACACAACACCCCGGCAGACGGCGGATGTGATTCAGGGCATGGAACGCCACCAGACGCGATACATTTTATGGAGCTATGCAGAAATTGATCCTATTCCAGAGTGGGAGAGCCCTCCCGATGCTCACCTTGGGCCTTTGCGTGACGATATTCACAATCACTACGCATTGACCAAAGTCCTCAAGGGACCGGATGGAATGGACGAAGTCTGGGAGCGATTCGCGCAGTAGAGCCGCTCTGGCTACGAAAAGGCGAACGGAGGTGGTTTGCCCAATTTACGCGTACAGGCAAGCGGAAAGCACGGCGTCGCATGCAGTTCCCCAGCCGAACCGCAAAAACAAGGGCGCCGCGAGCGTGGGGCGGAAGAACGGCTCTTAGCCTTTAGCTTTTAGCTTCCAGTTGGCAGCTTCTTACAGCGCGACGCGGCCATGGCGCCCTATGCGCACGTCTGCTAATCCTCCGGGCGATCGCGCCAGTCGCGCTTGCGCACAAAAAAGACGAACTCACCGGGCTTGGCCGCGAAGTCGGTTTTGCCGCACTCATTGGGCGCTACGGCGCCGGCCTTCAGAATCACCGGGATCGAATACCAGATGTTTCTTTCCTTATTGGTTTCTTTTGCGGCATCGCAATTGATGTAAGTCGTCATCCCCATGTCGTAGGTGGCCTTCACGGAGATTTCGCCGGCGCCGGCGGGGAGGGTGACGATCACGCTGCCATCGTCGTCGATCTTCACCCATTCGTTATGCACGGTGTCGTGGCGATCGATGCGCACCAGAAAGTTGGATGCCTTGACGGGCAGTCCGGTCTTGCCGTCGAGCAGGCGAATGGAGATGGTGTTTACGGTTTGGGCGGGGAGGCACGTGCAGAACGCGGCGACGCAGGCGAGCCGGGTCAGAGCGCGAATCGAGAGCATAGGCCAAGTCCTCACTCTTGAATTTACCAAGAGGAGTAGGGCTGGCCGTCGGATCCTGTCTCCTCCGAGCCGGAGTGGACGTCGCTGATTCCGGGCTCGGATTCGTCCAGCGAGTACATGGCGTCGCTGGTATCCGTCATCCAGGTGTCTGTGGCGTGGGTCATGGGATCTTCGGGAATTGACTTCAGATAGCCGTCCTGGACGAGATCGTCGAGCGACTGCGGCGCCTTTTGCTTGTCCATGGTGTAGGAATCGATGGCCATGCGCATGGTCTGCAGATCTTCCTTCAGCACCGCCTCCCGCGCGTGCTTCAAAGCGGCCGCGAAGTAGGGAACGGCGAGGGTAGCCAGGATGCTGATGATCGCCATCACCACCATCAGCTCAAGCAGCGTGAAGCCGGATTGTGTGCCGCGGTTGCGCATGTTCTTTTCCAGCCTTTAGCTCTTAGCCATTAGCCTTTAGCTCTGTTGTGCTCATACCTTTCGTCTTGTGTTTTCATTTGCTTCGCTCTCGATCGAACGGCTAAAAGCCAAGAGCGAATAGCTCGCATTTTTCACCACGTTGAGTATTTCGTGCCGTCGAGCGCCGTATCCTGCGACTTGGAATACACGTCGAAGACGCTCTGCCCCCCCCAGGAGTCGGAGTCGGGGTCGTCCTGCATGGAGCGCAGTCCCCAGTCGGTATTGCCGGTCATGGGATCGACCGGAATTTTTCTTAGAAACTTCAGCTTCTTGTCTTGCACGTTGACGCCCTTCACCAGCGTCTCCAGATCCGGCGGATAGTTCTGGCTTTCCACCTTGGTCTGGAAGGCGCCGCGGTCGGCTGCGTCCTTGTACTTGTCGATGGCGTCGCGCATCATCCACAGATCGTAGCGCAGATCGCGTTCCTTCTGCCGCTTCACCTGAAAGCGCATCAGCGGCAGCGCGGCCGAGGCCAGAATGGTGAGGATCGCCGCGGTCACGATCAGCTCAACCAGAGTCAGGCCACGTTCCCCGCGGCGGATCGAGATGGATCGCTGAGACAGCATCGGTGCGGCTCCCTACCTGACCACAATGCTGGCGTGCGCGCCTGCCGCCGGCAACTGCTGCTGCGCGCTGTTAACCACCGAAGCGCGAGCGATGGTTAAATCGCTGGGGCCCGGAGCCTTGGCTTGAAACGTGAGAACGCAGACCGTGCCGCTTCCGCTCACGCCATGCGCCCCCGGGGGGCGCGACATGCCGACGATCAGGTTTCCTGGCGGTTCGTCGCTGTGGATGGGGGGCGCGGCCTGGCCATCCCGGCTCAGGAAGTCCCCTGCAGACACGTTCACGAGCATGAGTTTTGCCGGGTCGTAATGGATCTGCAATGCGATCGAGCCAACATCCGTGCCGCCGCTCAACGCCACCGGAACCTGGAAGCTGGCGCCCACGGGCGGCGGAACGGGCGGCGCACTGAACGCAAAGCCGGCGGCTGCGGCTTGAGGCGCGACAGGCGCGGCAGCAGGAGCCGGCGAGGCCACGGTTGAAGCCGCAGGCGCAGCGGGCGGATTGGGCGGTGCAACTGGCGCCTGCGAAGTGGGCGCGGAAGACCCAGCCGGCGGCGAAGCCGCGACCGGCGCGGTGGTTGCCGGCGGGTTTGTGCCGGCCGCGATATCCGCGCGCAATTGCGCGAGCATTGCGGGAGCTGCCTCGATGGCGCTCTGCGCGGGAACTGTGCCCACGGCCGGCTGCGCCGGAGCGGCAGGCTGCACGGCGGGCGCCGCCGGAGCGGCAGCTCCCGTGCTCACGCGCCGCAGGTCGATGGCCTGGCCCTCGCCGGTGTCGATGACGCGCAAGTTCGCCTGGTCCAGCTCCTGCGAGCGGACGATGTGCGGCACCACGACGAAGACGATGTCGTCGTTCTGGATGGTGTGATCCTTGGATCCGAAGATGTACTTGAGAATCGGAATCGCGCTGAGGCCGGGAATGCCGTTCCAGTTGTTCTGCTCCTGATTGTTCTGGATGCCGCCCAGGATGCTGGCCTCGCCTTCGCGCAGACGGATGACCTGGTCCACCACGCGCTGGCTGATGATGGGCTCCGTAACGCCTTCGATGGTTGTGGTTCCGCTCTCCGCAGAGACCTCGACCTTGATTTTGAGCGTGACGTCGTGGTCGTAGTGGATGCTGGGCGTCATCTCGATGTTCACACCCACATCCTCGTACTGGAACTGGGTCTGCGCATAGCCGAGGGCCGCGGTCGGGGTAATGCCCGGCGCCGAGTAAGACCCGGTGGCGATGGGGATCTTAGAACCGATTTTCATGGTGGCTTTTTGATCGTCGGTGGCGCGGATACGCGGGCTCTGCAGGATCCTGGTGTTGTTGTCGGTGAGCAGGAGATTGAGCGTAGCCGATCCCACGGTCACGGCGAAATCGGTGGAGTTGAGGTGGGCAAGACTGTAAAGAGTGGGGCTGACGGCAGACGAGCTGGTAGAGGAGCTGGATGAGCTTGAGGAGCCGCAACTGTTGGTTGCCGCGCAGTTGGGCTGCAGAGCGATCCCGAAGCTGCTGGGCCATGACATGCCCAGGGTGCGCTCCCAGTTCTTGCTCACTTCGAGGACGGCGATGTCGACCACCACTTCGCCGCGCGGCTTGTCCAGGTCGTCGATGAGTTGTTGCGCCAGCAGCAGCTCGTCGGGCGTGCCGCGCATGACGATGGCGTTCTGGCTTTGCACGCCGTAGACCTTGGTGTCGGGCATCACGTTGCGCAGAGCGGTCTGAACGTCGTTCATGTCATTCTGCTGCCATGCATTGGTCAAATAGAAGGTCTGTACCGCCTGCTCGTTGAGCTCCTGGCGCTTGGTACGGGAGTTCTGCGCCACAAAGATGGTATTGCTGGTGACGGGGCGCCAAAAGGTATTCGATACGACGCCCGCGACGCGAAGCGCACCGAGCAGGGAAACGCTGTTCAAATCCACCTGGATGCGCTTGGGGTTATAGTCGGGGTCGAAAAGTACATTGATTCCGGCGGCCTTGCCAATGGCCTGGTAGACAACTTTGGCGTCCTCGTTCATGTGCAGGGAGAGCGGCTCGTTGCTGAGCGGCTTCAGTTGGGCCGGGGCCTCGACCGACTCAAGCTCCTGCTCCTCGGCAGCGGATTCAGGCAAGCCAATCTCGGGTACCGGCGCGATCGCGCCCTGCCCCTGGCGCACTTGGGCAATCTCCTGCTCCGCCGCGTCGTTGCTGGGGTCGATCTCGGCGGCGTGCAGGAACTCCGCCAACGCTCCCTGCACGTTGCCTGCCTGCAGCAGTTTGCGGCCCTTGGTAATGTGTGCCGACGAGGCGGTGAGGCGAATGCGCGCGAGGGCGATCTGGAAGCGCGTGTCTTTAGGATCGCGGTTATTGGCCTTCTGGAAGAGCTCGAAGGCGGTGTCGTAGTCCCCGCGCACCTCGGCGGCCTGACCTTGCTTGAAGTCGGAGTTGGGCGATTGGGCATGAAGCCTGGCCGAAGGCAAGGCAAGGCTGACCACGGCGGCAAACAGCGCGATGGCGAACGCCATGGCCGATGTCACGGTTCGGGCTGCGGCCCGTGCGGGCGTGCGATTCATACGGCTCCCCGGCACTGCCACGGGTCCGCATGCCCGCGCCACGGCTCGCCCTTGCAGGCCGCGGCGGGCTTCTCCGGCGGGCATCCCGATGCGATTCATCGTGCCGATCTTCTCAGAAAAACGCTGCCTCATTTTAGCAAAGCCCCGTTGTCTCCACTCGCGAGCCGCGCCCATGCGCCACAATGCTAGGATGAGAATTCAAGAACGCCTCCCGATGGCCCGCCAAACCAGCCATACCGTCGCTCGAAAAGACGCCGCCGCCCAAAAACCGGCTCGGCCCCGCAACCCCGTGGCCAGCGGCGAGCGCGACGCGGCCCACAATCGCGCCGCCAGCCATCACTACTTTCTGCTGGAGAAGTTCGAGGCCGGCGTGGCGCTGCGTGGAACCGAGGTCAAGTCGATCCGCGAGGGCAAGGCCAACCTGAAGGACGCCTATGGGCTGATCAAGGATGGCGAGGCTTTCCTGCTCAATCTGCATATCGGGCCGTACTCTCACGGGAACATCGCCAACCACGACGAGACGCGCACCCGCAAACTGCTGCTGCACCGCGAGGAAGTTCGCAAACTACTCTCCAAGACGCAGATCAAGGGGCATACGCTCATCCCCACGCGGCTCTATTTCCGGAAGGGGCGGGTGAAATGCGAGCTGGCGCTAGCCAAGGGCAAGCAGGACTGGGACAAGCGGGAGACGGAGCGGCGGCGGGAGGCGGATCGCGAGGCGCGGGCGGCGATCAAGGCGAACAAGCACAAAAACAGCCATTAGCTTTTAGCCACTAGCTCATAGCTCGTCGTGCAGTAGTAAGCTGGCGCGCGTTCCCGAGACTTCGCGCGCATTTCGGCGGTTCTCTTTTCGAAATGCTGCTGGGAGGGTAGGCGGCGTCAGCGGATCACGTTGACCTCGATGCCGAGGCCGAGGTTTTTCCAGGCGGCGTCGGTGGTGTAGACCGTGGCTTTGCGCTGGATGGCGAGGGCCAGGCACGCGCGGTCGCCGAGGGAGAGGCCGTAGGGGCGGGTCTGGGGGGCTAGTTCTCCTGCGAGGCGCGCCTGGAGATCGTCGAAGAAGCTAATCTCACAACCGAAGGACATTACGCGGCGCCATGCGAAGTCGGCGCCCGCTCCGCGCAACACAAGGCGCGTGTGCACCTCGGCCAGGTTGACCGTGCTGAGGAGTCCTCCTTGAAGGAGCGGGAGAACGACGTCGCCCCCCGGTTCGTTGAAGACGACAGCCAGAATTGCCGACGAGTCGAGAACGGCAGGGCTATCCAAGCCACTCCTCCATCTCGCGGCGGGCCTCTTCGCGGCGGTCGGCGATAAGCTCGTCAGAAGCCAGAGTTCCTGGCGTGGCGAATCTCTTGAACTCCTCCTGGATTCTGCGGATTCTGGTGAACTGCGACTCGATGCGGAGCACTCCGTTCTCAAGGGACATGACTACGACGTCTCCGGGCCTCAGTCCCATGGATTTTCGGATATTCGCGGGGATGACGATGCGGCCATTGTCATTTACGCGAGAAGTGACACTTTGTGATTGTGTGTCATTTATGGCGGAAATCGTTGTAGTTGACATATGTAAATAATATGACATTCACGATATATATGTCAAATTAATCAAATATGACATTTCTTGATCGGTTTTCCCTCCGATGCGGTGCCGGGCGCTGGCAATGGGAGGTCTGGCGGTGCTTTAATACCCTGATTTGCCACAAGCCGAGCGTTCCATGAAGAATAGGCACTATGCGTGCTGAACTTTCCTTTGCCCCGGTCTCGGGGATCGCAACTGAACTCCTGGCTGTTCTGGCCACCGACACACAAACCGAAAAAGGCTCTGAGGCCAGGCCGCAGCCCACGCTGTTGACTACCGATCCCGCGGTTCAGGCAGCAGCGGCCGCTGTGCTCGCCTCCGGCGAATACAAGGCCGGCGCCAATGAAACTGTACTGCTTCACGCCCCGGCCGGTCTGGCCGCCAAACGGCTGCTGATTGTAGGGCTGGGCAAGCTGGCCAAGGCCACTGTTCACTCAGTCCGCGAGGCTGCCGGAACGGCGGTTCGCTTCGCCAAGCCGTGCGGGATTCGGGAGATGGCGATCGCGCTGCCCTCGTCCGGGGGCCTGCCGGTCGCGGGCCCGGCCGGCGCGCGAGCCGCTGTCGAGGGAGCGTATGTGGGCGACTTCGATGCCGACACCTACCGCAGCGACCGCAAGGATCAGAGCATCCAGTCGTTGACCGTTGCGGCTGCGGCGGATGCGGACAGCCCCGCCGTGGAAGCGGCCTTCGCCGAGGGCGCGATCGTGGGCGAGAGCCAGAACTTCGCGCGCTCGCTGGTGAACGAGCCGGGCAATAAACTGACGCCAACCATCCTGGGCCGGCGCGCCGCGCTGATGGCGCAGGAAGTGGGCCTCCAGTGGGAGGTTCACTCGACGGAAAAGCTGCATGAGCTGAAGATGGGCGCGTTCTGGAGCGTGGCGCAGGGCTCCGCGGAGCCGCCCGCGCTCATCGTTCTGCGCTACGAGCCCGAGGGCGCGAAGGATGGTCCGGTGCTCGGCCTGGTGGGCAAGGGCGTCACCTTCGATTCAGGCGGCATCTCCATTAAGCCCGCGGACAATATGGACAAGATGAAGTACGACATGGCCGGCGGGGCGGCCATGATCGGCGCCATGCGCGCCATTGCCCTGCTCAAGCCCAAGGTACGGGTGATGGCGATTGTGTGCGCCACGGAGAATATGCCCGACGGCAAGGCGCAAAAGCCCGGCGACGTGCAGACGGCCATGTCGGGGAAGACCATCGAGATTATCAACACCGACGCCGAGGGGCGGCTGGTGCTGGCCGACGGGTTGACCTATGCGCGGCGGCTGGGCGCGACGCACCTGATCGACGCCGCGACGCTCACCAGTGCGTGCGTGGTCGCGCTGGGCCACGCCAACGCCGGCGCCTTCTCGAACGACGACGCGGCCTGGGCCAGGTTCGACGCGGCTCTGGCTGTTTCCGGGGAAAAGTTCTGGCGGCTGCCGATGGGCGAGGAGTACGCGGAGATGATCAAGAGCGAAATCGGCGACATCAAAAACACGGGCGGGCGCTGGGGCGGAGCGATTACCGCCGCGGAGTTCCTGCACGTTTTCGCTGAAGAGACGCCGTGGATTCATCTGGACATTGCCGGCATGGCCTGGGTGGAAGACGCGCGGCCATACATCGCCAAGGGTCCCAGCGGCTTCTCCGTCCGGTCGATTGTGGAGTGGGTACGGAGCTTCTAAAGCTCATTTGGCTCTGTTGACATCCTCGGTTTGGGCTTGTTGGCGAGGAGATAGTTAGAGGCGGTATAGGTCAAAGGCCAGGCCGAGCAGGAGGGCTTGACGGGATGGGGTATGGAAGGTTCTGCCAGGAGCGCGGCAAGAGAGTTTGCGTTTCACGGCGGAAAAGACACTCTCGATCAGGGAGCGCAGGACATGCTTTGGGGCGGGGAAATGTTCGCGCATGTGAAGGCGTACCCCGGATGCCCTGCACGTGGAGCGGCGCTGGGCCGGAATCACGCGATCGGCTTTCAATGGCTGGCGGCAAAAAGTATGGTTGCGTTCCCAATCGAACTCGGCATCGGCCAACACGCAGCCGATCGCTGGGTGCCGGCGCGCCCTGGTTACCAGCGCCGGCAGCGTGGCGCAGTCGTTCCACGGCGCTTGGCGGGCGTGTTGGGCCAGGATCAGTTGCCGCTTCAGGTCGACCACGGCCAGCCACTTCAGCCCGTGCCGCCAGGTGCGCTGCGGCTGGCCAAAATGCTCCGCTCGGGGTATAAAACAGCGGCTCACCGCGCCTTGCGCCAGGCCGGTAGCAGCGCTGCCTACCGTGGCAGGGCCCTTCGGCAAGCTCAGGGCAGGCTTTCGCCACCTCCCGGGCATGCGCCGCACCATCTCATCCATCACGCGGGCTACGTCGTCCACGTTCAAGCGCGCCAAGAAGCGGTACAACGTGGTGTAGTCAGGAACGGCTTTCAGTGCCAAGGCGGAACGCAACTCCGTGTGCTCGCTGCGTCTCACCTCCGCCTCGCGGAAGGTCCAGTCTTCATACCCCATCCGGCAGAGCACGGCCGGCAACTGCGCTTGCGTAAACCCCCGCTTGCTGAATTTGCTCCGCTGCGCGGGCAACACTTTCCGGCTGACCGCGAGCGCCAGCCGGGCAAATCGCACCCCTCCGACTTCGGCCATGCAAGTTTCGCGAAGACGCCAGAACAGCTTCAGCTTAACGCCGTTTCTGCCGCCTTCTGCACAGACGTATCGAGGATGTCAACAGAGCCAGATGGGTTCTAGACTCGCTGGCTTGAGTCGGAGGATTTTCATCCGCAGAAGCGCGGTCACCAGATAGAGATCAAATTGTTGACACAGTGTTGACATGAACTGTCAACCAATTTGCGACTTCTTCTAAGTGATTGATAATATGGAGCCGACGGTCAGACTTGAACTGACGACCTGCTGATTACGAATCAGCTGCTCTACCAACTGAGCTACATCGGCCTGCTTGTGAAAGTCTGCCGTGAACTTTCGCACCCTGCGAAGCACGCGGGAAAGTCCATAACTGACTCTTCGATTGTACCGTTGCGCCGGAGGGAGGTAAACCGGCCTCGGCCTTTCCTACCTTCGCGTGCTCGTCGCGGCCGATCGGCTCGATCGGGTGCGCACTGTTGCCGCGCGGCCCATTCCGCGAGCGATTGTCGAGGAGTCAGAGACGGAAATTCCCGACTTCACGCCGCCCGCATGTCCGAAGTGCGGTGCTGGCGATCCGGCTCTCGAAGGTGTCGATCCAGTGAACACATGGCGGTGCGAGCCATGCGGCGAGCAGTGGAGCGAATCGGTCCCAACCGGCGATGAGCAAGCACCCGAGGCAGGAAAATCTCTCCTCTAAACGGAAAGAGCCGCCCGGCAACGGGACAGCTCTCTCCTCAGGGAGAATAGTTCCAACGGAGGCAAACCCATCAGAACTTTCTGGCTGCATAGTAGGTGTGGGGGAAAGCAGTGTCAAGGGAAATGTTTTGGAAAATAACTCGCTTTGTTTCAATTATTTAACATACCGCATCACGATCCGTGCTCGGTTGTAGTTTCGCCGCACATTCGCCTAGAATTTCCCGTCATTTCCCGTGGTTTCGCAGTGTTTTTTCGGGTTTTTATCTATTTTTCCACAGGATAACGGCGGCATTAACCCTTCGGATGCGGCCCCTGAATTGCTCCGGCGTTTTCGTTCCATTTTTCCCGCAGATCGAGATGAATGAACTCCTCGTCGAAGACCGAGGAGATCGGTTTGCCCCTCGCCAGGCGGTATAGAGCCCTGCCGCCGCCCAGGAACCCTCCCAGCAGGATTGCCGCCGCTGCCCCGATCACCGTCAGCACGGTAATTCCCAGCAGCAGCCTGCTGGTTTTCTCCACCTCCGACTCCACCGGCTGCGGTATCGCCGTCAGGTTCGCCTCGTAGTGTACTGACTCGAGCAGCCGGTGGCTATCGTCGGGAATGGCATCGCCGCTCACCACGACCACCAGCGGCCCGCTGTGGCGCACCTCGAGCGATGCCTGGTCGGAATCGATCAAAGGTTTGGGCCACGGCGGCTGCGCCTTGCTGCCCGCTTTCAGATACGCGCGAATGGCCGCTTCCTGCGCCTCGGCAATCTGCGGCGTGGGGTAATCGATGAGGGTCAGCGTCGCTGGGCCCGAAGTGAGCGAGTAGTTCGTCGTCACCGCTTCCGCTCCCTTGTCAAAATCCACCAGAGCCGCCGGCAGCACGCCACCGGATCCGGCGTAGCCCGCCGGGCCCTCTGCATAGTGCGTCGTTTGTCCATCAAGCTGCGCTTGCGGCAGATTAACCAGAATGGGTGGAATCATCCCGCGGTTTCCCGTCGGCGCCGGCAACTCGCGCGCAATCTCGCGCAGTTCTCCGGCCGTCATCGGCCCGATGTGCGAGTACGTAGCATCCACCACCACCATTCCTTCCCAGAAAATCACGCGGTTGTGGTCTGAGGCTGCTCCCGTGCCAATGTCCACCTTCGGCCAGCCATTCTGCCGGTAGTAGGTGTATGCGCCGTAGGCTCCGGTCGCGTCGTCGAAGCGCAGCGCGCGCAGGCTCAGCGTTTCGCCTTCGCGCTTGTAGTTGGCCATCACGGAGGCATTGAATCCATACTCCTTCAGCGCTGCCGCACTGGCCGGATCGGCCTGCGCGGGATCTGTGAGTACTTCCGACGGCTTGGTCAGGACCCATCCGTCAAACGCATTGGGCAGCAGCGCCTTCGGCGAGGGCGGCAGAACGATCGTTGTCGCCGACTGCTTTTCCGCCGCCGTGGGCTGCTCTGCCTGCGCAAAGGCAAAAGCCGTGCCGTCGCCCAGCACCAGCCAACCCGCCAGAATTACCATCCAACACTTCAAGAAAAACTCCCGTTCCCCGCGGCGCGAATGCCGGTTCTTGTCGTATCCACGCCCCAACCTTCAGGGTACACGCTCGCGCCGCGTCCTCGCCGCGAACCACGCATCGAACGCCGCAAGCGCCCTCTCGCACTGCATCCGGTGCCGCTCCTGCTTGTCCCGAACCCGCCGCCGCGTCTCCTCGTCCAGCGGCTCCAGCAGGTCGAATGTGATGTTCGCCGGCTGAAAGTTCTTCGCATCGGCGTGCGTGATGTAGTGGACCAGAGACCCCAGCGCCGTGGCGCGCGGCACAGGCACGGGATCCTTGCCCTGCGCTATCGCCGCCGCGTAAATCCCCGCCAGCATCCCCGTGGCGATCGATTCGGTGTACCCCTCCACCCCGCAAATCTGCCCGGCAAACATCAATTGGGGCGCCTTCTTCAGCCGCAGCCGTTCGTCCAGCAGCGCCGGCGCGCACAGGTACGTGTTGCGGTGAATCTGCCCATAGCGCAGGAAGCGCGCGTTCTCCAGCCCCGGAATCAGCCGTAGCACACGCGCCTGCTCGCCAAACCTTAAATGATTCTGGAATCCCACCAGATTGTAACTGTCGGCGCGCAGATTCTCCTTACGCAGTTGCACTACGGCCCAGGGCGTCTTGCCCGTGCGCGGGTCGCGCAGGCCCACAGGCTTCATCGGCCCAAAGCGAAGCGTGTCGCGCCCTCGCCGGGCAAGCACCTCAATAGGCAGGCAGCCCTCGAAATAATCTAAACGTTCCCACTCCTTCGCTTCCGCCGGCTCGGCCTCAAGCAGCGCCTCGTAAAAACGGTCGTACTCCGCGCGGTCCATCGGGCAGTTGATGTAGTCCGCCGTTCCCTTGTCCCAGCGTGCGGCAAAGTACACGCGCTCCATGTCGATCGACTCGGCATCGACAATCGGCGAGATCGAGTCGTAAAACGCCAGGCGCCCCGCGCCGGTCAGCCGCTCAATCTCCCGGCTCAGCGCATCCGAAGTCAACGGCCCCGTTGCCACAATCGTCAGCGCGTACTCGGTTCCCGCCGCTTCCAGGTTTGCCACCTCTTCCCGGATCACGCGAATGCGCTCCTGCGCTGCGATGGCCTCCGTGATGCGCCGCGAAAACTCCACGCGATCCACGGCCAGCGCGTGGCCCGCCGGCACAGCCGTCTCGCCGGCGATGCGCAAAAGAACGGAGCCTCCCCGCCGCATCTCCTGCTTCAGCAGCCAGGGCGCGGTATTTGGCGACTCGCTTTTGAGCGAGTTGGAGCAGACCAGCTCGCCGAAATCCGCCGTCTGGTGCGCAGGCGTCAGCCGCAGCCTTCCGTTCACCACGGCGCGCATCTCGTAGAGATCGACCGCGCAACCCAGCCGCGCCGCCGTCAGCGCGGCCTCAGGCCCGGCTAGCCCGCCGCCTATTACGCGAACCACCTGCGGTGGGGCAGCCGCCTTCGGCTCGGAGAGTACGGTGTGAGGCTCGTCTTCGCAGCGGTCGCAGTGCAAGTTCATGCCTGCTGCCCTTCCATTCCGGCCAGCCGCTCGAGCGCCTCGCCGCTCAAGCGCACATTGTGCCACGCATCCAGAAACTGCGCGCCCATGGCGCGATAGAAGTCGATTGCCGGTGTATTCCAGTCCAGAACCTCCCATTGCAAACGCTGGCAACCGTGTTCCAATGCAATCGCGGCCATCTGTTTCAACAGCGCCTTGCCGATGCCCCTCCGTCGAAACTCCGGCAGCACAAACAGGTCTTCGACATAGATGCCGGGCCGCCCCACCCACGTCGAGTAGTTGAAGAAATAGAAGGCGAAGCCGGCAGGCCGGCCGTCGTCTTCGGCAATCAGGCAGTAATAAAAGGGGTTAGGGCCAAATCCGTCGCGCAGTAAGCCCTCCTCGGTTGCCGTCACCGCGTCGGGCGCGCGCTCAAAGGCCGCCAATGCGCGAATAAACTCCAGAATCAACGCGGCATCGGCCGCGGTTGCCTTCCGAATCACCGTCTCCATATTCGAATTTTAGTGTGTGATACACGCCACACGCGGTCCTGCGTTCGGCGCACTACCATGGCAAACGGGGTTCCCGCGGCGCAGCGATGGTTCACCGCGGAAAAAGTAGCTTGCGGAACCGCTTCCTCGTCCACGAGGTGGCGCCGCAGCCCCAAGCGCAAGTGGGATGCGTTCTTCTGCCCCCTCTTGTGTAAGGCGATGGGTTGGATTTAAGGTGGATTTTACTGGAAATGTGCTCTGCCGGATGAGCCGTGGCAATGGTGCGCGCACGTCCGCAGCAGCTACTGGCCTCTTCGCGGCGAGGGCGGCCGTTTGCAGGGCTGGGCGGCCTCGATGCGCGGAAACAAGCTCGCAGGACTATTGTTGTTATACCGGTCTGCGCGGCAGGGAATTTGATTTTTTTCGAGCCCGCGGGCAGCAGTCTTCCCGCCGCTCTCAAGGAGAATACATGAAACGCACTCTTTCACTTTGTTTGGGCCTGACCGCAGCGGCCGGCCTGCTGGCATTGGCTCTCGCTCCTGTTCAGGCGCAACAAGCGCCCGCTGGAAATATGGGCAAGATTCACGGCCAGGTCATCAATCCCACGGGCCAACCGCAAGGGGGCGGCACCGTGAGCCTCACTACCGATGGCGGTAAGACGCTGAAGTACACCTTCCCTGTTTCTGGCACCGGGGATTATACCGGCGAAGCGCCTCAGGGAACCTACATGGTCATCTTTCGCGCGGCCGATACGCCTGCCGGCAAGGTCGTTGACTTCTTTCCCGGCGTAAAAATCGTGGCTGGACAGGACACGGCGCAGGACATCGACATGTCGCGGCAGGAATACATCGACAAGATGACGCCAGAGGAGAAAAAGCAGCTTGAGGATCTGAAGAAGGCCAATGCCGAGGCTATAAAAGCCAATGTGGTCGTTCACCAACTCAACGCCGACCTGAAGGTCGTCAACCAGGACCGTACAGACATCGACGGCGCTCAGGCAGCCGCCAAACAAGCTCTCGGCGCAGGGGCCTCAAAGACCGACATCGATGCCAAGGCCAATGAGATCAAAACCGCCAAGTACACCGATGTCGAGAGCCTGATGACAAAGGATACCGGCCTCAAGCCCGACGAGGCGCTGTTGTGGGTCAATCTGGGTTTCGCGCAGGCCGGGCTTAAGAAGTATGACGATGCGGTCGTATCGTACAAGAAGGCCATCGATCTGGAAACAGCGTCAAAGACGCCGCGCCCGTTCGTTTTTGGCCTCGCCTATGCCGGCTTGGGCGAGGTCTATGCGCGCACGGGCAAAGTTCCCGAAGCGAATGCTGCTTATGACTCCGCCGCCAAGGCCGATCCCGCGAATGCCGCCTTCAATCTGAAGAATGAGGCGGTCATCTTCTACCAGGAAAACAACGGTGCCGCCACAGCGGCCGCAGCCGATGAGGCCATCAAGATCAACCCCAACGACCCCCTCCTCTACTACATCAAAGGCCAGGGTTTGGTACAGAATGCAACGATTGATCCCAAAACGAACCGGATCGTTCTGCCCCCTGATTGCATGGCTGCGTACGAAAAGTACCTTCAACTGGCCCCGAATGGCCCCTATGCGAACGATGTGGCGGGAATTCTGCAGCAGGCCGGAGAGAAGGTCAGCACTTCCTACAAGGCGCCCAAATCGAAGTAACCGGGCCGCGTGCGGGCCAAAACCGAAGGGCGTCCTTGCGTGGACGCCCTTTGTATCTGCCCTCCTTGCGCGTGCCAGCCGTACCTGGCTTCTGCCTGCCGCTTCGCACCCTCTACAATCCATTGCATGGGCCCTCCTCTGCCCAGCGCCGCTTTGCCTGGCTACGGCGAGGCCGCCGCGCTGATTGTCAGCTACTCCGCGAAGCGGGCCCGTCTTCGCCCCGGCGTGGAGCTTGTCGCACTCGAAGAGGCCGCCGGCCGCGTGCTCGCCGAGCCGCTCCACGCCGACCGCGACCAGCCGCCCTTCGCCCGCTCCGCCCGCGACGGCTTCGCCTGCCGGGCTGCGGAGGCCTCCCTGCATCGGCCGCTCGCCGTGGCTGGCGCAACCCGCGCCGGGCAGGCTCCATCGGGCCCGCTGCCGCGTGGCTCCGCCTGGGAAATCATGACCGGCGCTCCTGTTCCCTCCGGCGCCGATGCCGTAGTCATGCTCGAGCACGTCGAGACCTCGGGCGGCCCATCCGCGCGAACTGTCCGGCTGCTTCCTCCCCGCACCATCGAAAAAGGCGGGAACATCGTGGCCCGCGGCGCGCAGGCGCGCAAGGGAGACGAGCTGCTCTCCGTGGGAACCGTGATCGGCGCCGCGCAGGCGGCGCTCGCCGCGGCCTGCGGTTTCCCTGCGATCAAAGTATTCCTGAGGCCGCGCGTGGCCATCCTCGCCACCGGCGACGAACTTGTACCCATCCGGTCTTCGCCCGCTCCCGGCCGGATTCGCAACTCGAGCAGCACCATGCTGGCCGCAATGGTCGCCGCTGCCGGTGGTGAGCCGTGGGTTCTGCCCATCGCGCGAGACACCGCCAAATCTCTCGACGCCGCCATTGCTCGCGCCGGCGCAGCCGATCTTCTCCTCATCGCCGGCGGCGTTTCCGCGGGCAGATTCGATCTGGTCGAACCGGCTCTCGCCCGCGCCGGCGCCCGCTTCCACTTCACCGGCGTGCGCATCCAGCCCGGCAAGCCGCTGGTCTTTGGTGACCTGCCCAAGAGAAACGCGAAGATGGGCAATAGCATCCGCCGCGCATCGCTCCCCATCTTCGGCCTTCCCGGCAATCCCGTCTCTTCGGCTGTCACCTTTCTGCTCTTCGCCGCGCCGGTGCTGGCCGCATTGGCCGGCCGGTTAGACCGCGGCCCGCGCTTCGCCCTCGCCCGCCTCATCTCGGACGTCAAGGCTAGGCCTGGGGCCCCCACGGACAGGTCTTCGTCCGTGGGGTGGAGACCTGGTCTAACGCGCTTTCTCCCCGCTGCATGTTCCTTCGCCGGCTCGTTGCCTCAGGTTGCGCCAGTTCCCTCGGAGGGAAGCGGCGACCTGGCTGCCATGGCCCGTGCGAACTGTTTTATCGTCGTGCCCGAAGAGGGCGATCTTCGTCCAAAATCGTGCCTTGAGCCGGGCGCCACCGTCCGCATTCTGCTTCCCTGAGGAGTCCTATGCCTTCGCCCTCCAAACTCTCTCACCCCTCGAAACTCTCGCACTTCGATGCATCCGGCCAGGCCGCCATGGTCGACGTGAGCGCTAAGCAGCCCACGCGCCGCACCGCAACCGCATCGGCATTTGTCGAGCTCTCCGCCGCCGTTCTCTCGGCGCTGCCCTCGAACCCCAAAGGCAACCCGCTTGAAGTCGCTCGTTTCGCCGGCATCCAAGCTGCCAAGCGCACTGCCGATCTCATTCCCATGTGCCATCCCCTCGCGCTGACGCACGTTGACGTACAGGCCCGGATCGTTACGGGCGGCGTGCGCATCGCGTCCGCAGCCTCTACCACGGGCCTCACCGGCGTCGAGATGGAAGCCCTCACCGCCGCCGCCGTCGCCGCGCTCACCATCTACGACATGACCAAAGCGCTCGACAAAGCGATCGTCATCCGCGAAATCCGGCTGGAATCCAAATCCGGCGGCAAAAGCGGAGACTTTTCTTCAGATGCGCGGGAAGATGCGCTCTAACCCGTGTGGCTCTTCGGCAGCATTGCACCCGCGCTCTTTCCCCTCTAGACTTGAAAGGGTCAGTACCAGCTTGGCCGCCACCCCGTGCGGAAGTGGTGAAATGGCAAACACACCAGCCTTAGGAGCTGGCGCCCAAAAGGCTTGCGGGTTCAAGTCCCGCCTTCCGCACCAGATCTAAGGCGAACCACCCGTCATTCCTTCCGCGGCTTCACGCCGGCAGCCTTGCGTCATCCGTGCGGAACACCGCTTTGCGCACCGTTGCTGCGCACGGCCGGCACAACGCTTTTGTGAGCGCGCGGGCTAGCCCAAACCTGATAGCTGTTGAAGAGGAATTGCCCGCCCAGGATCAGTAGCCAGACCCAAAGCGCAAAACGCAGCGGGCGGCGCGGAATGTGCGTGCTCAGCAGGGTTCCTCCAACCGCCCCGGCTATACCGCCGAGGATGAGCTGCAGCAACAACTCAGGGTTGGTGGCATGTGTAAACCAGTGCGCGCCGCTGCCCATGAGCGAAACCAGAAAGCCGAAGACGATGTCGGTGCCCACCACCTGCGCAGGGGCCAGCGGCGTCAGGCTCATCAGCGCGGCGCTGCCCAGAGCGCCCGCTCCGGCTGAAGAAAAACCCACCTCCGCGCCCACGAAAAACATCAACCAGGAGAGCAGCGGGCTGCGGTCGCTCGCCTCCGAGTTCTCGCGCATGGGGCGGAACGAGTAGAAGAGCTGCCAGCTTGCCGTGCTCACCAGAATCGCACCCAGGATCGCATTCAGCAGGTTCTCCGATCCCGCGTTGATCAGATGCTTGAGAAACAGCGAGCCCACGAGAACGCCCGGAGCTCCACCCAGCAGCATGTAGCCCAGCGTGCGCCAGGCCACGTTGCGGCGCGCGATTTGCGCGGGCGCCAGAATCAGCTTCACCGCCGCGGAAAACGCGAGCCCGATGCCTACCGCAACCGGCGCGGGCACGCCGAGAAACAGCACCAGGACGGGCACGGTAATCGTGCCGGCGCCCACGCCCGTAAGCGCGATGAACAGCGCGATAAAAAATCCGATGATGTACTGCATCGCAGGCCTCTGCCTTCCTGTATTCGCCTTACCGCGCCGGCGCCGCCTGAATGTGTATCCCGCACTCCACCTTGCGGCCGCCCCACCGGCCCGAGCGCGGATCGTTGGGATCGAGAGGCAGCGTGGTGCACGGCTCGCAGCCGATGGAGGTGTAGCCCCGCTCATAAAGCGGCAGCAACGGAATCGCAAGCTGCTCGCACGCGTACCACACATCGCGCGCCGTCCATGCCGCCAGCGGCGCCAGCTTCAGCACCTGCTTGCCGCCGGGCAGCGAAAACATCGCCGACTCTTCCAGTGCCGCGCGGCTTCTGGCCTGCTCGCGGCGCAGGCCGGTCAGCCACACTCGATACCCGGCGACCGCCTTGAACAGCGGTTCAACCTTGCGCAGGCCGCAGCAGCGGTCAGGCGCGGTCTCATACAGCAAACCGTGCTCTTCCTCCTGCTCGGCCACGGTCTTTTCCGGCAGCAGATTGATCAGGTTCAGATTCCACTCGCGCGCCATACGGTCGCGATACGCGTAGGTCTCGGCGAAGTGGTAGCCGGTATCGAGAAAAAGAACCGGAATGCGCGGGTCGAACGCGATGGCCAGCTTGGCCAGCAGCACATCTTCCGCCTGAAAGCTGCACGTCAGGCACACATCGCCCTTACCCTTCACAACGCGCGCCAGCGTGGCCCGCACCGCGTCCAGCTTCGCATTCACTTCCGCGGCAATCTCCGCGATGCCCATCACAAATCCGCCCCCTCTGGAGAAATGAAGATTCCCGCGCGCTGCAACAACTGGTGCACTGCTGTCACGGCGTGCATTTTATTGTCCGCGTCGAGCGTGATTTCGAGGCCGCCCGCGCTTGCCGTCAACACATCTTCCTCGCCCGCATGCGCCACAAGAGTGAGCAAACCCGACTGAGTTTGCAGGTCGGTCAGAACGTCAAGCAGTCCCATGTGTTGAAGGGCTGCTTGCTGTCCGCTATCGATGAGGCAGGTCGCGGCGCCCACGGCGAAAAGCGAGCGCTCGACGGCGTCGATCAGCTCCGTGGGGCCTGACAGCTCGAGCACGCCGCCACGGTGTCCCCAGCGCGCCTCCCGCTCGCCGGCGGTCACGCGGCCCCACGCTGCAGCCTCGTCTTCCTCGTTTGCGGCCGCCTGGCTTTGCGCTGCGGTCACCATGCCCGCCGCCACGGTGGCGTTGGTTTCGGGATCGATGAGAATCAACGCACCGGTCCCCCGATTGTCGCGATACAGATCGACGGCGATGGGCCGCAGCAGATGCAGCGAGACCGCGCCGATGTCGTTCATGCGCAGCGCCGGCGCCGGTTCGTGCGTCAGCGCTCCCAGATCCACGCGATGATCGATCGACGAAACCAATGCAGGTACAGAGTGGCTGGTGTGCTTGAGAAGATAACGGCGATTTACATCCAGCGGCCGCTGATCCATCCACACCAGCGACGCCTTCATGCTGCGGGCTACCGTAGGCGCCGCCCTGACGCCGGCAATCAGGTCGCCCCGGCTGATGTCGAGTTCACGATCGAGCACCAGCGTGACGGAGAGCGGCGCAATGGCCGCGTCAAGATCGCCATCGAACGTCACAATGCGTTCGATCTTTGCCTTGCGTCCCGAGGGGAAGACCGCAATCTCGTCGCCGCGGCGAACCGTCCCCGACGCAATCTGCCCCGCGAAGCCGCGAAAAGTATGGTCGGGCCGCAACACGCGCTGCACGGGGAACCGGAAAGGAGCGCTACGGGAATCCTGAGCCGACGGCAGCGCCTCCAGCAGATCCAGCAGCGACGGCCCCTCATACCACGGCATCGCGGCCGTTGCGCGCACCACGTTGTCGCCCTTCAGCGCGCTCACCGGAACAAAGTGCGCTTCCACCGGCGTACCGGTGTCGGACGCGATCTGCTCCAGCACCGCCCTGAACTCCGACTCAATGGCGCGGAAAGCCGGCTCATCGTAGCCGATCAGATCCATCTTGTTCACGGCCACCAGCACATGTCGCACGCGCAGCAGCGACGCAATGTACGCATGCCGCCGCGATTGAATCAGCACGCCCTTGCTCGCGTCGATCAGCACAATGGCCGCGTCGGCGGTCGATGCCCCCGTGGCCATGTTGCGCGTGTACTGCTCGTGGCCCGGCGTGTCGGCGATGATGAACTTGCGTCGCGCCGTAGAAAAATAGCGGTACGCCACGTCGATGGTGATGCCCTGCTCGCGCTCGGCGCGCAACCCGTCAGTGAGCAGCGCGAAATCAATCTGCCCTGGCGCGGTGGCGCCTTTGCCTTCAATCGACCGTACCTGGTCTTCGTAGACGGACTGCGTGTTGTAGAGCAGCCGCCCGATCAGCGTCGACTTGCCGTCGTCCACGCTGCCCGCCGTGGAAAAGCGCAGCAAATCCTTCTCGCGCTCCTGCGCAAGAAACTCGCCGATCTCGAACCTTCTGTTCACTGGCTCTGCCGCAACACCCAACCCGGCCTCCGATGTCTCTCAGTCCTCTCGCCTTGCTTTCTATTCCCTATTCCCTGTTTTTCAGAAGTAGCCCTCCCGCTTCTTGATCTCCATCGATCCATCCTGGTCGTGATCGATCACGCGATTGGCGCGCTCTGATGAGCGGAACGAGACCAGCTCCGCAATGATGGCGGGAATCGTGTCGGCGTCGGAGCGGATCGCGCCCGTGCAGGGGCTGCAACCCAGCGAGCGCAGCCGGCACTTCACCATCTGCGGCTTCTCGCCCGGCCGCGCCACAAAATCCTGCTCGATGGGCAGCAGCGCGTCCTGACCCGCGCTCATTGGGCGCACGTACATCGGCCGCTCCTTGGCGAAGTAAAGATCCACCACCGGAATCTTCTCCTCGTGGATGTACTGCCACACGTCCATCTCTGTCCAGTTCGACAGCGGAAACACGCGAATGCTCTCGCCGGAATGGATGCGCGCGTTGTAGAGATTCCACAGCTCCGGCCGCTGATTCTTCGGGTCCCACTGCCCCGCCGTGTCGCGGAAGGAGTAAATCCGTTCTTTCGCCCGCGACTTCTCCTCGTCGCGGCGCGCGCCGCCAAAGGCAGCATCGAAGTTGTAGTGGCGCAGCGCATCCAGGAGCGCCTGCGTCTTAAGCAGCGCGCAGCAGCGCTTGGTGTCGAGCACGATGGGGTTCGTTCCCGCGGCGATGGCCGGCTCGTTGCGCCACACCAGCAGCTCCACGCCCGCCTGGCGCGCCATCTCGTCGCGAAAGGCGAGCATCTCGGCAAATTTGAATCCGGTATCGATGTGCAGCAGCGGAAAAGGAATCGGCGCGGGATAAAACGCCTTCTGCGCTAGCCGGAGCATCACCGACGAGTCTTTGCCGATGGAGTAGAGCATCACCGGCCGCTCGAACTCCGACGCGACCTCGCGCAGAATGTGAATGCTCTCCGCCTCCAGCAGGCGCAGATGGTTCAACCGCGGCGATGTGACAGTTGGCGTTCGCGGCGATACTTGGACTGATTCGCTTTCGGCGACCGGCATTGTGACCTCTCAGTTTCAGTGGGGACGCTGAAGGCCGGCGCGCGCAAAGACAAACCCGGCATTCAGCTACGGGTGCGTCTTCTGGATCGATTGTTCTCAGGAGAACGGACTAGCGGGGACACCCGTCGAAGATGTTCGACAGGCGACAACAAGAACGGCTTGGGGAAGCGCAAACCATGTCTAGGGCCATCATAACAAAAGCGGCATTTCCGCGCAACGCCAGACTTCGCGGCAACGAGGGGAAGAGTTTTCTACTTCAGCCGCGCGCCCAGCGGGACCTCTTCCAAAAATCCGGCCAGCACCGGCGCGCCGCCCTCAAGCGAAGCCGCCAGCAGCATTCCGTTCGACTCCAGCCCGCGCATCTTCCTCGGAGCCAGGTTCGCCACAATCACGATCTTGCGGCCGATCAACTTCTCCGGCTCGTAATGCTGCGCAATCCCAGCCAGAATCTGCCTCTTCTCATAGCCCAGGTCGACTTCCAGACGCAGCAGCTTGTCGGCCTTCGGCACGCGCTCGGCCACCAGAATCTGCGCCACGCGCAGCTCCACCCTGGTAAAGTCGTCGATCGAAATCTGCAACGCCTGCCCTGCGGCAGCCGTCGCTTCCGCCGCGGCTTGCGGCACGGCTTGTGGCGCGACTGGCTGCACGCTCGCCGCAGCGGATCCGGCCGCTGGCGCCGCAGGAACCGCAGCCGCTGTCTGAACTTTCGCGGCAACCGCCGCATGGGGCTTTGCTGGCGCTGCAGGCGCCTTCGGCTCAGCCGCCTTCACGGGCGCTGCAACTGCTTCCTGCCTCTGAGCTACAGCCGGCGCGGCGCCGCCGTCCTCTCCATTTCCATCGCTCGCCGCTTCCACCGTCGTGCGGTTGTTCTCGTCCTCAAGACTCTGCATACGTTCGATTGCTTCCTTCTCCGCGCGGGGAAACAGCGGCGCGGGTTCGCCGAACTTCGTTCCCGCCTTCAATCCGCCCCACTTGAGATCCTTCAAAAATCCCCGCTTCGCCGCGTCCGCTATCTCGCCCTGCCCAAGCTGACGCCACACCTTTGCCGCCGCATCGGGCACAATCGGATAGGCCAGCGCCGTGATCACGCGAATCGCCTCCGCAGCCGTCGCCAGAACGCGCGCCTGTAACGCTGCGTGGTCGGCTTCCAATCGCTCCGCCGGCTTCTTCCACGGCGCATTGGCCGTCAGGTAGCCATCCGTCTCCGCCACCAGAGCCCATAGCGCCTTCAGCGCGTCGGAAAAGTTCAGCTCGTCGAACGCCGGCCCGAACGCCACGATCGCTGCCTCGGCGCTCGCGCGCAGCGCGGCCTCGGCCTGCGTCTCCGCGCCGGCGGCAGGCGCCGCCCCGCCAAAGTACTTGTGCACCATGTTCACCACGCGGCTCACCAGGTTGCCGTAGCCGTTGGCCAGGTCGCCGTTGTACCGCTGCACAAGCGCATCGAACGAAAAATTCCCGTCCTGTCCGAAGGGAATCTCGCGCAGCAGGAAGTACCGCAGAGCATCCGCGCCCAGCACCTCGTGAACCGTCTCCGCGCGCACAATGTTCCCCCGCGACTTCGACATCTTGCCCTGGTCGAAGAGCAGCCAGCCGTTGGCCCGCACCGAGCGCGGCGTCGCAATCCCCGCCGCCATCAAAAACGCCGGCCAATACACACAATGGAACCGGCTGATCTCTTTGCCGATCAGGTGAATGTCCGCCGGCCAGAACTTCTCAAACCGCGCTATGTCCTTGGGATCGTCCGACCCATACCCAAGCGCAGTAATATAGTTCGCCAGCGCGTCCAGCCACACGTACACCACGTGCTTTTCGTCGCCCGGCACGGGAATGCCCCACGAAAAACTCGTCCGGCTCACGGAGAGATCCTTGAGCCCGCCGCGCACGAACGAGATCACCTCGCGCCGCGTCGACTCCGGCCCCATGAACCCCGGATTCGCCTCGTAGAACTCAAGCAGTTTCCGTTCGAAGGCCGACAGCTTGAAGAAATAGTTCTCTTCGCTCACCGTCTCGGTGATGCGCCCGCAATCGGGGCACGGTGTCCCCGGCGGTCCGTCGACATAGGCCTCATCGCTCACGCAGTACTGCCCCGTGTACGAACCCTTGTAGATGTAGCCCTTGTCGCGCAGCGTGGCGAACAGCTTTTGCACGCCGCGCTTGTGCCGCTCCTCCGTAGTCCGGATAAAGTCGTCGTAGGTCAGCCCCAGCCGGTCCCACAATCCGCGAAACTCGCCCGCAACCTTCGTAGCGAACTCCTGCGGCGTGCACCCGGCGGCCTTGGCCGATCGCTCGATCTTCTGCCCATGCTCGTCGGTCCCCGTCAAAAACCACGTCTCGATCCCCAGCGCCCGCTTGCGCCGCGCAATGGCGTCGCACACGATGGTCGAATACGCATGCCCCAGGTGCGGCCGCGCGTTCACGTAGTAAATCGGCGTGGTCAAATAAAAGCGGTTTGATTTGGAGCTTGAATCCGTCATCGGAAGCGCAATCCGTCCGCAGTCAAATTCACCCGAACGCTTGTGTCTTGAATCCGGAATTCAACCAACAACCGCACTGTCATCCTGAGCGACCGCGCAAGCCGGAACGGCGCAGCGAGGGAGCCGAAGGATCTGCGGTTGCCTTCAACAAACGTTGGATTCGCCACAAAAGGAACGTTCAATTCCATCTTACGGCATTGCGCTTGAGCCGGCCGGCGCGCGTTTCTGTGGTCATCGCTGGGTGCACAAGGTCTCAATTTTGAGACCTGGGATGCCACGATGCGTCAGATACAAATTCATCGGTTCTGGGACTCAGATGTTAAAATCACTAGGAAAATCAGGGATTTTTTGAGGCTCTCGCGTGGTTCTCGAACTGGAAAAGCGGCTCGGCCGTAGCCTTCGCGCCGTCCTGAAGGGAAAATACGATCTCGAAATCGGCAACGTCCCGCTGGAGACGCCGCCCGATCTGCGCCTTGGCGAGATCGCCACGCCCATCGCCTTCGAGCTGGCCCGCAAACTGCGCAAGGCTCCAAAGGTCATCGCTCAGGAGATCGTCGCCGCCCTCGGCGCCGTTGAAGGCTTCGTTAAATTCGAAGTCGCCGGCGCTGGGTATGTCAACGCCTACCTCGACCGCGCCGAGGCAACTCGCTTGGTGGCCCAAGCCGAAGGCGTCCCCCCGCACGCGCAAGGCCATGTGCTCGTAGAGCACACCTCGATCAATCCCAACAAGGCCGCGCACATCGGCCACCTGCGTAACGCCATCCTTGGCGACACGTTTGTCCGCCTGCTCCGCGCCGCCGGCTACAAGGTCGATGTACAAAACTACATCGACAACACCGGCGTCCAGGTCGCCGACGTGGTCGTAGGATTCCTGCACCTGGAGAAGAAAACCGCCGCCGAAGTCCGCCAAATCGTCGAACAGCTTTCCGTACCGCCGGTCTCCAGACCGGCTGTCGTGCGGGCGTCCTCGCCCGCACACAGCGATCAAATCCAGCCCATCGACTACTACTGCTGGGACCTCTACGCCCGCACCTCGCAGTGGTACTCCGAAGGCGCCGCGGAAGAGCAGGCCGCGCGCAAGCAACTCCGCCTCGACACGCTCCACCTCATCGAGCACGGCGGCAACGAAACCGCCGAAATCGCCGGCCTCATCTCCACCGCCGTCCTTCGCCGCCATCTCGAAACCATGCTCCGCCTCGGCATCGAGTACGACTTCCTCCCCCGCGAGAGCGAAATCCTGCGCCTCAAATTCTGGGAAGCCGCCTTCGAGAAGCTCAAAGCCTCCGGCGTGCTCTACTTCGAAAACGAAGGTAAGAACAAAGGCTGCTGGGTGATGTCGCGCCCCGGCGCAGAGACCAAGACCGACGAAACGAACGAAGACGCAAAGGTCATCGTCCGCTCCAACGGCACCGTCACCTACGTCGGCAAGGACATTGCCTACCACCTCTGGAAGTTCGGCCTGCTGGACCGCGATTTCGGCTACAAGCCGTTTTTCAAATATCCAAACCATGAGTGCTGGATATCGGCCGAACACGGCGAGCCGAACCACCCGCACTTCAGCGGGGCGACGGCAGTTTATAACGTGATCGATTTGCGTCAGGCCGATCCGCAGACCAATGTCTTTTATGCCTTACTCCGTATGGGCTACGGCCCGCAGGCCAGCAACTGCTTCCACTTCAGCTATGAAATGGTCGCGCTCACGCCGCGCTGCGCCATTGAGCTCGGCTATGACGTCTCAGACGAGGACCAGAAGAAAGCCTACATCGAGGTCAGCGGCCGCAAGGGTTTCGGCGTCAAGGCCGACGACCTCATCGACAAGCTCATCGCCGCCACGCGCGCCGAAGTGGACGCGCGGCAGACCGGCGGAACCGGCGAAAATGCCGAAGCCGAACGGCAGCAGATCGCCCGTCAGATCGCCATCGGCGCTCTGCGCTACTTCATGCTCAAGGTCACGCGCAACTCCGTCATCGCCTTCGACTTCAAAGACGCGCTCAGCTTCGAGGGTGAAACCGGCCCCTACATTCAGTACGCCGTCGTCCGCATCCGCAATATCTTCCGCAAGGGAGACACTACGCCGGATGAAGCATTGACGGACTTCGCCCAGCAATTCGGTGATTTGAAAGGGCACGACGGGGCGCCCTCTGGGCCTCGTGCCATAAAGACCATAAAGGATGAGGGGGCTTTAGCCCCTGTGGTTTCAAATCTTGCAAGCTACCTCAGTGGCGAAGACAACGAAGACATCTGGTCCCTATGGCTGCGCGCCGGCCGTTTTTCCCAGGTTTTGGAGCAGTGCATCGGCACGTCAGAACCTGCTCATCTCGCCAAGCACGCCTTCCAGCTCGCGCAGGAGTTCGCCAACTTCTACCATCGCCACCACATCCTCACCGAAGAAGACCCCGCGCGAAAGACGTTCCTGCTCGCCACCGCCGCCATCACTCTCCGCGAACTCGTCCGTGCGCTCGCCCTGCTCGGCATCGAAAGCCCCGAAGCGATGTAAAAGCAGCTCTCAGCCTACAGCCAGCAGCCACCAGGTTTTTGCCCTTTGCGACTGCCGATGTGTCCGCGCTCGAAGCGGAGAGCTACAGGCCAAGAGCTGAAGGCTGAGAGCTGAAAGCTGGCAGCTAGTTCCTCTTCCGCCGCTGATGCGTCGAGGGAATGTTCATGTCCTCGCGGTACTTGGCCACGGTGCGGCGGGTGAGCTGAATGCCATGCGCCTGCAGCACGGCGGTAAGCTGATCGTCGGTGAGCGGATGCCGCGGATCTTCTTCCTCGATGAGCTTGCGGACTTTGCGTTTCAAGACCACCAGCGGCGTGTCCGCGCCCTCCGGTCCGTTGGCGCCTTCGCCGAAGAAGAAGCGCAGTTCCAGCACGCCCTGCGGCGTGTGCGCGTACTTGTTGGAGACGGCGCGGCTCACCGTCGAAGGGTGAACCCCGATCTCCTCGGCCACTTCCTTGATCATCATGGGCCGCAGCCCCTCCACGCCCTTTTCGAAGAACTCCTGCTGCCGCCGCACAATCACTTCGCAGGTGCGTAATATCGTGCTCTTGCGCTGCGCGATGTTGCGCATCAGTTGCAGCGCGGAGCGGAACCGCTCCTTCACGTACTCCTTCACTTCCTTGTCGGTGTCGGCCGAGACCAGCATGCGCCGGTAGCGCTGGCTCAAGCGCAGGCTGGGCAGGTCCTCTTCGTTCATCGTGACTACCCACTCGTCGCCGCGCTTCACAAAGAACACATCGGGCTCGATGAGCCGCGCCTGCTCGCGGTTGTACATGCGCCCTGGGCGCGGATCGAGCGTGCGGATAAACTCGACCGCCGCGTGCGCCTCTTCGGCGGTCACCTGCGCCGCGCGCGCCAGGTTCTTCAGGTCGCGCTTCTGCAGGAGAGGCAAGTGCCGTTCCACAATCAGCGCCGCTACTTCCATCGCGCGCCGCCGCTCGTCGATTTTGGCTTCGGCCTCGGCGCGGAAGCCCCTATGCGGGTCTTGCAGCGGATCGCCATTCGCCTGGGCGCCCGCCTCGCCGGTCGCCCTCCCGTACAAATGGCAGAACTCGTGCTGTTGCGCCGCGATTTGAATGGCCAGGCACTGCCGCAGGTCGCGAGCCCCCACGCCCGCCGGATCGAGCTGCCGCACCAGAGCGAGGGCGCGACGGATCAAATCGAGCGTTTCGGCCTGGTCCAGCTCGTGCCCGTTGCCGGCTGCCGCATCCCGCGGCGCCGGACTGAACGCCGCGGCCAGCTCTTCTTCGCTTGCTGCCAGGTATCCATCCTCGTCCAGATTGCCCACCACGAACTCGGCCGCCTCATGCAGCTTCGCATCCAGGCTCAGAGCTCCCAACTGCCACGCCAGGTGATCGGACAAAGTCGTAGGCTGCGAGAGAAAGTTTTCAAACGAGGGCCTCTCAATCTCTTCGTACTCCGGCTGCGTGCGATAGCCGGGGTCGAGATACTCCTGGAAGTACGAGCCAAAATCGATCTCGCTGAAGACGTCCTTGGGCGGCGCGGCTGCCTCCTCTGCGCCGCGTTCCAGCCGCTCCTCGCGGCCCGCCACCTGATCCAGCATCGGAACCGTCTCGTCAATCTCCTCCAGGACCGGATTCTCCACCATCTCGGCATCGATCATCTCCTTTAGCTCGAGCTTGTTCAGGGCAAGAACGCTCACCATCTGCATCAGGCCCGGCGTCAGGACCTGGCGTTGCGCCACTTTCAGAGTCAGTTTTGGTTGCAGTAGCGCCATCGATGCATTCTTTCCCGATTTGACTCAAGCCGAGTCTAACCGTGCGAGAAAAGCTTAATGCAGAAAATGCCTCAAATCGAATCACCCATTCGCGTCATTCTTCCCGAATCGGTTACCTTCCCGTCCCGGTACTTATGTATCAATCTCTTAGCGCCGGGGGAGACGCGCCCCCGTCAGGATCAAATAGGATATGCCCGCTTTCCGTCCAGCGTCCAGCGCCTTAGCCCAGCGAGAACCCTTCGCCCAGGTAAATGCGCCGCACGTCGACGTCATTGCCCAGCTCATGCGGCGTCCCGGAGCGGAAAATCCGCCCCTCGGCAATAATGTACGCCCGATCGGTCACGCTCAGCGTCTCGCGCACGTTATGGTCCGTCACCAGCACGCCGATGCCGCTCGCCTTCAGGTCAAAGATAATCTTTTCGAGCTCCAGCACCGCAATGGGATCGATGCCGCTGAACGGTTCGTCGAGCAAAATAAAATTCGGCTGGATGCACAACGCCCGCGCAATCTCCACGCGCCTCCGCTCGCCGCCTGAAAGCGCGTAGCCGCGCGTGGTGCGGATGTGGCCGAGGTTCAATTGGTTGATCAGCTTTTCCGCCCGCGTCCTCCGCTCCCGGTTGCCCAGCGGCTGCGCCTCCAGCACCGCCAGAATGTTCTCCTCCACGGTGAGCTTGCGGAACACCGAAGGCTCCTGGGGAAGATAACTGATGCCGTAGTTGCGCGCGCGCAGATACATCGGCAGCCGCGTGATGTCGGTCTCGTCCACCAGCACGCGCCCGCTCTCCGGCTGCACCAGCCCCACGATGATGTAAAAGCTGGTCGTCTTGCCGGCGCCGTTCGGCCCCAGCAGCCCCACCACCTCGCCGCGGGAGATGCGCAGGTTGACGTCCCTCACAACCTGCCTTCGCTTGTAGCTCTTGCCGATTCCCTCGGCAATCAGTGTTTGCATTCGTTTCGCCGGCTTACCGCAAAACCAGAGTATCAGTATCCCGCAGCCGCGACACGCAAGCCGATGCGGCCATCCCGGGGCCCCCTCGGACAGGTCCTCGTCCGCGGTGCGGAGCGAACTGCGGCTTTGAAAGCGGCAAAATACGCCACAATCGCTCTGGTTTTGCGCGAATTCCGCCGTTACTTTCCGCGTATTTCCGGAGCGGTCGTCTCGGTTCTGGTTTCGCGGCCGCCGCCTTCGATGCTGACGCTATCCTCGCGGCCATGGAAAATCAACGCCTCGCCGGTCACGGTTCCCCGCTCGGGATTGGTCATCTTCGGCCACGCTGCGGCGGCGCCCGATAGCACGTACTCCCCGGTTGCGCCGGAATACACCAGTTGCTCCCCGGTTCCACGCCAGTTCTGCCAGGTCAGCGCCACGTGGCCCGTCGCCGTCATGCGATCCACCTGGGCCTGCCCGCCGCTTCCCTCGTGATTTCCCGCCGGCAGCAGCCGCAGTTCCACGGCATCGGAAGACGACGTTGCGCTGCCCGTCTCGGCAACCACTGCCCCCAGCGCTCCGCCGCGCATCACCGCGCGCCGCTCGGCATCGGAGTACCACAGCTCGCCCCCGCGCACGCGGATCACCGAGGGGGCTTCAGGTTTTGCGCCCGCATGGCTCTCCGCCGTCTGTCCTCCAGGTTGCTCCTCATGCATGTCCGCGCCCGCCCCGCTTGCGCTCAGCAGCACTGCCCTCACCGGCTCTGCCGGATCGCTGCTTTGCGCCACCAGCGTCTGCATGTGCTGGTTTAACGTGATCACCGGGCCGGCCACCGAATTCGCCTGCTGCCATAGCCGCGCATCTCCGCGAAACGTCGCCTCGCCCGTCGACTCATTCAGTTGCGCATCCGCCGCAACCATGTGTGCCGGCCCCTTGCCGCCCAGCGTCAATTTACCCTGCCCTTCGCCGCCGCTGGCCGCGCCATTCTCTTCCCCGGAGCCGCCCGCTCCCGTGTCCGTCCACGTCGCCTTTACGTTGCCGTGCGCAAAGGCATCTCCCGACTGCTGCGACACGTCCACCTTGTCCGCGGTCAACTCCAGCCCGCCATCCTCCACGCGGGGATGAACCGTCAGGTGCAGCCACTGGCCCGTGCCCTCATACACCGCCTTGCCCGCCGTCGCATGCATCGGCGGCTGCGGCTGCGCGCCGGGCCTGGCCGCCGGCTGCTCAACGAGCACAACATGCCCGTCCAGCTCCGCCGATTGCACCTGGGCAGTGCCCGCCGCCTCGCCGCCGCCATTCACCGCCCCGCTCTTCGCAGGTACCCCGGGTCTCGACTTTGAGACCTGGGATCGTGCGCCGCTCGCCACATTCCCGCCCACCGGTGCAAATTGCGCTAGGAGCAGGTCTCCGCTTGCGGTTTGCCGCGTTCCCGTAGCCGTCGTCTGCTCCACCCCTGCGTGACCCACGCCGGTCACCGCGCGCAGCGCAGATCCGGGCCCGAACGCGCCCGTCACCTCATCGGCGGTCATCTTTGCGGATGTCGCCGCCCCGTCTCCGTGCCGGATTTCGCTGGTAATCGCCACGCCGCCCGTGCCGCGCATCGTTTTCGGTTCCACCTGCTTCCCGCCCGTCCCCCGCAGCAGGCCGAAGTCAATGTCCACCACCGGCGAGCGCCATGTCCGGCTCACTTGCGGCGCCGCGCCCTGCCCCTTGCCCTCACCGCTCGTTTCTTCGCTTTCGAGCGCCACGCCGCGCTCCAGGTGCGCGCTCCTGAGCAGACCGCGGGCCGTGAACGCCAACTCCGCCGTGGGCGACGTTCCATGCACCGTACGGCCTTCCCTCGCCGAGTTCATGGTCACGCCGCCCTCCATGTGGCCACGTTGCGGCTGGTTGTGTTCGTCAAAGTCCACCCGCGCCACGGGCGCCGCCAGGCGCCCGCCGGTTGCGGTCGCCAGCGTAAAGCCGTCGGTCGCGTCCAGCCGCTCCACCGACCCATCCTCGCGGAACAGAATCGTGGCCTGAGCCGCGTTGGCCTGTCCGCCGCGATAATCCGCCTCAGGCGCGCGCAGCAGGCAGGTCCGCGCGCCGCGGTCGAACTCCGCGTGCTGCGCATGAACCTGCACCGCATCGCCGCCGCGGTGCGTGGTCAGCTCCACCGCCTGCTCCAGCGTCAGGTAGCCGCTCTGCGAGTCGTACCGGGCCCCCATGGCGCTTCCGTATCCCTGCGTCAGAGAGAAATTCACCTGCTGCGCCGTCGTCACCAGCCCGCTGTTCCGGTCGAACGTCACGCCGCTCGTCTTCACGTCGATCTGTCCCTCCGAGCCCGTTGCCGCGCCAACCGCCGCAATCACATGACCCTTCGTCTTGCCGGCGGCCTCCACGGCCGCTGCGGTGCTCGCCGACGGCCGCGTCAGCAGCATCTCCACCGGCCCTTGGGCCGTGGCCAGCCCGCTCTTCTGGTCATACTCGAAGGTGTCGCCCGCAATCCGGTCGATGCGGCTGCCGTCTTCACCGTAGAGATCGATTTGCACGTCATGCAGCTCAACGCGATCGTTTCTCAGCTGCACTTCCCTCGAAGCGTGAATCCTGTACTGCGAGTGCGCGCCCAGGGCGTGAACGAAGGTGTACCCGCTCGCCTCCTGCTCGATGTTCCGGGCCAGCCGCTGCGGCAGATCGTGCCGGCTCAGAAGGTTCTTCCACTTGGCCTTGAGCAAAAACACTCCCAGCGCCGCCAGCAGCACCACTGCCGCCGCCAGCACCAGCGTCCGGATTCGCTCGATCGTGATCCGCACGTCCTAGCCAACCTCCGAATCGCTCACCGCTTTGGAGTCGTTCGCCGCCTTGGAATCGCTCACCGCTTTGGAATCGCTCACCGCCTTGGAATCGCTCACCGCTTTGAAAGGGCACGACTTTAGTCGTGCCGAAAAAACGGCCATTTGAAGGGTGGGCTTTAGCCCCTGAGGGTTCGCGCGCGATCTGTTCAAAGCTTCCCTAATTTCCCATGCCCAGCCGCGCCGCCAGCCGTTGCGCAAGGCTTTCGCCCAGCTCGCTCCATAACAGGCGCGCCGTCGCGCCCGACGCCTTCTCCACGGCCGCCGCCAGCTCCACCAGTTGCCGCACATTCTCTTCCACGCGCCTGGCGCCCACCTGGTCCAGATCGGCGCCCTCCTCAAGAAACGGCGCGTCCGGGCCGAAGTCGATGCGGATGTGTCCGTCCTGCTCGTACGCCCCCTCGTCGAAAAGCGGCCCATAGCCGGTGACACGAACCAGCCGCGGCGCGCGAGCCCAGCGTGCATCAAGCTGCACTAGCGTCCCGTCTCCGATGCTTGCAGCAAAAGAGTCCCTGTCATCCTGAGCGGAGGCCGCCTCGGCGGCCGAAGTCGAAGGACCTGCATTTTCGCTTTTTGCAAGAAAGATCCCATCGGGTCTCGTTTCCAGCTCCCACAAGCTCCAGCCGATCTGGAACTCGTAGGCGTAGTCGTCGTGCAGCAGCTCCATGGCATCTTCCACGGCCTGGCGCGGGTCAACGCCGCGCTCCGTCCCGCTTCCCATGCGCCCATACACGCGTTCAAAGACCGGAGTCTCGTTCCAGCCCACCGGCCACACGGCCGCGGAGTACACCTTCTCCGCGCCGCCGTGCGCGGCAAAAGCGACCAGCACCGCGGTCAGCTTCTCCGCCAGCGCCTCCAGGCGCAGATTCGGATACCACAGGCTCAAATAAAGCGTATCGGACATCTCTCTCGATTTTAGTTCGCATTTGCCGCCGCTGAGCGGCTCTGCCCGGGATCTCCGGCGAGCGGCGGGCGCCCTCTGGGCGGCTCGCTATGATGGCTTGGTTCCTGTCCCTTGCTTCTTGTCAAGCCCCGCGCCGTCCGGATCGAACCTCCCCATTCGGCCTAAGTCGTCGTTTTCTTAGTCTCTTGCCCCCTCGCTCCCTCGTTCCCTCATGGTTGCAGAGAATTTCCCTTGTTTAGCGCACAATGTCTGTATGCATCGTCGGAGATGTCCGTCCTGCGTCCCGGAGCCCGTCCTGAGCGAAGCCGGGGGATCTCCTGTTCCCGGTCCGTACCACCGAAAAAGCATACCCCTACCCCCCTATACCCAGGTGGGGTATAAAAACCGCTCATTTTGCATCCTAAGTCTTTCAGAATCAATAACGGAACGTCAAAAAACGCACAAAACCGCGGCGATTTTCGTCGCCAAACGTCGCCAAACGTCAAAAATCGAAACCTCGCCGCCGAAGCGGCAATTCAGGCCTCGTTTTTCCGCACCAGATATTCGTCGATCAGGACGGAGACCAGCACGGCGGTGGGAATGGCGACCATGGCGCCGGGAATGCCCCCAAATGCGGATCCCAGGAGGAGAGCAACGAAGATGGCGAGGGCGGGAAGATTGACGCGGTTCCTCATGATGCGGGGAACGAGCCAGGAGTTTTCGATCTGCAGCCAAAGCATGAAGAAGATGGCAACGCCGAGCACGCGGCTCCAGGAGTCGATGGCCGCCACCAGAAGGGCGAGGACGAGCGAGAGGGTGACGCCAAGAACAGGAACGATGTTAAGCAGGCCGGCGAGCACGCCGAGCGCGTAGGCGTAGCGGACGCCGAGCGCCAGGAAGACGATGGTGCTGACGACGCCGAGAATCAGCATGAGGCTGAGTTGCCCGAGCAGCCAGCGTTGCATACGGATGGCCGCGCGCTGCAGCGTTTGGTCGAGCCGTTGGCGGGGTTGCGGCGGCAGAAACGAAAGAAACCAGCGATAAGCGGCCTCGCCCTCAAGGATAAAGTAAAGCGTAAGAACAAAGCCGGCGGCCACCTGGACGAGCGCGCCGGCCCAGGATTTGAGCGAGAGTAACAGATAAGCCGCCGCGCTGCTGAGCGATCCCTGAATCCACGAGATGACATCGGCGGGGTCCAGGCGATCGGCAAAAGGAACCTGTTTGAGCTTTGCCAGCAGCGCGGGAACGCGCGCGGGCAATTCGCCGCTGAGGGACTGCAGGTCGCGGATCACGGGCGGGAAGGCGAGGAATCCGAAGGCCGTGAGCGCGGCAGCGGCAGCCAGCAGAAGGATAAAGATGGCTACCGAGCCCTGAAACGGCTTCCAGCGGCCGACGCGAAGCCGCGACGTGGCGCGCACCACCGGCGCGAGCACGACGGCAAAGAGCGCTGAGACATAGAGCAGGACCAGCAGTCCGCGGACCATCCACGCCAGGTAAACAGCCAAGGCCAGGGCGAACGCAAAGACGATGGGTCCGCGAGCGTTCTGTGGTTGCCGGGCGTGCTCAGTCATGCGAGACGATCCTTACTGGCCCCCGCTTAATATGGACCCGACGATGCCGCCGAGGAGTCCGCCGCCGACGCCTGCGGCGGCCGCCGGTTGCGCTTGAGCGGGCGGCAGATATTCGCCGATCTGGTGCGCCAGCCGCGAGATGGGCAGCGTTTGCAGCCAGACCGCGCCCGGGCCCACCATCTCGGCCAGAAAAAGTCCATCGCCGCCGAAGATCATGTTCTTGATGCCCGGAACCATGGTGATCTGGAAACCGACCGACGATTGAAACGCGCCCACGTGACCGGGATGCACGCGCAGCACTTCGCCGGCGGCCAGGTTCTTCTGGATGAGTTCGCCCGAGAGTTCGAGCCACGCCGTGCCTGCGCCGCCGATGCGCTGCAAAAGAAAGCCATCACCGCCGAAGATGCCCGCGCCGAGCGACTGCTGAAAGCCCACGCTGATGGTGACCTGAGGCGTGGCGCAAAGAAACCCGTGCCGGTGCACCATGTACTCCGGACCCTGGCCCAGCTCGACGGGCACAATGTGGCCGGGGACTTTGGTGGCAAACGACACAGCTCCGGGATACTGGAACGCGCGGTACTCCGTCATGAAGATGCTGCCGCCGCCCGCCACGCGCTTGAGCACGCCAAAAAGACCGCCGCCCCCGCCCATCTGCGTGTGCGTCGCCATTTGGATCGAGGCGGTCATCCACGAAAGCTCGCCGCTCTCTGAAAAGACGCTTTCGTTGGGATCTAGTTGCACTTCGAGTACCGGCATGGTGGTGCCCAGAATCCGGGTTTGCATACGGCGCGCCTCCTGTCAGTGAACAGTGTAACGAAAGCAGGGACCGAGGGAACAAGGGAACGAGTGAAGAAGTGGAGAAGTGAAACAAAACGGCAGGGAGAATGGGAAATGCTGCGATCATTGCTGGTCGTGATGCGCGATGACGTAGTCCTTGATGCGGTCGTAGACCTCGCTGGGGAGCACGCCGCGGTCCAGCAGATCCTGCTTGGTGCGGTAAGGGCGGAAGCGCACGATGCGGCCGGCCCAGCTTGGCGTCATGCCGGGAACTTTCAGCAGCTCATCGGCGCTGGCGTGGTTGATGTCTATGCGCGCCTCGGGCGGCGGAACAGGTTTTGTCTTCGCTGCGGTTTGCGTTGGGCTCGATTGCGGAGCAGCCGGAACGGCTCGCCCGCAGAAGGCAAGGCTGAAAGCCAGAATCGCCAGGGGAACGAACGTGAATCGCGCTTGGTCTTGCACGAATTCATTCTCTGCCCGCTCATGGGCCGGCGGCAAGAAAAGGATTTGACACCTTCGGGGCTTTACCCGTACCTTGAAGACAGATGCAGAGCCTCCGCCATCACGGCCACCACCATCATGGGACAACCATGCCGGCGGACTGCCATGGCCTGAAGTAGACGGCCAGAGAGATCGGAAAGAAACACCAAGCCCGCCGGCGAATGCTGCTGGTGGGTTTTTTCGTGTTCGGAGAAAAATTTCAACCCCAACAGGGGGACGAAGACAGGATGGAAGATGAGCGAGAATACGGCGAGAATCGATTTTGACAAGATGGATGGCCTCGTGCCGGGCATTGTGCAGGACGCGCGCACGGGCGAGGTGCTGATGCTGGGTTTTCTGAATGCAGCCAGCTACGCGAAGACGCAGGAGACCGGCTTTGTGACCTTCTGGAGCCGCACGCGCCAGAAGCTGTGGATGAAAGGCGAGACCAGCGGCAACCGGCTGCGCGTGGTTTCGGCCGCGACCGACTGCGACAACGACACGCTGCTGTTTCGCGTGGAGGTGGAGGGCGACGGCCTGGTGTGCCACGAGGGCACGGTGAGCTGTTTTACGAAGCCCATCGCCGCGGGCGCGGAGGTGAACCGTGGCCAATAAGCTGAGACTGGGAATTCCCAAGGGCAGTTTGCAGGACGCGACCATTGCGCTGTTCAAGCGCGCGGGATGGAATATCTACTCCGACGGCCGCTCTTATTTTCCGTCGATCGACGACAGCGAGATCGAGTGCATGCTGATTCGCGCGCAGGAGATGGCGCGTTACGTGGATCACGGCGCGCTCGATGCGGGCCTCACGGGCATCGACTGGGTTGTCGAAAGCGGCCTGGACGTGGAGAGCGTGACCACTCTGACCTATGCCAAGCAAAGCCGGCGTAAGGTGCGGTGGGTGCTGGCCGTGCCAGAGACAAGCGGGTATGAGAAGGCCGAAGACCTGGAAGGCAAGACCATCGCCACGGAGCTCGTGGAGGTGAGCAAGCGCTACTTTGCCGCGAAGGGCGTGAATGTGAAGGTGGAGTTCAGCTGGGGCGCGACAGAGGTGAAACCTCCCACGCTGGCCGACGCGATCATCGAAGTGACGGAGACAGGCAGCTCGCTGAAGGCCAATCACCTGAAGATCATCGACACGGTGATGGAGAGCGAGACACACCTCATCGCGGGTAAGGCCGCGCTGGCCGACGCGTGGAAGCGGCAGAAGATCGACCAGATTGCGCTCATGCTGCGGGGCGCCATCGACGCGCAGGCGCAGGTGGGGCTGATGCTGAACGTGAAGCGCGAAGACCTTGAGGGCGTACTGGCCGTGCTGCCGGCCCTGAATTCGCCGACGATTTCTCAGTTGAACGATTCCGAGTGGGTCGCGGTGAACACCATCCTGGAGGAGCGTGTGGCGCGGGATGTGATTCCGCGGTTGAAAGCTGCGCGCGCGGCGGGAATTGTGGAGTATCCGCTGAACAAAGTGGTGCTGTAACGAGAGACGAACGATGAAACTGATCCGGACCACAGGACGAAATGCGCGGGCAGCGGCGGAGACGCTGGCGGCTCTGGAACGGCGTGGCGGCGCGGCGCTGGACTCGGTGCTTCCCGCGGTGGAACGCATTGTGAGCGGTGTGCGCAAGCAAGGCGACCGCGCGCTGCTGCGTTACGCGGCGATGTTCGATGGGCTTGCCATGCCGGAAACGGGTGTGGCCGCCCTACGGGTAACGCGGGAAGAGATGGCCGCAGCGTGGAAGGCGCTCGACCCCGCGCTGCGTGACGCGCTTTCTACGGCGGCCGCGCAGATTCGCGGGTTCGCGCAGCGGCAGATGCCGGCATCGTGGAGTGATTCGGCCACAGAAGGCTTGACGACCGGGCAGCTTGTGCGCCCACTTGGTTCTGTCGGGTGCTATGTGCCGAGCGGAAGGCATCCGTTGCCCTCGACGCTGCTGATGACGGCGATTCCGGCGCAGGTGGCGGGAGTGAAGCGCATCGTGGTGGTTTCGCCAAAGCCCGCGCCGGAAACGCTGGCTGCGGCGCACTTGCTCGGGATCGAGGAGTTCTACCGGCTGGGCGGCGCGCACGCCGTGGCGGCGCTGGCCTACGGCACTGCGAGCCTGCCGCGTGTGGACAAGATCGTGGGACCGGGCAATCTCTACGTGACCGCGGCAAAGCGCCTCATCGCGTTCGACTGCGCCATCGATATGCTGGCTGGCCCGACAGAGATTGTGGTCACGAGCGAGCGCGGCAACGCGGCGGAGATTGCGAGTGATCTGGTGGCGCAGGCGGAGCACGATCCCGAGGCGCTGGCGGTGTTTGTGACGACGCGCGAGGAGTTGGCACGCGCGGTGATGGCCGAGACAAAAGAGCGCAGCCGCAACAACGCGGTGGCGCGCGAGGCGTTGCAGCGCAACGGCGTGGTGATTGTGGCGGGTTCGGTAGACGAAGCTCGCGCCATCACCAATCGCCTCGCCCCCGAGCACCTGACTGTGGACGCGGCGAGCGATCTGGAATGGGTTCAGAACGCAGGATCGGTGTTTGTCGGCCGTTGGTCCGCGCAACCAATGGGCGATTACATCTCCGGGCCGAATCACACGCTGCCGACGGGTGGCATGGCGCGGGTACGCGGCGGGTTGAGCGTGAACGATTTCGTGAAACTGATCACGGTACAGGAGTACACCGCGAAGGGCGTGCAGGAGTTGGGACCGAAGGCTGCGCTGCTGGCTGAAGCCGAAGGGCTTGCGGGCCACGCCGAAGCAATTCGAGTGCGGCTGCGCAAAACTTCGAATCTTAGGAGGGCCCGTGGCTGAAACTATGGCAACAATCTCTCCCGCGCCGCGCGCGCGTGTGCAGGCGATGAAGGAGTATCACCCTCCGCTGGGAAGCCGCGACGCGTTGCGGCTGGACTTCAACGAAAACACGCTGGAGTGTTCACCGCGAGTGCGTCAGGCGCTTGCTCAAATCTCAGCCGGCACGCTGACGCGGTATCCCGAACGCGAGCCGGTGGAGGCGATCGTGGCCGCGCATCTGGGGCTGCGCACAGAGCAGGCGGCGCTCACCAACGGCGTGGATGAGGCGATTCACGTGCTCTTCGAGACATTTCTCGAGGTGGGCGACGAATTGCTGCTGCCCGTGCCCACGTACACCATGTACGAGGTCTACGCCTCCGCGACCGATGCGCGCGTGATCGCGGTCGAGGCCGCGAACGATTTGCGGTTTCCGTTCGACAGGCTGGCTGAAGCGATCGCTCCGCGAACGAAAGTGATTGCAATCGCCAATCCCAACAGCCCCTCGGGTTCGGCGGCCACGCGCGCGCAGCTTCTCGAGTTGGCGCGGCGCGCGCCGCAGGCAGTGCTGCTCGTCGATGAGGCGTACTTTCATTTCCACGGCGAAACTGTAATGGACCAGGTGGGCGTGCTGCCGAATCTCGTGGTGGCGCGAACGTTCTCGAAGGCGTACGGGCTCGCCGGGTTGCGGCTGGGGCTGCTGGCTGGCTCCGAGGAACTGATGCGCTGGGTGCGGCGTGTACTTTCGCCGTACAGCGTGAACTCGCTGGCGCTGGCTTGCCTGCCGCCTGCGATGGAGGATACGGCGTATCTGGATTGGTATGTCGGCGAGGTATTGGCCGCGCGCGGCGAGTTCGAGGCGGCGCTCGATGCGGTCGGAGTGCGCCGCTGGCCGAGCCGGGCGAATTTTGTTTTGGTTGAGGTTGGCGCGCGGCACGCGGAATTTGTGCGGCGGATGCGCGAGGCAGGCGTGCTCGTCCGCGACCGCTCCAGCGATCCAGGCTGCGACGGGTGCGTGCGCATCACGATTGGTACGCGCGAGCAGATGCGACAGGCTGTTGCGGCTTTGAGCGAAGCGCTGGCCGCGCTGCGCGCGGAAGGCGGGAAGGGATGACAACGAAAAAAAGCAGGACGACGGCTAAGAACGCAGGCGTCCGGACCGCGACGCTTGTGCGCAATACAGCGGAAACGCGCATCGATCTGGAACTGACGATCGAGGGCCAGGGGCGATACAAAATCTCGACCGGCATTCGCTTCTTCGATCACATGCTGGAGCTGTTTACGCGGCACGGCGCCTTCGATCTTGCGTTGAAGTGCGACGGCGACCTCGATGTGGATCAGCATCACACGGTCGAGGATGTGGGCATCGCGCTGGGCGAGGCATTTGATCGCGCGCTAGGTGACAAGCGCGGCATTCTGCGCGCCGGATATTTTGTGATGCCGATGGACGAGACGCTGGCGATTGCGGCCGTGGATCTGAGCGGGCGCGCGGCCTTTGCCGTGGATACGAAAGTGCGCACGCGGCTTGTCGGCGATCTGCAAACCGAGCTGGTAACGGATTTCTTCGAGGGCTTCGCCCGCGGCGCACGGGCCAATGTGCACGTGAAGACCATGTACGGGCGCTCGAACCACCACAAGATCGAGGCCATCTTCAAGGCCTTCGCGCGCGCGTTGCGCGTGGCCTGCTCCCGCGATAAGCAGTTAGGCAAGATGCTGCCGAGCACGAAGGGCTTGCTATGACACCTGTTCAGAAGATTCGGCCGATTATCTTTGCACTCGGAATCGTTGGTATCATCCTTTCCTTGTCAACCGTTGTTGCTAGTTATCTACGGCCGGTTGATACGCCGGACTACCTCAAGCAAGCGGAAGAGGCAGTACCTTGGGTTCAGGCCGGGCTGTACTCTGCGGCGGCCGGCCTTCTCTTCTCTTTCTGGGGTTGCAAGTGGTGGAGATTTGCCGCAGTTGGAACGGCCTTTCTTCTTCTCGTTTGGTGGTGTCTTATCGCGGAGTCATTACTCTGATGCGCGTCACCGTGATCGACTACAAAGCCGGCAACCTGACCTCGGTGCTGAAGACGCTGCGGCACCTGGGCGCGGAGGCGGTGGTGACGGATGGCGATCTCAGGCTCGTTGAATCCGCGGAGCGGATTGTGCTGCCGGGTGTGGGGCACTTTGCGGCGACCGAGCGGCTCGACGCGACAGGGCTGACTGGCGCGATCCGTGCAGCGATCGCGCGCGGTGTGCCGTTCCTGGGCATCTGCGTGGGCATGCAGTGGCTCTACGCGGGATCGAGCGAAGCGCCACAGCAGCCAGGGCTCGGATTTTTCCCTGAATTATGCACGCGGTTTGCGGAGAGCACGGAAAAGGTGCCACATGTGGGATGGAATTCGCTGGAAGTGCGTACAGGTTCGCGGTTGCTCGCGGGCATCGAGCCAGGCGAGTTCGTCTACTTTACGCATTCGTACAAAGCGCCGGTCACGGCGGACACCGCTGCGGTGACGCAGTATATTGAACCGTTTGCGGCGGCCGTCGAGCGCGCGAACGTGATGGGCGTGCAGTTTCACCCGGAGAAGTCGGGCGCGACAGGGTTGAAGATTCTGCGCAATTTTCTCGCATGGCAGGCGAAAGGAGCCGCATGCTGACCAAACGCATCATTGCCTGCCTCGACGTGCACGCGGGACGCGTGGTGAAGGGCGTGCAGTTTGTCGATCTGGTGGACGCGGGCGATCCGGCGACGCAGGCGGCGCGGCACGCGCGCGAGGGTGCGGACGAGATTGTGCTGCTGGACATTACGGCGACGCACGAAGGCCGCCAGACGTTGCTCGATACGGTGCGGCGCACGGCGCGCGAGCTGTTTGTGCCGTTTTGCGTGGGCGGGGGCATCAAGTCTGCGCGCGACGCGGCGCAGGTGTTCGAGGCGGGCGCGGACAAGGTGAGCATCAACTCCGCTGCGCTGGCTGATCCCACGCTCATCAGCGCCATCGGCAGCAGTTTCGGCGCGCAGGCGGTTGTCGTCGCCATCGATGCGCGGCGCGATCCGAAGGCCGCCGACCCGGTCCGAAGTGCGCAAGTGTACGTGCACGGAGGCCGGCGCCCCGTCGGTCGAACCGTGGTCGAGTGGGCGCGCGAAGCGGAACAACGCGGCGCGGGCGAGATTCTGCTGACCTCGATGGATGCCGACGGGACGCGCACGGGCTTTGACTGCGAATTGACCGCGGCGGTGAGTGAGGCCGTCGGCATTCCCGTCATCGCCTCGGGCGGCGCGGGAACGGTGGCCCACTTTGTGGACGTGTTTACGCGCGGGAAGGCTGATGCGGCGCTTGCGGCCAGCATCTTTCACTTCGGAGTCTCCACTTCACGTTCGCTCAAGGAAGAACTGGCGCGGGCGGGCATTCCCGTGAGGCTGCCATGCTGATTCCTTCGATTGATCTGATGGGCGGGCGGATCGTGCAGTTGGTGCAGGGCGAAAAGCTGCGTCTGGCCTTCGACGATTTTGAGTACTGGATCGAGAAGTTTTCCAAATTTCCATTGGTCCAGTTGATCGACCTGGACGCGGCGATGCGGCAGGGCGACAACTCCACGCTGGTGGAGCAGATTGCCCGGCGGCTGCCCGTGCAGGCCGGCGGCGGAATTCACTCCATTGAACGGGCGCGGCAGGTACTGGAAGCGGGCGCGAAGCGCGTGATCATCGGTTCAGCGCTGTTCTCGCCGGAGGGCAACGTCAACACGGACTTCGCGGCCGCGCTCGCCCTGGCCGTGGGCGCAGAACGCGTTGTCGCCGGGATCGACACGAAAAACGGGCGCATTGCCGTGAAGGGCTGGAAGGCGCAGGTAGAGCTGACTCCCGATGACGCGATCCCGCAGCTTGAGCCCCACGTTGCGGCGTTTCTCTATACGCACGTGGACACCGAAGGCACGATGCAAGGCTTTCCCGTGGAAACCGCGGCGCGTTTGCGCAAGTTGACAAAGCGGCAACTCATTGTCGCCGGCGGCATTCGCAGCCAGCAGGAAGTGGACGCGCTGGATGCGCTGGGAGCCGACGCGGTGGTGGGGATGGCGGTGTACACAGAGATGCTGGCCGTGTGAGTCCTGCTGTCCGCACCCTACGGCGGTTCTCCTGCAACGATGAGCCATTTCGGACAGAATTCAAGGTGGCTTTTTCTTGATGAAAAAGCCACTTAGCGATTGTGCCTTGGTCTACACCTGCAGGAGACCCGCTATAGCGACCGAAAGGCCGGCGTTCCTGTGAGCAGTTTGGCGTCTCCGATTGGCGAACGTGAATGAAGGCGACTGCCATGGGCATGGCGGGACAAGGCCTGGAGTAGCATGGAATCGAGGAGCCCGCAGCCGGTTGGGCTTAAGAACCCCATGCTTCGCATCGGATATCCAGCCGTATTGTCAGCCGATTTGTTCCGCGATTTTCCCGAAAGGATCGAGCTGATCCCGGTGCCGGACAAAATAGATCGCGATGTCGAGATCGATGTCTGGATTCCCGATCCCTATCCGACGCGCGCCATGCGCGTATGGCCGCGGCTGCACGGCGTGAAGCTGGTGCTCTCGATGATGGCGGGAACGGAGTGGATTCCCGGGACGGTGGGGCCGCTCGTAACCATCTGCAATGCGCATGGCGCGCACAATATCCCCACGGCGGAGTGGACGCTGGCAGCTATCCTGGCGATGCTGAAGTACTTTCCGCTGTATCTCGATATTCAAAGGTCGGGCGTGTGGAAGCGCCGTTTTGAGGCCAGCGCGCACTACGCGGCGATCACTGGCGACAAACGCGCGATGTATCCGCCGGTTTTGCAGGAAGAGTTGACCGGAAAAACGGTGCTGCTGGTGGGGTACGGCGCGATCGGTAAGGAGATCGAGCGATTGCTGACGCCTTTTGACGTGAGGCTGCTGCGTGTGGCGCGCCGGGCGCGTACCGAACCCATGGTGCACGCCGTTGGCGAGCTCGACGGCCTGCTCCCGCAGGCCGGGGTGGTGGTATTGATCCTGCCTTCCACCCCGGAATCGCGCGGGCTGATCGGCCGCCGCCAACTCGCGCTGCTGCGGCAAGGCGCGCTCGTGGTGAATGCCGCGCGCGGACCCATTGTGGATACGGATGCGCTGGTTGAAGCGCTGCAACAGGGGAGGATTCGCGCCGCGCTCGACGTGACCGAGCCGGAGCCCTTGCCCGAAGGCCATCCCCTGTGGAACTGCCCGAACTTGCTGCTCACGCCGCATGTGGGCGCGTCGACGCCGCAGTTTGCGCCGCGCGCGCTGCGCACCGCCGCCGATGAACTGCGGAGGTACATGAAGGGCGAGCCGCTCGACAACGTGGTGCAGGCGGCGAGTTAAGCTCCGGACTCAGCTGCCGCGCGGCGCCAGTTGCGCAGGCCCAGAACGGCGAGCCCGACGAGTCCCGCGTAGAGTAAGGCCGTGAGCAAAAGATCCTTGTAGATGTATTCGCCGATGTAAATCAGGTCCACGACAATCCAGAGCCACCAGTTGGCGATGTGCTTGCGCGCTCCCCACCAGCTGGCGACGAGCGAGTAGCTAGTGAGCATGGCATCCAGGTGCGGCAATGCCACGGTAATATCCAGTATGCCGCTGAGCCAGAGCATCACGCGGCCCAGAAGCAAACTTCCGAAAGCGCCCGCAACAAGGGCCACAATGCAGGCCTGCACGCCGAGCGGCGCCACGCGCACTTCGCCTTCGGCACGTACGCCGCGCCACCAGTTCCACCAGCCGTAGACCGTGAGCACAACGAAGAATACCTGCAGCAGCGCATCCGAGAAGAGCCTGGACCGGTAGAAGACCGCGAGGTACAGAAAGTCGGCGAGCAGGATGACCGGCCAGCAGATGAGCAGGCGTTTGGTGGTGAGCCAGATGCCGATCACCGTGGCCAGCATGCCGGCTACTTCAAGTCCGTGCGCAGCAAGGTAGGCGGCGATGGCGGTCCAGATCATGGCCGGGCCGTCCCTTGTGCAGGTCGTGCGGCGCGGCGGCGCAGCGCATTGAGGAGAGCACTGCCGGCTGTGCCATGAAACCAGTGGGCGTGGCCCACGAGCCAGCCGTCGTAGGCCGTCGCCGCCTTTTCTTCGGAATGCAGAATGCCGAGAAAATAATCGGCCTCGGAGAGAGCGAACTCGGCGTGGCAGAGAGCGGTCATAGGGGTGAGCGCGGCCGACTCTTGGCGCGAAAGCGGACGGACGGATTCGTAGCCGTCGAGAAGCGCCTGAAGATGGTCAAAGTGGATGGGCACATCGTCCAGGTGTGCGGGATCGTTCACGAGGACGAGCCACTCGACGATGTTGCGCTCAATCGCGTGAGCGATGTCGTGCACGGCGTTAGTACGGTCGGCGAGACCAAAGTCGATGATGGCCGTAGCGCGCGCCGCCAGATCGGCGTTGGGGCCCGCATCGCTCCAGAAGAGATTCGAGGCGTGGAGGTCGTTGTGCGTCCAGAGTGGCGCGAGTTCCGGCAAAAGCGGCGCAAGCTCGGCATGAAAGGGCGCGAGGAGCTCGATCGCTTTCTCCGCGCAGGCGCGCACGGCGTTCTGCATGGAGAGTGACGGGCGCGCGGAGAGATAACGGTGCAGCGCTGCATTAGGGTCTTCTGCGGCGAAGATGGTGAAGCCGGCGACGAGTGGGCGGGGCATACGGCGCGGGGCCGTGAAGTCTTGCGCGGCGATATGGAGACGCGCGAGCGCTGCGCCAGCGGAGTGCGCGTGGGCCGAGGAACGAAAAGGTGTCCAGGAGATTGCGTCCTCGTAAAGATCGATGCCCGGCGGCGTTTCGTGGATTTCGTAGGTTGATTCGTCGATTTCGATTGCGGTGTCGCCTGATGCTGAGGCGAAGACGCGTGGCACGGGCACACCGCGCGCCAGCAGATGCGCGAGAAAGCGGTGCTCTTCGAGCAGTCCTTCGCGATCGCGCACGGCGCGGTGATGGCGCTTGACGAAGACGCGCTGCTCCGCTCCGTAAACGGTCCGCGTGGCGACGATGCCGGCAGCAGAAAATGGGCGCGGGCTGACGGAGAGAATGCGCGTGGGCTCGCCGAGATCGGGGAATTGGCGCAGAAGCAAGCGTAGCTCGGCAAGCGTGAGCGGAGGCCAGTCGGGTTCGACCAGCGTGCCGTCCATACCGTGCGCTTTGCTTGTTGAACTCATCGATCCATGTGAAGCTTCAAGCCTTTAGCTCTTAGCTATTAGCCTTTAGCCTCTTAACATATTCTGTTTGCATCTGCCGTATTCACTCAATCTGTCACGGTTCAAGCTAAGAGCTAAAAGCTAACAGCTTAGAACGTGTAGTGCGCTGAGAGCCGCACAGTCGGCGGCGCGCCCAGCCAGACAAAGGTGTCGCCGTAACTGGCGCCGGTATCGGACCAGTAGCGCTTGTTGCCGATGTTGTCCGCGTAGAGGCGGAACGTGACGTGGCCCTGCTCCCCGCCGGGCGTGTAGCGCGCGCCGAGGTTGAAGAGGTTGTAGCTGGGCACGCTGACCGCATCGTCGCGCGTGGCCTCTTTGCGCGAGGTGTAGCTCCAGCCGGGCATCAGGTGAAGGCCGTGGATGCGGGGAACGGTGAGATCGGCAAACACATTGGTGTACAGGTGCGGCACGTTGATCACTTGCTTGTTGTCGAAGGACGGCGTACCGGTGTCGGTCGATGTCGCGTTCATGGCCGCGGCCGAACCGTTCAGGCGTAGCCAGTTGGCGGCTTTGCCCTCGGCGTTGAGCTCGATGCCGTTGTGCGTTTCACGGCCCTCGGATTCGAAGCAGAGATTTGCCGGCGCTGTGGGATCAAATGCACATGCCGGATAATTGCTGTCGGCGGCGGCAAGCATTTTGGGGTAGAAGAACGGCGCGCGCATGTGGAAGAGCGCGGTGGTGAGCAGAATGCGTTGGCCGGGCTCGTACTTAGCGCCAACTTCAGCCTGGCGCGTGAAGAACGGCGCGAGGAACTGGCTGCCGTTCAGGGTCCAGAAGGGCCCCTGCGGACCAAGCGAGAGCATGACGCCGTAGTTCGAGTACAGCGTCAGGTTCTCAATGGGGCTGTAGGTGACGGCAAATTGCGGCAGCCAGACGGGTTTGTCGGTGATCGTTGGCGGCGTGGTGGGATCGGTTGCCCAGAGCGAGTAGTTGTGGTCGCGCAGCGAATCGTAGCGGCCGCCGGCGATGAGCTGGATGCGGGCAGGGAGTTGAATGCGGTCTTGAACCACGCCGGAGGATTGATGGCTGTCTTCCCACAGGCGGCGCGGACCGGCGGATTGGAGCGTACTCTCGAGCGAGTTCGGGTTGCCGGGCGGTGGAAGGGGCGCGATGGGCTGGTAGATGTTTGCCGAGCCCACGTAGGTGTAGACGGCTCCATCCTGCACAACGCCGTCGGGCGAATAGGGATTTGTGGCCGTATAGAAGCCGGGCTGCTGCACCGTGCGCAGGAAGACGGCGACGCCGGCAGTCACGTCCTGCGTGATGGCGCCGGTGCGGATGTGGCCGGTGATCATGGCTTCGGCCTCGGCGTCGATGCGCAGCTCGTTGGGATCGCGATAGTCGTAGATGTCATATGTGCCGTCGGGCGCAAAGAAGAATGGATACGGAGCCGAGCCGGTGTTGCACTCGGCCTCGTAATAGCAGCCATACACATAGAGCACGTTGTCCTGGATGAGCGAGTGGCTGAGGCTGGCAGCGGCGAAGGCGACCCAGGACGGCGTGAAGGTGTGGTCGAGGCGCGCGCCGGTGTTGAAGGTGTCATAGGTGTCGGGAGGGCCCCACGGCTGATCGCCCAGCATAGTCGAGCGGTAGATGCGATTGATGTCGGGCAGGGTTGTGCCACCGAGCAGTTGGTAGCCGCTGCCGTCGCGCTCGGTTTTGTGCTGGTACTCGAAGTCGCCCTTGAGAGTCGTTGCCGGGGTCAGCTTCCAGTCGGCCGCGCCCGCGCCAACGGCACGCCACCCGTTGGTCGAGTTCATGTAGGGAACGATGCGTTCGCCGGCGAGGTTCACGCGCGCGCCCACCTGCTTGCGGCTGCCGAAGAGATGGCCGAGGTCGACCGCGCCGTAAGCCGTGCCGCGATGATCGGTGGCGAAGTCGGCGGCCCCAATGTTTGCCGGGCGCTTGGTCACGTAGTCGATGAGGCCGCCGGCAGAAGCCACGCCGCTCTCTACGGCGGCAACGCCCTTGAGAAACTCGACGGCCTCTTTGTTTTCCAGCGGAACATCCTGCTCGCCGGCGATGGTCATGCCGTTGATTTCAAGTCCGGTAGCAAGATCGATGGGGAATCCGCGAATCTGGTAATCGCCGTAGTAGCCCACGGGCACGTAGTCGTCGCCGACGGAGGCATCGTCCTGAATCACGTCGGAAAGCAGGCGCGACACCTGGTCATTGAGCAGGTCGCGCGTGATCACCGAAGCCGAGATCGGCGCGTCCTTGAGCGGAGTGCTCGTGAGCGTGCCCACGGTGACCGACTCGGGAAGATAGTTGTCTTCCACTTCGCCGTGGACGACAACGGTGGTGGTGACGGGAGCGGGTTTCTGCTGCGCCGGAGCTGGCGTATGTGCGCCGGCTTCCGGAGCCGGAGCGGGCAGCGGCGTCGTCTGCGGAGCGGTTTGGGCGCGGAGCGGCAAGGCAAGGCAGGAGGCTAGCAAGAGGCTCTTAATCAGTGACCTGCAGGTGCAGCCGGAGGGTGACGACGAAATGCGGACTATGACGTTGGCTGCGGCTGCGGGCATGGAAATCCTTCGTTTCAGAGCTCAAATGAAACAAAGGAACTTGTGCCGCGAAGTGAGGTGAGGAAGAATGCCGCTCGGCCGAAGAAAACTTCCCACGCCGGTATTATCCGGATCGGGTTCGAGGGTATTTCTCAGCCCCACTCGCGTGGAGCACCCCTGTTTCAATAACACGATTGAAACATCGCAGGCTTGGCATTGGCAAATGGACGGGCGCTGGATGAAAGGCTATCGCCGGGCCGGGTTCGCGGCGACATGGAGGGCATGCGCGCCGCTGACGGAATGGCTTGGCTTGGCCGGCGATGCCTGGACTGCCATGGCGGCGATGGAAGCGTTGGAGAGGACCTCGAGCATGGCCTGCTGGGCGCGCGCCCAAACCGGATGCGCCGGACAGCGCGCCTTCCTTGGGCAGGAGCGGCCGTGCACGAGGCAGATGTTGAGACAGATGGAACCGTCGATGGCCTCAATCACATCGCGCATCGATGCATCGCGACCGCGTTGTGTAATGCGAAAACCGCCCGACTGGCCGCGCTGCGAGGTAATGAGCCCGGCACGCGCCAGAGACTGCAACACTTTGGACAGGAAGCTCTGCGGAGCGCCCGTAGCCTGCGCGAGCGAGGGAAGCAAGGCGCGCCCGTTGGCCTGCGGCGCGGCTAACTGAATCATCACGCGGACGGCATAGTCGGCGGCGCGCGTGAGTTGCATCGATGAATTCGGTCTCTTCATCCCGTTGTCCAATCGAACCGGCCTCTCATGCATCCGAGCGCCGCTGGTTCCAATAGGGGCGTTTGCGCGTGGAAGCACGAAACGATGGGCGCGGCGAAACGGCAGCGTAATTGAATTTTGTCACAGGAGTATGTATTGCGTGTCACATTTCGCTGGCCGCGGCGCGCTACAAATCCGGCTCGATTCATATTGGGGACAAACAGTCCACAATGTCCAGCGCCTGCTCCGCCGCCCGCCAGTCTTGACCGCCTGGCCCGGCAAGGAGGAGCGGCGCCGGCGCGGAGCGGCGCGGCAGCTTTTTTACGTTTGGCGACGTTTGGCGACGAAAATCGCCGCGGTTTTGAGCGTTTTGGGACGAGCCATTGCTGATTCTGAACGACTTAATCCTCAGAAAATGCGATTTTTGATACCCGTGGGGGGTATAGGGGGGTAGGGGGTATTTCAGGCGGCTGAGGATTTGGGCGGTTTTGGCTCGCGCCGGACCGTGCCGATGGCGACCTGGGCGGCGTAGAGAAGTTGCGTGACGTCGTTTTGCCGGAGGACCTTCATGATGGCGGCTTGCGCGACGCAGGCGATGTAGTCGCGGATGTTGTCGAGTCCGGCGAGAGGGGGCATGGCGCAGAGATAGGCCCTGTTACCCGCCTGCTCGGCCTGGAATTCGCTTTCATCGTCCTCGATTTTCTTCTTGTAGGCGCGATGCCAGGCGCGGATGCAGCGCGCGACGGCGGCGTTGTCGCTGGGGCGGTCAGGGGAGTTCGACTCGGGTTCTTCGGCCTGCGAGGTTGCGGGTCCTGTCGATTTTGCCATTTCCAATGCTCCTGTATCACGCCGCGCGGGCGTGCGGTCGAGGGGTCGAGCGAGCGGGGCGGAAAAAAGGGGCGGCGCGAGGGATGCCGGTCGCCAAATCGGCATCCGATCAGCACCCCAGCGACGAGGACCTGACGCCCCACCCAAGAAGCCAAATACCGCTTCTTGGGGCCCGGTCGCCGGGGGCCCCGCGTATTTCCGCGCCGCCCTGCTGCCAGCTCACATCAACCACATAAGACAAGTGTAGAGATTTCGCAGAAATAACCTGCAAAGGAGACAGAAATCAGGGATCAGGGGCCATGGAACAGAAAAAGAACGACTTAGCGATGGGATGGCGGGCGTGTTCGGGTGGTGGGAGGCTTGACAACGAATTAGCTCTTAGCTGTTCTCTTGCCGGGGGCCGAGTTTCCGGGGGCGGGAGCGGCCGGGGGGCTAATTTGAGGTGTGCACGGCGGCGGCGTCCGGGCGGACGGGAAGCACCGTATTCCGGTGTTCTCAAGGTTCATGGTGGTTTTTGGGTAGTCCCACGCGCGAAAGGTGATTGGTAAATCTCTTGCTGAAGTGCTCTAGGTATTGTGGGGCAAGTCTACAGCGTCTCTGGCAATCGCCCTTCAACTGAGCGTACAACTCGTCGGTGGGGACAGTGAAGTAGCGTTTGAAGTCGATGCCCATAGCCTCAAGCCCTATGCCCGCTGCGTCGTTTTCCTGCTTGACCGCACGAAGGAACTGATATCGCTCTTCGTGATTCTGGCGGAATCTTTCTCGGATGGTCCTACCTTGACTCCTAATTGCATCTTCAATCGCCTTTTCTGTAGCAACTTGGCACATGAGAACTGTTGGGAGTAATTTGTCATCGAGGCTGTCGATCGCTGGGCCGATCTCGCTCGCCTCTTGCCGTCTCTTGAAGTCCTGATCAAGGTCGCAGTCTTGTGACAGGATTATGGCTAGATCGTGTGTAACCCACTCGATTTCCGCGTGGTCGAGATCGTTCAGGCTTTGAACCGAAATCCCGAATTGGAAAACGTTGGACAAAATCTCGGCTTGGCGGAGGGGTCCGTTTGGGGAAGACGGAATATAGAAGACGGCCTCCTGCGGTGCTGCCAGCGGAGGCTCTTCATTGAGGGTTTGTTGAGGGTTGGTTGAATCGCTCGCGCGTGGGGCTGCATCCGGCGGAGCTCCGTCCGTGTTTTCAGGTGCAGTCCTCGGGTCCCCGTTCATTCGATTTACCTACCAAGGCTACTCGGCCTCGATCCTGAAGCTGTTTTGCTTAATTGGTGCCTTCAGCTTCGCCCTTACTCGCGGCAGTGCTGTCGGCGGCAGCAGCGCCGAGGGCCGAAAAGAGTGATACTCGAAGATCTCGCTGAGAGCCCGGAAGGATTCTTCCAAGCCCGGCCGCGGCATCACTTGCAACAATGAGTAGGCGGCAAAGAGGAGCAAGGTTGCGTCCTCAGGTGAACGCGCAGCCTCGCCTGTAACGGTGATTGCGCATTGGAAATGTGCGTCGCGCGTGTCGCGGGTCCAGTAGCCTGTGTTTCCCACCGCGTAGATGGTGGCCACGTCTCCCTCTTCCGTGAGCGTCCTATATTGATTCGGGTTCCATGGCATCGTGCAGTCTGTCTGCAATGCAAGCGCGGAAGAAGTACCAAGAGCGTTTGTTGAAGTATCCGAATGCTTGAAAGGCATTTTGCGGCTCCGTACGAGATTGGGTGGAAAAGTCGGAATCGAAGATGTAGCACCTTTCTCCGTTGGGCGGAACTGCTTGCAGCCCGTGTTGCATGAGGACTTGAGTGTTCTCCTTTTGGAGCTTGAATACGATCTGGTGCCACGCGGTTTCCACTAGCGGCGCGGTCGGCGTGTGAAGTTCGCCGACAATGCCGCGCTTGAGGAGTTCGTGCCACGGTACGTCTCGCAGTCCGAGCCGTTCCCTCGAGATGACGTCGCGGTAACGCAGTCCCAGCCTTACGAAGAATTGCGGTTCATAGATCTTGCGCAGCGCTTCGAGTGTTCGCTCCCATTTCTCGCGGAAATCGTTCCAGCGAGAATATTTTCGGCATGTCAGCGAAAGCGATTCTCTGTTGAGAGCCAGAGACCAATCGTTATCCAAGGTCGAGAATGTGAATGTCTTCGCTGTCGGGAGGATGTTTGCGGACTGAATTATTTTCATGATCTCCGGGGGGGCGAGGTTGATAGGGTTGATTTCCCTGAAAAGGGGAAACTCGCCCGCAAGGGCGTCCTGAAAATTCGCCGGGATTTCCGTCTCGATCCGCAGAATCGGCAGGAAGCGAACTTCCGCGACGACGGAGTCGAGTGGATTCTTTCCGTAGCGCACCTTTGGGAACTCTTGAAAGAGTTCCTCCTCCTGGTGTTCGGTCAGCCCGGACGCGTGCTCAGCGGGCGCGGACGGGATCGTGGTGGTGGGTACCGTTGCCATTGGCAGGATTATCGGCTATTGATGCCTTCCCCTTCAAGGCCGACGGTCGGAGGGGGTAGCCTTTGGGGCATCAGTTGAATTCCTATGTTAACGATTCTACAGGTGGTCAGTCCGTGTCGTCATTCTCTCCCAATTCCCTTCGGGTACCCCGATGCCGCCCGTTCTTTGGTCGCGATTACCTAGCCTCGGAGAGGGCTGTCGCTGCCTTTGGTCTTTGCGAGGAGCCCCTCCCGGTGGCGGACCGCAAGATGGGCGGCCTGTGAAAGCGGGTGGGCGCGGCTTCACCGCGCTCTTTGTTCTTCAAAATTCTTGTGGGCTGGGTTGTTTGGGGGTTGAAACCACGGCCCGCCTCCGTGCAGGCAAAGACAAAAACAAATTCAGGTCACTTCGACTCCGCTGGAAAGCGCTTCGCTCAGGATGAGAGCCCCGGAAGTGGAATTGTCTGTCTGATGGTGCATTCGTAATGTGAAGTCGGCTTGTGGGCTGCGATTCCAAGCGATGCTGGCGGCGAGCTGGCATGGGGCCGGGGCGGAGAATTTCCTGGCGAGATGGGCGTTTACGGCGGTTCTCCTGCAGCTATGGTCCATTTCGGACAGAATTCAAGGCGGATTTTTCTGATGAAAAAGCCACTTAGCGATTGTGCCTTGGTCTAACCCTGCAGGAGACCCGCTCTAGCGTTTGCTCTGCACGATGGGCTCGCCGGGGATGTTGAGACGGACGCGATAGACGCTGCTGTCGGCGGTGATGTAGAGGGTTTTGCGATTGGGTCCGCCCCAGGCGAGATTGGCGACGCGCTCGGGCATGACGATTGTGCCCAGAGGCTTGCCTTCCGGTGAAAAGATCCAGACGCCGCCGGGGCCTGCGCTGTAAATGTTGCCCTCAACGTCGACTTTCATGCCGTCGGGGGCGCCGGGACGCGGGTCGGCGGTTGCGTCATAAAGGAGCCTGGGATCGGTCAGCGTGCCGTCGGCGCGCACGCGATAGCGCATCCAGATTTTCCTGGGCCCGGAGTTGTCGACGTAGAGATACTTTTCATCCGGCGAGAAGGCAATGCCGTTGGGCCGCGGCAGATCGGCGACGAGGAGTTGCATGCCTTCGCGGATCGGTGGCGCGCCGGGCTTGTGCTGAAGCGCGCGCGGAATGCGGTAGACGCCGTTGACCTGGAGCTGCTTTTCGGGGTCGGAGTCGCTCTGCTTGCGCAGGCCGTAGGGCGGATCGGTGAAGTAGAGCGAGCCGTCGGAGCGGTAGACGAGATCGTTGGGGCTGTTCAGGCGCTTGCCCCGGTAAGTATCCGCGAGGATGGTCACAAGGCTTTCGGGGTTGAGCGACTCGAAGCGGAAGACATCGCGTTGCGCGTTGCCGGCGACCGTCAGGCGGCCGAGCGCGTCGAGCGTCATGCCGTTGGAGCCGGGACTTTGCCCGCCGTAGGGAGCGGAGCCTTTGTAGCCGCTGGGTTGAAGGAAAATGCTGACGCCTGTGCCGGGCGTCCAGCGGCGGATGGAGTTGGAGGGGATGTCGGCGAAGAAGAGGCTGCCGTGAACCCACACCGGGCCTTCGACCCAGGTGAATCCCGTGGCGATGCGCTCGAGTTGAGCGCCGGCCGGGACGATGCGGCGGATGGAGGGATCGAGGCGGTCGACTTTGAGCGCGGTCTGGAGCGGCGCCGAGCTTGGGAGACCTGCCGCGGCGGGCTGCGATGGACCGAGTCCGGCAACGGCGTTTTCCCTGCCGGCAAGGAAGACACAAGAAAATGCCAGCACCGTAAGACCCAGCAGACGCAGCGGTTTCGTCCAGTTCATGCGTTTTCTCCCGAAGGGAGATTCGAGCTATCGGAGGCGCTCTGCCGGCGCGCGCGTGCGCTCTGTCCAGCTTGGAGCATCCGGCGCATTCATCTTTCGCCGGATGGCGCGGACGTGTCAAGGCGATGAGCTTTCAGCTTTCAGCTTTCAGCTCTTAGCTCGACGTGCGATAGCCAACTCGATCGACGACCGAATGGCTGAGCCTTGCGCGCGGGACACAGGCGCGTTATCTTCGGGTTGCGCGGCAGAACGGGTTTCTTTGGTCTGACCGCACGAAAGGAATCTCTGATGCAAGCTCGAAATGCGTGCCGGCGGCTTCATGCCGGGTCCTGGCTTCTTCCCGTTGCTCTCTTTGTGACGGTTTGCGGTTCCACGATGGCGTCCGCGGCGACCAAGGTGGTGACGGATGCGGACAAGGGCTCGACCGTGGTTCTGAAAACCGGAGACGTTCTTGAGGTTCGGCTCAGTTCGAATCCCACCACCGGATACGAGTGGTATGTACATAAGCAATCGACGCCGTTGTTGAAGCCGAGCGGCCAGTCGCAGACGCAGTCCACGCAGCCGGGCGTGGGCAGGCCGATCGTGCAAATCTTCAAGTTTGCGACAGCCGGCAAGGGGACGGGGGTCTTGCTGCTGCATTATGTGCGCTCGTGGGAGCCGCCCGATCCGAACGAGGAGCAATACAGTTTGCATGTGACGATCAAGTGATGGGGCGGCTGTGGCGGGGCACGGACTAGCGCAGAATTGTCCCGCAGGGCCGCCGGTAAACAGCTTAAAATGTTAGTGCGAGGCTAGGGTGTTTGTGGTTTAAATGACAACAAGCAACCGCAGATCCCCTTCGACTTCGCTCAGGGCAGGCTTTCGACTCCGCAAGCCGCAAGAAACGCGGCCTGCTGCGCTCAGGATGACAAGTAGATTTATGCTGCGAGCATAAGTGTCAGGACAGATGGTGGAATGGCGAAGAACAAGGACAAGACGTTCGAGGTGGCATGCCCGGATTGCGGGGCCATGCTGAAGATCGACGCGACGACCGGCGTGCTGGTGAGCCACACTTCAGCGCCGCGCAAGCGGATGTTTGAGGATTTGGAAACCGCGGCACAGGCCATGCGCGAGCACGGGGAGCGGACGGAGTCGATCTTCCGGCAGAGCGTGGACGCGGAAAAGAACAAGGCCGATTTGCTGGAGAAGAAATTTGCCGAGGCGATGCGCAAGGCGAAGGATGCTCCGGAGGGCAAGCCTTTGCGCGAGATCGACCTGGATTGACTTGAGAGCCGCAGCGGCGCGGCGCACGTTTGCGCGCCGGCGCCCAAGAAAAGTCGCCGCAGGAGCAGTTTTCGAGCGATACTTGATAGAGCGTGATTCAAAAAATGGTTGCGTAGGTTTCCGTTGTCATCGCTCAGGGGCTAAAGCCCCCGTGTTTTTTTGCATTTTTCGGCCCGGCTAAAGCCGTGCCCTTGTTACAAAACGTATTTTTGAAATACGCTCCAGGCAATTCAGTTCCCGCGCCGGCCTGTGGCCGGGAATGCAAGGAGGGGTCATGGTGGTAGTGCCGCTAACTCAAGGAGTGAACGAATCGGGTGGCGCGCCGCCCAACGAAGGCGCCCATTGCGCGAACTGGATCCGCTTTGCCGCAGCGGGCACCCTTGCCGCCAGCGGCGCGCTGCTAATTACCGGCAATCGGCGCGCCGGCCTGATAACGGCTGTCTCCGGGGCGGCGCTGGCGATGCTCGATCAGCAGGAAACCGTTTGCGCCTGGTGGGACGCGCTTCCCGGATTCCTGGAAGAACTGCAGGGGTTGCTCAGCCGGGCACAGACCGCGGTGGAAGATCTCTCGGCACAGAGCCAGAAGCTGCGCCGGGCCCTGGGCAGGTAAGCTGCGCCCCGCAGAATCGGATAAGCGCTCAGCTTAGGTAGTAGCTGCGGCGGTTCTCCTGCAACTATGAGCCATTTCGGGCAGAGTTCAAGGCGGCTTTTCCCTGATGAAAAAGCCACTTGGCGATTGTGCCTTGGTCACCACCCGCAGGAAACCCGCGATACGGGCAAGATACCGGGCAACGTCATCGCGCGGCGCGGTCTCCACGGACCGGAATTCCAAACAGCATTCGCAGATGGACGATTTCGCGCGCCCGAATGGGCAGAAGGCGGTCAGTTCCTGCGCTCGACGAGGTAGCGGGCGACGGCCTTGAGGCCATCGGCGCGGCTGCCGTAGGGCGCGAGCGCAGAGAAGGCCTCATCGATGAGCTCCGCGGCGTCGCGCAGGCTCTGCTCGACGCCATAGACGGCCGGCCAGGTGGCTTTTTCGGTGGCCTGGTCCTTGCCCGGGGTCTTGCCCAGGGTCGCCGAGTCGGCGGTCATGTCGAGCACGTCGTCGGCGATCTGGAAGGCGAGCCCGGCTTTGCGTCCGAAGCGGTTGAGGCGCGCGACGTCTTCCGCCGCGGCGCCGGCATAGACGCCGCCCGCGACCACGCTGACGCGGATGAGAGCGCCGGTCTTGGCGCGATGGATGGCCTCGACGAGCTCCGGCGTGGGCTTCAGGTGCTCGCTTTCGAGGTCGAGCACTTGGCCGCCGATCATGCCTTCGACGGTGCCGACGGCGTTGGCGATGAGGCCGACGATCTGTACGGTGGCGGCAGGCGGGCAGGAGAGGCCGGACAGCACCTCAAAGGCGCGGGTCTGCAGCGCGTCGCCGGCCAGGATGGCGATGGCCTCGCCGAAGGCGACGTGGCAGGTGGGCTTGCCGCGGCGCAGGTCGTCGTTGTCGAGGGCGGGCAGGTCGTCGTGAATGAGCGAGTAGGTGTGAAGCATCTCGATGGCCGCGCCGAGACGTTCGATTCCCCTGGGCAGCGTGCCTGCGATGGTAACGCCTGCCTGCATGGCGAGGACGGGGCGAAGGCGCTTGCCGCCGGCAAAGACGGAGTGGCGCATGGCGCCGTGGATCGAGGCCGGAACGGTGTCCGTGGAGGGGATCAGGGATTCCAGCGCCCGGTCAGTGAGGTCGGCGCCTTCCTGAATGAGCGATTTGACGTCCGCAGGCATTGCAATCATGTTAGACGAGAACGGTCACGGGGGCGTTCACATCGCCAAAGAACGGCTAGAAAAAACGCGCTCAGGGCGCTCAGCAAGCGCCCGGCCAGATCGCCGTATCCGGTGGTCCAGTCGACTGCTATTTCGACCGGGCCTTGCGGGACGGGGATGGCGATGAGGCCGTCAGCGCGATGCGGCCAAGTGCTGTCGAGGCGGCCGTTGACCCGCACATGCCACGCCGGGAAGTTGAGGAGACGCAACACCAGAATGCCGGATTGGGGCATGGTGGCGAGCAAGGTGCGATGCTCCGGATTGACCTGAGCGCCGCCATCCCACGCGAATGTGGCCTGGCAAGTGCCTTGGCCGAGGCTCCAGACGGGGTTGCTGTCGGGGTCGTCGGGGTCCGGCTTGCCGAGGACGGCCCAGCGATCGCTGACCAGACAAGCATCGGGAAGGCCGGTGACGATCAGGGATTCGTCGGAGCCGGGAGGGCCGTACTCACTCATGCCTTCAAAGCCCGCGCCGGCGCCGTAGTCAGCCAGCACGGATGGGACCGTGTCTTCCGGGTAGCAGACCTGGAAGAATCCGGTTCCGGCGAAGACGGTTGCGGCGAGAAAGAGCGCGGCGCAGGCCGCGAGAACAATGCCGCGGCCGCGGCGGGCATCGCGACGGGAGGGCCAGACGGCGGCAACGAAGAAGATCGCCATGGGCGCTTCGACGGCCTCGAGCCAGCGCCAGGGAAACTGCAGGAACGGCATCTCAGGGAGCAGATGCCAAACCGGCCGCGAGATGGGAAACAGAAGAAAGAGAACCACGATAGGGATGGCGGCCAGTGGAATCCACCAGCGGCGCGAGGCAGTGCCCTTTTGCACGGGCAGCGTACCGCGGCGCCAGCAGACGAGGAGAGCAGCGAGGGCGATGGCGATCATGGAGACGGCGATCCAGGAGGCCTGGCGCAGGACCACGTCGTGCAACGCGAGCAGCGGGTTGGCGTGGTGCGCGAAGAGCCAACTATTCTCGAAGTTGTAGCCGGGATCGCCGGTGGCCTGGGCGATGGCAACCCGATGCCTTTCGAGCGCGGCGGGGAGCCAATAGATGGAGGCGAGGCCGAGGCCGAGAGGAACCGCGAGCGCGGCACGAAGCACCGGCGCCCAGGATTTGTTGACGATGGCCCAGAGCAGCGCGACGGCGGCTAGCAGGTAGCAGGCCATCACGCCGAGCGGAAGGTTGGAGAGCCAGGCCCCGGCGAGGGCAAGGGCGAGCGGCGCGGTGGAACCCGAGAAGGCGCGGCGGATCAGTGAGGCGGAGGGGAAGCGATCGCGCAGGGCGAAGAGAAGGATGAGCGGGAGCCAGAATCCTCCGGCGAATTCGGGGAATGCAGAGCGCTCATAGGCAGTGAACAGCGCGAAGCCGGAAAAGATCGCGACGCAGCCGGCCAGCGTGGCGGGGAGATCGTCGAGGGCCTCGAGCGCGAGGGCGCGAGTGGCCCATCCGGTCCCCGCCAGGATGAGGAAGGTAAGCGCGATGGGCGCGAAATGCCAGGGAAGAATGGCTCCCAACGCGGCGCCCAGCATCCACGTGAGCGGCGGGTAAAAGACGAAACGAGGCTCGCCGGCCGAGTAGTTGGGGCTGGGCGCCCAATGCGGATAAGGGATGCCGTGGCGCCAGGCATTCAGGCAGTCGAGCCAGGAGACGAGGTGAACGTTGAAGTCGTGGCCGCAGGAGTTGCCGCGAAGGAGCTGCGGGACGACGGCGACGGCGGCGGCGAGGACGATGAGAGCCGGACCGAGGAGCCTCGCGCGTCTTGAAGTCGACGCCCGGGTCACCGTTTCTGGTCCCTGATCCCTGATCCCTGTTCCCTGTTTTTTCATGGCAGCAGGCGTAGCGTGTGTTTAGTCTGCGCCGCGACCGCAGCCGGCGTGAAGGGCAGCGCAAATGTGGTTCCGTTGTACCAGCCGCTCCACTGGTCGCGGAAGTAGGGACTGAGGGGGTTGCCGCTCTCGCCCATCACGATGTTCTCCGTTGAGCCGTCGATGTTGCTCCAATCCATGGTGAAACGCTGCGAGGGGCCAAGGTCGCGGCCGACCTGCTTGACGGTGGTTCCATCGCCGCTCTGCGGCTGGGGCCCGGTTCCGGCAATGCGGCCGAGGATGGGAAGAAAGCCGGCGAGCGGGTGCTCGATGTCGACCACGTGCCAGCTTCCGTAGGTCCACGCGGCAACGTCGGCGGGGGCGTGACCGTCGTGCATGGCCTTGCGCACGGCGGCGGTGAGCAAAGCGTTCCAGTCCTTGTATTCCCTGGGGAGCCACTCGGGCTTGGCGTGCATCACGATCTCTTCCTCGGCGAAGGCGGCTTCGCCCCAGTGGTAGTCGCCGGCGAGTTTTCCGAGCTTGGGCTCGAGAATCATGGGCCACAGCGCGGCGCGGGTCCGGGTGACGAGCGACGCGGCTGCGGAGTCGGTGGCGAGACGGCCATCCCAACTGCGCATCAGGTCGGCGGCCTGGCGTAGCGCCGAGTCGCCGTTGCCGTCGGGACCGGGGGTGCGATCGATGGCGTAGGCAAAACGATGGCCCATCTCCTGATCCACTTCGCTATAGATGTCGGTCTGCACGGTGAGCATGTCGGCGGGCGTGAGGCGGTCGCGGCCGTCGAGGGATTTATAGATGCGCTCGATGCGATAAGGATCGGCCCAGTCGTCGGTGATTGGGTAGGGCGACTTGCCGGAGGTGACGCGGGAGTTGGCCGTGGCCAAAAAGCCGGAGGGCGGATCGAAGGCGTTGGGCATCGAGTCGAAAGAGATGTAGCCCTGCCACTCGTGCGCGTGGTCGCGGATGGGCAAGTCGGCAATTCCGGCGGGGCGCAGCGGAATGCGGCCGATGGCGTGGTAGGCGATGTGACCCTGATCGTCGGCGTAGACAAGATTCTGCGTGGGCCAGCACCACTGCGCGAGCGCGGCGGAGAACTCCGTCCAGTTTGAAGCTACGTTCATCTCGTAAAGAGGCAGCGTGTTGAGCGTGGGATCGTAGAGGGTCCACTTGAGGGCGATGGGCGGGTCGCTGGCGGGCAGAAGCGGGTTGAGCAGCGGGCCGTGTTCGGTGGATTGAACGTCGAGGACGACGTCGCCGCGACCGCGCACGTGAATGACTTCGCGATCGACGGCGAGCGGATGCCATTGGGCGTCTTGCCTCAAGTAGTTGCCTTTCCCGTCAAGCTTCTCGGTGTAGAGGTCCTGCACGTCGGCGTAGAGCGCGGTAAAGCCCCAGGCCACGTGCTCGTTGTGGCCGGCGACAATGAGCGGCAGGCCGGGAACCGTGAGTCCGGCGGCGTGAAAGCCGGGTGTGCGCAGATCGGCTATATACCAGGTGTCGGGCACGCGGAGGGTGAGGTGCATGTCGTTGGAGAGGAGCGGCTTGCCGCTCGAGGTGTGGCTGCCGGAGACGACCCAGTTGTTGGAGCCAACCGCGCAGCCATCGCAATCGGGCTGGCCAAGAAGAGCGAGGAGCGCGGGTGTGTCGACGGGGGCACTGAGTGCGGGCGTGGACGCCCGCACGACAGCCGGTCTAGAGACCGGCGCCACACGGGGGACGGCGCGGGTCTCGGTGTTCTCGTCATCGTCGTCGTCTTGTGAGGGCGGGGGCACCGGTTGCGGCGCGGTGAGATCGACTTTGATGCCGGTGGGCGGATGATCGCGCCAGGAGCCTACGGGGTATAGATCGGCGACGAGCTGGGGATCGTTGAGTTTGGCTTCGATGCGGGCGCGGGAAAGCTTGGAGACGATGCGCAGATCGAGCGTCTGCACCATGGCGAGACCGACGCTCACGGAGTCTACCCCGCGCCAGGGCTGGGGGCGGTAGTTCAACAAGCGGAATTCGACGGGGAGCGCATGGGACTGTTCGCACTGCGCGATGTAGAGATTGACGCCGCGGGCATAATCGTCGAGGCGGCGGCGTTCGTCAGGGGTTAGATGGCCGTAGATGCGCTGGGCGGTGAGGCGGATTTCGAGCACGCGCTGGGTTTTGTCGCGCTCGATGAGAGCGGGGCCGAGGATTTCAGCGAGCTCGCCGTTGGCGCTGCGGCGCGAGGCGTCCATCTGCCACAGGCGATCCTGCGCGGTGACGTAGCCCTGGGCTACGAAGAGGTCGTCCTGCGTGGCGGCGTCGATGTGGGGCACTCCGTGGGTGTCGCGGCGGACGATAACCGGGGCAGACAGGACGGGCGCGGAAAGGCCGGCGAGATGCGCGTCGCCGTCGAGCTGAGGCAGCGCGGCTTTGGCGGCTGAGCGAAGCCACAAGACACCCGCGCCCGCGGAAAGCAGGAGCAGCGCCACCAGGCCGCCGCAGGACCAGGCAAGAACCCGGGGCCAGCGGCGTTTGCGTGGAGGAGCCAGGGGAGCGGCTGCGCGCGAAGGCGCCGAGTTCAATGGATGCGTGTCGGGATGCGTGTCGGGATGCGTATCGGGCATTGGTCTGCAACAGAATAACGCCGGCCGGTTGGCCGATGCCGCGTGCACGGCCACGCGCACGGCCGCAAGGCCGCTTCAAAAAAATCCCGCATTCCGATTGGAACGGACTTGCATCCGGCGCGTAATGGAAGAATTCGCCCTTGCGCCGCCCGCCGGTCTCAATTTGCCGGCTGCGAAGAGGGCGTGTCGGGCACTGCCCGGTTCCTTCGGCCATAGAGGCCAAGCAGAACCAGGAGCAGCAGCAGGATAACGCCCAGGACCAGCAAGCTGCCTTCGGGGCCGTCGGCGCCGCCGCTCCACAGCGGATTGCCCGCGGGGTTCGCGGTCAGGTAGTGGCCTTGTCCGCGCATCCCGCTATCGGCGGCGCCGTAAAAGAAGGTTTCGGCCCAATCCCAGCCAGCGTGGCAGCCGATGGCCCACCAGGCCGAGCCGGTCACCCAAATACTCACGCAAAACACAAAGCCGATGAACCCGGCGGCAAAGATGCCGATCCAATTCTCGCCGCCATTGCTGGTGTGAACGAAGCCAAAGAGTGTGGATGTAGCCCAGGCAGCCTGCCAGAATGCGCTGCGCGCCGCAGCCCTTCGGTGGAGTAGGAAGCAAGGGAGGAGGCCCAGCGCGGCGAAGGCGTAGACGCCCCATGCGCCGTTGCCGCTGTGCTTGGCGGCCTGGAGAACGCAGAGGAGCGCGACGACGCCGAACGCCCACCAGTAGTTCATGCCGCGGGTGAAGGTGAATTGCAGGTAGCAGCGGAAGGTCCCTTCCTCGAAGAAACCCACCAGCACGAAGGCGAGGCCCCACAAGGCGCCGGAGCGAAGAATCGCCGCGCCGGAGAGCGCGACCGGCCCGAAGCCGAGCCAGCCGCCCGCCGCCAGCGCGCCAACCAGCGCGGAAAGAGCAACGAAGCCAGCGATAAGACCGGAAAGAAAGTGCTGGGGGCTGTGCGGTCCTCTCAGGTTGTAGTCGAGGATTCGCCTGCGCTCGATGAGAGCGACGATCGCCGCCGCGCCCACGATTCCCAGGACCATGGCGAGTTCGCTGAAGATCGACTCCGAGGGAGTGAAGTGGTGTTCCGTGCTTATGAGGTGGAGATGAAAGAAAGCAAAGAATGCGGCCGCAGAGAACATCGACCCCAGCACGAGAAAGAGCAGCACCGACCATCCGGCGCGCAGTCCCTTGGCGCCAACGAAGATCCAGAGCAAGCCGTGGTCTGACCCGGGAGAAGGGACTGAGGCGGGCGGCGACCCGGTTTGTGGCGTAACGCACGTTTCGGCTGGAGGAGCGGGCAGGCTCTCTTCCGGTGATGGCGTCACTGCACGATCGTGCGGGAACTGCGGCTCCATTGAGCCCCCTTCAAACGCAAGAAGATCCGGTTGCTGAATTGTACTAGGGCTTTATCTTGATGCGGAAGAAGAGTCTACGGAGTTCCTGAGGCGCGGTCCCTCCGCAGCCGCCGTGACTTACCGGCCCGTTGCAGGAGCGGGGTGGGTTGAAGGGAAAGCTTTCATAAAGACGGAACGGCCCCGGCCGCGAACGAGCAGCCGGGACCGGGAGGAAGGGCTATGGCACAGCCTTACTTTGTTTTCTCCGCGGGCTGGCCGGCAACCTGCAGGTAGTTTTTCACGCTAAAGACGCCGGGGACGCCGTCGGCGCGAAGATAAGCAATGTCCTTGTCGGCTTGCGAGTCCACTTCGCCATAGAGCGCCACATTGCCGTTCTGCACCGAGATGCGGATCGGCATGGCGGGATCGATGGCGTACTTATTCAGCGCCGGGTAGCCATAAACGGCACGCGCCACGGCGACGCGAATTTGCCAGTCCATCGGTGAAACGGGATCCACTTCGATGTTGTCGATCATTTCCTTGACACCGGGCGTGGTAGCGACTACGGCCAAGGCGGAGTTGCGATTCGGGTAGTCGTGGGCATGACCGCCGAGTGCGACAACACCGTTCTGCACGCTCACTGTGATGGCGTCGAACACGTTGCCGTAGCCTACGCGGTCATAGGTCAGCTTTTTCGATAGTTCATTCCGCAACTGGCTGTCGGACACGCTGGGGCCGGCGACCTGGATCTCGTTTCGCACCGCAGTGACGCCTTTGGTGTGAAGCACGCGCGTCTCGGCATCGCTCTTGTACTCATAGAGGTCAACTGTGCCGGTCAACGTTGCAATGCCGTTGTCGACGGTGACCTTTACGTCATGGTATTGCTTCTTGTCGAGCCGCGCCGCAGCTTGGCTCGATAAAGTGTTGTCTGATTGGGACTGTGCGACCACGCCGGAACTCCGGGCTGCCCCCCAAGACATTTGGGGCACGCTCAGGAGGACTCCGGCAAGCGCCGCACTCAGGACCCAAGTCCCGGTTCCGCGCATCGTCATCGTCATGTGAATTCCTCCTGGATGTTGCCGTAAGCGATTGAGCGGGTTGGTTGGAGACTTCTCCGGAACCGACTCGTTCCCACAAGTGTTTGATGCCTTTTTTCAGGAAAAGTCGCGTTCGCCCGGTGTGAAAAAGGGGCGATTCCGGCGTTAGCGGTAGCGCCGCGTGGCCTTGATGACCATGGAGAAGACACCGGATTCGTCGCGAGCCACCACCAGGGAGACATGCCGGTTGATGGCCACTTCAGCCTGCAGCAACTGCTGGCTGGTGGTGTTGACGTCGGTGGCATAGGTGAGGGTGACGGTGCGGCCCAACTGCTCCTCAACGGTGATGCGGGAGGTGGAGTTGCCGAAGGCGCCGAGATAGTTGGGGTCCACCTTGACGGAGCCGGCCCCGAAGAGCTTTTGGATGCGGCTCGATACCGTTGCGTTGAGGGCGCCGCCGAGCAAAGCGTCGGTGGTGGGGTTGGCGATGGCCTGCTCCTGCTGCTGGGTGTAAAGGCGCTGCTGGCTGGCGGTGTGTCCGAGGGCCAGCAAAGACACAACGTCGGCCTCGGGGAGCGGGGGATCGCTGCGATAGGACACGGACAGCTTTTGCGGCGAGCCGTGCAGCTCGAGAGAGATGTCGTAGTCCTCAACGCGCGCCGTGGCGCTGAGGTCGATGAGGGGCTCGATGCGGACCGGGTTGGTGAAGGTGATGTCGCCGCGCTCGAGATCGTAGCGCGTTCCGGCGATCAAGGCGCTGCCCTCGGTGATGGAGACGCTGCCCAGAAGCGAAGGCGAGGCCAGGGTTCCGCGCAGGCGCAGATCCACATCGCCGGCCAGCTTGGCGAAGGCGTTCTGGAAGTTGAGCTGGGGCGATGAGACGATGTGCACGTCGAGACGCACGTGATTTGACGGAGCGTTGGGCGGGGCGATGGTTTGCACGTAGGAACCGGCCTGAGCGGCGAGCGACGCGAGATCGAGATCGGGGCTGACGGCAAAACGGGTGATGAGTACATCGCCGCTGAGGAAGAGGTCATTCTGGGGCCCCTGAAGCTGCAGCTTGGCGTCGGCCAGAGAGCTGACACCCTCGGGGTAGCGGATGTGGGCCCCTTTCGCAGTGACCGTGAGGTCGGCGAAGATGCCGTGCTGATAGGCGAGGTAGCCGCCCAGGCTGAGTAATCCGCCGCCGCTCATGGCGGTCAGCGACTTCACTTCAAGCCGGTTCTGGTTGAATTCCAGCGTGCCGTGCAATTGACTCAGGCCGTTGGGCAGATCTTCGAGCGAGAGGGAGCCGTTCTGGAAGTCGATGCGGCCCTGCAGACCGGGATGTTGCAGGGGCCCGTGCGCTTCCACCTGGAAGGTGGCGAGGCCGCTCGCGGTCAGATCGGGATCGAGCGTTTCAGCCAGCTTGAGATTGATGGAGCCGCTGGCGGCAAGATCCAGTTGCCGCGCGCCCTGGAGCGAGACGCTGCCTTGCGCGCGCAGGTCGGTGTCTTCGCCGGTCACGTGCAGGGGGTCGAGACGGATCGCGCCATTGGCCAACATGGCGTGCGCGCCGCCCTCGCTTTGCAGATTGACACCGGCGATGGTGACCGCCAACTGGCTGAGCCGCGCTTCGCCGCGAAGCCGATCGGGATGGGCGAGCGGACCCTCGAGTGTGACCGTACCGGCGAGCGCGGAGCCGGCGCTGAAGGCCTCTACGCGCGCCATACGAAGCAGGGCGCCGATGTTGAACCGGGAAAAATCGAGCCGGGCCTGAGTTTCATAGCCGCTACTCAAAGCCGTCTGGCCTTGCAGGCGCAGCTCGGCTCCGTCCAACTGCGTGGTTGCGTTGTAAGCGAGGGTGCGATTGGCGGTGTTTGCGGAAACTTCGAAGGCGCCGAATCGCTGTCCGCCCAACGTGAGGGCGCTGAAGGTCGCGTGAGCCTTCAGGCGCGGATCGTCGAGCGAGCCTGAGCCGGTGATGGAGACGCCCAGCCTGCCCGTCATCTCCAAATTCCGGCGGCTCACCCAGGCGATCCGGGAGATGTCGATTCCGGCGCCATTGGCATCGACGTTAAAGACGCCGGCTGCGAAGTCGTACCTGCCAGACACGGAGACTGTGCCCCCGGCTTCGCTGAGCCGGGCCGAAGACACCTTCAGCACGCGATTGGCGAGCGCGCCCTGAATCCTGACCTGCGTAACGGGTTCTCCATAGATGACGCCGCGATCCATCTCCAGCGAGCCGGAGGCCGACAGCACGTGGAGCGGCCCGTCAGCCTGGATTCGCACGTTGAACTCTCCTGTCACCGGCAGGCGCCGGCCGTTCGCGACAAGAAACGGCTGCACATCCGCGACGTCGATGTTGACGGCGTTACCGTGCGCGTGGAGAACGGAGTTGCCGTCGAACGCCGGTTGCGGACCACCACTGCGACGACCCCGGCTCTTTGAGCCACCCGCCGTTGGGGGCCCCGGGTTGGGCGAGGCGTCGAGCGTTCCCGTGAGCGTAATCCGGGAATTGCCGCGGACGAACTGCGCGTGTTCGATGGCGATCTGGGATGGGGAGTAGCTGCCCAGCGCCTCGACGGAGTCCATACGCACATACTGCGGCTGGCCAGGATTGCCGGCCGGCGAAGGCAGCTCAAAGGCGAGCTGTGTCGCCTTGAGAGTGCCTTTCAGATGCGGTTTTACCAATGAGCCGGTCCAGATCCCAAGAAAATCGGCCTGCCCCGTCAGGGCCACAGGCAGAGCCGCGATTCCGGTTTTGCCATTGCGCTTCAGGCCCAGGCTGCGCAGCACGGCGTCGAACTCCGACAAGTCGTGGGAATGAAAGTCGATGGAAAGCGACGACGCACTGCTGGCCGGGTAAGCGCCCAGCGCGCCCTGCGCTTCCAAATCGCTGGCGGGCAGGTGCAACTCCAGTTTGCGCAGGTTGACCGCGCCGTTGCGCTGCGTGTAGACGGCATCCATGGAGCCGCGCGCGGGCACTTCTCCGGCGGGCGTCTGCTGGGACGGGCTCAGATTCAGAGTTGTAGCGACCATAACGCTACGTCGGTCGCCATTGGACCAAGTCGCCACTGCCGGGCCGCTCAAACGGGCGTCAAAGCCCAGGCGCCTGTACGCCGGCGCGCCGACCATATCGAGAATCGTGTCGAGCGCAACCTGCTTGAATTCGGCGTTGACTTTGCCGTTGACCGGAATGGGAACGGGCGCTGCCCGGACGAGCACGTTCCGGCCGGCTCGAAATTGCTCCGCTCCCTCGGCTGTCATTTGCGCGGGCACGATCCTGGCTCTGGGAAGCCACGGTTGCAGCGCGACGGTTCCTTCGATTTGCCCGCCTTGCCGCAGACGCGCAACGATCTGCGTGATGAGCAACTGCCCCCGATCGGCGTGGACCTGCGCATCGAGATTGACGCCCGTGGCTTGAACACCGGCGCCGATGTAGGAGCCTCCGTCCACATGCACGCTGCCATCGATGCGAAAGGCGGAAGCGATGCCGCCGGCGGCAAGATCGAGATGCGCGATTCCTTCGGGCGCGTCGGGATAGCCGAAGACGGGATCGAGGAGCCGCATATCCAGATCGCCTGCGACTTTGGCCTGCCACCGGGGATGAGTGAAATCATCCAGAACTCCGGTGACCTCGAGCGTTCGGTCCTTGATGCCGCGGCCGCGAGCGGTGAGGCGAAGATCGTGAAGGGAAAGGCGATTGCGCTCGAGGTCGAGCGCCACCTGCAGAGTCCCATGCACCGGCGGGATTTTCTTTCGCGGCAGATCGCGGACCAGCGTCAGGTCAGTGGCCTGAGCATCGATGCGATAGCGCTCCGGCGCGCCGATGACGGCAGGCAAATAGCTCATTACAAGCGACACGCCGTCGGCTTTGAAGTCGAGGGGCAAGTAACGGCGCTGCTGGTCGAAAGCGGCAGCGCGGTTGTCGTATTCGAAGGTGCCCTGCTCGACCGCGACATGGCCGGCCTGCAAATGGAACAGCGTCTCCAGCGCGGGCTTTCGGGACCTTCCGGGCCTGCGCGGGCGCGGCTGATTGGTCGAACCGTCGGGATAGACGATGAGGTGCAGCCTGGGCTGGGAGATCTCGAGGCCGCGCAGCAGAATGCGGGGAGTGAAGAAGCCCAAGACACTCACCTGCACGCGCAGGCGATCGATTTGCGCGTAAGGCGTCTCGCCGGGGTCTTCCGTGCCGTGAACCACAATGCCGTCGGCTTCCGCTTCGAGATGAAGCAGGCGCCAATGAAAGGCCGCAATCTGAGCGCGTCCTCCGGTCAACGTTTCGATCTGAGCGATGAGGCGCTTGCGGACAACATTTTCAAATGCTGCGGAACTGGCGGCGAAATAGAGAACGACGGCGGCGAGCGCCAGCAAAAGGGCCGCGGCAGCCGCAGTGAGCGGAACATGCCGCAGGAAGAAGCGGCGCAGACGAGTGCGCGCGCCGCGTGGAGAAGGTTCCGGCGGGAGGGAAGGTTCCGGAGAGATGGGCGCAGTCTCGAATTCGCTCATGGATCTCCTCTTCCCGCGCCTTGCTGGGATGCAGCGGATTCCAGTTCGGGATCGAGCACCTCGACATCGCCCTGCTGGCGCAGATTCGTGAGCCAGTTGTCGAAGAGCACATTCACTTGCTGCTCGAGCAGAATCTCCTGAATGCGCGGCGCCACCCGATCGAGGGTTGGAACGGCTTCGCCGGGCGCGAACTGCGGCACGAGCGTGTCGCGATAGTAGGTTTCGATCTGCTGCTGGGAGATTTGAATACCCTGCCGGAAGCGCTGCTCGATGAAGCTCAAAATCTCCAGCCGGTAGCGGAGATAAGCCGCGACGCGCTCCTGCGTGAGTCCGTGCGACGCCAGAAATGCCTTCCATCCAGCATCGGAAGCACAGTCCCGATGCACGCAGGCAGGAAGCTGCTTGCGAAGCTCGTTCAGCCTGGCATTCACTTCCGCTTGTGAAGGCTCGATGGCCGGTATGTCTTCCTGGCGGATTTGCTGCTCAATCAGGGTGCGGCTAATCAACTGCTCCAGCGCCCGCTGCGGCGTGAGCTGCCCCTGGCCTACCCCGTTGGGATCGAGAACAGAGAGGCGGATCTCGTCTTCGAGATCGCCGGCCAGGATGGCGTGCTTGTTCACCACCGCTACCACACGGTCAAGAACGACGGGGGATGAAGGGTTCGCCGGCTGAGCCAAAGCAACCGCGGGTACGGCCAGAACGAGCATGAGAAGCAGGTTCCCTACTGCGTTGCACCAGGAAAGTACAACCTTAGATCCTTCATCTCCGCCTGGCGCGAAGACTCGCCAGGCTCCGCTCAGGATGACGGCTAAATAGCGAGCGCGATCGATGCCGGTACGACAGGTTCTGTGTGTCATTCCGGTTCGAATTGGAGTGAGGATTGGCATCAGAAGGCCTGCCCCAGGCTAAAGAAAAAGTTGATATGCGGGGATTGGCCCACGTACGGCGCCTGATAGGGACCGAGCGGAGTGGTGGACGAAATGGGGATCGAGTAGTTGATGTTGACCGGGTAGATGGGCGGATTCAGGTTGTAGCTGAAATCGAAACGGATTGGCCCTACCGGCGTGTGATAGCGCAAGCCCATTCCCAGCGCATGAGAAAAATCGTTGAAACTGCACTGACCCTGTACTCCGGTCGAAGTCGTGGCGCCGTTAGGCACGTAGGTCGAGGAATCGCCGACTGTAGCCAGTTTTCTACACGCGCTGCTGTCCGGCTGGCGAACGCGCAGGGCGCTGGCCCACGCATCACCCGCGTTGGTAAAAACATTCCCCATATCGTGAAAGACGACAAAACTCACCGTATTGCCGAGCCAGGGCAGCGTGGGGGGCGGCAGGCGCAACTCGGTGCTGTTGGTAAGCGCGCCCGCGCCGCCGATCTGGTAGCCGGTCTCAGGATCGCGCGGGCCGGCGGCATTCTGAGAAAACCCGCGCAGCGAAACCGCGCCGCCGGCGTAAAGCCGCTCAGGAAGCGGAATCAACTCGCTCGATCCGCTGCCGAAGGCGCGCACCTGGCCGTAGCGCGTATTCCGGGCCACAACGAAGCGGCCTTTATCAAAGCTGTAATAGCTCGAATTCGAAGTGTCGATGCGGTTGAACTCGGCCTGCGCGCCAAAGAGCCGGCCGGAAAGAAACTCCTGAAAGCTCGTGTAGGTGCCCCGGCGCGCATCCATGGGCACGTCGCGCGTGTCGCGTATCCATGTGAAAGCCGGGCCGCCCACGCGCATGGCCGTCGACAGTTCGGAAATCTCGCCGGGATACACCTGCAGACTGCCGGCGGACACTTTGACTCTTCGGAAATCGAGTTCGTAGATGAAGGTGTTGGCCCGGGAAAGCCAGGATCCTGGATGATTGAAGTTTTCGGTCCAGCGGAAAGCGCCCACCAGGCGCGAAGCCACGTAAGTGGAGACGTCTTCGCTGTTGGCATAGCCGCCGGAAAAGGCGAGGCCGAAGTTCGGATTGCCTTCGAAATGCGGGACCTGGTACAAAACGCCGATGCTTTGCTCGAGCAAGCCATACGTGGCTCGCAGCGAGGCCGACTGCTCGCGGCCGAAGAGATCGTTGCGGGTGACGTTGGCGAGCACGCGGGGGCTGACTCCGGTCTTGCCGTTGGGGCTGCATGCCACGCCGCCGGCGGTGGCGCCGGCGCAGTTGTTTTGCGGCTGGCCGGTTTGCGCCTCGAAGCCGAAACCGTAGGTTAAAGCCCAGCGCCTCGCCTCCGCCGCCTGCAGAAGAACCGTCTTTTCGGGCGCGTCGCCGTCGGGATTCTCGACCGCCGCATTCACTTCGTTGAAGAGGGCGAAATCGTAGAGATTGCGCTGCGTATCTGTGAGCGCGGTTTGGCTGAGGGGATCGCCGGGGTGTATGACAATGGCCCGGGCCACCGTCTGCGGACGGGTGAATTCGAGGCCCGTCAATAGCACGTTGCGGACGAAGATCTGCTCGCCTTCGTCGATGTGGAATACGACGTCGACTTTGCCGGAATCGGAGGGGTCAGGTTGCTGTGTGACGCTGACCGCGGCCTGGTCAAAGCCGCGGCTGTAATACTCGGTCAGGATCGCGTCATGGTCCCCGGCCAGGTTGCGGGGGGAAAGCATCTGACCCGGGGCGGTGTTCATCAGGGCGGTGAGCGTCGCGGCCGGTATGTGCTCATTGCCCTCGATCACCAGTGTGCCCACGCGCTGTTGCGGGCCTTCCGCGACGTGGTAAGTGACCTCGAGCGGTGCGATTCGCGAGGCGGCAATCTGCGGACCGGCGGGAGGCGGGTTGTCGGCCGCGACAGTCTCCGGTGTGCTGGTTTCCGGAGTGACTTTCACGTCCGCGAAGCCGTTATTCCGATACACGGCTTCAAGCGCGCTACCGTCAGCCGATACCAGCGCCTGGCTGTAAACGCCATGGCGGTCGAGAACATCGGCTGCGCGGACGCTAAGCAGATCCATCAGCGTCGCCGTCGAGAAGTAATGGTTTCCGGCGATGGAAACCTTTTCGACGCGGCGGCGCGGTCCCAGCCTTACCGTGTAGAGGATGTTCACTTCATCGCTGTTTGGCGATTGCCGCTCGTGATCGACCTTGGCATCGAAGTAGCCCAGGCGCTGATAGTAGTCGCGCAGGCGGCGGTTGCCCTCGTTGAGCAGGTCCTCGTCGACGCTGCCTTCTTCAAAGATCGGAACCAGACGCTTGACGCGCTCCGGATCGATGCCGGCGCCCTGGACCTCAACCCTGACTACCGGCCCGCGATTGGCGGAGAACCGGTAGTTCACGGCCTTCGTGACCGAATCGTACGCGGCGGATTCGAGCTTGACCTCGGCCTCGAGGCGATCCTGATTCTGGTACTCCTTGAGCACGCCGTCCAGGGCGCGATTGGCGGTATCGTGGTCCACGTAAGCGCCTGCGCGCAGATGGGCATGGCGGCGAAATGCCTCCAGGGTCATCCCGGAGCCGCCCGTGACCGTAACCGTGCCGACGCGCGCCCGCGGTCCCGAGACGACGCGAAAGGCGATATCGGCAAGCTGCTGCTGGGGATGGGGGGTGACAGCCTGCGCGATCGCCGATTCGTAATAGCCATTCTGTTCGAGCGTGACGCGCATCTGCTCGACCGCGCGAAGCATTTTGGCCTTCGTCAGGCGCGTTCCGGCCGTGAGCCGGCAGGCGCGCAGGAGCTGGTTGTTCATGGTTGCACCGGTTGCTCCGTATACGCTCACCGTCCCGATAAATGTCCGCGGGTTCCCGAGAAAAACCAACGCCACGCCGTCCGCCTCGCGCGATGCCTCGACCTTGAGGGTGTCATAAAGACCGGAGGCATAGAGCTGGCGGAGGCTCTTTTGCAGATTTTCGGCGGTGAGCGGCGCTCCTTCGGCCTGGGCGAGATGGCCGGGAAGCGGGGTGAGGCGCTCAGGCGGGACACCTTCGAAGGAGATGCGCCGCACCAGCAAACCCTCCCACTCCCGATAGGAATCTCGCGCCGGATCCGGACTCGGGGATTCCGGCAACTCCGTTTTGACAGAGGCAGTCAGGCCGGCTCCACGAGCCTCGGCCGGCCCCTGGGACCAGCCCGTAAGCGCCGCGCCCGCCGCGCAAAGAAGAATCCACCCCAACCAAGTTCCTCGCCGCGCCGTATCGGATCGCCGGCGATCCTGCTCTTCCAGAGAACCGCGAGGATGGTTTGGGGAACTCTGCCGCATGGCTCCCGGGCCACCAAGACCTCTGAAGTGAACCTGCCGCCGGGGGCCCGGGGGAGCGCCGCATCTTTCTACCGGCTTTGTTCGCAAGACCATATTTTAAGTGCGGAGGAAGCGTATCCCCCATGCACAGCGGGAACGGCTCATCCTACCCTCTCGAAGCGCATGGGCCTTCAACGTTATTCCTTCTAGCTCAGCCAACTTTAGCTGCTTACCCTTATACTAACGAGGAAGGAAGCTACGGCAAAACGAGAGAAACTCCGGCTCCCATCCGGGTTGCGGCCGGCCGCATTGCAGCGGACGGGGAGCTGCGATGAGCGGTACAGGTCCTGGGCTCTCCGGTTGGTGTGGGCGCGCCAGCCTCGACTTTGAAATCGATGGCGCGGATTCGGAACAGATCGTCTCCGGGTTCGCAAGCGCAAGTCAAGATCGGTTCGAGAGCAATCTCAAAAGGGGCCGCAGTTCCGGCGCCCCGGCCTTGCTCTGACTGGCGCGATCGGCCGGGCGGCCCTGGAGCGCGCCGTGGCGGAACTGCCGGTCGGATTGAAGAGAAGCCGGATCGGCGCCTGGAATGACTCGGTTTGCCGCCGATTCGACGTATGGGAGAACCGGCTGACCGCTCTCACCTTCCGGCCATTTCCGCCGATAGACCCCACGAACGCCAGTGTGCCGTACAGACGGGCCGCGCACGACGATTTCGGGCAAGATTGGGCAGGCCACCGCTATCCTATGCGTTTCCCTGCGTGGCTCAAGCCGGTGTGCTACCGGGTACAGAGGCCCAAGGAACCATTTCGGAATCAGAAACGTAGCCAGAAGCACCGCCTGCCAAGGAGCCGTAGGAAAAAGACAATCTTGCAACTTTTGTATTTCTTAGCTATCTAATTGAAGGAAAATTGATACGGGGACACTCAATGTCAAACAAGCCAGCCGTACCACCCCACGACCTGACTCCGACGAACATCCTGGTTCTGCGCACGATTCCAGTGTTGCCGGTGCGCGACACGGTCCTGTTTCCTCACGCCGTGCTCCCGTTGACGGTGGGACGGGAAAGCTCCATCCAGTTGATCGAATCGCTGGGGGAGGAGCGCGCGATTGTGGTGGCGGCGCAACTGGATCCGCGCCTGGATACTCCCAAGCCGGGTGACCTGCACACGGTGGGAACTCTGGCTACCGTACACAAGGTGGTGCGGATGCCCAACCAGAGCCGGTTCGTCTTTACCGAGGGAGTGAGCCGGGTGCGGCTGGTGAGGTTCGTCCAGTCCGAGCCGTTCATGGTGGCCGAGATCGAGACATTGGAGGACGCGGAGCCGGCGTCCTCTGCGAGCTTTGAAGCCCTGGTGCGCAACGTCATCGCGCAGTTCCAGCAGATCGTCTCCGAGTCGCCCACGCTCTCCGACGAACTGCGGACGATCGCCGAGAACATCGAGGAGCCGGCCCGGCTGGTGGATTTTGTGGCGTCCTCTCTGCCTTTCCTGACCACCGACGACAAGCAGCAGTTGCTTGAGACGCCCCACATCGTGGAACGGCTGGAGCAGTTGAACAAGCTTTTGGCCAAGGAGATCGAGGTGCAGCAGTTGCGCGCCAAGATCCAGACCGAGGTGCAGGACCAGGTGCAGCAATCGCAGCGCGACTACTACCTGCGCGAGCAGCTCAAGGCCATCCAGAAGGAGCTGGGCGAGCAGGATGAGGGGCAGCGCGACGTGGAAGACCTGCGCCAGAAGATCGAAGCCGCGGGCATGCCCGAAGAGGTGAAGAAGGAAGCCTTGAAGGAACTGACGCGCCTGCAACGGATGTCGCCCATGGCCGCGGACTATTCGCTGACCCGGAATTACATCGAATGGCTGGCAGTCCTGCCCTGGGCCAAAAGCTCGGGCTCGAAGATCGACATCCATGTGGCCAAGCAGATTCTGGACGAGGATCACTACGAACTGAGAAAGGTGAAGGACCGGATCCTCGACTACTTAAGCGTTCTGGAATTGAAGCCGAACATGAAGGGGCCGATTCTGTGCTTTGTGGGGCCGCCGGGTGTGGGCAAAACCAGCCTGGGGCGGTCGATTGCGCGCGCGCTGGGCCGCAAGTTCCAGCGCATCTCTCTGGGCGGCATGCACGACGAGGCGGAGATTCGCGGGCATCGGAGAACGTACATCGGCGCGTTACCCGGACAGATCATCCAAAGCATCCGCCGGGCGGAGACCAACGACCCGGTGATGATGCTCGACGAGGTGGACAAGCTGGGCCGGGACTTCCGCGGCGATCCGGCGTCGGCGCTGCTGGAAACGCTGGACCCGGAGCAGAACAACACGTTCCGCGACAACTACCTGGACGTGCCGTTCGATCTGTCGAAGGTGCTGTTCATCTGCACGGCAAACATGCTGGACACGGTGCCGCCGCCGCTGATTGACCGTATGGAGATCATTCCGTTGCAGGGATACAGCGAAGAGGAGAAGGTGCACATCGCCGACCGGTACCTGATTCCGCGCCAGATCAAGGAAAACGGGATCACGGCGGAGCAGATCGAGTTCCCCGAAGATGCGGTGCGCTATATCATCCGCCACTACACGCGCGAGGCGGGCGTACGCAAGCTGGAGCAGACGATCGGGACGGTCTGCAGAAAGCAGGCGCGGCGCGTCGTGGAGGGGCACACGGAGAAGCTGGTGGTGACCAAGGAGACACTAAAGGAGTTCCTTGGCGGCATCCAGGTACGCGTGGAGACCGAAGTCGCGGAGCGGGTGAAGCGGCCGGGCGTGGCCGTGGGCCTGGCCTGGACGCCGGCGGGCGGCGACATCCTCTTCATCGAGGCCAACAAGATGAAGGGCAAGGGCGGCTTCACGATGACGGGGCAGATCGGCGAGGTGATGCAGGAGTCGATGCAGGCCGCGCTGACCTGGGTACGCTCGAACGCGACGCGGCTTGGGCTGGCGGAGGACTTCACCAAGGAGATGGACCTGCACATCCACGTGCCGGCCGGCGCCATTCCCAAGGATGGGCCCTCTGCCGGGGTGACGATGGCTACCGTACTGGCTTCACTGCTGACGGATACGCCGGTGCGCCCGCTGACCGCCATGACCGGAGAGATCACGCTGAGCGGCAACGTGCTGCCGGTGGGCGGCATCAAGGAAAAGTTCCTGGCGGCGCGCCGGGCCGGAGTGGAACAGATTATCCTGCCCGCCGAAAACCGGCAGAACGTGGAGGAAGACCTGACTCCGGAGATGATGGAGGGCGTGACCGTGCACTACGCCGGCGAGATCGAGGACGTGCTGGCTGTGGCCTTGCCGCAACTGGCGGCGCGGCCGCAACTGCGGCCTTCTCCGGTGGAAGTTACAGCGGCCGCGGCGGCGTAAGCGGCATCGAACATGAAATGAGGGCCGGCGCATCCGCCGGCCATTTTGCTGACGCTAAATGGCGCTTGTGTATTCTGACAAAAAGAGAGCCACTTATGCCGCCGAAGCCGCTTGAGTACATCTATCCGGGCATTCTCGCCGCGCAGGCAATCCATGCGGCCGTCGAATTGCGCATCCCTGACCTCCTTGCCGCTGGCTCCAAATCGGCCGCAGAACTTGCTCCGGTGTGCGGCGCGCATGCGCCAACTCTGGAGCGGCTGCTGCGGGCGCTTACGAGCATTGAAGTCTTCCAGAAAACGACGGACGGCCGTTACCGCAACTCGCCGTTCACCGAGATCCTGCGGCGGGATCATCCTCAGACACTGTGGGCCGAAACCATGTTCCTGCCGGCGCATTTCGTGTGGAAGCCGCTGGGGGAGCTTTCAGAGTCGGTGCGAACAGGCGAGCCGGCCTTCGATCGTGTCTTCGGCCAGAACTTCTTTGCCTATCTCGGTTCCCACCCGGAGGAAGCCTCAGTTTTCAATCGCCTGATGACCCAGGAGATTCTGTGGACCACTCCGGCGCTGCTGAGGGCCTACGACTTCTCGCAGTTCAGGCGGCTGGTGGATGTGGGAGGCGGCCATGGGCTGTTTTTGAGCCACATTCTTGCGGCGACGCCAAAACTTGAAGGCATCCTGTTCGACCAGCCGCGGGTGGTGGCGGGGGCGAAGGAGTCCTTCAAGGGTGAGGTTGCGGCGCGCGTAAGAATTGCCGCCGGCAGCTTCTTCGAGAATGTACCAGAGGGCGGCGATGCCTACGTGTTGAGGAGAATCATTCACGACTGGGAAGATGAGGAGGCGGTGAAGATTCTAGGCAACGCGCGCCGGGCGATGGGCGCCCGCGGCACGTTGCTGCTGGTTGAGGGCCTGATCGACTCTCCTACACATCCGGCGGGCCTGATGGACCTGTTGATGCTGGTACTCGGCGGACGAGAACGCAGCGAAGCCGATTTCCGCGCGTTGGTTCAGACTGCCGGGTTCTCGCTCAAGAGGATCATTCCGGCGGGGACTTATTCCCTGATTGAGTGTTCTCCGGCGTAGCGTCTCTTCATCTTCCGGAAATGTGGGGCAAAGCGCGAATCCGCAGCCGGCATGAATTGCGGCGAGAGAGGGAGAGCCAGCGCCGGGAATTCGGCTCTTGCCTGCTCAGGAACTTCCGCCTGCCGCGTCTAACGGACAGGCGGTATCCTTTTTCGTGTGATGCGCGTGCAAGTGATCTCGTTTGGAGTATTGAAGGACTGGCTGGGCTCGCCGGCTGGGACGGTCGAGCTGCCGGACGGCGCGACGGTGGCGGCGCTGATGGAACGGCTGCGCACGACGTTGCCGGCCGGCGCGCCGGAGCAGATGCTGCGCGGCATCGCGGTGAGCGTGAACGCGGAGTACGCCCAGGCAGGCCGGGTCCTCCACGACGGAGACGAGGTGGGGCTGCTGCCGCCGGTCTCGGGAGGCGCTCCGCGAGCAAGCGCTGCGCGTGCGGGTGCTGCGCGCACGGGTGCTGCGCGCACGGCGAATCCTTTGGACGAGACCGGTGGCGAGGCAAGCGTTGTTGTCGCGCTGACCCGCGAGCCGATCCATGCGGCCGCGATCGTCTCTGCAGCCAAGCAGGATGAAGACGGCGCGGTGGTGGTCTTTGACGGAATCGTGCGCAACCATTCGCGTGGGCGCCGAACTGTCCATCTGGACTACGAGGCTTATGAAGAGATGGCGATCCGGCAGATGCGGGCGCTGGGCGAGAAGGCGCGCGAGCGCTTCGGCGTGCGCCAGGTGACGATGGTTCATCGCCTGGGCCATCTGGAGATCGGCGAGACCAGCGTGCTGATTGTGGTGGCGAGCGCACACCGCACGGCGGCATTCGAGGCTTGCCGCTGGCTCATTGACACCCTCAAACAGACCGTGCCCATCTGGAAGAAAGAGACCTTTGCCGACGGCCAAGTGTGGGCGCCGGGCGAGCCGTTCCCGGAGGGGTTGGTAGTGGACCGGGAGACTGTGCAATCCCAGGTCTCAGAAGCGAGACCTGGGGCACCCACCGCGGAGGCCCCGCATGAAGGCTAGGTGCAGTGGTGTTCCCGGCTTGTGGGCAGCCGCGGGCATCTGCGCGGTGCTGGCGCTGGCGCCTGCGGCCCTGGTTGCGCAAGAGACCACCTTTCACGTGGACGTGAGGCTGGTAAACATCTTCGTGAACGTGACGGACCGGAATGGCGCCTTTGTGGGCGGGCTGACGCGCGGCGATTTCGCCGTGTTCGAGGACGGGCGTCCGCAACAGATCGCAATCTTCGAGCGGCAGTCGGAGGCGCCGCTGAATTTGACCCTGGCCATCGACACCAGCGGCAGCGTGCAGAAGGACATGGGCGAAGAAGCAGCCGCGGCGCGCCGGTTCGCGCACGCCATTCTGCGCCCGCAGGACGAGATGAGCGTGCTGCAGTTTGCCACGACAGTGCGCCAGCTGACGCCCTTCACCAACAAGTTGTCCGTGATCGATCATGGGCTCGGCGAGTTGCGCGGCGATTGGGCGACCGCGCTCTACGACGCCATCTGCCTGGGCGCGGAGCGCCTGGGCAAGAGAGAAGGACGCAAGGTGCTGGTGGTCGTCTCCGACGGCGACGACACGGCCAAGTCCTCGACTTACGCGCAGGCCCTGGAGGCGGCCTTGCGGAACGAGGTGATGATCTATTCGCTGATCGACGTACCCATTGAAGCCAGCGCGGGACGCGACACCGGCGGTGAACATGCGCTCATCACCCTGGCCGAACAGACGGGAGGAAAGCATTTCTACGTTGAGGAGGGCGGCCTCGACAAAGCGTTTGCCCAGGTGAGCGACGACCTGCGCACGCAGTATTTGATCGGGTATTATCCGCAGCACCAGGTTCCCGGCACAGATTTTCATCGCGTGACGGTGACGATTCCCCGCGCCGCTCCCGACGAGTTCAATATTCGCAATAAGGCCGGCTACTACGGCGACTAAGGCATTGATCCCCGCGCATTTTCACGGCCGCAGCCCCGTCCACCGCGCTTGCATCTAAAATGGCAATATGACATCTCCCATATCGTCGCACCGCCGCTCCAAGACGCCTCCGCCGGGCGAAACCGGCCAGGAAGGGCTCTACCTGCGCTCCCTGAGCGAGCGGCAGGTGGTTGTGAACATCAAGTTGCGCGACGGCGAGACGGTGCGCGGCTGGATTGAGTACTTCGACGACTCCATGCTGCGCCTGACGCGCGAGGGCCAGCCCAATCTGTTCATCTACAAGAACCAGATTCGCACCATCAGCGAGGCGGGGCGGCGGCGGACGCCGCGCTACGAGACGGCGGAGAACCCGGGCCCCGGCGAGGCGGGCCAGTGAGCGGCGCGGCAGAGGCGATGATTCAGCCAGATTTGGTTTACGTTCCCAAGGCCGCGGAGATCGCGCGCGAGGCGGGAGCGCGCCTACGCGAGTTCTTCGCCCAGGGCGTGGAGACCGAGTACAAGGGCGACGTGGACCTGGTGACGGTGGCCGACCGCACGTCAGAAAAACTCATTCGCGCCCGTTTGAGCGAGGCCTTCCCGGAACACGGAATTTACGGAGAAGAGGGCACGCGCGAGCGGCTGGAGGGCGAGTTTCGCTGGTACGTGGACCCGCTGGACGGGACCACGAACTTCGCCCACGGCTTTCCGCAGTTCTGCGTGTCGATGGGGCTGGAGCGCCGGCCCGCGGGCACAAAGCCCGGCGAAGACGGAACGCTGACGGCCGCGGTGATCTACGATCCCATGCGGGACGAGCTCTTTACGGCCGAGCGTGGGTGCGGGACCCGATTGAACGGGAAGCCGGCAAGAGTTTCCCGGACCCGGCAACTGGCTGAGGCGCTGCTTGCGACCGGCTTTCCCTGCCATAAGCGTCAGGCGAACCCCAACATCCACTTCTACCAGGAGTTCACGCTGCGTTCGCACGGGGTGCGCCGGGCAGGCTCGGCCGCGCTCGACCTGGCTTACGTGGCCTGCGGCCGCCTGGACAGCTTCTGGGAGTTCAACCTGAATCCCTGGGATACGGCTGCCGGGATTTTGCTGGTTGAGGAGGCAGGCGGGCGCGTGACCGACTTTGCGGGCGCGCACGTTCGGCTTAGAAGCGATGAAGTTCTGGCTTCGAACGGGTCGATCCACGAGGAGCTGATTGGGTTCTTCGGCGATATGTTCGCCGGGCGCGGCCTCTCGCCCATCCCCACGCCCGAGGAGTTCGCCCGGGCGCGGAAAACAGGGGCTAGGGAGTAGAGAGTAGGGAATAGGGAGTAGAAACCGAGTCTCTCTTTTCCTGTTCTCGCGGGTCCCGTTTTTTGTTTGTTCTTTTTCTATTCCCTGTTCCCTATTCCCTACTCCCTGCTTTTTTTCGTTCCCGCATGGCTAAACCGGAACCCAAGGATTGAGTCAGCCCGCGGGGCCTTATGCTACTATCAGCGTCGTGAAGTTCAGCGCGGTCCGCGTCTCAAGAGGCCGCCGGAATTCCCCGGAGAGAGTAGAGATGGCATACGTTATTGCAGAACCCTGTATCGGCACCAAGGACACCGCCTGCGTAGACGCCTGTCCCGTCGATTGCATCCACCCCAAGAAAGATGAAGCCGGTTTTGCAGAGTCGGATCAGTTGTTCATCGACCCGGTCGAGTGCATCGACTGCGGCGCATGCGTGCCGGTGTGCCCGGTCTCGGCCATCTTTGCGCAGGACGACCTGCCGGAGAAGTGGGCGCACTTTGCCGAGAAGAACGCCAAGCACTTCGGCCGCTGAGCGATAGCGGCTAGCCCCAATACAACGGAATTCTCCCACGACGCGTGTCTTGCCGAAGAGCGGGACGCGCGTTTGCGTTTTAAGGCATTTCTCCCAATCCTCAAGAGTGCTCAATGGTTCGAAGGTTGCCGCTCACTGGGGTTCGCGTCAACTTTGCGGTCTTGAACCCCTATACACCATGGGGAGAAATGCGTTAGTTGGATGCGTGTGAATCCGGATGGTGAAAAGCCCTCGCGCGGCTCTACGCAAGCAATTCCATCCCCAGGTCACGCGCTGCGACCTCATCGAACGTGACCATGCGACTGCAGCCGGCAAGATTCGCTGTCACGGCAATTACGCAGTCCGCGAAGTCCGCTTTGCTGCTCTGGTATACAAGGAGGGCCTGACGCACAACATCGCGCTGCTCAAGCACCGTGTCTTTGCTGACGAGCAGTCTTTCGAGGACTCCGGCGATGGCCGTCCGGTCTAACTTGTAAACTCGCCTCAGTGTCCAAGTTAGCTCCGACAAAACCAGAAGACTTATCCATCCCGGCTCTTCGGGCGAAAGTCCATGAATCATTCGAACCGCTGCTGGAGTCTGGGTTGGATCGTCCTTAACGACAAAGCGGACGAGAATGTTTGTATCGATTCCGATCACGCAGCCTCGTCCTTCGACTCACCGCTCTCAGAAACCGTCGGGCGAGCCACACTTCTCAGATAACTCTCCGCGGCAGCGGCGGCAACCGCCTCGTTGAGTTCCTCGATTGTCGGGACATAATCCAGCTTAGGAACACAACCTTCCAGATCTCGAATAGAGCCTGTTCGAGGCGATAGAACAAATCTGCCGGCCCTGTCCTGAAAGAGATCTATCCGGTCTCCTGGCTTCAAGTTGAGAGCCTCTCTCACCTCGACAGGAATGGTGACTTGACCCTTCGATGTAATGGTAGCAGTTGGCATCTGCGCTCCTTACAAAATTGATTATACCTTACTTTATAGAAGAATGCCTTACTTTTATCTGTTTCTCCTTACATAAATCTAACCCCTGCCATTTCAGCAGGAACGACGATTATGACGGGGAGCGAGGATAATAGCCCCATGCCCGTGCTCACGTCGGAAGCGGTGGTTCTGCGCACCTGGCCGGTGCATGAGGCCGACCTGATCGTCAGCTTCTTCACCCGCGACTTTGGCCGGATGCGGGGCGTGGCCAAGGCGGCGCTAAAGAGCCGCAAACGCTTCGGCGGCGCGCTGCAGCCGATGACGCTGGCGCGCGCGTGGTTTGCCGAGCGGCCGCGGCAGGAGCTGGTGCGGCTGGATCAACTGGAGATTCTGCGCTCGCCGCTCTCGGCGCCGGTGGACCACACGCGCATGGCCGTGCTGAGCTTCTATGCCGAGGTGATCGACGAGGCGCTGCCGGAGCGCGATCCGCAGGAGACGGTGTTTCGGCTGCTGGTGAGCGTGCTGGAGCAGACCGCGGCGGCCCAATCGGAGATTGTCCAGCCATGGATGGCGCTCACGTATTTCTCGCTATGGATGACGCGGCTGATGGGCCTCTTGCCGGACATTGGCCGTTGCATGGTGTGCGGAGAGCCATTGCAGGCAGCGGAGGTGTCGTTCTCGAGCTACACGGATGGATTGTTCTGCGGGCTGCACCGGAATGGCAGCGCGAGCGAACTCTCTGCCGATAGTTGGCAAATGGCGCAGAGGATGCTACGGGCGCCGGCGTCGACTTTTGCCGGCGAGGCGTGGCCGCGGAGGCGCGGTCAGGACCTGCGGCGGTTTACGCTACAAACGCTCGAACGGCATTTGGAGCGGAAGCTGAAGTGCGCGGAGGCGATTGCGAGGCTGGGCGGGTGAACCTGCGCTTGATCGGTGTGTATGTAGTGTGTATTCTAAAATCAGCTTCCGGGAGCAAGATCGATGGACAGCCGCGAAATCATCAGGAGGTTGAGGGCCGATGGATGGTTCGAGGTTGCCCACGAGGGAAGCCACAAGCAGTTCAAGCACGCGACGAAACCAGGCCAGGTGACGGTCCCGTTCCCGCGCAGAGACGTGCCGATTGGGACCCTTCACTCCATCGAGAAGCAAGCGGGTTTGAAGCTCGGCAAGTAGGGAGAGCAAATGGAATATATCGCGTATCTTCACAAGGACAAGAAGTCGGATTACGGCGTCAGTTTTCCCGATTTTCCCGGTTGCATCACGGCGGGAACGTCGCTCGAAGAAGCGCGCCGCATGGCCGCCGAGGCCCTTTCGCTCCACATTGCCGGGATGAGACAGGATGGAGAGCGCCTGCCCAAGCCTTCGACTCTCGATGAACTCCGCAACGATCCTGAGATGAAGGGCGCAGTCGCGTTCCTGGTGGAGGCTGCCGAGCCGGAGAGGACGGTCCGCATCAACATTACCGCGCGCGAAAACCAGTTATCGGAAATCGATAGCCGTGCCCGCGCCGCGCGGCTCACGCGTTCCGCGTACATGGTTCATAGTTCACTGGGGAAGAAGAGGGCCGGCGTGGTGCGGCTCCCTGCGGCAGATCGCAAAGTCCGCGCTCGGGAAAGGCGGGCTTAGGCCGGATTGCATTGCGCCAGATTCCGATTCCTCCTACACTATCTCCATGGAAGTGCAGTTCTCTCCTGATATCGAAGCCCGGCTGGCTGAACGTGCGGCACGGCGATGCCTGAGCCCCGATGAGGCGGTACGGGATGTGGTTACGCGCTACTTCGAGGAAGAAGACCGCTTTGTCGAGGCTGTCCAGCGCGGCGAAGCCGCTTTGGCGCGCGGCGAATCGCTGACTCACGAGCAGGTGGGCGACCGGCTGCGGCGCTTCCTCGAACCGTGATGGAAATCCGGCGGTCGATCCCCGCCGCCGAGGACCTGGAACGCATCTGCATCTGGATTGAACGCGATCACCCGGAAGCCGCCAAACGGGTTGCGGCAACCATCTACAACGGCATTGCACAGTTGAAGAATGCTCCCGGCCTGGGCCGAGTGAGCAGCCGCATGAGCGGCTGGCGCGAACTGGTGTTTGCGCCGCTGCCGTACATTGCGGTGTACCGCATCCGGGAAGGCCTGATTGAGATCGGGCGCATTTATCACGGCGCGCAGGACTGGCCGTAGGCGGATAGAGGCGCTGGCGAGGCGGGGCGGGTGAGGACGCTGAGTTTAGCCACATAACAAGCAAGAAGACGCATAGCGTAGAATTTGGCTATGCATAGTCCGCAGCGATTGACGGCTATTATTGAGCGCGAAGACGATGGGTTCGTCGGCTTGTGCCCAGAGCTCGATATCGCGAGCCAGGGCACAACAATCGAAGAGGCTCGCGCCAATCTCGTCGAGGCCCTGACGCTCTTTTTCGAGACCGCCTCACCTTCAGAAATTGCCGAGAGGCTGCACAGCGAGGTCTTCGTTACGCAGGTCGAGGTGCCCGTTGGGTAGGCTGAGGGTTCTCTCCGGTCTTGAAGTCTCGAAAATACTCGAAGGGCACGGATTTGTCGCGGTCCGCCAGCGCGGCAGCCATCGGATTATGCAGTTGCAGAAGGAGGGAACGACGGTTACCGTTCCCGTGCCCCTCCACGACACCCTCAGGCGCGGCACTCTGCTGAGCATCATCCGCCAATCTGGTCTTGCGAAATCGCTGTTTGAAAGCGATTAACCCGAGTGCCATTTGGAGCGGAAGCTGAAGGCGGCGGAGGCGATCGCGAGGCTGGGCGGGTGAGACGCGCTGTGGCTGATAAAATCGATGCTTAGTCCCGATGAGAGAGATTTGCCTGTGTCCGCAGCCCAGCCCGTACCGCGCGTAAAGCCGAGTTCCCTCACCTTTCAGGAGTTGTTGTTCCGCCTGCAGGGCTTTTGGGCGGAGCGCGGATGCGTGCTGCAGCAGCCCTACGACGTGGAAGTGGGCGCGGGGACAATGTGCCCGGAAACGTTTCTGCGGGTGCTGGGGCCGAAGCCCTACCGGGTGGGGTACGCGCAGCCCTCGCGGCGGCCGGCCGACGGGCGCTACGGCGAGAATCCCAACCGGCTGTTCAAGCACACACAGTTCCAACTGATCCTGAAGCCGCCTCCCAAGAACGTGCAGGAGTTGTATCTGGAATCGCTGGAGGCGATGGGGATCGACCTGCAGCGCCACGACCTGAAGTTCGAGGAGGACAACTGGGAGTGGCCCGCCGGGGGCGCGTGGGGCGTGGGCTGGCAGGTGATGCTCGACGGCCTGGAGATCACGCAGTTCACCTATTTCCAGCAGTGCGGGGGGGTGGATCTGGACCCCATTTGCGCGGAGCTGACGTACGGCATGGAGCGCATCGCGGCGTTCCTGCAGGACGTGGACTCGATTTACGACATTGTGTGGGCGCGCGACCCCCACACAGACGGAAATGGGACGGGCGCGGCGGTGACTTACGGCGACGTGCGGCTGGCCGAGGAGCTGCAATTTTCCGTGTACAACTTCGAGATGGCCGACGTGCCGAGGCTGTGGGAGCACTTCAATTCGTATGAAGCCGAGGCGCAGGCGCTTCTCGAAAAGGCGGGCGCCGTCCTTAATGACAAAAACGCCAGTCCAAAGGCAAAGAAAAGATTTCCGCTGCTGGCGACGTACGAACTGGCGCTGAAGTGCTCGAACCTGTTTAACCTGCTGGACGCGCGCGGGGCGATCAGCGTGACCGAGCGCGTGGGAGTGATCGGGCGCATTCGCGCGCTGGCGGTGGGAGTGGCGAAGGCGTGGGCGGAACAGCAGGGAGCGAGCTAGCGGGGCTAGCGGAGTTGGCGGCGTTAGCGGAGTTAGAAGGCGCACCCTCAGGGGCTAAAGCCCATCGTAACGGGCTTTTTTCGGCGCCCTTCGACTGCGTTCAGGGCAGGCTTTGAAGCCGTGCCCTGACACAAACCGGGATTGGCAACAAAAAGAATTCACTGAGATCGAATCGAATGGCTGATTTTTTACTGGAGATCGGGCTGGAAGAGGTTCCGGCGCGGATGATTGCCGGGGCGGAGGAAGAGCTGGGCAGGCGCGTGGGCGATCTGCTCAGGCGCGAGCGGCTGGTGGGCGCCGAGGGCAAGGTCGCCACGTATTCCACGCCGCGGCGGCTGGCGGTGCTGGTCGAGGGCGTGCTCGCCAGGCAGGCCGATATCGAAGAGCAGTTGACCGGCCCGTCGTGGAAGGTGGCGTTCAAGGACGGCGCGCCGACGGCGGCGGCCGAGGCGTTTGCGAAGAAGGCCGGCGTGGCCGTTGCGGACCTGAGGAAAGTGGAGACGCCGAAGGGCGAGTATCTGGGCGCGACGGTGAGGCGTGCGGGGCGTAGCGCGCAGGAAATCCTCATCGCCGAGTTGCCGAAGGAAGTGCTGGCAATTTACTGGGCCAAGAACATGTACTGGCGCGCGGGCAAGCCGGAACGGTTTGTGCGGCCGGTCCGCTGGGTTGTGGCGATGCTCGATTCGAGCGTTGTTCCGCTGGAGATTGCCGGGATCGCGGCCGGCAACGCGAGCCGCGGGCATCGCGTGCTGCATGGGGACGATCCAGTCGTGATCGAGGCGGCGAAGAGCTATGCCGAGGCGTTGCGCGGGGCAAGCGTAGTGGCCGACGTGGCCGAGCGCAGGCAGATCATCCGCAAGGCACTGGATGCGGCGACGAGGACGGTTGCCGGCGCGCGCTGGCGCGAGGACGCGGAGCTTTTGGAGACCGTAGTGCACCTGACCGAATGGCCCACGGTGATCCTGGGCGGCTTCGAGCCAGAGTATCTTGAGCTGCCGGAAGAGGTTCTGGTGACGGTGATGCGCGACCACCAGAAGTACTTTGCGGTGGAAGACGCGAGCGGCAAGCTCGCGCCGCACTTCCTGGCCGTGCTGAACACGCAGGTGAATCAAGAGGGCGCGGCGATTATCCGGCACGGCAATGCGCGCGTGCTGAGGGCGCGGTTCAAGGACGCGCGGTTCTTCTGGGACGTGGACCAGAAGACGCCGCTTGCGGAGCGCATGGAGAGCCTGAAACATGTGACCTTCCAGAAGGAGCTGGGCAGCTACGCCTGGAAGAGCGAGCAAAACCTCGAAATAGCAAGGCGTTTATACGACAGAATCTCGGCAAGAAAGCACACGCTCCATGACGACACGGTGGACTATAACGCCATGTCGGATGCGATTCGGCTCGCAAAGACTGACCTAACCACGGAGCTGGTGAAAGAATTCACGGAGTTGCAGGGAATTATCGGGGGCAAATATGCTGCTTTGCAATTGCGGGAAAGCAATCGGCCGCAGGAGCAGATTGAAAAGATCGCACTTGCGATCGAATGGCAATATAGGCCAGCGAATACCGACGATGCGATTCCGCCCACAACAGAAGGGCAGCTTCTTGGCTTGGCAGATCGAATCCACACGATCACTGCGATGTTTCATATCGGTCTTGCGCCGACTGGCTCTAAGGATCCCTTTGCACTTCGGCGGGCGGCCAATGCCATTGTGATGATTCTTGCTGGGTCAGCAGAATTGCCTTTCACGTTGTCTGATCTGGTGGCTGCAAGCGCAGAAGCTGGAGATCCGGACAATGTTGCTATATTTCTGCGCGAGCGGCTGCAGTTCTATTTAAAAGACGTGCGCGGCTTCGCTTACGACGTGGTGAACGCGGTGCTGGCCGCGGGTGCGGACGACGTGCGCGATGCGATCGCGCGGGCCGAGGCGCTGACCGAGGCGCGCGGGTCAAATGATTTCATTGCCGTGTCGGCGGCATTCAAGCGTATCAAGAACATTCTGCGGCAGGCCGAGGAGAAGGACTTCGCGATGGGCTCCGCCAAAAATGTGAAGTTGGCAGAGGAGGCGCAGCGGCTGGCGGACTCGGCGGCAGTGCTTGCGCCGCAGGTGGCCAGGTTGCGCGAGCAGCGGAATTACGGTGAGGCGCTGGCGCTGATCGCCACGCTGCGGCCGACGGTGGATGGCTTCTTCGACAAGGTGATGGTGCTCGATCCCGATGCCGCTGTGCGCGGCGCGCATCTGGGGCTGATCGACGAAGTGCTCAGGAACTTCTCCGGCATCGCGGACTTCAGCGAAATTGTGACGGCATAAAGCTCCTCCGGCGGTTTGTGCGGCGTGGGCAGAGCCAGCCCTGTGCGGCCGCGGGCTGAATACGCCGCTGAACTCAAACGGCAAGACTCTCACTTATACTGACTAAACGAAGGGGGCAGCTTACCAGAACTCAGGCCTGAAACCTTATGGCCGAAAGTGCACAGGATGACCACCGCCGGAGTGGACCCATGGGTTTGCCGGGAGTATGCTGGGGCTCGTGAATTTTGCGGCAAAATAGGGATTGTGACAGGATGGAGATCGAGTTCTTTCATGGTCCGCACGAAATTCACGGTGTGGGAGCTTTCCAACTCCTTAAGAGGCACCTTCAGCTTTTACCGGAATCGAATCGGTCACGATGAGCACTCGGCCGATTTCAGTTCCGCGCGGGACCGTTTTGCAATGCCAATCGACTAAAGTGGGTGAGGAGGTCAAAGTGATTATGATACGTGTCTTCGGATTCTTCCAGATCAAGAAGATGCTTTACGGCATCGGGATTTTGCTGCTAGCCGCAAACCTGGCGCCAGCCGGACGGGCCGCAGCGAAAAAGAATTCAGCGGGCCCGGAGAAGCCGGCTTTCCCGTTGAAGCTCAGCGCAAACCACCGCTATCTTGTCGACCGGAACAACAAGCCTTTTTTGATGGTTGGCGATACTCCCCAGGGGCTCATGGGGCAACTGACCGAAAAACAAATGGACGAGTACTTCGCCGACCGCGAGGCTCATGGATTCAATACTGTAGGGTGGGTCGATGTTGCCTGTGCCGGACAGGATTATCCAGACAACAAGACGGGCAGCACGGTGGATGGCATTTTGCCGTTTACAGGATATGTTGCGGGAGGCGACGACTACACGCACTATGACCTCTCGAAGCCGAATGAGGCATACTTTGCGCGGCTTGACTACGCGGTGGAGTCGGCGGCGAAGCATGGCATTCTGGTATTCATCGATCCGATCGAGACGATCGGATGGCTGCCAACGCTACGCAACAACGGTCTTGACGCGGCTTTTGCTTATGGGCAATATCTGGGCAAGCGGTACAAGAAATACGCAAACGTTGCATGGTTGAGCGGGAACGATTTCAATAAGTGGCGGATACCGTCAGACGACGAACTGGTGCTTGCGGTCGCGAAGGGAATCAAGGCGGAGTCTCCGGACCAGTTGCAAACCGACGAACTCAACTACAATGTGAGTTCGTCGTTGGATGACCAGAAATGGGCGCCGATCATTTCGCTGAACGGCACTTACATGTATGCCGCAACCTATATTCAAATGCTTCATAGCTATAATCAAACCCCAGTGATGCCGACCTACCTGCTTGAAGCGCACTACGAACTGGAACAGGTTGGTGACCCGACAGACTATGGCACTCCCGAGGTTCTGCGCCGGCAAGAATATTGGACGATGCTGAGTGGAGGGGTAGGCCAGTTTTATGGGAACAAGTATACGTGGAGCTTTACTCTGGGGTGGGATTCCTACATCGATACTCTGGGGGTCAAACAAATCGAGATATGGAAGAATTTCTTTACTTCGCTGCCGTGGCAGGACCTGGTTCCGGATCAGCAACACACCGTTGTGACCGGAGGACTAGGAACATTCGGCGACACGGAACTGGTGTACAACGAGCAGAACATGGGCTACAGCATGAAGACCCGCGTGAGCGAGAGCGACTACGCGACGGCTGCCAGAACCGGCAACGGATCGACTGTGGTGGTCTATTTGCCGACACCGAGAACCATCACAATGAGCATGGACAGCCTGAGCGGGCCGGCGCGCGCGAGGTGGTTTGACCCTACGGACGGCGCCTATCATGCCGTTCCCGGTGGGCCTTTCCGGAATGCCGGGGAGAAGAAATTCACGCCGCCGGGAAAGAATCACGAAGGCGTAGGGGACTGGGTATTGGTGGTGCAAGCCGCAGGAGGGGCGCGCCACTAGGGTGGTGAATCTGAATTTCGCGACAAACGCGCGAAGAACAACCGCAGATCCTTCGACTCATTTTGGCGCAAAACGCGCCAAAATTCGCTCAGGATGACTGCTTTGCTTTTGTGCGAACTTCGGAGACAGGACACTAGTGGATCGGTTCAATTTTCAGCAGCCCGATGCCGCCGCCGGGGCTCTTGTCTTTTTGCACGGTGTAAGTAAGATTTGACAGGTCTGCCGCAGACAGAACCACAGGGTTACCACCTCTCCAAAGATCGGTGACGGCATATTTTCCGTCATTCGCGTTTCCAAGCGGCTCCAGCGGGACCTGCAGCTTGAGGTGCGCACCCGTTTCCGTATTGCGATTGGCCATGACAACAATGGCTACGCCCCGATTCCACCGCATATACGGCGCAGGAACGTCGATGTCGGATTGAAACTTTACGCCCATTAACCGCGGCTTGACCTCTCCCCGCATCTCCGCATCCAGCACAGAACTCTCCCGCTTGCGGATGGCGAGCATCTTCGAGACATCGGCAAGCATGGCACGGCGATCCGGCCGATCGAGCTCGGCCCAGTCCAGTTGGGAGCCGTAGAGCCAGCGGCCCTTGCCTGGATCTCTGCCGCCATACAGATCCGGAGAAAGGCCGGGCAGGGCATGAAAGTCCGCATCGAACTCTTCGCCCGACATGAAGATGGGAATCATGGGCGTGAAGAGAAAACTGTAGCCAAAGGTGGCGCGGCTTCCCGCGGCTGCATAGGGATTTTTATCCGAGGGAAAACCCTCCCAGCCATTGTCATGGCAGCTAAGCTGCAACGAAGGGCTATAGGCAAAGAACGACGACAGAAAGAGATCGACTACAGGCGCCTTGCCCTCGATTGACAATTCAGCTCCGCCGTGAACGCCGTAGGCCCACCGCCGGGGTTTTGGAGGCCCATTTTCGCCGATCGCGGTCACGACGATGCTTTTGATCGGCGAGTCGGCCAGACCGCCGACGGTCAGTTTTCGCTCCGACCGCCCCGCCGGCAAGGTGGGCTGGTAGGAAATCCGGTCTGTCGTGAACCCGTCCACTTTTACATGAATGGGTCCATTGCCGTTGGTGCTGCCTTCCGCGCGCCGGCCATCGGAATATTCGATGGCGACAGAAAAGTCCTCGGTTTCGGAGTACTTATCGCGGAAGAGCCCTGGAATGTCGTCGATATACCGAGCGTCCAGTTTGCCGGTCTCGCCAATGCTAATCCGGTTTTCTCTCTGGGTAAAGTCGGTTACGCCGGGGATGACCGGCGCTCCTTCAATAAAAATGACAATGGGGTGCCCCAATGCAGCGGCGTTTTGGCGAATGCGAGACCACAAATCCGGACGAAAAATGTCAACGTCCAGGCGAAAGCCGTCTACGCCATAGTTTGCAACATAGCCTGTCCAGACCTTTACCCACCAGTTATCGAGGTCTGTGTGGCCGCCATACCAGTCGTAGTCGATCATCCCCCAACTGCCACCACGGAACCAGTCAGGATGCTGCTTTACCACCGAACTGTCCGGCATCAGTCCATGTGTAATTACGTCGAGAAATACCTTGATATTGCGGCGATGCGCGTCATCGATCAAGGCCCTGAATTGCCGCGGCGTGCCGAGCGAAGGGTCAATCTTGCCGGGTTCAATGACCGCGTACTGTGTCCAAATGTTGTAAAAGTGATGAGGATCGGACAGGGAATACCCAGTTAGCCAGATGGCGCTGATTCCAAGCTTCTGCAAATACGGCAATCGAGCCTCAAGGCTTTGAAATGTACCGCTCTCAGGTCCGTTTGGAGAAGTAAAGGCCTTGGTCGCAACCTCATAAATCACCAAGCCCTTTGCCCAATCCGGCGTAGGCGGCTGTACCGTGGCCGAAGCCGCAACCTGCGCTGAAGCCGCGCCAAAGGACGTGAACGCCGGCCCCATCCATCCCAATGAGATCGCAGCGAGTCCGATCAAGATATTGCGACTACCACCCATCGCTCATTCTCCTTTTCTTTGATTGGCGGCTACACGCGCCTCTGCTTTCACACCCCACATCCTCTGACGAGAGGCCTCCTGGGCCACGCACGACCATTCGCCTCGGTCGAAATGCGAAAGAGATGGCGAGCCGGGCAGCCGGGAGTATATTCTCTTGTGGCCGGGAAAACAAAATGAAAATCAGGCTAGATTCGTTGGTTCCTGCCCATACCATCCAGACCCTTCCGCACGAAGCGAGAGGTTACGGCGGTTCTCCTGCAACTATGAGCCATTTCGGACAGTATTCAAGGTGGCTTTTTCTTGATGAAAAAGCCACTTAGCGATTGTGCCTTGGTCTACACCTGCAGGAGACCCGCTATAGGGGGAGAAATGGAATCCGTTTCAAAGATGGCCGACCCTGAGTTCCCGGGTCAAGGTAATACCACCCGGCGCGAATTTCTCAAAACAAGTCTCGCGACTTCGGTTGCGGCGGCTACGGTTGGCGCTGCCGCAATGGGGGAAGGCGCCGCCGCGACGCCTGAATCAAAAGCAGAACCTCCATCCATCATCACAGTGACCAATGCAACGCCTTCCGCACCGTTGCGAAGACCCTGGAAAAACGCCATTGCCGTGGACGTACCTCTCATGCTCTTGCGGGGGGACCTTCAGAGCTATCTGGCAATTTTGCAGCGCGAGATCGGCTATCGTTACTGCCGAACCTTTGGGTTCCTCCAAGACGAGATGGCCATTGTGACGCGCCGGAAGGATGAGAGGCTGGCGTTCCGATGGGCGCAGGTGGACAAGGCTCTCGATGCGTTGCAGAGGCTCCGCTTACGCCCTTTTATCAGCCTATTCCCCATGCCGGTTGCGCTGGCTTCTGGAACAAAAACCGTCTTTGATTTGAAGTTGAACGTCACGCCGCCTCGCGACTACGCCGAATGGGGCCAGTTGGTGGGGGCCTTAGCCCGTCATTGTGTTGACCGCTATGGCCTGGATGAAATCGAGCAGTGGTATTTCGAGGCTTGGAATGAGCCCAACGGCCCCGATTTTTGGGCGGGTTCGCAAAAAGACTACTGGAAACTCTATGACGTCACGGCGAAGGCGCTCAAGGCAGTCAGTCCGCGCCTGCGTGTTGGCGGGCCCGTCTCGGCCCAGGCTTCCTGGATTGCGGAGTTGATTGCGCACTGTTCCACGGAGGGTGCACCTCTGGATTTCATCAGCACCCATAGCTACCCGCAGGATGAATGGATGTTATATCCGGGGCTCAGGGGCAGCCCGCACAAGCCCGGCCAATATATTCCGGATGTCGTGCGAGCCGTGCGCCAGACAGTCCGCCAGTCGGCAATGCCCGGCCTCGAAATCCACTGGACGGAGTGGGACAGCATGGTTCCCTTGCCCGACGGAAGGATCGATTGGGTTGATAATCCGAGTTTGGATGAGATGTCCGCCGCGGCAACCGTTTGCGATCTTGCTACGGCAGTGGATGGAGACTGCGACACTTTTTGCTGGTTGTTGGCCAGCGATGTGATTGGCTTAGGAGGCACACTGCAGAGCGAGTTTTCCGGCAGCTACGGGTTGCTGACGCTCAATGGTATCCCCAAGGCGACGTTCAATGCCTTCCGCTTTCTCAACCGCCTTCGCGGCGGCCGGCTGGAACTCAAGCACGAGGCCCTGGGGGCCGGTTGCGGCTTGGTGGCCACGGCCGGAGATGGGAGCCTGCAGGTCTTGCTTTGGCGCCGGGATCTCGCGGTCTATGGAGTGGGGACGCAGCAACCCTGGACGGGCACGCTGGAATTGCCCTGGACTGACTCGGCCAAGCCCGTGCTGGTGCAGGAGCGAATTACGGCGGGCGCGGGCAGTTGCTATGAGACCTGGCAGTCGTTGGGCAGCCCGCAAAATCTTTCGCCGATCGAGCACCACTTGCTGGAAGTTCATGCCGCTCCAGAGGCGCAAGTGTTCCATCTGGACGCAGGTAACGGCCAGGTAACTCACAATTTCCGGCTGCTTCCCGGAGAGGTGGTCTATTTGGAGTTGCGTGCGCAAGGAGAGGCCGCTCTTCCCACAACCCCGCTGCGGCAGGAACTGGCTGAGTGGTATGCAGCCCGGCGCGAAAAGTCAAAATGAGGGCTGGGCGCGAGTAAACGATACCGAGCTTTGGCGAACGTTCCGAGTTGGCAAAGAGGCGTTTCGCGGACGGAATGTGGTTCATGAGTGGTGTGAACAAACTAAAATCAATACCAATATGAACAAATCCAATTCAAGACGCAGATTTCTGAAAGACGCCGCCATTGTCTCGGGAGTTGCCGGAATTTCCAGGGTTGTTCCCGGATCGGTTTCCCGTGCATGGTCAGAGGCTACCGGAACAGGTTCAGTCCAGAAGATCGTTGTCTCTCCTGACGGTCCTATCAAGACTCTCCTGGAAGCCCGCGATGCCGCTCGCGCTCAGCGCCGGTCAGGCAAAGCTGGGCCCATCACGATCACGATTCGCGCAGGGAGGTATTTCCTCCCGGAAACGCTCATTCTTGGTCCTGAAGATAGCGACACCATTTGGGAGGCGCCCCATGGCGAGCATCCCATCATAAGCGGCGGCCGGCTCATCTCCGGCTGGACAAAAAAGGAGGCGGGCAGCGCCTGGACAGCACATGCTCCAGGACCATACTTCCGCCAGCTCTTTGTCAACGGACGGCGTGCTGCCCGTGCGCGGAGCCCGAAGTACGGCTTCTTCCGCATCGTCGGAGAGAGCCCCCAGGATAAGCCCTTCCAGCTCCGGTACCGCGGCAACGATATCGAAGAAGAGTGGGCCAACGGGGACGACGTGGAGGTTGTCGCCTATCTTGCGTGGAGCGATTTCCGGATGCCCATCGTAAAAGTGGATCCGGCTGCGCATCTGGCCACTCTGGGATCCGCTCCGGACGCGTATGCGAAAGAGCCGGATGCGCGCTATTTTGTGGAGAATGCACCCGATGCGCTGGACATGCCGGGGGAATGGCACTTCGACAGAGCTGCTCAGGAAGTAACTTACATCCCCTTTCCCGACGAGAACCTGGAACAGGCCGAGGTGATTGCTCCAACCTTGGAACGTCTGGTCTTTCTGCAAGGAGATCCCGACTCAGGGCAACTGGTGCGCAACATCGTATTTCGCGGCCTGACCTTCGCACATGCGGAGTGGTCGATGGACCCGGAGGGCTACGTTGACGGGCAGTCCGGCTATCGCGCTCCCTATGCCATTCAGGCCGTTGGGGCTGTTCATCTTCGCGTCGAAAATTGTACCGTCGCCCACTCCGGGGGATATGGTCTTTTTCTCGGGCGGGGATCGAAACATAACCAGGTGCTGGCCTCCCACTTCTACGATCTGGGTGGTGGTGGAATAAGAATTGGCGAAGAAACGCCGAGCCCCAGCGAGGCGGGCCAGAACTACGACAATCTGATCGCCGACAACGAAATTCACGATCTCGGCCTCGTCTACGCGTCAGCTAACGGCATCTGGGCGTTGCAGAGCTCACGCAACCAGATCATCCACAACCATATCCACGATCTCTACCAAGTAGCCATCTCCGTGGGATGGACCTGGGGATATGAGCCGAATCAGTGCAACCACAACATCATTGCTTTCAACCATGTCCACTCGATTGGGAAGGACCTGCTCAGCGATATGGGCGGCATTTACACGCTTGGGGTCCAGAATGGCACAATCATCCGCAACAACCTGATTCACGATATTTCGTCCTTCACTTACGGAGGCTGGGGGATCTACCCGGATGAAGGCTCCAGCTACGTCTTGATCGAAGACAACATCGTCTACAACTGCAAGAGCGCGGGGTTTCATCAGCATTATGGCCGCGAGAATATGGTGCGCAACAACATCTTCGCCTTCAATTGCGAGTTCCAGCTCATGCGCACACGGGCCGAGCCTCACATTTCATTCACGATGGAAAGAAACATCGTGTACTTCGACCAAGGCGGGCTGCTTGGGAGCAACTGGACGGGCGAAGGTTTTATCCTGCGGAACAACATCTACTTCGACCGGCGCGGGCCGGATATTCGCTTTGCCGGCAAGTCATTTTCCGATTGGAAGGCCTTGGGCCACGATCAGGGCTCGATCATCGCCGACCCGCTCTTCGTCAACCCAGGAAACTTCGATTTTCGATTGCAACCGAAATCGCCGGCAATTGCGAAGGGGTTTCATCCAATCGACATGACCCATGTCGGTCCCAGGTTCCGGGCTGGCGCCGATGCCTGGTAGGCGCCCTGACAAATAACGCCTCTCTACTTGAAACTTAAGCGGAACCATCAGCCCGGAAAGGTAGCCCCCTTGGCAAGCGGACTGAACTCATTTCTTGTGCGCTGTATTGCCGTCGGAGCCCTGGGCGGGTTGTTGTTCGGATTCGATACGGCAGTCATCGCCGGCACCACGCACGCCTTGACCGCGCTCTATCAGCTCTCGCCGGGCGAGTTGGGGTTCACGGTCTCCAGCGCCCTGTGGGGAACCGTCCTCGGGGCGATGCTTGCCGGCATGGTGGGCGATCGTCTTGGAGGACGCGACAGTCTGCGCATTCTGGCTGCCTGCTACATCGTATCCGCGCTCGGGTGCGCCTTCGCCTTCAACTGGCCGGCACTGATTCTCTTCCGTTTCATCGGCGGACTGGGCATCGGGGGATCGTCAGTGCTGGGCCCGGTGTACATTGCCGAGATCGCACCGGCCGGTTGGCGCGGGCGGCTGGTCGGCTGCTTTCAGATCAACATTGTGGTGGGCATCCTGGCCGCTTACCTCTCGAACTACCTGATCGGGCTGGCGGGTTTCGGCGCGTACGAATGGCGGTGGCAACTGGGCATTGCCGGCCTTCCGGCCATACTGTTCCTGGCCATGCTCTTCGGTATTCCGCAGAGTCCGCGGTGGCTGGTGACAAAGAATCGCATCCAGGAGGCCGGAGAGGTGCTGCAACAACTGCGATCGGGATCCGCATTTGGCGAGCTCAGGGAGATTACGGACTCCATTCGTCCCGAGAAGCTCGCCGGGTCCGAATCCCTGTTCCAGGCGAAATATCGACGGCCGATCTTTCTCGCCGTGAGCATCGCCATGTTCAACCAACTGGCCGGAGTGAACGCGATACTTTACTACCTCAACGACATCTTCGCCATGGCCGGCTTCGGCAAGGTCTCGAGCGACCTGCAGGCGGTAGCCATTGGAGCGATGAACCTATTGGCCACGTTCGTGGCAATGGCCCTCATCGACCGCATTGGGCGGCGGATGCTTCTGCTGATCGGATCAGTTGGGCTGGCGGTTTGCCTCGCCGGAGTCTCGCTCATCTTTCTTCTGCACGAATACCAGCGCTGGCTGGTGGTGTTGCTCGTTGGCTACATCGGATTCTTCGCCGTATCCCAGGGAGCGGTCATCTGGGTCTTCATCGGGGAGGTATTCCCCAACCGCGTACGCGCTAAGGGCCAGGCGCTGGGCAGTTCGACCCATTGGGTCATGAACGCCGTAATCTCGGGCATATTTCCACTGCTAGCCGCCCGCTCCGGGGCCTATCCCTTTGTCTTTTTCACCTTCATGGTTGTGCTGCAGTTCGTTGTGGTCTTTTTCTATTATCCCGAGACCAAGGGATTGACGCTCGAAGAGTTGCAAAATAAGCTGGCGGCCATTTGAACATATGAGATCGCATGATGCCGATCCATGTGAACGGGAAGTCCTTTCATCGCGCCGCTGGGCCACTCCAGTGTGACTTCGGCGATTTCCGGACTCCCGGTCTGAAGTCCGCCTTTGGCTTTTTGCGGGGAGGATTTCATGACAGGACGGATGTTAGCAGAGCTCATGTTTCCAACGATAACGAATGTGAACTATGATCGTTTTGGCTATACGATGGCTTTCGCTGCGCGCAAGGGTTTCCCGGCAAGCCGGGTCCGTGCGCCAATGGCATCCTTCCCGATCGGGGTTTGCCGTCTATTTGCCGGCGGAAGCGTATGCTTGATTGACTAAGCTTCGCAGTCTGCTTGCTTTCGCCAATAAACGATAGGTTCACAATTCGCTGAAGAGGTTCAAACTATGCAAGTTTCCGCAATAGGCGGTCCATCGCTGGGCGAAGCAGGGGCCAAGTCTCCACTTTATGTTCTCTTCCTTGCCGCCGTTGCCGCCATCGCCGGCTTTCTTTTCGGCTTTGATACCGCCGTCATCAACGGTGTCCTCCTCTTTCTCCGGCGCCAGTTATCTCTCTCCAACATCGAAACCGAAGTTGCCGCGAGCGCACTTCTGCTGGGCTGCCTGCTTGGCGCGGCGGGCGCCAGCCTAATCGGCGACCGGATTGGCCGCCGCAAATCGCTTCTGCTGGCCGCGATTCTCTTCGCGATATCGACCGTTGGCGCAGCCCTGGCGAACTCGGTAACGATGTTTTCCATCGGGCGCCTGGTGGGTGGACTCGCCATTGGCCTCGCCTCGGTAACCACCCCGGTCTACATCGCCGAAGTGTCGCCGGCGCGCTCGCGCGGACGGCTGGTCTCAATGAATCAACTGGCGATCGTCGTAGGCATCCTTGCCGCTTATGTGGTGGGGTGGGGCCTGGCCGGTCTCGGCGACAACAGTTGGCGCTGGATGCTGGGCGCGGCCGCCATTCCGTCACTGGCCTTCTTTCTCGGGCTGCTCGCGATTCCCGAAAGCCCGCGCTGGCTGATCAGCAATGGGAAGCAAGAAAAGGGAAGGCTCGTCCTCTCACGCATCTACGGCGCCGAACAAGCCGATCTCCAGGTGAAGGCCGTGGAAGAAGCCGCCGCCAGCGAGCAGGGCACATGGAGCGAAGTCTTCTCTCGTCCCATGCGGCGGCCGCTGATCGTTGGGCTGGCCATCGCGATTCTCTGCCAGATCACGGGGATCAATACCGTTCTATATTACGGATCGATTCTGATCAGCGAACACTTCAAGGGAGCCAGCTTAAGCGCGGCGCTGATGGCCAACGTGATCATCGGCTTAGCCAACTTTGTCTGTACCCTGATCGCACTTCGCTGCCTCGATCGCTGGGGCCGGCGCACGATGCTGCTGACCAGCACCGCGGGTATGGCCGTCTCGTTGGCTCTCTTCTTGATCGCGTATCGCATCCCCGGCATCTCGCCGCTGCTCATCCTGACGTGCATTATGGGCTTCACCGGGTTCTACAATTTCGCGATGGGCCCCATTGCGTGGATTGTGATTTCAGAGATCTTTCCCAACAAGATCCGCGGCCGCGCCGCCTCCATTGCTACTTCGACACTCTGGACAAGCACCATGGTCGTCACTTTCACTTTCCTCTCTTTAGTACACGCGCTGGGCGTATCGGGAACTTTTGCGATCTACGCGGCACTCTGCGTGGTAAGTTTCGTGTTTATATGGAAAATGGTTCCGGAGACGCGGGGTAAAACCCTCGAACAGATTCAACGCGAATGGGGGGCCTGACCCCCATGCGAAGGCGGCGGCGCAGCGTTTTTGCGCTTGTTTTTCTCTGGCCTTGACGGGGGATGAACGGCCTTTTTGCCGGTCAACTTCAATTCTTCTTCGACGAGATCAAACTGCAGCTTGCGCTCCTGGGTGAGGACGCGGTCGAGAATGACCTGGACGCGGTAGCCGGCGCGAAAGCGGCGGCCCGTTGCGGTGAAGCGTAAATTCTCTTGACAAGTGATCGGGTGGCGGGTTGTCCTATCTTCACCTCACTTTACGGTCCACGGCCGCAGGAGCTGACTTCCCCGTTTCCCGGGCCGTGCGCAGCAGTGAAGCAGCACTCCCCCGGCCCAGCGTTTCGATCGAAAGGAGAGTTGCGATGGCTGAACCGAATGCAGCAGGGACCTCTTCAGGGCTGTCAGACAATGCCGCGGGGGCGCTCGCCTACGTGACGATCATCCCGGCGATTATCTTTCTGCTTGTGGAACCGTATAACAAGAAGCAGTTTGTCCGCTTCCATGCCTGGCAGTGCATTTTTTTGTTCATTGCCTGCATAGTGGTCGAAATCATTCTTGGAATGATCCCGATCGTGGGCTGGATCATCCTTCCGTTCTTTGGCCTTGGCGTTCTGGCGCTGGTCATTTTCCTCATCATCAAGGCCTCTCAAGGACAGAAGCTGGTGCTCCCTGTGATCGGTCCCTTTGCGGAAAAGCAAGCCGGGGCATAGGCAGCCCAAGCTCGAACAAGGAAGCAGGCAGGCGCGTTGCCGATCTCAGCGCCGTCTGCCCTTCTTGTTGATTCGCTTTCCCACTGTCGCGGACCGCGGGAAGGCGTTCTTGCGTTTGTTCTTCTTCGATTTCGATGGGGAGGGAGCGGGCTTCTTGCCGGTGAGAGGCAATTCTTCCTCCACAAGTGCAAACTGGAGCTTGCGCTCCTGGGCGAGGACGCGGTCGAGAATGACCTGGACGCGGTCGCCGGCGCGGAAGCGGCGGCCGGTGCGCTCGCCGACGATTTCGTGCGTGTTTTCGCGAAAGGTGTAGCGGTCGGCGCGCAGCGTGTCGATGGGGACGAGGCCCTCGACGAAGAGATCGGTGAGCTCAACAAAGAGGCCGAATTTGGCGGGGTTGAGAACGAGGGCGGCGAACTCGTCGCCCACGCGGTCCTGCATGAAGCGAACCTTCTTCCACTCGACCAGCTCGCGCTCGGCCTCTGCGGCGCGGCGCTCGGCGAGGCTGGATTCTTCGGCGATCTGGGCGAGTTCGGGCTCGGGGATGGGGTACATCGGCGGAGCTGGCGGGGTTAGCGGCGCTGGCGGAGCTAGGGTGGTCCCGGTTTTCATCTCGGAGAGACGAGTTCCTACCGTAGTTCGTCCTGCGGACTCGCCAGGATGGGGCGCCTCAGGTTTGGTTTGACCTTCGTTGGGGTGCGACCAGGGCGAGCCGAGACGATTTGGATCGATGGTGCGATGGCCGGAGACGCCGGCGCGGAGCAGCGCTTTCGTAATGCGATGGACGATGAGGTCGGGATAGCGGCGGATGGGCGAGGTGAAGTGGGTGTAGGTGGGCGCGGCCAGGGCGAAGTGGCCTTCGTTGATTTCGGAGTAGCGCGCCTGCGAGAGCGAGCGCAGTATGAGGTAGCTTAAGATCCGCTCTTCCGGTTTGCCTTCGATGCGCGCGGCCAGCTTCTGGTACATGCGGGGCGTGACGGCGATGTCCTCGGGCACCTCGTGCCGGCGGGGATTGCGGCCGCGACCGTGCGATTCGCGGCGCTCGGCGCGGGTTTGTATGCGCTTGACGGGGAGGGGCCCGAGACCAAGCGAGTAGCCGAAGCTAGCGGCCAGCTCTTCGAACTGGACGACGCGGCGCGGTTCGGGCTTCTCATGAATGCGGTAGAGCGAGGGCACGCCGAGGTTGCTCTAGCCAGACGGCCACGCACTCGTTGGCGGCGAGCATGAACTCTTCGATGAGCCGGTTGGCCCAGGTGCGCTCGGCGCGGGTGACGCCGCGCATCTGGCCGTGCTCATCGAATTCGATGACCGGCTCGGGCAGATCGAAGTCGATGGAGCCGCGCTCTTCGCGGCGCTGGTTCATGAGCACGGCGAGTTTTTTCATGCGCTCGAAGCGCTCCCGCGCCTCCGGGTTTTGGTCGATAGTGCCGGTCTGGTCGAGGATTGCGGACACCTCGGTGTACGTCATGCGCGCGGTGGAGCGAATGACGCCTTCGAGAATCTCGAAGCTCTCGATGTTGCCCGCGGCATCGAGTTCCATAAGGCAACTGAGCACGAGACGGTCTTCATTGGGGCGCAGGCTGCAGATGTCTGTGGAAAGCTCCTGCGGCAGCATGGGGATGGCGCGATCGGGGAAATAGACGCTGGCGCCCCGCACGCGGGCTTCAAGGTTGAGGGCGGAGCCGGGGCGAACGTAATCGGCCACATCGGCGATGTGAACCTGGAGCTCATAACCACCGTGGGCGCGCTCGCGGACGAGCACGGCGTCGTCGAAGTCGCGCGCGGTTTCGCCGTCGATAGTGACGATGGGCAGCGCGCGGAAGTCGGCCCTGCGGGCGGCGGCGTTTTGGTCGAAGTGCGCGACGGCGCGGGCCTCGGCGAGCACGGCCTCGGGAAAGATGCGCGGCAACTGATGCTTGCGGATCATCATTTCCACGTCGACGCCGAAGTCGTCGGGCGAACCGAGGACTTCCAGGATGCGGCCGATGGGCGGACGCGTGGGCGTGGGCCAACTGGTGATCTCGACATCGACGCTTTGGCCTTCCAGGCTTCCAGGTTTTGAAGAAGCGGTTGCTTCGCGGCCAAGCACGCGATGGGGCGTGGAGGATGCGGGGATGAGAGGACTCTCAGAGCAGGGAGGGATGAGGATGGGCTGCGTCATGCGGTCGTCGAAGGGGATCACAACATTCCACCCCACGGACCCCGGCTCTTCGAGCCACCCATCCGTGGGGACCCCGGCAACATTGTTATGGCCGCGATCGGGACGAGCATAGCGAAACGTCCCGACAACGGTTGGGTTGCGGCGCTCGAGAATGCGCACGATACGGCCCTGCTGGCGGCCATCGGCTTTGGGAGGGTCGACCTCGATCAGAACCTGATCGCCCTGCATGGCGGCGTTGATCTCATCTGGCGGAATGAAGATGTCTTGCGCCGCGGGAGAAGTTGTTGAGTCTATTGCGACGGGGCGACGGTTGGGGTGGACAAAGCCGAAGCCGTCGCGGTGCAGATCCAGACGGCCAGCGACGAGATTCTCGCGAGAGGCAGCAGTTGGGCGGGAAGCAGATCGGGGAAGGCTCCAGTGCTCGCGGTCCAGTTGCACGAGCTGCCCGCTTGCAGTGAGGCGCGCCAGTTGCTCGAGAAGGAGACGGCGGTCGCGGCCGCCGGCGAGCGAGAGCTCGCGGACCAACTGCTTATATGCAGCCTTCTGGCCGGAAGAGGCGGCGATTCGCGCGAGCAATTCACGATCGGTCATACGCCAAGCTTACGGCAATTACGAAGGTGTGATGCTGCGCAGGCGAGCTCCGCGCAGGAATTCGAGGGATGCCGTAGAATGAGGGGGACGCACGATCCTGGCGGAGCCGGAAGAGCGATTCGTCCGATTCCCGGCCGCGCAGGAGATCGCCGCTGAGAAGAGCAAGGGCGGCGAACGCACTTATACATTTGGGTTCGAGCCATTGGCCTTGCCTTGGCATCCCCCAGTCCCCAGGCGGACAGAAAAGGAAGAAACCCTTGAGCGCTATGTGGAAACCAAGTCAGACCGGATCGACGATCCCCAATCCCACGCCGGAGCCGCAGCACGCTGCGCCACCGGCATTTGTGCCTGAAACGCCGGCGCGCATGCAGGCAAACAACGCGGAGCAGGCCACCATCGGCAAGGGACTGTTTATCAAAGGCGAGATCGCGGGCTCCGAGTCGCTGTACATCGACGGCAAGGTGGAGGGCGCGATCAACCTGCCGGGCAACCGCGTGACCATCGGCCGTAACGGCCAGGTCGGCGCCAACATCACCGCGCGCGAGGTGGTGGTGCTGGGCAAAGTGCGCGGCAACATCTCCGCTACAGACCGCGTGGACATTCGCGCGGAAGGATCGCTGCACGGCGACGTGGCGGCGGCGCGCATCAGCATTGAAGATGGCGCGTTTTTCAAGGGCGGGATCGATATACGCAAGCCCGACGCGAAGCCGGCGCCTGGCGCGGCGATCCCGGTTGGGGCGCCTGCCCCGGCGGCGCATGAGACGCGCAACCCGGTGCAGGCGTAACGATTGCCCGGACGGCCGGGCGCCTGCGGCAGTGCACAAATTCACATGAGAACGAGCGCCTCTGCCTCGGCAGGGGCGCTTGTGTTCCAAGGGGCAGCATGGCAACAAACGGCATTGGGACGACTGGCATCTTGGTCGGATGAGACTCGGAACAAAGAACGAAATGAATTAGAAATGACTTTGATATTATCCGCTAACAAAATAAAATAATTGACTAATAATCAATAAGATGGCAAAATACGAGTTGGAAATGAATCGGAATTAAGTCAAGAAATCAGATGATTCGCTATGCGCTGCCAAAACGCTGGATTCTCTACGATGCAAACGCTGTCATGGCGGCTCTTGTCGAGGCCAAATCGGCGGTACAGGCACTTACTTCCCTGCCCTATCAGAAGAGTTGGGTTGAAGCGCTGCAGGAATTGCAACTGAAGCGCGAGGTCGCCGGGACCAGTCGAATCGAAGGCGCGGAGTTCACCGAACGGGAGCTCGAAGAGGCGATTCGGCCCAGCGCAACTGCCGAGGAGTTACGTACCAGATCGCAGCGGCAGGCGCGTGCCGCGATGCAGACCTATCGTTGGATCGAAACGGTCCCGACCGACAAGCCGATCTCTCCCGAGCTCGTAAGGGAGGTCCATCGCCGCATCGTGGCAGGCTGCGATGAGGATCACTGCCCACCAGGTGTCCTTCGCGATCGCGATTACAATGTCACATTCGGCATTCCGCAGCATCGAGGAGTGGAAGGCGGACCCTCCTGCGAAGAGGCTTTCGCGGCGCTGTTCGAATCGGTTCAAACCGAATTCCGCGATCATGACCCGCTGGTTCAGGCACTGGCACTGCACTACCACCTTGCCGCCATGCATCCTTTCCTGGATGGCAATGGGAGAACGGCACGCGCCATGGAGGCGCTGATGCTGCGCCGCGCCGGGCTGACCGACCGGGCCTTTGTGGCCATGTCGAATTACTACTATGACGAAAAGCCGGTGTATCTGAGCACTCTCAGCGAGGTCAGGCGGGGCGATTACGACCTCACGCCATTCCTGAAGTTCGCACTGCTCGGCGTGCGCATTCAGTGCGAGCGGCTGACGGCGGAGATTCGCAGGCAAATGCAGCGCGCCCTCTTCCGCGACACCATGTACAGCTTGTTCAACAGGCTGCAAACCCAGCGGAAACGAGTGGTCGGGAAGAGGCAGATTGAATTGCTCAAGGTTCTGCTTGAATTTGACGAGTTGACGGCGGCAGACCTCATGCAGAGGGCAAAGGCTCACTACATCTCCTTGGAGCATTGGGAGAGGGCTATTGATCGAGATATTTTTGGCCTTGTGGATTTGGGGACCATTCACCTGATTCAAGCTTTTCCCTTCGCAGCCGTCATCCATGATGAGGATCGATTGTCCATTAACCTCGATTGGCCGCAGGAGATCGACGAAGGCGAATTCCTGCGGCGAATGAAGACCATGCCGAAGGGCAAGACCTTCAAGTTTCTGCCCTGAGATCGCCGCTATGCCAGCCCCAGCCTCTTCAGGGCGACGCGGGGCAAGGCCGAGCCGGCTTTTTCGAGAATCCACTTGGCTAGCGCGGTCCAGACCACGATGCCGAGGAGCAGAATTACCGCGTCGAGCCAGTAGCGCGCGTAAAGCAGCCGGGCCATGGCCGGCAAATGATGCGAGAGGCCGCGCACGCACCAGGCGACGAACCATGAGGCCGCACCGCCCGCGCTGGCGGCCAGCAGGCAACGGCCCATCTCTGCATAGTCGAGGCTGGCGAGCGAGACCATGCGGCGCTTGTGCAGGAGCACGGCGATAGCGAGGGTTTGCAGCGCGATGCCGATGTCGGAGGCAAGCGCGAGGCCCGCTGCGCCGTGCCAGTGAAAGAGAGCGGCATAGATGGGCAGCGAGACGACTGTTACGACGGTGCTGGCGACCATGGGCTCGAAGGTGTTTCCGGCGGCGTAAAAGGCGCGCGAGTAGATGGCCTGAGCCGACCAGAGAAACAAAGAGACGGAGAAGACGGCAAAGTAGATGGAGCACACGCGGGCGTCGGTGGCAGAGAAGCGGCCGCCAGTGAAGACGAGATCGATGGCCGGCCAGCCCAGCGCCACCATGATAGAGGCCGAGAGCAGGCCAAGCGAGGCGACGCGGGAGACCGAGTCGGCCACGCCGGTGGCGAACTCGTAGCGGCGATCGCGCGACCAGAGGCTGGCGAAGAAGGGCATGGAGGCCGCGCCGGCGGCCTGCGCCAGCATCGCCATAGGCGCGGTGAAAAGCTGCTTGGCGTAGCTCATGAGAGAGACCGCGCCGCCGATGCTGGAGGCAAAGTGGGCGATGATCCAGTTGTCGGCGGTGACCAGAGAGACGCCGGCCATGAGCGGCAACGAGAGACGCACCCACTCGCGCAGGCCCTCGTCGCGCCAGTCGAGAATCATGCGGTAGCGCGTACCGGCGCGGTGAGCAAAGAACCAGTTGAGGAGAAAGGGCCCGCAAACGGCCCCGCCCACGGTGCCGACGGCCAGCGACGAGACGCCGATGCGCCTGACCAGCAGCAGGCCGCCGACGATGGTGCCCATGCCATAGATAAGCGGGGCAACGGCCTGCACATTGAATTGCTTGCGCACCAGCAGCACCGCGCCGAATACACCACCGGCAAAGAAGCACAACTGCGCGGGGAGAAGAATGCGCGTGAGCTGCACGCAGAGAGCGGCCTTAGGCGGGTCGAAGCCGTTGAACCACCAACGCACGTACCAGGGAGCGAAGATTTCGGCGAGAACGATGGCCGCGCCCAGCACCAGATACATGGTGGTGAGGATGACGGAGAGCGAGCGCTCGCCTTCCGCATCGCGGCCTGCCTCGTGATAGCGGGTGAGGATGGTAACGAAGGTGATGGAGGCCGCGCCGCCGACCAGGAAGTAGGAGATCATGTCGGGCAGGACGAAGGCGGCGTTGAGAGCATCGGCCGCGACGCCGCGGCCGAAGAGCCAGACGATATATTTGACGCGCACCAGTCCGATGATGCGCGACAGAAACGTGGACACCATGAGCACGACGGTGGCGGAGAAGATGCTGTGCGCATGCGAGGGACGCAGGAGACCCAGCGTGCGCGCCCACCAGGAGCGTAACGAAAGCTGAGTTTCCACCCCAGCAACAGACTCCGGACGCTGGGAATCCCGATTTGAGGGCGGGCTGGCCACTGCAGTTGATTTTACCGGGGAGTCGTGACGGCAAGGCTACGAATCACCAAGCTGCGCGGGTATCCTGTACCTATGTGGTGCTGCGTACGCCGGACTTTTGGATGTGGTTTGGCGCTGTGGGCGCTCGCCGGAATGGTTGCCGCGGGCCAGGCGATTCACGGGCGCGGCGGAATCATCCTTCCGCCACCGCCTGAAGTGAAGGCCGTTCCGGTAACGGACGATTATTTCGGAACCAGGATTGTGGACAATTACCGCTGGCTGGAGGACGCGAGCAGCCCGGCGACGAAAACATTCATCGATGCCGAGAATGCCTACACGCAGCGCTACATGGAGCAGGCGCGGATTCGCCCCGAGATCAGCGACGAGCTGAGCGCACTGGAGCAAGTGACCACCTGGACCGTGCCCATTGCGCGCGGCAACGATCTCTTCTTTACGAAACTTCTGGCGGGCGAGGACCAGCCGTCGATTTACGTGCGCCACGGCTGGACGGGAAAAGACGAGCGGCTGATCGATCCGGCGCAGTTCAGCCGCGATCCGAATACGTCAGTGGAACTCGAGGATGTGTCGCGCGACGGATCGCTGGTGGCGTATGGCGTGCGCGAGGGCGGCGCGGACGAAACCGCGGTACGTGTCTTCAACGTGAAGACGGGCAAGACGCTCGAAGACGAACTGCCCAGCGGAATCTACCTGAGCATTGCCTTTACGCCGGATGGGAAAGGGCTCTATTACTCGCGCATGGACCAGAAAGGAACGCTGGTTTACAGGCACGAGCTGGGCACGAGGGCCGCGCATGACACGCTGATCTTCGGGCGGGAGTTCCGCGGCGAGGCGCTGGGGCCGAACGAGCTGATCGCGGCAACCTTGTCGGACGACTACCGCTATCTGGTGGTGGAGATCGACCGCGGCGTGCCGGCCAAGCGCGTGGATATCGTCTACCGCGACCTGACCAAACCCGGCTCGTACTTCGAGGTCCTGATCTGGGGCGTGGATTCGCGGTTTTCCGCCGACTACGTGAAGGGCGCGTGGTACGTGAGCACCGACTACAAATCGCCCAACTGGAGAATTCTGAAGGCCGACCCCGGCATCATGCCCGATGAGTGGACGACGATCGTGCCTGAAACGACGGATGCAATCGAAAGCTTCAACATCGTGGGCGACAAGATCTACGTCAATCGCCTGCACGACGTGAAGACCGAAACGGCCGTCTACACGCTGAATGGCAAGCCGGCTGGAAGCGTGGAATACGACGGTATCGGGTCAGCGACCACCCTTGCGGGGCGCAGCATGGACCGATACGGCTTCTATAGCTTCGAGTCGTTCATCGTACCGCCGACGATCTACCGGCTGGATACGGAGACGGGCAAGCGGGAAGTCTTTGCGCAAACGAAAGTCCCGTTCGATTCCAGCCAGTATGAGCTGAAGCAGGTTTTCTATACGTCGAAGGACGGCACAAGGGCGCCCATGTTCATCGCCGGCAAGAAGGGACTGAAACAGGACGGAACGGAACGGCTGCTGATGACCGGCTACGGCGGATTCGACATCAGCATGACACCGGAATGGAAGCCCGCATATGCCTGGTGGCTGCAGAAGGGCGGCTGGTTCGCGCTGCCCAATTTGCGCGGAGGAGGCGAATACGGCGAGCGCTGGCACGAAGCGGGGATGTTTGAGAAGAAACAGAATGTGTTCGACGATTTTTTTGCCGCGGCCGAGTATTTGATCGCCAACAAGTACACCTCGCCCGAGCATTTCGCCATTATGGGCAGGTCGAATGGAGGGCTGCTGATGGGCGCGGCGATCGTGCAAAGGCCGGACCTGTTCTCGGCCGTGGAATGCGGCTATCCGCTGCTGGACATGCTGCGCTACCAGAAATTCGAGCAGGGCGCGCACTGGACCACCGAGTACGGATCGTCGGACAACGAAGAGCAGTTTAAGTATCTGCTCAAATACTCGCCGTACCGGAACGCGAAGAAGGGCACGGCGTACCCGGCGGTGCTTTTCTTTACGGGGGCGAACGACACGCGTGTGGATCCGATGAACGCGCGCAAGATGACGGCGCTTTTGCAGGCGGACTCATCCAGCGGGCGGCCGGTGCTGCTGCATTACAGCGTTTCGGGCGGGCATTCCGCAGGGGTGAGTGTGGATCAGGAGATCCAGGACGCTACCGGCCAACTGACCTTTCTGTGGACGGAAACGGGACAGACTCGCGCGCAAAAGTAACTTCTCCACCACGGCAGAGAAGGCACGTGCACTCAAACAGGACATGCCCGCGCGTAACCTCATGCTGCGAGGAGTTTCTCCGATAAGTAGTGTACGAAAGCATAAAGCATGTCCGGAGTGCGCCCGCAGGGTACCGGTCCCGGAGAGCGCCCGCGGCGCGCGAGCGGGTTGCCGCAGGCGCTATGAACAAGGCAGACGCGAGAACATGCAGGCTGCCGCAGGCCGGCAAAGAAGTTGCCGGCAGCGCAGCGGGGGCCCGGAGTCAACATGCCGCAAGCAGAACTGCAGATCGGCAAGATGGATTGGCAGGGTGAGGATGCGCGGTTGACGGCCCTGGCTGCGACAGGGATTCTGGATTCGGCGCCGGAGCCCAGCTTCGACGCCATTACGCGTCTGACTGCCGAATATTTCAAAGCCGACACGGTGCTGCTCGGCTTTGCCGATGAGAGCCGCGTGTGGATCAAGTCCTACTGGGGCGAACCGGTGCGCGAGTTGCCGCGGAAGCAGAGCGTTTTTGAAATGGTGCTGGCGGAAGACGGGCCGGTGGTGGTGCCCGACGTCTCGAAGCATCCCGATATTGCAGGCGGCCGGCTGACGATCCGCCGGCTAGAGGTGGCGTCGTTCGCGAGCGCACCAGTCCGTTCCGGCGAGGGCAGCATTTTGGGAACGCTGACCGTGCTTGGGTGCCAGCCACGGCGCGGCATGGCCGTGGAAGAACTGCGTATGCTGGAAAGCCTGGCCGAAATCGTCACCAGCCAGTTGGAGCTACGCAGGATGCGGAGGACGTTTCTCACCTACTGCGCGCGGCACACGCACCCCACCGAGACGGCAGCCGGAATGTGGCCTAGCAAGTCGGACTTGCGGCGCGCACTGGACAAACGGCAGTTTGTGCTGTATTACCAGCCGGAGGTCGAGCTGGTCACGCGCAGGATCGTTGGCCTGGAGGCGTTGATCCGCTGGCAGCATCCGGAACGAGGGCTGATTCCGCCCATGGACTTTATTCCAGTCGCCGAGGAAACCGGGCTGATCCTGCCCATCGGCGACTGGGGACTCTCCGAGGCCTGCAGCCAGATTCGGCGGTGGAGCCGCGAGAATCCCGATTGCGCGGCGCCGCGCGTATGCGTGAACCTTTCGGCGAGCCAATTTGCGCGGGAGGGGCTGGCCGATCACGTGGAGGCGCTGCTGCGCCAGTCCGGCGTCTCGAGCCGGCTGCTCGGCCTGGAGATGACGGAGTCCAGCCTGATCTCCGACCATGGCACGGCGCTGGAGGTTCTGGGCAGCCTGCGCCGGCTCGGGGTTTCGCTCCGCATGGACGATTTCGGCACCGGCTACAGCTCTCTGAACCATCTGCACTCGCTGCCCTTCGACGTGCTCAAAATCGACCGCTCGTTTGTCGCGCGCATGACAGGAGGCGACCAGCCGTTGCAGATTGTGCGCACCATTGTGGAACTGGCGCGCGTGCTGGGGATGGACGTGGTGGCCGAAGGCATCGAAACCCTCGAGCAGTACAACCTGCTGCGGCAGTTGGGCTGCCGTTTCGGCCAGGGCTTCCTCTTCTCCCCTCCCGTGCCGGCCGAGGCCATCCGCGAGATGCTGCACCTGCCTGGGCGCATCCTGCCCTCGCTGGAGGTCTGCGAAGCGGTGCCTGCCGGAGCCACTTCATAACCGGAGCCGGGCCAAGGCGCCGAATTGGGAATGACCCGAGCTTTCTCCTGATTCGGGAGGAGCGCGATCTTTTTCATTGGAGTCCTCTCACGCCCGCATGTGTGCGCTACGGTATGCTCCATCCCATGCAGCCCTCCGCCAAGACGCAGCCCTCCCCCACCTCATCCAGCTTTGCCGGGTTGCTGGCGGCGCTTGCCTTGCCTTCGCGAGACGAAGCGGAACGTACTCCGGTATGGAACAGCGACGATCTGGGCGAGGATGTGGCGACGTTGAGCTACGAACGCGCCCTGCGCGCGCACGCCCGATACAAACCGGCGGACCGCTGGGAGTGGGAGACGGCGCCCGCGGCGAGGCCGGAGACGGTCGATGAACAGGAAGAAGCACCGCCCGGCGAAGTTGGCGGCGAAGCCAAGGAGGCGCCGGCGGGCGCGCTGCAACAGGCGGCTGACCTGCGGCGGGCGAGTGTGACCATTCGCTTGAGCCAGGCGGAGTGCGCGCGGCTGCACGAGCGCGCTGCCGAAGCGGGAGTGACGGTTTCGGCGTATCTGCGTTCGTGCACCTTTGAGGCCGAGGCGCTGCGGGCCGAGGTGAAGGCGGCGCTGGCCGATTTGCGGGCGGCCGGAGTGCAAGGGACCGAGGGACCGATAAAACAAGGGAACAAGGGGCTGAAGCAAAAAGGAAACCAGGGAATGCGACTTGCCCGGGTCCTGGTTCACATTGGCAACCTTTGCATTGGCCTGGCCTCCGTTAAATCCTCTTGACGAGCCCATTTCGCTTGTCGACAAGCTGAACCGGTGAAGTTGCCGATTCCCTTGTTCCCTGCCTGGGCAGCGTAGCGTGCGCAAGCAATTTGTGCCCGCTGGAATGTCTTGTTCCCTGCTTCACTCCGCTTCGAGCACCAGACACTTGAGGTATTCGGTTTCGGGCAGGTTGAGCACGACCGGATGGTCGGGAGCGGCGCCGCGGCGCTCGAGCAGGCGTACGCGGCGCGAGGCATCGGCCGCGGCCGAGGCGACCGCGCCTTCGAGATCGGCCCAGGCGACATGATGCGAGCAGGAACAGGTGATGAGCAGGCCGCCGGGACGGAGCATCTTCAACGCGCGCAGGTTCAGCTCCTTGTAACCGCGTAGCGCGCCTTCGACTGCGCGCTTCGTTTTGGCGAAGGCCGGCGGATCGAGAACGATGACGTCGAAGCCGGTGTCGGAGTTCCTGGGGGCCTGCGACCAGTCACGCAGAATCTCGAAGGCGTCGGCCTCGATCCAGTCCACTTCAGCGGAAAGCTGCGAGCGATTGGCTTCGAGATTGCGCTCGGCCACTTCGAGCGAGGCTCGCGAGACGTCGATGCCCGTAACCTTGCAGCAGACCTGAGCGAGATGCAGGGCAAAGCCGCCCTGGTAACAGCAGACATCGAGCGCACGGCCCCCTGATTCGGAACCTGGCCGGCGCAGACGCTGCGCCCAGTCGCGCGCGGCGGCGTAGTTGGCGCGCTGATCGAGAAAGGCTCCGGTCTTTTGGCCAGCGTTGGCGTCGTAGTGAAACGCGAGGCCGTGGAGGTGGAACTGCGTAGTGGTGACGGGTCGCTCCGCATCGGCAAGCCAAAGCGGATCGAGACTGGGCGCGGGAAGACCTTCCAACTCGCGGATGCGCGGATCGGGACGCTCGAAGATGGCTGCGGGCGCAAGTTCCTCGCGCAGGACGCGCACGCAGGTTTCGCGCACACCTGCGGTGAGCAGCCCTTTGGTCAGCAGTTGCAAAACTACCAGCGCGCCGTACTTGTCGGCGATGAGGCCGGGCAGCTCGTCGGCCTCGCTGAAGCAGAGGCGGCAGGCATCGTTGGCGTCGTCGAGCAGGGGCTTGCGGCGCGAGATGGCCGCGCGAAGACGAGCGGCGAGCAGCTTGAGCCACGCGGCGTGATCGAGGGACTCGCGCGAGACGAGGCGCAGCACGATCTGCGAAGAAGGGCTGTAGAGCGCGGCGCCAAGGAAGAGGCCGCGATTGTCGGCCACGGGCAAAAGCGTTTCTTCTGGTTTTGGAGGAACGATTGCGAGAACGTCGGATGCGTAGACCCAAAGGTGGCCGGAGCGCAGGCGGTCGGCGGCGCGGCGGGTGACCATGGCTCCCGGCGCTTGAACTTCGGGTGCGCTGTGGTCCGTCCGATTCCGGCTCATCCTACCATCTTCTCATCCACGGGAGTTTACGGCGGTTCTCCAGCAACTATCAGCCATATCGGAGAGAATTCGAGGCGGCTTTTTCTTGACGAAAAAGCCACTTAGCGATTGTGCATTGGTCTAGACCGGCAGGAGATCCGCTATAGCCCGTCGAAAGCGCTGTTGCGGCAGCCAACGGCCCGGCTGAGATGGTGGATCACCGCAATGTCCGGGATGCATAAACGGGCCTGAAAGGCCTAAGAGACATCGTAAGTTGCTCATTTTATTTCATTTGTATTGAACCCGATAAAAATTCAGAACGCTGCTTGACAAATACAAGTGTATGAAGTATACATACACTAGACAGTTGGAGATGGCCATGTTCCTTACACTTCAAGCCAACGACAAACGCCCGCTCTACCAGCAGATCACGAATGGAATCAAGGCCCTGATCGCCGGCGGCAGCCTGCGTGAGGGCGTGGCGCTGCCTTCGGTGCGGCAGGTGGCGGGCGACCTGGGCATCAATCTCAACACCGTCGCCGCAGCCTACCGCCAGTTGCAGGACGAAGGCTTTGTTACCGTGCGTCACGGAGCGGGCGCGGTGATTTCGTCGCGAACTCCCCGCCCTGTTTTGGATGAGGCCGAGCTTTACCAGCCATTACGCATGGCGCTGACGCAGTTGATTCTGGCCGGGCTCACGCAAGGCGAGATCGAAGCGGCCGTCCGCAAAGAACTGGCGCACTTACAACAGAAAGGAGGCGCCCGATGAGCGCGCCTACGGGATTTGAAGTCTCCATTATCAGCACTGCGCTGATCGTTCTGGCCGTGGTTTATGCCCTGGTGAAGTACCTCTGGAAGTGGCCGCTCCAGAACGGTCCGGGCTTCTTCATGGGCGTCGAGGTTCAGGAGGGCTTCTACGAGGGTCCGGGAAGAAGCTGGCTGAAGGGCTATCGCGCCATGTTGGTTGCGTTGCATCTGGCTCTGGCGGTGTTCTTTGGAGTTTGCTTTGCGACAGAGCGGTGGGATCTGACGCCCCTGTGTGGATTGTGGGCGCTTCTGTTCGTGCTAACCGTACAGGCCCTCCAGGCCTGGACGCGTCACAAGCTTGGGGCCAATCCGCCGATCCGCCCGGTTGCCGTTGCGCTCGAATCCCGCCGCCTCGGCGACTACATCTCCTGGCCGCAGGAAGCGTTCATGGCTATGGTTATCGCCTGTAGTTGGTGGCTGCTGCTGCGCCCCGGCAGAGGGCACATTGATTGGATGTTTTCGCTGATTGTTACCTGGATGGCGTTGGGCTTGATTCCCGGTAAGATACTGGTTGTTCATTTCAGTTTTCCGGTTCCTGCCGAGCGCGCCGAAGAGCACTACCGGTATCAGGATGCCATGAGGCACAACTGGATCAGCGTTAGAACAGCCAGCGTCTGGTGTTTCGTGGTCATTCTCTTCGGTGTAGCAGTAGGGCATGCCTGGTCTACCGTCGGAACGCTTCGCTGGTTTCTTTGGGTCATTATGTGCACATTCATCGCGGTTTGGGGATACATGATGATGCTGGGCTTTCGCCGAATGAGAATGGCGACGACCATGGGCCGCGATCTGCTCCCGCCCGGCAGTTTTGCCACGCCGTTTCGCCGCGCTCCTTGGCCGTGGACGCTCGCTTCGCCGACGCCGTGGATGAGCCGTTCCTTCCTAGTCTGGTTCACGATCTGGTTTGGCGGAATCGTGACTATGATTCTGTATTCGCAGTTCTGGTAAGTCTCGACTTTGAAAGGAAAACTTATGTTCAAGCATACGTTCGCTTTCTTGTTCGTGGTGCTCGCGTCAGCCGCCGCCTTGGGGCAGACGGTCCCCGGCAATCCTGCCTTCGAGGTGGCTACCGTAAAGCCGTCGCCTCCTCTTGACGTGGCAAAGTTGGCGGCGGATATGCAAGCGGGAAAGTTTCCGAGAATCGGCCCGCATGTGAATGCTGCACGAGCGGAATATAACTTCATGTCGCTCAAGGAACTGATCACCGTTGCCTATAACGTGAAGGGCTATCAGATCACCGGTCCGGCATGGCTCTCGACCCAGCGATTCGATATTGCAGCCAAGATGCCCGACGGAACTCAAAAGGGCGACGCTCCCGCGATGCTACAGAAGCTGCTGGAAGAGCGGTTCAAACTGACAGTTCATCGCGAGACCCAGGAGCACCCGGTGCTGGCGCTGGTTGTTGACAAGGGCGGACCGAAGCTGAAGGAATCTCCCGCGAACCCCGCGCCAATCGACGTGAACGCGCCGCTGAAGCCGGGCGAAATCAAGATAGATGGGCCGGACGGGCCGGTTCGCATGACTAGAAATTCCGATGGCTCGGCAACCATCAACATGGGGACAAAAGGCATTATCACGCAGAGAATCGACGCGCAGACGCAGACGGTGCACATGGAATCCAGCATGGTGACCATGGCGGGCTTTGCCGATATGCTGACAAACCTGATGCAGATGGGCGGCGGAGGTGGCCGCCAAGTCGTGGATATGACCGGACTCAAGGGCAACTATCAGGTGGCGGTGGATATTTCTCAGGCAAGTCTCATGGAAATGGCGCGACAACAGGCGCGAGAGATGGGCGCAAACGTACCTGAGGCTGCGGCGGGCGGTGGGGCTGCGGACACCTCGCCAGCAGCGGCAGCATCCGACCCAGGCGGAGGGGCGACGGTTTTCGCATCGGTGCAGAAACTCGGCCTTAAACTTGAACCACGTAAGGCACAGGTGGAGCAACTTGTCGTCGACCACGTGGAAAAGGCACCCACGGAGAACTGATTTCAGGGCGGCAGGACCGTAAACCAGTGGAACGGGATGCTTGTTCGTTCACCGCTTGCAGCCTATGTATTCACCGCTGAAAACGCAAGCGGCCTATAATGAAGCATGGCGACTGTCCGGCAGACCATTCCGGCAGAGGGTTCCGGCGCGCCCGTTTCCCCCGCGCAGGAGGCAGGAGTTGCCGCCCCGGCGGCGCAGGCCGGCCCCAGCGAGGGGCGCTCCATCGGCGAGCGGTTCGAGGCGCTGCTTCGCCAGGTGCAGGCCAACCGGCCCAATGAAGATATCTCGTTGATTCGAAAGGCGTGGGAGTTCTGCGTCGCGCACCACCAGGGACAGACGCGCCTGAGCGGCGATCCCTACATTGTGCACCCGCTCGAAGTGGCCGAAGTGCTGGCGGAGATGAAGCTGGACGGTACGGCCATAGCGGCGGCGCTCTTGCACGATGCCGTGGAAGACACCAAAGCCACCAGCGAGGAGATTGCGGACAAATTCGGCGATCAGGTGGCGCACATTGTCGAGGGCGTAACCAAGATCGACAAGATCCAATTTGCCAACCGCGAGGACCGCCAGGCCGAGAACGTGCGCAAGATGCTGCTGGCCATGGTGTCGGATGTGCGGGTGGTGCTGATCAAGCTGGCCGACCGGCTGCACAACATGCGCACGCTGGAGCCCCTGAAGCCGGAGCGGCAGGAGGCGATTGCGCGCGAGACACTGGACATCTACGCCCCGCTGGCGCACCGGCTGGGCATGGGCAAGGTGCGCGGCGAACTGGAGGATCTGGCCTTCCGCTATACCGATCCGGTGAGCTACGAGCAGGTGGCGGCGGCGGTGGAGGCGCGGCGCGTGGAGGGCGAGCAGTTCCTGCGCGGCGTGGAAGACACGCTGGTGGAACAACTGCGGGAGAACGGCATCCAGGCGCGTGTGGAGTGGCGCATCAAGCGGCTGTATTCCATCTACCAGAAGATCGAGCGGACCAAGGTTTCGTTCGACCAGGTATACGATTTGCTGGCCATACGCGTGATCACGCAGGATTTGGCCTCGTGTTACGCGGTCTTCGGGCTGATTCACACGCTGTGGCGGCCGGTGCCGGGGCGGATCAAGGATTTTATCGCCATGCCGCGGGCCAACCGCTACCAGTCGCTGCACACCACGGTGATGAGCGCGGCCGGGCACCAGTTCGAGGTGCAGATCCGCACGGAGGAGATGCACCGCATTGCCGAGGAGGGCATTGCGGCGCACTGGAAGTACAAGGCGGGCGGCAGCGCGGTGACGGCGCGCGACGAGGAACGATTGAACTGGATTCGCCAGCTCGTGGAGTGGCAAAAGGAGATGACGGATCCGAACGAGTTTCTCTCCAGCCTGAAGATGGACCTCTATCCCGACGAGGTGTATACCTTCACGCCGAAAGGGAAGGTAGTGGTGGTTCCGGCGGGGGCGACGCCGGTGGATTTTGCCTACACCATTCACACCGAAGTGGGCCACACCTGCGTGGGAGCCAAGATCAACGGGCGCATGGCGCCGCTGCGCACCAAACTGCGCACGGGCGACATCGTCGAGATCGTCACGCAGAAGGACCACAAGCCGAGCCGCGACTGGCTGACCTTCGTGAAGAGCCCGCGCGCGCGCAACAAGATCAAGCACTGGCTGAACGAGGACCAGCGGCGGCGCGCGGTGGAGATCGGACGCAAGCTGCTGGATCGCGAGGCGCGCAAGTTCAAGGTGCCGATGGCGCAGGTAGGCGACCAGGATCTGGGGCGCATCGCGAACGAATTCGGCGTGGCCACGGCCTCGGATCTGCTGGCGACATTGGGCCAGGGCAAGCACACCGCGCATCAGGTGCTCGGTAAGCTGGCGCCGGGCTTCTCCGCTCAGCCCGAAGCCGAGGCGGGCAAACCGGGCGAAGCGGGCATGACGGATGCGGTGCGCAAGCTGCACCTGGCGGGTTCGGATTCGCTCGAGGTGGAGGGGCAGAACGATCTACTGGTCTATCGCGCGCGCTGTTGCAACCCCATTCGCGGCGAGGAGATCGTGGGCTACGTGACGCGGGGCAAGGGAGTGGCGGTTCATGCGCGCAGTTGCCCCAATGTGCAGAACCTGCTCTACGAGAGCGACCGGCGCATCAGCGTGGAATGGTCGCGCACGCCGGCCGGAGCCGCGGGGCAGGCGCAGCGTTATCCGGTAAAGATTACCGTCTACTGCGACGACCGAACCGGCATGTTGAAGGAACTGACCGCCGTAATTTCCGACGAGAACACCGACATTCGCGGCGTGGAACTGAGCCGCGACGAAGAAGGCGGAGCGACGATCGAGTTTGTGGTGGAAGCCGAGGACGTGCGCCACCTGAACCGGATGGTCCTGGGCCTGCGGCGCGTGGACGGAGTGCGCAATGTGCAGCGGGCGCAGAAGGTGTAAGAGCAGCTATCAGCTTTTAGCTACTAGCCTTTTTCGTGCGGGTTCTCTTCTCTGTCAATTTCTCCGAACATCTCCCTTCCGAGTCCCCCGCAGACTCCGGCTCTGTGGATTTGCGATGCGCTTGCATAAGCGAACGAAAAGCTAGAGGCTAGGAGCTAGCAGCTAGAAGCTCGCGATCAAACCTATGCCGGAGAACAACTCTATCTTGCGCGGCGTCCACGTCATCGACGGCGGGCTGGCCACGGAGCTCGAATACACGGGCGCGAACATTGACGGGCCGCTGTGGTCGGCTCATGTGCTCGAAGACGAGCCGGAAAAACTGCGCGCTGTGTATCGCGCATACATTGAAGCGGGCTCACAGTGCATTGCCACATGCAGCTACCAGGTTTCGCGGATGGGCTACGCCGAAGTGGGACCGGCCGCCGAGCGCGCCGATGCGGCGCTCTTGCGATCCGTTGAGCTGGCGCGCTCGGTGGTTGCGGAGTTTCCAGATCGGCGCGTCCTCGTGGCCGGCTCGCTCGGCCCATTCGGCGCGGCGTTGCATAACGGCGGCGAGTATCACGGCAACTACGGCTGTTCCTACGGCGATCTCGTGCGGTTCCATCGCGAGCGCATTGAGATTTTCGCGCGGGCGGGCGGCGCGCAGGCGCCCGATTTGCTCGCATTTGAAACCTTCCCTTCGCTTGACGAGGCTCGTGCAGTGGGCGAGGCGCTGAGGCCCTGGCCGGAGCTTCAGGCCTGGTTCAGCTTTTCCTGCCGCGACGAGAGGCACGTGTCGCACGGCGAGCGCGTGGCCGATTGCGCCGCACTGGTTGCCTCATTCCCGCAGACGGTGGCCATTGGAGTGAATTGCGTTCCGCCGAAGTGGATCTCATCGCTGATCGCGGAGTTGCGCGCCGCATCCGGCAAGCCGATCCTCGTCTATCCGAATTCGGGCGAAGGATGGGATGCGGCGCGGCGGTGCTGGACGGGGACAACCGACCCGGAAGACTTTGGCGCGTGGGCGGCGGAGTGGTTCAAAGCCGGAGCGCAGATGGTGGGCGGCTGCTGCCGGACGCAGCCGGCGCATATTCGCGCGGTGGCGAGAGCGGCGGACCAGCAAACCTGACCGAGTCAGGGCTTCGATGAAGCGGCAGCGGGGTTGCGCCAGTTTTCGCCGAGCATGCGGTAATCGTATGCCGCGCGCCGCGGCATCGTTGTCCGCGCGAGCGGCTGCGGATGTTTGGACGCCAGCAGCCACCACGTCACAGGCGCCTGATCGATGTCGTAGCCGGCATCGCGGAGCAGACCGAGGCTGACGCGTCCGCTCTGATTTTCGGTCTTGATCAGTATCGTCTCTTGGCCGGCGGACGCCGCATCCGCGCCCAGCCCGACTCCGGGGACGAAGAAGCCCGCAGCTACCGCGCCTAAACCAGCGGCAGTCAGCGTTTCCGATACGGTTTGGAACCGATACTCCTGCTTTTCTAGCGCGCAGGCGATGTTGTCGGCGAGCACTGTTGCAAGCTGCGAGTCATTCTGCATGCGTTCCACGACCTGACGCGGCACCAGAATGATGCCGCTGGGCAAGGCCAGCGCGTCACGAAACCACTTGGTGTCGATCACCTGGAACCGAAAGTTGATTTTGGCCGGATCGGAATCGGGCAGAACGCGCTGGTAAGCGGGAACCAGCTTGGCGCCGATTGCGCTTACCCGCGCCTGCATTGCGGCATCCTTGTAGGGCGGAAAGCGCTTCCCCTTGATCCCGATAATCACCGCGCTGGCCGTATTTTGCTTCGCCGAAGGAGGTACGGCGGCAGGATCGAATTCGTACCTGGCGCGCAGCTTCTCTTCGCCCTTGCCGACAATGTTAGGACTGAGCTTTACCGATTCCGCTTCGACGACGCCATCGGCGCGCCGCTTGCCTTTGTACTCGATCCAATCGCCGGCCGTCACGCCGGTGAGCGAACTGAGCGGCGGATCCAATGCGATCGCAGTCTTGCCGCCAATCAAAATCCGGTACCCATCCGCGCGCACCATAAGACTTCCCGGCTGCGCATCGGCGGAATCGGGCGCAGGCAGCGCATCGATGACCGCCGAGCCCGTAATCCCGCCAGTGAACGCGGGCAGCAGTTCGATTCGCGCAGCTTCAATCGCGTGCCGCTTCTTTTTCATGGAGCCATAAATCTTCATGGGCCTGCCCAGATAAGGGGCATCGGGCGGGCAGCCCTGGGTGGTCAAGAATTCTCCGGATTGGTGCTGCACAATGCTTGTTTGAGTATCGGCTCCACAGAGGATGCGAAATCCGTTGACGTCGAAGTCGGAGCCGGAAGCTGTGCGCGTGACATACCCTTCAACCGCAGGCGCGGGCGTATCCTGGGCGCAGATGGCGGAGGCAGCCACCAGCCCGCCGAGCAGAAGAGCGACCGGGAATTTCATTGTGACAGAAGTATAGCGGGAGCCCCTGGGGCACGCCAGAAGAACGTCCGAAGCGGGAGACATCGGTTCGCGGCGAAGGCTACACCAGATGGAGGGCGGCTTTGCTTTTGCGGGGCGGGATGAAATGGCCGGCGCGGGAGGCGATGGCGAGCTTTTCGCGGCTGAGCAGCTTGCGGATCTGGCCGCGGGCATGGTCGGCCCAGGGGCCGCGGTTGTCGAGCCTGGTATAGGCTCGCCAGTGGCGCAGTGCGTTGCGGTTCTGCCCAGTGCGCTCGTAGGCCAGGGCCAGGTTGTAATGGGCGTCTGCGTAGCGCGGGGAGAGCGTGACGGCCTTGACGTAGGCGGCAATGGATTCGTCGAGCCGCTCGAGCTCGTCGAGAACGTTGCCCAGGTCGAAATAGGCCAGGACGTAGCCGGGATCGGCCTCGGTAGCGCGGCGGTAGAGCTCCTCGGCGCGGTCAAACCGGCGCAGATGGAAATAGACGGTGCCCAGGTTGATGCAGGCGGCCGCGTACTGCGGGTCGATGGAGAGAATCTCTTCGTAGAGCGCAATGGCGCGCTGCTTTTCGCCGGCCTCTTCGGCCTGGACAGCAGCATGGAAGCGCTCCTGAAGGCCGCGGAGGCCATGCGCGCCGGGAAGGCGCAGCGGAGCCAGCCGCGCGGCGGCGGAAGCGAGCTGCGGACTGGCTGTGCGCTCGAAGTCGAAGAGCAACTGGCGGCGAATGGGATCGACCATGGCGCCGCTATGGCGGAAGGCAAGGCGCGTTCCTGTGCGCACTACGCGCGCCTCGAGCAGCGGATTCGACATGCCGGCGACGGCTTTCATGGCCAGGATGGATTCGCGGATGGATGCCGCGGGCACATCGTCCTCGCGCAGCGAGCGCAAGGTGCGCAGTTGTCCGAGATCCTGAAAGCTATAGAGCTCCTGTTGAGGAACCAGGCCGGCCCGCTCCCAGGCTTGCAACTGACGGGAACCGATCTGAAGGATCCGCAAAACGTCCTGACGGCGATAACTGGTCACGCTTGGATGCTCCCCCGGTGAAACCGCACGCTGCCGATATGTGAACCCAAGTTCCGCATTCCAGCGGATCAACTTTCATTCCCGGCCGAGACCCTGACCCCTGCACTCAGAATAGTTACGGAAGAATCGCTCTTGCAGCGATTATGCCAAGAGTCAGCGTGGATAAACGGGGCGGAAATGACGCCGCAACAAAAAACTCGTGGATAACGAGTGCACGATTTGGTACCTGCGCGCGCGAGAGCGGTAGGAGCGTCGAAAATCCGCGCCCCTCACAAACCGGCAGTGTGAACGGCGGGGCAGCGGAAACGCAGACGGGCAGGAATGAGGGCAAGGCCCCGGAAGGCGAGATGGTCCGAAACGGTCTGCCGCCATCAGAGTTGTATCGCCCCCGGAAAGTTGTATATAGATACGCCGCGTGGGCGATGTATTGGCTGTGGCCACAGCCTAGGATTCTCATAGCTCCTGGAAACTCGCATATGCCAGGCTTGTTGTCAAGAGTGTGGATCGACGCAGAGGCACCGGCCCCCGTGCCTGGTGCAACCTTCTGCTTCGCCCTGGGTCATTCGCTCCGGCTGGTGTCGGTTGGCGGCGATGTGAAAGGCCTGCTCGGCTTCAGCCGCGAGGCGTTCCTCGCCTCGAAGGTACATCTGAACGACCTCATCCACCGGGAAGACACCGGCGTTGCCGAATCCCTCTTTTCGCCCGATCTGAATGATCGAAGCGGCGACTTCCATATCCGCCTGCGCCACGCCGACGGGCGTATCCGCTGCATCAAAGGCCAGTACGCCAAGAAGCCGGGCCGCGCCGCAAAGGGAGCGCTTCTCGACCTGATTCTGGAGGAAGCGCGGAAGGTGCGAGAGCCCGGCGACGACGTTCTGATCGCAAGCTTCATGACGCTCATCGGGCAAACCGGGGACTACATCTACATTAAGAACCGCAACCATGTGTTCCTGGCCGCGAGCCGTGCCGTGCCGAACCTGGCCGATACGGCAAAGGATCCTTCCGAACTGGTGGGTAAGACCGATTACGACATTCATCCCGAGGAAACTGCCGACATCGCATACCGGCTGGAGAATCAGGCATTCGCCGAGAACCGGCGCGTGAACCAGGTCCAGCAGTTGGCGGCGCAGGATGGATCGAACCATTGGATCGACGATTGCAAATATCCGATCAACGGAGCGGACGGACAAATCATCGGCCTCTTCGGCATTGCTCCGGATATCACAGAGTGTGTTGAAGCGAGGTCGAGGCTGCGCGAGAGCGAGGAGTCGCTGCGCGAGGCGCAGAGGATTGCCGGTCTAGGCAGCTACTTGCTGGATATCGACGCTGGACAGTGGGCAAGTTCGGATGTCTTGGACCAAATATTTGGAATCGACAAGGAGTATGAGCACACCGTCGAGGGATGGGCTGCCCTGCTTCATCCCGACGATCATTCGCCGATGGTTGCGTACTTCAAGAATGAGGTGCTTGGCCAGGGCAAGCCCTTTGACAGGGAGTATCGGGTTGTTCGTCGGACCGACGGAGCGGTGCGATGGGTGCACGGCTTGGGACGGCTGGGGTTCGATGTCCAGGGGCGTCCGGTGAAGATGTTCGGCACCATCCGCGACATCACCGAGGCCAGGCAGGCTCAGGAAACGCTGCGCAAGAGCAAGGAACTGCTGCAACTGTTCATCGAGCACGCACCGGCGGCTTTGGCCATGTTCGACCGGGAGATGCGCTACCTGGCGGTGAGCCGGCGATGGCTGGAGGAAGAAAGACTCCAGAGCAGCGAGGTTATCGGCCGTTCTCATTACGAAGTTTTTCCCAATATCCCGGAGAACTGGAAGGCGCTGCATCAGCGCGTCCTGGCGGGGGAAGTTATCCCGGCCGGTGATGTCTGCGCGCTAAGAGCAGACAGAAGCGAGCAGTGGTTACGCCGGGAGATGCGGCCATGGTACACGGGCAATGGCAGCATCGGCGGAATAATAATCTTTGCCGACAACATCATGGAAAGGAAACGGGCCGAGGCGGATCTGCGCGAGAGCAAGGAACTGCTGCAACTGTTCATCGAGCACGCACCCGTCGCCCTGTCCATGTTCGACCGCGAGATGCGCTACGTGGCCGTAAGCCGCCGTTGGCTGGAGATCTTCGATCTCAACGGACGCGAGATCGTCGGCCACTCGCATTACGAGATCTTTCCCAATCTCCCAGTGAGTTGGAAGGCTTTGCACCGCCGCGTCCTGGCGGGGAAAGTCATACCGTCTGGCGAGGTTAGCCTGCAGAGACCGGACGGCAGTCTACAGTGGTTGCGCCGGGAGATTCGGCCCTGGTTTACCAGCGATGGTCAAATCGGAGGCATCATTATCTTTGCCGAGGATGTGACCGAGCGCAGGCAGGCCGAAGCGACGCTGCGCGAGAGCGAGGAGTCGCTGCGCGACGCGCATGAGATCGCTGGACTGAGCAATTACGTCCTCGATATTCCAAACAAAATGTGGCACATCTCACCTGAGCTGGAGCAACTACTGGGGATCGATGCCGCATACGGGCGTGAATTTGAAAAGATATGGCCGCTGATCCATCCGGACGATCGCGCTGTACTCGCTAAGCACTTCAAGGACTACTTTGCGGGCGAGCGCGCTAACTTCGACAGCGAATACCGGATTCTTCGCCACACAGACGGGGCCATGCGCTGGCTGCATACCCGCGGACGGCTGGAGGTAGACAGCCAGGGAAAGGCGCTGGCAATCCACGGCACCGTTCAGGACTTTACGGAACGAAAACTGACCGAGGCAGCGCTGCGCGAGAGCAAGGATCTGCTGCAACTGTTCATCGAGCACGCACCGGCGGCACTAGCCATGTTCGACAGCGAGATGCGCTACGTGGCCGTAAGCCGCCGCTGGCTAAAGATGTTCGATTTGAACGGACGCAAGATCGTCGGCCACTCGCATTTCGAGATCTTTCCCAATCTCCCAGAGAGTTGGAAGGACGAGCATCGGCGCGCCTTTGCGGGGGAAGCCGTAGAGGCCGGCGAGAGCTGTCGGCAGAGACTGGACGGCAGCCTACAGTGGCTGCGCCGGGAGATTCGGCCCTGGTTTGCCAGCGATGGTCAAATCAGAGGCATCATTATCTTTGCCGAGGATGTGACCGAGCGCAGGCAGGCCGAAGAGCGGCTGCGACTGGCCGCAACGGTCTTCACCGACGCGCGCGAAGGCATCGTGATCACCGATCGCTCGGGGACGATTCTGGAGGTGAATGAGGCCTTTACGCGCATTGCCGGCTATACGCGTGACGAGGTGCTGGGGCGCAATCCGCGGCTGCTGCAATCCGGGCTGCAGAGCAAGGAGTTCTACCGGAACATGTGGGACTCTCTCCTCCGCGACGGTCATTGGTCGGGTGAGATCTGGAACCGGACCAAGAGCGGTGACATCTGCGCGGAGATGCTTACCATTCATGCGACCTACGACGCCAAGGGCGAGGTTGAGCAGTATGTGGGGTTGTTCTCGGACATCACGGAAATCAAGGAACACGAACAGCAACTTGAGCACATTACGCATTACGATGCGCTGACCGGGCTTCCCAACCGGACGCTGCTCGCGGACCGGCTGCGCCAAGCCATGGCCCATGCGCGCCGGAGCAAGCGCCTGCTGGCCGTGGCCTACTTTGACATCGATGGATTCAAGTCAATAAACGATGGTTACGGCCACTCAACCGGCGACGCGCTACTGGCGGCGCTGGCCTTCAGGATGAAGCGCGTTCTTCGGGAGGGAGATACGCTGGCCCGGCTGGGTGGAGACGAGTTTGCCGCCGTGATCCTTGATCTGGACGACATCGAGGCATGTGCGCCGACATTGAACCGCCTGCTGGCGGCGGCAGCCGAAGAGGCCCAGATTGGTGAAGTGGTGCTGCGGGTGTCGGCCAGCGCGGGCGTTGCCTTCTATCCGCAGACGGCGGATGTGGACGCGGATATGCTGCTGCGTCAAGCCGGGCAGGCAATGTACCAAGCCAAGCTGGAGGGGCGCAGTTGCTTCAGCGTCTTCGATTCCAGCCAGGACCTGATGGTCCGCGACCGCCGCGAGAACATCGAGCACATCCGCCAGGCGCTGGCGGCGGGGCAGTTTGTGCTGCACTACCAGCCCAAAGTGAATATGCGCACCGGCAAGGTGGTGGGGGCCGAAGCGCTGATCCGTTGGCAACATCCGGAACGCGGACTGCTGCCGCCGGGCATGTTTCTTCCCGTTATTGAAGATCATCCCCTGGCCGTGGAGCTGGGCGATTGGGTGATCGAGAGCGCACTGAAGCAGATGGAATCGTGGCAGGCGGAGGGCTTTGAACTGCCGGTGAGCGTGAATGTGAGCGTGATCGAGCTGCAACAACCGGATTTTGCCGATCGCCTGCGCGCCCGGCTCGCGGCGCATCCGCAGGTGAAGCCCTCGAGCCTGGAGCTGGAGGTGCTGGAAACCAGCGCGATGCAGGATGTGGTGCGAGCCTCGCAGGTGCTCACAGCCTGCCGCGAGATCGGGATATCGATCAGCCTGGACGATTTCGGAACCGGCTATTCGTCGCTGATCTATCTGAAGCGCTTACCCGCAAATGTACTGAAGATTGACCAGAGCTTCGTGCGCGACATGCTGGAGGAGCCGGAGAACCTGACCATCCTTGAGGGAGTGTTGGGGCTGGCCGCCGCCTTCCGCAGGCAGGTGATTGCGGAGGGGGTGGAAACCACGGAACACGGCTTGATGCTGCTGCAAATGGGCTGCGACTTTGCCCAGGGTTATGGCATCGCTGCGGCGATGCCGGCGCGCGAATTGCGCGCCTGGGCGGCCGCGTGGCGGCCCGATCCGCGCTGGGCCGATGTGCCTGTGCTGCGCCCGGATAACCAGTCCGTGCTCTACGCCACCGTGGAGCATCATGCCTGGCTGGGAGCCTTTGAGGCCTGCCTTCAGGGCAAGCGCGCTACGCCGCCGCCACTCGATGCCAGCCAATGCCGGATTGGCGCATGGCTGGAGGGCGAAAGGCATTCCGCGCACGGCATGCAGGCGCCGATTCAGGCCATCGAAACACTCCATCAGCGTTTCCATGTGTTGGCGGCGGAGATTTTCCGGTCGTACTGGGATGGCCGGAGCACGCAGGGATTGATCCAATTGCGCCAGCTCCACTACCTGCAGGACAAGTGCCTGAAAAGGCTCAAGGCCTTCGCGTGACCCTGTTGCGGCTCAACGATGCATGGCCGTGGCTTCGGCGTGGGTTTCCTCGGGAAAGGCCTGCGGTTCGCGCAGCGTGAGCACGGGACAGCGCGCGTGAGCGAGCACGCGGTAGACGGTGCGGTCGCGCGTGAGGTTCTCAAAGGCCGAGCGTTGCGTTGCGCCAAGCACAATCAGGCCGGCATGGCGTTCCGACGCCAGAGCCAGGATCTCGATGGACGGATTGCCGTGCGCGACGACCGGCTCGACGGCGGAGCAGCAGCGCGCGCCTGTCATCTCGGCGAGGATGCGCAGCTCAACCATGGCAGCCGAGTCCTGCCCGGTAGGCATGCCTTTGCGCTCCATCACGTCAATGGGTGGAAGCACGTGGAGCAGAATCAGCTTTGCATTTTGGGTGGCGGCGGCCTGGCAGGCAAGCGCCGCGCTCGGGCGAGAGGTCTCTCGAAGTGTGGTGGCATGGAGGACGACGCGTTCCTCGTCCTTATCCACCGGGAGATGAGCCTCGGGTCCCACGGTAATGACCGGGAGGTTGACCGAGCGCAGCACTTGTTCTGCCACGGAGCCAATGAGCAGCTTGCTCAGCTTGCTCCGGCTTCGTGTCCCGAGCAGCACGCGGTCCACGTGAAATTGGCGGACGACGGCTGCAATTTGATATGTGGGGTGGCCCTCGCGCACCAGCGCGTCGCACGGAATGCCGCTCCGGGCCGCCACTTCACACCATGGCCGCAGCATCTGTTCGGCGGTCTCCAAAGCGCCTGCCGTGTCGTAGTACGGCATTCCGGAGGCGTCGGCACTGATGGCTGCGGCGGAAGAAAGAACGTGCAGGAGGATAAGCCGGGCCCCGGTTTCACCGGCCTGTTCCAAGGCGAACGGCATGAGGTGGCCGAGGTCGCTCAAGTCCGTGGCGACGAGGACAGTGGCTGGATGCGTCCAGCGGCCGGTATCGGAATCCCGCATGGCGAACACCTCATACCGGAAAGCGTGTCACCGACCGGAGGCCGAAGATGTGCTAAGCAGCACCACGGAATGTGATTTAGGTCACTGCGGGGTAACCCTTTGCGTAGCCGCCCGCGAGACTGCGAAGCAATAGAATCAGGGCATGGTGCTTGCCGTGCTGACCATCTCCGACCGCTGTTCCGAGGGCCTGCAGACCGATACTGCGGGCCCGGCGGTTGCCGCCGTGCTCCGGCGCGAGTGGCCGCAGGCCGAAATCCGCACGGCGCTGCTGAGGGACGATGAGGATGCGATTGCACTGGCGCTTGAGGAGCTCGCCCGGCAGGGCGCGGCGCTTGTGCTGACCGTGGGCGGCACGGGGCTGGGCCCGCACGACCGAACGCCTGAAGCTACGCGGCGGGCGATCGACCGCGAAGCGCCGGGACTGGCGGAGGCGATGCGTGCCCAGGGCGCGGAGCGCAATCCGTATGCGTGGCTTTCGCGCGGCGTGGCGGGACTGCGGGGCGCCACGCTGGTGGTGAACCTGCCAGGCAGCCGGCGCGGCGCCGAAGAGAGCCTGGCGACGATACTGGCGCTGCTGCGCCATGGGCTGGAGGTCGCTGCCGGATCGCAGAGTCATCCGTAGCGGCGGCGCGGACGAAATCGAACGCGAGATCACGGCGCAGGCTTACGGCGCCTCGGTAGGCGCGGCCACGCACTCCTATTCCTATTCCAGAGGATCCTTTCCGTGTTTTTGAGGTTGTGGCGGGTTGCGGGCGGAATGCCCGCCCAACCGCGTCTCACATAGTAGCACGATAGTAAAATTCGTGCGAATATACTCACCGAGTAGCACGAATTTAAAAATCGTGTGACGAGCCTCACAGGCGACCGTCCGCACGGAAAGGTACGTTGGTTCCATGCGTAGCAATATTCAAAGATTCGTAGCACTCAGCCTTCCGCTGCTCTCGGACTTCGGGCTGGGACCGATCCGGCAGAGCGAGTAGCGCACCGTGGGGGCGCCAGCGTTCTGGCCGGGAAACCAGACCATTTTCAAGCGCAATCGATTGTCCAATCCTTTCAGGAGCCAGTGCAGATGCTTTTCCGCAGCTTTGTTCCCTTTGCCCTGTTCACCGCGGCCTCGCTGCTTTCCGCGCAACAGTCCACGGCAAATGGAAATATCCTCGATGCGCAGGATCACCCGGTCGCCGCGAGCGATAGGGCTTATTCGCCTCAGCTATCAGGAACTGTCGTTGACACGTCTGGCGCGGTGATTGCCGGGGCTACCGTGCAGGTTCGCGGCGATGACGGCACTGTACAAAGAACTACACAGTCGGACAGGAACGGCTTCTTCATTCTTTCTGGACTCCCGGCAGGTGATTATCGACTCGTGGTATCGAATCCAGGTTTCGAAACCAAAGAAATCCTTGTCACCATCGGGACCACCGGGACGCCGGCCCCGCTGCGCATCCCTCTGGTAGTGGGCTCCGTGAGCACCACCGTCAACGTGCAAGGCCGTGAGGATGACCTTATCGGAATTGCCGAATCCGGCTCCCAGGGAACGGTGGGCGCAACGGAAATCCAGGATCGGCCGATCCTTCGTTCGGGAGAAGTTTTGGAGACGGTTCCCGGCCTCATCATCACGCAACACGCCGGCGGCGGCAAAGCCAACCAATACTATCTGCGCGGCTTCAATCTCGACCACGGCACGGATATCGCCATCTTCCTCGACGATATGCCGCTCAACCTGCCCTCGCACGCGCACGGCGAAGGCTACTCCGACATGAACACCGTCATCCCGGAGTTTGTGAAGAGGGTGAATTTCGAGAAAGGCCCTTATTACGCGAATGTAGGCAACTTTAGCTCGGCTGCAAATGCCCATGTGGAATTCTTCAAGACGCTGCCCGAGAACTTCTTCAAGGTGGAAGGCGGCACGCACACCTATGGGCGGGCCGTTTTCGGCGTATCGCAAAAGCTTGGGCCAGGCAATCTGCTCTACGGCGGAGAAGAGACTTACTATGACGGCCCATGGGTGCATCCGGATGGTTTTAACAAGATCAACGGCCTTCTCACTTACAGCCAGGGTGACGACGCCGATGGTTTCAGCGTCACGGCCCATGCCTACCACGGAAAATGGAACTCGAGCGATCAGATTCCCGTTGCCGCCCAATCCGTCGTTGGCTTCTTCGGCACACTGAACCCCTCTGACGGCGGGCACAGCCAGCGTTATAGCTTGCAGGGCGAATGGCATAGCCAAGGCGACAATTCCGAGTCGAAGATCTCGGCCTATGTGTTTTATTACGATATGAATCTGTTCTCCGATTTCACGTACTACCTGGTGGACTATAACAAAGGCGACCAGTTCGACCAGCAGGACAGGCGCTGGGTGGCTGGGTTCGACGCGCACCACACGATCTTCAGCACATGGTATGGACGCAAGACGTCCAATACGTTCGGATTGCAGCTCCGCAACGATTGGATCCACAACGGTCTTTACCAGGCAGAAAATCGCGGGCGCATGGCCAAAACCGACTATTCCGCCACCGGCGCCAGCTTTTTCCCCGCCGGCAGTTCCAGTGGACCCACCTGCGTCACCATCCCCAACTCCGATATCGCTCTTGACCTTACTTTGCCCGACGGCACCACCGCCACGACCACGGTTCCCAACACCACCTGCCCCACTTTACCCGCGACCACGGAACGGGATAACTTTACGGACACGATCGGCAGCGCGTATGTGGAAAACAAAATCCAGTGGGCGAGCAAATTCCGTTCGGTCCTAGCCCTGCGTGGCGACGACGAAAAATTTATCGTCACCAGCCTGGCTTACTCTGCCGATGTGAACGCCGCCAACTCTGGCTCGGCCACCAAGTTCCTGCCCAGCCCTAAAGCAAGCTTGATTTTCGGCCCCTGGGCCAATACTGAGTTCTATTTACAGGGCGGATTCAGTTTTCACTCGAACGACGGGCGTGGCGCAACGCAACAGGTGGAACCGGTCTCGCCGGATAATCCTTACCCCGATACGTCCGCCGCGAGAATCCCCCCCCTGGTCCAAACCAAGGGCGGAGAGATCGGCGTGCGCACTACAGCCGTTCCCCATCTGCAGAGCACCCTTTCGCTCTGGTATCTCCGCAGTAATTCCGAGCTGATGCAGGATGGCGATACCGGAGGCACGTCTGCTTCGGAACAGTCGAGCAACCGCTATGGCCTCGAATGGGCGAACTACTACACACCAACGGAACATCTGGCTGTCGATTTCGACATTGCGGACTCCCGCGCCCAATTCACACAAATAGACCCGGACGATGCGACACAGAACGTCTTCAATGTTCCCTTGACCATAAACGGCAACGCAGATGGCACGGTAAATTGGCAACAGGGCGGCCCGGGCGGCAAGCTTGTACCCGAAGCAGTCAAGGTTGTGGTTTCATCGGGCGTTACATTGCACGATTACCAAGGCTTTTCGTCGAGTTTGCGCCTGCGCTACTTTGGCCCGCGCTACTTGACGTCGGACGGACTTTATCAGTCGAGTCAAACGGTATTGCTCAATGGGGAACTGGGATATCAATTCCGCAAGAAATGGCACGTTACAACCGAATTGTTGAATATGCTGAACCGCAAAGATGCCGACATCGACTATGCCTATGCCTACCAGATCAATCCGACAGCCGCGCCGGCATTCGGACGTGTTAACCACCCCACCGAACCGTTTCTGGTGCGATTCTGGTTAGGAAGAACCTTCTGACAAATGCCGCCATGCGGATTCAGTGCGGGTGTTTGCGCGTGTGCTTGTGTGCCGGTCTCTTGCCTGCATCCAGCGCATGCGAGGGCACGCTCATCACCAGCCTGCCGTGCTGCACGCCTTTTAGCCCGATGATCAGGTCGGCAAACTGCTGCACGCGGGCGGCCTTGCCGTGGACGATCAACACTTCAAGGCAGGAATCGTGGTCCAGATGCGCGTGACTCGTAGAGACAACCAGGTCGTGGTGCTCGTGCTGCGCTTCGGTGAGCTTCTCGGTGATCCCATAAGCATGGTGGTTGTAAATCAGGGTGACGGTGCCGACGACGGTCGCATCGGGTGCGGCGGTCTGCTCGCGCACCAGGCGGTCGCGGATGAGGTCGCGAAAGGCTTCGGAGCGGTTGGTATATCCGCTCTTCTCGATGGAAAGGTCGAACCGCTTCAACAGCTCGGAATCGAGGGCAATGCCGATTCTGCTTAGCTCTCCCATACGCTCTCCCGCCAGATGGGAAACGAGCGGAGCTAGCGAAGCTCGCGGCGTTCGCGGAGCTAGCCCTGCGCCTTTCCGGGGCCGGTACTATACCCCATCCTAAACCGAAGCAACAGAATAGCGCGCGGCGGCCCATCCCACTACTGCGGCGTGATGAGGTGGTGCGCAATGGCGAAGAGAGCCAGTTCGAGGCGCGTGGAGACGCCGGTTTTGTCGAAGATGTTGGAGAGATGGCGCTTGACGGTCTCTTCGCTGAGCGTGAATTGCTTGGCAATGTCGCGGTTGCTGCAGCCCTCCACGATGCAGCCCACCACCTCAAGCTCGCGCGGGGTAAGGCCGTAGGTCTTGCGCTGGGGCACGGCGGCCTGCTGCATGAGCTCGTGGAGAGCGGAGACAAGATTGACGACGCGCTTGCCGCCGATCCAGTAGTCGCCGGCATGGACGGTGCGGATGGCGGTTTGCAGGTGGCTGGCGAGGGCGTCTTTGAGGACGATGCCGCGGGCGCCGATCTGCAGGGCCTCGATGATCTGCTGCGTGGTGATGGTCGAGGTAAGAAGCAGGACCTTGGCGGTGGATGGGCCGCTCATGATGGCGCGCATGGCATCAAGGCCGGGCAGGCGCGGCATGGCGACATCGAGTAGCAGAACATCCGGCTGAAGCTCGATGGTCTGAGTGATGGCTTCGTCCCCGTCGGCGGCATCGCCGACCACATCAAAGCCATCGTTTTCCGTAAGCATGTTGCGCACGCCGATGCGGACGACGGGGTGGTCATCCGCCAGCACGATTCGTATGGGTCGTTCCATGTTTGCTACTCGCCTCCGCGAGGCCCGTTCCATGCGCGAAGAGACGCGATGGTTCAGGCAGGCAATTCAGCATCCAGCATACGCTCCAATCCGCGGACAGCGGCACGCAAATCGCGGAGGAGGGCGGCGCTGTTATCCAAATGGTTATCCTCGGACTCGAGCAGCGCGCCGAGACGCGCGGTCTGGAGGGCGCCGGCCATGCCGCAGGCGCCCTTGATGGCGTGGCCGATGCGGCGAATTTCGGCGGCGTCGCGGTTGGCGATTGCGGCGTCGAGGGCATCCATGCGCCCGCCAAGATCGACGATGACCGCGGAATAGATTTGCCGCACGGCGGACTCCGGCATGACCTTGCGCAACTGGGCGAGGACCTCAGCGCTGACGACGGGCGCATTGGGATCGAGCAAGGGGGAAGGGGCTGCGGTTTTGTGCTCGTGCAGCAGCCTGCGAAGCGCATCGACATCGAAAGGCTTGAGCAGGAAACCATCCGCCATAGCAGCTATTTCAGGCGGAGGTTCGCTGCCGCTGACGACATAGATGAGGGCCCTGGCGCGGGCGCGGAGCTCCGCGATCAACTCAGCGCCGCTCAGGCCGGGCATCTGCGCGTCCATGAGGATCACGTCCGGCCGGAAGGTTGGGGTGGCGCCGAACATTTCCATCGATCCGGCTCCGCTGACGGCGGTGTGGACGGTATAACCGCTCATGGTGAGAATCGTGGCTGTGACCTCGCGGCTGACCAAGTCGTCGTCAATGAGCAAAACGACGGGCATCTCGCGTTGGGTAGAGCGGTCGAACATAGGTCTAGTGTGCATCTCCGGCGCCATTGAGGGACAGGAATTTCTTGAGGACAGTTATCTGCATGGTTCCGGCGCGGGCAGTAAGGTTCCCCAAAAATAGAGGCCCTGAATGCGGGTTGAATAAAAAAGCCGGACAGCAAATGAAACCCATTAGTGCGCGCCGTCAGCGGGAGCGGGCAACTCCAAGGCCGCGGGCGGAGGCAGGTCCTGGCCATTCTGCCAGTTGTAGATGGCTGCCGCAAACTGGTCGCCGCGCCGCTGCCACCGTTCGATCTCCAAGTCGTAGCGGACGGTGACGTTGTTGAGCCAATAGGGGCGATTCTCGGCGAGCCACACCTGGCTATACTCGCTCTTCACGGCCGAGTAGGCGTCGCGCAGGTCCTGGCAGCGGCCGTTGCCGCCGCTGATCTCGTTCATCAGATTGTTTTGTGCCGAGCTTTGCGTCTTGTCGTGCTGCCGGGTCACAGCGAGCGCGTATGCCGCGGCGATTTCCTGGGCAAGCTCGAATTTGAGGCCAATGAGATCGAGACGGCCCGCGCCCAAGTCCATGGCGGCAAGCGCATCGGGCTCGGCGAGGTTTGGATTGTCGCGGCGCGCCTGGTCAAGCAGCACGATGGCCTGTTCCGCGTGCAGACGCAAATCCCGCGCCTGAGGCAGCAGCTTTGCCGATACGCTCTGGCCTTGCGCGCTCCAGGGATCGAGCCAGAAGAGCGCATCGCTGGTCATGCCGGTGTTGGCGTTGGCGATGGCTTCCTGAGCGGCCATCAGCTCCTTTTCGGCTGAATTGACCTTGCCGCTGGGGTCGAGATGAAAGGCCTGGCCGTAGGCGTCCTGGTAATCGGCGATGGAGCTCGGGCCGGGCTGCCACGCGGCTACCGCGCCAAAGAGCACGCCGTACCAATCCATGTTGAAGAGGCCTTCGCCATCGTCGTTCCAGACCGTGGTGAGCGCGCCGGTGGATCCCAGCCGCTGGCCGTCGCGAATGAAGCCCTGAATGTTCCAAAGCGCGGTCCGGGCAACGGGAAAGACCTCATTCCAGTTGGAGTCGCCGGGAGCGACCCACGTTTCGATGCCGTTTTTTGCAAAGGGCTCGATGAGCTTGTCGAAGCTCGTCTGGTCCGAATAATCCCAGGGCACGGCAATCATGTCCTTGGGCAGACCGGCGACCGCGCCGGGGTTGGCGTCGCCAATGTCGCCCCAGAAGAGCAGGCGGCGATTGAGCGGCGCCAGCTCGTCGTGAATCTGCTTGAGGAAGGCGACATAGACCGGCCCGTAGCCTTGCTGCGCGACTGCGTCGTGCGTGCGGCCCACGCCTAAATCCCAGGTTTCGTCGGCGCCGATGTGGATGAAGGGCGACGGGAATTCCGCGGCAATCTGCGTGAACCAATCCTTGATGAGCGGCAGCGTGCCGGGTTGACCGGGCGCGAGCACGTAGCCGTGCGGCGTTTCCGCCACATCCTGGTAGAGCTCCCACTTGAGCACACCGTGCAGATGGCCGAAGGACTCCTGCTCGGGCACGATGGTGACGTGATACTGGCGGGCGTAGGCGACCAGTTCCGCGGCCTGTGCCGGCGTAAGTGAGCCGCCCGGAGGCGCTGCCAGCGGATGATCGGGATAAAGAAGCGTGTGCTCGAAGTAGGGCGAATAGATGTTGATTTTGAAGGAGGCGAAGACGCGAATCTGGCGCTTCTGAAAGTCGAGCGTGGGGAACGGGCCGCGGGAGAGATCGTCGTGGATGCCGCGGAATTGCATGGCCGGCCAGTCGCGCACCGTGCCGGTGGGAAGCACGCGCGGCGCTCCGGGCAGAGGCAGCAACTGTTTGAAGGTCTGCACGCCGTAAAAGACGCCCGAGCCGGTTGTGCCCACGATGGTTGCTTCGCGCGGTTCGACGACCAGCACGTATCCTTCCGATTCCATGACCGGATCGAAGGAGAGCTTGTTTCGCGCCAGGATGGATTTCGCGGCGGCGGAACCGGTGCGGAGAAGCGTGACGCGATAGGGAGGTTGCGCGGCGTGGGATTCATCGCCGGCCGGCGGGATGCGCTTGAGCGCCTCCTCCAAATCGCGCGCGGCAAATTCGTCTTCCGCTTCATGGCCGGGGACGGTGACGAGAATTCTGGCGGGCAGGCCGACGGCTTGCCCAAAATGCGCTTCCCGCGGCGCGGGCAGCAGCCGGACCGGCGTTTGCGCGGCGGCCAGAGCCGCGAAGCAAATGAAGGTGAGGAACGTCGGCGCGAAACCAAACGACAATGCAGCGAAACGATTGAAGCTCAGCAATTGCGACCGCCTTCGGCTCAAGGAGTCGAGCGCTTGAGCGTGTTGCGACCATTGTAGACTGCGGGCTCGCATGGTTTTAGCCTGTCAGCGCAGCGGCCACGCCGGGCTGAGCGAAGTGGGGCAGACAAAGCTGGGTGAGGCGCAAGGCTCTAAATGCTCATTCGCGGGACGCGCCGTTATTCGGTCCGCAGCGCCTGCATGGGATCGATGGAAGCGGCGCGGCGGGCGGGGATCCAACACGCGGCAAGGGCGATGGCAATCAGAAACGGCGGCACCACAGCGAAGGTGAGCCCGTCGTGGGGTTGAATGCCATAGAGAAAGCTGGCAGCCAGTTTGGATAACATCCAAGCGGCCGGCCAGCCTAGCGCAATGGCAATGAGTGTAAGCACCAGCCCCTGGCGCAGGAAGAGGCGCTCGACCGTGCCCGGTTGCGCGCCCATCGCCATGCGTATGCCAATCTCGCGCGTACGCCGGCCAACCGCGTAGCTCATGACGCCGTACAGGCCTACGGCTGCCAACACCAGGCCAATGAAGCCAAAGGTGCCGAAGAGGGCGGCGGCCAGGTGGGGAAGGAAGAAGGCCGAACGAACATGCTCCTCCATGGTCTCATCATTGAAGACGGCCATGGTGGGATCGAGGACATGGACCTCGTGCCGTACCGCCGCCTTCATTGCCGCGGGGTTCCCCGCGGTATGGACCACCAGCGTATAGCCAAACATGGAGGGTGCGCCGGCGATGCTTTGCTCAAGCGAGCGGTAGACAACCGGCTGAGACTCCTCGTTCAACTCGCGCGACTTGACGTTGCCGGCCACGCCGATAATCTCGTAGGTCTCACGTATGAAACCGCCGGATAGGTGCTCGCCTACGGGATTCTTGTCCCCGAACACGCGCTCGGCGAAGGCCCGGTTGACGATGGCGGTCTTGGGACCGGCGGCCGTTTCCCCGCCGAAGTCGCGGCCGGCAACGAGCGGAATGCCCAGGGTCTCAAAGTAGCCGGGAGATGCCATATATACGTCAGCTTGAGTATCTTTTTTCCCGGAGTTCTGTTGTCCAACAGCGTGGAAGCCAGCGCGTTCGCCCAAGGTCGAAAGCGGCATAAAGTCTGTGCACCCCGCCGAGATTACCCCCGGCAGCGCTGCAACGCGCTCCCGTAACTGGGCGAGAAACGCAACGGTGCGCTCAGGGGTATAGCCATGCTCACTGGGATCGATCGACAGCATGAGCAGGCCCTTGGAGCGGAAGCCTATATCGATGCCGGCGGCGCTTTGCAGGCTGCGCAGAAAGAGCCCTGTCATCGAAAGCAGAACCAACGCCATGGCGATCTGCGCCACCACCAGCACATTACGCAAAGGTAAGCGGCGGCCCGGCCGGGCCAGTGCATCTTCGCCCTTCAGCGCGTTGGCCATCTGTGGACGCGCTGCGGCCCACGCCGGGGCTGCTCCCAGCAGCAGCCCACTGGCTACGCTTAACGCGAATGTAAAGAGCAGCACGCGCCAGTCTACCTGGATGTTCATGTCGAGAGGGAGCTGTACGGGCAAGTGGAGCGCCGAGAGCGCTGACGTGGACCACGAAGCGAGAAGCACAGCCAGCAGACCGCCGCCCAGCCCCAGCAAGAGGCTCTCCATGAGCATCTGCCGCCGCAGCCGGCCGCGCGTGGCGCCCAATGCAAGGCGCACCGCCATCTCGCGCTCCCGACCGGCGGCCTGAGCGTACAACAGATTGGCCACATTCGCGCCTGCGATCGCCAGCACCAGCAGCGCCACGACCGAGAGCGCAGCTAGAAAGATCCGCACCGGACCCATGTCGCCCAACGGCGTCCCCGCCTGCCCGAAGGTGAAGGCGTCGTCTTGATCGGTCTTTGGGTAGGCCGAGGCAAGCCGTTGGCTAAGCGCTTTCAGCTCGGCCGCCGCTTGCTTGCGCGTCGCTCCGGGCCGCAGCCGGCCAACGACCAACAGCCATTGAATATCGCGAGCAGTCATGTCGACAGGGAGTGGGGTTAGTTGGCGTATCCAGTCCAGCGGCACCCAGAATTGGGCGTCGATCATCTGGTCAACACTATGGAAGGCCGCCGGAGCAATGCCCACTACGGTAAACGCGTGGCCGGAGATGGTCACCGTCCGTCCCAAGATTGCAGGATCGCCGTTAAAGCGGCGTCGCCAGAGGTTCGCGCCCAGCACAACTACCGGCTCATGCTCTTCGCTATTCACAAAGCCGCGCCCGTGCAACATGCGCAACTGAGTCACGTCGAAGAAGTTTACTGTAACCGCCTGACCATTCACGTGTTCCGGTTCTCCCCTGCCGCCGACGGAGGCGGGCACAAACGGAAAGTAGCCCGCTACACCGGAGAGGGATTTCGCCTGCTCGCGAAGATCGATGTATTGCAGCCACGAAAATGTCGTGAAGCCGCCGTTTCCCTGCTGCAACGCCAACAGCGTGGATGGATCGCCGACCGGCGCGGGACGGAGAATGAGCCGGTTGACGAGGGAAAAGATGGTGGCGTTCGCGCCGATGCCCAAGCCGATCGAGAGCACCGCGACGGCCGTAACACCAGGATGTTTGCTTAGTCTGCGCACACTGTAGGCAAAGTCCCTCGCCAGCGCTTCCAGCCAGGGCAGACCTCGCCTTTCGCGATAGGCCTCGCGTGTCTGCTCCACGCCGCCCAGGCGAAGCAGGGCCTGGCGGCGGGCTTCGGCGGGAGCGAGGCCGGAGCGGATGCCGTCTTCGGTGGCCAGCGCGATATGCGATTGAAGCTCGTCGTCGAACTCGGCGTCGGAGCTGGCGGCGCGGAACAGGCCGATGAGACGCATCCAGAGCGATCGAAGTTTTCGCATGAGGCCTCCTCAGGATTCGTGGGCTGGGGCAAGAAAACGGGCAAGAATGGCGGTGGTCTGCTCCCACTCGGCGGCCGCTTTCCTGGCTTGGCGCTGGCCGGCTTTGGTGAGCTCGTAGAATTTGGCCCGGCGGTTGTTCTGCGACGCGCCCCAGCGCGAACGGATGTAGCCCTCCTGCTCCAGCTTGAGCAAAGCAGGATAGAGGGTGCCGTAGTTCAACTGCAGCAGGTCGCCGCTGGTCTGCTCGATGCGCCGCGCCAGCCCGTAGCCGTGCTGCGGCCCCATGGATTCAAGGGTGCGGAGGATCATCAAGCCCAGAGTTCCCTGCCAAACGTCGATTTTTTCGCCCATCCCATCCTCCTGTTGGCAACCAATACGACTACTCTACACTGCCTTCTATGGGAATGCAATAGGAAAATTGAGCGGCATGACTTCTGTTCGTTGTTGCTCACTACAATGGATCCAGACGCATGGCATGCCTAGACACAGATTTAGGGTCGAGACAGGGCGGGCTACCGACACCATCGCCGCAATCTCCGCGCCGCCGGGCCGGCACAGGAATTGTGTGTCTTAGTGGGCCGCTGGCTGCGGTCAGAATCTCTCCGGCCGCGTTGGGCCAGCTTGCCAAGAGATGCAGCGAGCCAGACGAGTGCCGATGAGCGAGAGGAAGATTTTCCCGTGAACGCAGCCGGATTCGCGCCCTCTACTACGACCGCCGCGATGCGGCGCTACAACGCATTCCTGCTGCTGGTGGCGGGCCTGGGCGGCTTGCTCTACGGGATCGACGTGGGGATCATCGGCGGCGCTGTGCCCTATCTGCAGGCAACCTCAGGACTGACGAATGCGCAGGTTTCGGTGATTGTGGCCGCGGTGCTGCTGGGCAGCGTGTTTTCCACGCTGTTTTCCGGGCTGCTGGCCGACTGGATGGGGCGCAAGCCGCTGATGATCGCGAGCGGATGCGCGTTTGTCGTGAGCATTCCGGTAATCGCGCTCTCGCATGGCTATGGACCGCTGTTCCTCGGGCGGCTGCTGCAAGGGATGAGCGGCGGGCTGATCGGCGTAGTGGTTCCGCTGTACCTGGCCGAGTGCCTGGCGGCGTCGAGCCGGGGAAAAGGCACGGCAATCTTCCAGTGGATGCTGACGCTGGGCATCGTGGCCGCGGCGCTGATTGGGATGTATTTCAGCTACCGCGTAGCCGCGGTTGAAAAGCTGGGCGATGCGGCGGCGCTCTTCCATTTCAAAGACCATGCGTGGCGGAGCATCTTCTGGGTGTCGCTGCCTCCCGGCGTTCTGTTTGTGCTGGGCAGCTTGTTCGTCACAGAGTCGCCGCGCTGGCTCTTCCGGCGGGAACGAAAAGAGCGCGCCTACGCAGCGCTTCTCAGGTCGCGCAGCCCGCAGCAGGCCGCGCTGGAACTCGAAGAGATGGAGTCCACGGCGCACGCGGCGCGGGCGACGGCGGGGCAACAGGCGCGGGACTCGCTGCTGGGGCGCAAATATTTGATCCCCTTCCTGCTGGCCTGCGTGATCTTATTCTGCAACACGGCCACGGGAGTGAACTCGATCATTGGCTATAACACAGGCATCCTGCTGCAGAGCGGTTTGAGCGATCTCCAAGCGCACTGGGGCTATGTGATTTTCACGGTGGTGAATTTTCTCACTACCACGATCGGCATGATGCTGGTTGACCGCAAGGGGCGCAAGTTCCTGCTGGTGATGGGCACCTGCGGCGTGATCGTCGCGCTGGCAGGCGTGGGCTTGCTGTTCAGGAGGGCGGAAAAGTTGACCGTGGATTGCCGCAACGCGGTGCAGGCGCTGGTGGGGCCGAGCCAGGAGCTGACGCTGCGCTTCGATCCGGCTGAGGCAAGCAGGCTGCTGGCGGCGCAGGGCAATGCGGGCCGTGGCATCGACAGCGAGCGCGCGTCGCTGGCGATTATTTATTCCTACGGAGGATTCACCGCAGCCACCAGCTTTGTGCGGTCAGACGATGCGGCAGCCGCGCCGATCGAGATCGCACGCGCGAGCTGCGCGCCGGCAAACCGGATCGAGGCGTTGTTCAAGAATCCGTTTGCGAATTTGCAGGCCGCTCAATCTGCACCGCTGGTGATTCAGAAGGCGCTTATCGGGCGCGTGCCCGAGGCCGGCCATGGCTGGCTGGTGGCCCTTGGGCTTTATGCCTTCATGGCGTTCTTCGCAATGGGGCCGGGCGTGGTGGTGTGGCTGGCGCTTAGCGAGTTGATGCCCACGCGCATCCGGTCGAACGGCATGAGCATCGCGCTGGTGATCAACCAAATGGTGTCGACCACGCTGGCCGCGATTTTTCTGCCCTTCGTAAGCAAGCACGGCTATTCGTCCATGTTCTTCCTCTTTGCCGGCTTCACGGCGGTGTATTTCCTGGTGGCCGTATTTTTCCTGCCGGAGACGAAGGGCAAGACTCTGGAGGAGATTGAGGCGCACTTCGAGGGAAAGACAGCTTTTAGCTCTTAGCGCGTGGTTTCTTCTTTCAGCTCGCGCCCTTCTCGAAGCTATTTCTCCACGACTGCCTTGGAAAGATTGCGCGGACGGTCGACGTCCACGCCGTGTTCGAGAGCCATGAAGTACGCGAAGAGCTGCAGCGGGACGACTTCGAGGATGGGGAGAAGATACTCAGTGGCCGCCGGGACGGGGATGCAGTCGTCAGCGAGGCGGGCAACCTGCGTGTCGCCGGCGTTCGAGAGCGCGATGACACGCGCGCCCTGGGTTTTCATGTCGGCGAGCAGTTGCAGCGTTTTTTCAAAGCGCAAAACGGAGGCCTCGAGCGCGTGATCGACGGTGGCCAGTACAACAAGAGGCACGCGGTCGCTGACCAGCGCGTTGGGACCGTGCTTGAGTTCGCCCGCCGGATAGCCCTCGGCGTGGACGTAGGAGGCTTCTTTGAGCTTGAGCGCGCCTTCGCGGGCGATGGCGTAGTGGATGCCGCGGCCAAGATAGAGAAAGGTTGCGGCGGATGAGTACTTGCGCGCGAGGGCAGCTGTCTGGCCGCGCCACGAGTCGCGTTGCGCTTCGAGCAGGGCGGGCAGTGAGAGTAATTCGTCGATGTGCGCGGCGATTGCGATGGAGTCCATGCGGCCGAGGCGCGCGCCCTGGTAGAGCGCGAGCAGGTAGAGCACGGCCAACTGGCAGGTGAAGCTCTTAGTGGCGGGGATGGCTTTTTCAACGCCCGCGGCCAGCGGCATGGAGACGTTGGCCTCGGTAGCCATCGTCGATGCAGCTGCGTTGGTGATGGCGAGGGTCTTGTGGCCCTGGCGGCGCGCCTCGGCGAGCGCGGCCAGCGTATCGCTGGTTTCACCGGACTGCGAGAGAACGAGAACGCTGGGATGGCGGATGTCGATGAAATCGGGGCCTCCGCGGCAACTGTACTCGCTCGCGTACTCGACATCGACGGCCAGGCCGCAAAGGTCTTCGAGGAGAATTTCGCCGTAGAGGCCGCTGTGGCGGCTGGAGCCGCTGGCTGCGATCAGAATCTCTCCGGCCGCGTTGGGCCAGCTTGCCAGCGCAGCGGCGACATCAGGCTTGAGGCGCTGCTCGGCCAGATAGAGATTGAGAGTGCGCCGCAAAGCCTGGGGCTGCTCGTAGATCTCGCGCAACATCTCGTGCGGAAAGTTCGGCATATTGTTTGTTCCGGCGAATGGCGCGCAGCAGTAAAGAAAACGCTCCAGATCAATCATAGCCGCCGCGTTCAAGCCCAGATGCAACGGGGGCGCGGCCAAATGGCCGCGCCCCCGAGGTGATTACAACCGGGTTGCGGTTACTTGCTGCCGCCCTGGGCGCCGAGCTTTTCTTCGAGGGCGGCCTGCGCCGCGGCGAGGCGTGCGGTGAGCAGACGGAAGGGCGAGCAGGAGACGTAGTTGAGATCGATCTTGTGGCAGAACTTGACGGACTCGGGATCGCCGCCATGTTCGCCGCAGATGCCGACCTTGAGATTGGGCCTGGTATTGCGGCCCTTGGCTACGGCCATCTTCACCAGTTGCCCCACGCCGGCCTGGTCGAGGGTGGCGAATGGATCCTGCTTGAAGATGCCGAGCTTGAGATAGGCCGGCAGGAAGTTGTTGATGTCGTCGCGCGAGATGCCGAAGGTGGTCTGCGTGAGGTCGTTGGTGCCGAAGCTGAAGAACTCAGCCTCTTCGGCGATCTGATCGGCGGTCAAAGCGGCACGAGGAATCTCAATCATGGTGCCCACCTTGTAGTCGACCGTCTCGCCCTTCTCCTTGAAGACTTCTTCAGCCACGCGGCGAACGATGGCTGCCTGGTTGCGCATCTCCTCGATGGAGCCGATGAGCGGGATCATGATCTCGGGATGCGGATCGCCGCCCTTGGCCTTGACCGCGACCGCGGCCTCGATGATGGCGCGCGCCTGCATCTCGGTAATCTCAGGGAAGGTGATGCCGAGACGGCAGCCGCGCAGGCCGAGCATGGGGTTCATCTCATGTAGCTCTTCCACGCGAGCCAGCAGCGTACGCAGTTCCTTGAGCTTGGGGGAGCGAGGCTTGGTGTCTACCAGGTGCTGGATTTCAACCAGCAGGTCCTCGCGCTTGGGCAGGAACTCGTGCAACGGCGGGTCGATGGTACGGATGACCACGGGCAGCGACTCCATGGCCTTGAAGAGGCCGGCGAAATCGGCGCGCTGCATGGGCAGCAGTTTCTTGAGAGCCGCCCGGCGATCCTTTTCGTTGTCGGCCAGGATCATAGCGCGCATGTGCTCGATGCGGTCTTCGGCAAAGAACATGTGCTCAGTGCGGCAGAGGCCGATGCCCTGGGCGCCAAATGCGCGGGCCTTCTTGGCGTCGCGCGGAATATCCGCATTGGCCCAGACCTGGAGCCTGCGCACCGGATCCACCCAGCTCATGAACTTGACGAGATCGGGATCGTCGGGCTGGGCGTCGAGCGTTTTTAGCTGGCCGGCGATCACGCGGCCGGTAGTGCCGTCGAGCGAGATGTAGTCGCCGTGCTTGAAGGTTTTACCCTTGACGCGCAGCTCCTTCTTGGCTTCGTCGACCACGCAGTCGCCTGCGCCGGCCACGCAGCACTTGCCCATGCCGCGGGTGACGACGGCGGCGTGCGAGGTCATGCCGCCGCGCGAGGTCAGGATGCCGGTTGCCACTTCCATGCCGGCGATGTCCTCAGGGGTGGTCTCGCCGCGGACCAGGATCACGGACTTCCAGCCTTTCTGGTGCTGCTTCACGGCTTCCTCGGCGGTGAAGACGATCTGGCCGACGGCAGCGCCTGGCGAGGCCGGCAGTCCGGTGGCGAGCACTTCAACCTTCTCGCCCTTTTCGACGAGCCGCGGAACCAGGAAATCGTAAAGCTGGTTGGGCTCGACGCGGAAGATGGCCTCTTCCTGCGTGATGAGGCCCTCGCGGACCATATCGATGGCCACGCGGACGGCGGCCAGGCCGGTGCGCTTGCCGTTGCGCGTCTGCAGCATGTAGAGCTTGCCATCCTGGATGGTGAACTCGAAGTCCTGCATGTCGCGGTAGTGCTTTTCCATGCGCTTGGTGATGTCCTTGAGCTGGCCGTAGACCTTGGGCATCGCCTTTTGGAGCTCGCTGATGGAAAGCGGAGTGCGCACGCCGCTGACCACGTCCTCGCCCTGCGCGTTCATCAGGTACTCGCCGAAGAACATGTGCTCGCCGGTGGCGGGATTGCGCGTGAAGCCGACGCCGGTGCCGGAGTTCACGCCCAGGTTGCCGAAGACCATGGCCTGCACGTTGACCGCTGTGCCGAGCCAGTCGTCGATGTGATTGATGCGCCGATAGGTCTTGGCGCGTTCGTTTTGCCAGCTCCTGAAGACAGCGTCGCGGGCGGCGACGAGCTGATCGAGCGGGTTCTGCGGGAAGTCCTTGCCGGTCTCTTTTTTCACCAGCTTTTTATATTCGGCAATGATCTTCTGCAGCGCGTCGGGCTGGAGCTCGTAGTCGAACTTGACCTTCGCGGCGGCCTTCACGCCGTCAAAAATGTGCTCAAACTTCTTCTTGGGAATGTCGAGGACCACGTCGCCGAACATCTGGATGAGGCGGCGGTAGGAGTCATAAGCAAAGCGGGGATTATTGCTGCGCCTGGCGAGCGCTTCGACGGCCTGGTCGTTGAGGCCGAGGTTGAGGATGGTGTCCATCATGCCGGGCATGGAGAACTTGGCGCCGGAACGGACCGAGACCAGCAGCGGATTTTCGCCCGCGCCGAGCTTCTGGCCCTGCATCTTTTCCAGTTTTTCGAGAGCGTCGAGCATCTCGGTCTCGATCTGCGGGCTCAATTTGCCGCGCATGTACTCGCGGCAGGCCTCGGTCTGAATGGTGAATCCGGGAGGAACCGGCAGACCGGCATTGGTCATCTCAGCCAGGCCGGCGCCTTTGCCGCCCAGCACGTCCTTCATTTTGCCGTTGCCATCGGCTTTGCCGCCGCCGAAGAAATAAACATACTTGGTTGAAGTCGAGCCCGCCTTTTCGGCAGACGCCTGCTCCAGAACGCCCTGCGTCATGGGTAAAGCCTCCATCTTGGGATTCCGCAATACTTGTCCACATGAAAGGGTAACGGAACGGGGGCCCAGCACGCCATTGGCGTTCTTTACAGGGGCTGAACGTGAAAGTTACCCGGATCTGCGACGGCTTTTCGCGGCGTTGATCGGTCGTATGTACGAATATCGTCTGAGGGTTAGGATTGCCTGTGCTATGGGTCACACGGGTGGAGAAAGATGAGCCGCCACTCCTGATTCGGGAGAAGCAGTACCGTATTCCGAAACGCGATGCGGTGTACGCACTGCGCTCCGGTCAGCCGTAAATGCCTCTTTCGCCAAGCGTTGCGGCCGGATCGCGCCGGAATCGCATCCAAGGCGGAATCAGTCCTGCTGAACAGAGTTTTCATTGTGGATTCGGATGATGTTGTCGCGCACTTCAACCGTTGCGCCGGGATTCATCTGCTCGGTCAACTCTTTGACCGCATCGAGCGTGGGGTAGTACAGACTCGTACCGAAGCAGTGCGCATCGTCGATCAAAGGCACGTGCTGGTGCGGCTTATGGCTGAAGATCGCCCGCAACTCATCCATGATCGGCGTTTTGTCGGAGTGGCCGTCCAGCCAGAACAGGCACGGATCCGCGATGGATTTGAGCAGCCTGGGCAACTCCACCGCGCTGTCTCCGTGAATGACGTGAACATTCTTGTGACCGGCGAAGTTCTTTACCGCCCGGCTGTAGTTCGTGTCATCCAGCTCGATCGTATAAACCTCGCGAAACTGCTTCCGCACGGCGCTAATCATCTGCCCATATTGCGTACCCGACTCGATCAGCACCGGAAGGTGGAACCGCTCGGCATACTCCCGTACCACTGCTCGCTTGACCAGGTGCGGGATCCGTCTAAGCGGCGAACCTTTCAGCTTCCACATCAAAAAATCGGGACCCGCCGAAAGTCTTTTGTAATAGAAAATCAGCCGCGTGCGATACACGAAACCCTGCGACATTGCTTCCCCTTACATCGCCGCTCTAATTTGGAATGTGCGGAGATTCAGCCTGATTTTATCACACGCGGGAAAGCTCATGACAGGCTCTAAGCCGCGGTTTCAATCAACTCTGCCTGCCGCATCCGTCTTTCGTCTTCGTGCTGCGCCAACAGAATCTCGTCCAGCCCCACCACTCGCAGAATCTCCAGCACATGGCGGCCAGGGCGCGAAACAGTAAGGCTGTTCCCGGCTTTGCGCGCCTCGCAATACAAAGCAATCAATGCCGAAAGCCCTCCGGCGTCAATGCGCTTGACGGACCCGATGTCGAGCTCGACGTGGTGGCAGCGGACCACCGGCATGAGTTCTTTGAGCAGCAAGTCATCGTTGCCCCGCACCAGTTCCGCAAACCCGCACGCTACCGTGCATGTTGCATCTTTGTGAAGATTTGTTTCGGCCATGGAACCTCCCTGCCGCGCTGCGCAACGAAACGTCATACAACGTATCCACATTCAACCGCTTGGAAATATCCTGTATTTACGCGGGAGTTAAGCAGTCATTCGCCCATACGCAAAGAAGCGCGGCAAAGTTCCATGGTGAATTTCCGAACCAGCTCGGCACTCTACCTGACGCAGGAGCAGGCGCGGGAGCTGGCGCTTGGGGCGGGATTTGCCGAGGCAGGCCTGGTGGCGCTGCCCTATGCGGCGGAAGCTCGCGACGCGCGCCGTTTTCGCGAGTGGGTGGGCGCGGGCCGCGCGGGAACGATGCGCTACCTGGAACGAAAAGCGGAAGATGGGCGGTTGGCGCGGGAACGTGTCGCAGTTCCCTTCCCGTGGGCGCGCTCGGCGCTGGTTTGCTTTGCGAATTACCTTTTCCCCGGCGCGCCACTCTCAACCAAAACGCCAGACCCACGGAGTGGGTGGATTGCGCGTTACGCGTGGACAAGCCGTTTGATGCCCAGCCGGAACGGTGAGCGGGGCGAGCGGCGGCCCACCGACTATCACAAGGTGCTGCTGAAGCGGATGCGCAAAGTTGAGGCGGAACTGCACGCGCAGCTTGGCGAGTTCGAGTCGCGCGCGTACGTCGACACCGGGCCTGTGGTGGAGCGCGCACTTGCAGCGGCGGCCGGGGTGGGGTGGATCGGCAAGAATACGTGCGTGATCCATCCCAAGTTGGGGTCGTTCGGATTTCTGGCGGTGCTGCTGACCTCTCTCGAAGCGAGTCCAAAAGTTCAAAGAGCGGAGCTCGACCGCTGCGGGAGTTGCACGCGGTGCATCGAGGCCTGTCCGACGAATGCGCTCACGGCGCCCTACCAGATGGATGCCTCGCGATGCATCTCCTACCTGACCATCGAGCACAAGGGGCCGATTGCGGAGAAGCTCATGGAGGGCATGGGGCGGCAGGTCTTCGGCTGCGACATCTGCCAGGATGTGTGCCCGTGGAATGGAAAGGCGCTGCGAAACGGGCCGGCGGCAGTGGACGCGGAACTGGAGCCGCGCAAGGAACTCATCAACCCCGCGCTGGAGTGGCTGGCGGAAATCGACGAGGCGGAATTCAAACGGCGATTCAACAGCTCGCCGGTACGCAGGGCGGGGTTCCTGGGCCTCAAGCGCAACGTGGCCGTCGCCATGGGCAACAGCGGGCAGGCGCGGTTTGCGCCCCGGCTGGAAGCGTGGGCGGCGGCAGCCGACGAGGGTTTGCGCGCTGCCGCGCGGTGGGCGCTGGACAAGCTGAACCGGGGTGGTTCGCGCGTCCAACAGCCATGAACGGGACGCTGCGCCGATCGTGCGCATCATACGGGTCCCGTAAAGGGCTATCCTTGAAGGAGCGCCTTCCTGCATCCGCAACCTGCGCTGGAACCGCGGAGAATATTTGACCGTAAAAGGGATTGACACGTGGCTGATGCTTTGAAATCCGCATCTGACGTTGCATCCGATGTCGTCGCCGACATTGAGAGTGCCGGGGCGGCTCTGGCCGAGGCCGCAAAGGGACCATCACAGCCGGTCGCGCAATCCAAATGGTACCGCTGGCGCAAAAACGGCACGGCGCTCATCGCGTATTTGCTCGACAGCGAGGTGCACACGTTCGCGTTCAGCGTGGCGGCCAACGCGATCATTTCGTTCATTCCGTTTGTCGTGCTGCTCTACACGCTGGCGCTTTCGGTTTTCCATTCGGAGGCAATGAGGGGCGTGGTCGATCAGATGGTGAATTACTATCTTCCTTCCGCAGCCAAGGATAAGAGTTGGCTGGTCGGCACGATCTTCGATGAAGCCGTTTTGCCGCTGCTCCACCATAAGAGCGCGCAGGTTCTCTCGCTCGTGATGATTCTCATCGCCTGCACGGGGATTTTTCTGCCTTTGGAAGTAGCTCTCAATCAAGCATGGGGAGTGGCCAAGAGCCGCAATTACCTCTTCAACCAGACCATCGCCTTTGGGCTGGCAATTCTCATGGCCGCGCTCGCGCTCTTCAGCATGAGCGTAACCGTGTGGGTAAAGGATGCTCTAGGTTTCGTCACTTTCCACAGCACGAATGGCTTCATCGTTGGGACCTCCAGTGGAGTCGCTTTTATTTGCCTGACGGTCTCCAGCGGCGCAGCGGCAATTTTGTTTTTATTCTCGGTCTATTACGTGCTCCCCAACCGAAAGGTGCCCTGGCGGCCTGTTATGCGTACATCGATCATCACGGGCATCATTTGGCTGATCGCGCGATCCATCTTTGCCTTGGTAATTCCTCACATCGATCTGAGCATGTACGGCCCGTTCTATGTTTCCGTGAGCCTGTTGTTCTGGGCGTATATTTCGGGGCTGATCCTGTTCGCCGGAGCGCAGTTCAGCGTGGCGCGGATTGGGAATTCAGGGCACAAAGGGTAGCCGCGGCGATTTCGCAGGTACTTTGCCTTTTCTAACCCCTGGCACCTGACCGCTGACCCCTATTTTTCGCTTTGTCTTCGCCAAGTCCTTTGCGCTACTCTCTTGAGAGCAGCATGTCCCCACACCCGCCCAAGCCGCCTGAGATTTCCGACCCGTTTGCCTGCTTTCACCCCGTAACGGCGGCGTGGTTCCGGGCCGTCTTTGATGCTCCCACCGCGCCGCAAAGCATGGGCTGGCCGGTGATCGCGCGCGGCGAAAATGCGCTGATTCTGGCGCCGACGGGCACTGGCAAGACGCTGGCCGCGTTTTTGTGGTGCCTGGACCGGCTGATGCTCAGCGCCAGAGATCAGAGATCAGAGATTAGAGATCAAAACGGTCGCGAAGGGCGCGGCTGCCGGATTGTTTACGTATCGCCGCTGAAGGCGCTGGCGGTAGACGTGGAGCGGAACCTGCGCTCGCCGCTCGCCGGGATAGCCAACATGGCGCGGCGCATGGGCGTCGCCTTCCACGAGCCCACGGTGAGCGTGCGCACCGGCGATACACCGCAGCGCGAGCGGGCGCGGTTCGCGCGGCATCCGGCAGAGATCCTGATCACCACGCCGGAGTCGCTGTATCTGCTGCTGACCTCACAGGCTGCCGAGGCGCTGCGCACGGTTGACACCGTGATTGTGGATGAGATTCACGCGCTTGTACCCACCAAGCGCGGCGCGCACCTGGCGCTGACACTGGAGCGGCTGCAGGCGCTCACGGCGAAGCCGCTGCAGCGCATCGGGCTCTCGGCCACGCAGCGGCCGCTGGAAGAGGTGGCGCGGTTTCTGGGCGGAGTGGAAATACAGGGAACAGGGATCAGGGATCAGGGATCAGAAAAACAGGAAGACGAGGGAACAACGAATCAAGGAAACGAGATCACGGAATGCGGAGCCGCTGGCTCTGCGAGTGAGGGAAGCGAAGAGGCGTTCGGCCGGGCGGGCAGCGGAGTTGCACCTATCTCGGAGCCAACACTGATCCCTGTTCCCTGTTCCCTGTTCCCTGGCTCGGTGAATGCCGAGCCACGCTACCGTCCCGTCACCATCGTCAACGCGGCCGCGCCCAAGCAGCTCAAGCTGCGCATCGAGGTTCCTGTCGAGGACATGGCGCGGCTGGGCGAGATGGAGGAGATTCCTTCTGGGCCGGCTTCTCAAACGCCGCGGCGGGTTTCCATTTGGAACGCGATCCATCCGCGGCTGCTGGAGCTGATCCGCGAGCGCAACTCGACGATTCTGTTTGTGAACGCGCGGCAGACGGCCGAGCGGCTTGCCGGCGCGTTGAACGACCTGGCCGGCGAGCCCATTGCCCGCGCGCATCACGGTTCGCTGGCCGCGGCGCAGCGCGCGGTGATCGAAGAGCAGCTTAAGGCCGGGCAGATTCGCGCGTTGTGCGCGACCTCGACGCTGGAGCTGGGCATCGACATGGGCGCGGTGGATCTCGTCATCCAGATCGAGTCGCCGCCCTCGGTGGCCAGCGGCATGCAACGCATTGGCCGCGCCGGCCACCACGTAGATGCGGTGAGCGAGGGCGTTCTCTTTCCCAAGTTCCGCGCGGACCTGGTGGCTTGCGCGGCGGTCACGCGCGCCATGCACGAGGGGCACATCGAGTCCACGCGATTCCCGCGCAACCCGCTGGACGTGCTGGCGCAACAGTTGGTGGCGATCGTCGCGGCAGCGCAGCCGCCGAGGAAAGCAAGGATCAGAAATAAGAGAGCAGAGAATCGAGATCGGAGATCGAAGGGCGGCGCAAATCTCTTCGACGAAGAGACGCCGCAGGACTGGGGTCACACGAACTCCGCTAACGCCGCCAACTCCGCTGACTCCGCTCCTACCGAAGTTTCCGTCGATTTCCTCTTCGACCTGGTGCGCGGGGCGGCGCCGTTCTGCTCGCTCTCGCGCCCGGCATTCGAGGGCGTGCTCGATCTGCTCAGCGGCCGCTACCCCTCGGATGAATTCGCCGAGCTGCGCCCGCGGCTGACGTGGGATCGCGTGCGCAACGTGGTGACGGCGCGCGACGGCGCGGCGCGATTGGCGATCCTGAACGCCGGAACCATCCCCGACCGCGGACTCTACGGTGTCTTTCTCGCGTTCACTGAGGGCAAGCCGGTACGCGTGGGCGAGCTCGACGAGGAGATGGTCTTCGAGTCACATCCCAACGAGACATTTATCCTCGGGGCCTCGACGTGGCGTATTGTCGACATCACGCACGACCGCGTGCTGGTGACGCCCGCGCCCGGCGAGCCGGGCAAGATGCCCTTCTGGAAGGGCGACGGCCCGGGACGCCCGCTCGAGTTCGGGCGGCGCATCGGCGCCATGGTGCGCGAGCTGCGCGCTCTGCCGCAGCCGGCCGCGCTGACGCGGCTCGTCGCGGAGCACGACCTCGATCCCGGCGCCGCGGAAAATTTGCTCCGTTTTCTCGCCGACCAGGCCGAGGCGACGGGCCAGGTTCCCGACGACCGGACGATTGTTGTTGAAAGGTGCCGCGACGAGCTGGGCGACTGGCGCGTGTGCGTGCTCACGCCCTTCGGCAGGCGTATCCACATTCCCTGGGCGATGGCGGTGAGCGCGCGTATCCGCGCCGCCGGCGGGCCCGAGGTGGAAGCGCTGTGGGGTGACGACGGATTCGTGCTGCGCTTCCCTGACACCGAGGAACCGCCCGATGCCGATTGGGTTCTGGTGGAGTCAGCCGAAGCCATGCAGCTTGTGCTGCGCCAGTTGGGATCGACGGCGCTGTTTGCCGGGCGCTTTCGCGAAGCCGCGGGCCGCGCGCTGCTGCTGCCGCGCCGCCGCGCCGATCAGCGCTCGCCGCTGTGGCAGTTGCGCAAACGGTCGTACGACTTGCTCAGCGTGGCCTCGCGCTATCCCAAATTCCCGCTGCTTCTGGAGGCCTATCGCGAGTGCCTGCGCGACGTCTTCGACATGCCGGCGCTGCTTGAGACGCTGCGCGCCATCGAGCAGCGGCAGGTGCGCGTGCACGTGGTGGAGACGCGAAAACCTTCGCCCTTTGCCAGTTCCCTGCTCTTCAGTTACGTGGCGAACTTTATGTACGAAGGCGACGCGCCGCTGGCGGAGCGCCGCGCGCAGGCGCTGACCATCGATCAGGAACAGCTACGCGAGCTGCTGGGCGAGGCCGATTTGCGGGAGCTGCTCGATGCCGGCGCGATCGCGGAGGTTGAGGAAGCCGCGCAGTGCCTGGCAGAGAACTACCGCGCCCGGTCGGCCGACGGCATCCACGATCTTTGCCTGCGGCTGGGCGATCTGACGCGCGAGGAGCTGGGCCGCCGCGTGGCTGCCCCCGAGCTGCTGACGCATGTTGACCGGCTCATTCGCTCGCAGAGGCTGCTGGAGCTGCGCATCGCCGGCGAAAAGCGGCTGATCGCCGCCGAAGACGCCGCGCGTTACCGCGATGGGTTGGGCATTCCACTGCCGCCGGGACTGGCTGCCGCGCTGCTTGAGCCAATCGCGCACCCGGTGCTGGAACTGGTGCGGCGCTACGCGCGGACGCATGGGCCGTTTCCGCTGCGCGAGGCTGCGGACCGCTTTGCGCTGGACACGGAGGCCGTCGAGATTGCGCTGCGCCAACTGGCGCACGAGGGGCGCGTGCTGGAAGGCGGCTTTCGTCCCGGAGGGCTCCAACACCCCGTCGGATACACATCATCCGCCGGGGGCCCAGGCTTGCATCGCGAGTGGTGCGATGCGGAGATCCTGCGGCAGATCCGCAGAAAGTCGCTGGCCAAGCTGCGGCGTGAAGTGGAACCGGTGGAGCAGCACACCCTGGCGCGCTTCCTTACGCATTGGCAGGGCGTGCTCGCGCCGCGGCGAACCGGCACGGCGCATCTCGACGCGCTGCTTGATGCCATCGAGAGCCTGCAGGGCGCGCCGTTGCCCGCATCGCTGCTGGAGACTTCCATTCTGTCCGCGCGCATCGCGGACTACGCGCCGGCCGGGCTGGATACGCTGATTGCCGCGGGCGAAGTGGCATGGGCGGGAGTCGAGCCGATTGGCGAGCGCGATGGGCGCATCGCGCTGTTTCTCGCGGACAAGCTGCCCTTGCTGGCGCAAAGGCGGCCTTTGGTAGAACCGCTGACCGAGCGCGAGGAGAAGTTGCTCGCCGTGCTCGAGTCCACGGGCGCAAGCTTTTTCGATGCGCTGCATCTGGCCGTAGGCGGCGGCTATCCCGGCGAGACGATCGACGCGCTTTGGAGCCTGGTGTGGCGCGGGCTCATCACCAACGACTCGCTGCACGCTTTGCGCGCCTACATTGCCAGACCCGAAAGCTCACGCACGCCGCGGCGATACCAGACGGGCGCGGTCTTCCGTTCGCGACGCACCACGCCACCCACGGCGCAGGGGCGTTGGTCCTTGTTGCCGTTGCACTCGTCCCGGAGTCTTGTATCAGGGCACGACTTGAGTCGTGCCGATAAGAAATCCGAAAAGGGAGGGGCTTTAGCCCCTGAGGTGCCTGCTTCGGTTCATACAACTACCGAGCGCAGCCACGCGCTGGCGCTGCAGTTGCTCAGCCGCTACGGCGTGCTTTTGCGCGAGCATGTGGCGGCGGAGAACGTGCCCGGCGGATTCAGCGCCGTGTACGACGTGCTGAAGGCTCTCGAAGAGAGCGGGCGGGTACGGCGCGGGTACTTCGTTGGCGGCCTGGGCGCAACGCAATTTGCGCTGCCGGCTGCGGTGGACCTGCTGCGGCAGTTGCGCACCGAGCCGCCGGCCGAGAAACCGGAGTTCGTGCGGTTGGCGGCGACCGATCCGGCGAACCCGTATGGATCGGTATTGCGCTGGCCGGAGTTGCCGGTGATGGATGAAGATTCCGAATTTGCCCCGCGTGTGCTCACCCGCGCTGTTTACGCTGAGGTCATTCTGCGCAATGGCCAATTGGTGGCGTGGCTCAAGCGCGGCAATCCCAACCTACTAGTGTTTTTACCGGCCGAGGAACCGGAGCGTTCACAGGCGGCCGCGGGGCTGGCGCATTTCCTGTGCGCGCGCGGACAGGAACGAATGCGCGCCAGCAGCCACGAGGGCGTGCTGATCACGACGATCAACGGGCAGCCGGTGGCGGCGCACCCAATGGCGCGCTTCCTCATGGACGCGGGATTTCATCCTGGGCCGCTGGGGATGCACCTGCGGCGCATCCCGCTGCCGATTGCGCAGAGCATGCCGGCCAGGCCCGAGGTCCAATAAAAGATGCCTGAAGGCGACACCATCTTTCGCACCGCGCGCAACCTGGGCCGTGCCCTCGTTGGCAAGCCGGTCACCGGCTTTCGCTCCACCTACCCGTGGCTGATGCGATTCAACGACGACACGCCGCTCGTGGGACAGACGGTGGATCGCGTAGAGGCGCGCGGCAAGTGGCTGCTGATCTATTTCTCCGGCGGGGGCATTCTCGCTTCGCACCTGCTGATGAACGGTCGCTGGCACATTTACCGGCAGGGCGAGCGGTGGCAGCTTGCACGCACGCACATGCGCATCGTGATCGAGAACAGCGAGTACCAGGCGGTGGGCTTTCGCGTGCCGGTAGCGCGCATGCACACGAAGCACTCCCTGGCTCGCGACCGGCACATTGCCCGCGCGGCAAACGACCTGCTCAGTGCGGAGTTCGATGCGGAGGCTGCTCTGGAGCGCCTGTTGGCACGCCCGCGGCAAGCGCTGGCCGACGCGCTGCTCGATCAATCGGTGCTGGCCGGCATCGGCAACGTCTTCAAATCGGAGATCTGCTTTGTCAACGGCCTCCATCCATTCCGCGCCGTTGACACGCTCCCGCGCGAGGAGGCGGCGAAGACGATTGCCAGCGCGCAAAAGCTGCTGAAGGCCAATGTGCTCGAGGACTCCCGCGACACGATCGTGACCTATCGCGGGCAGCAGCGGCGCACCACCCATGCGTCCGATCCAGGAGCCAGCCTGTGGGTGTATGGGCGCGCCGGCGAGCCGTGCCGGCGCTGCGGAGAATTGATTCGCAGGCGCTTGCAGGGCGCGCATGCGCGCGTCACGTTCTGGTGTCCGCGCTGCCAGACCATGCCGGATGGCTCCGATATCGAGGGGGAGACCTAGAGTAGTGTCTCTAAGTTTGTTATATAAATGGCAGATCCCAAATGCAGGGCCCCTTCGACTTCGCTCAGGGCAGGCTTTCGACTCCGTTTGGCCCAAATGCGGGCCAAACTCCGCTCAGGATGACTGCTTTTTTGGTGCGAACTTCGGAGACAGGACATAGCGCCGGCTGCATCCATCGCGTCTTGAAAGGGCACGGCGATCGCCGCGCAGAAAAGGCTCTTCCGCCCTGGGCCCTACTGCTCCGGCCGGCGCGGACGGCCCAGGAAACGCGCGCCCAGAGCGCCGCCGGCAATGGCAAAGGCGAGAAGGACCATGGCCAGCAAACCGGTATCGAAAAGCATCGATCCCGCGCGCCCTTCCGGCGACAGCATCAGCGCCCGGTTGGCCGCAATGGTCTGGACGTTGAACCCCATGGACGAGAGCTGCTGGCTCACCTGGTTGATCTGGTTCTGCCACAAATCATCGAAGGCCTTGCCCTGGTGCAGCCAGAAGCGCGTAGCAAACAGCGTGACGCCCGTGGTGAAAGCGGCCGCCCAACCGCCCAGAATGCCTGTGACCAGGCCGATGCGAGCACCCGCTCCAATCGTGATCCACGCCGGCCGCCGATTGCGCATGTAGAGCGCAACCGCCCAGGCCGCGGCGATGGGCATCAATAGCGGCCCCACCAGGCCGATGCGGGTAAGAAAAGCACAAAGCATCCCTGCCGGCACAGCCAGCGCGATGGCCGACCGCAAGGCCGGTTTCCACTCGACTGTGCTTGCATCCCGCACCGCCTCGCCCCAGCGTTCCGGCTGTCCCGCTCCAGCGGAGCTTTCCGCCGTGTAAACAAGTTGCGGCAGACCGCAAACCGGGCAGTAACAATCCCCGGCCTGCACAGTCTGGTGGCAACGGCTGCAGGTCAACTCCATACTTAAGAGCCTATCGCATTCGGTGTCGGAGTGGGATCGAGAGCACAGGCGGCGGTTCAGCAAACCTGCTTCGCCGGACCCAGCTTCTCGACGACGATGGCTTCGGCCGCCGCGAGAGCCTGCTCCAGCGTCATATGGGTGGAATCCAGAATGACCGCGTCGGGCGCGGGCTTGAGGGGCGAATCCGCCCGATTGCGGTCGCGCTCATCCCGTGCGCGCAGGTCGCGGACGATCTCTTCAGGCGGCGGCGCGGCTGAGAAAGCCTGCTGGCCTATCTGCTCGTAGCGGCGTTGCCCGCGGACTTCAGGAGCCGCATCGAGAAATATCTTGACCTCGGCGTGGGGAAAAACGACGGTGCCGATGTCGCGGCCTTCCATGACGACTCCGCCCTGCACGCCCACTTGCTGTTGCAACCGGACCATCCATGCGCGCACTGCCGGGAAGACGCTCACACGCGATGCGGCGTCAGTCACAGCCGGGTTGCGGATGAAGCCGCTCACGTCCTCGCCGTCGAGCAGAACGCGGTTCTCTTCTTCGCCGGGCTCAAGGCGGATGGAAGTCTCGCGGGCGAGTTGCTCGAGCGCCTTGCCGTCATCCAAAGGGATCTCTTTGCGGAGGGCCTTCAGGGCGAAGGCCCGATACATGGCGCCGGTCTCAAGATTCATCAGGCCAAAGTGCCGCGCCAGATGGCGGGCGATGGTGCTTTTTCCCGCTCCCGCGGGTCCGTCGATGGCGACGATCACCTTCCGTCCCGTGCCGGGAGCCGCGATGCCGCTTTCTTCCGCGCTCATGCGCGTTTCTTCGACCGCTGCCTGGAAGATGCGGTAAAGCCGTACCGCGCCCGGTTGCCCGCTTTCGCCGCGGTCGCCAAGGCCGGCTTGCGGCTGCCGCGAGCGGCGCGTACATCTTTGCGCGCATCCTTGCGCGCCGCGGTGGCGCGCCTTGCTCCAGTCTTGGCGGCGGATTTGCCGGCTGCGGTGCGGCCGTTACGCATACTCTTGGCCGCGGAAGGCGTTGCCGCGCGCAAGGCCGAGGCGCCATTTGCCGAGCGGCCTGTCCGGGAGTTGCCGTTGGCATGGAACCGGCTCCCATTGGAGGAACCTTTGTCCGCCTGCCTCGCATTGCGCTTGCCGTGACCGTTCTTCGCCGCTCCTCGCGCCCAGCGCGCTGCATGATCATGGCGTGAGCCGCCATTGGCGCGCGCTCTGCCGGTTCCCGCTGCCGCACTGCGCACTTCCCGGCTGGCGCGGCCTTTCGCCGGCTTGCGGTCGCGGGAGCGGACAAGCTGGCGGCTGAAATGCGGCTTCGCCTCGGGCACCTTCTCCTTGGACGGTGACGGAGCCTCGACCGCGATCCGGGGTGCCGGGATCTCCGCCGGTCTCCGGAGTTCAGCCAGAGTGAAGGATGTTGCGGGAACAGACGTTGACGTCTTCGCTTCGCGCACCTCTTCCTCGTGCTCAAAGGAGTGCAGGAAGCGCGATGAAGCCGGCATGGACGAACTGGCATAGATCGTGGGAGGCGCCGTAAAGTCCGGCAGCGTTCCGGCGACGTAGTATTGCGGGGCGTGTCCCAGAGAAATGGTGTGCACCTGCCGGGTAGCCACAAGGCCGCGGAGCACCTCACGCACCTTGCTGCGCGCAGTCAGCGGCGCCAGGAACAGCTCCACCTCTTCCATTCCGGCGGCGATCACGGCTTGCAGGTAAATGGAGGCGAGCACGGAAATGGCCGTAACCTGGGATGTGGACGCGCCTTCGGCGATGGCCTTCTGGAAGCGCAGCCGCAGCAGTTGCCATTGCGCCGTTTTGCCGGGAGCGGAGACGACGGGAATGATGCGCAGTTGCTGCCAGAGTTCGGTGATCGCGCGCAGGACAGCGGATTCGCTTACCTCGCGGCCCAACGCATGCTTCAACTGCGGGATGCTGGCGTCGCCCGCCTCAAGCAGCTTGTAGGTTTGAATCGCCAGCGGAGAAACCTGGCGCGATCCGGTCAATTGCGGGCTGCGGCGCCAGTCGCGGTCACCGCGAAGGGCGTAGATATAGGGCAAAACCCAACCCGCTACAACAAAGTCGGGCTGCTCTCCCGGCTGTCCGAGCAGATTCAGGCGAACTGCCACGCCTTCCGATTCGAGGCGAATCAGCAGATCCTCCGCCAGGGCGACAATCTTGGCGCCGGGGGATGAGTTCCGCTCACCGGCTACAGCTTCAACGAAGGAAGGGGCAATGAACGAAGAGAATTGCCGCCGCGGCAAGAAGAGGCACAAACCCGTCTCCTCCAACCATGTACGGGCATCGTCGAGTGTGAGTGCCCCAAGTCCGTTCTGGCGCATCCTTTCGGCGCGCGATGCTTCCAGTTGTTCCGCTGTCAAAGAAAAAACCTCGCTTCCAGGTCGCCAGTCACACTCCTGCAACCCGCGCTCCTGAGAGCGCGGCGGCCACCTTCCTAGGGATCCCAGCTCCAAAGGTCCTAAATCCGGTGGAAGGCCCGCTGGATCTCCTTCCAGGAATACAGCAAAGCGATTGGACGTCCATGCGGGCAGCTGGTTGGGTGGCTGGTCTTCGCAAGCTCTAACAATAACCATTGTATACGGATTGGATCAAGAATGGTATTCACCTTGATCGCCGCATGGCAGGCGATGGAGGCGGCAATGCGCGTGCGAAGCTTTGTAAGTTCTTCATTTTGTACGGATTCGTCCGAGTCTGAGGCGGATTGCTCGATCACCTCGCCCAGGGTGCGCTCCAGCTCCGCGCCTTCCAGCCCTACAGGTGCGGCCTTTACCGCAAGCGTATGAGGACCAAAGGGTTCCACCTCGAATCCGTTGTTTTCGAGCTCCCTGGAGATGCGGGCAAAGACCACCATCTCTTCCGGCTTCAGCTCCACCAGCAAAGGCATCAACAGGCGCTGGCGCTGCACCTGCTCCACCTGGCGATCCCGCAGGATCTTTTCAAAAAGCACCCGTTCGTGTGCAACATGCTGATCGATGATCCACAAGCCATCGTCCCCGGCGGCCAGAATGAACGACTCCCGCAACTGCCCAAGCGGTTTCAATGAGCCCAGACGGTTCAGGCTGGTGGCTGCCTGCTCGGCTTCGACCAATGCAATCGCTGCCGCCGGATTATTTTCATAATCTATTGAACTATAACGACTTGATGCGCATTCCTCGGCGCCGGGAACGGCCGACGGCGTGAAGAGCGCCTGGGCGGCTTCGCCCCACGCGTCAAGATCGAAGCGGCGGGGATCGAAGTTTTGGGCCTCGTGGCTCTGGCCTTCCGCGATGTTGCGGCCATCGAAGGGCAGCTTGCCTGGAACCGGCAACGGCGCCCTCGAGGTCAACTGGAAAGGCTCCGCATCGGTCCGGACGGCGGCAAATGCATCCGGATCGGAGTCGGGGAGCGGGACACTCCCCGGCGGCAGCGAAGCCAGCCTGCCATCGGGCGGACCTGGGAGCGGTGAGGCGGCGGGCGGGATGAGCGACGGGCTGGCCGAAGGCTGCGAGTCAAGCGCCTGGAGAAAACTCGCAGCCGGGCGCGCCTTGATGAGCGCCGTCCGCAGGCTGTCGCGGACAAAGTCGTGGATCAGGCTCTGCTGGCGAAAGCGCACCTCGGTCTTGGCCGGGTGCACGTTCACGTCCACCTCCTCGGGCGGCATCTCCAGAAACAAAAGCACCACGGGAAAGCTGGTAGGCGGAATCACGTTGCGATAAGCCTCCGTGATGGCGTGCAGCAGCAGCCGGTCGCGGATGAGCCGTTTATTCACGAAGATGTAGATGGAGTTGCGATTCAGCTTTTGCAGTTCGGGCTTGGAGTAGAAGCCGCTGAGCCGCAAAGAGCCGGGCTTGCGCGGAGGCTGATCCGGATCTCTCCTCCAGGGCGGAGGTTCCGGCAGGCCTGCGTGCTCCAACTGCGTCTCGGCGGCCACAGGAAGCAGTTGGCCCAAGGTCTCCTTACCGAAGACCTGATAGATGCGTTCCGCGGTGCAAGTGACAGGCGGAGCGGAGAGTATCGTGTGGCTGGCCGAAACCAGCTCGAACTGCATATCGGGATGGGCCAGGGCGTAATGGGTAACCAACGCCGTCACGTGAGCCAGCTCGGTGGATTCGGCGCGCAGGAATTTGCGCCGTGCGGGAACGTTGAAGAACAGGTCTCTGACGGCAAGCGTTGTGCCGCGGGGCAGCGCAGCGTCTTCCACGCGAAGAATCTTGCCGCCCGCAATCTCCATGCGGGTACCCGCGGCTTCTTCGCCCGTCGCCGTCTCCAGCGTGACGCGCGCCACCGACGCGATGGACGGCAACGCCTCGCCGCGGAAGCCCAGCGTGGCGATCGAGAGCAGATCGGCCACCGTGCGCAGTTTCGAGGTCGCATGACGCTCGAAGGCCAGCAGCGCATCGTCGCGATTCATGCCCTGGCCGTCGTCGGAGACGCGGATCAGCTTGCGCCCGCCGCCTTCCACCTCGACGCGAATGCGCGCAGCTCCGGCATCGAGCGCGTTTTCAAGCAACTCCTTGACGACGGATGCGGGCCGGTCGACCACCTCGCCGGCGGCGATCTGGTTGGCAACCTGATCGGGAAGGATGCGGATCTGGCCCATCAGAGATCAGGGTAACTCAGGAAGCAGTTCGCGGTGCATGAACTACGAGCACTGGCCGTCTCGCAATTGGAGACGCCAGCCCGAATTGTGACCCAAGGCACACGCGCATCTCCGCCGCCGCGTCACAATAAAGAGTGAGGTCCGGGCGAGCCCTTCTACGCCGGCCCGGAGAAGCGATCCATGAGCGACCTTGCCACCCTGGCTGAAGCTGTTGCAGTCGACCCACTTGTCGGCCACCCCGCCGACTACCACGTCTTCCACAAGTTCATCGCGCGCTGCAAGGACCTTCCGGCGATCACCACCGCGGTGGTTTGGCCGCTTAGCGACGTGGCCCTGCGCGGCGCCGTCGAAGCCGCCGCCGCCCACCTCATCGAGCCCACACTCATCGGTCCTGAAGCGGCCATGAAGGCGCTGGCCGCAAAGATCGGCGTCGACATCGGCCCCTTCCCCATTGTCCAGGCCGAAACCGAGGCCCAGGCCGCAGAGGCCGCTGTGGTCATCTGCCGCTCCGGCAACGCCCAGGCTCTCATGAAAGGCAGCCTGCACACCGACGAGCTGTTGAAGCCCGCCATGCAGCGCGATAGCGGCCTGCGCACCGCGCGGCGCATCTCCCACGTCTTCATCATGGATACGCCGGCCTACGCGCGCACGCTTCTCATCACCGATGCCGCCATCAACATCACGCCGGATCTCGAAGACAAGATTCACATTGTGCAGAACGCCATCGACCTGGCGCACGCGCTGGGCATCCCCGAACCCAAGGTGGCGCTGCTCTCGGCGATTGAAACCGTCAACCCCAAGATCCAGTCCACGCTCGACGCCGCCGCGCTGTGCAAGATGGCTGATCGCGGCCAGATTACGGGCGGCATTCTCGACGGGCCACTGGCCTTCGATACCGCGGTGAGCGAGAAGGCCGCCCAGATCAAGAAACTGGTTTCACCCGTTACCGGCCAGGCCGACATTCTGGTGGTGCCCGATCTCGAGAGCGGCAACATGCTGGCCAAGCAACTGGAGTACTTGGGCGGAGCACAACTGGCCGGCATCGTGCTGGGCGCGCGCGTGCCGACGATTCTGACCAGCCGCGCTGACTCAGCGGAGACGCGGCTTGTGAGCTGCGCGGTTGCCGTGCTGCTGCACTACGCCGCGCACCCGGCGGTGAAGGTGTAGCGCAAAGTAGGCTCGATGCGCGATTTCAAGCTTCTATGATTAGGTTGGCCCATGCGGTAGCCCAGCCAGGAGGCTCCTGAAGCCGATGCGCGCTGTCACCGTATCCCCCATTGTTGCCGCCGCCGGCGGCAGTTTTCTCGTCGAACCTCGCACGCCGGATGAAGTTTTCACTCCCGAAGACCTGAACGAGGAGCAGCGCCAGATCGCGGCCACCGCGGAGCGGTTCGCGCGCGAGGAGATTCTGCCGCGCGTAGCGGCGATCGAGGCAAAAGAGCCCGGCGCCATGCAGGCGCTGTTGCGCAAGGCTGCCGATCTGGGGTTCGCCGCGGTCGATATTCCCGAGGAGTACGGCGGCTTGGCGATGGACAAGGTCAGTTCCACGCTGATCACCGACCACATCTCCGTGCTGGCCAGCTTCTCCACCGCTTTTGGATCGCATATCGGCATCGCCACGCTGCCGCTGGTGTGGTATGGGACCGAGGAGCAGAAGCAACGCTACCTGCCCAAGCTCGCCACCTGCAAGTGGATCGGCGCCTATGGATTGTCTGAGGCCAGCTCGGGCTCCGACGCCATGAACATCCGCACTCGCGCCACGCTCTCGCCCGACGGCGCCCATTACATTCTCAATGGCGAAAAGCAGTGGCTCACCAACGGCGGCATCGCAGGCTTGTACACGGTATTCGCCAAAATCGTCGACGGAGAAGCGGGGGGCGGGAAGTTCTCGGCATTTCTCATCGAGCGCGGCACGCCTGGCCTCACCGTCGGCGCCGAAGAACACAAGATGGGAATCCGCGGTTCGTCGACTTGTCCTTTGGTCCTCGAGGACTGCAAAATCCCCAAAGAAAACCTGCTCGGCGAGGCAGGAAAAGGCCACCACATTGCCTTCAATGTGCTCAACGTGGGCCGTTTCAAGCTGGGCGTAGCCTGTATCGGCGGGGCCCGGCACGCGCTGGCCCTTATGATTCGTTATGCAAAGGAGCGCCGCGCCTTTGGCAAGGCCATCGCGGAGTTCGGCATCATCCAGCGCAAGATCTCCACTGCCGCGGCGCGGCTCTATGCCGCCGAAAGCATGGCCTATCGCACAGCGGGCCTTATTGACGCGCGCTTAGCCGGACACGGCGGCGAGGAACCGCAGGAGCGCGGCGATGCTCCACGCAGCATTGAGGAGTACGCGGTGGAGTGCTCCATCGTGAAGGTCTACGGGTCAGAAATGCTCACGCTGGTGGCGGACGAACTGGTGGCCACGATGGGGGGCTTCGGATACGTCGAGGAGTATGCGGCGGAGCGCACCTATCGCGATGCGCGCATCAACCGCATTTTTGAAGGAACGAACGAAATCAACCGCCTGATCATTACCGGATGGCTGATGAAGCGCGCGATGAGCGGAAAGTTGCCGCTGCCCGGAGCCATCCAGCGCGTGATGGACGAAGTGACGGAGCCGCCCTCGTTCGGCGCCGGCCCCGATGACGGCGAGGCGCTGGCGCGCGAAGCCGCGGTGCTGGCCGCGGTGAAAAAGATCGCGCTGTTCGCCGCGGGCGTGGCCAGCCAGCGATACATGACGGGCCTTGAGGAGCAACAGGAGATCATGGCTGACCTGGCCGACCTCATCGGCCATGTCTACGCGCTGGAGTCGGCGCTGCTGCGCGCGCGCAAGCTCATCCGCGCGGGCCGCAGCCCGGCCGCGGCTGCCGCAGCCATGACGGGCCTGCTGGCCGATGAAGCCATGGGGTTTGCTGAGCAGGCGGCGCGCCGTGTGCTCGCCGGCTGCGGCGAAGGCGACGCGCTGCAGACGCAGTTGGCCATTCTGCGGCGGCTGGCGCGGTTCACGCCCGCCGACGCGATTGCATTGAGCCGCACCGTGGCGCATCATGCAATCGCGCTGGAGCGCTACCCGGTTTAGGACAGTCCTCTGAATCCTATGCAGCCCACACCGATCGATCCCGCAACCATTCGCGCTCTGCTCGCCGAGGCCGAAGGCACGCTTGCCGCGGGGCCGCACGGCGAGCGGGCGCGCCGCGACGCCGAGGCGCTGCTTCTCAATGTGCTGAGAGAAGATGCACCGGACAGGAATCTCGCCTGGCTGATCGCGCACGGCGGCGAACCCGTTTCGCCCGCCGCCGCCGCCCAATTGCGTGGCTTCGCCGCTCGCCGCCGCGCCGGCGAGCCCATCCAATACATCACCGGCGAGGTGGAGTTCTACGGCTTGCCGTTTCATGTGAACCAGGATGTGCTCATCCCGAGGCCCGAAACCGAGCACCTGGTCGAAAAGGCGATTGCGTTGGCTGCGGCATTCGATCGGCCGAGGATCGTCGACGCCGGCGCCGGCTCAGGCGCGGTGGCCGTGGCGCTGGCTCGCAATTTGCCTGCCGCGCAGGTTCACGCCACGGAAATCTCCGCGCCGGCGCTGGCCGTGGCGCAAGCCAATGCCGCGCGCAACGGCGTCGCGGAGCGGGTGCGCTTTTTCGAAGGCGACTTGCTGGCTCCCGTTGCGGGTCAGCCGTTCGATCTCGTCGTCTCCAACCCGCCCTACGTGCCGGAGACGGACCGCGATTCACTCGCAGTGGAAGTGCGCGATTATGAGCCAGCCCAGGCCCTCTTCGCCGGGGCTGACGGCCTCGCCATCTATCGCCGGCTGATTCCCGCGGCCTTCGCCGCGCTTGTGCCCGGCGGATTTGTCGCGCTCGAAATCGGTTTCGGCCAGAAAGAACGCATCCGCGCGCTGCTTGCAGGCGCGGGATTTAGAGGCATCGAATTTACTGAAGATTTACAGCAGATTCCGCGCGTGGCCGCTGCGCGGCGGCCGTGAGTCCGGTTGCGGCGGCGCGGAGTCCAACGAAATGCCGGTACAATGCCGAATCAGCGCCTACCTCGATCCAATTCGCTCAAGTTGGATGTTTTACCATTTCCCCGAAAGGATTTTTCTCATGCCCGCATCGAAAGGTTACGGAACACCCAACGCGCAATCGCCGCTCGCTCCCGTCAGCTTCAACCGCCGCGAGCCGGGACCTTCAGAAATCGCCATGGAGACGCTTTACTGCGGCGTCTGCCACTCCGACCTGCACATGGTCCGCAACGAATGGGGCAACGCGATCTATCCCATAGTGCCGGGCCACGAGATCGTGGGCCGCGTGACGGCCGCTGGAAGCGCGGTGAAGAAATTCAAGGCCGGCCAGATCGCTGCGATCGGCGTTATCGTCGACTCCTGCCGCCACTGCGCGCCGTGCACGCGCGGAGAGGAACAGTACTGCGAAGAGGGCGTCACGCTCACCTACGCCTCGCCCGACCGCGTAGACGGGTCGATCACCATGGGCGGCTATTCGAACAATTACGTAGTGGACGAGCGCTTCGCGCACACCGTGCCGGCGAATCTCGATCTGGCCGGTGTCGCGCCGCTGCTTTGCGCGGGAATCACGACGTACTCGCCGCTGCGCCACTGGAACGTGGGACCGGGCAAGAAGGTTGGCATCGTTGGCCTGGGCGGTCTGGGCCACATGGCGCTCAAGTTCGCGCATTCGTTTGGCGCGCATGTGGTGCAGTTCACCACCTCGCCCAAAAAGAAGGACGACGCCATGCGCCTGGGCGCCAACGAAGTGGTTCTGTCCACGGATGCCAAGGCCATGAGGACCCACGCCAGGTCCTTCGACTTCATCCTCGACGCCGTTTCAGCGCCGCACTCGCTCGACCCCTACACGGAGATGCTTAAGCTGGACGCGACCATGGTGCTCGTCGGTCTGCCGGAGAAATTCCCCGTGGTCAACATCAGCAACCTCGTCTCCAGGCGCGCCGCGCTTACCGGTTCCTCGAACGGCGGCATGCCCGAGACGCAGGAGATGCTCGACTACTGCGGCCAGCACAATATCATTGCGGACGTGGAAGTGATTCCCATGCAGAAGATCAACGAGGCCTTCGAGCGGATGCTGAGGCAGGACGTGAAGTACCGGTTTGCGATCGATATGAGTACGCTGTAAGGGTGTATAAGGCCAGCGGCCGACGGCCTCCACCACACCTGCTCCTCAGTGAGCGGCGCCACGCTCTCCTTGAGCCGCGGCCAATACTGCCCGAACAGCTTTTTGCGCGAGAAATCGAGAAACAGCGTCGCGAGGTCGTTGTCGTTTGCCGTCATCTGGCGATCCGTCCTCTCTGCACAAAACCGAATATCCGAGGCCGCGGTCTAAATCAGCTCATAGCCCGCGAACCAATAGCCGATTTCGAAGGCCGCTGTCTCTTCCGCGTCGGAGCCGTGAATCGCATTCTCCTGGATGGAGCCGGCAAACTTCTTGCGGATGGTTCCCTCTTCGGCATTTGCGGGGTTGGTGGCGCCCATCAGCTTGCGCAGGTCTGCAATGGCGTTGTCCTTTTCCAGGACCATGAGGACCAGAGGCCCCGACGACATGAAGCCGGTAAGGCTGTCGAAGAACGGCTTGCCGCAGTGAACAGCGTAGAAGCCCTCGGCCTCTCGTTTGGAGATGGATTGTTTCCCGATGGCGACGATGCGGAAGCCGGCACGATGAATCTCGGCCAGAATGGCGCCAGCGAAACCATTGCGGACCGCGTCCGGCTTGATGATGCTCAGCGTGCGTTGCTGCACTCGAATATCGCTCCTTCAGTGGGTTTCCACTTTGCTTTATTCATTGTATTGGAGGGCGTTATGCACAGTCCGCCGTTCCGGCTTCGAAAGCGCCAACCCGGCGCCCGCCGGCCATGCCGGTTGCGATCCTGGCTGCTCCAAAGGGCTCTTGGCTCAGCACTTGCGCGCTCGCGCGAAGATCCCTGCAAGCGGCGGATTTGGCTCGCAGCGCTGAAATGTTACTTTCGTACAATGTCTGATGGAGCAGTATCGTATCCCACAAAAGAGGTATTTCCGAGGCGCTTTTTCCGCAGACAAGTGCTTTGTTTTCTGCTACAAATAATGGTGTTACAGGAGTATTACGGGTTCGGTCGCAGGCCGAGAAGTTGACCAACAAGCCCGATTCTGAAGGTCACCGATGGTGTTGCCTGTACTCCAAATCGCTGCCGTGGTTGCAATCGCTCTGTATCTTGTGCGTTGGCGCAAGAGTGTGCGGAGGCGTAATGCGCAAACATGGGAAACTCTGCTGGCACGGCTTCGCCCCGAATGGAGCGCGCGTGAGTTGAGCGACCGTTTCCTTTGGCAGGAAGGTTTGAGCGCCACGCCTGAAGATACCTGGCAGCGCATGGAGGGCATGAAGGGCCTCTGGGTCATCTTCCAGAATGCGGGAGTCATGTTGGAGATGGCGGATTTCGCCGCGAAGAAATGCGAAGGCGTGGACCTCTTGCTGGTGGAGACTTTGCACAGCGACGCGATGCAAATTCGCGTCTGCGTCCTGATGGCTCTGGCACACTACGCATTCAAGCACGCCAGCGAAGGAGTTCGCGTGAATGCCTACCGCGCCGCTTCGATGTATATCGGCATGGCCGCCCGCATGACGCAGTTGCTACAGGAATACGCAGCCGCCACCGTCCCGGACTTTGTGGCGGCGATGTAATCAAGATCCCTCCTCCTGGCACAAGACCCCGGCTGCGGCCGGGGTCTTGTTTTATTGCTTGCGTAATCGGGCTGTTTCAAGCCGGCATCGAAGCGAGAAATCCGCCGATCCTTTCGTACTCTTCCTCGCGCAACCGGAAGCGGAGCGCGGACGCCGTCTCCTCAACCTGTTTTGCGCTGCGCCCGCCCACAATGGCGGCGGTAATGGCGGGATGATGCAGCGTCCACGCCACGGCCACCACGCCGGGGCTCACGCCATGCCCGCTGCCGATCTCGCGCAGCAATTCCACCAGGCGCAGATTGCGGCTCAAGCGCGGCTCGCTGAATTCCACGTTCTTGCGGCGCCAATCGTCCGGCGGTAGTGACGCCGCGCGCGCGGCGGTCATCTTGCCCGTGAGCAGACCGGAAAGCATGGGCGAGTAGTTGATGACGCCAATGCCGTTGGCCTGCGCGAAGGGCAGAATCTCCGCTTCGACGGCGCGGCGCAGCATGGAGTAAGGCGGCTGCAGGCTGGTGATGGGCGCAATCTTGCGGGCGCGTTTCATCTGCTCCACGGAAAAATTCGAGACGCCGATCCAGCGCAGCTTGCCCTGCTCGCGCAGCCGTGCGAGCGCCTCCCAACCCTCTTCGATCTCGCTGTCGGGGTTGGGCCAGTGAACCTGATAGAGGTCGATGGTCTCCACGCCCAGCCGCCGCAGCGAGGCCTCGACCTCTTCGGCCAGCGATGCGGCCTTCAGCGAGTTGTAGATGGAGCGATCGGCGTGCCACCTCATGGAGCACTTGGTGAAGATGTAGGGCTTGTGAGAGGAAGACTTGACCGCGCGCCCAACGATCTCTTCAGAGTGGCCCAGCCCGTAGATGGCCGCGGTATCGATCCAGTTGATGCCCAGATCGAGCGCGCGATGGATGGCGGCGACGGAGTCGTTGTCGTCCTGGGGGCCCCAGGAGAATTCCCAGTCGCCTCCGCCGACGGCCCATGCGCCAAAGCCGATGGGGGTGGTTTGAAGATCGGAGTTGCCGAGAGCGCGCAGGGAAAACGAAGCAGCTTGTGTCATGACAGCAATATAGACGATTTAGAAAAGAGGAGCGGTGCGAAAACCGGCCGGGCTTGAAACCCGTTTACCGTTTTTTGCATTCCGGCGGCGCGGACCGCTTTCGCCGGTTTTCTCGATGCGCGTTTGCGCGCCGGCTTTGCCTGAAGCACAACCGGGAGGAGCAAACCGGGCGGCTTGAGTATTGCCTCGATTACCGGCTCACCAAGTCACGGCACTCGTGAGCGAGAACGGGGCCGGCCGCCCGGCCGTGCCGGCTCACTGCACGCTGAACGTCACACCGGTCACCGGGAACATCTCGGGGCTGTCGCCGGGGGTCGCGCAAATCTCAACGCCGTACTGCAACTGTGTGGGCACATCGGTCGAGTTCAGCAGACCCTGCCCTACGAGCCAGTTCAACGCAGCCAGTATGTCCACCGACCCGGATGCGACCTGCGTGTCGCGGAAGAACATCAACTCGGAACCATTCTTGTAGAAGTGATATGGCACTCCGTCGAGCGTGAGCGCCTGAGTGCTTAACCCTGGCCAGAACGCCTGGGCTCCGGCCCATTGGTTCCAGATCATGACCTCCTTGCCCCAGTTGTTCATCCACAGGTCGTAGGCCGCGTCCCAGTTATTCCCATTTGTGGTGGCGAATGCCTCAGAGAACGTCGACGTAATCGAGGTGTACTGTGAAATGGGCTCGGTCGACAGGCTGTTCCGCCCGCCGATGTCGTACTCGGTGTTCGGATAGGTCTCGACTGCGCTCCCCGTCTGGGTCGACACCGCGTACCAGCTCCCCTGATTGCAGGCATAGATGGTTTGCGGGCCGTGGGCAGAGTACCAGGCGTCGTTGCCGACCCACCAGATACCAGATTCGTCAAAGCCGTCTTCGCCGTTGGCCGCGCTGCTCGACCAGACCGGGCTCGTGCATTCCCCAGTCAATCCGGGTTGAATGGTGTAAACGGCTTGGGCTACCGGACTGTTGGTATAGCCTGATTCCTTCGCAATGGCTGCCAATGTCCCGGTGGAACTAACGGCGATCGCCCCGCTGTAGACAGACGACGAGGTGGTGGGAGTCGATCCGTCGGTTGTGTAGTAGATGGTCGTCCCCGCCGTGGCATCGCCGATGGTAACGGACTGTGAGCTGCCGTAGGTGCCTGCCGCTGGATTGAACGTGGGAGCAGGCAGTGTTGTTGTAACCGGCGGTGGCGTAGTCGAAGACCCCGACCCCGACCCGCAGCCGATCATGAACGGACAAATCAGAATTCCAAACATCGACAAACAAGCCAACGCCGGCCCTTCGATCCTCATACGCTTACCTCTATCATGACGAGCTGCCGGTCCCCTGATCTCCAGGCGGACCGAGGTTTCATTCGACCTGTTCCGCCCTATAGCACGTACAGAGCGAAGAACGGATCGCGATCTATTTGGATAACTCACGAGCTTACAAATAAGATCGTGACGCCGTCAAGGCCCTTCGCCCACTGGCCGGACTTGAAAAGCAAGAGCTGTTCGTTCATCGAGCGTGCCCTTAGAAGCTGCTTCATAACCTGGTTTTGAAAGGGCACGGCTTCAGCCGTGCCGTAAAGGAATCAGGGAAATCGCTGGCTTCAGCCACTGAGGGAAGGTTTTCGGGAAATCTGAGGTGGTTGTGAAACAGCTTCTAGGCCCAATCAGTTCAAAAACATCGTCCGGTAGAGCGTGTCGCGCTGCACGGGCTTGAAACCGGCGTCGCGGCCTGCGCGTTCAGGCGGCGCGGGCGCGTACGGCCTTCGCCGGCTTTTTCGCCGCGCGCTTGCGTGCCGGCTTTGGCTTGGGAACGACGGAAAGGCTCAGGCCCATGGTGTTCAGCACGGCAATAAGCGTTTTGAGCGTGGGATTGCCCTTGGGCGAGAGCGAACGGTAGAGCGACTCGCGGCTGATGCCGGCTTTGGCGGCGACGGCGCCAAGCCCGCCGTAGGCTTCAGCGAGAGAACGCAGCGTGAGCAAACTCCCGCCACGTTCGTCCGGATTGTCGAGGGTCTCAAGGGCCAATTTAAGACATTCAACCGCAAGCTCGCGGTCGGAGCGAAGCAGCTTGATCTCCCAATCATGATAGGAGCCTGAGGCCGCCAATTTGCGCATAGCTTCAGACCTTTTTACGAGGCTTTCGAAATGGGCGGCTCGTTTGTCCTCGCGCTGGGACGCACCCGAGGGGCTTTGGTGAGGAAGCGCTCCACCGCCTCATCGTCGTTGGGGTTGTAGGGGCCGTCGTCGGGATCGTTGGCGTCGTAGGGGATTGGCTCATCCGAGGCAATGCTTCTACGGACGCGATCCCAATCAGTTTTGCTTGGTTGGCCGGAGATTGTCATAGATTCGCCTCTCCTTCCGTGAAGCCTTGCGGAAGGAAATGATCTGAAGATGCGGAAATGCGATGCGGTCAGGCCGCAGCGCGGACACGCACCGCTTTCGCTGGCTTCTTGGCAGCCCGTTTCCGCGTTTTTTTCTGTTGCGGAACGACGGAGAGACTCAGCCCCATCGTACTCAATACGGCGACCAGCGTCTTGAGCGTGGGATTGCCTTTTGGCGAGAGCGAACGGTAGAGAGACTCGCGGCTGATTCCGGCCTTGGCGGCGACGGCGCCGAGTCCGCCGTAGGCTTCAGCGAGAGCGCGCAGCATAAGTAGACTTCCACCGCGCCCATCAGGCTCGTTGAGCGATTCGAGAGCTACCTTTAGGTACTCGACACCAAGATCCGGGTTGGATCGAAGCTGCTTGATTTCCCATTCGTGATATGGAATACCGGCCTTGTATTTCTTCATCTCTGCCTCCGCTTCCAGTCAGCCCAGAATATTTTTGCGCGTTCGATGTCTTGCGATTGGGTTGATTTATCACCGCCGCATAGCAAAACAACCAAGGTTGCTCCCGATCGACCGCAATAGAGACGGTAGCCAGCTCCCACATCGATGCGAAGCTCGATGACTCCCTCCCCGACCGGTTTGAAATCGCCGAGGCTCCCGGCCTGGACTTGACGAAGCTTCGCAAAGATTCGGGATTGCGCCCTCTCATCTCGTAGGCTCTTGAACCACCGTTCATACGGGCAAGGGCCTTCGAGCTGCCGATAAACGATCAGATCGAACACTGCAGAATTGTAGCATAAAAGCTACAAACGATCTGGACGAGTTTCCGGGAAATTTACTTGACTGTCGGCGGGGGGGGGATATATTCTTTCGCATCCCCCGGAATGAGGTGATTTCTATGTCCATGCTCGGGCTGGATCCAGGGAACACGAACGCAGGTGGAATCGATTATTCGTCAACCTCGGCCGGGCTATGGTCCTTTCGCGGGCGCATTGACCGAGGCTCCTATTGGATCAGGTTTATTGCGCTCTGGCTTTTCGCAGGAATTGGCTCGCTGGCAATTGGATTCTTGGCTCAGGGAGTACAGGGCGGGACGGCGGTGCTGTGGTTCGTGCTCGTGGTTGCTTTCGAGGCAGCCGTAGCATGGTTCGGCTTAGCCACGCTGGTCAAGCGATTGCACGACGTTGGCCGCAGCGGCTGGCAGATCCTAATCGCCCTCGCAATTCCGTTGGTTCTGCTTGGAATCGGCATAGGTGTTAGTTACTATCGTGAAACCAGTTGCAACTGCACCCCGGCGGGCGACGACCTAACTCCTTCCATCATTGCTCTGGTCACATTGGCCAGTTGGCTTTGCATAGGAATCCTGCTGGGTTCAGTGAAGGCAAAACCCGGGCCGAACAAGTACGGCGAAGGGCCGCAGTAGCCAATCCGCGACAATGCCCTCAATTTCAGGTGTTTAAAGGCCTCAGTTCAAAAACATCGTCCGATACAACGTGTCGCGTTGGACGGGCTTGAATCCGGCGTCGCGGATGATGCGGCGCAACTCTTCTTCGGTGGTGCAGTTCGAGGTGCCGGCGGCCTTGACCACGTTCTCTTCGAGCATCACCGAGCCCACATCGTTGCCGCCGAAGTGCAGGCCGACCTCGAGCACCTTCAAGCCCTGCGTGACCCAACTGGCCTGCACGTTCTCGATGTTGTCGAGGTAGAGCCGCGCGATGGCGAGAACCTTCAGGTACTCGACGGCGGTGGCTTCGTCCCAGCCGCGCCCGCCGAGCGCGGTGTGCTTGGGCTGGAAGCTCCAGGGAATGAAGGCCGTGAATCCGCCGGTCTCTTCCTGCAGCCGGCGCACCACCTCGAAGTGGTTGATGCGCTGGTCGAAGCTTTCGCCCACGCCGAACATCATGGTCGCCGTGGTGCGCATGCCCAGCTGGTGCGCGGTGCGGTGCACGCTCACCCAGTCTTCGGTGTCGCACTTGAGGCGCGCGATGCGATGGCGCACCTCGTCGTCGAGAATCTCGGCGCCGCCGCCGGGGATGGAGTCGAGGCCGGCGTCGCGCAGGCGTGCGATGGTGGTGCGCAGGTCGAGCGAGGAGTACTCGGCGATGGCCAAAACTTCGGAGGCCGACAGGCAGTGCAACCAGATCTGCGGAAAGCGCTCTTTGATGCCGCGGAAAAGTCGCTCGAACCAGTCGATCTTGAGATCGGGATGAATGCCGCCCTGCATCAGCACACCCGTGCCGCCCATCTCCAGAGTCTCCGCGATTTTCGCGCAGATCGTCTCGAAGTCGAGGATGTAGCCCTCGTCGCTGCGCGGATCCTGCTTGCCGGCGCGGGGCAGTGGACGGTAGAAGGCGCAGAAGTTGCAGTACTCGGTGCAGAAGTTGGTGTAGTTGATGTTGCGATCGATGATGTAGGTGACCACGCCCTCGGGATGCAGGCGGCGGCGCACGGCATCAGCCTCGAATCCCAGTCCGATCAGGTCGGGGGAGCGGAAGTAATCCAGAGCCTGCTGGCGCGAGATCGGCATGGAGTGATTTTACAGGGGGCAAGGCAGCTTTGCGGTCGCGCGATTCCGCGCAGCGGCCCGGTCTATCCCGCGTAGCGCATCTGGCGCCAGACCCACGCAGTGCGGACGATTTCGTCGAGTTCGGTGTAGCGCGGCTTCCAGCCCAGTTCGCGGATGGCCTTCGCGGAGCCGGCCAGGAGTACGGCGGGGTCGCTCGGCCGCCGGGAACAAATCTCCGCCGGTATGGGATGGCCGGTAACGCGGCGCGCGGATTTGTGGGAAATGCCGGGCGCAAATGCTGCTAGAATTTTGCTTTCCGGCTCATGCGTGCCGAAGCATCCTCCCGAAAAGAAAGCCGGGCCGTGCCTCAAGAGACGACGACCAAATCCGTGACCTACGCCGACGCGGGCGTCGATCTGCGCCGAGGCGAACGCGCCAAGGAGCGCATCAAGTACCTGGCGCAAAAGACCTTTAACCGCAACGTGCTGGGTGGGATCGGCAGCTTTGGCGCGCTCTTCCGGCTGGATATGCAGCGGTGGAAGAACCCCATCCTGGTGAGCTCGGCCGACGGGGTGGGGACCAAACTGAGGGTGGCTTTTGAGCTGGGTTTGCACCGGACGGTGGGCGTGGACCTGGTGAACCACTGCGTGAACGACATTGCCGTCGAGGGCGCCACGCCGCTCTTCTTCCTCGATTACCTGGCGACGGGCAAGCTGGACGAGGAAGTGGTGGAGAGCGTGGTGAGCGGGCTGGCCGACGCCTGCAGGGCGAATGCGTGCGTGCTGATCGGCGGCGAAACGGCGCAGATGCCGGGGTTCTACGCCGACGGCGAGTATGACCTGGCGGGATTTATTGTGGGCGCGGTGGACCGCGACAAGATGGTGACGGGCGCGGGGATCAAGCCGGGCGATGTGCTGATCGGTTTGCCCTCGACGGGGCTGCACACCAACGGCTATTCGCTGGCGCGCAAATTGCTGTTCGAGGTGGGCGGCTACAGGCCCACGCAGTACGTGACGGCCATCCGGGAAAAGGCCGGCGTGGAGCTGCTCAAAACGCACCGCTGCTATCTGCACGTGATTCAGAAGCTGGTCGCGGCGGGGGTGACCGCGGGCATGGCGCACATCACCGGCGGTGGAATCACGGAGAACCTGCCGCGCATCCTGCCCAAGGGAGTGACGGCGCAGGTGGAGATCGGTTCGTGGCCGGTGCTGCCTATCTTCGAGCACCTGCGCGGGCTGGGCAACATTCCGCAGGAAGAGATGATGCGCACCTTCAACATGGGCATCGGGCTCATTGCGGCCATTCCAGCGGCGAAGTTCACGCGCGCCAAGAACCTGCTGGACCGCGCCGAGGAGAAGTTCTACGTGATCGGCCGCGTGGTGAAGGGCGAGCGCCGGGTGCAGTACACGTAGCAGCGGAGTCAGCGGAGCTGGCGGGGTTAGCAGAGTTAGTTTCGCGCACTTCGGAGTTTCAGAATAGAATTCGGGGCACTTCGCGTTGCTCGATGACGAACTCCGCTAGCTTCGCGAACCCCGCTAACTGCGCTGGCTTGGTAATCGTGGAATCCGTCGCCAACTCGCCAACTCGCCGCCCGCCCTTTCGACTGGGCATCTTGCTTTCGGGCCGTGGGTCGAACTTTCTGGCCATTGCCGAGTCGATTCGCGCGGGGCGGCTGAAGGGCGCCGAGATCGCGGTGGTGATATCGAACGTGGCCGACGCACCGGGCCTAAAGGCAGCGCGCGAGATGGGGCTGCCCACGGCGGTCTTCATTTCCAAGGGCCGCAAACGCGCGGAGCACGACGCCGAGGTGATCGCCTGCCTGCGGGCGCACGGCGTGGACCTGGTTTGCCTGGCCGGCTATATGCGGCTGCTCTCGCCGCAGTTTGTGGCGGCGTTTCCCCATCGCATTCTCAACATTCATCCCTCGCTGCTGCCGGCGTTTCCGGGCCTCGACGCGCAGGAGCAGGCGCTCGACTACGGCGTGAAAGTGACGGGCTGCACGGTGCACTTTGTCGACGAGGAGCTGGATCACGGCGCAATCATTCTGCAGCGCTCCGTCCCTGTGCTCGATACCGACGACGCCCACAAGCTTTCCGATCGCATTCTCGTTGAGGAACACCAGGCGTACACCGAGGCGATTGCGCGCGTGGCGAGCGGGGAGTATGAGGTGCGGGGGCGGAGATACGTGAAAAAGCAGGGAACAGGGATCAGGGATCAGGGATCAGGAAAGGCGGGGACTTAGCCCGTCGTCTCGCGCGGGCGCGCCGCGAAATGTCAAGCCCGCCACCCAAGCCGATTCACGGCAACCCATTGAAAACAAGATGCAAAAATCGTGCGCAGGTTTGCGGATTAATTCGCGCGTTTTGCTAAGCTGAATTCGGAATTACCGAAAGTGTTTTGAGCTTTGCTCGGAACCAAAGAGGAGAAATTAATTAAAGAAAAAATTTCCTGCCTCTCGGGCGGTGCAAACTCCGCTTAATTCTTTTGTAATCAACATCGACATTTCAAAACCGTCGGCAAATTTCGTCGATTTTATGCACCATAACGGCCCGTTTAACGCATTTCTCCCAATGGTGTATAGGGGTTCAACACCGCAATGTTGACGCGAACCCCAGTGAGCGGCAACCTTCGACACAATTGGGCACTCTACAGGATTGGGAGAAATGCCTTAGGCCCCAAACCGGCCTCAACCCTCTGCTCGGCTACCTCTGATTTCCGCGCCTCGCGGAAAGCCTGGACAGGGACCCAGTCCGCGCCAGGTTTTGCCACGCCTCGCGGCTTGTCAAGAGGGCCGGCGCTTGGGAATTTTTTAACTCGACTATTTACAATAACTTACGCCATGCGACGATTTGCAGGGAATTTGCGGTAAATTCCCTACCCTTATACATAGCCAGACAAATGACGGACGTGCAACGCTCGGCGAATGAGTACGCCCTCCCCCGGGCGGTTCTCCAGCGCGCTTGTCCCCGCTGAGGTTTTGAGCGGGGGCTATGACAAAGGCCGCTGGAGAACCGCCGCAGCGGCGGGTTCCGGAGCGGTGGACCGTTGTTGTCTGCACGGAGCAGCTTTCGGCCCGAAGCTGGGCCGGAACCACGGAGGCATTCAGGCTTTTGAGAGCTGCTTTTCGGCGATTCTCCGGCAATCGCGGAGAACCGGCCGCCGTGCCCGGTGGCGCTCGCCGCGGCGAACGCCACCGGATGGCTTTGGCTTGAGATCGAAAGGCGCCAACCCGCCATGCGCAGGGCCGGCGTTCGATCGCAGGCTGGCCGCGCCGGTCGTGTGCCGGAGAAGTTTCCGGCGCAAAATCGCAGATTCAATTCAACCCCGCATGCCGCGCTGGAAGCCGCGGCACGAAGGAGCATTTGTATGAACTTCATCTCAAATATCTGGAAGCATCCGAAGACGTCGGCGGCGGGGCTGCTGATCGCGGTCGCGAGCGTTGCCGGAGTGTTGTCGCAGCAGGGCGTAACCCTGGGCAAAGTGGGCAGCGGCACAGTGGTCACTCTGGCCAGCGCGCTGGCCACGGCGCTGCTGGGGCTGCTAGCGAAGGATCCGGGAGGGGTAGCGAGTCAGCCCGCCGCGGCGGACGGGTCAGCAGGCCAGCAGGCGAAGCTGAGCGCGTGGATGCTGATTGCGCTGCTCATCCCGCTGCCGTGGATGCAGGGCTGCACGGGAACCAGCGTGGCCGAAAACATTGTGAACTGGACGCCGGCCTTGCAGAGCGCTGTGGCCACGGTGGACTCGACGGCGGCGCTGCTGGCGCCGGCCGACGCGCCGATCTTTACCGCCGCAACAACGGGCTTTGACGCGGCCAGCAATCTGCTGGTGGCGCAGGCCAAGGCCTACCTCGCCAATCCCTCCGGCAGCGCGCTGGCGCAATTACAGAACCAGATCGTGACGCTGCAGCAGCAAGTAAACACGGCACTGTTGCAGGCGGCCAGGATTGTGGATCAAAAGAGCCAGCAACATGCGTTGGCGGCTATTCAAGGAGTGGGCACAATTGTGGTTGCTATTCTTGCGCTGGTGCAGTCGATCTCAAGCAAGGCGCAGATGGCGCAGATGGCGGCCGCGTCCGGTGTAAAGTTGGCTGTGGTCGAGCCGTATCTGAATGAGGGGCGCGCGGCAGAGATTGTGGCCGCGCACTACAGCGAGCCGGTCCAGCTGGCACGTGTGCAGGTGGCGCAGGCGGCGCAGACGGAGATGAGCGCGGGATTCTAGCGACCAACGGGCCGCGCGGTTCTGGCTCCCAGGTCCTGGGTTCGGGACCGGGAGCCATGCATCCTAAAGCCCTCTCAAACAGTCAAAATACCGTGTAGGCCAGCTAGGGTGTCGCCCCTTCCTTTTTTGGCAAAGGGAAACCGGCGGACCACAGTGGAATTGACGGACCACCCCTCTTGTGGAGCATAATGGGCAACACGCTGAGCATGTCCTATACAATCGGGATGAAGAGTTATGAATTTACCCCTGAATAATCCGAAGACGATTGCTGATGCAGGCGAGCGCATCTACCGGGAGAAGTTTCGCACCGCATTTGAGGCGGAGCACCTGGGAGAATTTGCCGCCATCAACGTGATCAAAGAGACCGCCTCGGTGGGTGCCACCCCTGAAGCGGCATTCGAGGCTGCGCGCGGGGAAGACCCAAGTGGAGTCTTTCATCTCGTCCGTATTGGTTACGCGGGCGCATTTCAAATGAGTTACCAATACGGTCATGGGACTAAAGACTGGTTATTTGGATGAGGCGGGTCACCCGTACATAAAGATCAAGGTCTGGGGTCTCTAGGACAAGTTTGCCCAAGAGTTTGAGGCCATGATCGACACGGGTTTCTCGGGATATTTGTCTATACCACTGGTCCGGGCGTTTCCTCTGGCGCTCACCTTATTCGGGACAACGCAATATCAACTTGCAGATGGCTCAATGAGCCCTAAACTTCTCGCGCACGGAAGCATTGATCATCAGGGCGAGATCACGAGCGGGCTTATTGCACTCGAATCGAATTCAAACTGCGGCCCACTGATTGGAATGGAGTTTCTTCGGCAATCCAAAAAGCTGCTCATGCTTGGCCGCGATCGGGTGATTCTCTTTGATGAGCCTCCAGAAACAGCGGAAAAGGAATCTGAGACCCCTCCCGAAGAGACTGGACCCGACACCGGATCGGAAACTCCTACGGGGTCAGACTGACTCGAATTTCCCGCCTAGATGTTCGTGTCGCGGGCTTCCCCCAAAATCAACTTGAGAGTGATCTGTTTCTTGCCGCGCAGGATGGTCACGCTGATGGTGTCGCCGGCCTGGTGTTTGTCCATGATGGCGCTGATGTCCTGGTGATCGGCGATTTCCTGGCCGTCGATGGCGACGATGAGATCGCCGCCGAGCATGATGGGGGTGTTGCCCACATAGGCCTGCTCATTGCCGCCGCGCAGGTCGGCGCGCTCGGCTGCTCCGCCGGGAATGACGCGCTGGATGAGGACGCCGGAATCGGCGGCGAGCCCCATCTGCGAGGCGAGATCGGGGCCGATGTCGTAGGAGGCGATGCCCAGCGAGGGCCGTTTGACGCGCCCGTAGCGGATGAGGTCGGCGAGCACAGCCTTGGCGGTGTTGATGGGGATGGCGAAGCCGATGCCGGAGCTCTGGTCGGCGCCGTTGGAGGCGATCATGGTGTTGATGCCGATGACCTCGCCCGAGGAGTTGAGCAGCGGGCCGCCGGAGTTGCCGGGATTGATGGCCGCGTCGGTCTGGATGGCGTCTTCAATGGGCGCTCCATCCGCGTTGCGAATCGACCGGATGGAGCTGATGATGCCGCGCGTCATGGTGCCGCTGAGGCCGAAGGGATTGCCGATGGCGTAGACCTTCTGGCCAACGTTGAGCTGCGAAGAGTCCGCCAGCGTGACCGGCTGCAGGTTGGGCGCGTCGATCTGCAGCAGCGCCAGGTCGTGGACCTTGTCGACGCCCACCACGTGGGCCGGGTAACGGCGCTTGTTCGAGAGCATGACCTCAATGCCGCGGTTGGCGCCCTCGACCACGTGATAGTTGGTGAGAATGTGGCCGGCTTTATCCAGAATGAAGCCCGAGCCCTGCCCCTGCTGCGGCACCGTTCCATAAAAAAAGTCGAAGACCAGGGTGGTGGAGGTGATGTTGACCACCGAGGGAAGGACCTTTTTATAAATGGCGATGTTGTTCTGCTCTTCGGCGTCGTAGCTGGGCGCGGCGTGCGCTTCAGTGAGTTCGAGCGGGGCGCTGGAGCCGCCGGAGCCGAACAGTGTTGAACGGCCCATGGTAAAGCCGGGCTGAAGATGCGTGGTGATGAACCAGAATCCGCCCAGCAAAAGCAAAAGGATGATGAGAATCCGGCTCAGTTTCATGGCCAACAAACCTGAAGAACCTTCCTGAAGTAGATACGGCGGCAGCGGGGCAAGGTTCCGCCTCACCGGGCGCGGCCACCTTTCTTATTGTAGAGACAAGTTCTGCCCGGGTTTGTTGCTCTGGGCCAGCAGGCGCGGCCACAGGGCTTGGACCTGGGCGCGCAAAGCGGTGATATCGCCCGAGTTATCAAGCACATAATCGGCTTGGGCGGCTTTTTCCGCATCCGGAATCTGGTGCGCGAGGCGCGTACGGGCCTCGGCCTCGATGGCTTCAAGGGTGGTGACCACCGGAGGGCCGCCGGGCCGGGAGAGCCCGCCGCCCGCGACTGAGGATTGGATGCGGGCAGCGTAGCGGGCGATTTTGATTTCATCGGGCGCCGTGACCACGATGATGCGATCCATGCGGCGGCGCCAGCCGGCGAGCACACTGTCTCTTTCACCGCGGGCGAGAGCGTCGCGCACCACCTCAAAGATGAGCGCCGACTCGACGACAGCGACGGCCGAGGGCGAGCGTGCAAAGATCTCCTCCATCCAGCGCTGCTGGGCTGCAATCACGGGCGGATGGACGATAGCGTTCAGTTCCTGCAAGCGGCCGTGGCGAAAGGCGAGATCGGCGAGGCGGGCGCGGTCGAGATGGCCGTCGGGCAAGATTACACCGGGGCCGAAGCGCTCGACGATCTGGTCGTAGACTTCGTGGCCGGGCTCCATCATCTCGCGGCCCAATGCGTCGGCCTCGATGACCTGAGCGCCAAGTTCGCGTAGCATGGCGGCAACGGTGCTTTTGCCGCTGCCCAGGCCGCCGGTGAGGCCGACGCGCAGCATAATCTACAGTCCCCTCCTCAGTTTGGCGGCGCGCACGGTGTTGGCCATCAGCATCGAGATCGTCAGCAGGCCCACTCCGCCGGGCACGGGCGTGTATGCGCCGGAGAGCTCGTAGGCTTTGGGATCGATGTCGCCAACGATGACGGAGCCGCGTTTGGCAAATGTGGCTTCGCGTTTGGTGTCGCCTTTGAAGAAGCGGTCGAATTCCTCGCGCGTGGTGAGGCGGTTGATGCCAACGTCGATGAGCGTTGCGCCGGGTTTGACCATGTCGGGTGTGATGAAGCCGGGGCGGCCGATGGCGGCGACGAGAATGTCGGCCTGGCGCGTGATGGCGGGCAGGTCGCGTGTCTTCGAGTGGCAAATCGTCACCGTTGCGTTCTGGTGGAGCAGTAGCATCGCAACCGGCTTGCCCACAATGTCGCTGCGGCCGACGACGACGGCATGACGGCCGGCGATGGGAATGTGGCTGCGCTTGAGAATTTCGATGATGCCGGCGGGCGTGCAGGGCACGAGACCGGGACGGCCGGCGAGCAGGCGGCCCGCGTTCACGGGATGGAAGCCGTCAACGTCCTTCGCGGGATCGATGGCGTCGAGCAGCGCTTTGGAGTCGACGTGCGCGGGCAGCGGCAACTGAATAAGAATGCCGTCGATGTCGTCGCGCGCGTTAAGGGCAGCAACGAGCGAGAGCATCTCTCTGGTCGTGACGGTGTCAGGCGGAGTGATGAGTTCGCTATAAAGGCCAAGCTCAGCGCAGGTCTGCACCTTGTTGCGAACGTAAATCTCGGACGCGGCCACGCTGCCCACCAGCACCGCCGCCAGCCCCGGCCGCACGCCGCACGCGGCGAGTGCGCGCACCTCTTCGGCCACTTCCTGCTTGATGGCGGCGGCGATGGCCGCGCCATCGAGAATCTTCGGCATCTTGCGCTCCCAGGTTCATGGTATCGCCTCCGGACAGGCTCGCCGACTCATAACCGGCGGGGTTCCTGCAGTATGCGCCCAGTGTGCAGACTCAATATTCGAAGATGCTTGAGCGTGCAGGGTGTCACATTTGATTGTGAGCTATCTCACATACATCCTTGTGCCCTGTCCGTAAGGTCAGAGGTGTCGGGGGTGTCCCAGATCACATGATTCATCACACTGGACCCTTCCGGCTACCGCTGTACGGAGACAGCGCTTGATGAGCGGTCTGAAGGATACAGGACATCTGTTCCGGTTTGCGGGGCTTTTTGTCATCGCGTTCGTGGTGTTTCTAGTGGTGCGCGGGTACGTGGTTCCAAAGACCTTTGGGCAGTATGGGCATTATCGCGGGGCAGCGATCGGCGAGATTGCCGCGCGCCCGGTGAAGTTCGCGGGGCGCCAGACGTGCGAGACGTGCCACACGGATATTGCCGATATCAAGGCGAAAGGCGCGCACGCGCACGTGAACTGCGAGGCTTGCCACGGAGCGCTGGCGGCGCACGCTGACGATCCCATGTCGGTAACGCCGGCGAAGCTGGATACTGCGGTGCTGTGCGCACGCTGCCACACGGCGAGCGCGGCCAAGCCCAAGAATTTTCCGCAGGTGGATCCGGCAGATCACTCGGGCGGCGCGCCGTGCGAGACCTGCCATAACCCCCACAGCCCGCTCATTGGCTCGGACACGGGCACGAGCGCCACAGCGGGAGGTGCGAAATGAACATCAGCCGGCGTCATCTGCTGGTGCTGTTGCCTGCCGCGGCCGTGGCGTGGAAATTCGTGCGGGCCGGGACTCCTGAAGACTCGCCTAACTACCAGATGAGCGAGCACTGGTGGGGTATGTTGATCGACATTCCCAAGTGCATCGGGTGCGGCAACTGCGTGCGCGCCTGCCAGACGGAGAACGACGTGCCCGACGGGTTCTTCCGCACCTGGGTAGAGCGGTATCACCGGACGGACTATCACCTGGAGAGCCCCGAGGTGATCTCGCCAGACGGCGGCAAGGAAGGGTTCCCGGTAGTGCAGGAAGGCGCGGAGGGGGATTACTTCTTCGTTCCCAAGATGTGCAACCATTGCACGGATTCGCCCTGCACGCAGGTGTGCCCGGTGGGGGCGACTTTCATCACCCCGGATGGGGTGGTGCTGATCGATCCGAAGTACTGCCTGGGCTGCGCCTATTGCGTGCAGGCCTGCCCGTACGGTTGCCGCTACATTCATCCCGAAAAGAATGTCGCGGATAAATGCACCCTCTGCTACCACCGGATCACCAAGGGACTGACGACTGCCTGCTGCGAGGCCTGCCCGACGGGCGCGCGGCAACTGATTGACTTGAAGAACCCGAACGATCCAATTCACGAATTCCTGAAGACGCACAGCGTGCAGGTGCTGAAGCCGCAGATGGCGACCGGAGCGAAGGCTTTTTATAACGGGCTGGATGGTTCGGTGCGGTAAAAAAGGCAGCTATCAGTTCTCAGCTTTCAGCTTTTAGCTGGGTCTTGCGGAGGGAAGCTGATGTGGCGACACAAGGATTAAGGGCTGAAGGCTGAAGGCTGAAAGCTGGGAGCTGATTTATGAGCGGTGTTGAAGGCTACATATATCCCAACGAGGTGACGCTGTACTGGAGCGTGCTGATCGTTCTGTACCCCTACATCACGGGACTGGTGGCGGGCGCGTTCATTTTGGCGTCGCTGGAGCGCGTGTTTCGCGTGGAGGCGGTGAAGCCGACGTACAGGCTGGCGCTGCTGACGGCACTGGCTTTTCTGCTGGTGGCGCCGTTGCCGCTGATTTTGCACCTGGGCCATCCGTTTCGCTCGCCGGAGATGTATTTCACGCCGCACAGCACCTCGGCCATGGCGATGTTCGGATACGTGTACATGTGGTATTTGATGGCCGTGCTGGTGTTCGAAATCTGGCTCGACTACCGGCGCGAAATCGTGCTGCGGTCGCAGCAGTCCAAGGGACTGATGCGAACGATCTACAAGATCATGACGCTGGGCTCGAATAACATCAGCGCGCGCGCGCTCCACATCGATGAAAAGGTCGGTTGGATCGTCACACTCGTCGGCATTCCCTCAGCGTTTCTGCTGCACGGCTATGTGGGCTTCATCTTCGGCTCGCTCAAGGCCAACCCCTGGTGGTCGTCGCCACTGATGCCGGTGGTGTTCATCTTCTCCGCCATGGTGTCGGGCATTGCCGCGGTCATGCTGCTTTACATGGCTGTCACCAAGCTGCGCAAGCAACCAATCAACATTCGCTGTGTGGACACGATCGCGATGTACATGTTCTATATTTTCGTCATCGACTTCAGCCTGGAGATGCTGGATCTGGTGCACCGCATCTACGAGGCCGATGAGTCGTTTCGCAGCCTGGATTTCATGGTTCACACCAGGCTCTTCTTCTCGCAGATTGTGGTTCAAATCATTCTCGGCACGATCGTCCCGCTGTTTCTTCTCTTCCTCACGCAGGTGGTCAAATTGCCGGAGATTGTGCGCAAGCGCATTTACGTTCTTTCCGGATGCCTGGCGTTGATCGGCATCTTTGCTATGCGCTGGAACGTGGTCATCGGCGGCCAGCTCTTCTCCAAGAGTTTTCTTGGGTACACCAGCTACAAGATGGCTCTGGTGACGCGCGAAGGCCTGCTGGTGGCCATTGGCTTGACTATTCTTCCGCTGCTTTTCCTGTGGGTGCTGGTGAAGCTGCTGCCTCCCTGGCCTGACAAGAACTTGCACCAGGCCGCGGCGGGAGATTGAGGTCTGCATCGTCTGCGAAAGATCGAGGGAGCCATGAACGATCTTCCCGACGAAATCGAGCGGCTTGAAAAACGCCTGGAAGCGCTGGAGCGGCGCGTGCATGCGCTGGAGCGCCCGGTCGCGGCGCGCTGGCCGCATCCCTCGCCGGAACTGGAAGCGGCGCCGGCTCCGCAGGCCGCGGCAGCCACGCCCCTGGCGCCGGCTGGAAGCATGTTCTCGGTACTGGGCAGTGCCATGCTGGGCATTGCCGGCGCGTATGTGTTGCGCGCCGTGGAGGCAGCGAGTTCACTTCCCAAGCTGGCGGTTGCTTCGGCCGGCATCGTGTACGCATTCCTATGGCTGGTATGGGCGGCGCGTACGCGCGGCGGGCCGCGCTTCGCGAGCGCGATCTACGCCGGAACTTCGGCGCTCATTCTGGCTCCCATGGTCTGGGAGCTTACCCTGCGGTTCAAGGTGTTTTCGCCGGCCATCGCCGCGGGCGTGGTTTGCGCCTATGCGCTGGCAGCGATGGGGCGCGCGCGGAAGCGCGAAGTGGCGCCCGTGCTGCGCGTTGGCTGCATCGCCGCAGCAGGGCTGGCGCTGGCGCTGGCCATTGCCTCGCACGCCATGATGCCCTTTGTTGTTGTGCTGCTTGTGCTGGCGGCGGTTTGCGAGTTTGCACCGCGCATGCAAAACGCGCCGGAAGTCCGCGCCTTGGTGGCGCTCGCTGCCGACGTGGCGATCTGGATCCTGATCTACGTTTATTTTGCTCCCCAACCTGCGGGCGAAGAGTATCCAGCGCTGAGTAGAATCGCGCTGCTTGCGCCCGGGGTCGCAGTGTTTGTCGTCTATGCGGCGAGCGTGGGTCTAAGGACGGTGCTGCGGGAGAGGCCGATCGCGGTTTTCGAGACGGTGCAGATCACCATCGCTTTTCTGCTGGCCGCCGTGAGCCTGGCCGACTTCGGGCCTGCTGGCAGCACAATCCTTCTTGGAATTGTTTGTCTCGTTTTATCCGTCGCGGCCTATGTTGCGGTCTTTACGGTCTTTCAGCGCGTTCAGAAAGGACGCAACAGCGCAGTTTTTTCCGCGTGGGGCGCGGCGCTGCTTCTGGCCGGGAGCTTCCTCTGCCTGTCGTCGTTGGCGGCGATCGTGCTGCTGGGCGCGGTGGCGATCGCGGCGACGGCGGTGGGCAGCCGAAGGAACCGGCTGGCCTTCGAGTTCTACGCGATGGTGTTCCTGCTTGCTGGAGCCCTGGCATCGGGCTTGCCGAGCTTTCTTGTAAGCGCACTGGTGGGGACGCCGCAAGGCGCGCCGCCAGCGGGCGTATGGCCAATCGCGTGCGCCGCGATTCTCTGCTATGCCGCCGCGCAGCCGCGCGAGGGCGAATCCTGGATGCCGCAAACACTTCACCTGGGCTTTGCCGCTCTGGCGGTCGCCGCCCTGGCGGCGCTGCTCGTTCAAGGATTCATCGGCTTGACGGCAGTGCTGGTACAGCCAGAAACACATCATCTGGCATTCATCCGAACGCTGACGCTGTGCGTTGTGGCGCTGGCGCTCGTCTATAGCGGAGCCCATTGGCGCCGCGTGGAGCTGGCGCGGCTGGGATACGCAGCGCTGGCTCTGGTCGCGGTCAAGCTCGTCACCGAAGACCTGCGCCACGGCCACCTGGCCTACATTGCCGCTTCCATCTTTCTGGTTGCGTTCACGCTGATCGCGGCGCCGCGCGTGGGGCGAACCAGGCAGAAGGCGCCCGGCAAATAGCGAGTTCGAATCGAACGCCTTTTCCGCGTCCACCGCGGTGCGCTGCGGCGGACGTGAAGAGGCAGAGGCGCCATGCAGGTCAGCGGACAATCTCAGGGCGGTAGACGTCCGGGCGGTGGATCGGTGGCTCGAAGTCCGGTTGCGGTTTGACGATCTGGCTCTCCTCGCCGCGCAGCTTCATCTTGCTGATGTGCACGTCGTAGCCCGTGCCGGGCAGGAGCGATTCCAGCACGAAGGTCTCCGCGCCGCCGCTCTTCAGCTCGCGATAGCGGTAGATGCCCACCTCGCTCTCGCTGTTTTCGGTCCCGGAGGAGGGCTCGTCGAGGAAATGCTGCGCATCGGCTACGCTGGGCGCGGCGTGGTTTTCGCCCTCGGTCAGGCTCTCGGCCGCGTAGGAGCGGACCAGCTTGGTCCAGTAGCGCGAAAGCAGATCGGTCGAGGCAAAAAGGTCGGCCCAGATGATTTCGCCGCGCACGGCGACCACTACGCCGATGGCGTGCTCGTCGCGCAACTTCGCCAGCACCTGCTCGCGGGCGTTCATGACCGGAGCTGCTGCTTCATCCACTTTCTCGCTCACAGCCTTATCCTGCATGGCCTTGGCGTAGCTGCTGGTGCCGAGCGTGCGGGGCGCAGACGCTCCGCGACCGAATCCGCCCGATGAGCCTGAGGACGCTGGCGCTGCGGCCACCTCCATTTGCGAGATCGCGCCGTTCACCGAATTCCACACCTGCTGCTGGTCCTGCTCGGCCATGGCGCGCTCGCGCACCTCGGGCTGGACCATGAAGCTCTTTGCGGCTGACTTGCCCGCGACGCCAAAGGTGGACGAACTCCCGGTCCAGCGGCCCGGCTCGATGCAGAAAACTGAGAGATCGATGGGATCGGCATCGGCGGGAACAATGCGATCCTTGGCGATGATGCGGTCCTGCTTGCCGCCGGTGACAATTTCGCCGGCGAGCAGCAGCAGCGGCCGCTTGGAGTGGTTGACGAGGACCAGCGTGTTCACTTCATCGCCGCGATAGGCGTTGTCGGGGGCCTGTGGATTCCCGCCGTTCCTGGGCCGCACCAGTCCGCGCGCGCGGCCGGCCTCGGTCACTTCCACCTCGCCGCTCTTCAGGCCTTCGTCGAGGGTGATGAACGGGGTTTCCGCGATGGATTTTCCATCGGCCCGCACGACAGGAAACAAAAGCAGGTTGCCGCTCTCGATGGGAGCGAGCACGCGGTAGGGTCCGCTCCCGGCCTGCATCGGCCCGCCGGCTGCTTTCACGCTGTTCCGATGCTGAAACGCGGCTGCCGCAACGACCAGCGCCGCCGCCAATGCAAATCTGCCCAGGTTTTTCATCCGTCTCCTCCGCCGGTTCGCGGTCCTCCGCACCGGTTATTGACCGGAGAACGGCGGGCAGGGGGCTTCTTGCGGAATTTTTTGTGGGACGGAGTTTGCGCGGCTTCCGATCCGGCGTCCAAAGAGTCCATCACAACGTCCAAAAAACTAGGCGTATCGTGAGGGCGTGGGGATGGCGCCAACGGAATCCGTAGCCAGCGCGGCTGAAGCGGCGATGCCGGCACTGCCGGGAGCGGTCGGCCGTGCCCTGCTTGAGGAGCTTTGGCGGGGATGCGATGCGGCCGGCTGGGGCCTGGCAGAAGAAGAGTTCGAGCGGATCCTGCTTGAAGCGGGAACGGCGCAGAACTTTGGGCTGGCGGATGGAGCTGTCGCGACCCACCCCAGCGACCCCGGCTCTTCGATCCACCCATCGCCGGGGACCCCGGTGACCCACCCCAGCGACGAAGACCTGTCGCCGGGGGCCCCGGTGACGCGGCAGCAACAGGCAGCCTTCTTTCGCAAACTCTGTCTGAACGATCTTGTGCTGGCGCGCGCTTGCGCGGCCGGGAACGAGCGCGCGTGGGAGCGCTTCATCGCTGTGCATCGGCAGCCGCTGATTCGCGCGGCTATTGCCATCACCGGCAGCGAGACGCTGGGCCGCGAATTGGCCGATCAACTGTATGGCGAGCTCTACGGCCTGACCATGCGGAACGGCGAGCGGCGCTGTCCGCTGCTTTCGTACCGCGGGCGGGGATCGCTGATGGGCTGGCTGCGGACGACGCTGGCGCAGCGGCACGTGGACTATCATCGCCGCAGGCAGCGCGAGGAGCCGCTGGACGAGTTGGATGCGCCCGCTCCACATCCACCTGCGGAAACGCCGGCCCAAGAGCTTTCGCTCCTGGAACGAGCCATCGAAAAGGCGCTGCGGGAACGCAACGCGGAGGAGCGCTTTTTGCTGGCGGCTTATTATCTTGACGGGCAGACCTTGCTGCAGATTGCGCGCGTGCTCGGCGTGCACGAAGCCACGGTGAGCCGCAAACTGCGGCGCGCGGCCGAGGGCACGAGGAAACAGGTGCTCGGGAATCTGCAGCGCGGCGGCATGAGCCGGCGCGCGGCCCAGGAAGCGCTGGGCGCCGACCTGCGCGATGTGGACGTGAACCTGAAAAAACTGCTGCAAAATTCGCAAACGGAGGCGTTCCAGGAACAGGCGGCGCCATGAGTACGACGACCCAACACGAGTTTCATCCCGGCGCGGAGAGCCTGAACGCGTTTGCCGAGCAGGCGCTTGGGCGGCGGGAGCGCGCCGAAGTGCTCGAGCACCTGGCGGTGTGCCCCCGGTGCAGGCAGGTGGTGGCGTTGGCTCAGGAAGCCGCGAGCGCCGAGGTTGTGGCGGCCGCTACGCGAGGCGCGGCAAAACGTCCGCGCGCCTGGTGGAGAAGTTGGGGGCTTGCCCTGGCTCCGGCCGCGGCGCTGGCCGCCACGGCGGCGGTCGCGGTTTATGTGCACGTGCGGCATGTGGAGCAAAGCGCCGCGATGGCGAAGGTTGAGCCACGCAACGTTACGCAAAGCGAAATTGTCGCCGCGAATCCCGCGCCGCCGCAGCGGGCCGAGGCTGCGCCCGGGGCGCCTGCTACAGGGACAAATGCACCAAAGTCCGCACGCTCCGGCGCGGCGCCTGGCGCGGTTTCGCAAGAACCTGTCGCAGAAACTGCGATGCCGGCGGCGGGCAGGATGACCGGGATGGAATCCGCATCAGAGCAAGCTGCGCCGCTTTCGGAAAATAGCGGACAGGGATTCGCGGGCGGGGGCATTGCCGGAGTCGCGCAGCGGGGGGGCGCGGGCTTTTCCAGGCAGGAGCCGGGAGCAACGGCGTCTGACAAAAAGCGCGAGCAGATCGAACCCGAAGCGGCGCAGAGGCATCTGCTCGCGGCCAAGGCAAAGACGACAGCCAGTGAGCCCGGCGCAGACAACGGCGCGCCGGGAAGCGCCAACACGGAGGCTGTGACTGTTTCGCGGCAGTTTCTTGAAGAGCAAAGTGCCGCGGACACGAGCTTTGTGCAACGCGAAAAGCTAAGTTCCGGCGCATTCTCGGCGGCGGACATGGTGCATCCCATCCACCTGCCCAGCGGCCTGCCCACCGTATCCATCGCGGCGGCGGGTCACCTTATGCTGGCCATCGACAACGCGGGCGCGCTGTTTCTGAGTGACGATTCCGGGAGCGCCTGGGAACCTGTGACGAAACAGTGGACGGGCCGCGCCGTGGCGGTACGGAGGCAAGCGCCGGGCAGCGGCAGCACCGAAGCGGCGCCTGCCGCTCTAGCGGAAACGGCGGGGAGTGCCCCAGGTAACACTAGTGCTGCGCCCCCGCCGGCCACGGTCTTTGAAATTCTGAATGACCGCGGTCTGGCGTGGGTAAGTACCGATGGAAAGAATTGGATCGCCCAATGAGCAGCGCGGCCATGCCGGAATGGAAACAGAATGCTCCTGTCTCGCATGGCGCAATTCTCACTGTAGAAACTCCTGTTGACTGCCGATAAAGACACTTATCGGGATGTGCGTGGCAGCGACGGTGCGCCGTGCGGCGCTTGACGACGGCGCGGAACCCGAACTTTGCGCCGTACGCGAGGGTTTCGGGACAAAAGGGGGCTCCTGCGATGGGAGCAGTGGGGATGGGCGATCAATGCGGACGGGCGGCCACTCTGCCCTGGGCCTATCTGCGCCTGCCGCCGTTTCCGCTGGTTGCCGTGAGGGTGCTGCAACTAGCAAGCAATGAGAACGTGCAGTTGCACCAACTGTGCGATCTGATCTCCTCTGACCCGGCGTTCGCCAGCGAGGTTCTGACCGTCGCCAATTCGCTTCTCTACGCTCCGCGCTACCCCTCCACGAGCATCATGCAGGCCGTGGCCGTGCTGGGCGCCAACACGCTGCAGGGCATGTGCGTCACGGTCGGTGTGCGCGCTTATCTCGGCAAGGCCATGAGCTACCCGGCAATGCGCAATCTGTGGCGGCATAACCTGGCCTGCGCCATCATCGCGGAACGGATTGCGAAGGTGGGCTTCCTCGACAAGGACTTGGCGTACACTTCCGGTATTCTGCACGATATCGGGCGCATGGCGCTGGCGGTGATTCAGCCCAAGGGGTACGCGGCGCTGTTGGAGAAACACTACGGGACGGCTGCCATCATGCTGGAAGCAGAGCGCGAGCTGTTCGGCTGGCATCACTGCGAGATAGGCCGGCAACTGATCGGCGATTGGAAGCTGCCCGAGAACTTCGAGGCGGTGGTCGCGGAACACCACGAGGCCCGGCGCAAGGACGGCGCGTGGGACGTGGCGGAACTGGTGAAAGTGAGCTGCGCTATGGCTTCAGCGGTGGGCTTTGCCGCGTTTCCGGGGTGCGAGACGGAGGCTTATGGCGATCTGCTTGCGGATCTGCCGGCGCGGGAACGCAGGGTGTTCCATCCTGACGCGGAGACGCTCAAGGACGAAGTGAACGAGTGTATCCACGCCATCGAATCGGTTTGAGTTCGCGCTCGCTGTCTGGCAATTCTGGAACCCGCTTCGGGGCAACCGGGAAACGGCGCTCACTTCATCAAGGCTGAAAGCCGGCGGCGGAGAACGATCCTTCCGCTTCGCCGTGAACGGCCGCGGGCCATCTGCCGCGGATGCGCCGCGCCGCTACACCTTTACAAAAATCTTCTTGCGGTAAAGCACCCACACCGGGGGAAAGCAGAGCGCCGTGTAGAAGACCGCATAGGCGAAGGCTCTCCATCCGGGATCGGGAATGTGCACAAAGACGTGCAGCACCAGGTAGCCGAGCGCGTCGGTCCGCCGTCCCGCAGAGGTGAAATGAACCAGCCCGATGGCCGGGGCCAGCAGCTCGCTGATCATGTAGGCCACAATGGCGTTCGAGCCGAAGACCAGCCACGGCCAAGCCAGCGCCTTGCTCCCTCCCGATCTGCCCCAGCCACGCTGTTCCATGGCCCAATAGACGAGCGCAAACACCACCAGCGACCACCCCGCCGCCGCCAGGACATAAGAACTGGTCCACATCTTCTTGTTGAGCGGAAACCAGATCGACCAGAAGTAGCCTGAGGCCAGGCAAGCCGCCGCGCCCGCGGCCAGGCCCAGGGATTTCGCCTTCACGGAGCGCTCGCCGCTCAGCCACAGCGCGGCAAGCAATCCGAGCAAAGTCGTTCCTGCGGCGGGAATATCGCTGAGCAGGCCTTCGGGATCGCGCGTATTGTGCGTGGTCCAGTCTTCGTAGAGATGACCGGGCATGAGCTGGCGGTCCACCCAGGCCACGATGTTCTGGTCCTTGTCGAGGAAGGGAACGTCGCGGCCGGGCATACCCGCTCCCGGCACGGGAACCCATCGCACCAGGATCCAATAGCCAAGGAGCACGCATACGAGCAGGCCGATCTTCGTCCACACGCGGCGGTCCCACAGGTAAAACAGGCTGACGATCAGGTAGCAGATGGCGATCCGCTGCAAAACGCCGTAGATGCGTAGGTGGTCGAGATGGAAATAGGGAAAGCCATTGACCACAATGCCCAGCAGGAACAAAATGACGGCTCGGCGAACAGTATGCCAGGCCAGATTGGCGCGTGAGCCGCCGCGCTTCAGGCGCACATCGGTGGAGAACACGATGGACACGCCCACCACGAAAAGAAACGTGGGAAACACCAGGTCGGTGGCCGTCATCCCGTTCCAATCGGCATGGTGCATCTGCGTCCATGCGCCCACGCCGGAATTGTTTACCAAAATCATGAAAGCGATGGTCAAACCGCGCAGCACGTCGAGCGAAAGCAGCCGCTTGGGTGAAGAAACAGACGCCGGATCGCTCATAACAACCATTGCTCCCAATTCGCGGATGCATCTACGCTACGCGACAGGGCCGGGTTACGCCAACCCGGTAATGCTCCGCTGGCCGCGCCGTTCGCAAAAAGCGATACGGCGAAGGTCCGCCGCAGGCTGCGCGAAGCAACCTTCCGCGCGCAGAAAAAGGCCCGGGCGGCAAAAGCCCGGGCCTTCTTTGCTAAACCAAGTTCGAATCGCTGCCGTTCTTAGCGCAGCACCTCGAATGTAAGAGTGGTGGTATGCGTAATGCCTCCACCCGTACCGGTGATGGTGATGGGATAGGTGCCGGTTTTTGCGGTTCTGGCCACGGTCAGGTTGAAATGCGAAGTACCTGATCCGGGCGCGACAATCGGATTCGGGCTGAAGCTCGCCGTCACGCCGGCAGGAACTCCCGTTGCGCTCAGTGAGATCGCCGAGCTAAACCCGCCGGAGACGGTTGTGGTCACGACGGCATACCCGCTCTGCCCAAGGTCCAGGGATCCCGAAGTGGGCGAGACGGAAATGGTGAAGGCCGGTGACGCCGGCGGGGTGACTCTGAGCGTTACGGTGGCGGATTCGACGGTGCTGCCGGAGGTTCCCGTCACGGTGATGGGATAGGTGCCGGGCGTTACGGAGGACGCGACCGTAATCGACATGCCCAGGTTGCCCGTACCTGTAATCGAGTCTGGCGAGCCAAAGCCGATGGTCACGCCCGTTGGATTTCCCGACGCCGTCAGCACGACCGGCGCACTGAATCCGCCGCTCACCGTGCTGGTGATGGTGGAGGAGCCTGAACCGCCCTGCACGATTGAAACCGAGGCAGGTGAGGCGCTCAGGGTGAAGCCGGGTGTAGCCACGGTTCCGGCCAGGGCGTTGAGTAGGCCGGCTCCGTTCGGGCTGCCCCAGCCGGTGGCCAGATCGTAGCCGGTGGTGGCTGAGTAGCCGTTGCTGCCGCTGGTGATGTCGTGGAAGTCTGCGGTGTAGCTCGATCCCTCACCAATCGTGTAGAGGCTGGGGTTGATGAAGCCCAGCGTTTTGTTGCCGTTGGCTATGGACTGCTGATTGACAAGCGCCAGATAGCCGGCCCAGAGGGGCGCCGCAAAGCTGGTGCCGCCATATTCGTTGGCCGTGCAGGTGGTCTGGTCGGCGCACACGTAATAGGTGAAGTTGGCGTTGGCTGAAACGTCGGGGCCGTTGCGATAGGTCTGGGAGCAACTCGCGCACCCGGCCGCCGCGGTGGTTTGCCAGGAGGGGATGGCGTACTTGTGCGGCGAAATACCGCCGCCGCTGTCTGCCCATGCGGTCTCAGAGGCCCATGCTCCGGCGGCTGCGGCAGTCGTCAGGTCCGTGCCGCCCACCAACGTCACATACACGTCGTCGGCCGGGTAGATCTCCGAAGCAGTTCCCGAGGTCGTCCACTTCTTGTCGTCGCCGGCAGCCTGGAAGAGGTTTTGGCCCTGCGCCGCGAACTCCTCAAAGTACGGGTTGTCGGTGTTCGGATCCGCCGGATACCAGGTCCATGAGGAGCTCAACTGCGCGTTGAGCGGGCTGGCGGTGGCCATGGCGTTGAAGATGGCCGCGTCGGTCGAGCCGACGTACATGACCAGGCTCGACAATCCCGGCGCCATGCCCAGCGCCTGGGTCATGTCCAAGGTCTGCTCAGTGTCGTCGCAGTCGCCGCCGGCGCGAGTATCGACGCAGCTTGTGCTGGTTCCGTCGGTGGAGAGCAAGGTAATGGGAACGCTCTCCGTCTGGCCGGCGTTCTTGTAGTACGTGGTCAGGTCGGCTAGGTCGGTGCCGTAATACTCGAGCAGGCCGAGTGACTGGCCGCTGCCCGTCAGCGATCCACCGTAGTAGGCCGCGCGCATGTCGCTGCCCAGGAACGAGGCCGAGGGACCGGAACCGGTGGTGGCGCCCGACTTGGAGCCGGAACTCGCCGGGATCTTCTCGAGACCGGCGGGATGCGGGAGCGAGTAATTATCGAGCCCCGAGATATGCCACAGCGAAAACGTCAGGTTCGTGGTGGGCTCGCGGCCGGGCGCGTAGAACGTGCGGTTCTCAGTGGGATGCTGATAGACGCCCATGTTGACATGAAAGGCGCTCTCCACGTTCGCCACGGTTCCCGATACCTGCACATTCAGGCGATTCGGCGACGTGCCCGTCACGGTGAGCCCGTTCTCTTTGGCGAAGTTGAGGACAGCGTCGTATTCCTCCTGAGTGGAACAGAACTGTTCAGTGAACTGCTCCACCGTGAGGAACTGCCGGTAGCTCGGGCTGGAGGGATCGTAGAGATCCTTCAGGAGCTCATCCAGTTGGTCCTGGTTGCGAAGCGGCAGCGTGATCACCAGGTTCATGGCCTGAGTTGCCGGAAGGCGTCCAACGGAACGAGCAGTCCCATCCTGCGTCGCCAGGCGGACGTGATGCGTCAATACGGTTTGAGCGTGGCAAACGCTTATGGCAATCGACAGGCAAGCAGCGATTGGCAGCCCAAATCTCACCATGATGCGCAACATGTTTTCTCCTTTTTGCTTCGTTGGCATTCTTCCCGATAGCAGAAATGCGCTCCCGCGCAACCCGGTGTCTTGTTCGGCGGGCGTGGCTTACGCAATCTTCAAAACCAAGAAAAAATGACTTGAATATGACAACGTCCTGGCGGACGCGGACCCCATGGACTTGCATTTTCAATCAGGTAAGTCGTCTCTGTCCACTGAAATCCTGCGGTGGAAAGGCGGCTTCCTATTACTTTTGTGGGATCTTGGCGGCTGGCCGGATTCTGGCGCGGCCCGCGCGGCCTCCCGTTCTCTGTGACGCCATGCCCCTCGCGCTGGTAAACTCCCCCTTCAGGGATTTCTCAAAGAGTTTGCCTGCCAACCGTCGGAGGCTTTCTGTGCCCGATTTTCAGCCCTTCGTTCCCGCTTCCCGGAAACCACCCGAGTTCACCCTTCGCGCCGTGCTGCTGGGCGCTATCTTCGGCATTATCTTCGGCGCCGTCACCGTCTACGTGGGCCTGCGCGCCGGGCTCACCGTCGCCGCCTCCATTCCGATCGCTGTCATCTCCATCAGTTTTCTGCGCAGCGAGGGCAAGGTCTCCGTCCTCGAGTGCATCATCGTCCAGACCGCGGGCAACGCCGGCCAGTCTATTGCCGCGGGCGTGATCTTCACCCTCCCCGCGCTCATCTTTCTCGGCTTCGATCTCGAATACTCGCGCATCTTCATGCTGGCGCTCATCGGCGGCTATCTCGGCGTGCTGTTCATGGTCCCGCTGCGGCGTCCGCTCATCGTGGAGGAGCATGGCAACCTGAAGTTCCCCGAAGGCACGGCCTGCGCCGACGTGCTGATGGCCGGCGCCAAGGGCGGCTCGTTTGCCGGCCGCGTCTTCTTCGGGCTTGGCCTGGGCGCGATCTACACTTTTTTCCAGAACGAGAATCTCTTCGGCGCATGGCCCGGCACGCCCGAGTACCAGCCGGACTTCGGCCCGCAGCACGTGCTGAAAGGCGCGTCCATCAAGGCTGACGCCACGCCGGAGTATCTCGGCGTGGGCTACATCATCGGCGCGCGCACCGCGGGCACCATGTTTGCCGGCGGCGTCTTTTCGTGGCTCGTGATCATGCCGCTCATCTACTTCTTCGGCAAGGATCTGCCGCATCCCATCTATCCCGGCACCGTGCCCATCGCGCAAATGGGCCCGAGCGATCTGTGGATCACCTACATTCGCCCTATGGGCGCGGGCGCCGTGGCCGCGGCCGGCCTCATCACCCTCTTCAAAACTCTGCCCACCATCGTGGGCGCGCTGCGCTCCGGCTTTGCACAGATGCGGCACAGTTCCGCCGCCGTGGCAGTGCCGATCCGCACCGAACGCGACTTTGCCATGAGCACGGCCGTCGTCGGCTCCCTCGCGCTCATCGTGCTGATGTTTTTCTTCCTGTGGTTCAAGCCGGTGCCCGGCGCGCAGGTTGGGCTGTTCGCCAACATCGCCGCGTCCGTTCTCGTGATCGCCTTCGGGTTCCTCTTCGTCACCGTCAGCTCACGCATTGTGGGGTTGATCGGCAGCTCGGCCAATCCCATCTCCGGCATGACCATCGCCACGCTGATGGCCACGTCCGCCATCTTTCTCGTCAGCGGCTGGACCGCGCCGGCCTTTGGCGCGCTGGCCATCACCATCGGCGGCGTGGTCTGCATCGCATCGGCCGAGGCGGGCGACACCTCGCAGGACCTGAAGACCGGCTTCATCGTCGGCGCCACGCCCAGATCGCAGCGCTTCGCCTTCCTCATCGGCATCGCCGTCTCCACCATCGCCATCGGCGGCACGCTGCAACTCATGAACAACAGCCTGCAATCCTTCCGCGCCGCTCCGCAGCCGTGGAATATCAACGCTTCGCACCCGGGCGTGGCGATTCAACACGATGTGAAGGGGCTCGTGGACGAGTTTCCCGTCATCGCCCCTGACGGTTCCAAAACCATCCACCACAAGAGCGAGTACATTGTGCTGAACGCCATCGGATCGTCGGAGCTGGCCAGCGGCAAATATCTCTACTCGCCCGCGGCGGGCCGCATTGAAGTGCGCTGGGTTCCCGGCATCGGCAGCGAGCGCGCCGCCGCTCCGCAAGCGCAACTGATGGCCACGGTCATCAACGGAATCCTGACCCGAAAGCTGCCCTGGGGACTGGTCATGATCGGCGTCTTCCTCGTCATCGCCATCGAACTGCTTGGCATCCGCTCGCTCTCGCTGGCCGTGGGCGCATATCTGTCGATCGGAACCACCCTGGCGATCTTTACTGGCGGCGTGGTGCGCGCGCTCGTCGATTGGGCCGCCAAGCGCGCCGGCAACTCGGAAGAAGCCGGCTCCAACGTCTCGCCCGGCTCGCTCTACGCCTCGGGCCTGATCGCCGCCGGCGGCATCGTGGGCCTCATCGGCGTCGCCCTCCAGGGCTACGAGACCACCTTCGAGAAACCCAACCCCATCGGCTGGCCGCACACCTTCCTCTATAACCCGTGGGTGTCGGTGATCGCGTTCGGTTTGCTGGCGTATTCGCTGTATTACTTCGCCAGGAAGCCGCTGAAGAAGTAGACCGGATTCATGATCCCGATGGACCGCTCGGCGGCAAAGTTGGCTGCTGCCCGGGGGATATTTGCGAAAGCATATCGTGATAAAGTAAGTACGCGAGGCAGCACATGAGGCCCAATAGAAAATTCACCGTCGTGATCGAACAAGACGAGGAGGGCTATCTCGTCGCCACGGTTCCCGCCCTTCGGGGATGCCATACGCAAGCCAAAAGCCTCGACACCCTGATGAAGCGAGTACGCGAGGTCATTTCCCTGTGCCTCGAAGAAGAGAAGAATCCTCCCGGCGCGCTGGAACTGGTAGGAATTCAGCAAGTCTCTGTATGACGCGCCTTCCACGCCTCAAGGGAAAAGAACTCGTCCGCGCCCTCGAAAGAGCAGGCTTTACCGTGGACCGGGGCCGCGGGAGTCACGTTTTTCTCATGCACTCCGACGGCAGAACCACGACAGTTCCCATACATTCCGGTGAGACGATTGGTCCTGGCCTGTTGCGAGCGATCCTGCGCGATGTCGAGCTGTCCGTCGACGAGCTGGCGGGCTTGCTTTAGGGCGCAGGCCCGCTCCCAGGCAACCCTGCGCCGCCACGATCCCGGAGTGGCGCAGCATTCCGCCGCTCACTGGCGTTTTCGCTGTGTCCCTTTGCGAGGAAGCCGGGTGCCCCAGGTCCGGATTTTCGGACCTGGGATACCGCAAAGCACCTACGCCACCACCCTCAGCCGCACGCCCTCCTGCTCCTGCAGGCAGGCGATGATCCGGAACAGACTCGCCGCCGTCGGGTTCCCCTTGGGTCCGAACATCTGGTGCAGCGTCTTCACATGAATTCCGGTCTTCCGGGCAAGCGAAGGAAAGCCCACCGTTGCGTTGATAAAGTCGCGTAGAATCTCGCGGCCCAGCGCTCCCTCGCCGGCCAGTAAAGCTTCGATCGCATCACGCAGCAGCCCACGGCGAAATTTCTCGTCTTTCCGCACACGCGCTTGTACTGTTTCCCGAAAATCCCGCGTCAACGCCATGGCTCGCTCCTTTTCTGCCGCTTGTAGTCCAACCAGTATTCCTTCGCCAATGTAATATCGTTCTGCTGGCGCAGCTTCGCGCCGCCGCAGAGCAGAATCACGATCTGCTCGCCATCTTTCCCAAAGTACACGCGGTAACCCGGCCCGAAATCGATGCGGTACTCGAAGACCCCGCTGCCCACGCCCTTCACATTGGAGAAGTTCCCCAACCCGAGGCGGTAAAGAGCCGTCGCCACCCGCCGAGCCGCTTCGGAGTTGAGACGGTCGAACCACTCACCGAACAAACTGCGCCCATCCAGCCGCACGTACTCGCGGATGTCGATCATCTAAGTAATGGTAACATATATTGCGCTATGAGGCCGACATCGCGAAACCGTAGCATTGCCCCTAATTTTGATGTATGATGATTGATGTTTGATGCGGGAGGGCTACGATGCGTACCACTCTGGCTATCGACGACGATGTTCTGGCCGCCGCCAAAGAGATGGCCGAGACCGAGGGGAAAAGTGTGGGTGCGGTCATCAGCACGCTGGCCCGCAACGCAATGCGTCCCAGGCCGGCCCGCCGTGCCACGCGCAACGGAGTGCCGCTGCTTCCAGTTCGTCCGGGCGCGCCACGCGTGACCTCGGAGCTGGTCCGGCAGCTCGAGGAAGAGTTGCAGTGACGCGCTTTCTGCTCGACGTGAACGTTCTCATCGCGCTCATCGATCCGACTCACGTTCAGCACGACCTGGCGCACGACTGGTTCGCCCGCGAGGGACGCCGTGCCTGGGCAACCTGTCCGCTGACGGAAAACGGCGTGCTGCGCATCGTCGGCAGTGCGCGCTATCCCAACTCGCCCGGTACGCCCGCCGCGGTTGCAGAGGCGGTTGCGGTTCTGCGCGGACTGGGCGGCCACGAATTCTGGCCCGACGACGTTTCGCTTTTTGACTCCAATCGCGTGGACACAACCCGCCTGCTCAACTCCGCCCAGATTACCGACAGCTATCTGCTGGCCCTGGCTCGCGCGCACCAGGGGCAGTTGGCCACCTTCGACCGCCGGGTTGTCACTGATGCGGTGATCGACGGGCCCAAAGCGCTGCATTGCATCGATTGAAGCGGGGCCGCCGTGCAATGCACCGCGCTGCGATTTGCCCAGGCCCCCTCCGCTACAATAGTAGGAAGCTCCTGCCAGCCGGGAACCCGAGTCCCTGGTGCGCCAGGAGCATTGGCACATTATGCTGACCGAAAATCTGTCTGAAGCTCTTACGTTTGACGATGTCCTGCTTGTCCCCGCCTATAGCGACGTTGTGCCCATCCAGGTGAGCACGCAGACGCAGCTCACCCGCGCCATCGCGCTGAACACGCCGCTGATCTCCTCGGCCATGGATACGGTCACGGAGTCGCGCATGGCCATCGCCATGGCGCAACAGGGCGGCATCGGCATTGTGCACCGCAATCTCTCTATCGCCGACCAGGCCGGCGAGATCGACAAGGTGAAGCGCTCGGAGAGCGGCATGATCGTCGATCCCGTGACCATCGCTCCCGACAAGACCATCGGCGACGCGCTCGAAATCATGCGCCGCTACCGCATCAGCGGCGTGCCGGTGACGCAGGGCAGGCGCCTGGTGGGCATCCTCACCAACCGCGATCTGCGCTTCGAGACGCGCACCGACGTTCCCGTGGGCAGCGTGATGACCAAGGAAGACCTGATCACCGTGCCTGTGGGCACTACGCTGGAAGAGGCCGAGCTGATTCTGCACCGGCACCGCATAGAAAAGCTGCTGGTGGTGAACGACAAGTACGAGCTGATGGGCCTGATTACGGTCAAGGACATCCAGAAGAAGCTGAAGTATCCCAACGCCAGCAAGGACGATCAGGGCCGGCTGCGCGTGGGCGGGGCGATCGGGGCGACGGGCGATTTTTTGGAGCGCGCGGAGGAACTGGTGCGCAACCGCGCCGACGCGCTGGCCATCGACTCGGCGCACGGGCACTCCTCGCGGGTGCTGGAGGCGGTGCGCGAGGTGAAGAAGCGCTTCCCCGGCGTAGCTCTGTTGGCCGGCAACGTGGCCACCTACGAGGGCGCGATGGCGCTGATCGACGCGGGCGTCGACGCCATCAAGGTCGGCATCGGGCCCGGATCGATTTGCACCACGCGCATGGTGACCGGCGCGGGCATGCCGCAGATCACGGCCATCGCCGAAGCCTACCGCGCCGCGCAGAAGCACGGAATTCCGGTGATCGCCGACGGCGGCATCAAGTACTCCGGCGAGATCACCAAGGCGATTGCCGCGGGAGCGAGTTCGGTGATGATCGGCTCGCTCTTTGCTGGCGTGGACGAAAGCCCCGGCGAGACCATCCTTTACCAGGGGCGCAGCTTCAAGAGCTATCGCGGCATGGGCTCGCTGACGGCGATGAGCCAGGGCTCGGGCGAGCGCTACTTTCAGGGCTCGTCCGATTTGGCCGCCGCGGAAAGCGGGCCTACCGACGTGGTGCAGCGCGAGCGCGCCAATGAGAACCGGCTGGCCAAGTTTGTCCCGGAGGGCATTGAGGGGCGCGTGCCCTACCGCGGACCGCTGGAGGCGATGGTCTTCCAATTGGTGGGCGGATTGCGCTCGGGCATGGGCTACCTGGGCTGCGCCACGATTGCCGAGTTGCAGGAGAAGGCGAAATTTGTGCGTATCTCCGGCGCTGGCCTGCGCGAGAGTCACGTGCACGACGTGATCATTACCCGCGAAGCGCCAAATTACCATGTTGAATAACCGGCGCGGCGCCGGATTCTCCACCCCACGGACGAAGACCTGTCCGCGGGGACCCCGGTTCTGGATCGGCGCATGGTGGCCGGTGGCCCTGGGGATCGCCATCGTCGCGATGGAATCGACGCAGCTTTTCGGCGCCAGCCGCACCTCCGGTCCACTGCGGCGGCTTTTTGAAGCGCTCTTCGGTCCCGTGGGCGACGCGCGCTGGGAGATCATCCACCACTCCTTGCGTAAAACAGGCCATTTTCTCGGCTATGGCGCGCTGGGACTGGCGTGGCTGCGCGCTTGGTGGATGAGTTTGCCTCGCTATCGATTTCTGTTCGATGCCGAACTGGCGCTGGTGGGCACGGCGCTGGTGGCCGCCTGCGATGAATGGCACCAGACCTATCTGCCGAACCGCAGCGGATCCGGCTGGGACGTGCTGCTGGATTGCTGCGGCGCCCTGGCAATGCAGTGGGCCATTTACATGCATGTCAGGCTCTTCAGGCCTACCCTGCTTCACGATCGCGATTGAATGCATTCCAGGAGACAATAGAGCTGCTTCCGGCGCCGCTTCCATCGGCCAAATCTGGCATTGCTTAAATATAATCAATCACTTACTGGCGTAATGCATTTGTCATACGTTTTCCTTGCGTCCCCTGTTTCCACGTGCTAAGGTAAGTTCGCTCACGAAACCACGGGTTGCGCGCAGGTCGCGCATCGGGCTTATAGCGGGTCTCCTGCAGGTGTAGACCAAGGCACAATCGCCAAGTGGCTTTTTCATCAAGAAAAAGTCACCTTGGGTTCTGTCCGAAATGGCTCATAGTTGCAGGAGAACCGCCGTAGAAGCGCGCTCACCCCAGAGGCATTCGGCTGGCACACGCGTGTGTTTCTTGTAGCCATCGCAGGTGGTCCGTCAAGAGATCTGGGACCGGCGGGGGCGAAGCCTGTTCCGGCGTCCATCGTAGCTGCCATCAAACCAGCACTCGCTTCGAACCCGGCAAACGTTCTGTAATCTGTCCCACCCTCGCGCGGTCTACCGCCTGGGGTCTGCATCCCGAATTCGAGTTCCATATGAGAGTCTTGAGACCACGATCCCGTATGATCAGCATCCGGATGTCTGAAGAAGAGATCTCCACTCTGCGGCGAATTTGCGCCGCGACCGGTGCACGCAGCGTGTCGGACCTGGCGCGTCAGGCGATGCGCGGCCTTTTGAGCGGAGGCAATCCAGAGAACGCTGGAGATTCGCCGGGAAGCGAGTATTTCGCTCAAATGAAGGATCTGACACAAAAGGTTGAGAAACTGAGTGCGGAAATTGAGCTGTTCAAGGCGGATCGTAACCTCTGACCGGGCCGTTTCCCGGCGCGGAAAAGAATGCGATTGCAGGCAGGTTTGAGTTGAGAGATCCCATCACGATGAAAACGAAGGTTCTGATTCTCTTTTTGTTGACGGGCGCGCTATGCGGCGGCCAGTCGGCCCCCATGGCTCCCGGAGCGCAAACAGTGGTTTGTCCAACCGGGCCCGGCCCTGTCCCCGAAGGCGCTGCGGCATTGTGTCCGCCGGCATCCGGCACTGCGCCCGCGGCGCAAGCCATGCCGGCGCCTGCTGGAACCATGCCGGGCGCGGGAACATTTTCCCCTGGAATCGCTCCTGCCGCCACAATGATCGTCGCGCCTTCCTACAAAGCGGCTGCGCCGATTACCACGCGAACAGAGTTTGAGATCTTTGCCGAGGACGAGGCCGGCCATTCTCTCCCTGTGTTCGGCAGAAAGCTGTTCGACGAGGCGCCCACAACCTTTGCCCCGCTGGACCGCATCCCTGTTCCCGCGAACTACGTTCTCGGGCCCAGCGACGAATTGCTCATTCACGTGTGGGGAAAGATCGATCTGGATACGCGCGCGACCGTGGATCGGAACGGGCAGATCTTTGTTCCCACGATAGGCTCCTTGACCGTGGCCGGTCTGCCTTACGAGCAGCTTCAGAGTTTTCTTCGGTCGGCCTTCGCGAAACTCTACAAGGATTTTGACCTGAACGTCACCCTGGGCCAGCTTCGCTCCATCCAGGTCTTCGTTTTGGGCAGCGCCCGCCAGCCCGGCGTCTATACCATTAGCTCGCTCAGCACGCTGGTGAACGCGCTCTTCGCCTCCGGCGGGCCTTCGGCCACCGGCACCATGCGACACATCCAGTTGCGGCGCGGCGATCGGGCGATCACGGAATTCGACCTCTACGATCTGTTACGAAGAGGCGACAAATCCCACGACGTTCCATTGCTTCCCGGGGATGTGATTTATATTCCGCCGGCCGGGGCGCAAGTGGCCTTGATCGGTAGCGTCAACGAGCCTGGAATCTACGAAATCAAAGGCGACGAGCCAGTGGCTTCGGCCCTGGACGATGCCGGCGGCCTGACCAACCTGGCGGATGAGGATCGCGTTCTGCTCGAGCGCATTGAAAACCACGAAAGCCGGCACGTGGAATCGTTCGCGCTGGATGCTTCCGGGATGCAGCGAGTGCTGCGGGACGGAGATCTGCTGCGTGTGTATCCGCTCTCGCCGCGCTTCGACAACGCGGTGACCCTCCGCGGCAACGTGGCGCAGCCGGGACGCTATGCCTGGCGCGAAGGGATGCGCATCTCCGACCTCATTCCATCCCGCCAGTTTCTGCTCACGCGGGATTACTGGAACCGGCAGAACTTTCTCGTGCCCCAGAGAATGGGCCATCCGTTTGGCTTTTCGCCCGGCCAGTTTAATCCGCAGGCGGGAACGAATGTGGAAAGGGAAACCAATCCGCCATCCGTGTACAATGCGCAAACGGAACCCAACGCGCAAAACCGGTTCAATCCACCGGCAGGAATTAACACACAGCCCGGGTTCAATGGCGAGGTGGGAGCCAACACGCAAACCGGGATGAACCCTCAGGCCGGTGTCAATCCACAGGCCGGGTTCAACGCGGCAAGCGGAACCGGTCCACAAACCGGCATCAATGCGCAGGCCGAATTCAACCCGCGCGGCGAAACCAGCTTCGAGGCCGCCCGGAACAGCGAGGAGATCAACTGGGACTACGCGGCCATCGAGCGCCTGGACGAGCACGACCTTAGCACCCGGCTGATCGCATTCAACCTGGCCAATGCCATTGACAACCCGGCTTCGGCGGATAACGCCGTCCTGCAGCCTGGAGACGTGGTCACCATCTTTTCTGAAAGGGACATCCCTCTTCCCGTGGATAAGCACGCGGCATTCGTGCGTGTGGACGGCGAGGTGAACGCGCCGGGTGTGTACCGTATCAGCCCCGGGGAAACGTTGCGGGATCTGGTGAAGCGCGCCGGTGGACTGACTCCACACTCCTATCTTTATGCTTCGCAGCTCACCCGCATTTCCACTCGCCGCGCCGAGGAGCTCGAAATCAGGCAATCGACCGCGCAGATGCAGAGAGATCTCCTCGCGCGCAACGCGGCCGTTTCTTCGCTGAGTGCCGCCAACAGCGGGGAACAACAGGCGCAGTTGAACGCGCAGCAGGCATTGATTGCGCAGCTTGCCGCGGTTCAACCTACGGGGCGAGTGGTTCTGGCCATGAAGCCCGACGCCGGCAGCGTGGATGACATCCCCGGCTTCCCGCTGGAGGACGGCGATGCGTTCTACATCCCGTCGGAGCTGAACACGGTACAGGTTTCCGGCGCCGTGTACAACGAAAATGCGTTCCGCTACGAGCGGGGAAAGCGGCTCTACGCGTACCTGAACGATGCCGGCGGACCCACGCGGCAAGCCGACACCAGGCGCATCTTCCTGATTCGGGCGGACGGCACCGTGATCAGCCGGCAAACTCACGGCGAGTTCTGGCGGTCGGACTTCGACAAGACGGCCTTGCTGCCCGGAGACGCGATCATCGTCCCACCCAAGTTGAAGGGCCCGAGCACTTTCATCCAACAGCTTCCGTACTTCACGCAAATCCTGTCGCAAACCGCCCTCACCGGCGCCGTGCTGGGTACGGCCTACTGACAAGAAGGCAAATCATGAAGGAACAGAATCCGGGAATCCCGCGGGAGGAATCCCCCGTGCACGTGGAATCTTCTTCTGGGCAAAGCGGGCCGGCACGCAGGCTGACCTTTCTTGGCGCTCTTATACAGTTGGCCCGCGGCAAGCGGCTGGTGGCCACAGTGACCGGAATTGCGATGCTCGCCGGAGTCGCGGTTAGCCTGCTGCTGTCTCCCCAGTTCACCGCAACCGCAAAGATCATGACGCCGCACCAAACGCAGCCGTCAGCGGCATTTCTGATGGGAGAATTGTCACTGAACCCTTCCGCCACAAACCCGCTGGCGGCCGCAACCGGCGGAACGGCGCTGAGCCTGAGAAATCCCAACGAACTCTATTTGGGGCTTCTTGCCTCGCGTCCCATCGCGGATGCGGTGATCGGGGAATTCGGTCTCACCGGCGTTTATCACGCAAAAGACATGACCGCGGCCCGCAAGGAGTTGGCGGACAACACAACGATCATATCTGAGAAAAGCACTCTGATCGCAATCTCCGTGACAGATACAGACAGGAAACGGGCCGCCGATATCGCCAATGCCTACCCCGAACAGCTTCGTGCGCTGACCAAAAACCTGGCGGTGACTGAAGCTTCGCAGAGACGGCTTTTCTACGAGCAGCGATTAAAGGACGCTGAGGAGGACCTGGTTTCGGCAGAGCTCGCCTTCCAACGGATTCAGAAGGAAAAGGGCCTGGTTCAACTGGACGCGCAAGCTAAAGCGCTGATCACCTCTCTGGCCGATCTTCACGCCCAGGTCGCGGCCAAGGAAGTGCAACTGCAGGCGCTGCGCTCCTACTCGACGGAACAAAATCCCGAGGTGCAGCTAATCGAGAGCCAGCTCGCCTCACTACAGGATCAGGCGGCCAGGCTGGAAGAGCGCGGCGGTCCTTCGGCGTCTGCCGTACTCGATTTGGGGGAACTGGCCGGCGCCGGTGCGGACTACCTGCGCGCGGAGCACGAGCTCGAATACCGCCAGGCCCTCTACGATCTCTTGATGAAGCAATACGACGCTGCCCGGTGGGATGAAGCCCGGAACGCGGCGGTCATCCAGGTGGTGGAGGAGGCCATTCCGCCGGATCGAAAATCCGCGCCGCACCGGGCCGTCATCGTCCTGGTTTTTATGTTGCTCGGCCTGCTCGGCGCGTGGTCGTACCTGATGTTGCGCAGTCTCTTCGCAGGCAATCCTCGTATCTCGCAATTGCTGGCTGAATTCAAGTCGGTGCCGGTCAACGAATAAGCCTTTCGCAAGCGCAAAACTGACCCCATGCTCCGGGTTTAGTCATCGAGCTCGGCCCAGGAAAGCAGCTTGCCTGGGCTGATCTTTGAGCTCACATTTGGTTCCTGTCTTCGCCCATTCCGGCGGATCGAATCATGGAGAAACAAGACGAGCCAGCATCGCAAACATTTGATTTGGTCCTATGTTTCCACGTCGGGGACCAATGCTCTCCGCGTAGGACTTGGCGCCGTCTCGGGCTTGATAGTTTCGCGGTTGCTGCTGCCGCGAGGACGGGGCGAACTGGCCGTTCTCTTATACTTCCCAACCCTGATGGGAGCGTTCTTCAGCCTGGGGACACCCCAGGCGATCACTGCACTGATCTCCAAGGGGGCCGCGGACACGCAAGAGGTTTTGACTGCCGGGTTCCGGCTCGCCCTCGCCCAGGTTCTCGTGGCAGTTCCGCTCTTCATGCTGTGCGCGCCGTTCACGCTCACCGGCGACAATCGTCAGCTCGCGCTCCAGGTCGAGATATGCTGCGCATGTGGCGCCTTCATGGTTCTTGCGCCCTACTTCAACGCCATGGCCTATGGGTTGAAGCGCTTCAACTGGGTGAATGCCGTGATGCTTGCCGGGCAGGCCGGCTATGTGGCTGCGCTGCTCGGCCTGTGGTATTGGCAAGCTCTGACGCCTCTCAGCGCCGCACTTGCCGCCCTCGGCTCGCTACTGCTGCAGTGCCTGCTCCACCTCACGCACATCAAGCCGAGGTGGTTGAACAGCAAGCTGCCACGGGGCGCTTACGCACGGTGTCTCAGGCTCGGATTGCGTTTCGCGGCGCCCAGCCTGGCGGCCGTCGTTCTGCTGAATGCCGATCGCGCCATCCTCATTCGCACCACCACGCTGGAGCAGATCGGATTCTACGCCATCGCCTTCGCGGTAACCATGCCGATCACCATGACAACAGAAGCCTTCACGCAAATTGGTTTCGTGGAGGTTTCCAGCGCCGAAAGCGAGGATGCTTCGCTCTCCCTCATGCTGCGCCGCTTTCAAATGGCGCAGGTGGTTGCGGTAGTGAGCTTTCTTTTCGCCTGCGCTCTCATCGGCCCGGTGATCCGTTTCGGTTTTGGCAGGGCATATCTGCACGCAATTCCCGCGGCATATCCTCTAGCGCTTGCCATGTCACTGCGAGCCACGACGAGAACCTTCGAGAACAACCTGCGCGGACTGCACCTCGTCGTTCCGGGAACGCTCGGGGCTGCCATCAATCTCGCTGTCCTCGTGCTTCTCAGCGTGTTTTTTGTGCCGAGTTGGGGAGCGTTCGGATTTTGCTGCGCAAGCCTGGTGTCGGAGACGGTCTATCTGGCTTCTCTTGTGTGGTACCTCACAGCGCAACAGAATCTTCCCCTGCGGTCGCTCTGGGGCCTCCGGCCCGGGATCGTCCGCGCGATGACATTGGCGTTGGTGGAACTTTTCAGAGAGAAGCTCGTGGCGGAAAACAGCGAGGAGGTTGCTGAAAGCCGGTGCTGACGGAACATCGAGAGACGCGGGCCATTCCGTGGCGCGGCCTTTTTGCGGCCATCGCCGCGCTGGTCGCGGCCACTCTGTTTGTGCGCGGCGATCGGATCGAGACGCCGGGCGCAGGGGCGCTTGCCGCGATCCTGCTCGCGATTTCTTCGGCGATGCTGCTTCGCGCCGTTGTGAAGACCGGCAGTTTCATGAATGGATACACGCTGGCGCTCGGCGCGTTCCTTGTGGTCTATCCGCTTTCCGCGTTCGTACACCTCACCGGGAAGGACTATGTGTCGCTCGGCTTTTACGAGATCGCGGCGCTCGACCCGCACACGCAGGCCCATCACGTGTACTTGTCGCTTGCGCTCGTTCTCCTTGCGCAGTTGGCTCTCTGGTGGGGACTTGCCCCCGCGCGTCCTCAAACGTCATCGAATGACCCTCGCCTTGTCCGCGTGCGCTCCACATTGCTTGTTCTTGCCGGGTTTGTGTTCACGCTCCTGGGCGCTGCCGGCACTTATCTGCTGTTCTCCAGTTCCGGCGAATCGCTTCAGGACATAGCGGCTCTGGACCGCACAAGAGAACTTGCGGCGGGAACCGCCCGTTTTGTCTTCATGTCCGGGTGGCTTTCCTGGGGCATCATCTTCCTGTTGACTGCGTTCCTGGTTTCGCGCACCGGCAAGGATCATCCCAAGGCCGCTCTTGCCGTGCTTGTTGGTGGATCGGCTTGCATGCTCTTGAATCTGTTTTGGACGGGCAGCCGGGCTGAAAACCTGCTGGCGGTATTGCCCCTGATCTTTGTCGTGAAGAAGATTGCCCCTCGGCATTTCCGGCCCTTCACCGCGGTCATCGTTGCGGGAGTGGCGGGAATCGTCGTGTTCGAGACGATCGCACGAACCACCACCATGCTGAACAGCGGCCTCGACAATCTCGTTCAAGGCGGATCGAGCACAAGCCAATTCGTCGCCAATCAAGTAGCTGCCGTTTTCGACTGGCAGATGGGAAGATACCCGGCCATCAGCCTGGCCTTCGATATGGTGCATCGTTATGGCCATGCCTTCGGCTCAACGCTGCTTCAAGGCCTGGCAATGACCGTGAACGCTCCGGCGACATTGCTGCACATTTCCGCAAAAGTGCCGGAGCCGGAGGCGATGACGGCGCTGGTGGGACAGTATATCTATAACGATCCAACCATCAACGGAGTCGTGCCCGGCACCCTCGCCGAACTGTATTTTAACTTCGGCCTTCTTGGTGTTGTAGGCGGATTCTTCGTCATCGGCAGGATTGCGAAGTATTGTATCTCCCTCACGCATTCTGCTGCCAACATGGGAACAGCGCTCCTTGGTTTTTATGTTTTGACTCTGCTTTGCGTCTGGACGATACCGATGACTGCAACCCTCGCCGTATATCTGCTGGCCACGAGAGGCTTTCCTATCCTCGTTTTCTTCGCTGTCGAGCAAAGTGTGATTCAACTGGCAAGTTCCCGCCCGCTGCCCGCCGCGCGCCCGGCGCTTTCTTGATGTGCCGCGTTAACTCAGGCTCCTGACGCTGCACACTGGCTTCCCGGTGATTCCAAAGTACGCGTGCTGGAATCTGCATGGCTACGAGAAAAGGCGGCCGCTTCCTCTGTCAGGATTCGGAAAATGCGCAAGCAATTCTCCATCTGCATTCCGGCGTTCAATCGCCCGCAAGAACTTTCGGATCTGCTCGACAGCATCGCTTCCGAGCCGTCCGGCAACTGGGAGATTCTCGTCAGCGAGGATTGTTCGCCGAGACGGGCTGAAATCGCGGAAGTGATGGATCACTTCGCGCGCGAACACGAGTTCATCGAGGTCCGCTTCCTCACCACGCCCGCGAACCTCGGATACGATGCCAATCTTCGCTTCCTGATCGACCATGCGGAAGGGCGCTACTGCGCTTTGATGGGCGATGACGATCTGTGGTGCGCCGGCGCCGTGAGCGGGATAAACAAGGCGATCGACGTTGTCCCAGAAGTGGGCGTCATTCTGCGGGCATGGCAAACGATTTCAAAGGACACCGGCGAAGTGCTCGACGTACACCACTATTTTCGCGGCGATCGCGTGTTCAGGCCCGGCCCCGAAACCGTGGCGGCGTTCTTCCGCAGGTCGGTCTTTGTCTCCGGCCTTGTGATCAATACAGACGCCGCGCGTGCTCTGAGAACCGCTCGATTCGACGGCACGCTGCTTTATCAATTGCACTTAGTCGGCAACTTACTTATGACGATGCCTGGGTACTACATATCGCAAATCACCGCGCTGCGCCGGACCGGGGGCGAGCACTACTTTGGATCGAGCGAGAATGAGCGCGAGAGGTTTGTCCCGCAACAGCTTTTTCCGGAACATTCGCTGAACTTTGTGCGCGGCCTTTTCGAGATCGCCGGCAGCCTCGAATCCGCGCATGGAGCAGAGGTTGGCCGGCGGATACGATGCGACATCGCCCGGTATTCGTACCCGCTTCTTGCCATCCAGGCGCGATCAGGCTCCCGATCGTCATTCCAACACTACGCATCGGCGTTGTCGGATCTGGGACTCGGCAGATACATATTTTTTCGCGTGTACCGCGCGGCTCTCACTCTCGCTGGGTTCCGGTTCTGTGACACGTGCATTAGCTTGCTCAAACGTCTGTTTGGATCAACCCCGGTGATGGGCGGGTCTCGTGGAATCCGCCTCTCCTAAGCGTGCCTTTCTTTGGAAGATCGATGGCGCAAGGTCAACGAAAAATTGAGTCTGCCCTCATCGTCCGTTCGGCGTTCGGAGAAATCCACGAGCTGGCCTGGCTCAGGGCGCTGCGTGACCTTGGAATCAAGACCGAACTCTTCGACACCCATTCCTATATTCCGGCGAATCTGGTTGGCCGGATCGAAGAGCACTTCATCTTCGGCCCACACATCGGCAAAGTCAATCGCATGGTGGTCGAACGAATGAAAGAGATGCGCCCGGATGTCGCGCACTTTTATCAGGGGCATCACTACACTGCCGAAACCATAGCCAGAGTTGCAAAGATGACCTTTACCTCCGGCTCGCACTGCGACGATCCGTTCGGAAGGCCGCGGCGAAGTGAGTATCGGCTTCTGAAGAAGGCGCTGCCCGAGTACGATGGGTACCACGTATTCCGCCAGTGCAATGTGGCCGAGGCTGCCGCATACGGCGTCAAGCGTGTGCGCGTTCTCATGATGTATTACATCCCGTGGCTTCATTACCCCGGCTCCCTCAGCACGCAGGAGCAACGGACCTGGGGATCCGACGTGGTCTACGCCGGGCACATGGAGCCCGACCTTCGGCTAGAATGCCTGACGAGAGTTGTGCGAGCCGGACTGAAGTGCAGAATCTTCGGTGGGGAAGCGGAATGGAGATCGGCGCTGCCGCGCGATGTGTATCAAACCGTGCGGCCGGTTTTCTACGCCAGAGGAGCGGATTACCGGCGGGCGCTTTGTGCAGGCAAAATCGGCGCCTGTTTTTTCAGCAGATGGAATCGCGATCAGTACACAACTCGATCGTGGGAGATTCCGGCCTGCGGGGTTTTTCTTCTCTCCGAGCGAACTCCTGCTATGCAGGAGTTTTACTGTGAGGGGAAGGAAGCCGAGTTTTTTGAAAGCCCTGAAGAATTCATCGACAAAGTGCGGTTCTACCTGCGCAATGAAGCCGTAAGAGAGCGGATTGCCGCGGCCGGATATGCGCGCGTGAAGTCCTCGGGGAATGATATCTACAGCAGGATGCGGCAATGGCTCGCCGATGTTGCAGACTGGCGAGAGGAAAAACAGCTGAAAAGCTGAACCGCCGGCAAGTTCGCAAATCATGCACTGCAGCCTAGGCATATCTTTTTCGCGGGAAACCTCGCCAATTCACTCCTATCCCATGACCAACCGCAACGCAGACTCCGCTTTCGCCAGGGGTAAACCGTCCGCGGGGCCAAAGCCGCCGCTGAGAGTTGGATTCCTGACGTACGATCTGCAGCGGAACACAGAGGACGCGCTCTTCGAGGTGGCTCGCGCAGCGCCGCAATTCGCCATAAAGGCGTTTCCGCTGTATGGACACAACGATCAGGATCTGGCGCGAGTTGCCTATCGCCCGGCGACCGCGCGAGGCAGGCATCTCGGAGTCCATTTGAAGGGCAGCACGCAAGAGCAACTTGTTTCCAACCCGGAATGGGCGGTTGGCCTGGCATGTGCGCGCGAGTCCGACGTGGTGGTTCTGAAGGGATTGCTCGGCCTGGGAGCAATCTGGTGCGCCTTTTGCGCCCGTATTCTCGGGCGTGTCGTAATTTCGACCAATCAAACTGTCCCCGTAAAGTTGGAAAGAAAGAGGCGCTGGTGGATCAGGCTGTCGAAACGGTTGCTGCTTCGCATGTGCCAGTTTCATATGTATCAAAATCCCGCAGCAATCGAGGTTCTGACGGAAGTTTACGGATGCGCGCCAGACCGTCTGATCTCAGCGCCGTACGAGGGTGGGGCTGCGCTCTTCAAGAGGATTCTCAGCGGAGCCAGAACCGATGCGGATGTGCGGCGCGATCTTGGCCCGGATTCCAACGTCATTTTTCTGTACGCGGGCACCCTTCATTCGTTCAAGGGCGTAGCCGACATCCTAAGGGCGGCGGCGCTGCTTCCCGGGGAAGCATCCTTCCTGTGCGTGTTTGCTGGACCGGAGGAGCCGGCCAGCAAGGAAGGCGCGACGATTGAGCACTTCACCGAGCTCGCCCGGTCGAACGGAGTCGAGCAGCGCGTGCGTTTCCTTGGCCCTGTCGTACCGGAGAAACTTGCGGAGCTTTACCGCGCGGCGGATGCAGTGCTGCTGCCGACGCACAGAGACAACTTTCCCAAGGTGCTGGTGGAGGCTGGGCTTGCCGGCAAGCCGCTGGTGACTACGAGCGCCTGCGGATCGGCGGGAATCATCGTGCAGGACGGAGTCAACGGATTTGTGATTGAACCCGGCGATGTTTCTCAGTTAGCCCAGGCGATGATGAAACTCTTCGATCCTGAGCTCCGCGCCAGAATGGGGTCTCACTCGCGGGAAATCGTTGATCGGTATTGCCGTATGGATCTGGAAGTTCAAGGCTATCTGGAAGCGATCGAGCGCGGCGCGGCGCATCTGCGTCCGAGAGAGAGGACCTGGGTTTCGCGGGAGTTTCGCGCTCCGTGAGCCACCGTCCCGCCTGACGCACTCTGGCCTGACATGTCGCATTCTCAATTTCGGCTATCCGTTCTCACCAACTCCATCTCGCGGTTGAACGGCGGAATCTTCGATGCAATGCGCGACCTTACCATTGCGGTTGCGGCGGAGGGTCGATATTTGCCCCTGGTCCTGAGTGCGCGCGATGCCCACACGACAAGCGATGAGGCGTTGTGGAGCAGCATCGCAACAAGGACTTTTCCCGTTCGCGGTCCACGCATCTTCGGTTATGCGCCGGGACTTTCGACGGCGCTGGAACAAAGTGACGCGGACATACTCCACATCCATGGCATCTGGATGTATCCGTCTGTCGCGGCCCTGCGCTGGTCCCGGGGTAAACGGCCGTACATAGTGAGCCCGCACGGCCTGCTCAGGCCTTGGGCGTTGCGCAATTCCCGCTGGAAGAAGCGCATTGCGGCCGCGCTTTATGAAGACAGGCACTTGCACGGCGCCGCTTGCCTGCACGCGCTGAATGTGGCCGAGGCGGAAGCATTCAGAAACTACGGACTGAAGAATCCCATCTGCGTGATCCCGAATGGAACAAATCTTCGCCCCGGGATTGCACGCCCCGAGTCGCGGCAAGGTCGGTCGATTCTCTATCTCGGAAGGTTTCATCCCTCGAAAGGTTTGCGCGATCTGCTTGAAGCGTGGCGCATGGTTGCCGGCGAGGCAAAAGCTGATGGCTGGCGTCTTGTGCTTGCGGGATGGGACCAGCACAACCATCGCTCCGAGCTGGAGCGGCTTGCCGATGAGCTTCATGTTCGCTCCAGCACCGTTTTCCTCGGCCCGCAGTTTGATGCGGAGAAGGATCGCTGCCTTGCCGCGGCATCCGCTTTCATCCTGCCCAGCAAAAGCGAAGGCTTGCCGGTGAGCATTCTGGAAGCGTGGTCGTGGCAATTGCCGGTATTGATGACCCGCGAGTGCAACCTTCCCGAGGGCGCTGACGCAGGGGCCGCAATCCTGATGGTGCCGCAGGCAGAGAGCATTGCGGCGGCCTTGCGCCGCCTGCTCGCCATGACTGACGCAGAGCGGGAAGCCATGGGCAGGAATGGGCGGCGGCTGGTTGACGAGCGTTTCCAATGGCAGCGCATTGGCAAGACCATGACCGGGGTATACGACTGGATCCTCGGCCGCGGAGCACGGCCCGAATGCGTGATGGATTGAGAAGTGCAGCGTGGAGTGGAGACATCGCTTGTAACCGGCATGAAGCCGATTCGGATTCCCCGCTGTTCGAATGGGACGGCTGCAACGCGGCGAGGTGAAGAGAGTGCGGGAGCGCAGAGAAGCTCTGGCAGCGGATCCAGGAGAAGCGGAAATCAGTGGCAGAGTGAGCCGGTGCGGGCCGCCGCGCGCGCAAATCGTTGTCATTAGCCAGTTCTTTGGGCAGGATCAATCGGCCGTGGGGCAATTTCTGGCTGACTTTGCGAGCGGGGCCTCGGAGGCTGGCTACGGTGTCCGGGTAATCTGCGGCGCCAACGATTATGCCTCGGACGAGGTTGCGGCACGCGGCGGCAACCGGCGCCGGAAGCACTCGCCAAATAAGGATCGTACATGGCCCGCGGAACGGCCCGCAGTGAACGTGGAACGGGTGAGAACCGCGGCATTTTCACAGAACCGCTCGAAGAAACTGCTCTCCTACGCCACCTTCTATGCGGGGGCGGTGTGGAGAGCGTTGCGGATCGCGAAGCCGGATATTGTTGTGACGCTGACCGCGCCGCCGGGGTTGGCCTGGATCGGGTGGCTGCTGCAGAGGGTGCGCGGGTGCCGTCACGTGACGTGGGAGATGGATGTCTATCCGGATATCGCGGTTTCGCTGGGCATGACTTTCGCGGGTTGGACTGCGGGGTTGTTCGATTTCCCCCGGCGTCGGGCCGATGCCGTGATCGCGCTGGGTGATTGCATGAAGGTCCGCCTGCTGCGGCACGGGGTCGCGGAAGCTCGAATCGCCGTCGCGGAGAATTGGGCCGATGGGCGGTTGATTTCTCCGCTGCCGTTTCCCGCGCGCCCGCCTCTACGCATCCTCTACTCCGGAAACCTGGGGTTGGCGCACGATGTAGCGACCATTCGTAGTGTGATGGAGCGCCTGGCGGGCAACCCCGATATCCATTTTGATTTCGCGGGCGGCGGTCTCGAGCGCGGAAAACTGATGGATTTTTGCCGGGAGCATGGAATGACGAATGCCTCCTTCCGCAGCTACGCCCGGCAGCAGGACCTGGGAGCCAGCCTGGCGGAATGCCACCTTGGCCTGATCACGCAGAAGGCTGAGACTCTTGGCTACGTGGTTCCCAGCAAGCTGTATGGACTGATGGCGGCGGCGCGGCCTGCTCTTTATATCGGTCCCGCGGCAGCTACGCCGGCTCTTCTGATCCGGCGGTTCGATTGCGGCTGGCATTTTGAGTGTGGCGATGAAGCGGGGGTGTTGGAACTTCTCCTGCGCCTTCTGGATGATCCGGAGGAAATCCGCACAAAGGGACAAAATGGCCGGGAGGCATTTCAGAAGAATTACGACAAGCCCGCAGGAGTAGCCCGGGTGATTCGCGCCCTGGGGCTGGAAGCGCCGGCCAACTGTTGAAAGAACCGGTGGCCTTCAACTCATCCGTTCCAATCAGTAAGAGTCTGGGCAAAAAACGGCGATGACAGAACGCGTATTGGTGACAGGCGCGGATGGATTTGTGGGAAGGTTTGTCTGCCGCAGGCTCATTGACTCAGGCTATGTTCCGTGCGCCGGTCTTCGGGATCTGGCGCGATGGCCGGAATTGCAGCAGGCGGTTCCTGGTTTGCATGAGTTTCGCTTGCTGGGAGACTTGAGCGCCAATCGAGACTTGCGCGCTGAGTTCATGAATGTATCCGCGGTTGTGCACCTGGCGGCTCGCGCGCCGGGGACAAACGAAAGCGCCGCGGAAGCATCGTTGGAATACCGGCGCATGAATGTTGGCGGCACGAAGTCCGTTGCTGTTGCCGCCGCTGCGGTGGGGGTTCGCCGGCTTATTTTTGTGAGCACGGTAAAAGTACACGGCGAGTCAACCACCGGGAAGCCGTTTACCGAGGATTCGCGCTCCAATCCCCTGAACCCGTATGCGAGCTCGAAGTGGGAGGCCGAAACGGCGCTCCGCGCCTTCGCGGCGGAGAGCGGACTGGAAGTAGTGATGGTTCGCCCGCCGCAGGTTTACGGCGCCGGAGTGCGCGGGAATTTTCTGCGGCTCATCCGGCTCGTGGATCGCGGCCTGCCGCTGCCCGTGCCAAAAAGCGAGAATCGGCGCAGTGTGCTTGGGGCGGAAAACCTTGCGGATTTTCTGGTGCATTGCATCGGCCATCGTCATGCCGCCAATCAAAGCTTCCTGGTGAAGGACGCTGAGGACGTATCGACGCGAGAATTGATCGCGCGATTGGCAAGAGCCCTGGAGCGGCCCATCCGATTGCTGACGGTTCCGGCGGCCCTGATTCGGTTGGCGGCAAAAGTCACGGGGAACGAAGAAGCGGCGGGCAGGGTTTTGGATTCCCTGGCGATGGACTGCAGCCGGGCGCAGCAGCGGCTGGAGTGGGTGCCTCCGGTCACGCTTGACAGCGGGCTGGCGGCAACTGCCCGATGGTATCGGGAATCGGAGCGGGCCGGATGAGGGCAGGCTCTTTCATGCTTCTTTTCGTTCTGGTGTTCCTTGCTTCCGCGCTGGTCACTGCCGGGGCGCGGGTCTGCCTCGCCAGTCGCGGTGTCATGGATCTTCCCAATGCCCGCAGTTCCCACGCGGCGCCGGTCCCGCGCGGGGGCGGCCTGAGCATCGTGCTGGTCTTTCTATCGGCAGCGGTCTGGCTTCTCCACCGGCAGGTTGTCCCTGCCGCGCTTGTGTGGGCGCTCATCGGCGGAGGCATAGCGATCGGCATCGTCGGCTTTCTCGACGATCGCTTCCGGCTGGCTCCCTGGCCGCGGCTCATCGTTCACTCGCTCGCGGCGGCATGGGCTCTCTGGTGCTTTCATGAAATGCAGCCTTCGCCCTTTGACCACTGTGGCACGTTTTGGAGCTGGGCCGGCCGGGGCGTTGCGCTCATGGGGTTGGTCTGGCTCACAAACCTTTTCAACTTCATGGATGGCATCGACGGCCTGGCTGGAATGGAGGCCGTGTGCGTCAGTGGTCTCGGCGCATTGCTACTGGCGAGTAATGCATTGCCGGGGTACGCGCTGGTCTCCTGGATGCTGGCGGCGGCGAGTTTGGGTTTTCTCGTTTGGAACTGGCCGCCGGCGAGAATCTTCCTGGGTGACGCCGGAAGCGGCTTTTTAGGATTTTCCCTGGGCGTGCTGGCGCTCTTCTCCACCAGGGCTGGCACGGCATTCCTTTGGCCCTGGCTGATTTTGCTTGCCGTCTTCATCGTGGACTCGAACGTGACCTTACTCCGCCGGGTACTTTCGCAGGCGCGTTGGTATGAGGCTCATCGCAGTCACGCCTATCAACACGCCGCCCGCATGTGGGGTAGTCATGCGAAGGTGACGCTGGCGGTGGCAGCGATCGACATCGCGTGGCTGTTCCCTTTCGCTTGGTGTGCCTGCCGGTATCCTGAAGCTGCACCCGCGTTCGCCGCGGTTGCGATCGCTCCACTGGTGTACCTGGCATTTCGTTTTCATGGGGGCCTCGAGGAACCATCTCCACAGGTTGTTCTGCAGGATTGACACGTCGGCATAGCATCCTTGCCGGTCCGGTCGCGATCGCGCGGGCCAGATTCTAGAAGACTTCCGCCCGCAAGGCGCAGAAAGCTGAAAAGAACGAAAACACCCGGATGAGGCCATCCAAAAGATGCGGAACCGAATGACTTTGCAAGTGATTACTTTCACCGTCTGCCTGATTCTGGAAAGCGAGTTGTAGACGATGCGCAAACAACCGGGTTTTCTTATCCGGAACATCGCGTTACGCCGGATTCTTATCTGGGCTACGCAAACCGCGATCTTCGCGGCCTCCGCCGTGGCGGCATTTCTGCTCCGGTTCGACTTCAGCGTGCCGCAGCACTACCTCCGCTACCTCCCTTACGCTCTGGCGATCTGGCTGCCCGTGAAGATCGTCGTATTTTATGCGGCAAAACTTGACCGTGGCTTTTGGCGCTATGTGTCGTTTTCCGACCTGGTGCGGGTCTTGGCCGCCAATCTCCTCGCATCTTTCGTGGGTTATTTGCTCATCCTTTTGCTGGCCCCGCCGGGATTTCCACGATCGCTCTACATGCTCGATTTGATGGTGTGCATGTTCGGCACAGGCGGCCTTCGCCTTGTTGCCCGCGCAACATCCAGGCTCAGCTCGCAAGCGCGGAGCAAAAACGAAGACCTGAAAAGAACCCTCATTTACGGAGCCGGCGACGCAGGCATGAGCCTTCTCAGGGAAATTCGCAACAACGCGCGGCTGGCTTATCGCATTTGCGGCTTCATTGACGACGATCCGAGCAAAGTGGGCCTGCGCATCGGCGGCGTGCCGGTGCTTGGAGGAGGCGGCAAGATGGGGCCGCTCGTTGCGCGGCACAGAATCGCAATCGTTCTGATCGCCATTCCTTCCGCGACGGGCGCCGAAATGGCGCTGATTTTCAAGTTCTGCCACGACGCAGAGGTCGAGTTTAAGACTGTGCCCGGATTGGGCGAGGTGATCGAGGGCCGCGGCCTGGCCGGTCAGATCCGGGAAGTGGCAGTCGAAGATCTTTTGGGGCGCACCCCGGTGCACCTCGAAGAAGAATCGATTAGTAGCACGCTGGAGGGCAAGATCGTCCTTGTCACCGGCGCGGCCGGATCCATCGGCCGCGAACTTTGCCGGCAAATCGCGCGCTTCCACCCAGCCGGAATCGTGGGATTCGAGATTGCGGAATCCTCGTTGTTCGAGATCGATCGCGAAATGCGCCAGTCTTTCCCTCATCTTTCGTTCTATCCCGAAATTGGCAGCATTCAAAACCGCGAACGGCTGAACGAAATCTTTCAGCGCTACAAACCGGCAGTGGTCTATCATGCCGCAGCCTACAAGCATGTTCCCTTAATGGAAAATCATGTGTTTGAGGCCATCGAAAACAATGTCTTCGGAAGCTATAACGTGGCCGTGGCGGCAGCCGAGCATGGCGTGGAGGATTTTCTGCTGATTTCGTCAGACAAGGCCGTTCGGCCCACAAGCGTGATGGGCGCATCGAAGCGCATCGCCGAGCTGATCCTGCTGGCGTTGCAGAACGGTCGCACCAGGTATGTGGCCGTTCGTTTCGGCAACGTGCTGGGCTCGAACGGCAGTGTGATTCCCATCTTCAAGAAACAAATCGCGGCCGGGGGGCCCGTCACCGTGACGCATCCCGACATGCGCCGCTTCTTCATGACCACTTCCGAGGCCTGCCAGCTCGTGCTGCAAGCCCTGGCCATCGGGAAAGGCGGCCAGATTTGCGTTCTGGACATGGGGCAACCGGTGAAGATCGTCGATCTCGCCACGCAGCTGATTCTCCTGTCGGGGCTCAGGCCGGAGGAAGACATCGAAATCGAATTCACGGGAATTCGCCCTGGCGAAAAACTCTCGGAGGAGCTTGGCACTATGCTTGAAGGCACCGTGCCGTCGAAGCACGACAAAATTCGCATCTTCGTCGGCAACGGCCTTCCGGAGGAAGACATGCGGACCTGGCTCGAATCGCTCCGCGAAATCTGCGCGGCGCGGGACCTGGGACGTTTGGTCGTCGCGCTCAAAGAGCTTGTCCCGGATTACAGTCCAAGTGTCCACTTGCTCAAGCGCATCATGGCGCAAGGCGCGCCGATTCGCGCCGTATCCGAATCGAATTGATCTACCTGGGTTTTCCAATTTGCGCGCGGTTGTCGCGCGCGTTCTGCCGCCGGCTCGATCGCCGGGCAGATTAGTCAGATAGATTAGCCGTTTCCCTCTTTCTTTCCAGCGCCATTCGCCGCTTGCGTCCTGCAAGTTCCGGCGCCTTACCCTCCAATCGATGAAAGACCGGCCCGCCGCGTTCTTTACGGCGTCGAATGGGTCAACGTGCGCCTTACGGCTCTTCCAATAGAGCCTGGCAATATCGAGTTCGCGCAGTGGTTCATTTACCTTTTCTGCAGGACTCGAATTTGGTGAAATCGTCTTGTCTCGGAATCCGCGATATACTTGCACTGTTGCCCAGACAGTGTTGATGCGTAATGCTGTCAAGGTTTTGCGGCGCCCCTGGAACCGCCGCGAGTGAGAGCGTCGAGAACGACACGCAGGGCACAGCCGGCATTGTGATTGCAATGGTTGAAGCTTTTCCCGGTTTGGGCAGTTTTCGTCGGAGCGTGCAATGTTCGATAGCCCATGGCGTGTTTTGCATGTCGTCGCGAACCATGAAAAGCGCGTTGCGCAGCATCTCGGGGCGCGATCGCTGGAACACTACCTTCCCCTTTATGCAGTGCGCTCCAAATGGACCGACCGCACGGTCGACCTCGAGCGCCCGCTCTTTGCCGGATACGTTTTTGTCCGTTTCCCGGGCGAGGCGCGGATTTCTGTCGTCAGCACTCCGGGTGTTCTGCGCTTGCTGGGGAACAGTGCGGGCGAAACGGTGAGCGCCGCTGAAATCGAGAGAATCCGCGAGGGCCTGGCCGGCGGATACATCCTGCGGCCCCATCCCGCGGTTTCTATCGGTGAACGGGTGCGCGTGCATCGCGGCGTGTTCGAGGGAGTGGAAGGGATTGTGACGGAGCTTCGTCATCAGTGCAAGGTCATCATCGCCCTTGCCGTAACCAGGCAGTGCTTCTCGCTGGAAGTGGACCTGGACGACGTCGAGGTCCTGCGCAAGCCGATCGCCGGGGAAGTGTATTGCGAGAGAAGGAAATCGGCGGCGTTCCGCGCGTAGCAGAAGGGCGCAGTCCTTCGTGATCCTACGGCGTCACAATCAAAAGGAAGTTCGCGCCTGGAACGGCCAGAGAAGAAAAATGGGCATACCTCGAATGAGATATGCCCGCTTGTTTCCTGAACTATAGCGGGTCTCCTGCAGGTGGTGACCAAGGCACAATCGCTAAGTAGCTTTTTCATCAAGAAAAAGCCACCTTGAATACTGTCCGAAATGGCTAATAGTGGCAGGAGAACCGCCGTAAAAGCTGCCCGATTGACCCGCGTTTACGCGGCTTGTTCGCCACCCTCGGGCTCTTCCGTTTCCTTCTTCTGCTCTTCGAGTTGCTTCTCCAGCTCGGCGCGTTTCTTGGCCTTCAGGTCGGCGCGCTTCTGGCGCTTCACTTCCAGTTGCTTTTCGGCGCCCAGCAACTCGATGAATGCCTTGCCCGCGCCGTCGCCCTGCTGGAAGCCGGTGCGAACGATGCGCAGATAGCCGCCGTTGCGGTCGCCGTAGCGCGGGGCTACAACGTCAAAGAGCCGCTTGACGGCATCGTCGGTGCGCAGAAAGGCGAGCGCCTGCCGGCGCGAGTGCAGATCGCCCTTCTTGCCCAGGGTGATCATTTTTTCGATGTGCGGACGGACCGCCTTGGCCTTGGCCACGGTGGTCTCCACGCGGTCTTCTTCGATGACAGACGTGACCAGGTTGCGCAACAGCGCGCGGCGATGGCTGGTGTTCCGCCCGAGTTTGAATCCTGCATTGCGATGGCGCATAACAAAAACTCTCTTTCGAAAATCTGTAGCTTTCAGCTTTAAGCTCTCAGCCTTCAGCTCTCAGTTCTTTTCGTGCCCGGTCTGCAAGGTGGTAACAACTCGCGATCGATCATGGTACCGGCTGATGGCAGAAAGCTGACGGCTGTCGTTAGAAATTCTCCGTTTCGGTGGGCAACTGGAGATCCACCGAGTCCAGCGGTTCCTCTTCATCGTCGTAATGGCCAAAACCTGCGGCCAGCGCCGTCTGCGGCGAAATGCTGGTTGGCCCGGGCACCGCGTTGCCCTGCTCGTCGATCTTCATCCCCAGCGACAGGCCCATCTGCGCCAGGATTTCCTTGATCTCGTTCAGGCTCTTACGGCCAAAGTTCTTGGTCTTCAGCATTTCGGCTTCGGTCTTCTGTACCAGCTCGCCGATGGTCTGAATGTTGGCGTTCTTCAGGCAGTTGTAGCTGCGGACCGAAAGCTCCAGCTCTTCCACCGAGCGGTTCAGGTTGTCGTTGCGGAGCAGGATGCGGCCTTCTTCGCCGCGCGCTTCCGCCTCGATCTCCTCTTCAAAGTTGATGAAAATGTTCATGTGGTCCTTGAGCAGCTTAGCGGCCAGGCCGACGGCGTCGGCAGGCAGCACGGCGCCGTTGGTCCACACTTCGAGCGTCAGCTTGTCGAAGTCGGTGATCTGGCCCAGGCGGGCGGCCTCTACCACGTAGTTCACGCGGCGTACCGGCGAGTGCACCGAATCCACGGGAATAAAGCCGAGTCCCAGATCGGCGTCGAAATTCTTGTCGGCGGAGACATAACCGCGGCCGCGCTTGAGGCGCATCTCCATGTCCAGCTTGCCGCTTTCTGAGAGCGTGGCGATATACACGTTCTTGTCGAGGATTTCGACGTCGCTGTCGGCCTCGATCATGCCGCTGGTCACCGGACCCGGCTGGTCGGCGCGCAGATACAGCGCCTTGGGGCCCTCGCCCTGCAGCTTGAAGGGAACCTGCTTGAGGTTGAGGATGATGTCGGTGGCGTCTTCAACCACGCCGGTGATGGACTGGAACTCGTGCAGCACGCCCTCGATGCGAACCGCGGTAACGGCCGCGCCCTCGATGGAGCTGAGCAGAGTGCGCCGCAGGGCGTTGCCGATAGTGGTGCCGAAGCCCCGTTCAAAGGGCTGGGCGCTGAACTTTCCGTAGGTATCGGTAAGCGTCTCGGCATCGACCGCAAGGCGCTTCGGCTTCTGAAATCCTCTCCACAACATAGATCTCTCTCGTTTCCCGCGCGGCATGTACGTCGCGATGCATTTTGCGGCGGCCGCGCAAGTGCTCCTTCGTTTTGAAATCAGCTTTCAGCCTTCAGCCTTCAGTTTTCAGTTTTCAACTCTTCCCCAACACAACCAACATCGTTGGCTTGGCCAGGAAAGAGGCTGAGAGCTGAAAGCTGACAGCGAATAGCTGCTACTTGCTGTACAGCTCCACGATCAACTGTTCGTTGACCGGCAGGTTAACGTCCGCGCGCTTGGGCAGATGCAGCACGCGCCCGGACAGGTTTTCAAAGTTCGCTTCAAGCCACGCAGGAACGGGGTTCTGCGCTGCGAACTGCGCGGCCTGCTCGATGATCGCCAGCTTCTTGGCGCTGTCGCGAACGGCGATCTCGTCGCCCGCGTTCACCTGGTATGAAGGGATATTCACCTTGCGGCCGTTCACCGTGACGTGCCCGTGACGCACCACCTGCCGTGCCTGCCGGCGCGAGATGGCGAAGCCCAAGCGGAAGGCCACGTTGTCCAGGCGCCGTTCCAGTTGCTGGATCAGCAGCTCGCCGGTCACGCCCTGGGCGCGGTTGGCCTTCTCGTAGTATTCGCGGAACTGGCTCTCCAGCGTGAAGTACATGCGCTTGGCCTTCTGCTTTTCGTGCAGTTGCAGGCCGTAGCCCACGATCTTGGCCCTGCGGTCTTTGCCATGCTGGCCGGGCGGGAAGTTGCGCTTTTCCAGCGGGCAGCGGTCCGAGGTGCACTTGGTGCCCTTCAAAAATAACTTGGCGCCTTCGCGGCGGCAAAGGCGGCAAACTGCTCCGGTATAACGTGCCATTTCTTCTCCTGACTTCGGATGACGGCCGGTTTACGCTCGACGCGGCGAGCTTCGTCCCGGCCCGGTTAGCTCTTAGCCTTCAGCTTTCAGCTCTCGGCTCGTTCTTGCTTCCTCTGCATCCGCAAAATCTGGCAGCGGCTGGATGAAACTGACGGCTGAAAGCTGGCGCCTGATAGCTGCTTCTTACACGCGCCTCCGCTTCGGCGGCCGGCAGCCGTTGTGCGGCACCGGCGTCACATCGCGGATGGTTTTCACCTCGATGCCCGCGGCGGCCAGCGCGCGGATGGCCGACTCGCGGCCCGAACCCGGACCGGCGACGCGCACATCCACGACGCGCACCCCGTGATCGCGGGCCATGCCGGCGGCGTTCGACGCCGCCTGCTGCGCCGCGAAGGGCGTGCCCTTGCGCGATCCGCGGAATCCCAGCGAGCCCGCGCTCTTCCAACTCAACGTGTTGCCCATCGGGTCGGTGATGGTGACGATGGTGTTGTTGAACGAGGCCTGGATGTACGCAATGCCGAACGGCACATTCTTGCGCTCGCGCTTCTTGAACTTCTTGGTCTTGCCCTTCTTGCCGGATTCGGATTTCTGCTCTGGTTTCGCCATTAGGTCTTCGCCGTCGCTTTCTTCTTGCCGGCAATCGTGCCCTTGCGCGGGCCCTTCCGAGTACGGGCATTGGTGTGGGTGCGCTGCCCGCGTACCGGCAGGGACTTGCGATGGCGCGTGCCGCGATAGCTCTGGATGTCAATGAGGCGCTTGATGTGCATGGTGACATCCTTGCGCAGGTCGCCTTCCACGTCCCCTTGGTCCTCGATCACTTGGCGGATGCGGTTCACCTCGTCCTCGCCCAAATCCTGGATTTTCTTGAAGGCGTCGACATTGGCCTTGTCCAGAATCTTGCGGGCGCGTGGCTGGCCGATACCGTAAATGTAAGTAAGCGCGATTCTTGCCTGCTTGTTGCGGGGCAGATCCACGCCAGCAATACGTGCCATGAGAATTCCTTTGCTGATGCAGGTTGTGTGCACCCGGCCTCAGCCGGTTCGCACGGGTTGTCAAGAGAACTTCCCGAGGTTCATCGCAAGCCTTGACTCAAGCTAACTCGCCTCGTAACTGCGGGGACATAGGGACTAGGGACTTAGGGACTCGATCTTATCTGCTGAATTCGGCAGTATCAACTGCTTTCTAGTCCCTACGTCCCTTAGTCCCTCGTTCGGAAGTCTCCCTTCCTTGCCAGGGCTTGCTTATCCCTGACGCTGCTTGTGCTTCGGGTTCTCGCAGATCACGCGTACCACGCCTGCGCGAGTAATCACCTTGCACTTGACGCAAATCTTTTTTACCGATGCCCGGACCTTCATGTTTGCTGCCCTTTTCTGCGCTCAACACTCACGCGCGGAATTCTTTCTCAGCTTTCAGCCCTCAGCTTTCAGTTCTTTCCTGCAAGCTAGCCGCTTCGATCTCCCGGTACAAGCTGCCAGCTGAAGGCTGATAGCTGACAGCTACTTGTACCGGTACACAATCCGTCCGCGATTCAGGTCGTAGGGGCTCAGCTCCACAGCCACGCGGTCGCCGGGCAAAATCCGGATGAAGTTCTTGCGCATCCTCCCCGAGACATGGGCCAAGACCTCGTGATTGTTCTCGAGCTTGACCTTGAACATGGCATTGGGCAACGTCTCCAGGACGGTTGCCATGACCTCAATCGCATCTTCCTTCGACAATCTGTGTCCACTTCCGCCGGGCCGCGCTTGCGCGCTCCCGGCCTTTTGGACCGAACCATTCTATTCGGTCAAAATCTTCGCTCCGGATGCGGTAACCGCAACCGTGTGCTCAAAATGAGCGCTCATGCTGCCGTCGCTGGCCACGGCTGTCCAGCCGTCGTCCAGCACCTTCACGTCGGGCTTGCCGGCGTTCACCATGGGTTCGATGGCGATCACCATACCCGTCTTCAGTCTCATACCCTGGCCCGCTTCGCCAAAGTTCGGCACCTGCGGGTCTTCGTGCATGTGCACGCCGATGCCGTGGCCCACAAAATCCCGCACTATGGAAAATCCCTCGCGCTCGACCACGCCCTGCACCGCGGCTCCCACATCGCCCAGCGTAGCTCCCGGCTTCACCGCCGCAATGCCCGCCTTCAGCGATTCTTCCGTGGCCTTGAGCAGCCGCTCGGCGTTGGCGTCAATGTTGCCCACCGGCACCGTGATCGCCGCATCGCCGTAATAGCCATCCACCACCACTCCGAAGTCCACCGAAACGATGTCCCCTTCCTTCAGGACCCGCTTTGGCGACGGAATCCCGTGCACCACTTCGCTGTTGACCGAGGTGCAAAGCACGCAGGGGTACCCGTGATAGCCCTTGAAAGCGGCCTTCACATCCAATTCGTTCAACCGCGCTGCAGCGGCTTTTTCGAGATCGTAGGTTGTCGCGCCCGGCTTCACCTTGCTGCGCACCAACTCCAGCACCTCGCGAACCAACTTCCCCGCGCGGCGCATCTTCTCGATCTCCCGCGACGACTTCAGTACGACAGCCACCTAAACCCAGCTTTCATTTGCCCAAACGCACAAACCCACCGCTGCAGTTACGCCACCCGGCGCAACCGTTCAACGGCAGTAACAATTCCGGCTGCGATCGCTGCGATCGGCCGGTCTCCATCCACTTCCGCGAATCGTCCCAGATCCCGATAGTGCTCCACGACAGGCGCGGTGAGGGCCTCGTAAGCGCGCATGCGCTCTTTGAAAACCTCTTCCGTGTCATCGGCTCGCTGGGTCAGCGCTGCGCCCTCTACATCGCAAAATCCCTCCCGTTTGGGCGGATTCATATATACGTTGTAGATGGTCTGGCAGACGGGACAATTCCGGCGCCCGGTAATGCGGCGCAGTAATTGATTATAGTGCACTTGGATACTGACCGCAACTACCGGCAGCGACTCGATTTGCGCCGCCAGACGGTCGTCGAGCCAGGTGGCTTGGCCAAGGGTGCGCGGGAAGCCGTCCAGGATGTAGCCGCGGGCCGTGTCGGGCTCCAGCAGCCGGGCGGCGACCATCTCGTTGACCAGAGAGTCGGGAACCAGCTCGCCCCGCCCCATGATTTCTTTCGCCACTTTGCCCAACTGCGTGCCCCTGGCCACGTTGCCGCGAAGCAGGTCGCCGGTGGAGATCTGCGGGATGTTCCATAGCTTGACCAGTTCCTTGGCCTGGGTCCCCTTGCCCACGCCCGGTGCTCCCAATAAAAGAATCGGGCCGGGAACGGTCTCAGATTCCGTCGCCCGGCCGGTCTCTGCTGAATGAATCGATGAAGCAGATGAAGACATTACCAGGTTTTCCTTCCGCGGATGCGACCGGAGCGCGGGGAAAAGCCGTCATAGTGGCGCATGATCAGCTGCGATTCGATCTGGTTGACTGTGTCCATGGCCACACCCACCACGATCAACAGCGAGGTGCCGCCAAAGTAGAAGTTCACGTTCATGCCATGAATCATGACCGTGGGCAGATTCTCAAAGAATCTCCCGATCAGCCAAATCTTGTCGAAGCGGATGCCCGAAATGAGAGCCGTGGGGATCATCTGCACCAGGATCAGGTAAAGCGCGCCGACCAGCGTGATGCGCGTCAAAATGTCGTTGATAAAGTCGGAGGTGCGCTTGCCGGGCCGGATGCCGGGAATGAACGATCCCGACTTGCGGAAGTTGTCGGCGATGTCGTCGGGCCGCATCACGATCGAAACATAGAAATAGGCGAAAAAGATGATGGCCAGGATGTTCAGCAGCTCGTACCACGGGTAGCCCGGCGCCAGCGCCTGCATAATAGGCTGGAGGAGCTTGCTGTTCTGCACCCACTCCGCTTGGCCGAAGAGCAGGGGCGCCGAAAGAATCGAGCTGGCAAAGATGATCGGCATCACGCCGCCGGAGTTCACCTTCAAGGGCAGATGGCTGGAGGCGCCGCCCATCATGCGCCGGCCCACAATGCGCCGCGCGCTCTGGATGGGAATGCGCCGCTCGCTGCGCTCCACAAAGACGATGAATGCCACCACCGCAGCCATGCCCGCAACCAGCAGCAGGACGACGAGAAACGACATCGGACCCCAGGCATCGGTCTGGACCTTCTGGATCAGGTCGCCGATGCCGCGCGGCAGGCCGGCCACAATGCCGGCAAAAATGAGCAGGCTCATGCCGTTGCCGATGCCGCGGTCGGTGATCTGCTCGCCCAGCCACATGATGAAAGCGGTGCCGGTGGTGAGGGTCAACACGGTCATGAGGATGAAACCGGGGCCCGGATTCAGCACCACGCCCTGCTTGGTCAGAATGGCCGCAATGCCGAGGGACTGCAGCGCGCCGAGAACCACGGTCACGTAGCGCGTCCATTGCGTAATCTTGCGCCGCCCCAGCTCGCCTTCCTTCTGGATGCGCGCCAGCGGCTCATAGACCACGGTAAGAAGCTGGAAGATGATCGACGCGGTGATGTAGGGCATGATGCCCAGCGCGAAGATGGTCATGCGGCGCAGCGTGCCGCCGCTGAAAAGGTCCATCAGCCCCAATGCGGAGCCGCCCTGCGAGCTGAACAGGAACTCCAGTTGGTGGTAGTTCACACCGGGGGTGGGGATCCACGCGCCCAGCCGGTACACAGCCAGTATGCCCAGCGTGAAGAGCACCCGCTTGCGCAGGTCGGGAATCCGGAAGATATTGAGAAATTTCTCCAGCATATCGGGTCATCCGCTTCAGGCGCCCGCGGCGCCGGTCAAATCGTACGGTGATTCCATCTTACGGCGCTGCCCGGTAACTTCAGCCTACCCAAACCCCGGTAAACGCGCACGTGCGTTGCATCACAGAAGGAAAAACTCTCAGCCATCAGCCCTTAGCTCTCCGCTTCATCCCAATCCTGCGAACGCTCGCCCTCGCACGGACTGGCTGAAAGCCGATAGCTGAGGGCTGGCATCTCATTTACGCCGCCGCCGGAGCTGCTTCGCCGCCCACCACCACGGCCTTGCCTCCGGCTTTCGCGATCTTCTCGGCCGCCGATTTGGAGAACTTGTGCGCGTGAATGGTGACGGCCTTGCCGAGCTCGCCCGAGCCGAGAACCTTGATCGGCGCGTTCCGGTCCGATACCAGGCCCAGCTTGCGGTAGTCGTCGAGGCCGATCTCGTCCACCTCCAGCCCGGCGATCCGGTCCAGATTCACGATCGCGTACTCGGTGCGGAAGATGTTGGTGAATCCGCGCTTGGGCAGCCGCCGGTGCAGCGGCATCTGGCCGCCTTCAAAGCCGCGCATCAGGCTCGAGCCGGAGCGCGATCCCTGGCCCTTGTGGCCCCGGGTTGAGGTCTTGCCCATGCCGGACCCCATGCCCCGGCCCACGCGCTTGCGCCCGGTGTTGGCCTTCCGCGGCGCGCGCAAATTCGAAAGATTCTTTGCCATATTCTCCTCGCTATAACGCCGGGGACTGGCCGTCCAGGCACCCGACTCGCGTTTCTTGAGCTTTCAGCCGTCAGCTACCGTCCCCGAAACTACTTCTCCACAATGCGTACCAGGTGCGGCGCCGCCTTCACCATGCCCCGCACCGATTCCGTATCTTCGCGCTCCACGATCTGGTTGAGATGCGTAAAGCCCAGCCCCTTGATCACCAGCTTGTGCTTGGTCGGCGTGGCGATGGCGGAGCGGTAGTACTGAATGCGAATCTTTTTCGTTTCGTCCATGCGAAGCATCCTCAGGAACCGGACAATCGAGTCGGTCGTGTGCCGATACCCCGCCAACTCCCTGGAGACTTTCTCCACGATATTGGCGTCGGTTGTGTCCTGCTCCGGTGCAACTTTTTTAATAGCGGCGAAGTATCTGCCGCGGCTTGCGCGGGGACGCCGATTCATCGCCAATACGGATTCTAGGTTCTTCAATTCAATCATCGGTTCTTCCTCCTCGGCGATTTACAGCTCCTCCACCGTCTTGCCGCGCATCGTGGCCACTTCGCCACGGTCGCGCAGTTGCGTCAGCGCGTCGAACGTGGCCTTGATCACGTTGTGCGGGTTGGGCGAGCCGAGACTCTTGGTGAGCACGTTCTGTACGCCGACCGAGGTCATCACCGCGCGCACCGCGCCGCCCGCGATCACGCCCGTGCCTTCCGGCGCCGGCTTCAGCAGCACCTGGCCGGAGCCGTAGCGGCCCAGCACCTGGTGCGGAATCGTGGTCTCGGTCAGGTGCACCCTCACCAAATTCTTCTTGGCCGACTCGATTCCCTTGCGAATGGCCTGGGGAACCTCCTTGGCCTTGCCCGATCCGTAGCCCACCACGCCCGAAGCGGCGTCGCCCACCACCACCAGCGCGGCAAACGACATGTTCTTGCCGCCCTTTACCACCTTGGTCACGCGATTGATGGCCACCACCTGATCCTTCAGGTTGTACTGGTTGGCATCGAGTTTCTTCGTCAAAGTCGTCATGATTCTCTCGTTTTCCTAGCTCTCAGCTCTCAGCTTCTCTCACTCACCGATCTGCTTCTCGCACAACGCGAAAGAGCTGAAAGCTGAGAGCTGACGGCTGAAAGCTGCCTTTAGAACTCCAGCCCCGCTTCGCGCGCCGCATCGGCCAGCGCCTTCACACGGCCGTGATACAGATAGCCTCCGCGATCGAAGACCACCTGCTTGATTCCCTTGGCGACGGCCTTTTCCGCCACCGCTTTACCAATCTCCTTCGCCGCCGCCACGTTCCCCCCGCTCTTCAGCTTCAGGGCAAGCGATGATGCCGAGACCAGCGTTTCGCCCTTTTGATCGTCGACCACCTGCGCGTAGATGTGATTGAGCGAGCGGTACACGTTCAGCCGCGGCCGCTCCGTCGTCCCGGCAAGCTTTTCGCGGATGCGCGCATGGATGCGCTGCCGGGTTTCGTTTCTCTTGTTCTGCGTAATCATGTCTTCTCTCACCTATCGGCGGAGCCGCCCCGCGGCCCCGTTCGGATTTTTGAGCCTTTAGCTCTCAGCTTTCAGCTTCATCCTGCGCCTGATTCAGTCTTCGTCTCAGCACGAATAAGCTAAAAGCTGAGAGCTAAGAGCTGAAAGCTGTTTTACTTCGCTCCCGTCTTGCCGGCCTTCTTCTTCAGCCGCTCGTTGGAGTAGCGCACGCCCTTGTTCTTGTACGGATCCGGCTTGCGCAACGTGCGCATGTCGGCCGCCACCTGCCCCACCTTTTGCCGGTCGACGCCGGTAATGGTCAGGTGCGTCTGCTTGGGATCGATCGCCACTTCGATGCCCGAAGGCAGCGGAAACTCGATGGGATGCGAGTAGCCCAGCGTGAACACCACTGTGCCCTTGCCCTTCATCTCGGCGCGGTAGCCGATGCCTACGATGTCCAGCTCCCTGGTCCACCCCTTGGTCACGCCCTCGACGGCATTATTCACCAGGGCGCGGGTCAGGCCGTGCAGCGCGGCTTTGTCGTCGCTCGCACGCTCCACCTGCAAATGCCCATCGGCGGTCTTCAGCGAGATGCCGTCGGCGATCAGCGCCGAAACCTTGCCCTTGGGGCCCTCTACCAGAACGGTGTTCCCCTCAACCGTGTACTTGACTCCCGCTGGCAGCGGGATCGGTTTCTTTCCAATACGCGACATTCCTTGAATCCTTCTTGGCTTGCGAGTCCCGCAGGAGCGTTTTCGCTCCACGTTCCACTGCAGCCTGTTCGGGCCAAAGGCCCGATGGCTTCCAGCTCTTAGCTGTCAGCCTTCAGTTTCACCTGCTTCAACCGCAGCCATCAACCCAGCACGAAACATCTGAAAGCTGAGAGCTGACGGCTGAAAGCTGTCTTTACCACACTTCGCACAGCAACTCGCCGCCAACGCCCTCGCGGCGCGCCTGCCGGCCCGTCATCACGCCCTTGGGCGTGGTCAAAATCGAGATGCCCAGCCCGCCCTGCACGCGCTTGATCTCGTCGCGGCCCACGTAGACGCGGCAGCCGGGACGCGACACGCGCGCCAGGTCGCGGATGGCCGCTTCGGTGCCGCCGTACTTCAGGTACACGCGCAGCACCGGTTTGCCGTCCTCTTCCTGGAGCTTGTAGTTCGAGATGTAGCCCTCTTCCTTGAGAATGCGGGCGATCTCGGTCTTCAGCTTCGAAGCCGGAACATCCAGCTTCTGATGACGCGCGCGGATCGCGTTCCGGATGCGCGCCAGAAAATCTGCTACTGGATCCGTCAGACTCATTCCTTCTCCTTCATTCCCCGTTCGCTCGCCGCGGCGAGAACCTGCGGGAATGGTTGAAACAGCCTTTAGCTCTCAGCCTTCAGCTTTCAGTTCATCTCGCTTTCCCCGAATGCTTCAACTCCGCGCGGAAAAAGCTGATGGCTGAAAGCTGATAGCTGTCTTTCTACCAGCTCGACTTGTTGACGCCGGGAATCTCGCCCTTCAGCGCGAGCGCCCGGAAACACAAACGGCAGATGCCAAACTTGCGCAGGAAGCCCCGCGGCCGCCCGCACAGTTGGCAGCGATTGTGCTTGCGGCTCGAAAACTTCGGTTTCCGCGCGTCCTTCACTCTTTTTGCGGTGGTTGCCATAAAACCTCTTAAATGCAGCTAACAGCTATCAGCTTTCAGCCCCTTGTTGACTCAACCAGTTTCTGTCTCCCAACTCGTCCCAACCTCACTTCCACCTCGATCGCCGGTTCCACGAGGAACAAGCTGAAGGCTGAAAGCTGAGAGCTAAAAAGCTGTCTTTACGCTCCCTGGCGGAAGGGCATCCCGAAGTGCTTGAGCAGCGCGCGCGCCTGGTTGTCGTCCTTCGCCGTGGTCACAATGGTGATGTTCATGCCCTTCAGCTTTTCCACCTTCGCGTAGTCGATCTCCGGAAAGATCAACTGGTCGCGCAGGCCGAGGGTGTAGTTTCCGCGCCCATCGAAGCTCTTGGTCGACAGCCCGCGGAAGTCGCGCACACGAGGCAAGGCGATCGAGATCAGATGGTCCAGAAACTCGTACGCCTTGTCGGAGCGCAGCGTAACCATGGCGCCGATCGACATGCCGGCGCGCACCTTGAACGCCGAAATCGACTTCTTGGCCCGGGTCGTGACCGGTTTCTGGCCGGCGATCTGCGTCAGGTCGGCCACCAGCGGATCCAGCAGCTTCGAGTTCTGTGTGGCTTCGCCGAGGCCCATGTTGATCACAATCTTCTCCAGGCGCGGCACCGCCATGGGGTTCTCCAGCCCCAGCTCCTTCTTGAGCGCCTGCTTGATCTCCTTCTGGTACTTCTCTTTCAACCTTGCCGCCATGTTGCTTCACTCACTTTCTTCCGGCTCTCGGATTGGTTCGCCGTAGCGGCCCGTGTACCGTTGCGGAAGGAGATTGGCCGTCCAGGCATTGGCGCTTCGCGCGTTTTCTGAACCAGCCTTCAAATCCAGTTCTCAGCCGTCAGCTTTCAGCTCGTTTCGCTCCAAGCACGCCAATCAACTCCACACCAAAAAGCTGAAAGCTGAGAGCTAAAGGCTGATAGCTGCCTTTCTACTTCTTCGTGGGCAGCTCCTGCCCGCACTTCTTGCAAATCCGCACGCGCATGTCGCCCTCGACCTTGTGGCCCACGCGCGCGGGGCCGCAGTTGGGGCACACCAGCACTACGTTCGACACATCGATCGCCGACTCCTGCTCGGCGATGCCCCCCTTGGTCCGCTGCCCGGTCTTGCTCGAAACCGTCTTCTTCACCACGCGCACGTGCTCTACCAGCACTCTGCCCTTGTCCGGGAAAACGCGCAGCACGCGGCCCGTCTTGCCCCGGTCGGCGCCCGTGAGCACCTTGACCGTATCGTTGCGATGAATACTCAAACTCGGCATCTTGACTCCAAGCTGTCAGCTCTCAGCCTTCAGCTATCAGTTCTTTTCGTTTCAGCCGCGTCCATCAACCCAGCAGAAAAATGCTGAAAGCTGAGAGCTGATGGCTAAAAGCTGTCCTTACACCACTTCCGGGGCCAGCGAAACAATCTTCAAAAACTTCTTCTCGCGCAACTCGCGGGCTACCGGCCCGAAGACGCGCGTGCCCACCGGCTCGTGATCGTCGCCGATCACCACCGCCGCATTCTCGTCGAAGCGGATGTAGGTGCCGTCGCGCCGCCGGTGCTCCTTGCGCGTGCGCACGATGACCGCCTTCACCACCTTGCCCTTCTTCACCGTACCGTCGGGCGAGGCTTCTTTGACCGCCGCGGTCACGATGTCGCCCAGGCCGGCGATCTTGCCCAGCCCGCCGCCCAGCGGCAGAATCACTTGCAGCTTGCGCGCGCCGGAGTTGTCGGCCACCGCGAGCATGGTTCTCATTTGTACAGCCATGGTTTACCCTCCTCTCGGCCGCCCTACTTCCCATCGCTAACCGTCTCGCCCGGAAGCGCGGCGTCTTCCATCTGGCCCAGCGCCGACCGCCGCACAATCTCTTCCAGCGACCACCGCTTCAGCTTGCTCAGCGGACGCGTCTCGCGGATGCGCACTACATCGCCCAGCCGCGCCGAGCCCTGCTCGTCGTGAGCATAGAATTTCTTCGTCGAGCGCACGATGCGCTTGTACTTCAGATGGGCCTTGCGCATCTCCACCGCGACCACGATCGTCTTCTGCATCTTGGTCGACACCACCTGGCCCACCTTCTCGTTGCGCCGCGCGCCCGTTGCCGCAGGCGCCAGTTCCGGTTTCTGAGTCGCCGTCATTTACGGGCTCCCTTCGCTTTCGCTGTCTTCGTCTCCGCGGCCGCGGCGGCCTTCTTCGCCTTTGCAGCTTTCGCTTTCGCGGCCGCGGCGGTTTTCCCGGCCTTCGGGGCCTTGGTTTCCGCTGCCGGCACGGCCTCTTCGCTCTTCACGGTTTTGGCTTCGGCGGCTTCGGCAGCCGTCTTCGCTTCTTTGCTTTCGCCGTGAATACCCAGCTCGCGCTCGCGCGCCACGGTCTTGATCTGTGCGATTTCCTTGCGCAACTGGCGCAGTTTCTTCACTCCGTCGGTCTGTCCCAGCGCCACCTGGAAGCGGAGCCGGAAGAGCTGCTCCGCGGAGATCTTCTCCTGGTGCTTGAGCTCTTCGTCGCCCAAATTACGAATCTTTGCAAGTTCCATCGTTTCCTAGCTCCAAGCTTTTAGCTGTTAGCTCTTAGCTTCGTCTTGCTCCCGCATTCACTCTTCGCTTCACCGGGAAGAGCTAAAAGCTAATGGCTAATAGCTAAAGGCTGCATCTTTCCTACTCGGCCTTAGCCGCAACCTTTTCGGCGCCCGGCCGCTGCACAAATTTGGTCCGCAGCGGCAGCTTGTGCGATGCCAGGCGCATCGCCTCCGCCGCGGTTTGCGGCGAGACGCCTTCCATCTCGAACAAAATCTTTCCCGGCCGCACCACCGCCACCCAGTGGTCCAGCGCACCCTTGCCCGAGCCCATGCGGACCTCGGCGGGCTTCTTGGTGATGGGCTTGTCGGGGAACAGGCGGAGCCAGATCTTGCCCCCGCGCTTGACGAAGCGCGTCATGGCGACACGGCTGGCCTCAATCTGCCGGTCGGTGATGTAACCGCACTCCATGACCTTCAAGCCGTATTCCCCAAATGAGAGCGTCGAGCCGCGCCACGCCTTGCCGCGGCGCTTGCCCTTCTGCTGCTTGCGGAACTTCACCTTCTTTGGCATCAACATAACGAAAACCCTCAAAACCAGCTTTCAGCTTCTAGCTGTCAGCTTGCAGCTTGTCTTCACCCAAAGCCGCCTCCGTAGCCTCACTTCAGCTGATAGCTGAAAGCTGAGGGCTGAAAGCTGCCCTAAAACACGCTCTTCCCCACCGGCGGCGTCTGGCGGCGCTTCTGCTCGTAAATGTCGCCGCGGTAGATCCACGTCTTCACGCCGATCACCCCGTAGGTTGTGTTGGCCTCGGTGAAGCCGTAGTCGATATCGGCCCGCAGCGTGTGCAGCGGCAAGCGCCCCTGCAGGTACCACTCCGAGCGCGCGATCTCGTTGCCGTTCAGCCGGCCCGAGACGCGCACCTTGATTCCCTTGCAGCCGAAGCGCAGCGCTGAATCCACGCTCTTGCGCATGGCGCGGCGAAAGCTCACGCGCTTTTCCAACTGCAGCGCGATGTTCTCGCTCACCAGTTGCGCGTCCAGCTCCGGCTTGTTCACCTCGATGATATCGATGAACACTTCGCGGTTGGTGCGCTTGCCCAGATCGGTCTTCAGCTTTTCGATCTCGGCGCCCTTGCGCCCGATCACGATGCCCGGACGTGCGGTGCGAATGAGAAAGCGCAGCTTGTTCCCCGGCCGCTCGATCTCCACCGAACTCACGCCCGCCGCCTTCAGCTTTTCGCGCAACTCCGCCTTCAGCTTCACGTCCTCGACCAGAAGCTTGTCGTAATCGCGCTCCGAAAACCAGCGCGACCGCCATGGCTTGTTGATTCCCAACCGGAATCCGTAAGGATGGACCTTCTGTCCCATACTTTTCCTCTCAAAAATCCCTAGGCCTTCTTGGCGGCCTTCTTCTTGGTTGCCGCAGCGGTCTTGGCTGCCGGCTTGGTTTCCTCGGCCTTGGATGCGGCCGCCTTTGCCTTGCCTTTTTCCGCCTTGGGCGCGGCTTTTTTGGCTTTGGTTGCGGCAGGCGCGGCCTTCTTCGGCTTTTCAGCCTTTGCTGGAGCCGGCTCCTCAACCTTCGTCACCAAGCCCGCCGCCGCCTCGCGCTCGGCCAGCGATACCACGATGTGCGTGAGCCGCCGCTGATAGCGGTAGGCCCGTCCCATCGGCGCGGGGCGGATGCGCTTCATGCGCGGCCCGTCGTTGGCCACTGCCTGCTTCACGTAGAGATGGTCCACGTCCAGATCGATGCCCTCTTCGCCGGCCACATACTTGGCGCTGTCCACCGCCGAAGCCAGCAGCTTGTACACCACCGGGGCGATGCGCTTCCGCGTGAAGGCCGCCGTGTTCAACGCCTCCTCGACGCTGCGCCCTTTGATCAGGTCCAGCACCAGCCGCGCCTTCTGCGGCGATACCCGCTGGAACCTGGCCTCGGCCCGGTATTCCTTTGTTTGAACTGCCATACTCATGCCTTCCTCAAACCTGAGCTTTCAGCCATCAGCTCTCAGCTTCTGCCGCGCACAGCGCGCTTTTCACTCACCCCACTACGCATTCCCGACTCGCCGCTGTCACTCGCCCTGCCTCGGTCAGGCTGAAAGCTGACAGCTAAAGGCTGTTTTTCGTTACGCCGGCTTCGCCGCCGACTCGGTTGCCGCCTTCGATCCGCCGGTGTGGCCCTTGAAGATTCGCGTGGGCGCAAACTCGCCCAGCTTGTGCCCCACCATGTTCTCGGTCACGTAAACGGGAATAAACTTCTTGCCGTTGTGCACCGCGATCGTGTGGCCCACAAACTCGGGAAAGATCGTCGAACGCCGCGTCCAGGTCTTCACCACTTTTTTATCGTTGGCCCTGTTCAGCGCCTCGATCTTCACCATCAGGTGCGCATCCACAAACGGCCCTTTTTTTGTCGAACGTCCCATAAAACTTAGCTCCTAGCTTTCAGCCGTCAGCTCTCAGTTCTTTTTTCGCCGAGCCAACAACTTGCCTTTGCCTTCAAATTCCCTCCAGCACGAGCAGCTAAAAGCTGATAGCTGATAGCTGACGGCTGCTTTTCCTACTTCACTCTGCGGCTGACGATCAGCGCGTCGGTCCGCTTGTTGTTGCGCGTCTTGTAGCCGCGTGTCGGCTGCCCCCACGGCGTCACCGGATGGCGCCCGCCCGAGGTCTTGCCTTCGCCGCCGCCGTGCGGATGGTCCACCGGATTCATGGCGACGCCGCGATTCGCCGGCCGGATGCCCAGCCAGCGATTGCGCCCCGCCTTGCCGATCGACACGTTCTCGTGATCCGTATTGCCCACCTGTCCGATGGTCGCCATGCACTCGGCCAGCACCTTGCGCGTTTCGCCCGAAGGCAGCTTGAGCAGGGCGTAATCGCCCTCCTTGGCCACCAGTTGCGCCTGCGCTCCGGCCGACCGCGCCATCTGCGCGCCCTTGCCCGGCTTTAGCTCAATCGCGTGCACCGTGGTGCCCGCGGGAATGTTCTTAAGCGGCAGCGCATTGCCGATCAGAATGTCGGCCTCGGGGCCGGAGGTCACCGTCGAGCCTACCTTCAGTCCCACCGGCTGCAGAATGTAGCGCTTCTCGCCGTCGGCGTAATTCACCAACGCGATCCGCGCCGACCGGTTGGGATCGTACTCGATGGTCGCCACCTTGCCCGGCACGCCGAACTTCTCGCGCTTGAAGTCGATCAGGCGCAGCTTCTGCTTGTGCCCGCCGCCGTGGTGGCGGATGGTCAGATCGCCCGAGTTGCGTCGCCCGCCGGTGCGCTTGCGCGTCGTTACCAGCGGCTTGTGCGGTGTCTGGGCCGTCAGATCGCCGGTCGCGAGCGAGGTCTGGAACCGCAGCGTCGAAGTGACCGGTCTGTATGTTTTGATTGCCATCGTCTTTTCCTTAACGAGCCATTAGCTTTCAGCTAGCAGCTGCTTTACAAATTGCTCACGTACTCCGGCAACTTCTCGCCGGCCTTCAATTTCACGTACGCTTTCTTCCAATCCGGCTTGTAGCCCGCATACCTGCCCCGGCGGCGTTCCTTTCCGGCAAAGTTCGCGGTGCGCACCGTGGCCACCTTTACCTTGAAGAGCGCCTCCACGGCCTCTTTGACTTCGGTCTTGGTGGCCGAGGGCGCCACTTCGAAGACCAGCGTCCCCTCGGTCTCTTTCACGCCCAGCCCTTTTTCGGTAATCAACGGACGGCGGATTACGGTGTGCAGAGTCGGCATTACGCGGCCTCCTTTTCTGCGGGCCGCCGCGGCGGCCGCTTCGACGCGCTCTTCTGGAGCGCCTCCGCCAGTTGCTCAATCGCGGCCTTCGAAAAAATCGCTCTCTCGTAACGCAGCAGATCGTAGGGGTGCACCTCGTTGTTCAGAACCAGTTCCACGCCCTTCAGGTTGCGCGCGCCCAGCACCAGCGCCCGCGAGAGCGTCTTGCCGCTGTCCACCAGCAGCGCCGTGCGCTTGGCGTCCAGCTTGTCCAGCGCCTCGCGGTAGAGCTTGGTCTTGCCTTCCTTGATCTCCAGCGAATCCACCACGATCAGCTTGCCGTCGGCCAGCTTCGCCGCCAGCGCCGAGCGCAGCGCGCCTTTGAGCTTCTTGCGCGGAAAGGGATACTCGTAGCTGCGCGGCTGCGGTCCGTGGACCGTGTAACCATGGCGCCACAGAGGCGAGCGCACCGAACCGATACGCGCCCGGCCCGTGCCCTTCTGCTTCCACAGCTTCTTGCCGGAACCGGCAACCTCGGTGCGGCTCTTGGTCTTGTGCGTGCCCTGGCGCAGCGAGGCGCGATAGTGCTTTACCGCCTCCCACAGCAGGGCTTCGTTCACCTGTTCCGGCGCAAACACTTGGTCGGCCAGCTCCACCGTGCCCACCTTCTTGCCGCTTAGATCCACTACATCCACTTTTGCCATCGTCGTCTTCCTGCAGCCTTCAGCTATCAGCTTTCAGCCGTCAGCGTATCCATCGATTTACCTATCGCCCCGGCACTCGCCATCAAAGCTGAAAGCTGATGGCTGAGAGCTGAAAGCTGCTCGTCACTTCTTCTTCGCCGCCTTCTTCGCAGCCTTCAGTGGATCCACCGTGCCCGATCTGGCAAAGCCGCGGCGCTCGCGCGGCGGAGCCTTGGCCTTCGAGATCACAACGTAACCCTCACGCGGTCCCGGCACCGCTCCCTCGACCATCAGCAGGTTCTCGTCCAGATCGATGCCGCGAATGCGCAGGTTGCGCACCGTTACCTGATCCGTTCCCTGATGGCCGGGCATGCGCTGACCCGGAAAAACGCGCGACGGAAAACTCGAAGCGCCGATCGAACCCTGCACCTGGAACATGTGCCCGTGTGATTTGGGCCCTCCGCCGAACTTGTGCCGGCGCACCACGCCGGCGAACCCGTGCCCCTTCGAGGTGCCGCTCACGTCCACGAACTTCGAATCACTGAAAATGTCCACCAGCACGCGGTCGCCGGCTTTGGTCTCTAGAGCGCCATCGCCTGCGGCCTCAACGTCCACTTCCTTGATCACCTTCACCGGAGGAGCTTCAGTCTTCTTGAGGTGGCCGTTCTGCGCCTTGGTCATGCGCGAGGCCTTCACGAACTCCACCAGCCCGATCTGTGCCGCGTCGTATCCATCCTTCGCCGCCGTTTTCAACTGTGTAATCACGCAGGGGCCGGCCTGCAGCACCGTAATCGGGTGCACGTCGCCCTTGTCGTCGAAGACCTGTGTCATGCCGATCTTTTTTCCCAGAATCCCTGTGACTGCCATCTTTCCCCTCGCCTCATCATGCGAGCTTGCATTCTTCTCGCACTGCCGGAACTTCTACGAGCCTTCAGCCATCGGCTTTCAGCTCTCAGTTTGTCTGCGCTGAGCGAATCGCCCGCCCATCGCCTTCATCTTCGTTTCGCGTCGCCGCTCATTCCTTCACTGCATTAGCTGAAAGCTGATAGCTGAAGGCTGATAGCTCGAAAAGTAGCTCCGCTACTTTTCAAACGCCTTGATCTCCACGTCCACGCCGGCAGGCAGATCGAGCTTCATCAGAGCGTCCACCGTCTGCTGCGTCGGCTCCAGAATGTCGATCAGCCGCTTGTGCGTGCGGATCTCGAAGGCCTCGCGCGACTTCTTGTCCACGTGTGGCGAGCGCAGCACGCAGTACTTGTTCTTCACCGTCGGCAACGGGATCGGTCCCGCCACCGTTGCCCCGGTGCGCTTGGCCGTGTCCACAATCTCGCCGGTCGAGGTGTCCAGCACGCGATAGTCGTATGCCTTCAACCGAATGCGAATTCTCTGTCCTACCATGGCTCTGCTTTCCAGCTTTTAGCTTTCAACCTTCAGCTTTCAGCCAGGCATTGAGCCTAAAAGCTGATAGCTGAAAGCTGACGGCTGACAGCTTGCAAACTACTTGATGATCTCGCTGATCGTGCCCGCGCCCACCGTCCTGCCGCCCTCGCGGATGGCGAACCGCAAACCCTTCTCCATGGCCACCGGCGTGATCAACTCCACTTCCAGCTCCACGTTGTCGCCCGGCATCACCATCTCCACCCCCGCCGGCAGCTCCGCCACTCCCGTCACGTCCGTGGTGCGGAAGTAAAACTGCGGCCGGTAGCCCTTGAAGAACGGCGTATGACGCCCGCCCTCTTCCTTCGACAGCACGTACACCGAGCTCTTGAAGTTCGTGTGCGGCGTAATCGAACCGGGCTTGGCCAGCACCATCCCCCGCTCCACGTCCTCCTTCGGCGTGCCGCGCAGCAGAATCCCCGCGTTGTCCCCCGCCATCCCCTCGTCCAACTGCTTCTTGAACATCTCCACGCCCGTGCACACCGTCTTGCGCGTCTCCCGGAAGCCCACAATCTCCACGTCCTCGCCCACCTTCACCTTGCCCCGCTCGATGCGGCCGGTGACCACCGTCCCACGTCCGGAGATAGAAAAAATATCCTCGATGGGCATCAGGAACGGCTGATCCACCGCGCGCTCCGGCCGCGGCACGTACTTGTCCACCGCATCCATCAGCTCGTCGATCTTCTCCTCCCACTGCGCCTCCCCGTTCAGCGCCCCCAAAGCCGATCCGCGGATCACCGGCACGTCGTCGCCCGGAAACTGGTACTTGGTCAACAGCTCGCGCACTTCCATCTCCACCAGGTCGATCAGCTCCGTGTCTTCCACCGCGTCGCACTTGTTCAGGAACACCACGATGCAGGGCACGCCCACCTGACGCGCCAGCAGCACGTGCTCCTTGGTCTGCGGCATCGGCCCGTCGGTCGCCGCCACCACCAGAATCGCCCCGTCCATCTGCGCCGCGCCGGTGATCATGTTCTTGATGTAGTCCGCGTGACCGGGGCAGTCCACGTGCGCGTAGTGACGGTTCTTGGTCTCGTACTCCACGTGCGCCGTGGCGATGGTAATGCCCCGCTCCCGCTCTTCCGGCGCGTTGTCGATGGAGTCGAACGAGCGGAACACAATCTTGGGATTGTGCTTCTGCAATACCCTAGTGATGGCCGCCGTCAACGTCGTCTTGCCGTGATCGATGTGACCGATCGTCCCTACGTTCACGTGCGGCTTGCTGCGATCAAACTTTTCCTTCGCCATAAAGCCTCAAGTTCCTTTCGTTGCTGCTGCTGCCCGTTGCTCCTCGGGGCGCCCGCCATTGCAGGCTCCAGCCCCAAAACTTAGGGTTCAGGGGTCAGGGGTCAGGTTTCAGTTCTTTCTTGCCTTCTTGAGCGCGTCAGTTAATTCGCCGCTTAGTCTGATCCCTGTTCCCTGTTCCCTGTTCCCTGCTTTTCTCACTTCCCCTGCGCCCTGCCGATGATCTCATCGGCAATCATGCGCGGCGCCTCTTCGTAGCGCGCGAACTGCATGGAATACGACGCCCGGCCCTGCGTGGACGAGCGAATATCGTTCACGTAGCCGAACATCTCCTTGAGCGGCACCATTGCCCGGATCACCTGCGAACCGGCGGCGTGTTCCATGCCCTCGATTCGCCCGCGGCGCGAGTTGATGTCGCCGATAATCACGCCCATGAACTCCTCGGGCACCGTCACTTCCACGGCCATCACCGGCTCCAGCAGCACCGGCAACGCTTTCCTCGCCGCCTCCTTGAACGCGATCGAGCCGGCGAACTTGAAGGCCATCTCGTTCGAGTCCACTTCGTGGTAGCTGCCGTCGAAGAGCGCCACTTTCACGTCCACCATCGGGTAGCCGGCCAGAATGCCCAGTTCCATCGCGCCCCGCACGCCCTGGTCGATGGGCTTGATGTATTCCTTGGGCACGACGCCGCCCCTGATCTCGTTGATGAACTCGTAGCCCGCGCCCGCCTCGTTCGGCTCCACGCGCAGCTTGCAATGGCCGTAGTTGCCCGAGCCGCCGGTCTGCCGGATGTACTTGCCCTCGGCCTCGGCCTTTTTGCGGATGGTCTCGCGGAACGCCACCTTGGGCTCGCCCACGTTGGCCTCCACCTTGTGCTCGCGCCTCATCCGGTCCACAAGAATCTCGAGGTGCAGCTCGCCCATGCCGCTGATGATGGTCTGGCCGCTATCTTCGTCGGTCCGCACCTTGAAGGTGGGGTCCTCATCGGCCAGACGCGACAGCGCCACCGCCATCTTCTCCTGATCGGCCTTGGTCTTGGGCTCGATGGCCACCGAAATCACGGTGTCGGGGAAGATGATCGCTCCCAGCGCGATGGCATGATGCGGATCCGAGAGCGTGTCGCCGGTCTTCAGATCTTTGACGCCCAGGCAGGCGCAGATGTCGCCGGCCAGAATCTCGGTCACGTCCTCGCGCTTGTTGGCGTGCATCTTCACCAGCCGCCCGATGCGCTCGGTCTTGCCGGTGCGCGGATTCAGCACCATGTCGCCGGTCTTGAGCGAGCCGGAATAGACGCGCACGAAGCATAGCTTGCCGTAAGGATCGTTGATGATCTTGAAGGCCAGCGCCGAAAGCGGCTCGTCGTCGTCCGGCTTGCGCTTTTCGATCTTGGAGCGATGGGAGGGATCGACGCCCTCAACAGGAGGCTTGTCGAGCGGGCTGGGCAGGTAATCGACGACGGCGTCGAGCAGCGTCTGTACGCCCTTGTTCTTGAAGGCGCTGCCGCAGATGACCGGGAAGACCTTCAGATCGATGGTGGCCTGGCGAATGCCGGCCTTCAGCTCTTCCACCGTCGGCGTTTCGCCCTCGAGGAACTTTTCCAGCAGAACGTCATCGGTCTCGGCGATGACCTCGATCAGTTGCATCCGGAAGGCTTCGGCCTTCTTCACGAGATCGGCGGGAATCGGTTCAACCGAAAACTCGGCGCCCAGCGTCTCATCGTGCCAGACGATCGCTTTCATCTCGATCAAGTCCACGACGCCTTTGAAGTTGGCCTCGGCGCCGACGGGAATCTGCAGCGCCACCGGCCGCGCGCCCAGGCGCTTGCGGATGGTCTCGAGCACATGCTCGAAGTCCGCGCCGTTCTTGTCCATTTTATTGACAAAGCAGATCCGGGGAATTTTGTACTTGTCGCCCTGCCGCCACACGGTCTCGGTCTGCGGCTGCACGCCGGCGACGGCGTCGAACAGGGCCACCGCGCCGTCGAGCACACGCAGGCTGCGCTCCACTTCGGCGGTAAAGTCCACGTGGCCGGGGGTATCGATAATATTGATGCGGAAGTCGTTCCAGAAGCAGGTCGTTGCCGCCGAGGTGATCGTGATGCCCCGCTCCTGCTCCTGCTCCATGTAATCCATGGTCGCCGTGCCCTCATGCACCTCTCCCAGCCGGTGCGTGATGCCGGTATAAAACAGGATGCGCTCTGTCGCTGTCGTCTTTCCGGCGTCGATGTGCGCCATGATCCCGATGTTCCGGCAGCGATTGAGAGGTACGGTGCGAGCCACGATTTCAATTCCTTGCGGGATGTCTTTCCCCGCGGTTCATTCAAATTCCGGCAGTCTCCTTGCTTCTCCTGCCGCGCCGGACCCTCCCTCAAGGCCGGCTCATTTCTCTTTCACAAACTCGGAAAGGGGTGCCCCATCCTAGCCGCGTCTTTGTTTTTTTGCGGCTAGGGTGGGTTCCCAATCTCACCATCGGTAGTGCGCAAAGGCCTTGTTCGCCTCGGCCATGCGGTGCACGTCTTCCTTCTTCTTCATGGCCGCGCCGCGCCCGTTGGCCGCGTCCAGCAACTCGTTACTCAGCTTGTCGGTCATGCCCTTCTCGCCGCGGTTGCGGCCATAGGTGATCAGCCAGCGGATGGCCAGCGAAGTGCGCCGGTCGGCATTGACCTCGATGGGCACCTGGTAGTTGGCGCCGCCCACGCGCCGCGTCTTCACCTCAAGCAGCGGCTTGCAGTTCTCCACCGCCTTCTTGAAGAGCTTCAGCGCGTCGTCCCCGCCGCCCTTCTCCTCCAGGTTCTTCATCGCCTGGTAGAAGATCGACTGCGCGGTCGACTTCTTGCCGCCCCACATCATCGAGTTCACAAACTTTGTCACCAGCGTCGATCCGTACACCGGGTCCGGCGCCACTTCCCGCTTCGCAATGTGCCCTTTTCTCGGCATAAATCCTCAAAAATAGCTTTCAGCTATCAGCCGTCAGCTTTCAGCCTGTTCGCGCCAGCTCCACCGCCGCCGTCTCCCGCGATCAAAAACTGATAGCTGAGAGCTGAAAGCTGAGAGCTTGCATTTATTTCTTCGCGCCGCCCTTGGCGCGCTTGGCTCCGTACTTCGACCGGCTCTGGTTGCGGGCCGTCACGCCCACCGAATCCAGCGTTCCGCGGATCACGTGATAGCGCACGCCCGGCAAGTCCTTCACGCGCCCCCCGCGGATGAGCACGATCGAGTGCTCCTGCAGGTTGTGGCCGATGCCGGGAATGTAGGTCGTCACCTCGATCCCGTTGGTCAGCCGCACGCGAGCCACCTTGCGCAGCGCCGAGTTCGGCTTCTTGGGCGTTTGCGTATACACCCGCGTGCACACGCCGCGCCGCTGCGGCGAGGACTGCAATGCAGGCGACGCCGTCTTGTAACGCGGGGCCGTGCGCCCCTTGCGAACCAGTTGATTAAATGTCGGCAAACCGAAACTCCTTACCCTCAAAAACCCGGCACATTCTGCTCCACAGCCGCACAAACCCTTTTGGGCCGTTCCGGGCCTGTGCGGCACTCCAGGCCGCGCAAACACAGAGAAGCCCCATGTTTACTGCTTCGCGTCTGTCCTCTTCCGATCTCAGACGAGAACCGGGACGGTGATCGGTCGTCCGCACAGGAAACTTATCCCCTGGCGGAGCCAACTCCGTTTCCCGCTTCCGGCCCGCATAGCCCCTCCAAGGTGGGGAACGCGCGAGCGCCGATGCGAGTGTTCCCTGCCCTCCGCAAGAAGAGAGCCATTCCGGGAACTTGTCTGGCCGGCCGACTGCACCGGGCCTCGGAAGTCACCCCGTCTCTTAACATCCTGCCGGGGGATTTCCAACCGTCGCCTACGTGTGCGCACACACCTCAAGCGATGTTCTTGCGAACCTTTCAAAGATACCAAGAAAGAACCACCGAGTCAACGCTCGAATGCGGGCTATGACGGGGTCGCCGAGACAGCCTGTCGAAGCGCTGCCGGCCCCGAACCGGCTGCTTCGTGAACAATTTGCCCGTCCCGCATGTGCAGAATGCGCCCCGCAATGGCCGCCGCCTCGGGATTATGCGTAATCATCAGCGTGGTCTGGCCCAGTTCCCGGTTCGAGCGCAACAGCATGTGCAGCACGGCGTCGGAGCTCTTCGTGTCCAGGTTGCCCGTCGGCTCGTCAGCCAGCACAATGGCCGGCCGCGTGATCAGCGCCCGCGCAATCGCCACCCGCTGCTGCTCGCCGCCGCTCAGCTCCGCCGGCCTGTGCTCCAGCCTTCCCTTGATCGCCAGCATCTCGCTCAGGTGGTCCAGATACTGCCGGTCCATTGGCACTCCATTGGGACCCGAGGCGCGCCCGCTTACCGTGTAGGCGATCTCGATATTGCCCATGGCCGAAAGCGTGGGCAGCAGGTTGAACTTCTGGAAAACAAAGCCGATACGGTGTTTGCGCAACTTTGTCCGCTCGTGGTCCTTCAATGCGGCAAAATCCACTCCGTCGATCACCACGCGCCCCTCGGTCGCTCTCGTAAGCCCGCCCAACAAATAAAAGAGCGTGGACTTGCCCGAGCCCGACGGCCCCACAATGGCCACAAACTCGCCCGGCTCGACGGCCAAGGAAACCCCGCGCACCGCAGCCACCTGGATGCGGCCCGCCGTATAAATCTTGGTCAGATTTTCGGTAAGAATAATGTGTCTCGGCTGTTCGGAGGTCACGACTGTCATTGTAAATGCGGCCCCTTGCCTGGCTTCTGCGCAAAACCGCCGAGTTCTTTTCTTGCAGTCGCGATCGCCACCCTCAGGCTCTAAAATGGTTCTGCACCGATCTCCAACGCAGGATTCCCCGCCCATGACCGCCGAACTGAAATCTTCCCTCGCCACTTCGCTTGAAGCGGCCGCCACCAAGGCCGGCCTGGTTCTCGTCTCCGTCACCCAGGGCGCCGATTTTCACGGTCACCCCACCGCCGTCTTCGAACTCGGCCTGCCCGACAATGTGGCCCCTGGCCGCACGCTCAAGCTCGAACTGAGCGATGCTTTCGGCTTCGATAAACCTCATCTTCTTCCCGAGATGACGGCCCATCTCGCCGCCGAAGCCAGGCGCCTCCGCAACCCGCGTCCCGACTGCTATGTCACTCTCGGCGGTTTGCCCCTGGCCTTCGGGCAATTCGAGTGGCCCTTTCACCGCTCCACCTCCGGCGCCGACACCTGGATCGTCCACGGCGAAATCCACCTGGCCGACGGCGGCGCGCACAACCTCCACGCCAAAATCTCCGCCTCCGTCACCCTCACCTTCGCCGAGATCGTCCCTGCCATGGAGCAGCCCTACGCCGAGACCTTCGTCTACAACGCCGTCCGCAAAACGGTGGACATGGGCCAACTGGAGTTCGTCAAGTCCGGCAACCGCCAGCCTGTTCCCGTCACCACGCGCTACTACAGCCGCTGGCAAAAGAAGTTCACCTTCACCGAGACCGACGATGCCGAGCGGCTCCGCTACCTGTTGAGTAAGGTCTACTGGCTCTCCGGAGTGCTGGGCGAGGGCAAACCGGTTTGGATCGCCGATCCGAGAGACGCACAGTACCTGAACACCACCGAGGCCGACCTGCTGCGCATGGCCGGCCACGAGGCAGGCGAAGGGCTGATGACGCTCGACGGCGAATTTGCCGCGGCTACACCCGCGCTCATGGCCCGCGCTGCCGATTACCAGGCCATGCTCGAAGCCGCCCTCGACTTCACCAAGCCCAAGTTCAACGAATCCATGCGCTCCGGGCATGCGAACATGTAACGTACTCGAATCGGCTGGGGTGCAATAAGCTGGGGTGCCCCATCCTAAAGCTCGAAGCGCAGCGCAGAGCTTTAGGGTGGGATCGCACGAACCTTAAAGCGCCGCTAACTGGTTTCTGTTCCCTGTTCCCTGTTCCCTGTCTTTACAGCCCCGCCCCGCACCCCGCGCAGAACCGCGCCCCCGCCACATTCGCCTGCTGGCAGCGCGGACAGGCTGTGAATGTGTTGGGCTGCCCCGCGCCTGCCGTCGGCATGTTCCCCTGTACATGGATCGCCACGTTCACCGGTGGCTGGCCCCACGCAGGAACCGCAATCCCCAGCGCCGCAGCGATCCCCGCCGCTTGAATCGCGTTGAACTCCCGCACCCGCCCCGGCATGAAAAAGCACTCGATGAATCCGAGCAGCGACGGAATCCCGCTCCAGAAGAAGCACAGATAGAGAATCCCCAGCCCCGTGCGGCGCAGATAAAAGTGATGCGCGCCGAACGCTCCCAGGAACAGCGCCAGCAGGATGCCCACCACCTCGTCGCGGCGCACTGTCTCGTATTGCTGGTAGAAGATGGCTTGCGGATTCGGATATGCGTACGCGCTCATCGTCTCGGAGCTCCTTGCCCTCGTTCGTACAAGAATACGCGAGCGGCAGAGGGACGGTTCCCTCGGTGCCCGTTGGCGTGCCCTGCCCCGGGGGCCCCCTCGGACAGGCCCTCGTCCGTGGGGTGGCGCCTCCGCGCAGGCCCTCGGCCGCATCGCCGCCCGCCACGGCGTCACCGTCCCGCAGCTCTCTCTGGCGTGGCTGCTGCACCGCTCTCCGGTGCTGCTTCCCATCCCCGGAACCTCCAAAGTCGCCCACCTCAAAGAGAATGTCGCCGCCGCGCATTTGAAGTTGAGCGCGGAGGAATCCGCTGAAGTGGAAGCGGCCGCGAAGTACGCAACCAGACCTTAACCCAGCCTCTTGCCCGCTTGCGGCGGATCGGCTGCTCCGGCCGCGCCCCGCTGGTTTATCCTTGCCTCGATGCGCAAGACCCTCTCAGTAGCCATGATTGCGATGAACGAGGAGGCCAACCTTCCCCGCACCCTGGAGAGCGTTCGTTGGGCAGACGAAATCGTCCTCGTCGACTCAGGATCGAAGGACCGCACCATCGAGATCGCCCAATCCTTCGGCGCTAAAACCTTCTATCACGCCATCGCCGGTCACGGCGCACAGAAGAATGTCGCCCTCGATCTCTGCACCTCCGACTGGATCCTGCTTCTCGACGCCGATGAGGTGCTCAGCCCCGGCTTGCAGGACGAAATCCGCCGGCTCCTGGCCTGTGACGACGGGCGCGAACCCAGATACGGCGCCTACTGGATTCCCCGTCTGAACTTGATCTTCGGCCGCTGGATGCGCCACGGCGGCTTCTATCCCGACCGCAAGCTGCGCCTCTTCCGGCGCGGAGCGGCGCGGCTCAGCGAGGGGGCCAGTCCGCACTCGACGCCGCAGTTTGAGGGCCCCCGCGGCAAGCTCAAGCACGACATGCTCCACTACGCCTACCCGGATCTGAACCGCTATTTGGAGCATATGAACCGCTACAGCTCCGAGATCGCCCGGCTGCTTCACCGGAAGGGCCGCGACAGCAAGTCGCTGCCCGCGTTTCTCTGGAATGCGGTGCTGAATCCGGCCGCGACCTTCGTCTATAACTACTTCTTCCGCTTGGGTTTTCTGGATGGACGCGAGGGCCTTCTGCTGCACCTCAACCACTCGGCCTATATTCACTGGAAGTACGCGAAGGCCTGGCACGCCGCCCGTGGTGCTCGTCCGGCGCAGCCCTGACACCCTCGTGCCACGCCGCGCTTCAATAGTGATGCCGGCCGTGCCCCGCCACAAACGCAATCATCCGCAGCAGCAGCAAAAGCACCACCAGCGCCACTCCGGCCGCCACCAGCAGGCTGCCTCCGCTGGTCTTCGTCTTCGGTTTCTTCGCTTCGCGCTTCATGCCAAAAGTTGAACCCAATCATATCGCGCGCCGGCGCCGAGTGCCCCGTCCAAGCTCTGCTTGGGCGGGTAATGCGAACTCGCAAACTCGCGATGTGCGCGCCAGCGCACGCTGACTTGCCGGCTTGCTGACTCGCTACCTCTCGTTCCGTTATTCTTCTTGCTAAGCGAGGTGCGGTCCATGCCCATTGCCATACTGTCCGGCGCCAGAAACAAGAAAATCCTTGCCGCCCTTGAGGGCAACTGGCAAGCCGAGATGGAGGGCTACCACACCTACACCACCCTCGCCGACCGCGACGCCGACCCGATGCGCGCCCAGATTCTCCGCCACCTGGCACAGGCCGAGCTCGAGCACGCTGCTTTATGGGCCGAGCGCATCAAGGAGCTCGGCGGACCCCAGCCCCTCTACACCGGCAGTCCCGGCGGCCAGGCCGACTCCCTCGCCAACCGCGCCGGCGGCCTGCGCATGGCCTTGCGCCGCCTCGAAATCGAGGAGAGCCGCGACATCGCCCGTTACGGCGAGCAGCTCAAGGCCCTCGGCGACGAGGGCTCCGTCGCCATCCTCGAACACGTCATCCAGGACGAGAAGGACCACTACCGCGAGCTGGGCTCGCTCATCCGCGGCCACTACCAGGCTCCCGCCGGCGCGCCCAAAATCGACGCCAAAGCCGTGCTCGAAGAGATGCTGGCCAAGCGCAATCAGGGCCGCAAGCAGCCCGGTTCGTGGATCGGCGACGCCATCTACGGCGTCAACGACGGCCTGGGCGCCATCTTCGGCATCGTCTCCGGCGTCTCCGGCGCTACCCTTGGCGATCCGGCCCAGACCAGCCACTATGTCCTGCTCGCCGGCCTCTCCGGCATGATCGCCTCCGCGCTCTCCATGGGATCCGGCGCTTATCTCGCCGCCAAAAGCGAGCGCGAGATCTACCACGCCGAAATCGCCCGCGAGCGCGAAGCCATCGCCATGAACGGTCCCGAGGCCCGCGAGTTGCTCTCGCTCTACTACCAGGTGAAAGGGCTTCCCGAGGAAGACGCGCTTCACATGGTCAATCACATCGCCAGCGATCCCGAGCAGTTGCTGCGCGCCCTCTCCGCCGAGCGCCTCGGCTCCAGCGAAGGGGCTCTCGCCAACCCCCTCGTTTCGGCCAGCTCCGGAGCGCTGTCCACGGCCGTCGGCGCCATCATCCCGGTCATCCCGTTCTTCTTCATGCAAGGCATCCCGGCGGTCATTGCCGCGGCCATCGTCTCCCTGGCCGCCCACTTCGCCGTCGGAGCCGCCAAGTCCCTCATCACCGTCCGCTCCTGGTGGTCTTCGGGCCTCGAAATGACCGTCGTCGGCGCCGTCGAAGGCGCGGTCACCTACGGAATCGGCATTTTGCTCGGCAAAGGCGGGGTGTAACCAATTTCCTTTCGGCCAAGGCAATACCGGGCGCCCCTCGCTTTTGCGACCTGAGAGCGCACGAACCTCACCAACCCTGCCGGACCAGCCAACCCGCCTTCAGCGGCCTTGCTTTACCTGCGCCCGCAACCATGCGCTCGCAATCTCGGCACTCAATGCCGGCGTCTTGCGCACGCCCTGTCCGTGCAAAGGATGTCATTGACTCCGCGTTCGTTGTCAAACCGGTGACAGAATCGAAGAATCGGGCGTCTGCTCTTCAGGTCGTGCCGTATACTTTCGCTCAACGGAAGCGAGGTACAGAGATGCGAAGAATTGCGCTGTCGGCGTTCGTGTTTTGCATGGCGGGAGCATTTGGCGTTCTCGCTGCCCAACAATTGCCGCCGGGTTGGATCGCCGATCCGGCCACGGGATGCCGAGTTTGGGACAATTACCCTTTGCCCGACGATCGCGCCGAGTGGGCAGGCCCCTGTGTCAATGGCTATGCCGAGGGCGTGGGCACTCTGAAATGGTTCTCGAAGGGCGCCAATTACGAGATCGATGCCGGCCAATTCGTGGCGGGCAAGATGCAGGGCCACGGAACCTCGGACGAAGTCTCATCTGGAGAGCATTTTGAGGGCGAGTTCGACCAAAACCGTCCTAACGGCTTTGGCACTCTCACAAACAAAAGTACCGGACAGGTCTATTCCGGCACTTGGGTCAATGGATGCTTCAACGACGGTGTTCGAAAAGCTCACTTCTGGCAGACCGCTTCAGCGTGCGGTAATTAATCTTGCCATCGGAATGAGTATCCCGCAACGGCCGGCTGCAATTGATCTTGCCGGGTGCCGGGTGCCCAGGTCTCGCTTTTGAGACCTGGGATGAATCTTGCCGATCAAGCACGGGCCAAGATAGTCAGTTCCGCGCTAAAATAAGAACTGCAATGACCCTCCGCGAGCCCATCCCGGCCCTGCTCTAGCGGCGCCCGCCGCATACACTCGTTCTGCGCCTTTTCCTTCCCACTTCACTCGTCCAAAACCTGAAACCGCGGAGCGGATATGATCGATCGCCTCGAACAAATGGAGCAGCGCTACAGCGAATTGCAATCGCAGTTCGCTCTGCCCGAAGTCCTTGCCGATCACGAAAAATACCAGAAGATCGCCAGGTCTCTGCGCGAAATCGAAGCGCCCGTGGAGAAATTCCGCGATCTCAAGCAGGTCCGCCAGGGCCTTGCCGGCGCGCGCGCCATGCTCTCCGAAAGCGACGCGGATCTGCGCTCCATGGCGCAGGAGGAGATCGCCGCCCTCGAGCCGCGCGCCCAGGCCCTCGAAGAAGAGCTCAAGGTGTTGCTCCTGCCCAAAGACCCCAACGACGAGAAGAACATCATCCTCGAAATCCGCGCCGGCACCGGCGGCGACGAGGCCTCGCTCTTTGCCGCCGAGATCTTCCGCATGTACACCCGCTTCGCCGAGCAGAAGCGCTGGAAGGTCGAGGTGCTGTCGATCTCCGAGTCCGGCATCGGCGGCTATAAGGAAGTCATTGCCATCATCGAGGGCGACCGCGTCTACTCGCAGCTCAAGTGGGAGTCGGGCGTCCACCGCGTGCAGCGCGTTCCCGAAACCGAGCAGCAGGGCCGCGTCCACACCTCCGCCGTCACCGTCGCCGTACTGCCCGAGGCCGAAGAGGTCGATGTCAAGATCGAGGCCAAGGACATCCGCATCGACACCTTCTGCTCCTCCGGCCCCGGCGGCCAGTCGGTCAATACCACCTACTCCGCCGTGCGCATTACCCACCTGCCCACTGGCACCGTGGTCAGTTGCCAGGACGAGAAATCGCAGATCAAGAATCGTGAAAAAGGCATGCGCGTGCTGCGCTCGCGCCTCTACGAAATGGAAATGGAGCGCCAGAACGCCGAACTCGCCCAGGCCCGCAAACAGCAGGTCGGCTCCGGCGACCGCAGCGAGAAGATTCGCACCTACAACTTCCCGCAGAACCGCGTCACCGACCACCGCATCGGCCTCACCCTCCACCAGCTCGATCTGGTGATGCAGGGCCGCCTCCAGCCCATCGTCGACGCCCTCATCGCCCACTACCAGGCCGAGCAGCTCAAAGGCCAAACCCAAGCCGCCTAAACTGGATCCCGTTTCAAAAATCTGTTTTGTAACAAGGGCACGACTTTAGTCGGGCCAAAAATGCAGGAAAACAAGGGGTTTTAACCCCTGCGTGATGAAAACCGAAATCTATATAGCCATATTTGGAATACGCTCTACACAAACAGTATCCGCATCGGCGCTTCCACCTCCACGCTGCTCTTCACCTCATCCGCCAGCGCGCCCGTCACGGGATCGCGCGCAAACACGCTGATCCCATTCGAATCCTGGTTCGCCACCAGCACCCATCGCTCCGTGGGATCGAGCGTGAAATTCCGCGGCGTCTTTCCGCCGCAATTCGATCGCTTCATCGGCGTCAACGCACCGGTCTTCGCATCGGCCTTGAACGAGTAGAGGAAGTTGTCGTCGCGGTTCGCGAAATACACAAACCGTCCGTCGCGCGGGATCACCGTATCGCATCCGCGCGTCGGCCCGTGATAATCCGCGGGCAGCAGGTCGATGCGATCCACCAGCGTCAGGCTTCCGTCGGCCTTGTGCCACTCCAGCACGTCCACCGTCGAAACCAGCTCGTCCATGCAATACGCCGTGAGCCCGTTGGGATGGAAGTGCAGCGTTCGCGGCCCCGAGCCGGGCGCTCCGCGATAGGTCCCCGCCGGCGTCATCTCCGCCGTTGCCGGATCGGCCCGGTAGATGTGAATACGATCCCCGCCCAGGTCGTTGATATACGCAAACCGGTTGTCCGGCGAGAACGACGCAAAGTGCGCGTGCGCCGTTTGCTGCCTCTCCGGATTGGGACCGTGTTCCGTGTAGTGCTCGGTCCACACGGCCTCGCTCAGCTTGCCTTCTTCAATGCGAAAGCTCGCCGCGCTTGCGCCGGAATAATCGGCGGCCAGCAGCACGTGCCCCGTCGCGTCGACTGCCACGTGGCACGTTCCCGTCCCGGCCGAGTTGCGCGCCGAGAGCGGCTGCAACTCCCCGCCCGCGAGGCGGAAGCTGGCCACCTCGCCGGTTGGCTTGCCCTCAAACGAGTCCAGCTCCGACGCCGAGTACACGAACTCATGCCCCTGCGAAAGCGCAAGCCAATCTACATTGGGAACCTTTGCCGCCACGCCCGCCGGCGTCAGCGTTGCCGTCGCCGGGTCCCAGTCGTAAGCCAGAACCCCGTCGGGCGCCGACGCGCCGACAAACACCCGCTCGCGTCGGGTTGGCGCGGCAGCCCGCAGCAACCCCCGTGCAGTAAGAACAGCAAGCGCTGCGCCAGAAGCGTTGCCAAAAAATTCGCGGCGAGTGATGTGTCTCATGACAGATGTCATTCTTACCCTTAACACTCGCCGCGCGCTAGTAGCGCTCGCTTCAGCGTTCTTCGCCTTCTGTCTCCAGCCGCGCCTCAACCGGGTGGTCGAAGCGGATCAGCGCGATCCACATGCCGTCTTGGTCGCGCCTCCAAACAAGCGTTCCTCCCAATTGGCGTGCGATCGCCTCCGGCGGCAGATCGTGGTGCAGGCCGAAATAGCGCTCGTCGAGAGCTTCGCCACCAAGCCTGAGCAGCGGCGGTGCCGGATCGTACTTGGTGGAGAAGACCAGCGCGGCGGAGTACGCTTGCGGCTCCTGGGCGGCGCGGGCGATCTGCGCGGCGGAAAAGTCGCCGATGGCGACCACATCCCACGGCTGCTTCACATAGCCCAGCTCGGGGCGCGTCAGCTCATCGCTCATCGGCCAGGCCGTCAGCACCGTCGCGCCGGGATAGAGCTTCGTCAGCTCCGCGATGCCGGCCTGGTGCATCCTCGCCACGCGCGCGTACTCCAGGTTGTCTTCCGGAGCAAATCCATACGGCGGATTGATGAAGAGACCGATGAGGAACGCTGCCGCCGAGAGCAGCGCCAGCCCATGCCAGTACGGCACGCGGCGGTAAAAGGTCGTCACCGCCGCCAGCAGCACCAGCGGATACATCGGCAGCAGGTAACGCGTGAGCAGCGCGCCGCCCAGCACGCTGAAGAGCGCCGCATTGGTCAGCAGCAGCAGAAAAATCCTCAGCAACACCGGCCGAGCAAGCGTCGCGCGCTCGTGGCCGCTGGCGTCGGGCCGTGGGTTCAGCAGCAAAGCAGCAAACGCCATCCCCACCGGCACAAACAGGTTCATGTGCATTGTCAGGTGAACTACGCGATGCCCGAACGCGGCCAGGATGCGCAGCGGCGTCAGCGTGGCCCCGGCGTTGTAGCGCAGGTACTCGGGGTTGCCAAAGAGAAAGCCGGTTTTGGCGTAGTGATACGCATACCAGCCGGCCTGCGGCACGACACATGCAGCGAGCCAGGCCGCTTCGCGCCACAGCTTCGCCCGCGCGGGAGCGCCCTGCCGGAACCCCTCCGCGACGCCGATCGCCGCCAGCGTCAGCGGAATCACAATCGAAGTCTCCTTGCACAGCGCCGCTGCGGAGAACCAGATCGCGGCGGCCCACGGCACGCGGCCACGGCTGGGCAGCGCATAAACCAGTCCCCACAACGAACACGCGGCGGCAAAGATGTCGGCGTGAGCGAGAGAACTTTGCGCGAACCAGATGGGGTAGAGACCTGTCAGCAGTACGGTCCAAAAAGCGACCAAAGTCACGCCCACGAGGCGCATGGCCAGCCGCCACGCGGCGAGAAGCCCAAGCGAGGCCGCCAGGAGCACCGCTTCGCGCGTGACCTCGGGATAATAGCCTGACATCTTCCACCACAGCGCCAGGTAAATGCTGGGCAGAGGCGGATGGGCGTTGGTGAGCGTGCTGGTGGGGATGAGCGAACCGGTGCGGAAGAAATCCCACGCCGCGGGAATGTAGTAGCCTGCCTCGTCCCAGTAGTAGGGCAGGCGCAGCAGCGTAAAGTGGCTGGCGTAGAGCGCCATGAACACCACTGGAAAAATCATCCAGAGGGGCAGCGGGCGGTCCAGCCGCGGATTGAAGATTCCTCTCAGGCGCACAGCCTCGCTCCTCGGCTATCCGCAATCTCCCCGCCTGCGATGATCGCCAATCCCGCCCTGGCGTCTCGTTCCTCGCCCACGATCGTCTCCTCGCTACAGGCTTTAACGCCCGGCCGCGCGTTAAAGTTCCGCAACGCAATGTCTCAAGCGCGACCGGCACTGACCACTGATCACTGACCACTGACCACTGCTCAGTTCACCGGCCCGTGCGGAAAATTTTGTCCGTGCGGCTCCAGGTTGAGCGTGCCGAAGGCCTGTTCGTATTGAGCGAGGTTCTGGCCCAGCACGTTCCACAACGCCTTGGCCTGCTGCGGGCTCAGGAAAATGGCCTGGTGGTTGCGAATGTTCACCTGGTCCGGGCTTTCGCTGGAGGCAAGACCGAAGACCAGTTGGAAATCCCACACGCTCACGCGTACCTGCACGCTGTTGGCGTAGGACTCGCGGTAGTCGGCGGTCTGGGCGAGGTTCAGTTGAGGTTGCTGCGGAGTTGGGTTCATGATGACATCAGCTTACAGCTTTCAGCTCCCAGCCTTCAGCCTCCAGTTGTCCGTTTTCGCTCGGAGTTCCTGGCTCATTGCTCGTAGCTCGCAGATCTCCCTGCGTAGAGACAATAAAGTGTCCTTCTGCAGGACGGGCTGGAAGCTAGGAGCTAGTGGCTACAAGCTGTTTCATAACCTTCTGAGTACGATCATGAAGCAGGCGATGTGGAAGAAGGCTTCATAGATGTGAAGCAAGCGGTCGTAGCGAACCACCAGGTGCCGGAAGTTTCCCAGCCACGCATGGGTTCGTTCGATCTTCCAGCGTTTGCGGTAGCGTCGGAGTGGGCGTCCATCCTGAGTTGGCTGGCGCACTCGGTTTGCCTTGTGGGGCACGATCAATTCGATGCCTCGCTTCTGCAAGCGCATGCGCAGCGGGTCGCTGTCATAAGCCTTGTCGGCAATCAGCCTTTGCGGTTTCTGCCTTGGGCGGCCGTGGCGGTGGCGGTTGGGGACGCGGATCGAGGCCAGGGTGATTTCGGCGAGTTTGACTTCCGCCGGAGAGGCCGATCCCAGGTGCTTTCCCAAAGGAAGACCCTGGCCATCGACCACCACCATCCACTTTGTACCCTTGCCCCGCTTGGTCTTTCCAATCCCGGCGCCCCTTTTTTCGCAGAGGCAAAACTGCCATCGATAAACGCCTCGCTCCAGTCCAGGTGTCCCTTCCGGTTCAACTCGCCCAGGAAGGTTCGCCAGATCGTCAGCCAAACTCCGCGTTGTTCCCAATCATGTAAGCGTCGCCAACAGGTCGCAGGCGAGGGATACTCGGCAGGAAGATCTTGCCACCTTGCTCCACTCCGCGCGATCCACAAGATGCCTTCCAGGACACGGCGGCTATCGGCCCAGGGACGACCACCGCGTTTGCTCTTGCGTAACCGGGGAAGCAATGGCTCAATCTTCTTCCACTGCGTGTCCGTCAGCATCGGAGCGCCTCGTGGCATCGACGTTGCCTCCTGCCACTTTATCGCCCGCCGCCAATTCGCGCTCCAAGTACCTCTCTTGATCCCCAATCAGGCTATGAAACAGCCTGTAGTTATTACTAATGTAGCCCCAACCGAGGTTGAGCGGAGCCGCCCTGTTCGCTTTCTAACCGCACACCTGGGGCAGGGCTAAACGCGCCATTTAGTCCCGACCCTGCGGGCCGTCCCAGCCTGTTTCTGCTTTTCCCTTGACAAGGAAAGAATGACATATCATTCTCTTTCTTGCAAGGAGCATTTTTACGGTAAATGGTCTATCGCAAAACACCCGCCGCTGCAGTCCGTAAAGAGGCCCGGCGGAAGCTCATTCTCGATGCCGCAACCCGCCTCTTCGGCAACTCCGGCTACCACGCTGCTACTGTGCCCATGATTGTCGCGGAGGCGCACAGTTCGGTTGGCAGTTTCTACGCGCATTTTCGCAATAAGGAAGGTGTCTTTGCGGCGGTTCTTGCAACGCTCGGCGAAAAAGTGTCGGAACTGATTCGTCAAGCAAGCGTTTCCCAGTCAGATTCCTTGCTCGGCATCCGTTGCGCAGTGGAATCGGTCTTTCTGTACCTGGCCCAGAACCCACAGGAGGCCCGCATTCTGATCGTCGAGTCTTCCGGCCTCACTCTTCGTCTGGAGGAGGTGCGTCGCGGCCTGATCAGGCAGCACGCCCGCTTGGTCAGCCAGATGCTCGAGTCGCTGCCGGCATCCTTCTCCATGGAGCGTCCGGCGATCGTCGCCCGTTGTCTTGTAGGCTCCGTTTTTGAGTCTCTTTACAGCTGGCTCGAGCAGAACCCAGTCAATCGGCCGTCAGCTGAGAAAGTTGCCCGAGCTGTAGCCGATTACAACTCGCGGGCCATACGATGTTGAGGTGAACAACGATTTGCCGCAATTGAATTGGATCCGGATCGCGGGATGGGAGGAAGAAAATGTTCAATGTTTTGACAATTGCCAGAGAGTACGGAAGCGGGGGATCCGAGATCGGGCGCAAGGTTGCTGAACTTCTGGGTTGGGAGTGCCTGGACAAGCAGATCATCGAACGCGCCGCAGCCATGGGAGAGATGGACTCTGCCTGGGCCGCGCAGGCCGACGAACACGCCAGCGCATGGTGGGAGCGTGTAATGAAAAGCTTCTGGCAGGGTGGTCCCGATTCGTATGTAGGAGAAGGGGCGAAGTTCGGAGTGGATCGCGATACGGTGCAGGAATTCACTGCCAGCATCATTCAAGAGGCCGCTAAGGTCGGCAACTGTGACATCATCGGACGCAGTGCGCAGTGCGTTTTGCGGCGCCATACGAATGTATTTCGCATGCTCGTCTATGCGCCGCTCAGGGAGAAGCTTGTACGCATGAAACTGCGCCATCCGCACGAACGTGACGTGTCTGCTCTGCTGCGTCGCATCGACTCCGAGCGCCTCAACTATGCACGCTACTATTACGATTGCGACTCGTCTGATCCAAGGCTCTACCATCTCACGATCAACAGCACCCTGGGCATCGATACCTGCGCCAATATCGTTGCAAAGATCATCCGATCTTCTTAGCTGACGAGGGCATGAATCCGTATTGCGTCGAGCATGAGTTCAACGAGGAGGGCGGCCGCTTTCTGTCTACCTTTATCGCCTCATTTGCTTGCCGTCTTTTGTTGGCGACAGACTCGGTCGCGGTATGTAAACATTGCGGGCATGAAGAGGAGGAACGCCAATGGCCCCTGATACGTGCGAACTGGTAAGCCTGGGTTCACCCCACGAGGTAAGGGAATTCCCAAAGGGCAAGGTTGAGCTCTTCCGGGTTTCCGGAGCCGTAGTCGGCCGCGCTACATTTGAGCCCGGCTGGAAATGGTCCACTTGCGTCAAGCCAATCGCCGGGACAGAGAGCTGCCAGGCCGCGCACTTCGGTTATCAACTCTCGGGGACCATGATGGTGCAGATGGATGATGGCACTCAAATGACCACGAAAGCCGGTGACTTCGTAAGCATTCCGCCAGGACACGACGGCTGGGTTGTCGGAAACGAGCCGGCGGTGTTCCTCGATTTCCAGGACATGATCGACTATGCAAAGGTGAAGCAGTAAGAACCGGCGATCCGTGATTCGACTGGGCCCCTCATCGCTGATCGACCCCTGTATTTCTGAACCAGCATAAATCGCTAGAACCCATCTGGCTCTGTTGACATCCTCGATACGTCTGTGCAGAAGGCGGCAGAAACGGCGTTAAGCTGAAGCTGTTCTGGCGTCTTCGCGAAACTTGCATGGCCGAAGTCGGAGGGGTGCGATTTGCCCGGCTGGCGCTCGCGGTCAGCCGGAAAGTGTTGCCCGCGCAGCGGAGCAAATTCAGCAAGCGAGGGTTTACGCAAGCGCAGTTGCCGGCCGTGCTCTGCCGGATGGGGTATGAAGACTGGACCTTCCGCGAGGCGGAGGTGAGACGCAGCGAGCACACGGAGTTGCGTTCCGCCTTGGCACTGAAAGCCGTTCCTGACTACACCACGTTGTACCGCTTCTTGGCGCGCTTGAACGTGGACGACGTAGCCCGCGTGATGGATGAGATGGTGCGGCGCATGCCCGGGAGGTGGCGAAAGCCTGCCCTGAGCTTGCCGAAGGGCCCTGCCACGGTAGGCAGCGCTGCTACCGGCCTGGCGCAAGGCGCGGTGAGCCGCTGTTTTATACCCCGAGCGGAGCATTTTGGCCAGCCGCAGCGCACCTGGCGGCACGGGCTGAAGTGGCTGGCCGTGGTCGACCTGAAGCGGCAACTGATCCTGGCCCAACACGCCCGCCAAGCGCCGTGGAACGACTGCGCCACGCTGCCGGCGCTGGTAACCAGGGCGCGCCGCTCCACGTGCAGGGCATCCGGGGTACGCCTTCACATGCGCGAACATTTCCCCGCCCCAAAGTATGCCCTGCGCTCCCTGATCGAGAGTGTCTTTTCCGCCGTGAAACGCAAACTCTCTGGCCGCGCTCCTGGCAGAACCTTCCATACCCCATCCCGTCAAGCCCTCCTGCTCGGCCTGGCCTTTGACCTATACCGCCTCTAACTATCTCCTCGCCAACAACCCCAAACCAAGGATGTCAACAGAGCCACGCAGAGTCTAGTTTTCGCGGAGGGAAACATGTTCAAGGGTATTTTGATCGAAAAAGACGGGAACAGTTCGAGCGCTACGTTGAAGGATATCAACGACTCGCTTCTACCTGAGGGCGATGTCACCGTAAGGGTCGCGTATTCTTCACTCAACTACAAAGACTCCCTAGCGATCACAGGAAAGTCTCCCGTCGTTCGACGATTCCCCATGATTCCGGGAGTCGATCTGGCAGGCACGGTCGAAGCGTCAAGCAATCCAGACTACCAAGTGGGGGACTCTGTGCTGCTGAATGGCTGGGGCCTAGGGGAAACCCACTGGGGAGGTCTTGCGCAAAAGGCACGTATAAAAGGCGAATGGCTGGTCCATTTGCCCTCGGCCTTTTCTCTCCAGCAAGCCATGGCCATTGGTACAGCCGGTTATACCGCCATGCTATGCGTGCTGGCGCTGGAGCAGCACGGCATCACTCCGGACAAGGGCGAAATCGTGGTCACTGGTGCGGCTGGCGGTGTGGGCAGCGTAGCGGTTGCCCTTCTTTCCAAGCTGGGTTATCGAGTGGTAGCCGCCAGCGGAAGAATGGAAGAAGCCGATTTCCTGAAGGGGTTGGGTGCCGCGGAGGTGCTGGGACGGACGGAATTTGCGAGCCCCGGAAAACCACTCGGGAAGCAACGGTGGGCGGGGGCGGTCGATGTGGTTGGCAGCCACGTGCTTGCGAACGTTTGTGCCACAACCAAGTACGGTGGGGTAGTTACCGCTTGCGGTCTAGCAGGGGGAATGGATTTTCCGGCGACGGTCGCGCCATTCATTCTGCGTGGCGTGACGCTCGCTGGTATCGACAGTGTGATGTGTCCGCGTTCGGCCCGGCTTGAAGCATGGGCACGTTTGGCACGCGACCTCGATATTTCCAGGCTCGACGCGATTTCTCACGGTATCGGCCTCAGTGAAGCGATTTCATCGGCGCCATCTCTCCTGGCGGGAGAGGTTCGGGGACGGCTCGTGGTCGACGTTCAGAGGTGAGCAGTGACAGCTACGACTATACGGGAATTCTCGACGGCTCCATGTGGGGTGTTTCGTCCCTCACCACGAGAATGCTGCGATGCCCAGCGGTTATGCGCGCCGGAAGCAATAACTTCAGCCGCAGGAAAGTTGGACTATCCGCGCCCGGAGATTTCGCATGCTTCGGGGAGAATTGCAAATCTCCGCATGATTAAGATACGCAAACCTCGACGACGCCATTCACTCGCCGGTGGAATGATGGGAGCCGTGGCTGGCGCAGCGCCCCCGGCACGCGCGCCGGTTGCTTCGGGCGCATTTTTATTTCCTTGACTTCGATTTCCCCGAGGAAACCCAAGTAGGCCTCAGAACATCAGTAGCCCGCCGTTTACGTTGATCGTCGTTCCAGTGATGTAATCCCCATCCCGGGCCAGGAAGAGAACCGCTTTGGCGACCTCTTCGGGTTTTGCCAGCCGGCGCAGCGGTATCTTGGCGCAAATCTTTTCAAGAACATCTGCCGGCATCGCTTCTACCATTTCTGTACCGGTATACCCTGGGGCAACTGTATTGGCGGTGATGTTATCTCTCGCATACTCCAACGCTATGCACTTGGTGAACGCGATGATTCCGCCTTTGCTGGCGGCGTAATTGGCCTGGCCGAATGCTCCCGTTTGGCCGACGATGGAAGCAATGTTGATGATGCGCCCGTATTTCTGCTCGGTCATCGCCGGCAATGCGGCAGTGGTGCAGTAATAGGTTCCATGCAAGTTCACCGAGATTGCCGATTCCCATTCCTCATCGGTCATCTTGCGCAGGGTGTGGTCGCGGGTAATGCCGGCGTTGTTGACCAGGATGTCGATCCTCTTGAATTGCTCGAGAGTTGAGCTGATGATACGGCGTGCGTCCTCCTTGCGAGCCACGTCGCCCTGCGCCATCAGGCACTCGACGTCCATGGTGCGAATCTCGGCCGCGACCTCTTCCGCCTTGGCCAGATTGCTGTTATAGCTGAAGGTTACCGTTGCCCCGTTGCGGGCAAGTTCCAGAGCGATAGCCTTTCCGATGCCGCGCGATCCGCCCGTCACCAGGGCCACTCTGCCTTTTAGCGAGTCCGTCACCGGCTCGCTGAAGTTGCTCGTACTGCTTATAACGCTGCTTGCTGCCATAAAATGGCTCCTTCCGTACGAAGTGTTCGGACCCCGAGAGTTCCACGTGCTGGTGGTTCCCGCCAGAACCCGATCCGCCCTTTGCCAGGACAAGCCCGAGCTATTTCGCCTGCAGCCGCTCCTCGAGCTCGAGCAAGTGCTGGCTGGCCTCCTCGGCACTCTCATAGATGTGAGGAGCGACACCGCGCTCGGCCAGTGCGTCCCCAAGTTTCATACGTAGGAAGCCACTGGTCGTGTATCTGGTGACACCCGAGTAACAGTCGTTCATCAGCTTCTTCACCATGTCGGTATACGGTCCCAATAGCTCGGGAGAAATCGAGAAATTGTCGTAATTGACGATGGCGTATACCTTGCCGGGCGTCTGCGCCAAACAGTCGCGCACCATTTGCTCGATCCGGTCGATCTGTTCCATGCTGCGCACCGTGTAACCTTCGAAGTTGACGAAGAACAGATTCTGTTGCCGCTCGTAGCTGAGCCGGCTCTCCAGGGGCTGTTCCAATAGATCGCCGCGCAAACCCATGGGCTGGGGCATGAACAAGCGCGCGTCCATTAGCCTAGGCTGGTGCACGATGGGCTGGAAATCCATGTGAGCCAGGATGTCCCTTTCAATATCGATGCCCGGGGCCACCTCAATAAGTTGCAGGCCTTCCGTCGTGAGGCTGAACACGCAGCGTTCGGTTACATAAAGCACCGGCTGTCGGCGCAGGCTGGCATATCGGCCGCTGAAGGTTCGATGTTCAACTTCGTTCACGAACTTTCGCGTGCGGCCCTCTGTGAGGATTTGTAATTTGCCGTCTGCGAATCCGACGTCCAGATTGCCCGCCGTGAACGTACCGCAGAACACCAGGCTCTTGGCGTTTTGGCTGATATTGATAAACCCCCCTGCACCCGCCAACCTGGGACCGAATTTGCTCACGTTGAGGCTGCCCTCGCGGTCCGCCTCTGCCAAGCCGAGGACAGCCAAGTCGAGTCCACCGCCGTCGTAAAAATCAAATTGGTAAGGCTGATCGATGATGGCGTGGGCATTGACCGCGGCGCCGAAATCGAGCCCCCCGGCCGGAACTCCGCCGACCACTCCGGGCTCGGCGGTGAGTGTAATGAGATCGATGATCTTCTCCTCATTGGCCACATTAGCCACGCCTTCGGGCATGCCAATTCCCAGGTTGACCACGCTGTTGGTCTTCAGCTCCAGCGCCGACCGGCGCGCGATCACCTTGCGCGCCGATAGCTCCATCGGTGGGATGGCTCCCATTCGCGTATGGATCTCTGCGCTAAAACCGGGGTTGTACACGGTAGCGAAGGTCTGCCAATGGTACTCCGGCTTTTCCGCAACCACGACGCAATCGACGAGAATTCCCGGTATCTTCACCTGTCGTGGATTCAGCGTGCCGCTCTCGGCCACGCGTTCGACCTGGGCGATGACGATCCCGCCGGAGTTGTGGGCTGCCATGGCAATGGAAAGCATTTCTATCGTCAGCGCCTCGCGCTCCATGGTGATATTGCCCTCGGGATCCGCGGTGGTGCCGCGGATAATGCCGACGTTGACCGGAAACGCTTTGTAGAACAGGTACTCTTCGCCGTGAATGGTAATCAGCTCAACGAGATCGTCGGTAGTGCGGGAGTTGATTTTGCCGCCGCCGTAACGCGGATCGACGTAGGTCCCCATGCCGACCTTGCTGAGGTGCCCGGGACGATGTGCGGCAATATCGCGAAACAAATGCGAAATCACTCCCTGGGGAAAGTTGTAGGCCTCGATCTTGTTATTGACCGCCAGCGCCCCTAGCTTAGGCACCAAGCCCCAATGGCCGCCAACGACGCGTTTCACCAGACCCGGATGACCGAAGTGATTCAGCCCCCGTTCCTTTCCGTCGCCCTGCCCGGCCGCATAGAGGAGCGTCAGGTCGCAAGGCCGTCCGCTGGCGGGGCCGGCCTCCCCGTCGGGCGCCAGGAACTGTTGCTCGATGGCAACGGCAATGGCTTCGGGAAAGGCGACGCCCACGAAGCCTCCGGTCGCTACTGTGTCGCCGTCGCGAATTAAGCGCACGGCCGCGGCGGCGGTAACGACTTTGTTCCGCTCCGGAGAACGCGTGGCGGAAATCTTGACTATAGGGTGGGTCTCATGAGCGGTGGCCAGAGGATTGGCAGGCATAATCATTCTCCTCCGCGTTATGAAGGCGTGCCTTGCGGCACGCCTTGAAGCAATTTGTCCTAGTGCGCCGTCCAGCCCAAATCAATGTCGAGCGCCGCGCCGGTGATACCTGCGGCATCGTCCGAACACAAGTAGCGAACCAGCGAAGCGACCTCGCTGGAATCCAGTAGCCGCTTGATGGCGGCGGGTTCCAGCATGATCTTTTGAATCACTTCCTCCTCCGAAATGCCGTGAGAACGGGCCTGATTCTCAATTTGCTTCTCGACGAGCGGAGTACGCACGTAGGCGGGACAGATGGCATTACAGGTAATGTTGTGCTCGGCCACCTCCAACGCCACTACTTTCGTCAACCCCAGCACCCCGTGTTTGGCCGAAACATAAGCCACCTTGAAGGGCGACCCCACTTTGCCGTGGAGCGAGTTGACGTTAATAATCCTGCCCCACTTCTGCTTGATCATGTGGGGCAAGGCATACTTACAACAAAGAAACGTCCCGGTAAGCATAACGCCTATCAGAGTGTCCCAGCGCTCTTCGGGGAACTCCACCACTGGCGTCACGAATTGCAGACCCGCATTGTTGACCAGAATGTCGAGACGCCCAAATTCTTCGATGGTGGCATCGACGAGATGGCGCACTTGGTCGGGCTGGGAAACACTTGTAGCAACGAACAGGCAGGGCGTCCCGGCCTCTTGAAGTTTCGCCGCGGCTCGTTCCCCACCGGCAACGTCCATGTCGGCAATCACGCAGTTCACGCCCACTTGGGCGAACGACTCAACAATCGCTAACCCGATCCCGCTTGCACCACCTGTTACGATTGCAACTTTTCCCTTCATGATGCGCTCCTTGCGAAACTACGGTCCGCTGTTTGGCTCTGTCTAGGCTGTGGATGTGTGACTTCGCCCCCACCCGCCGCTATGGATTCAATCGCGCTGCCGGGCCGTGAAAACAGGATTATGCTTCGTAACTACCAATCAAATGCCAAGCAATAAATACGCCACTCGACAATTCACTCGGCAGTGACCGCTATCACGCTCATAACTCCAGTGATCTCAAACACGCATCCGCCTACTTTGTGACCGCTGTCACGCTCGTAGGAGTTGGTCTTGCAATTTGCGTGAAGCCACGTACAATTCCCGTAAATCTGTTTTCACAATTGAGATTCGGGCCAAAATTTCCTGCCCCTCAGAGGACCTGAGCGGAAGCGGAGGCGCGATGTACAGGATTGTCGACGCGCGTGACGTGGGTCTCAACATACGTGAGTTGGTTGTCGAGGCGCCGCGCATCGCCCAAAAGCAGGAACCGGGCCAGTTCGTTATCTTGCGGCTACACGCCAAGGGCGAACGGATTCCGTTGACCATCAAGAGTTCCGATCCGGAGGCGGGCACCGTCACCATCGTGGTGCAATCTGTGGGCAAAACGACGGCCATGCTGAACTGTCTTCAGAAGGGCGACTCCATCCTCGACATCGTCGGCCCTCTTGGCCGGCCATCGGAGATCGAGAACTACGGCACGGTGGCCATTCTGGCCGGCAGCGTGGGCACGGCCATGGCTCTGCCCACAGCCAACGCCCTCAAACAGGCCGGCAACCATGTCGTCTTTGTTGAAGGCGCCCGCTCCAAAGAGATGGTCATCTTTGAAGACGAGGTGCGCCAGTCCAGCAACGAGGCTTACATCATGACCGACGACGGCAGCTACGGCGAACAGGGGCTGGTGACCAAGAAGCTCAACGAACTGATCGCCGCCGGGAGGAAGATCGACTTCGTGCTCGCCGTTGGTCCTGTGCCCATGATGCGCGCCGTCGCCCAGCTAACCGCTCCGCTGGGGATCAAGACCATGGTCAGCCTGAACTCCATCATGGTGGACGGCACCGGCATGTGTGGCGGCTGCCGTGTGTTGCTCGGCAACAAAAGCAAATTCGCCTGCGTGGATGGGCCGGAGTTCGATGCCTCGCTGGTCAACTTCGACGTCCTCATGCAGCGCAACTCCATGTATCGCGAGAAGGAGTGCCAGTCGCTCAAGCACTTCCAGGAACACACCCTGGAAGAACTGGTCGAACTTCGCGCTGAGTTGGCCGAAAAGGAGCGGGAACTTGCCGAGCTGCGCAGCATTCCCATCACGCTCAATCCGAAAAGACGCCCGATGAAGAACGAGGTCCAAAATGTCTGAGAAGAACCTCGTTCCTTTGAAGGACCGGATGAAGATTCCGCGCGTCCCCATGCCGGAGCTCGATCCCCAGGTGCGCAGCCGCAACTTTGAAGAGGTGAACCTGGGTCTGAGCGCAGCCGGCGCCCTTGAGGAGGCCACGCGCTGCATCGCCTGCGCCAAGCCCGGCTGCGTCGTCGATTGCCCGGTGGGCGTCAAGATCAAAGAGGTCGTAGCGCTGATCTATGCGGGCGACTATCTCGCCGCGGCGGCCAAGATGCGCGAGGACAATGCGCTGCCCGCCATCACCGGCCGCGTCTGCCCGCAGGAGAATCAGTGCGAGGGCGGATGCGTGCTGGGCAAAAAAGGCGCGTCCGTCGCCATCGGTAACCTCGAGCGCTTCATCGCCGACTACGAGCGTTCGAGCGGCCAGCTTGGCCTTCCTCCCAACGCGCCGCCCACGGGAAAAAGCGTGGCCATCGTCGGCAGCGGTCCGGCCGGGCTCTCGGCCGCTGGCGACTTGGTCCAGATGGGCCATCGCGTCCGCGTCTTTGAGGCCCTGCACGAGCTCGGCGGTGTGCTCGTCTACGGTATCCCCGAGTTCCGCCTGCCCAAGTCGATTGTCAAAAGCGAAGTCGACAACTTGCACCGCTTGGGCGTCGAGTTCGAAACCAACGTGGTGGTCGGCAAGAGCGTAACCATCGATGAGCTGATGCAGCATGAAGGCTACGATGCGGTCTTCGTCGCCACCGGCGCCGGTCTGCCGCGCTTCCTCGGCATTCCCGGCGAGCACCTCATCGGCGTCTACTCGGCCAACGAGTTCCTTACCCGCGTCAACTTGATGCGTGCATACGACGCCACCGAATATGACGAACCCGTCTACGACTGCCGCGATCGCGAGGTGATTGTGGTGGGCGGCGGCAACACCGCCATGGACGCGGTGCGCAGCGCGCGCCGCCTGGGCGCGCGCACGGCAACCCTGGTCTATCGCCGTTCTGAAGCCGAGATGCCCGCGCGCCTCGAAGAAATACACCATGCTCGCCAAGAGGGCATCGAGTTCCGCATGCTCACGAACCCCATCGAATTGATCGGCGACGAGAAGGGATGGCTCACCGGCGCGCGCTGTGCCCGCATGGAGCTGGGCGAGCCCGATGAGAGCGGCCGCCGCTCTCCCGTCGAGATCAAAGGCTCTGAGTTCATTCTGCCCGCCAACGTGGTCATCATCGGCGTGGGCACCAACGCTAATCCCCTCGTTCAGGCCTCGACGCCCGATCTCAAGACTACGTCGCGTAACTACATCGTGGCCGACACCCAGACCACCCGCACCTCCAAGCGCGGTGTCTTCGCCGGCGGCGACATCGTCACCGGCGGTGCCACGGTGATCCTCGCCATGGGCGCCGGCCGCAAAGCTGCGAAGGGAATCGATGAGTATCTGCGCAGCGGGGAGTGGGCGTAGGGCTACGTCCCTGCCTTTCAAGAAGATGGGCGGCAAGAGTTGTGCTCTTGGCGCCGCCCGTCTCTGTGTCGTCTGATGTCGCAGTCCGGGTCAGAGTGCCCAGCGTCGGTGCAATTTCTGTTCTGAAGCGCGCGCCAGTTGCTGTTCAGCATCAGGATTTCGAGTTCAAAAAGGAGCTTCCAGTATGAATGGTTCTTCTTGTAACTTGTCTTTTCGTCTCCGGCTTCTTTCATTCTTTCTGCTGATGCTGGTGCTGTCTGCAGTACTTTGCACGCCAGCAAAGGCACAGCAGGACGTCGCAAAGCCCCACGATCCGCTGGCAGAGATCCTGCTCCGCAAAGGCATTCTCACGCCCGACGATATGATGCAGATCGATGGGGCGGCCACGCCGCAGCAGGCCGAAGATCTGATGGCCCGCATCCTTTTCGACAAAGGCGTTCTCTCGAATGACGAGTACGCACAGATTGCCAAAAGGCTGCCCGCTCCTGCGATGCCGGCTTCAGCCGGTGCGCCAGCCGCGCAGGTCGAGAACGCTGCGCAGGCCGCGGGCGCTCTCACCTCAGCTACTGCGGAACTCAGACAGCCGTTGGTCAACCCCCGTTCACAAGCTCCTGCGGCGTCCGTCGCGGAGAAGTCCCCATCCCAGGCGATCAATGAGGCGCTCGTGCCCATTCGCCAGCTCCCCGTGAATGGGATTTCGCGCACCGGCATCGAACCTGCATTCAGGGCGGAGGGGGTCGGTTTTACTCCCTATGGATTTATCAGATTGACCGGGATTGAAGACAGTTCTTCTCCCAACGGAGATGATTTTCCGCTCCCCGGCTTTCTTACCGACACCCCCCCTAATGGATCTCCAGAGTTCCACGTCAAGGCGCGCAGCAGCCGCTTGGGCGTGAACTTCGCGTGGATCGATCCCAATCCGAAGTGGAGCATCACGGGCAGGATCGAAACGGACTTCGAGGGTAACTTCAACCGCTCAGATAATCGCAATCTCTCCAGTATCCGCTCCAGCAACCCTTCGCTCCGCGTCGCATGGGGCAGGTTGGATTACCACTTTGACGACAAGAATACATTTTCGGCGCTCGCTGGGCAGGACTGGACAATCTATGGCTCTTCTACGCTCGTCAACATGGTTGAGTTGACCCTCGCTGGCGGTGAGTTCGGCGGCCTTTGGGAGCGCGATCCGCAGATGCGCGTTGGCTATACGCACAAATTCAGCGGATTCTCGATCATGCCGGAGTTTGCCATCGATCTGCCGGGTTCAGGTCTTCCACCAAGTGCAGCCAACGTCTCAGAGCAGCTCGGTTACGGCGAGCGCCAGGGACCGGACTCGAACCGTCCCGAGATTCAGGGACGCCTGGTTGGCCAATGGCAGCTAGACCCCGCGGCCGGAGTTGCTCCCGCACAGCTCATCTTCAGCGGCTTCAAAGGTGAGCGCACTGCCAATGCCCTGGGTTCGGCAGTTCCCGCGCCTTATCAGGCCACCTTTCCTGACGGCGTAAGCGCAAGCAGCACACAGGATGGCTGGACCGCCGAGTGGCAATTGCCTACACGCTGGTTCACGCTGACAGGCAAGACTTACGGCGGCAGCGATCTCCGCTGGTTTTTCGGCGGGCAACTTTACTCCTTCTTTAGCGACACTGGCGGCCTGACCAATTTGGCTACCGTCGCCTCTGTAGATGGCGCATCGGACATTGTGCTCGGCACCAACGCGAGTGGGCAGCAGGTGGTTGCACCCGAACGCCCGGTTCGCGCCGCGGGCGGCTTCGCACAACTGGGCCTCCCGCTCTCCCGCATCTTCAATGTCAATCCCACGGGCCGCAACGCCGGTTGGTCCATCTATGGTCTTTATGGCGTTGATCAGGCTAAAGCGCGCGACATCGATGAGTTGCAGGGAACCCGGCATATGAGCACGATGCTCGTTGGCACGCTCAACTACAAGCTCGATAAGTGGGTCATGTTCTCGTACGAGCAGTCGCTCTTCACCACCCACGCCAACCCCGAGGAACCCCTGCCGCTCTTTAAAGGCGTGCCGTCGCGGGAGTGGAACGACATTCGCGAGGAATTGGGCCCTACATTCACCTTCTGAGATCCTGCCATCGGCCGCTGCGCATTCTACTCCAGCGCAGCGGCTGATCCTGACACCTTGGGTCACAGCTTTCAAAAAAATCGGAGCGCCACCGCTGGCAAGTATCAGGGATTAGCATTTCTCTGCTACTAGCCTTCCAAATCGGGTGCCGGCTTCGCAAGCAGGATGCCGAGGGCGCAACTTGCCATTCGAGCCTGTTCTCCGTCGGCGCGGCCGGTGAGAACTACCGGAACCTTGGCTCCCACCACAACTCCGGCCGCCAGCGCTCCGGCCAGGTACTGAAGCTCCTTGAAGAGGATATTTCCAGCCTCCAGATTAGGAACCATGAGAAGATCAGGGTCTCCTGCGACCGGCGATTTGATCTTCTTGATCCGTGCGGCGTCGCTGGAAATGGCATTATCGAATGCGAGCGGACCATCGACGATGGCTCCGGTAATCTGTCCGCGTTCGACCATCTTGCAAAGGGCGGCGGCATCGAGCGTGGAGGGAATGGCCGGGGTAACCGACTCGACCGCCGACAGGATTGCCACCTTCGGGTTCACGACCTCAAGTTTGACCATCATGTCGATGGCATTCTGCAGAATGTCTATCTTGGTTTCCAGGTCCGTCTCGATGCTGACGGCCGCATCGGTAACGAACAGGGTCTTGTGATAGGACGGAACATCCAAAGCGAATACGTGGCTGATGTGCCGCCCGGTGCGCAATCCTCCCTCGCGTGAGGCCACAGCTTTCATGAGTTCTTCTGTCTGCAGCGAGCCCTTCATGAGCATTTGGACCGCGCCTTTACGAGCCATCTCAACAGCCCGGATGGCGGCCACGCGGCTAACGTCGACGTCAACGATCGGGATGGATCCCAAGTCAAGTTGCATCGTTCCGGCAATGTTGCGGATCGCCGCTTCAGAACCCACAAGAACCGGAACAATCAACCCGTCTTTGTATGCCTGGATAGCGCCTCCGAGAGATAGTGCGTCGCACGGCCAGACGATCGCGGTTTTCACAGCCGGCTTGGAAGTTGCACGCGCGATGAAACCGAGGTGGTGACGATAGGGATTGTTCACAATGAGTTGGGGTACCGGGAGTGTGGACAAGCGCAGCTTTTCCACAGGTGCAATGAGCTGTGCAGTGCCCGAAAAGACGGACGCGCCGGCGTCATTGCTTGCCTCGCAATCGAATATAACCCTCTTTGTAGAATCGTCCTTGGCCGTAACCTCGACTTTGACGAGGATGCGTTCTCCGACACGGATGCGATTATGGAACGTGAGCGACACGCTCGTCAGTGAGCATCCAGGCCCAGGTAGATTCGTGGCGAAAAGACCGGAGATGAGCGAGGCACACCACATGTTTGGTCCTGTCGGAAGCATGCTGCTCACGGCGCGATCGGTGAGTCCTTCGGAGTCCAGAACGGCGGTGAATCCGGAAATCGAGGCCCACGCCATCGCGTCTTCCGTGGTCAAAACGTGCTCCGTCCTGGCTGTGTCGCCAACTGAAATCTCGTCGTATGTCTTGTTCTCAATAAACCCCAGATTCATTGGAGTTCCTTTCCCACTCCAGCGCCGGCCGATGTGTAGGCTGAATGCCATCGTATTCTCTCGGAGCACAGCCCAATGTGACTGCAATCACGTACGCCAGCTACCTGGGAATAGAATCGGAATCTCATTTTTCAACGCTGGATCCTTGCAATTGGAACGCTCCGAGGCAAACGGGCGTATAATCACCGCGAATTTGTTGTCAAGAGATTCCGGTTGCGACTGTTCCACTTTCGGATGCGCCTCCGCGCACCTGGAGCCCGGCATTTGACTCTCAGTGAGTTAGGCGGCTCCTGGACCGCCTAGTGGTTCAGCCTGAGAAGGCGCAAGGGGGAGTAAATCGTCTTCCGCAACGAGTGCCGTGGCGCGAAAATAAACCGTAAGGTTCGCCAGCAGTTGGCTGCGCGCCTGGGAGAAGATACCCATGAGCGATCTGGCTCTCCTGGCTGAAGGCATTACCGTTGACTCGCTGGTCGGCCATCCCGCCGACTATCATGTCTTTCACAGATTCATCGAGCGCTGCAAGAGTCTGCCGGCCATCACCACGGCGGTCGTCTGGCCACTGTCGGACGTAGCCCTCCGCGGCGCCGTCGAAGCCACAGTCGAGGGCCTCATCGAGCCCATGCTCATCGGCGACGAAGCCGCCATGACAGTGCTGGCCGCGAAGATTGGTGTTGACATCAGCGCTTATCCCATTCTCGATGCCGACAGCGAGTTCAAGGCCGCTGAGTTGGGTGTAGCCATGTGCCGCTCCGGCAATGCCCAGGCCATGATGAAGGGCAGCCTGCACACCGACGCGCTCATGAAGGCCGGCATGCCCCGCGATACCGGTCTGCGCACCGCCCGCCGCATTAGCCATGTCTTTATTGTGGATACGCCGGCCTACGCCCGCACGCTGCTCGTCACCGACGCGGCCATCAACATCACTCCCAAGCTCGAAGACAAGATCGACATCGTCCAGAACGCCATCGATCTTGCCCACGTTCTCGGCATCCCCGAGCCCAAGGTCGCCCTGCTGTCGGCGGTCGAGACGGTGAACTCCAAGATCAAGTCCACCCTCGACGCCACCGCCCTCTGCAAGATGGCCGACCGCGGCCAGATCACCGGCGGCATCCTCGACGGGCCTCTTGCATTTGATACTGCCGTCAGCATGAAGGCCGCAGCTATCAAGAAGCTGGCCTCGCCCGTTACTGGCCGGACCGATATCCTCGTCGTCCCCGATCTCGAGAGCGGCAACATGCTGGTCAAGCAGTTGCAATACCTGTGCGGCGCACAGCTGGCTGGCATCGTCCTCGGCGCCCGCGTACCCATCATTCTCACCAGCCGGGCGGACTGGGCAGAAACCCGCCTTACCAGTTGCGCCGTGGCCGTTTTGCTCCACTACGCCACCCATTCAGCAGTGACGGTCTAGCCTCCAACCGCACCCGCCGACTTAAACGGGCGCCACTCCCTCCCGTGGCCTCCGTTCCAGTGGCGGGGAAGAACTTCTGCTGCCGCAAATGGAAACGGATGCAAAAAAGATAGCGGGCGAAGGCAAATGGGGGTATATTGGTTCGCAGAAAAAACAAAACGGAAACTGCGGGCAAATAGGGCTTTACGGCCGTCCTCAAGTTGTGGTAGCGTGTTGGCCGTATCTCCCTTGCATCGAACCCCGGATGCCGCAGAGACACCGGAGAGTCTCCCTGGCGTCGCGGTTCTTTGCATAACCTTCTATCCTGGCATCGTAAGCCAGGACAGAGAGTGAGTGTGATCCTATGGCGACTGTTGCAACTTCCACCCGTGGCCTCAATAAACTCTACTCCGACGCGCGCTCCGCCCTCGACGGCGTCGTCCGCGACGGCATGCTGCTGGCCATCGGCGGTTTTGGCCTCTGCGGAATTCCTGAAGCGCTTATCCAGGCCCTGCGCGACACCAGCGTGCGCAATCTCACCGTCGCCAGCAACAATGCGGGCGTCGACGGCTGGGGTCTCGGCCAGCTCCTTGAAACGCACCAGATCAAAAAAATGATCTCCAGCTACGTGGGTGAGAATGCCGAATTCGAGCGCCAGTTCCTCGAAGGCGAGCTCGAGGTCGAGTTCTCTCCGCAGGGCACGCTCGCCGAGCGCATGCGCGCCGGCGGCGCCGGCATTCCCGGCTTCTACACGCGCACCGGCGTGGGCACGGTGATTGCCGAAGGCAAGGAGCACAAGGAATTCGACGGCCATACCTACATCCTTGAGCGTGGCATCGTGGCCAACGTCGCTCTCGTGAAAGCCTGGAAGGCCGACACGCACGGCAACCTCGTCTACCGCCGCACCGCGCGCAACTTCAACCCCAACGCCGCCACCTGCGGCAAGATCACCATCGCCGAAGCCGAGATCGTCGTCGAGCCCGGCGAGCTCGACCCCGACGAGATTCACACGCCCGGCATCTTTGTTCACCGGCTGGTACACAACCCCAACCCCGAAAAACGCATCGAGCGGCGCACAGTCCGCGAAGGCTGATGACCGATCACAGAAAACTTGAACCAATGACGCCCCGATCGCCACAAGTCGAGCTAAGAGCTAAAAGCTAGGAGCTTCCTTCCATGCCATGGACCCGTCAGCAAATGGCCGCACGCGCCGCCCGTGAGTTAAGGGACGGCTACTACGTCAACCTCGGTATCGGCATCCCCACGCTGGTCGGCAACTATATTCCCGAAGGAATTACGGTTGCGCTGGAGTCGGAGAACGGCCTGCTCGGTATGGGCCCGTTCCCGCACGATTCCGAAGTCGACGCCGACATCATCAACGCCGGCAAGGAGACGGTGACGTGCCTTCCCGGCGCCGCCATCTTTTCCAGCTCCGACTCCTTTGCCATGATCCGCGGCGGCCACGTCGATCTCGCCATCCTCGGCGCCATGGAGGTCTCCGAACACGGCGACCTAGCCAACTGGATGATTCCCGGCAAGCGCGTGAAAGGCATGGGCGGCGCCATGGATCTGGTCAACGGCGTGCGCCGCGTCATCGTCATCATGGAGCACACCGGTCCCGGCGGCAGCGCCAAGCTGCTGCGCGAGTGCAAACTGCCGCTCACCGGCAAGGGCGTCGTCCATCGCATCGTCACCGATCTCTGCGTGATCGACATCACGCCTTCGGGCTTCGAAGTCGTCGAGCTTGCTGAGGGCGTTACGCGCGAGATGGTCGAGCAGCGCACCGGCGCACCAGTGCGCTTTCAAGAAGCGATGGCCACCGTTCAAAATTAGCTTGTCGTCCTGAGCAAGGCCGCGCAAGCGGAGCAGTTGAAAGTGTGCCCGCCGTGGTGGGGATCTGCGGTTGGGGATGCGGGCCAGCCAAATCTATTTGAGAAGAGAGTGAACACTCACTTCCACCATTCCGCCTTCCGCTTTTCCAAGAACGCCGCCTCGCTCTCGCGAAAATCCGTCGTCTCGCGCGACTGCGCATTGGCTTCGAGCGCCGCCTCAATCGCCGTCGGGCTATAGGCCACCGGCGCCAGTAGCCTGGCCAGTGGAAAGCAATACGGAGCATGGAAAAGTGGAAAGCTGGCAGTGCTTACCACTTTCCCACACCTCCGACGGCGGCGATCAGATTCACTCGATGACTGCGCTACACTAACTCTCGCGCCGGCACAAAGATCGGCCAGACCACAACTCTATATCCCAGCACGCCTTCGACGGAGATTCTCGAGGAATTTGATCGTTTAGGAGGACGCGCACGGTGGGCGCCCAACGAGAAGGTTGCGCTCGAGGTGGCCATCGGTGCGGCCTTTGCCGGCGGGCGAAGCATCGTCACGATGAAGCACATGGGCTGAACGTCGCGCAGATCCTCTGTTCACCGTCGCCTACGCAGACGTGAGCGGCGCTTTGATCGTGGTTTCAGCAGACGATCCAGGCACGGCGTCAAGCCATAACGAGCAGCACAATCGCCGATATGCCATGGCAGTAGCGATCCCGGGAGATGAATTGGATCCAAGCTAAACGGTTATCCGCCACCCGCCGTCAGGCTTGCGAAGCGGGCAGTTTAATCGGCCGCACGCACAACCATGGCGATTCCCATCCCTCCGCCAATGCAAAGACCCGCCGCGCCCAGCTCTTTCTTGGCAGCGCGCAGGGCATGGATGAGCGTGACCAGCACGCGCGCTCCCGACGCGCCGATAGGATGGCCGAGCGCGATGGCGCCTCCCAAGGGATTGACTTTTGCTGGATCGATCTTCAATTCCCGCAACACGGCAATGGATTGCGCGGCGAAGGCCTCGTTCAATTCGAAGAGATCGATGTCCGCCAGTGTCAGTCCGGCGCGCTGGAGGGCGGCCGGAACCGCGAACGCTGGGCCGATGCCCATGTGGGCCGGGTCTACGCCGACTGTCGCATAGGAGAGCACCTCAGCGAGAACGGGCAATCCGGCGTTCCGCGCATACTCCTCGGTGGTGACCACCAGCATAGCGGCGCCATCATTGAGTCCGCTGGAATTTCCCGCCGTCACGGTGCCGCCCTGAGGCTGAAAAGCCGGGCGCAACTTGGCTAGCGTTTCCACCGTCGTTCCCGGCCGGATGTGCTCGTCCTTGGTTACCGTCACTGGACCCTTGCGTGCAGGAACTTCGACCGGGATGATTTCGGCGGCGAAAGCTCCACGATCGGTGGCTTCAGAGGCGCGGCGCTGGCTTTCTGCGGCGAAGGCATCCTGGTCTTCGCGGGTGATCTTCCAAAAAGAAGCGATGTTTTCGGCCGTCGCTCCCATGGCGCATTTGTGGAATGGGTCGGTAAGGCCGTCGTTGATGGCGGCGTCGACCAACTCGCCGTTTCCGTAGCGGTACCCGGAGCGCGCTTTGAGCAGAAGATAAGGCGCGGTGGACATATTCTCGGTTCCTCCGGCGAGATAGACGCGGCCGTCGCCCGCCTGGAGGGCCTGCATTGCTGAAACTACCGCCTGCAAGCCGCTGCCGCATACACGGTTCACGGTCTGGGCCGGAACGCTGAACGGCAATCCGGCATGGATCGCAATTTGCCGGGCGATATTCATTCCTTGCCCGGCCTGCAGCACATTCCCAACGATAACGTCGGCGATGTCCTGCGGCGGCAGGTTGCCGAGAACAGCTTTGGCGGCCACAGTGCCGAGCTCAACAGCGGAGAAATCAGCGAATGCCCCCAGGAAAGTACCAATGGGCGTGCGTTTTGCGGTAACGATAACCGTCTTCATAACTCTTTCACCTGAGCCGCACAAATCGGGGCTTCTGTTTTGGCCAGCACTTCCTCGAGCGAAACGCCGGGGCCAACTCCAGTTTTTTCCTAGCCCATACTTCGAGCGAGGATCCCGTATTCCCGGCACTGATCTTCGATTTAGATTCACACACATACGCCCACCCGCGGTCAATCTGCTGTGATGTATGGCATTCAAGGTTGTGATATGGCCTTCACATGCTAGCCTGCCGGACGATCTTCTGCCTCCAGGTCTGGGCAAATCAAAGCCTTCTCTCCAGGGCCCCGGCTTTCTCCTGCTACTACAGCACCCCGGGCCGGGGGAAGACAACCGTGCGCTTCGCCTTCGCCCAAAAGCTGGAGACCCTGGACGTCGCCGTGGCTCGCTTGCGGGCCTACCGGGGCTGACCGGAAATGCATGGTAAAGATGACAGAGTCGAATGAGGATTATGACCAAATCAGGGTTGTGGTTCTCCTCCGAGACCCGAAAATCGATGACTCGGAACTGAGACGGTGTAGCTTGGTCCTGAGGAAAGCACGTCGCAATGCGTCTTGGAAGGAATCATCGCAGGAGATTTCGCGAGGGGCCATGCGAGTACCACTTCGCATTCGGGTAAACTAGGCGAGCCCGTAGACATTGTCCGAAAGATAGACTAAAGTCCGCATGTGACTTACCGACCCGCGCAACTGCCCATCATCGCGCGCGCTCAGTGTAATAAAGGACGTGTCGCCGCCATCGATATCCGGAGAACTTGCACCTATAACGAACTCCTTGATGCATCCATGCGCGTCGCCAAAGCATTGCTTGCCGGGCGCGCGGATCTCCATGAGGAACGCGTGGCCTTTCTCCTGCCGCCTGGAATCCCATGGATCGCAACCCTTTGGGGAATCTGGCAAGCTGGCGGAATTGCGGTTCCCTTGGCGCTTAGCTCGGCGCGTCCGGAGTTGGAGTATTACATGGGCGACGCCGGCGCATCGGCACTAATTTTCGATGCGGCCACTGAGGCAATGGCCGAACCGATTGCTTCTGCACAGAACATCGCCACGCTTACCTACGAAGAAATTCAAAATGGAGCGCTGATGGAGTTGCCGGATGTCGCTATTGAGCGGCGGGCGATGATTCTCTACACGAGCGGCACCACGAACCGGCCGAAGGGAGTGGTTGCCACTCACGCCAACATTGCCGCACAGATCTCGACTCTGGTGGAGGCCTGGGAGTGGCAGGCCGATGATCGTACTCTGCTTTGCCTGCCTCTGCATCATGTTCATGGAATTATCAATGTCGTCTCTTGCGCGCTCTGGTCGGGGGCGACCTGCGAGATGATGACGCGCTTCGATGCCAATGTCGTGTGGGAACGAATCGCCAGCGGAGTTTTAAAAGTATTCATGGCTGTTCCGACCATCTATCTCCGTCTCATCTCTGCCTGGGAGGCGGCCCCGGCCCTGCGGCAATTGGAGTTGAGCCATGCGGCGGCCAAGTTGCGCTTGATGGTCTCCGGTTCCGCGGCGCTTCCGGTGAGCACGCTGGAGCGCTGGAAGGAGATCAGTGGGCACATTCTGCTGGAACGCTACGGCATGACGGAGATCGGCATGGCCCTTTCCAATCCGTTGCACGGCAAACGCGTCCCCGGTAGCGTCGGCATTCCGTTGCCTGGCGTCCAGGTTCGGTTGTGCGGACAGGACGGCGAGCCGGTGGCCGAAGGTATTCCTGGTGAGATCGAAGTGCGCGGTCCCAGCGTTTTCTCAGAGTATTGGGGTAAGCCCGAGGCCACGCGAGAGGCTTTCCGCGAGGGCTGGTTTCGCACTGGCGATACGGCTGTTGCAGAAAATAGTGTCTATCGCATTCTCGGCCGCACCAGCATCGATATTCTCAAGACCGGCGGACATAAGGTTTCCGCGTTAGAGATCGAGGAGGTGCTACTCCAGCATCCTGGGATCGCAGAGTGTGCGGTGGTCGGCGTCGCCGATGAGGAGTGGGGACAACGAGTTGCTGCCGCCGTCGTTTTGCGGGCCGGTGCGGCGCTCCGTTTGGATTCACTGCGGGCCTGGGCCAGGGAACTGCTTGCGGGTCATGAGTTGCCTTCCCGACTCCTGGTGCTGGAAGCTCTTCCTCGCAATGCCATGGGCAAGGTGATGAAGCCGGCGGTCACTAATCTCTTCAGCGAGACGACCACTCAAATGAGAAGTTAGGGATTGGTCTGGCCTTTAAGTGGTCTAGACGTTAAGGGTGAAAGCAGTGGTTGCGTGGCAGAGCTGTTCTGAGATCACCGTTGCGGGGACGCCGGCCGAAAGTGCCAGGGTAAGGGTTACGCCATCTCACATTTCGATCAAAAGATCGTCATAAGTGCGGTTGCAGTCGCTTTTGAGGCTTGCAGATCAGTTGTTCTCACATAGCGCATCGTCGAGCCAATCGACTTGTGGCCAAGCTGCTGTTTCACCAGGGCGAGATTGACGTTCGCGGAAACGAGATGACTGGCGAGGGAATGCTTCAGTGCGTGGGGATGCCGTTTTTCTGCCGGCAGACCAGCTTCACAGGCAATCGCCCGGAAGAGCCGGAAGAACTGCGACCGATCAAGCCGTCCGCCCTTCTGACTGGTGAACAGGTAGTCGGAGCCATCGGCCGGACGTTCTCGCAGCCATTCCCGGAGTGCCCGGTGTTCGTTCAAAAGCGGCTCGCCGCGATGTTCGGTCACTGCCTGTGTGGTGCGGAGTGAGCCCTTGAGCCGGTCAACAACGATGCTGCCGTTTTTCAGGTCAAGGTCATCTACACGAAGGTTACAGACTTCTGAGGTTCTCATTCCGTGCTTGTACGCCACCAGGATCATCGCCCATTCGCGTTGGCCCTTGGCCCTTGCCGCCCTGAGCACCGAGAGCATTTCATCTGGTTCAAGGTGCTGCATCGATATTTCCTGTTGCTTCCCGGTAGTTTGAGGTGATTGCATTGTGTCTGCCCTTAAAATGCAACATTATGTTCAAATGCTGCGTTCTGGTTAGCTCGTTAAGTTGTTTATTTTGCGATTGAACGATTCGATAAACGCAACAGAATGAGTAGTTTGTTGTATTTCGGAGTTTCTTCTTCATCACTTCCGCCCCGCAGAAATTGAAGAGTCCGACATGGGAGAGAGGACTTCAATCTCCAGCCCGTCATAGCATCGGAACTCCGGCAACCAACGATCCGAAGGGTCTACTCTCCCGTACTTTTCGAAAGCCTTGCACGCGCCGTACATGTGAAACCACATGCCCATGAACCGCTCATCTGACCTGCCCCCTTTTTCTCAACCATTCATAACTGGAGTTTCTCTGTTGCGTCGCAACGTTTGTACAGTAGTGCGAGCCGGATCGGGCACTTTAGAGTGCGGCGCTGTTCGCCGGCGTGGATTTGCCAGGATCCGGCGAGCCATTCCCGGCGCGGAAGGCCGCCACGCCACATCCAACAAGCGCCGCCTGATCCTTGAGTTCCGACACGCGCAACTGAGTCAGGGAATCGCCGAGTTGGGCTTGCACGGCGGGCAAGAAGAGCAGTGCCGAGCGGGAGATGCCGCCGCCCAGCACGATCACCTCCGCGTGAAAGCCGGCGAGCAGGGTGCGGATCACGTCTCCAAGGTGCTGGCCGAATTCGGCAAAGGATTGTTCCGCGGCGGGATCCTTGGAGACTTCAGCCGCCAAGTCAACTACTTCCCGCTTCCTGCCGGTTCGCCGCTCGTAGTTCCCCACGATCGCTCTGGACGAGACAAAGTCCTCGACAATTCCGCCGAGGTAGGGGAGATTCCAAATCTCGCCGCCCTGAGGCACGCCGGGGCCCGTGGTTACCAAGTGGCCCTCCACGGCAAACGCCGAGCCGATTCCCGTGCCCAGTGTGAGGCCCACGGCGCGCCGGAACCCGCGCGCCGCTCCGGCTCCGATCTCGCCCAATAGATAGGCGTCGGCATCGTTCAAAAAGCGCACCTGGGCCGGCTGCCAGCCGAAGCGCGCGGCCAGAGGCTGGCGCAGATCGATTCCGTAGAGGTAGGGCAACTTGTGGCGCATCAGGCTCACGCCCGCCTGGAGGTCGAAGGGTCCGGGCACGGCAAGCATGGCCCCCATGATTCCGTTGTGGCCTGCGAGAGCCTTCCTTCCCAAGCCATACAGAAGATCGAGAAACGCTGCGGAGGAATGTTCGGCAGGATGGAGAGCGCTGGCGACAGGGCCGAGGCGGAAGTCGCTTCCGTAGCACACAGCCGCGGCAACGTGGCTGCCGCCGACATCGAACGCAAGGACACGGTCGTCTACAAGGTACGCCATCACTAAGTACCGTAAACCTCAACCGAAGAGAGCGCTCCCGTTCAGTTTGAGATTGTTACCACTTTTACCACACCTATCCCTGAGAAGGCTGGAATCTTAATGAGAGATCCGGCTTCGATCTCAGAGGACCAGCGACAATTCCAGCAGAGGCCGTTATGATGATTTTCGGTTTTCGAGCCAGATGCATTCAGCTCTGAAGAAGCCGGCGCGATTGGATGATAACGATACCCGAAGCGAAAACGGTTTGTCTCCGGGAGCGATCGCGACGGTTATGCGCTCCGCAGCGGCTCCAGCCCTGAGGGCCGTCAGGACTGATTGCCGATGACGATCGGGACTCTGGCCACTTAGGATGGTTGAGCGATGCCCACGCATACCGCAATGAGTCCGAAAGCTAAATTCCGGCTTCCTCTTCGTGTTCGCCACTGGGTTCGAGCGACCGTTGCCCTCGCTTCATTCGTGCTGTCAGCCTTCTTGCATGCGCAACGACCGGCATCGGCGCCGCCGGCTGAAGCTTACGGGCCGTTTAACGCCGTGTTTCTCATCGGTGGGCCGGGCTTGAATAAGACGTTGGGTCCGGCGACTTCGCTCGATGGTCTTGCGACGCCAGCGTGGGACAGTGAAGGGTCAGCCCAGGCTGCGGGACAGGATCCGGTACTGGCGGGGAACGCGGCGTGGACGCTCGCGTTTTGGTTTGAGCCGTCGGAGCCGGCGCCAGGCGCGGCCTTGCTTGCGGGCATCGGCGATCCTGCGGCTGAGGACGCGCGCTTCATCGGCATCCGGGACAATCGGCTTGGGCTTTGGCTGGGGCGCGCGCAAGCATCGGGCGGGTTTGCGGCCGGCGGCAGCACGCTCGACTCGGCGAAGTGGCACATGGCAGTCGCGGTGTGCGATGGCAAATATGTGATCCTCTATGCCGACGGCCTCAAAGTGGCCACCAGCACGCTGGCACAGGGCAGTGTCGCGCCGATTCTTGAGATGGCGCCGGCGCCGTTGCCTGGAGTGGCCGACAGCCACTTTGGCGGCCGCGTTGCCGCGCTCCGGATCTACCGTGAAGCGCTGACGGCTGAGCAGGTGAAGGCCATGGCCGCCGCGCCGCCGGAGTTCAACTTGCTCACCTATGAAGAAGCCTCGCAGCATTGGCCGGTGCAGACCAGCGCGCAGGCCGGATACAGCGCGCCGCAGGATCCATCCACTCTGCCGCGCGGCCAGGGCGCCCTGCAAAAGCCCGTGGCGAAAAAGCCGCGTGGGGAAGACCTGCATTGCCGGTTAACGGGCGGCAATCCATGGAAGCTTGAAGGCGGCTGGCGGCTGGCCGCGGCGCCGCAGGTCAAGGCATCCGGCGACGAGATTTCCAAGGCCGGCTATCCCGATAAGGATTGGCTCGTGGCTACCGTGCCGGGCACCGTGCTGACCACGATGATCGATCGCGGCCTCTATCCCGACCCCGATTACGGGCTCAACAATCTGGCCATCCCGGAGAACCTTGCCCATCAGGACTATTGGTACCGTGTGGAGTTCAAGGCGCCCTCGGCAGCGCGTGGGCGGAGACTGACGCTCACCTTTGAAGGCGTGAACTACGCCGCCGAAGCCTGGATGAACGGCAAGAAGTTAGGCGGGTTCACCGGCGCATTCCTGCGCGGAAAATTCGATGTGACCGGCTTGGTCGCAGAAAAGGGTACGAATGCATTGGCCGTGCGCGTATCTCCTCCGCCTCATCCGGGGATTGCGCACGAGCAGTCGCTGAAAGCCGGCCCGGGCGAGAACGGCGGCATGGAAGTGCTGGACGGGCCAACCTTTGCCGCCGCCGAGGGGTGGGACTGGATTCCCGGTATTCGCGACCGCGACACGGGCATCTGGCAGGACGTGACACTGACGGCGACGGGGCCCGTGGAGATCGGCGACCTGAATGTCATTACGACCTTGCCCAAAGCCGACCGCAGCGAAGCCGACATTGAGATCGAAGCGCCGCTGGTGAACTTGAATGACACGCCCGTGGACGGCGATCTGACAGCCAGCTTCGACAACGTCAAGGTGACGAAGCACCTGCATCTTGCTCCCGGCGAGACGGTGATTCGGCTGGAGCCCGCGGAGTTCGCACAGCTCAAGGTTCAGCATCCGCGGCTGTGGTGGCCGAATGGCTACGGCGATCCCGCCTTGCACAGTCTCAAAGTCACGTTCACTCTCGGCCGGAAGGTAAGCGCCGCGCGGCAGATCGAATTCGGCATGAGAGAAGTGAGCAACGAGCTGTCGCTCTTCGATGCAACGGGGCATCTGCGGCGTGTGGAGGTGTTGCCAAGCCGTACCCACGACCAAGCCCTGCCGCTGATCGATGGAACTCACAAAGGCATCCGGCAGATTTACGACTGGACGCCAAATCAATTGCCGCCCGGGCAGACGCTGCGGGATTGGATGCGGCAGACGTGGGTGCAGACGTTCGAACCGGGAGCTGAGGGTACGCCGTCTATTCGTCCCGTCGAAGGCGGATGGCCGGGAACCGACCTGGCGATCAAGGTGAACGGCGTGCGCATTGCCGCGCGCGGCGGCAACTGGGGCATGGACGACATGCTGAAGCGCGTGAGCATCGAGCACCTGGAGCCGTATTTCCGCCTGCATCGCGACGCGCACGTGAACATCATCCGCAACTGGGTGGGCCAAAGCACGGAAGAGAGCTTCTATGCGCTGGCCGACAAATACGGACTGATGGTGTGGAACGATTTCTGGGACTCGACCGAGAACTACAACCTGGAAGCCGAAGACCCCGCGCTGTTTCTGAAGAACGCGCGCGACACGATCCTGCGCTTCCGCCATCATCCGTCGATCGTGGTGTGGTGCGGACGTAACGAAGGCATGCCGCAACCCATCATCAACGAAGGCCTGGAAGAGCTGGTGCGCACGCTCGATGACACGCGTTATTACACGGGCAGCTCCAACCAGGTGAATCTGCGCAACTCGGGGCCGTATCAATTTCAGCCGCTCGATGCGTATTACGGCATCAATCGCGGCTTCAGCGTGGAACTCGGCATTCCCAGCGTGCCCACGCTGGAAAGCCTCAAATCGTTCATCCCCGAGCCCGATCGCTGGCCGATCAGCGATACCTGGGCCTATCACGACTGGCACCAGAGCGGGAACGGCGCGGTGCAGCCGTACCTAGCCAACATGAACACCGAGTTTGGCGCGCCTACCAGCCTCGAGGACTTTGAACGCAAGGCGCAATTGCTCGATTACGCGGGCTACCGCGCCATCTTCGAGGGCTTTGCCGCGCACCTGTGGCAGCCCAACTCCGGCCGCATGATCTGGATGACGCAACCGGCCTGGCCGAGCATGGAGTGGAACTTCCTGAGCTGGGACTACGACACGCAATCCAGCTTCTACGGCACGAAGAAGGCGTGCGAACCAGTGCACGCGCAGCTTGATTTGACCGATGGCTCGGTGGATCTGATCAACCTGGGCGAAGCGCGTTCCTTCAAAGTGCGGGTGCTTGTGGAGGGCCTCGACGGCAAGACGCTGAGCGATCACACCAACCAGGTTCTGGCCGCGGCCGATGACCGCACTCCCGTGGCCAAGCCCGACCTGGACAAACTGGCCGAGGGGCATACGATTTTCGTCCGGTTATCGGTGAGCGATGCGGCCGGCGCGCCGGTGAGCGACAACTTCTACTGGTGGGCGGCAGACGAAGCAAGTTACCGCGAACTGAACTCGCTCGCGCGGGCCACAGTCGCCGCTTCGGCCACTGCCGGCGCGGCAAAAGGCGAGCGCCAGGTGACAGTGAAGCTGAAGAACACCGGCTCCGCGGCGGCGCTCACGATCAAGCTCACGCTGACGGATGCCGCCACCGGCGAACGCATCCTGCCGGCCTACTACAGCGAGAACTATATTTCGCTTCTTCCCGGCGAGGAGCGCGCGGTGACCGTAGCGTTTCCGGCCGGAGACGCCAAACCCGCAATCGGGCTGCGCGGCTGGAATCTTGCAACCCAGACCATTGCGGTTCCTTAACGCGACTTGCCACTCGATCGCGACGGCGATGTTGAGCATACATTGGAATGCCTATCTACCATGGGGAGAAATGCGCCACGGCGGTTCTCCTGCAACTATGAGCCATTTCGGACAGTATTCAAGGTGGCTTTTTCTTGATGAAAAAGCCACTTAGCGATTGTGCCTTGGTATACACCTGCAGGAGACCCGCGATAGCGCCTGAGATACACTCCCCCTTAGGCGGCGCGAAAGCCACTTAGACGTTTTGGCCGCATGGATCTGGCGCCGCGCCTGCCGCTCATTGAGGAGGAGCCGTTTTGTACGTTGCCAACGAACACCGCTATGACGCCATGCAGTACCGCCGCTGCGGGCGCAGCGGCGTTCGCCTGCCCGCCATCTCTCTTGGCCTGTGGCGCAATTTCGGCGGCGTCGATGCCTTCGAGAACTCCCGCGCCATGGCGCGCCGTGCCTTCGATCTGGGCATCACCCACTTCGATCTAGCCAACAACTACGGCCCTCCGTACGGCAGCGCGGAGGGCAGCCTCGGCGAGATCCTGCGTCTCGATCTCAAGCCCTATCGCGACGAATTGATCATCAGCACCAAGGCAGGCTACGACATGTGGCCCGGCCCGTATGGCAACTGGGGATCGCGGAAGTATCTGCTGGCCAGCCTGGACCAGAGCCTGAAGCGCATGGGCCTGGAGTACGTCGATATTTTCTATTCGCATCGTCCCGATCCCGAGACGCCGGTTGAGGAAACCATGTCGGCGCTCGATCAGGCCGTGCGTTCCGGCAAGGCTCTTTATGCCGGCATCTCCAATTACAACCCGGCGCAAACCACCGCGGCCGTCACGATTCTTCGCGAGCTCGGCACGCCCTGCCTCATTCATCAGCTCAAATACTCCATGTTCGAGCGAACCGCAGAGCGCGGCCTGCTTGACGTAGTGGGTAATGAAGGGTTGGGCGCCATCGCCTTCTGTCCGCTGGCGCAGGGCCTGCTCACGGATCGCTATCTCAACGGCATTCCTGCAGATGCGCGCGCCGCCAAGCCGCAGGGCTTCCTCAAGAAGCCCGACATCGGCGAGCAGCGGCTCGCCAGGGTGCGGGCCTTGAACGAGCTTGCCCGCGAACGCACGCAGACGCTGGCGCAGATGGCTCTGGCATGGGTGCTGCGCGACGGCCGCATGACGTCCGCGCTGATCGGCGCCAGCCGCGTGGAGCAGATCGAGCAGAATGTCGCCTGCCTCGCCAATCTTTCCTTTTCAGGGGAGGAACTGGCACGCATCGACGCCATCCTGAGCGCCGCCTAGACTGCGCAGCGCCAAGCGGGAAGCAAATCCGGGCCTCGGACCCGAATCTGTTGCGCCTAGCCGCCTCTGAGGGCCCTTATTCGCCAAAGGGACGCGCTTTCTTCACTGTCCCCGGCTGTTGCAGCCGCCACTACCGGTCTATAGACAGAACAGGGCGGATCTGACCAAAGCGGGATCTCACGGACACTTCAGAAAAAGGGCACATCTCCATCACCGGATAAGACGATTGCCAACCTAGGAGGTGACGGGAATCTCTCGTGAAAAGTGGAAAATCGTGGTCCTGGGCTCCGGCGATGGCCCTATCGAGCAGGGCAGCGTCTTTGGCTTCGGAATGAATACAGAAAAATGGCGAGCGGGGCACTCATGGGTATACGCTTGCGAGGACGGGCCAAACCACAAGCAATTTGGACCAGGGGGAGATTGAAATGGAAAAACAACTCTTTACACTCGGTTATTGGCTAGGCTTGATCTGCACGGTCCTCGCGTTGATCTTTCGGCTGGTCAGTTTTTTCAATGTCGCGACTATCCACATCGGTGTTTCCGGCAGGCCCATTTCTTACTCCAGCTTTCTGCTCGGGGCAGAACTGTTTTTCTTGCTCGCGATTGCGAGCTGGTGCCGGAGTGCAAGGTGCCTGATGTAAAACGAGCGCAAACTCAGACCCTAAACGCGAGCTTCGAGATTCGGGCCTGACGCTTCAGTCTGCGTGAATCCGCACCGGATTAAGGTGTGACTACTCCCTTGTCCCCGCCGTCGCCAGGAGCCACTCCGGCAACGCCCCAGTCTGCGCGTGTACCTCCAACTCCTCAGTGCTCATGCGGGCGAAAACATCGAAGTGTGCAGAACAGAGAGATGGACTTTCATGCGTGGAATTTTTTCACCGCGAGCCCACCCTGTTAAGAATACAGAGAAAGGCTGCAGGTGGCCCCCACTTTGTCACCACAGAGGCACCAGAAGACGTACCGGAGGATTGATCCTGCAAATATTTGTTTCTATTGGCGTCCCCGACGGGATTTGAACCCGTGTTATCGCCGTGAAAGGGCGGTGTCCTAGGCCGGGCTAGACGACGGGGACGGTTGGGAGGGCTGAGAGCGGCTGGAAGAGCGGCTGGTTACACCTTTCAAGATACGCCCTTAGCAAGGCTATCAACTCGCGAAAGGCGTGTCAAAAAGAGCGGTCTGCTGTGCGCGGAGCTTGCACGCGGCCAAAGTGGAGCCGCCGAGGTTGCGTCACGGCCCGGCAAGAGCCGGTTGGGCAGAACCAGAAGCGTCAAGACTGCCCACACGTGTTGTGCGCTATCCTCGATGAGAGTCTTGGCGTGGCCTGGCCCGAGCGGCAAACCGCGCTGTGGTGTTGTTTTGCGTCAATTGCCCAGATCCGCATGTCACCTCATCCAGGCAGTGATCGCAATGAATCTTCGCGGAAGGGCGCTGGACCTGCCCGCCGCAGCGAAAATCGCGCAGGACGGCGGTGGCGGCGCACCGGGCGGTTTGCCGCCTTTGCCATCGCGCAGCCTCCGGCTCAAACCATGGCTGCGGACCATCGCCTGTATCGACAACCCATAGCCGGGAACGACGAGCTGAAGGCAGCGCGAACAGGCCGGGATCCTATCGTCGAATCGGGGGGCGACAGGGTGCAAGGAGGGGTGGATTTTTACGGCGAGCCGGGCCGGCCACGGGCGGGCGGGTTCTGAGATCGATGGAAGCTGTGACAAGAGGAAAAATCGAGTGAGCCAGAGCAGATTGCAACGCATTTATATGATCGGTTGTTTGATCGCGGGGGCACTGGCGGCCACAGGCTGCCACAAAACGCAGGCGCCGGCGGCCGGCGGGCCGCAGATGCAGGGCCTGCCGGTACAAACGGTCACCGTGACCATGGCGCCCGTAGCGCAGAGCAGCGAGTATGTGGCCACTATCAAGTCGCGCCGGTCAACGGCGCTGCTGCCGCAGGTGAGCGGACAACTGACGGAGATCGGCGTCCACTCCGGTGACCAGGTGAGGGCCGGGCAGTTGCTGATGCAGATCGATGCGCGGCAACAGCGGGCCACGGTGGATTCGCTGCGCGCAACCGAGCGGCAGAAGAAGGCGCTGGACGATTACGACACCGTCGAAGTGGAGCGCCAGCGCAAGCTGTTTGAAGCCGGCGTGACCAGCCGCGACGCGTACGAGCAGGCGCAACAGGCTTATCAAAACGCCAAGGCGGACTATCAGTCGGCAGTGGAGGCGCGCAAGGCAGGGGAGCAACTGCTGGACTACTACACGATTCGCGCGCCCTTCGCGGGTGTAGTGGGCGACATTCCGGTTCACGTGGGCGACTACGTGGGTCCAAATCTGTCGCCGGCCACCGTTCTGACCACGATCGACGAGAACAACCATCTGGAGGCGTATATCTATATTCCCACCGAGCGCGCCGCCGAGGTGCACGAGGGCCTGGCCGTGGACTTGACGGACAACAGCGGCAAGCTGCTGGAGAAGACGAAGGTCGATTTCATCTCCGCCGAGGTGGACAGCACGCTGCAAGGGATTCTGGTGAAGGCGCCAGTGCAGGAAACGCGGGCGATGCTGCGCAACGCGCAGCTGGTGGAAGCCAGGGTGATCTGGAGCACGAAGCCCATGGCGGTGGTCCCGGTGCTGGCCGTCACGCGGCAGGGCGAGCAGAGTTTCGTGTTCGTGGTTCTGAAACAAAACGGAATGGCCGTGGCGCACCGCACGCCGGTTGTGCTGGGCGACACCGTGGGGAACGACTACTCGATTGTTTCAGGATTGAACGCGGGTGACAGCGTGATCGTCTCGGGAACCCAATTCCTGGTGGACGGCATGCCGGTGATACCCATGGGCGGCGCAGCGCCACCCGCACCCTTTCGGGGAGCAGGCGCTGGAGCGCAAAGCACGAACAGTGGAGCGCAGGCCAACGATGCCGGAGCGCGCGCCGCCGCAGTCTCCCATCCGCCGCACAGGAAGCACCGGAACGCCCGGGCACGGAAGAGCGGGCACACGAAGACCGCGACGGTCTCATAAGGAAGAGGCTCATTTTGTTTGTCGATTTCTTTATTCATCGCCCGGTCTTTGCCACCGTTTGCGCCCTGCTCATCATTCTGGCGGGCGCCATCTGCATTCCCAATCTTCCCGTGGCCATGTATCCCACGCTGGCGCCGCCCGTGGTGTCGGTGACCGCCGATTATATCGGCGCCGACGCGGAGACGGTCGAAAAGGCCGTCACCATTCCGCTGGAGGAAGCGATCAATGGCGTAGAGGGAATGCGCTACATCAGCTCAGCGAGCACGAATAGCGGCAGTTGCGAAATCGACATCACTTTCCAGACCGGATACAACCTGGACATCGCGGCCGTGGACGTGCAAAACCGCGTGGCCAGCGTGGAGGGCCGCCTGCCGGGCGAGGTGGTTTCCACGGGCATCGACGTTCTGAAATCCAACTTCAACTTCGTTTTAGGCGCCGGATTCTTTACGCGGGACGGGCGCTACTCAAGCGAATACATTTCCAATTACCTGGACATCTACGTCATCGACGCGCTGAAGCGCGTGCCGGGCGTGGGCGACGTGGTCAACTTTAGCGCGCGCAAGTACGCCATGCGCGTGTGGCTCGATCCCGTGCGCCTGGCTGCCCGCGACCTGACCGCAACCGACGTGGTGAATGCACTCGAAGAGCAGAACGTCGAGGTTCCGGCCGGACAGCTCGGCCAGCCTCCGGCCGACCCGAAGCAGGCGTATCAGATCCCGGTGCGGGTCGTGGGCCGGCTCACAAGTCCTGAAGAGTTCGACAACCTCATCGTGAAGAACTCGCCCAACGGCCTGGTGCTGCTGAAGGACGTGGGCCACGCGGAGGTGGGCGCCGAGGATTACGCCACTGCGCTCAAGTACCAGGGCCATGACGCCATGGGCATCGGAGTGGAGCAACTGTCGAACGCGAATTCCCTCGAGGTGGACCGCAAGGCCAAAGCCGCTCTCGAGCAGCTCTCAAAGAACTTCCCGCCCGGTCTGGAGTACGCAATCGCCTTCGACTCCACCACGGCAGTGGGCGAATCGATTCGCGAAGTGCTCATCACGCTGGCCGAAGCGATCATCATCGTTATTACCGTCATTTTTCTGTTTTTGCTCGACTGGCGCGCCACCATCATTCCCGCCGTCACTATTCCTGTTTCGCTCATTGGCACCTTCGCGTTTATCCGGATCTTCAATTTCTCCATCAATTCACTCACGCTTTTCGGCATCACGCTGGCGACGGGCCTTGTGGTCGACGACGCGATTGTAGTCATCGAGAACGTACAGCGCCACATTCACATGGAGCACTCGAAAGCGCGCGAGGCCACTTCGCGCGCCATGGGCGAGGTGACCAGCGCCGTAATCGCCACTTCGCTGGTACTGATCGCCGTATTCGTGCCCGTCTCATTCTTCCCCGGCACCACCGGAATTCTGTACCGGCAGTTTTCGCTCACCATCGCGTTCTCCATCGCCATCTCGGCGTTCAATGCGCTCACGCTTTCGCCGGCGCTGTCGGCGCTCTTCCTGCGCGGCGAAGAAGCTCGTCCACGCCAGTTGGATTTTCTCCATATCCGGCTGGTCTCGCGCGCTTTCGCGGCGTTCATTCACGGCGCCGACGCTTTCATTAATTGGCTGGCCGGCACCTATGCACGCATCATTCATGTCGCGCTGCAACTGCGCTATGTGCTCCTGGTGGTCTTCTTTGCCGGGCTCGCCGCAACGGTGTGGATCTATCGCGTGGTTCCCACGGGCTTCATTCCGCAGGAGGATCAGGGTTATTTCATGGTGATCGTGCAGGCGCCACCGGGATCTTCGCTCGCCTACACGACGGTCCTCGCCGACGAGGGAGCCGCCATCATCGCGCAGAATCCCCACGTGGGCGGATTGTTTTCGATCATCGGCTTCAGCTTTTCCGGTAGCGCGTCCAACGCGGGCATGATGTTTGTGAACACCAACACAACGAACGAGCACGGCGAGAAGGCATACTCGACGGCCGACATTATCAAGGATGTCTCGCCTCGCCTGCAAATGCTGATGTTCGCTCCCAACGGCGGCCTTGTGGAAGCGGTCGAGCCGCCTGCTGTAGAGGGTGTGGGCGCCTTCGGCGGGTTCCAGTTCATGCTGCAGGATCGGGGCGGCAATACACTGAGCGACCTGGATCGGACGGCGCATCAGATTGTGAACGCAGGCAGCACGCAGAAGGACCTCACCGATCTGTTCACTACTTTCTCCGCCAATGACCCGCAGGAACTGGTCACCATTGACCGCGACAAGGCCAAGGCGATGGGCGTCTCGATCACGCAGATCGCCAGCACCCTCAACGTCTTCATGGGCTCGGAGTACATCAACGACTTTGACTACAACGAGCGCACCTATCGCGTGTATGTGCAGGCCGACCAGCCCTTCCGCATGAATGCGAGCGACCTGCACAGCTACTATGTACGCTCCGACTCCGGCCAGATGGTCCCGCTCGACAACCTGGTCACGGTTGCCGATAGCGCGGGCCCTCCGGTGATTACGCACTACAATCTCTTCCGCGCGGTGGAGATCGACGGTTCGGCCGCTCCAGACATCAGCTCCGGGCAGGCGATCCAAAGCATGGAAAAGGTGGCGACGAAAAACATGATGCGCGGCATGAGCTACGAGTGGACGGGCCTTACTCTCGACGAGATCGAGTCCGGCGGCAAGGCGCTCCTCATCTTCGGCCTCGGCATCCTGGTCGTCTATCTCACGCTTTCAGCGCAATACGAGAGCTTTGCCCTGCCGTTCATCATTCTGCTGGCCGTGCCGATGGCCGTGCTGGGCGCACTGGGCCTGGTCTCACTGCGCGCGTTGGCCAACGATGTGTATTGCCAAATTGGTCTGGTGATGCTCATCGGCCTCTCGGCGAAGAACTCGATTCTGATTGTCGAGTTCGCCGAGCAGCTGCGGCGCAAGGGCCGTTCGATCGCCGAGGCCGCGATCGAAGCCGCGGAGTTGCGCTTGCGGCCGATTCTGATGACCTCGTTCGCGTTCATCATGGGCGTTCTGCCGCTGGTATTCGCCACGGGAGCCGGCGCGCTTGGCCGCCGCTCAGTAGGAACGACAATTGTCGGAGGCATGTTGCTGTCGACTGTGCTCAACCTGGTGTTCATTCCCGTGCTGTATGTGATCCTGAGGCGTCTGCTCCAACGCAACGATGTGGCAGAGGAGACGCAGGCGGAGATCTAGCACCGCGCCGCCTACGGCTGCCTCGCAACCTGCGCCGGTCCCACCTGCGTGGCCGTAGCTCAGTAGAGATGGCAGCTGTCCTGCTACGGCGCCACCGGCAGTGCGGGCATAGCACCCTGCGCCCTGGCTTCGGCCACGACCGCGTCCAGATGAACCAGCACCTCGGCTACGGTCATGGTATAGACCTCGCGCCGGGCATCGCAGCCTTCCCCGACAATCTGTTTCAGATACCGCCCGGCGATCTGCGCCGCCAGTTGGTCGGTGATCACCTTGCCGGAGCGTTCTTTCTGTTCCACCCAGGCAGTGCACGGCAGCGCAATCCACATGGGCCGGCCGTTCACGTCGAAGCGCACGTCCACGGCGTCGGCGTGGCGCGTGGCAATGGCCACCATCGTCCCTTTCCAGCGGCAGTGCAAATCCTCGCCGCTCCAGCGGTCGGTCACGTGGAAGTCTTCGTACATGCTGATAGCCTATCGTTCCGGCTGTGCCGCGGCAAGCCGCGCGCATCGGGGGCCGTGCCCGGTTGCCGCTGCTCGAACCGCACTGATAGACTAATCTGGTTCGAGTGGCGCCCTTTTCATTCGTTTGGACCCGCCCGTAAGTCAATCAGCGAAGGACAAAAGAAAGCCGTGGACACAAGAACTCGTCACGCTCTTAAGAAGGACAAATTTGCCCAGGCTGCGGCCAGCAGCGCCAGTTGGGTCAGCAAGCACCAGAGCGGCGTGGTGCGCTGGAGCATCGGTATCGGCGCGTTTCTGGTTCTGGCGATTGGCGCGTTGATCTTCTGGAGTGTGCGCTCCTCGGCCGCAGACCTTGCCCTGGGCGCAGCCCTGGATGTGTACACAGCGCCCTTGCCGCTTCCCGGCGCTCCGCCAGAACCCGGCGTATACACCACAGCCGCCGCACGCGCAACGGAGGCCAATCGTGAGTTTGTGGCGATTGCTCACGATTTCAGTTGGCTGCCCGAGGGAACCAAGGCTCGTTACTTTGCCGGGGTTACCTACGAGGAACTGGGCCAGACGGGCAAGGCCGAGGCCGAGTTGAAAGCCGCTGCCGGCTCCCGGGATCTTAATCTTGCCAACCTGGCCAAGCAGGCCCTTGCCGGACTCTACCGCCAGACGAACCGCGATAGCGAGGCGTTCGCGCTCTATAACGAGATCGCGGCCAAGCCATCCGTTACGGTGTCAGCCAGCGTAGCGCAGCTCGACCTTGCCGACCTTTATGCCGCCGAGGGCAATCAGGACCACGCGCGCGTCCTGTGGGCCAAGGTGAAAGACGCGGACAAGGACGGCGCGGCCGGGTCGATCGCCGCGCAAAAGCTCGCCGGCAAGTAGGATTGCGCTCGGCGGCCCTGGCGGTACAGCAACATGCCGTGGGCGCTTTTCTCGCAGGCTCCAGGGCCCAGGGCCGGGTGGGTCTGAGCACTTTCTTCTCTGCCTGCGTCTGGTGAGTGATGAGCACCAGCCAGGCCATTGTCGCAGGGTGGATGGAGATTCCCACGAGCGCGTTGAACGACGAAGCCCGCCTGCGCGCGGAAGACGATGCGCTTGCCGCGCTGGTCGGCCAGTACGCCGGCTCCCTCTATCGCGTGGCCTACTCCGTCCTGCGCAACTCCGCCGACGCCGAAGATGTCGTGCAGGAAGCGTTTCTGCGCGTCCTGCGCCATCGCCAGACGCTGGGCGAGGTGCGCGACCATCGCGTCTGGCTTATCCGCATCGTCTGGAACATCGTGCTGGACCGCAAACGCCGCGCCAAGACCCGGCCGGAAACCGATGACGTGGCGGAACTGGCGAGGGTGTTGACCTCCGCGGGCCTTTCCGCCGAGGAAATCGCCGCCGCGGCGCAACATCACGCCCATGTGCTTGCCTGCGTCGACCGGCTGCCCGCCAAAGAGCGCCAGGTGCTGATGCTTTCGGCCTTTGAAGAGCTCACCAGCGTGGAGATCTCGGCGGTTTTGGGCATTACCGAATCCAGCGTCCGCTCGCGCCTGTTTCGCGCCCGCAACCTGATGGCCGGCCTGCTCGATCACCAGAGGAGTTTGCGATGAACTCGAACCCTCACAATCCGATCCCTTCCGACCCTGTTCCCGGATCCGGCGAAGAGACCCTGCGGCTGATGGCCGGCCTAGCTGCTCCCGCGGGTCTTGAAGACCGTGTTCATGCGGCCCTCCGCGCTGCACCGCGACGGGGGCGTGTTCTGGCCTGGCCCTCGAATCTGCGCCTGAAGATGGTCCCAGAGAGCAACTGGATGCGCACCGCAGCCGCGGCGGCGATTGTTTTTGTGGTCGTCGGCGGAGGATGGGGCGTTTACACCCGCGTACAGCCGGGGCAGCCTGCCAAGGTGATCGCGATGCCGCCACGCATGCCGGCCGCAGGCGGATTCTCGGGAGCAGGCGCCATCCGTACCCCGCAAACCCTGCCCGGCCCGGCGGCGCCTCAACCTGCCAACGCGGGCGCAGTCCAGCCCAAGGGCGCGAAAAAGCCCGCTGCTCGCCACAAAGCTGCCGGTTCCTCGGGCAATCAGCCTGCCTCGGCCGCGAGGCCCGTGGTTCAGCCTGCCACGTCCAAGTAAAGCCCGCGGCTCCTCCCCCTCACGCGTTCTTCATCACGGCCCTGATCAACATGCCAAGCAGCGCCAGCACCACCGCGCCCCAGAAGGCGGGCAAGAACCCTCGCACGGTGAACCCGCGCACGATGCTCGACGCCAGCAGGATCATCAGGCTGTTGATGACCAGCAGGAAGAGCCCCAGCGTGAGGATGCTGAGCGGGAAGGTGACGATCTTGAGGAAGAGGCCCACGGTGGCGTTCAGCAGTCCGATGACCAGCGACGCGATCAGGGCCGGCCACAATCCCGACACGTGAAAGCCGGGCACGAGCCTGGAAACGATCAAAAGCGCAACCGCGTATAAGAGCCACTGCACCAGAAGTGCGATCATGTGAATGCCTCCGGTCCTCTTAATTCAAGCTGCCGCAGCATCCTGCCGCGGCGCATCTTCCCTAAGATGCTACATCCCGCCCCGGAATCAGGTTACTCGGCCTGCAGCTATCGAAATGGACGTCATCGTGGGGATTTAGAGTAAAACCATGTTCGCCCGCCGTCTCTCCGTTCAGCGCATCGACGCCGCGGGCGAGCGTCACGCCTGCCCCATTCGCTGGATCGACAACTTTGCCATGCGCAACTTTACCAACGAAGCGGTCTTCGACGACACGTTCCCGGCAGCCGACGGGGTGCTCGAAGCGGGCCATCGCGTCCCCCTCGACCGGCTGCAACCCGCCATGGAGGACTGGTTTCGCCGCAAAGGCTATCTGAAGACCGGCGAGCGGCTCGAAGTGATCGAGACGACGCGGCAGGCCTGAACAGCGGCTTGCCTCTGCGCCACGGCGGCGACAGTGAATCGATTGCAGGCCTGCGCGTCGATTCTGGCGACGTTTTGCGACGAAAATCGCCGCGATTTTTGGTGTTTTTGGACGAACCTTTGTTGATTCTGAAGGACTTATTCCTGGAAATGAGCCGTTTTTATACCCCCACCGGGTATAGGGGGGTAGAGGGTAAAGCTTCTGGGTTGCGGCCATCCCCGCCGGTCCACAGCCGAAACTCCGCCTCGCGCCGCGTCTTCAGCCCAGGATTCTCCACCCCTCCAGCGTGGTCCCATGCCAGCAACTGCCCGGCGGCAGCGGCGTAGCGGCCTGCATTCAGCTCCCGGAGCAGGGTCGAGCCGGCCAGCCGCCCCGCACCCAGGTTGAAGCAGAAGTCCACCAGCGCGTCGAACTGCCCCTGTGCCAGCTCCACGCGGACCAGTCGGCTAACCTCCCGCTCCGCCTCAAGCACGTCGTTTGCCAGGATCGCGGCGGCCTGCTCCTCGCCGATTCCGTCCGGAAACGATTGCCCTGCCGCGATCCGGTGTCCATAGCCGATGGTGGGGAAACCGGCTACGTCGATATATTGATGACCGCGAAACCCCTCCGACCTCTTGATCAATTCCAACCCTGCCGCGCTCAATTGCATGAAGATCTCCTTTGTTCCGCCAGAAATGCCAAAGGGTCTGCCTCGAACCCTCCTGTCGAAAGGAAAAGTTCACGGCAGACCCTAAAACCACACTAGCAGGATCGCGGAAATAATCTGCAAAACGCGGCGCGATTTTTTTGAGAGGGCCGTGGCCGGCGGCTGGAAACTCCGCAATTTCATAGATCGACACACATGCCTATTAACTTGCTTATTTTTAACCACATAGTACATTCGGCAACCGGGGCCACTTGGGTTGCCTTTTGTGTACGATTTTCCACAGTTTTCTTTTGCCCGAATCGGGAAAATTCGAGCTGTTTCCAGTGCAATCCGTAACTCAAACAGACTGAAAGCCTTACCAGAAAAACCTCGGGAGCCGGGCAGTTTTCAACAGAAATCCCCTTATCCATCTTGACAATGCATGCGGGGCAGCCAGTGCCGGTTTAGTAAAATGGACAGATGGTTAGAACAAGGAAAACACGCAACTTAAGACGAAGAGCGCCGCTATGGATTTGCCTCGTAGCCGGTGTCTCCGCCGTTGCGCTGGTCGCGCTGGTGGTATTGTTCTCAGCGCGGACGGTGCAAGCGGATGCGGGTCTTTCCAGACCAGCATTCACCCCGCCTGCGTCTTCCCCTGCAGCGAGTGCAACGCCGGCCTTCCTCGCTGACCAGGAACCGCAGATCCCACAGAACGCCCCAACCGCCGCCGCCCAAGACTGGAAAAGCAAGATTCATGGAGTGGCTTCCTGGTACGGCGGCGTCTTTAATGGACGCCGGACCGCAAGTGGCGAGATTTACGACATGTACGCCATGACGGCCTGCCACCCGACGCTCCCCTTCGGCTCCATTGTGCGGGTCGTGGACCTGTCCAGCCACCGCTCGGTCGTGGTCCGCATTAACGACCGGGGCGATCTGGTCGTGGAAGGGCGCATTATCGACCTCTCCTATGGCGCGGCGCAAAAACTTCACATGGTCCATGCCGGCCTGGCGGACGTGGATTTGGAGGTTCTCTCCCTGGGCAAGCCAGGCGCCCGGAAGTAGAGTTTCCTCTCCCCAGAGCAAGAAGGCCAGCCCCGTGTGGTGAGTCAGAAGTTTGTCACATAAATCGCACATCCCAAATGCAGGTCCCTTCGACTCCGTTTGGCCGAAAAACGGCCAAACTTCGCTCAGGATGACAGCTTATTTGTGATGCGAACTTCAGACTCAGGACACTAGTGGGCTGGCCTTCTTGATTTATCTCCAGGGTTTTACGAAATGGGGGTCTATACCCCGCGCTACTCTTATCTGTAGTCTTTTGGATCAATGCATGCGTCGTAGAGCCGACGATCAATTTTGATCCATTGCGTGCCGTTGATCCCCCGCCGGTTCGTGCTTGTTGGGCTTATCAGCCTGTGGTAGAAGTCAAAACCCCGGAAAACCCATCCCTCAGCGGCTAAAGCCGCGTTGATTCTCGATGCTTTACGGCACCCTTCGACTGCGCTCAGGGCAGGCTTTGAAGTCGTGCCCTTTCAAAACCGGACTTACGCCACAGGCTGCTAGTGTGGTGTCCCCAAAGTTTGTCACATAAATCGCGCATCCCAAATGCAGGTCCCCTTCGACTTCGCTCAGGGCAGGCTTTCGACTCCGTCCGCCGCGGCGGACTCCGCTCAGAGTCTGTGACTTAATTCGATTTCTCAGTACAGTTAAGGTTGAGCGTTTGTGGATTGCGGACGTTACTTTGTCTCCGCAAGTGCATGGGCTCTCCCGATAGGTGCTTTTCGCCTGTTTTTTAGAGCCTAACTCAGCAACGCCCCGGCGAAGTGCATCACGTTGTAAGCCAGTGCGCACCACAGAGCTACGCATCGTGCTTTTGCCAGACCACGCACGGTGATCTGGGTTAGGCCGCGATAGCTCCGCAAGTCCGCGTTGACCGTTTCGCTCGTCGCCGCCCTCTGCTTGTAAATCTGCTTTCCCTCCCTACGCGCCATGCGCTGCTTCCAGTGCAGCACCGCCTCGCTGTCTCCGGGTTTGGGCTCCAGTTCCCGGCCCTTGTTGTGCGGGCTCCTGGCCGGCTTGGGCGGCACGAACAGTTCTACACCCGCAGCATGCGCTTGTTCGATATCGTCCTTGCGCATGTAGCCGCCGTCGATCAGGTGTTGGTCCACATGCTGGCCCGTGCGCTGCTCCACCTGCTCCCGCATGGGCCTGCTTAAGCCCGCGCTATCGCTGCCTTCATTGCTGACTTCCACCCCCACGATGGCGCGGCTGGCGGTGTCCGTAGCCAACTGCACGTTGACCGCCGGGTTGAATCCTCCGTTGGGCATCTTCATGCGCCGCGCTTCGGCGTCGGTGGTGCTGACCCGCGGCTGGCGCGCGCGAACTTTCTTCCCCTGCTCGCCCTGTCCTGCCCGGCGCGCGGCCTCGGCTTGCTTCTCCTTCAGTTCCGGCAACTGCGCCACCGCCTGCTCCAGCCGTTCCAGTTTCTCCTTGGCGGCCCTGCTGCGCATCGCCTTCCGCCGCGCGCTGAACCCCGCCTGCTCTGGCCCATCCACCTGCCGCCGCAGCTGCTCCACATGTTCGCGGGCTTTGGCCAGCAACTCCTGGAGCCGCTCTTCGCGCCGGAAACTGCCGGCTCCCGCGCGCACCCGCACCCGCACCCCATCCTGACTCACACGGCTCACCGTCACCACTCCCTTGTCCACCAGCGAAGCGATCACCTGCGTGAACAAATCGTCCAGCGCCTGGCCATGATCGCCGCGCAAATCCGACAGCATACGATGGTTGACCGTCACACCCCCGCAAAGCCACAGAAACGGTGCGCTCTCCTCGCCGCGCCACTTCTCGCGCCGAGCCGATGCCGCATATGCAGGCGTAAAGCCACAGACTCACCAGTAGACGCGGATCGGTGGTGTCCCGCCCCGCCACTCCCTGCCGCGCCTTAATGCTCCGGTAAAAACTCGACAGGTCCAGTCGTTCGACCACCGCCGCCACCGCTCGCACCCGGTGTTCCGGACCCACCAAATCGTCCGCACACTGCGCCACCCAACCCATCTGACGCCGCTCAGGTACACGCAAACGAACTCCCCACCCACTATCGCCACAACCCACCGTTCCCATATCTCTGCTTATAACTGCTCTCGCTGAGGAAATCTCCATCCACTTCGCGCATGCGAATGCAAAAGGTCACAGGCTCTCAGGATGACAGCTTATTTGTGATGCGAACTTCAGACTCAGGACACTAGTGTGGTGTCTCTAAAGTTTGTCACATAAATCGCGCACCCCAAATGCAGGTCCCCTTCGACTTCGCTCAGGGCAGGCTTTCGACTCCGTCCGCCGCGACGGACTCCGCTCAGGATGACTGCTTTGTTTTTGATGCGAACTTCGGAGACAGGAGACTAGAAATAGATAACCCCGCCCGAGTGCCCTTTCGGACGAGTCAGGCGGGGAGCAAATACGATCTGAGGATACATTTTTTCAATCAAAACCGCAAGCGAATTCGCGGTGGATCAGTTGTTTTCGGGCTGCGTGAAGGGCTTTTGCAGGTACACACGGGCCTCGTTAACGGCTCCCTGGGTATTGTCGTTGGTCTGCACGGCCAGCCGGTACTCGTTCACGGCCCGGTCGCGCTGCCCGGTCAGGTCGAATATCTTGCCAATGGCGATGTGGCTCCAGACCTCGGTCCAGGGCGGTTCGTCGTCGCCGCGCAGCGCGTCGCGAAAGGCGTTCACCGCGGCCTGGTAGTTGTGCTGCGTAAACAGCACTTCGCCAATGCGATAGCTGGCCAGGGAGCTCAACGGGTTGGCGTCGAGCGCTTTTTTATATTCGGCCAGAGCGCCGACCAGATCGCCCTGCGCCACCAGTTGCTGCCCCTTCAGGATGGCGATACGCACCTGCAGGTCGGGGGTGGTCTTGAGCACCCAGTCGCCGGGATCGATACTGATCCGCCGCGGACGGCCGAAGGTATCCACAACGTATTGCGTGTCGGTGCCCACCACATCGATCCTCTGATTTTCCGTCTTGCCCTCGGTTTCGATGCGCAGTTCCACCGGCATGTTGAAGAGATCGAGATCCTGGTCGATCTCGCCAATGGTGCGAAAGCCCTTGTTGTTGCCCAGCCGGTAAACGGCGTACTTGTCGGTGAAGCGCGGCGCTCCGGTGCCGTCGATCCATTGGGAGAAGAACGGCAGCAACTGGTGCTGGCTCTGCGCCTCGGCCACCTTCTCAAAGTCTTCGGTGCGGATGGAGCTGTCGGTGTATTGGCTCAGAGCGCCCTTCAGGATGGCGTCAAAGGCTTTGTCGCCCACCTCCCAGCGCAACATGTGGAAGATCATGGCGCCCTTTTCGAGGGTCATGGACTGAAACTGGGGCGAGAAAGGATCGAGCCGCCCGGAGCTGGAGAGCGGCACGGTGTCGTAGGCCAGAGCGCCGGCGCTTACGTCTTCCAGGGCGGCCCGCAGCGCGCTCTTGCCGCTCTCGTCTTCCAAAACCATCAGCTCTCCGTAGCGCGACATGCCGTTGGTGATCCAGGCGTCGTTCAGCGTCTTGGGGCTCACCTCGCATCCCCACCACTGGTGGGCGATGGTATTCGCCAGCAGCCGCACGGCCGACTTGTCGCCCACCCGCGAACCTTGAATCGCAGCCAGCTCCGGCGCGTAGGCCGCGGGCAGAGTGTCGTCAGGCAGCTCGACCACGTTCAACCGGCTGGTCTCCGGCTCGCCAAAGGTGTCAGTAAAGAAGTCAAACTCCCGGTTGGCCGTCTGCGCCAGTTGGTTTGCCGACGCCTGATGGCCGATGGTCACGTACACCTTCACGCTGCCCGGCCCGACTGAAACCGGCGGCACAAACCGGCCGGCAATCACGGTCCCCGGAAACCCCGGCTTGGTCCAGTTGAAGTCGTATTCGTCGCCCGGCTTGCCGGTGGAAAGCTTTACCGGCTTCGACGCCCCCACGGCGCCGCTGGAAAGCACCCGCATCCCTTGCGGAACGCGGATGCGCATCTGGGCCGTGAAGCGATCGGTCATGTAGCCGGTCATGGGAAACCAGCGCGCGGGATACAGCAGATAGCTGATGGGTTCCTGGATGGCCGCCAGCTTCAAACCCTCCACCGGCCCATCCTCGTTGCCGGTAATGGCGCCGTCGTAGACGAAGGTCCAGTGCACCGTCTGGCCGGGAACAAGCGGCGTGGAAGGCGTCACCCGGATGGATCCGTCGGCCGTCCGCTCCCCGTCGAGCAGTTTGCCGGCCTCATCGGTAATTTTGGTGACCTTGAGCGCCGGGTGAAAGCCAAAGGTCACCACATCCAGATTGGCGGGCGCGGTAAAACCCACCACCGCGGTGGCGGTCAGATGATGCGCCGTGGTGTCCAGTTCGGCGTCGATCACGTAACTGGCGATGTTCGGCCCTGGCCGCTGCTGCGCGGCGGCCGGCGCCGTTGCCATCCCCAGGCAGGCCGCGGCCAGCAGGCCGAGCGCCGCGCATCGGCTCACAAGCCGTCTGCCTTCGAACCGCAAGCCTCTCATGTCTCTCCGCACCCTAATGTTCATTCTCATGCCGCTGCTCGTTCTTGGCGCCGATTGTTCGCCGGTTTTCATTTCGCGGGGAAATCCCGACTTTTCTCAGTGTTGCGCGGCCTCCGCGGCCACGGGGATAGCTGCTCCGAGTTCCTGCAAGACAATCCCAGCGACTCGTTCCATGGCGCCGGGCCCTTCGCACCGGCCATTCGCCGGCTGCACTCGCAGCGCCTCCCGTATGGCCCCCAGCTCCATTCTCATGGACTCCCGGGCCGGCCCGTCGGGTAGCAGCCGTTCAAGCTGTTGGACGATATTTGGCGCGGTGAAGTCATTCTGGATCAGCTCGGGAACCACGCGCTTGCCGGCGATCAGGTTGGCCATGGCCACATGGGGTACCTTGACTACCCGTTTGGCGATGGCATAGGTGAGCGGCGAGACGCGATACACCACCACAAAAGGATTGCCGATCAGCGCCGCCTCTACCGTAGCCGTTCCGCTGGCCACCACCGAGGCCCGGGCATGGAAGAGGGCGGCGCGGGCGTCCTCGACCAGCCGCACGCGCAGTCCGCTGCCGCTTGTTTCCGCCAGGCGCGATACCGCCAGCCGCTGTGCTGCATCGAGCGTGGGAGCCAAAGGAACCAGAAACTCGTACGCGGATGAGAGCTGAACTGCACCGGGCGCAGACTGCGCCAGCTTCCGCGCGGCCTCAAGCATTTCCGGCAGGTGATCTTCGATCTCGCGGAGGCGGCTACCCGGCAGCAGGCCGATCCAGGTCTTCGCCGGATCCAGCCCGTTCTCCGCCGCAAACTGCTCGCGGCCAATGGCGGGCTGGGGCAAATCGGCGAGCGGATGGCCGACAAACTCCGCCTTTACGCCCCGCCGGCGATAGTACGGCTCTTCAAAAGGAAAGATGACCAACATGCGGCGCACATATTTGCGCACCAGACGGATGCGATGCTGCTTCCACGCCCAGAGCTGCGGGCTGACGAAGTAAATCACCGGAACGCCCAGGCGGTGGAACTCCTTCGCCAGCCGGAAATGGATCTCGGGAAAGTCGATGAGCACGGCCACATCGGGCCGCCGCGCGCGAATGGCCGCTTTCAGCTTGCGGAACTCACGATAGATGCGCGGCAGATGCAGCACCACCTCGGTCAGGCCCATCACCGCCATGTCTTCCGAGCGGACTATGCGCTCCACGCCTGCCGCTTCCATGCGTGCGCCGCCCATGCCGAAGAACTGCGGCGCGACTCCGGCAGCCGCGAACTGGCGGCGCAATTCCGCGGCCAGCAGCGCGCCGTAGTGCTCGCCGCTGGCCTCCCCCGCCGAGATGAAAACAACCGGAGTCATGGATCGTCTGCCGCCGAAGGCGTACTTGACCCAATCATAGCGGCATCCTGCGCGTTTACCATCGACACATGCCGCTGGTCGAGGTTAACTCGGTGTCAAAGAGCTATCCGCGCCGCATGGGACTGCACACCACGGAGCAGACCGTGGTGGACAACGTGTCGCTGACGATTCAGAAGGGCGAGACGCTGGGCCTGGCGGGCGAATCCAGATCTGGAAAAACGACGCTGGCGCGCTACCTGAGCACGCGCATCGCGGTGATGGAGCATGGAAGGCTGGTGGAGACCGGCGAGGCCGAGGCGCTGTGCGCGCATCCGCGCGAGGCCTACACGCGGCAGCTCATCGCGGCCACGCCGGAGTTGCCTGCCGGCGTGGCCTGAAGGATTTGCGAGAACCGCGCGCTACTTCGGCTGCGTCTGCGGTTGAGCCGGCGCTGCCGGCTGCGCCGGCGTAGCTGTGGCCGGTTTGGCTGCGGGCGGGGCAGTGCTTGCAGGCACCGCAGGAGCGGGCGGCGCGGCATTGGGTTGGGCGCTGGCGCCGGACGCCGGTGGATACGCATGCTGCGGCAATTCCGTCACATTCACCAGCTCCATGTCGAAGATCAGGTCGGACTTGGCCGGAACGGCGGGATGGCCAGGACGGGCAGGAATGGCTTGCGTTCCGAAGGCCAGCTGCCAGGGAACGAAGATCCGCCGCTTGCCGCCGATCTTCATGCCCTCGATTCCGTAATCGACGCCGGGGATTATGTTGTGCATGCTCTTCCTGACCACAAGGAGCTCCGGATCGCCCATCTTGGGCTTGCCGTCGGGACCGAGCTCGGGTTTGCCGTCCTTGCCCACGATCGGCTGCCTGTTGTGATCCTCCCAGGAGTCGAATTCGACGCCGTCGGCCGCGAGCCAGGCGGTGTACTTCAGGTGCCAGAGCTGGCCCGGCTCGCCCTCAGCGCCGGTGCCGATCTTGATGTCCTCATAGCGCACTGCGAAGGGCATCATGACCGGACCGTGAGCGACCCTGGGCACGCCCGGCGGAAGCTTGATCCACGGCTCCGGCGCGCGGGCTGTTGTGGACGGCTTGGCGGTGGAGGGCTTGGTGGTTGTGGAAGTAGAAGAAGCGCTCTTGGGCGTTGCCGATTTGGTTGCAGACGCTTTGGGAGCGGTTTGGGCGCTGGCGGCTGCCGTACATGCCGCGAGAAAGAGGAAAAGGACAAATCGTTTCATGGTAAGCAGAGTCTCCAACTCGATTCCACAGGGGAGTTTATCAGGCCGGAGTGACCGAAGCCAAGCGCGCATCAGCCCACCATCATGCCCGCCAGCAGAGCAGTGCGCGGCGCCAGATGCTCGACGAAGACCGACTCGTGGCGCGCGTGCGCGCCCTCGCCTACCGCACCCATGCCGTCGAGCGTTGGAATGCCCAGCGCGGCGGTAAAGTTGCCGTCGGAGGCGCCGCCGGTCGCGGCCTCGTCGAGTGTAAAACCCAACTCCCGGGCCAGTGCCCGAGCCTTATGGTAGAGCCGCACCGTCCCGCGGCTGCGCACCATCGGCGGCCGGCCGATGCCACCGGACACGGTCAGCGCGCAGCGCGAATCCGCGGCCTCGAGCGCGGCAAACTTGCGCTCGATGAGCGGGCCGTCGGCTGAGCGCGCGATGCGAACGTCCACCTCTGCCCACGCCTCGGCGGGAATCACGTTGCTCTTGGCGCCGCCCCCCGCTACCCCCACGCTCACCGTCAGGCCGCGCTTAAGATCCGTCCAGGCGCTCACCGTCTCCACCACGCGCGCCAGCTCGCGGATGGCGTTTGCTCCTTTTTCAAAGTCCACGCCCGCATGGGCGGCCACCCCGTGGACCCCGATGCGCCAGTTGCCTATTCCTTTGCGCGCCGTCTTGCAGGCCAAACCCTGCGCCGGCTCCAGCACGTAGACTGCGGCGCAGGTTCTGGCCAGCGCCTCGATGACCGGCCGCGAAACCGGGCTGCCGATCTCCTCCTCGCCGGTCAACAGGAGCACGATCTCCCGCCGCAGCAGGCGAGCTTCCGCCAGCATCTCCAGGGCAGTGAGCGCCATGGCCGCGCCCGCCTTCATGTCGAGCGTTCCAGGGCCCCAGAGCCGTCCGCCGCTCAAACGGCACGGCATTGTTTTGAGTGTGCCCAGCGGCCAAACCGTGTCCAGATGGCCGAGCAAAAGGATAGGCTTTACAGGGTTTTCGCGAGCAACCGGCTTCCGCGGGCCGAAGCGAGCCTCAAGCACGTTGCCAAAGCCGTGCTGGCGGTGCAGCTTCACCCGGCCGCCCAGGCGCCTGGCGCGGGTGGCGGCGAGGGCAACGCATGCGTCCACCGCGGCTTTGTCATCGGAGGGCGACTCATAGCGAACCAATTGGCTGACGAGTTCAACCAGGCTTGCCTGCTTGAGCCGGGCCCCAGCCAGCAGCGCCCGCATGGAAATGCTGGAATCGGAAGTCCCGGGCATGCGCCCTCCTTGTCTTCCCACCTGACTTCGCTCGTTCCCTGAAAGTCTCTTTGATTCTACGACCCTTAGGCCGCGCTGCGACCGGGGTAATGCATAAGGTTCCGCAGGACAGGCAGGCGCATAGTGTGGCAAAAATGCCACACGACAGGATTTCCGCATCTCGGCTAATCTAGCCTTCGGTCAGGTTTTCTGCCCCGGAGAGAGGAATTGGCTCAAGCCGCTCACTTGGAACAGACCATTGCAGCACCGCTGGAATTTGCCGGCGTAGGGCTGCATTCGGGCGCGCCGGTGGCTATGCGCCTGCTGCCAGCCGCCGCAGGTTCGGGCATTGTTTTTCGCCGTACAGACCTGGATAACTTTGAAATTCCAGCTACCGGCCGCAACGTGGCCAAGGTGAGCTACGCCACCAGCCTGATGCGCCAAGGCGTGCTCATCTCCACCACGGAACACCTGCTTTCGGCGCTCATCGGCATGGGCGTCGACAACGTGATCGCCGAGATCGACAACCTGGAGCTGCCGATCCTCGATGGCAGCGCCATGCCTTATGTAGAAGCGTTCTTACGCGTTGGTATCCGCGAGCAACGCCGCCGCCGCGAGACCCTCCGCGTACTGCACGCAGTGGAAGTCCGCGAGGGCGACAAATTTATCGGCGTTTATCCCGGCTCGGGTTACCGGATCTCGTACACCATTGACTTCCCCGCGCCCATCGGCCAGCAGAAAACCTGCGTCGATTTGGCGGCGGAAACATACGGTTCCGAGATCGCTCCGGCCCGCACCTTTGGCTACAAAGCCGATGAGCAGCGGCTGCGCGACATGGGTCTGATTCGTGGCGCCAGCCCGGAGAACGCAATTATTTTGGGCAAGAGCGGCCCGGAGAACGGACCGCTGCGCTTCCCCGACGAGTACGTACGGCACAAGGTTCTCGATCTGATCGGCGATTTGGCGCTGGCTGGCCGCAGGCTTGAGGGACACGTGGTGGCGGTGCGCGCCGGCCACGCCATGCACACCGCTTTTGTCTCGCGGTTGCTGAAGGATCGCTCGGCATGGGAGCTGTCCCACGCTCCCGACACGGCGCCAGCGGTCACGCACGTCGAGCCTGACGCCGGCGGCGGCATGGCTCATGCCGCTCTAGCGGGCGCGTAAGGCATTTCTCCACATCCTGTCGAGCGCCAACTGTGTTGAAGGCCGCCGCGCACTGGCGTTCGCGTCAACCTGGCTGCTTTGAATTCCTATATCCATTGGGAGAAGTGCTCGAACCGGCGCCTCCTGCCGTTCGTATACGACGCCGCGCGACGGAAAGGCGCGCAGCTCGAATTCCGCAAGGAAGCGGCCATGTGCAAATACTTCGCGTCGCACTTGGGTGAACGCGTAGCAAGCCTGGCAGTCGAGATCCTACGGCGGTTCTCCTGCAACGATGCGCCATTTCGGACAGTATTCAAGGTGGCTTTTTCCTGATGAAAAAGCCACGTAGCGATTGTGCCTTGGCCACCACCTGCAGGAGACCCGCTATAGGAGGATCTGGATTTGCCGAAGAATTTCCTGTGGAAAAGTTCGGCCTCTGTGCCAAGGCCGGAACCATCTACGAGGGAACGCCGTTTATGCAACTGGCGGCGATCGCAAAGATGTTGTGAGAGCGTATACGAAATGCCTCAGGGCCGTTAGCCACCATTAGCCGGGCCGCACGAAGATGCATCACCAAATTCACTCAGCCAACGCTATCTGTAGGCCCCACTGTAAGTTGCCTCCCAACTTTACTTCTTAGTTCTTTCCATTCCCTTCCGCCCAGCGGGAACTGGATTTTTCTTCGTCCTATTCCGAATAACACGAAAGTGGCATTACCGATCCGGGAAAATCACCCCGGAAGTAATGTCTGGTAATGTTTTTTAGTACCCTATTCCCCCCTATAATTAGCCACTAGAGTAACTCACTAATGATTACTTTTGCGTTGCCAATCAACTTTCATCTCGCCGGGCCGATGAAGCTGGTGCGCGTGCTCGAATGCAAATGCACCAGTTGACGCCAACGCGAATCGGGTTGCTGTTTACGCTCTGCTGCAGCCTTGCTGTGTGCGGTTGTGCGGGCCCCGCTGTGTTGAAAGATGCGGCGATGGATTCCGCGGCCGGAACGCTCGTCGCCTCGACCAACCCCGTAAATTTTGGCTCTGTAGCTGTCGGTCAAACAGCGAGCGCGAGCGTTACTCTCACGAACCAAGGATCAGCGTCCGTTTCAATCACTCAGCTTGATTTGAGCGGCCAATCCTTTTCTCTGATCGGCCAGAGCAGCTTACCTATGACGGTTGGCGCGAATAGCAGCGTCACGCTGAGCATCCAATTCAATCCTTCCGCAACAGGAGCGGCGACGGGTGAATTGACCATCGCCAGCAACGCGTTGCCCGGATCCTCCACCATCGTTGGGCTAATGGGCACAGGCGTGCCTGTGCTGAGCGCGCTGAGCTGCACGAGCAGCTCGATGACCGGAGCGGGAACGGATAGCTGTACGGTGACGCTGAATGCGGCGGCGGGCAGTAGCGGTCTCGGGGTGAGCCTGGCAAGCAGCAACAGCGCCGTGGCGGTGCCGTCCTCAGTGACCATACCGGCAGATGCAAACAGCGTCGACTTCACGGCGACTGTCTCCCCAGTAACCACAGTGCAGGCGGCGACATTAACCGCCAGCGTGGGCGGCGTGACAGAGACTTTTGGTCTGCAACTGGGCGCCTCGGCGCCTGAGCTTAGCCTCAGCGCATCCAGCCTGGTGTTCGGCAGCGTGAACGTGGGCGCAGAGACGACACAATCGCTGATTCTGTCCTCGACTGGAACTGCGGCGGTAACGGTGAGCACAGCGGCGCTGTCGGGGACCGGCTTTGCGATTTCCGGCGGGGGTCTGCCGCTAACACTGAGTCCCGGCCAGAAGGCGACGCTGACCGTCGAATTCGATCCCAGCGTTGCTGGCGCGGCCACAGGTCAACTCACGCTGACGAGCAACTCGTTGACCGGATCGCCGGCGAGCGTCAGCCTGAGCGGCACGGGCGTGCCGGTACTGAGCGCGCTGAATTGCACGAGCAGCTCGATGACCGGGTCGGGAACGGATAGCTGCACGGTGACATTGAACGCGGCGGCGGCCAGCGGAGGGTTCACAGTGAGCCTGGCCAGCAACAATTCATTAGTGAGCGTGCCATCCCCGGTAAGCGTGGCGGCCGGGGCAAGCAGCGCCAGCTTTACCGCGACGGTCTCCCCGGCGAATTCCACCGAATCCGCGACGCTGACCGCCAGTGCGGGCGGCGTGTCAGAAACCTTCGCTCTGCAACTCAACGCGGCATCCACGCTCAGCCTGAGCACCACAAGCGTGGATTTCGGGGATTTAGCAGTAAACACGCCGGCGGCGCAGACGCTCACTCTGTCTTCAACAGGGGCTGCGGCAGTGACGGTCAGTGCGTCATCCCTGTCAGGGGCCGGCTTCTCGGCCTCAGGAGCCACCTTCCCGCTCACCCTGAGCCCCAATCAAACGACCACGCTCACCGTTCAGTTCGATCCCACCGCCGTAGGTTCGGCGACAGGCGAGCTCGATCTGACCAGTAACTCGGTGGACGGGGCGCTAAAGAAAGTCGGTCTGACGGGCCGAGGCGTGCCAGTGCTGTCGGCGCTGAGCTGCACGAGCAGTTCGATGACCGGAGCGGGGACGGATAGCTGCACGGCTACTTTGAGCGCCGCAGCCCCGACCGGCGGGGTTAGCGTAAGCCTAACCAGCAACAACTCGGCCGTCAGGGTGCCATCCTCGGTAACCGTTTCGGCCGGGGCCAGCAGCGCCAGCTTTACAGCGACGGCGACGGCAGTGAGCACGGCGCAGGCCGTGACCCTGACCGCCAGCGCCGGCGGCCGGACGAAGACCTTCGGACTGGAGCTGGGCGCAGCAACGATCACGTTGAGCCTTAGTTCGTCCAGTGTGGCCTTCGGCAGCGTGAACGTGGGCACCACGACAACGCAATCGCTGACTCTATCCTCGACGGGAAGCTCTGCGCTGACCGTGAGCGCGGCCACGGTGGCTGGAACCGGTTTTTCCGTCTCCGGGGTTACCTTCCCGCTGACTTTGAATCCCAATCAAAAAGCGACGCTGAGCGTCGCGTTCGACCCTACTGCTGCCGGTACGGCGACAGGCCAACTGACTTTGACCAGCAACTCCTCCAGCGGCACTACGACCCTGGTCAGCCTGAGCGGCACGGGCGTGCCGGTATTGAGCGCGCTGAGTTGCAGCAGCGGATCGATGACCGGGGCGGGAACGGATAGCTGCACCGTGACCCTGAACGCAGCAGCGGCCACGGGCGGATTCGCAGTCAGCCTGGCCAGCAACAACTCGGCCGTCACGGTGCCGGCCAGCGTGACCGTGGCAGCCGCGGCCAGCACGGCCAGCTTCACGGCGGCGGTTGCAGCAGTGAGTACGGCACAGACGGCGACGCTGACCGCCAGCGCCAACAGCGTGGCCAAGACCTTTGCCCTGCAATTGAACGCCGGTGTGCCCACGCTGGGCGTGAGTCCGTCCAGCCTGTCGTTCGGCAACGTCAACGTAAGCACGGCCACGACGCAGTCCGTGACGCTGTCCTCAACCGGGACCGCTGCGGTCACGATCAGCGCGGCCACGGTGGCCGGAACCGGCTACACCGTCTCGGGCGCCACCTTCCCGTTGACCCTGAATCCCACTCAGACGGCTACACTGACCGTGCAGTTCGACCCCACGGCAGCAGGAGCAGCTTCCGGCTCCCTCACCCTGACCAGCAACTCCTCCAGCGGCACTACGACCCTGGTCAGCCTGAGCGGCACGGGCGTGCCGGTATTGAGCGCGCTGAGTTGCAGCAGCGGATCGATGACCGGGGCGGGAACGGATAGCTGCACCGTGACCCTGAACGCAGCAGCGGCCACGGGCGGATTCGCAGTCAGCCTGGCCAGCAACAACTCGGCCGTCACGGTGCCGGCCAGCGTGACCGTGGCAGCCGCGGCCAGCACGGCCAGCTTCACGGCGGCGGTTGCAGCAGTGAGTACGGCACAGACGGCGACGCTGACCGCCAGCGCCAACAGCGTGGCCAAGACCTTTGCCCTGCAATTGAACGCCGGTGTGCCCACGCTGGGCATTGACGCAACGAGCATCGGCTTCGGCGATGTCTACGTGAATTCGCCCGCGACCCAGTCGGTGACCCTGTCCTCAACGGGGACTGCGGCAGTGACCGTCAGCGCCGCGACGGTCGCCGGGACCGGTTTCTCCGTCTCCGGCGCCAGCTTCCCATTGACCCTGAATCCCACTCAGAGCGCGACCCTCAGCGTGGAGTTCAACCCCACCGCTGCTGGCGCAGCGACCGGCACGCTGACCATCACCAGCAATTCCTCCACAAATCCCACGGCGGCGATCCCGCTGAGCGGCACAGGGGAGACAATCCAGGTGAACCTGACCTGGGATGCGCCGGCCAGCTCTTCCGATCCGGTCGCCGGTTATAACGTCTATCGGGCACCCAGCGGGAGCACGTCGTACCAACTTCTGTCGTCGGTGAATAGCAGCGAACTGGCATACACCGATAGCAACGTTCAGGCCGGGCAGACATACGACTACATTGTCGAGAGTGTCGACGCCTCCGGCGTCACCAGCGTCCCCTCCAACATGGCCAGCGCCACGATTCCGTAGTTCGCTGAACTGAGGCGGACACGCCCCGGGTGATCGCAGCCCGCCTCTACCCGGACTTTCCAATCCAGCAATCCGCATAAGGGATCGCCTCAATTAGCTGATTGCGATCCTCTTGCCTGACTTCAGTTCCCAGGGATCGAGCCGGACCGCAGTTGAGGCAGAAGCCGGCCTGCGCCAATAGGAAATTTATGCGCATCTAGGAATAAATTACATACACTCGATGACCTTTGCGCCTACGGCATATCTCGTTCTCCGTCGCTCACTCTGCTTCAAGTTTCATTCTATGAGGGAAATAGGAAATCGCATCCTTATGCAATCGATTTGGCAAGAGGATTGCATAACCTCATTGTTTCCTTATGCACAAGAGCGTTTCGAAGGATGCCCATCGTGACTTACAGATGCGCCTTTCGAGGCGCTGGCTTGCGGTCTGACGAGGGCTTAAGTTGAACATCCGGTCCTAGGCCTCTGGGGTGAGGCCATGGGCCACGAAGTACCACGATTCTTAAGGGATTTATCCAGTGAGGCGTCTGCGCGACATTCCTTTTTGCGCGCCGTTGTACCGTAACTTTACAACGGTTCATGCTCCTTATAGTCATTCTTCCGGGTTAAAGCAGGACAAAGCGCACGTGCCCGCGTGTGCCAGCCGCGCCGGCCGCCGGTGCTCAGTGCTTCTTCTATTGTTTTCCTGCTGCCTGCTAGTCGGACTATGCGGCTGCGTTGGGGGGAAGATTATCAGTCCGGCTGCGGACGCAGGATCTCTCCAGGTATCCCCAACTGTTGTCACTTTTGAGGGGGTGTCCGTGGGCCAGACGGCCAGCTCAAGTGTTTCTTTGGTGAACCAAGGAACGGCGGCCGTGGAAGTTTCGCAGATGACTATCGCGGGTCAGGCGTTTTCTTTCAGTGGCGGAGCCAACCTTCCGGTTACGGTAGCTGCCGGTGGTACCTATAGCTTCAATGTGAACTTTTTTCCCGCCGCCCCTGGAGCGGCGACAGGTCAATTGACGATCATCAGCAACTCGGCCGCAAACGGAACTCTGGTGATCGGGCTCAGCGGCATGGGAACGACCGCCAACGCGTCGGACACAACAGTATTGAGCGCGTTGAGCTGTAGAAGCAGTTCGATGACCGGAGCGGGAACAGATCGCTGCACGGTGACGCTGAACACGGCGGCGGCGACAGGTGGGTTCACCGTAAGCCTGGCCAGCAGCGACCCGGCGGTGACGGTGCCATCCTCAGTAACCGTGGCGGCCGGGGCCAGCACTGCCAGCTTCACGGCGACGGTCACGGCGGTGAGTACGGCTCAGACGGCGACAATGACGGCCAGCGCGGGGAGCAGTTCGATACGTTTTGCTCTGCAATTGGATGTGGCCGCCGCGGGATTGAACATCGACACCTCAAGCATTGCATTTGGCGACGTGCCTTTGAATACGGCCGTAACGCAAGACGTTCAATTGACTGTTTCGGGCACATCGGCGATTACGGTTACTGGCGCGACGGTATCAGGCGCGGGTTTCTCGATATCGGGTCTTTCATTTCCGCTTGCCATAATGGATGGCCAGGCAGTGACACTGGAGGTCGAGTTCGATCCCACCACGGCGGGAGCGGCGACAGGCCAGGTGACCATCACCAGCAACTCGTCAACCGGCGGCTCGACGGTGATCAGCCTGAGCGGGGCAGGGGAGACGTCATCCTATGAGGTGAATCTGGCGTGGGATGCGCCGAGCAGTTCTTCGGATCCCGTGGCCGGGTATAACGTCTATCGATCAGCGAACGGCGGAACTTCGTATCCGCAGTTGAACGCGTCGACGATCAGCGGGACCACCTACGTAGACGCCACGGTCCAGGCCGGCGCGACCTACGACTACATCGTCGAGAGTGTCGACGCCTCCGGCGTCACCAGCGCCCCCTCCAACATGGTCAGCGTGACGCTTCCGTAGTTCTGGCGAGTACGGCTGAATGCACGAAGGGCCGGTAGCGCAGAAAGGGACTAACTTCGCCCCATTGCGCCGCCGGCCCTGGTGCGCGCGGCCCTGGATGTTCCGACGTGATGTGTTCTACTGCAGTTCTACTGCACGGTTAGATTGAATGTGGTGGAATGTTGCAAATTGGCACTGGACGCCGTGAGAGTGAGTGTGTGGGTTTCAGGCTGCTGCGTCGAGGCCGGATGGCCGCCGCAGCCGCTGAGAACGATAGTGGCTGCGCCGCTTAGGAGAAGCAGCAGCAGGCAGAGCACGCGGCTCAGCCTTTGTCCCTGACGGCGCAAGCGGCGGACGCCGAGCAACGGTAACAGCAAGAAAGCAAGCGCGAGTGGCATCCTCGTCCGCCCGGTCGAAGGCGCCGGTTGCAAGGCCCCGGTTGTGGTTGCGGTTTGAATTGTCATTGTCACCGTCTGCTGACCACCGTTGGCCGGAATGGATGGGGGAGCGAATGTGGCCGAGGCCCCCGGGGGAAGGCCAGTGACTGTGAACGTCACAGGACCCGCATACGTTCCGTAAAGCGGGGCGACGACGAACTGATACGTTGCCGCGCTGCCGGGATTCACCGTCTGGCTTGTGGTACCCGAGGCCGCCACGGAGAAGTCGAGCGCCGCCACTATGGTCGGGGTGGATAACGAAGTGCTGCTGGTGGCGAAGTTGGTATCTCCGCTGTAGACCGCTGTCAACTGGTGTGTCGTTCCCGCGGAGAGCGTTGTAGTGGCAAATGACGCCGTGCCCCCTGCGAGCGTTGCGGTGTCAAGCAAGGTGGCTCCGTCGTAGAAGTTGACCGAACCTGTAGGGGCGCCTGTGGTTGTGGATGCAACCTGGGCCGTTAACGTGACGCTCTGTCCTGGTGTAATAGAGCCGCTGCTCACGTTCAGCGAGGTGGTTGTCCCCGCTTGCGTAATGGTCAGCGTGCCATTCTGCACCGTAACGGTATAGTTGGCAAGATTTGCGCCCGCAGCAGAGGGAACTATGCTGTAGGTTCCAACATTGGAAGCGATTGTGGCCGAAGTTAAAAAGCTCTCGGTGAAGGTATCGCCGTTAACCGCGCCTGTAACACTGCCGGTGAAGACCGGATTGGCGACGCCATAGACCCTTGTCGCGTCGTTGGCCGCCACAGTCAGTGTCGCCTGGGAGACAGTGATGGCCGCGGAGTCCGTGACGGTGTTGTAGTCCGTCGGGTCAGTTGGAGCGAACGAGGTTGCGAGCGTGTAGCCTCCCGGCGGCAGAATCGTTGCACCTGTCACCGCCGTTGCCGCGCCACCCGTGGGTTGAGCTGTGTAGCTAAACGTGCCCGCAACATTCTGGCCTTTGTACGCCGCGCTTGCATCCAATTCGCCGGCGAGGCTGGTTCCATAGGAGATGGTCGCGGCGGGGGTCCACGTCACCATGGCCGTGGCCTGGCCCACCGTGAACGACTGCGGCGTGCCTGTAGCCGCCGCGTAGTCCGTGGTGGCCGTCGCTGCCGCCGTCAGCGTGCAGGTGCCCACGCCCCCGAAGTTCACCACCCCGCTGCTCACCGTGCAAACGCCGGGTGTGGTCGAGGAGACCGACTCCGTCGGCGAACCGTTGCCCGAGTAGGTGTAGGCCGGCGTGAAGCTGCCGTTGTAGACCGGGCTCGCGGGGATGTTGTTGATGCTGATCGTGGCCGTGGCCTGGCCCACCGTGAACGACTGCGGCGTGCCTGTAGCCGCCGCGTAGTCCGTGGTGGCCGTCGCTGCCGCCGTCAGCGTGCAGGTGCCCACGCCCCCGAAGTTGACCACCCCGCTGCTCACCGTGCAAACGCCGGGTGTGGTCGAGGAGACCGACTCCGTCGGCGAACCGTTGCCCGAGTAGGTGTAGGCCGGCGTGAAGCTGCCGTTATAGACCGGGCTCGCGGGGATGTTGTTCACGCCGATCGTGGCCGTGGCCTGGCCCACCGTGAACGACTGCGGCGTGCCTGTAGCCGCCGCGTAGTCCGTGGTGGCCGTCGCTGCCGCCGTCAGCGTGCAGGTGCCCACGCCCCCGAAGTTCACCACCCCGCTGCTCACCGTGCAAACGCCGGGTGTGGTCGAGGAGACCGACTCCGTCGGCGAACCGTTGCCCGAGTAGGCGTAGGCCGGCGTGAAGCTGCCGTTGTAGACCGGGCTCGCGGGGATGTTGTTGATGCTGATCGTGGCTGTGGCCTGGCCCACCGTGAACGACTGCGGCGTGCCTGTAGCCGCCGCGTAGTCCGTGGTGGCCGTCGCTGCCGCCGTCAGCGTGCAGGTGCCCACGCCCCCGAAGTTCACCACCCCGCTGCTCACCGTGCAAACGCCGGGTGTGGTCGAGGAGACCGACTCCGTCGGCGAACCGTTGCCCGAGTAGGCGTAGGCCGGCGTGAAGCTGCCGTTGTAGACCGGGCTCGCGGGGATGTTGTTGATGCTGATCGTGGCTGTGGCCTGGCCCACCGTGAACGACTGCGGCGTGCCTGCAGCCGCCGCGTAGTCCGTGGTGGCCGTCGCTGCCGCCGTCAGCGTGCAGGTGCCCACGCCCCCGAAGTTCACCACCCCGCTGCTCACCGTGCAAACGCCGGGTGTGGTCGAGGAGACCGACTCCGTCGGCGAACCGTTGCCCGAGTAGGCGTAGGCCGGCGTGAAGCTGCCGTTGTAGACCGGGCTCGCGGGGATGTTGTTGATGCTGATCGTGGCTGTGGCCTGGCCCACCGTGAACGACTGCGGCGTGCCTGTAGCCGCCGCGTAGTCCGTGGTGGCCGTCGCTGCCGCCGTCAGCGTGCAGGTGCCCACGCCCCCGAAGTTCACCACCCCGCTGCTCACCGTGCAAACGCCGGGTGTGGTCGAGGAGACCGACTCCGTCGGCGAACCGTTGCCCGAGTAGGCGTAGGCCGGCGTGAAGCTGCCGTTGTAGACCGGGCTCGCGGGGATGTTGTTGATGCTGATCGTGGCTGTGGCCTGGCCCACCGTGAACGACTGCGGCGTGCCTGCAGCCGCCGCGTAGTCCGTGGTGGCCGTCGCTGCCGCCGTCAGCGTGCAGGTGCCCACGCCCCCGAAGTTCACCACCCCGCTGCTCACCGTGCAAACGCCGGGTGTGGTCGAGGAGACCGACTCCGTCGGCGAACCGTTGCCCGAGTAGGCGTAGGCCGGCGTGAAGCTGCCGTTGTAGACCGGGCTCGCGGGGATGTTGTTGATGCTGATCGTGGCCGTGGCCTGGCCCACCGTGAACGACTGCGGCGTGCCTGTAGCCGCCGCGTAGTCCGTGGTGGCCGTCGCTGCCGCCGTCAGCGTGCAGGTGCCCACGCCCCCGAAGTTCACCACCCCGCTGCTCACCGTGCAAACGCCGGGTGTGGTGGAGGAGACCGACTCCGTCGGCGAACCGTTGCCCGAGTAGGCGTAGGCCGGCGTGAAGCTGCCGTTATAGACCGGGCTCGACGGAATGTTGTTGATGCTGATCGTGGCCGTGGCCTGGCCCACCGTGAACGACTGCGGCGTGCCTGTAGCCGCCGCGTAGTCCGTGGTGGCCGTCGCTGCCGCCGTCAGCGTGCAGGTGCCCACGCCCCCGAAGTTCACCACCCCGCTGCTCACCGTGCAAACGCCGGGTGTGGTCGAGGAGACCGACTCCGTCGGCGAACCGTTGCCCGAGTAGGCGTAGGCCGGCGTGAAGCTGCCGTTGTAGACCGGGCTCGCGGGGATGTTGTTGATGCTGATCGTGGCTGTGGCCTGGCCCACCGTGAACGACTGCGGCGTGCCTGTAGCCGCCGCGTAGTCCGTGGTGGCCGTCGCTGCCGCCGTCAGCGTGCAGGTGCCCACGCCCCCGAAGTTCACCACCCCGCTGCTCACCGTGCAAACGCCGGGTGTGGTCGAGGAGACCGACTCCGTCGGCGAACCGTTGCCCGAGTAGGCGTAGGCCGGCGTGAAGCTGCCGTTGTAGACCGGGCTCGCGGGGATGTTGTTGATGCTGATCGTGGCTGTGGCCTGGCCCACCGTGAACGACTGCGGCGTGCCTGCAGCCGCCGCGTAGTCCGTGGTGGCCGTCGCTGCCGCCGTCAGCGTGCAGGTGCCCACGCCCCCGAAGTTCACCACCCCGCTGCTCACCGTGCAAACGCCGGGTGTGGTCGAGGAGACCGACTCCGTCGGCGAACCGTTGCCCGAGTAGGCGTAGGCCGGCGTGAAGCTGCCGTTGTAGACCGGGCTCGCGGGGATGTTGTTGATGCTGATCGTGGCTGTGGCCTGGCCCACCGTGAACGACTGCGGCGTGCCTGTAGCCGCCGCGTAGTCCGTGGTGGCCGTCGCTGCCGCCGTCAGCGTGCAGGTGCCCACGCCCCCGAAGTTCACCACCCCGCTGCTCACCGTGCAAACGCCGGGTGTGGTCGAGGAGACCGACTCCGTCGGCGAACCGTTGCCCGAGTAGGCGTAGGCCGGCGTGAAGCTGCCGTTGTAGACCGGGCTCGCGGGGATGTTGTTGATGCTGATCGTGGCTGTGGCCTGGCCCACCGTGAACGACTGCGGCGTGCCTGCAGCCGCCGCGTAGTCCGTGGTGGCCGTCGCTGCCGCCGTCAGCGTGCAGGTGCCCACGCCCCCGAAGTTCACCACCCCGCTGCTCACCGTGCAAACGCCGGGTGTGGTCGAGGAGACCGACTCCGTCGGCGAACCGTTGCCCGAGTAGGCGTAGGCCGGCGTGAAGCTGCCGTTGTAGACCGGGCTCGCGGGGATGTTGTTGATGCTGATCGTGGCCGTGGCCTGGCCCACCGTGAACGACTGCGGCGTGCCTGTAGCCGCCGCGTAGTCCGTGGTGGCCGTCGCTGCCGCCGTCAGCGTGCAGGTGCCCACGCCCCCGAAGTTCACCACCCCGCTGCTCACCGTGCAAACGCCGGGTGTGGTGGAGGAGACCGACTCCGTCGGCGAACCGTTGCCCGAGTAGGCGTAGGCCGGCGTGAAGCTGCCGTTATAGACCGGGCTCGACGGAATGTTGTTGATGCTGATCGTGGCCGTGGCCTGGCCCACCGTGAACGACTGCGGCGTGCCTGTAGCCGCCGCGTAGTCCGTGGTGGCCGTCGCTGCCGCCGTCAGCGTGCAGGTGCCCACGCCCCCGAAGTTCACCACCCCGCTGCTCACCGTGCAAACGCCGGGTGTGGTCGAGGAGACCGACTCCGTCGGCGAACCGTTGCCCGAGTAGGCGTAGGCCGGCGTGAAGCTGCCGTTGTAGACCGGGCTCGCGGGGATGTTGTTGATGCTGATCGTGGCTGTGGCCTGGTTAACTGTGAGTGTCACCTGAACCTGCGCCGGCGTTGTGTAATCGGTTGTATCGCCCGGCGTGTAACTCAGCGTGAGCGTGTAGGCGCCTGCGTCGAGGACAGTCGAGTTGTTGACTGCGAAAGGCGTTCCGCTGGGGTTCAGGCTTGCGGTGTAGGTGGCGGCACCGAACGATGGCGGTTCGGTCGTCCCGCCCACAGAGGCCGTCGCTGTGAGCACTGTCGACAGGTTGGTTCCGTAGGTGATGCTCGACGGAGGCGTCCAGCTGAGCGTCACTGTTCCCTGACTGATGGTGATGGTGTAGTTTTGGCTGACCTGAACGCTGCTGGACGAATCCGTCACGGTAACGGTCACGCTGGCAGAGTTTGCCACTGCGGTCGGCGTTCCGGAGAGTGCGCCCGAGCTGGAATCGAGGGTCAGACCTGCCGGCAATCCTGTTGCCGAGTAAGTGTACGATCCGGAACCGCCGCTTGCCGCGAAGGTCGTGCCGGAATAGGCGGTTCCCACGGAACCGGACGGCAGTACCGTGTTCGCCGCCGGCGTCATCGTGATGTCGACTGCCGTGCCGCTGAGTGGGATTTGCTGGGTCGCGGCTGCGGCGTTGAGGGAATCGTCAGTCAGTGAGAGGTTGTCACTCAGAGTTCCTGTGGCTGTTGGAGTGAACTCAACAGCGACCGTGCAGCTTGCACCTTCAGCGAGAGTGAAGGCGGTCGAGGAACTTGGTGTGGTCTGGGTGCAAGTGGAGGAGAGGTCGTCCCAAGTGAAATTCGAAGTGGAGAGGCTGGGATTATCGCCTGTTGTGGGCAGGTTGAAGGTCAGCGTCGCGTTGCCGTTGTTGGCAACCGTTGCTGAAAGCGGGCCATCGACTGTATCGGTTGTGCCCTGCTGAGTCACCGCCGGGAAGGTGATCGTGGGCGGAGTGGCCAGAGGGATCTCCTTCACCGCGTTGCCGGGCCGGTCCGCGACGAAGACATTCCCACTCGCGTCCACGGCCACTCCGTAAGGCGCGGAGAATCCGGTGCCCACCGTGATGACCGTCGAGCCGGAGGAAACCTGGCCGTTGACAGCGACAATCTCCTTCACCGCGTTATTGCCGTTATCCGCGACAAAGACATCGCCGCTGGCATCCACCGCCACGCCAATTGGCTGGTTGAAGCCGCTTCCAACCGTGTTCACGGTTGAGCTGGAGGAGACCTGTCCGTTGACGGCGACAATCTCTTTTACTGCGCTATTGCCCTCGTCCGCGACGAAGACATCGCCGCTGGCATCGACCGCGACTCCGGCGGGTCCGTTGAATCCGCTGCCCACCATGATGACGGTCGAGCTAGCGGAGACCTGTCCGTTGACGGCGACAATCTCCTTCACCGTGTTATTGCCGTTATCCGCGACAAAGACATCGCCGCTGGCATCCACCGCGACACCGGCGGGTCCGTTGAATCCGCTGCCCACCGTGATGACGGTCGAGCTGGAAGAGACCTGGCCGCTGACAGCGACGATCTCGTCAACGGCGTTGCCAGCGAAGTCCGCGACGAAGACATCGCCGCTGCCGTCGGCCGCTACGCCAATTGGACCGATGAGCCCACTTCCGACCGTGTTCACCGTGGAGCTGGAAGAGACCTTGCCGCCGACGGCGACAATCTCCTTCACCGCGACATTGCCGTTATCCGCGACGAAGACGTTGCCGCTTCCGTCGACGGCTACACTGGTGGGAAAGCTGAATCCGCTGCCTACGACGGCAGGCGTGGAATTGCCGGGGAAAACGGCTTGCGGCCCGGAGCCGGTTCCGTAGAGCCTCGCCGTCGCGATCGGGTTGCCGGACGCGTTCTCAAGTTGTACCGCGCCGAGGCGCAGGCCCGGGGCTTTAGGCGCAAACTTAACCGTGACGGTACAAGTGTTCCCTGAGACATACGCGTAACTTGTACCGTTCGTTGTGCAAGTCCCGGAGCCGGTATCGGTGAAATCCAGGCCCGTGGCGCCCAGCGTGAGGACGACGGGCGCCTTGATGGTGCCGCCGGCAGTGAAGGTGAATTGGAAAGTGATCGGGCTGGATGTGGAAGTGGTGCCGACAGGAGCGGAACCAAAATTCACGCCCCCAGTGATGACCTTGAGGACAGAAGGACCGCCGTAGTTTGCGACAAATACGTCCCCTGTGGCATCGACTGCCACACCGATCGGATGGTTGAAGCCGCTACCGAGCGCGATGATGGTGGGTGAAGCGGGAATGCTGCCGTCAACTGCCAGGATTTCCAGAAACGTGTTCCCGCCGGTGTTTGAGACGAATACGTTCCCGCTGTTGTCTACTGCTACACCTTCAGGCGCATTCAGTCCGCTGGCCAGTGTAGTGACGCAACCGGAACTGCTGCATGTGTTCTGCATCTCCTTCACTGCGCCATGGCCTACATCGGCGATATAGATATTGCCTTGATTGTCTATTGCCAAACCTTCGGGCCCGGAAAACCCGCCACCCACAATGTTGATTGTGGGCGACACTGGGATGCTGCCATCGACTGCGAGAATCTCATATACATTGCTTTTCACGTAATCTGAGAAATAGACATTACCACTGCTATCCACCGCTACGCCCTGGGGGTCATATCCGCTGGCCAATGTAGTGACACTCTCGTTTGACGCAAGAATCTCTTTAACTGCGCCGTTAGCGTAATCGGCCACATAGACATTCCCGCTGCTGTCTAATGCCAGTCCCAGGGGGAAATTGAATCCGCTGGCCAAGGTTACTTGACTGCCGTTGGATGCCAGGATCTCGCTTACGGTATTCGCCCCAGCATCGGCAACATAGATATTCCCCTTGCCGTCGACTGCGATATCAGAGGGATGCGTATAACTGCCGGGCAGTGTTTCTGTTACGCCCCTAAAGTACGCCGACTGCGCTGCAACAGGTAAAATGCACAGCCACAGTGTCATCGCCGCAGCATAGAGATGGATAGACATTAAAGCGCGACGGATACGACGAAAAGCAACCACTGGCAATTCACTTGACATGGGAAACTCCTAGCGAGTTTGGACTGTGCCTTGCGACGCAACCTTGTATGGAGGCCCGTCTCCAGCCCAGTTGACTAAAAATCTTATGAACTAGTTGCGAGTGTGGAATCTTACGCAAGGACCCAGACGGCAACTAAATAAACCAGTACTCAGAATTCCTCTCGCGCTTCGAATAAGGTGAGCGTGCGTCACTGGCTGCAAATGACGCCTCGGGAGGAAGTCACAACAGTCGGGGTGATATTAGCAATGAAGGACGAGCGGGTCAACGGTCCGTCGGGGTGAACTTTTGTGGGATAACTTTGGGGTGAACTTTTGTGGGATACCGAGAACTGAATATGGCCTGCCATGATTTGCGGCGTCAAGGGTGGCGTAAAAGGAAACTAGCGTGGCGGAGGAAAGGGGAGCCAGCAGTTAGTAAGAAGCTGGTGTTTCGGGGGAGCAGGGAAAGACCTTGCTAGAACTGGTCCGATAAATACTCGTCATAAGAACCTCAGCATGATCTTCATGCAGCCGAGCCGGACCATACCGAGGAAGTTTTCAGCGTGAAATTCGTAGCGCGTGACCAATCTGCGGAACCATTGCAGCCAAGCAAACATCCGTTCCACGACCCAGCGGCGCTTGTAGCGGCGCAAGGTTCTGCCGTCCTGAGTCTGGCTGCGGTTCTCCCGGTTGGGCGCGATCATCTCAATCCCATACTCCTGTTCGAGGTGCCGATCCAGCGGGCCGGAGTCATACGCCTTGTCGCCGATCAGCCGCGCCGCCAGTTCGTCGAGGAAGCCTCCTGCGAGCGTTTCGTCGACGAGCTTGGACTCGTGCGGCGAGGCCGAGTCGATCGTGACAGCCAGAGGAACGCTGTTTCCGGCGGCGATGGCCATGATCTTGGTCGCTTTGCCCCGCTTGGTTTTTCCCACTGCAGGGCCCCCTTTTTTGCCGCGGCGAAGCTGCCGTCGATGAAGCCTTCGTCCAAATCCAACTTGCCTTCTTCGCGCAACTTGCCGGCCAGCACCCGCAACGCCTTCTCCAACTACCCGGTGCGCAAAATCCACAGCACCCCGTTCAGCACCGCCCGCGTGTCTGCCGGCGGACGACCCCGCCCGTCAGCCCGCCGCGGAAACTGCAGCAGCGGCTCCACAACCGCCCATTCCGCATCCGTCACTTCGCCCCGTGCCCGCATTCGTGATTTCGCAGAGTCGCCAGCGCCACCTCCTTTGTCCCGCCATCAAGTTGAAAACACAAACAGAATTCCACTTCAGGCATTTATCGGACAGGTTCTAGCACCACGATCGCAGTGAAGTGCGTTAGGAGGACACAAACCAGGAAGAGTCCTTGGATGATTGCCCAGCATGTCGAGCGCTCGGTGAATGTACGCTCTGTAGCATAAAGGGAACCACAAACGAAGCAAAGTAGGAGACCGTATTGGCGAACCTCGGTAGAGGCGGAGATAGCCGCTGGGGATAGAGCCATGAATCCGAGCCCTGCAAGTGCTGGGACCTCTCCGAGACTGCGCCGTATCCATGCGAATGTAAGCCAGAGTGCGGTGGTCCCACCGATGAGGCTCGGTAACCTTAAAAGCAGCTCGGTCCGCCCGAGGAAGAGAACCCCATGAAGGACCAGGATGAAGAGCGGCGGGTGGGCTAGGGTAAAAGCTGCCTTATAAGTCTCGAGCCAGCTACTGCGCGCAGCCGCGTAGAAGTGCCGTGCTTCATCGGGGTTGAGGCAGCAGAGGTCACAGTAAGCAAAGCGCAATGCGAAGGCCGTAGCGATGATCGCCAGCGCTAACCTATTTGACTTCGTGGCGACCAACGCTTCAAGCCGCGCGCTCTCAACGTTGTATATTTTTCGGCATGATGCCAATTCTCCCCAGCAAATTTCAGACAGTCCGAGACGCTTAGCTTGTTGACCGCCCTCGCTGGGGTTTATTCTATTCGTTCTTTCTTTATCCAAAGTTTCCTTTGTCTATCTGGCGCAAAACCGGAAAAATTGGACCGGTCACCGCTCGGTTCGGCCAACCATTCTGCGGATGCGAGCCTGGGAGCACAGGAGCCCATCGAAAGACAATTTTTGGGGCCGGAGCAAAGTAGTCATCTTACGCATTGCCTGCTACTTGTAAGGCATTCCTGGACTGCAGTGCCAATGGTGTCCGCAAAAGAATCCCAAGTCCATCGCTCAAGAAAACGCTCGTGCGCTGCTCTTGAAAGGGATTCGCGAAGCTCGGGCTTCTTCAACAAGAGGATGCACGCCGAGGCAAAATCTTCAGCACTGTCGGCAAGAAGCAACTCCTTCCCGTTTTCTACTCCATATCCGAACGCGCCAAGCGACGTTGCAACAATCGGACATTTTCTTGAAAATCCTTCGGCCATTTTTACGCGTGTTCCAGAACCTACTTTTATGGGCACGATCATGAACGACCAAGAAGCAATTTCCTCTCCAGGATCCTCAAGCCATCCGCGACCAATGACATCTGGGCCGGATTTTGCCAGATAGCCATCGCTCCCACGGCCTACTAACCGAAGCTGAGCTGAGGGAAACTGGCTCTTGATTTGCGGCCACACCTTCAATATGAACCAAACCAGGCCATCTTCATTCGGCTTGAATGTGCAGTTCCCGATGAAACCAATCTTGGGCGACGCTGAGTTGACGATCTGACGCGGCGCCTGCGGATTAGCACCATTTGGAATCACATATGTTCGTTCAGGACAGCGCAAGTAGAGCTTGTCTTCTTCACTGCATACCGTAAGAACATCGAACCGTCTCGAAAGCATGAGTTCGCGCCTTCGCGATATCCATGCCATTCGACGATCGAGAAGACGCCTTGTTAGGCTTCCTGAAGACTGGGCCGAGGATTGGTATATACGGCTTGGCAAATCATCTATATCCAGCACCGAGTGCGGCCATTTACCGATGCGAAACCAGTTCGCGGTCCTGATCGTGTGGACCCATATGATATCGTACCGTTCGATCAGCTCTTGAGTGGCTTGTCGGTCATTCGGGCTCACGACATAGGGATCTGTTGCCATATACATCGGATCAAATTCGTGACGAAACCTTCGCACGATTCGACCAAATGGACCTGCTGGTGCGTCCTGCAAAGGCCGTATCACTCGACGTATATCGAACTCGCGTTCGGTTCTGCGTGCCGTTTCTTCATCTTCCTTTTCAGTGGGCACAATGACAAAGGATATGTTTCCGAACCGCTTAAGCAGCCTAGCAATATTCAAGACGCGCTGCTGCGCGCCGTAGGCAGCCGCGACCGGCCAATGAGAGGTAATGAACAGAATCTTTGGCCGGTCTTGCGCGCGATCCAATGGCATGACTTCCTGGGACAATCTCGTGTTGGGGAATAGCGACATAAAGCTACATTGCACAGAACCAAAGTCCGGCAACAGCACGAACGAAATGTTTGCTTTCATCCACGATGCTGTGGGTCTGAAATATCAGATTCTGAGGCAACCATTTCCTCCGGGCAGCGCGAGGCCACAACGTGACCGCAAAGTTTAGGCAAAACAGTCTCGTTTAGCGAAGCCGTTGAGCTGCTGCTTCGAATCCTGGCGGCATTCCACTGGTCTCGCAGTTCCCGAACTTGTCCAACGGTTGTCCAGAACCTCCCCTAAGTGCTCCAGAGAGTTCGGGAACTCTACAGGTAGCTGCGCTCTTTAGGTGCTTTAGCAGGCCTTGGCACGATCACATACGCACAGGCTGCCCGCGATGTTCGCCTTATTCGCTTGCCACATCGCTCGCTTGCCCTCGGCGGCTGCGCCACTGGCGGTAGCTCTCGACGATTTGGCCGACTGTCTTCCAGGTCTCACACTTCTGGTGGAACCTTTGCCCAGAATTCGGAGTCAGAACCCAATGCAGGATTTCGATGGGAAGTTGAGTGCTCATCAGCCTGAGAAAGGTGAAGCAGCGTCGTGAGATTCCTAGGATATCAGGTCCGGGCCTCGATTCCCGGACGATTGCCCGGCCCATATCGAAGAACCGCGCGAGGAAGAAAGACTTTCGAACCCGGTTTTCAGGGACCGGGTGGAACACAACGGCGGAAGGTTCGTAACGCAGCCGCTCTCCTGCGACCAGCAGCCGACGGCCGAACTCAACGTCCTCATGCCGGATCTGGCTACCTGGACGGGGTCCCAAGTCAGTGCGAAACAGCCCGTACTTTTCAAACATCTCTTTCCGAAACGCCATGTTGGCGCCGAAAGGAGCCTCGCGGAGCTCGCGTGGCTGCAGACCGCCGTCGAAGAATGCGGCCAGTATGACAAGGTTGTGCGGATCCTTGAGATTGAGCCAACGCGGAGGAGAAAAAGATTGTGCCAAGAGTGTCCGGCCTCCTGCGCCGGCCCATTGACCGTCGTTAAGGCACGCCGACAGATTCTGCAGCCACGTCGGCTCGATGGTTACGTCGTCGTCCGTGAAAGCCAGCACTTCACCGCGCGCCTCGCGGATCCCTGTGTTGAGAGCGTAGGACTTGCCCTGCTGCGGCTCAAACAGATAGCGGAAACGGCCCGGGTACCGGCGACAAAAGTCCTCGGCTGTCTCCCGGGTTTGGTCGCTCGAGTTGTTGTCGACTACGAGGACTTCCCAACCGATCCAGCCGGGAAGCGCGGAGGCGGAAAGACTTTCGAGTGTCTTCGCGAGGCTCTGGCACCGGTTGTAGGTGCATAGGATCACTGTGACCTCCATCATCTTCCACCGCCATTCCTCTTGCTCTCTGACCTTCCGTGGTCAGCCTTGCACCATACGCTACTTCCCGGAGGCTCACGGCCATCACCTGCAGGTGGAACGAGCCCGATCCGGCGCAACAAGGGTTTTAGAGGGCGGCCTAGCATGATAGGGTATGTGAGAACTGCGTGAGCCGCGCTGATGCCGCTTTTTAGCGGCCTGCCCTGCTTCCACTGGAGGCGCGCAACCGTGAAGCGCAGATCTGCAACCATCCATCGCTCGACGTAATCCAGGTTGCACCGCAAGGCCTCAAGCGCTGTTTTGAGAGCGGCTGAGTATTCGCCTGCATTGCACAGATTTCGGGCCCAATCCCTGAGGTCGGAAGCAAGTTGGCGCTGCTGCATCGTTCTGGTAACGCCTAATCCGGCGAGCAGTTCGGGGGTGATTTCCACTACGGAGTTCAGGGGGTCGGGCAGCCCGTTTCTTCTTGAAGAGGCTGCGGCCTTCGCGGCGAGGATACAGAGGGACTGCTGCGACCGTCTAGATACCGACATTTGCGAGGGGTGAAACCTGTACCTGAGGACTACCTGCTCCAGATTGGCAAGCTGATAACGTTCGGCGATCCGCAGCCAGAGGTCGTAATCCTCCGCCTGGACGAAAGGTACCCGATACCCACCAAGGGCGACGAAGGCGTCCCGTCGCATAAGCGCAGTAGACTGCCTCAGTAGACATCGTTCGTTCAGTTCCAGTTGAATCGTCCGGTTTTCCGTAGGATTGCTCCACGTTGTCAGGACCCTGCCGGCCGCGTCGATACACTCGACGGCACCGCCGACGACGCCGACTTCCGGATGGCTTTCTATGAATTCCACTTCCCAGAGAAGGCGGTTCGGGAGGGAGACGTTGTCGGCATCCATGATCGCAATGTATTTGCCCTGCGCCCTGGAACAGGCCGCATTGCGAGCCTCCACCAGACCGCACTGTGGTATCTCGTGGAGCCTAATCCGGCTGTCAATAGCGGCGTACTTGGAAATGATCGACTTGGAGTTATCGGTTGACCCGAAGTCAACGACGATGAACTCAAAGTCCTGGAAGGACTGCCCGAGGATGCTCTCGATCGCCTCAGCGAGAAAACGATCAACGTCGCATACCACCATCGCGACTGAAACTAACGGTTGGCTCATTTGTTCTGAAGCTGATACGTGGAGAGGAATTTATGCAAGTCTGCGCGCATCAAGTGCGGGCGTCGCGCCGAATCTTTGCTTCCTTTGCTGGATCGCCCTTCTGTCTCTTTCCTTCGCGCGCGACGCGGTAGGTTTCGACGATTTGTCCAGCCATGATCCAAGTCCAGCACTTATTGGAGAATCTACGTCGCGGGTTCAACGTCCACATCCACCGCAGCGCTCTTGTCGACAGCGAGATTCCTATCATCTTCGGGATACCAAGGTAGTGTCGCGGAATTCCCCAAACGTCCGGTCCCCTGCCTTTCTCTCGAATTAAGGCTCGCCCATAGTCGAACCACCACGCCAGAAGGTATCTCTTGTTTACCCTTTCTTGCGGAATCGGATGATAAACGACTGCTGAAGGTTCGTAGCGCAACCGCTCGCCAGCGGCCATCAGTCGGCGGCCAAACTCAGTGTCCTCATTCGGTCGCGGTACTTCAGGGTTGGGGCTGGGGCCCATATCAGTGCGAAAGAGCCCGTACTTTTCAAACATCTCCTTTCGATACGCCATGTTGGCGCCGTAAGGAGCTATGCCGAGCTCGGATGGCTGCAAACCACGGTCGAACAACGCGGCGAGGACGCCAACATTGTCCGGATCCTTGCAACTGAACCAATGCGGAGGGGAGAAAGGTTGTGCGAGAAGTATCCGTCCTCCTGCGCCAGCCCATTCGCCATCACTAAGTGGCGCTGTCAGGTTTTGTAGCCAAGTCGGCTCGACGGTTACATCGTCGTCGGTGAAGGCGAGCACATCACCCCGTGCTTCCCGAATTCCCCTATTGAGGGCCAATGACTTTCCTGGCTGTGGCTCGAACACGTAGCGGAACCGGCCGGGATACCGTCGACAGAACCTCTCAACGACCTCGCGTGTGTGATCTGTTGAATTGTTGTCCACCGCCAAGACTTCCCAATCGACCGAGTCGGGAAGCCTGGAGGCAGCAACACTCTTCGAGCGTCTTAGACAAGCTCTGGGACCGGTTGTACGTGCATAGAATGGCCGTGATCTTCATCTTTTTTGGGGAATTCTGCTCTCAAAATGAACCGATGCGTTTTGGCCGTGCTACTGTCCCAGGCTCCTGGACTGCGCGAGACTGTTATTGACGTTTGGGCGGGAGTCCTTGTCCCACGTTGCCCAGAAAGCGTCCCAACCTTTCTTGAGAAGAGCGCGCGGGATCCACTTTCCCAAGAGTTTCCAATTAAGTGAGTAATTGACGGTGGCCAGGCCGTTCCGATGGAAATCCCAGAACTCCCTGCTGTCACGGCGTAACGCGCAGGCGTGCCTGGCAAGATAGCGGAAATACTGGCGCTCAGCGCGCTTCAGGCAGCGACTATACTCTTCTCCTGAAAGAAAGTCCTTGCCGTGAGCGACAAGCATCGAGAAATGCAAAAAGAGCTCAAGCCCGAACGAGCGCAGGGGTGAGACGATTCCCCCATTGTCCCGCCGCGAGTAGGTCAGAACTTGATGCACAAAACCAAAATTCCACGTTCGCAATAAATCAAAGCATGCGTGTCCATCTTCGAACGGCGCGAAGCGTTCGTCATAGAAAGGATCTCGCGAGCGAATGAGCTCGGAGCGCAATAACAGTGACGTAGGCGCCCCAAACAAGTATATGCCTCTGAGGAAATAGAGACGGCCAACCTGGCGCCCGAACACTTTCGTGCTGGGATATGGAAGACCGTCCAGACGAACGTCTTCACCTTCAAGCTCATATGCACTGACGATTCCTATGGTGGGGTGTGCCTCCGCCACCTCGACCATGCTCCTTACGCAATCTGGAAAGATCCAATCGTCCGCTTGGACCATTTTGCAGTACTTGCTGTTCGGTGCAATGCAGGAAAGTGCAAAATTGTAATTTTGCACTTGTGTCAGAAACGACTTCGTATGCGCCACGCGAATCTTCTTGGGATTTGCACAAGCATAGTGCTGGGCGATTTCGACGGATCCATCTGTGCTGCAATTATCGACAAGGACGTATTCCCATTGCTGATAGGATTGCTGTAACACACTTTCAATGCAAGCTGCCAGGAACTCACGTGTGTTATAGAACGGGGTCACTATACTTACGAGCGGGTTTGACGGCACGAGGCTTTGCTCCCTTCAGTGAGAGGGTTGCTGTCGGGCCAACGCAACTAGGGCGTCATACTGCCTTGCAAAGGTAGGGAGGATCGCATCTCTGTAGGAAGCAATTCGCTCCAGAACGGCGTCCCGGCGAAGCATGAGACGATCGAGTAGCCGGATAACGTCGTCGGCTGAAAAGTCCTCGATCTGAAGCAGGCATTCCGTCATTCCGAGATCTTCGATGAGCCAATCAACTTTCGGATCGAAGGAAATAGCGATAGTGGGCGTCTGTGTTACGAGACCCAGAATCGCGCTGTGCAGGCGGCTGGCGATCAGGAAATCAACCTTCCCGATCGCAGCAACGAAGTCCTGCCATCTGGTGATTGCGGGGATAAGTGACCTGACTGGAAACTGCCATTCGACAGTCATCGGCCAACTGGTCAAGAAGTTCCGAAATGACGCTTTGATCGTCGCCGAGGGAGGAGCAGACAAAGACCACAAAGGAGCTGCGTCTAATGAGAGCTGACGTAACCTGTGCTATCTGGTGGATGTAGCGTTTGTGGAGCTCACGGTTTTGGTGAGGCCAGTTCCGCGGCTTGGCGTATGCAATCGGACTGATGGCTACGACAGTCCGGCAACCGGCGACACACTGGGTGCTCAAAGGCCGCGCAGCGGTGGGAGGCGGTAACGTAAAAGCCAAGTCCGGGACAACGGGATCGTTCGCGGCGCTCTGTAGCAGTGTGGCGGCAAGCTCTCGGCTGTGTTTGTCTCGAAATGAGCGATATCGAGCCATGCGAAGCGCAGCGGACAGAAACAGGCGGGAAAGGCTCGAAGTTAACTTGCACGCGCCTACGCTCGCGATGGCATAGGGCACTCGTGCGATTTTAGCCAGCACAGCCCATTTGAAAAGCGCATATGGATGGCCCCAGGGGCCGCCCCACTCCTCGTCCAGCTGGCCGCCGCCTGACACGATAAGGAGGTCCCTGAGTACGAAGGAACTGATACCCTCTGAAACAATGCCAAAACTCCCTCCAGGGACCCACAACCACGGAGTGAATTGTCTTCAGATACCGCGAAAACACTGGCATCTGTTTTCGCACCCTCTTTATCAGGACTGAACCCACACCTTTCTGGTCCAATGTCCCTTTGCCTTTAGGCTTCTGTTCAAAGGGATCCCCCACGCATCCATAAGACATTCGGTAAAACGGCCTGCCTAGGCCACAAAGAGGAAATGCTTCCGGCCCGTGACGCTCCGTGAAATTGTCGCAGTTGAGCGAAATCCCTGAGATCTTAATATCGCTCATACGAGCCCGAAGGTTTGCGACCATCGCATCCTGGATTGCGGCATCGCCCAGATTACCGCCGCTGTAAGGCGTCAGCAGCGCGATCCGTCGCCCTTGCTCGCAGCCAGTCATGCTGCTACGAGCACAATCGTTAGAGCGTGCTTCATAAAAAGGTTCGACCTCTGATTCACCTGAAGGTGTGGACCCGGCCCCGTATGCGGTTTGCCGCTGTTCGACAAGATCGATACCATCAGGTCACCTTCTTGACGCGATCAAGCGCCATAGTATTCTCTGTACCACTTCACAAATTTCCTAAGCCCTTCTTCAATAGCTACCCGCGGCCTGCAGCCGCTAATTGCAGCAAACTCACTTATGTCCGAATACGTGACGGGTACGTCTCCCGGCTGCATTGGCAGCTTCACACAGATTGCCTTGCGCTCCGTGTACTTCTCCAAGAGAGCAATAAAATACTCAAGATGAACGGGTCGCTCATTGCCGACGTTGTAGATTCGGTACGGTGCCCAACTGGAGTCCGGGCCAAATGTCCCCTCCGCTATTGCGGCCGCCGGAGGCTTTTCGATGATGTTAACAAATCCATCAATAATGTCATCGACAAAAGTGAAGTCGCGCTTAAGGTCCCCGCAATTGAATAGCTTGATCGGTCTTCCTTCGAGTATTGCCTTGGTGAACAGAAACGGGGCCATATCTGGCCGTCCCCACGGTCCGTACACCGTGAACAACCGTAAACCTGTCGTAGGAAGAGCATACAGATGACTATAAACGTGCGCCATCAGCTCATTTGCGCGCTTTGTAACAGCATAAATGCTTACAGGATGGTCCACGCCATCGCGAACACTGAAGGGAACCTTCGAATTGAATCCGTACACAGAGCTGGATGAAGCATACACTAAGTGCTTCGTCCGAATCGCTCTACAACACTCCAAAACGTGGATGAACCCATCAACGTTGCTCCGCGTGTATGCCTCCGGGTTCTCCAGCGAATAACGAACTCCGGCCTGGGCGGCAAGGTGTACCGTATAGTCAAACTTCTCCCGCGTGTACACCCTATATAATGCGTCCCCATCACAGATGTTAAGATGGTAGAACGTGAAGTGTTTGCCTGAACTTAGCAATTGCAGACGAGCTTGTTTAAGCGTGACATCATAGTAATCATTGAGATTATCAATCCCAGCAACCATCCAACCCATGTCAAGCAGACGGCGGCAGAGATGGAATCCGATGAAACCGGCGGCGCCGGTCACGCACACTTTCTGCATAGTTTCAGCGCGACGCTAACTCCCCCGCGTCTAGCCTCTGAAAGTCCAGATCCAGCAGGCTTATTGTGGCCTGGTGTTTGCCAGTGCGAACCAAGGCTATGGACTCCACAAATTCGACGTTCGAGCTCCATCTTTTCTCCGACGAACTTCCGTAACCCGTCGAGAGCCTCGTCGAAGAGTTGGTCATTGAAACGATCTGCCTTGACAATTCGCAACTTTAGGTGGTTGCGCTGATCTTGTATGATCTGAAATTGTCTAACAATATGATCGAAGTCTTTGAAGTAATGCATAAAGAGAGTCCCCGGTAAATAGTTCCCGTTTGCACCGATAATGATCGCTTGCGCGCGGCCCTCGATGCGCCCGATCCGAGGCAATCCTCGAGCGCAAAGGCTTGGCGTGCTGCTGTCCATGGCGATCGCCAAATCACCGACACGATATCGAATCAGTGGCATACAGCGATTAAGCAGATCTGTGATAACCACCTCTCCCATCTCTCCGGGCTTTGCAGGACGGTCATCCTTCAGGATTTCTACAATATAATTTTCAGCCACGACCAGGTGCCCGTCGTGACCGTCTGACTCGTACGCTATTCCAGAGAATTCTCTGCTTCCATACTTGTCATAAACGCTACATCCAAAGGCCGCTTCGATCACTGCACGACTCTGGTCAGGGAGTACTTGCGCTGACGAAATGATGCCTTTGGGTTTCACGCCTTCAAGGCCGTGCTGTTTAATGTAGTGAGCCAGGAAGTTGAAGGATTCAGCATAGCCGTCAATCAAGACAGGTCTAAACTTTCTCAGCTTCTGGATGGTCCGTGGCAGGTTTTTGTCCGACATTTCGTACGCGGGGATGAAAAGCCTGCGGCTTAACCACGCGTCGAGGCGTTCCCGCACCACCTGCCCAAAGCTCATCCCGAGCGTCTGGTGCCAAAGACGCGCTTGGCGGTCTCCGAACCGGTAGCCAGTCCATTCCATGCTTCGCAGCGTCGCCGCCCAACGCATCTCCAATTGGGTCTTGTCGGCATAGCAGACGAACGGTTCCCCGGTTGATCCGCTGGTTGTAATCTTGAGCATCTTCTTCTTGTCATGATTGTCCGAAAGGAGATCGAAATAGAGACACGAGCGGACAGTCTTCTTATCGAGGAGTGGGAGCTTCACCAAATCCTCGATTGTCCGTATATCTGCGGGAGTTAATCCAAGGCGGTCAAATATCTCGCGATAATAACCCACGTGATAATATGCCTGATGGACCAGCTCTCTGAGCTTAAGCTCCTGTATTTCGCGGATCTGTGCCGGCGCCAGCCATTGGCTGCGTTTCAACTGCTCGTAGTAAGTCTTAATATTCCGTGAAATCATCCAGGCATGAAGCGGCATCGTCCATGCGTACAGATTAAACAACGCTCGACGCCACCTGGATAGCGTTTCTTTGGAAGGATCAAGTGCCGGAAGCATTTGCAGGTATTCGCTGAGAACTGTTTCATGCTGATCGGAAATGCGATATTCGAAGATAGCCTTTGTGATATCAGCCAACACCTTATAGATCAGTAACAGCGGGAAACGCGAAATGAACGACTTTCCGACGAGTCGGCTTTCGAACAGTGTCTCGATCTCACGGATCGTGTAACCCTTTGATTTCGCCGCCACCATTATCAACGACTGGAAATAGGAGTATTTGAACCGGTGCCGCAGCACATCAGCGAGCACGTCCTGCCGGCAGATGATGAACCCCGACTTGTTGTCTCGCAGCCGCATCCCAAAGCAAGTATTCAAGATGAAATTCAGGGCTTTGCTCAGATGGTAGCGAGAATCCCGAATGCGCCCTACTGAACTTCGATATCCCTGGACAATATCTGCTCTACTCAGCCTCACCTCTCGATAGAGGCGACAGACGTCTTCAGGGAGGTTCTGTAAATCGGCGTCAATCAGGCACACGAGATCCCCGTGCGCCGTCTGCAGCCCTGATCTCCACGCCGTGACCATACCCTGGTTTTTGCCGTGGTGCACACCGACAAGATTCGGTTCCTCTTGAGCGAGCTCATCTATGAGCGCTCCTGTCCCATCAGTACTCCCGTCATCGACAAGAATAATTTCGCCTGCTATGTTTTTCACAACAAAGGCATTTCGCAAACGGTTCACCAGTTCGCGCAAATTGCCTTCTTCGTTGTAACAAGGGGCGATAACCGAGAGTTCGTAAATCATGATGTTACCTCGGCGCTGAGGTCATCCAATCGAACGTGCGGCGCAAGCCGTCTGACAGATGCACGCTCGAGTGAAATCCAAAGTGATCATTGAATCTGTTGGTATTTGCCACGCGGCAGCTACCGTTCGTAAAGTCAGCGGGTCCGTACTCGATGGTCCTATTCACACCTGCCACTTCCATCATCAGAGAGGCTAATGTGTTAATGCTCACGCCGGACCCGCTCCCAACGTTATACACGCCGAATGACTCGGTACTGCCGATAGCGAGAAGCAGTGCGGAAACAACGTCATCGACAAATATGTAATCCAATTCCTGGGCTCCGTTCCCATAGACAAGCGGGCCCTGACCTCTTAGGATTCGTTCAAAGTTCTTGATGATCACGGATCTGTAGCCAAGTCCGCTATACTGCCGGGGACCGTACACGAAAAAAAGTCTCAAACATATCGCGGGTAGCCCGCGTTGTGCCGAGAAGTGACGACACAAATGTTCACCAGCCAGCTTAGAGACACCATAAATCGTCTTAGGCTCAGGCACCTCGTCCTCAACCATCGGCGGCCCGGTCATTCTTCCATAGGCGTAGAGTGAGGAGGTGAATACGACCTTTCTTATCCCTGCGTCTGCAGCCGCATTCATCAGCTCGTACGTCCCCATCACGTTGGCTTCGAGCACACGTTCTGGTGAATCGATGGATTGGTTATGCTTCTCGGCTGCCAAATGGAAGAGATAGTCAACGCCTTTCAAAAGTCCTCGCAGCCGCACTGCGGATCCGCGACAGAGTTCCAACTGCTCCACTCGAATTCCTGGATCAGAAAGGTCAAGATTCTTGCGGCGACCGTATTTCAGGCTGTCGATTGCCAGCACGCGCGCGCCAGACCGTCTAAGTCGCTCGATTAGGTGCGAACCGACAAACCCGCATCCACCTGTAACAGCCACCGTTGTGTTTTGGAGGTTCGTCACTATCCGTGGGGTAGCGCTATCGGGCAGCCGAAGCGCGGTCTCCGAAATGGCACACTAGATTCACGTTCACAAATGCTAAAACCTCAACAGGATCAAAGCGCCCCATCGAAAGTTGAATAGGCTGTCGGAAATGCGGATCTCGAGAAAGATGGTCGGTAAATTCAGAATTATATTGATTATTCAGATTACTACTGCTATCTTCGATCTCGCCAGGATAACGTGGGACCGTAATGACGATGTCACTCGCATCGGCTGCTGCCATCACTTCCTGCCAATTGATCGGACCTTCTTCGTCGCGCCACAGCCGCGTTACTTCCGGATACGGGAAGGTCGTGAGTGCAGTCGACGCTGCTTCCGCGGCCCATGGGCGTTCAATCTGCGGCGGGTCAAAGGCTACCCCGCTCCCAAGATATGAGATCTTCGGAGAGGCGGCGCCACAGCGGCGGCTTATTTCGAATATCGGCGTCCAATCCCACTGGTCAACAAGAGCCATGACTCGCCACGGGTACTGGCCATTCGCTGGCCCTGATTTCACGGGGTGATTATTGGGGAAAAAGATAGGAGCTACAATCAGCGCTAGTTGCGAGCAAAACAAAACGCCCGATACCATCATGGGCACCTTGGCCGTCGCCCATCCGGTCCAAGCCGCCAACGCACCCACAGCAATTGCAAGGGGTATTACGGCGGGGGATATATGGCGCAGCAGCTCATTTCTGCCGGTCAGTTGTGCAAGTACGAGCGGAATCCCGGCGCACGTGCATAACCACAGAGCCAGTTTCCGGTGTGAATCCAGAACAACTGCTTTCTTCACTATCACCTGGCGGAACGCTGCAATCACCACCAAGGCGATCACGATGGTCAACCCGTATCCAAGAAGGCTCTGGACAACCGTCCACAGCCACCGTAACCACGTGACCGGTGATGGCGGTCCGAGTGAATTCGCCGTGAATCCTCGGGCCTCTTGTATCGTCGACGTTGCGAGTTTAAAATTCAACATCCACCAGGGCGCAGCTATGAGAAGAGCAACCACCGCGGCTTTCCATTGTTTCGCCAGGCTCGGTATGCCGAGATCCTCACGACGTTCCACTACCAGCCATAGCACCAGAAGTGGTAGTAAGATTGCCAGGAACGATGCCTTTGCCAGCAGCCCAATGCCGACAGCTGTACCCAAGCTTACCCAATTGCTCCAGTGACGTGGATTGTCAAACCAGATTCTAATAACGAAATAAAGCATCGCAGCTGTGGCTAAGTACAGAGGGCCTTCCGTACTAAACCACATACTGGCACGAATCACTATCGGCGATAAACAAAAGACCAAAGCCGCAAATCCGCCCCCCGCAGAACTTCCAATCCGTTGAGCGGCTAGGTATACCAAGAGCGAGCTCAATGCAAAGCAGATTAGCGAGATCAGCCTCACTAGAGCCGTATGGAAACCAAACAAACCAACGAGGGGCAGTGCAAAAACACGATAGGCAGGAGGACGGCCAAAGCTCTTTATTAAGATCCTTCCGGCAAGCCGAATCAACATCCAATGTTGAAGTCGCTGGCCATCGATCTGGGCCTCGTTTAGATAGAGAGCCTCGTCCCAACTCGTACCATAAGGATGACGAAGGGACCAAATAATTGCCGCCCCCACAATCACCGCAAACGTGGTGAGCGCAAAGATGAGCCAGAAACGTGCTCCAGTTTTCACCTGTGCCATCGTTTTCTCCTATCGCGCTATGTCCAGCAGTGAAAGTATGGCATATCGCCGGTCTAACTGATCTTTTGTGCCGGCATGAGTGCTAGTGTAGTGCACTTATGAGGAGACTGGCACCTTAGTATCAACATGCGTCACATAGCGCCATCACAAACAATACCGCCGGTCAATTCGATAACTAGCAGTACATTCTCATTGTCACAGCGTGTACGGCCAGACAATTGCCGCCACTTGGAACCAATACTCAGTCGATGCAGCTTTGAGGGTCGAACTCTGACTTGCGAGAAACAATGTACTCTGTGACTGCCGGATGCATTTAGGCCTAAAAGCTACCAAGAAGGTAAATGGCACGGGTAGCAAAAAGTCCCAGTGTATAGTCAGGTGCGCAAATGTAGGGTACCCGCTTCCAATGCCTGCAAAAGGAACAGCCCCACCACTCTCCCGTTCGGAACTCCGCGAGCCCTCGACCTTATTCCACTTATAATACCGATTCGAACGACAACATTCATCCGATCTTACCGATGATTTGCTCTGTATATCTTGGATCCCTGCACTCATAAACCTCCCCACGATCCGGCACCTGATTGACAGATTTGTTCTCGATTCTTATTTTCCTCTCCGCCTTTCGAAGATACCACTCATATTCTATGTCCGTATGGCCGATATCCACTGCTTGAAACCCAATCTCATGCAAATCGTAGGTCAGCACCGTTGCCGTGACGCCCAAAGCCAAAAGAATAAACTTTGCGCGATCCTGTTTTTCGATCTCCCTCAGAATTTCCTCATACCTCCCAAAAGTATTGCTCGCGGGCGCTAGAATCCTTCTTATCGAACGCACGTTATCGAAGAGATCATTACCTAAACCTACCGGGCTCTTATCTCCTTCGATAAGTACGACGTCCCGTTGTTCCCATATCATTTTCATCATCCGGAACCACCCTCCAGATCTCGACTTATCCACAAAGCGGCTATAAAACGTGGACATAAATGCATTGTAGTAAGTCTTCTTCCTCTTCAGCACTCTGTACCAGATACGTCTATATTCGAATAAATGTCCCCTCCAATAGTTTTGCTCCTCCTCCTTATGCTCCTCAAGGTTCCCAAATATGTCAGGGATACAAATCAAGAGACGTGGTTCGTCGCTGGAAATAATGCTCCTCAGCCTCGAAGTCAGCTCTGGAGAAGACGTTTGCAGCGCGGTACGCCGTGCCTGCTCGCGACCAGTCATGTTGCCACAATCTCAGCTGTTAGAGATTTAGCGATTGCCGGCGCCATGCCTGCAAATGAGAAACCTCTACTCCCTCGGTGAGCTAAACCTCTGCGTAGACTAGCGGGGAAATCTTGCACACGTGCGACCAATGATATAGAAAGTGGAATCCTCGTTGCGCCCAGCGCTTCCTGCGAGCCACGCCAATATCCGAACCGTGGACTGCCTCATCCACCGTCCACGTCTGATATGAACCTCGTTCCGAAAGCGGGCTTCGCTCCCGCCTCCCATATATCACACGGAGCTCAATAGGTTCAGCCCGAGCATCCTAATTCTTAGATGCCGCAGTTTCGTTATGGCATGCCTGAGCGGTTGTCCTTGAAATCCACTCTTTCTGTTTCCATCCTTATGCGGTCGAATTGTCGCTTCCAACACCTCGCACTCTTCTGCAGTCATTGAGCCATTCTGGACCTGGACCGTGCGCGATATGACCAGGGGCTCAAAGAACTTAATCCCTGGGAAATCATGTTGTTCGATCGGAAAGTCCGTAAGCTGAGCTGCCAACCCCATTGAAAAGCCAAGATGATTGAAAAAACCTCGCCTCTCACTAAACTCGGCGAGATCACCCCATTCTTGCAGAAAGGATTGTGTGTCCACCTCGTCACCCCGAGTAATTGAGAAGAGAAATTCAACGATAAATGGGGTATCCCTACCATTATCTGGCAGACAAAATTCTTTTGCCAATAACGTCATCCTCTTCAAATCACTCTTTTGCCACCATGGTCCTCGTGCGGATCTGTCATATGTATCCATCATATACGACCAACGTCTTATGATGAACGCGCGAAGGCCGGGTATAAATACCTCGGAACGGAGAGCCACAGGAGCAAGAATTCGCGTATCTGCGTCAATGAAGACTGCGGTCGAAAACCTCGTCAGCGCTTCTCTAATCACACACAGCTTGTCGTTATAGCCTAGTACGCTCCTCATTCGATGATGGACCGCCTCCACGTTGTCGAGACCCTTAAAGAGGGCAGGATGATCAGTAAGTACGAGAAACCTAGTCCAAGGCGCGAAGCGTGCGAGATCCTCAGCCAATTGTTTAGCGAGATAGTTGTAGCCTTTGCCTAAGGCCAATGAGCAAAAACACACATCTTCGCTGTTCATCATTGTCCTCTCGACAGTCCATTGTATTTTGCTCTTACCAGAATCTATTCCCGAAACAGCGCCCAATCTGAATTGTCGTGCGAGACTCGGTCCGCACTGGATGCAGCTGCAACTTCGAATTTGGTGACTTCCTGAAAGCAGTTAACGCTTCCACGTATGTCTTGCGCAGAACTGATGTGGACAGTCGCAGCGGGATCTCGACTGCCGTATTCCGTTTGTGTCGCATACCTGTAAGTCAAAACCGAGATGTGGAAAATCCCGCTCGCCATGTTGAGGTTGAGCTGAAAGGTACAGCTGAGAGCATCACCTGCTTCCAAAGTGATGCTGCGGTGGCCGAGACGTTCAGTTGACGTGTCTGAAATGCTCTGAAATCGATCATCCTTAACGGAAAGCATAATCGACAACTCTCTGCACTGCTTGAGTGCAGTCAGCTCAACGTCAATCCACGCCCGCTCGCCTGACTGAAATCGCAGACATTCTCCCGCGTGGTTGCGAACTGTCACCTTCTTGATCGCTACTTCCCTGGAATCTGCAGCCGATGAATGCTCGTTCCGGGACCGGTTCAAATATGACGAGATCACTTCGTGCGTCGGCCCAATCGCGACCCTGTGTCCGCGCTCCAACAGGAGAGTCCGAGGGCAGAACTCCGCCACGCTTTTCAGGTTATGGGAGACAAAGAGCACTGAAGCCCCCTCGGAAACTACCTCCTTCATACGCTTCAGGCATTTCAGCTGGAACACATAGTCTCCTACGCTGAGAACCTCATCCACGATGAGAACGTCGGGGTTGACATGCGCCGCAACCGAGAAGCCAAGCCGTGCGTACATCCCGGAGGAATAGCGCTTAACCGGAGTGTCGATGAACTCTTCAATGCCGGAAAAGTCGACGATCTGATCGATCTTAGAGTCGATCTCACGCCTTGTCATACCCAGGATCGTCCCATTCAAATAGATGTTTTCTCGCCCGGTTAGATCCTGATGAAAACCGGCCGATACTTCGATTAGTGCCGAAAGGCGGCCATTTACGAGCATCGAGCCCTTGGTCGGCTTCATAATGCGGCTCAGGATTTTGAGGATGGTACTCTTGCCTGCGCCGTTCGGCCCGATGATTCCCAAGGACTCTCCGCGCTTAACTTCAAAGGAGATATCCTGCAGCGCCCAGAAGTCGCGCTTGTCGCGCTCATTAAGTTCCTGTCGCCGAAACATCTTTCCCGTCAGAGCGGGCAGGAAATCCCGCAGTGAGTTGTAGACCTCACCCTTGCGAAACTTCTTGTATACGTGCTCCATGCGGAGCGCAATATCGGACATCAAGATGCTCCGATCAAATGCTTTCCGCAAACGCGGGCTCAAGATGCTTAAAGAAGACATACCCGCCGAGGCTCGATACGAGCGCGAAGCTCAGCGCGTAAGCAAGCCACGCAAGGTTAGGCGGCTGGTGCCGGACGATGCATGCGCTCAGCCCCTCAAGGATGGGGCTTACCGGATTGAGCAGAAGCCACTTGCCCTTGTCACCGAGCATGCTGACGTCGTAGAAGACAGGCGTAAAGAAGATCCCGAATGTGAGGAACACCTCCACGATGAATTTCACATCGCGGAAGAACAGGCTGGCGGCCGATACGATCATCCCGATGCCGATGGCCGTCAGGACCATCGTCGCAAGCAGAAGGGGAACCCACAAAAGATTGAGACCAACACCCACTCTGGCGGCGATCAGAAAGATGGTGAGCGCGCACGACGCGACGAGGAAGTCGAACAGACTGGCCATCACTGCCGAGATGGGGAAAATCTCCTTCGGGAAATAGATCTTTGTCACCAGGTCTTTGTTGTTGATGAGACTCAGACAGGAAAAGCGAATGCCCGACACGAAAAATGCCCACGGAAGCGACTTCACCGCCACGCTTGTAATGTCCTCTGTTCCGAGGGGTTTATGGGAAGCGAGAGCATAGGCGTAGCGCACCACGATACCCGACATTACGATGAGGATGGGCATGAGCACGGCCCACATGAATCCCATGACCGACTGCTTATAGCGAACCTTGATGTCACGATAGGTGATCATCATGAGCAGTTCCCGGTATTTGTTCAGTTCCTTCAGTTCCTCGCGCATACTCAGTTGAACCTGCGATCAACAGGCTTTACAGAACGCCCTTCAAGGTACTTATCTACGCCCTCATCGAGAGCTTTGCGATAAACCGCCAGAGCCTCGTGCGCCACCCCAGCTGTGCGATGAATATCTGCGTCGCTGTGCGAGAAGCTCACAACAAAAGACGGTGCGATTACGCCGCGGCGAATCATTTCCTGCATGAACAGCGTGCGGAACGGCTGCGAACGCTCGTGATTCTGGTCGCGCGTGGCGAAGATGAGATTGCATGGACGGCCGAGCAATTCGAAATAGCCGCCGAGGCGATTTTCCTGGATGGATTGCTCGACAAGCTTCCGCAGCGATTCTCCTTGCTGCCAAAGGACATCGACTACACCTTGCTCGGTGTAAACATGCATTGTCGCGATCGCAGCTGCGAGGGCATGCGTTTCTGCCCCGTGAGTTGTCGAAAGTAAAAAGACGCGCGGCTGATCGTGATCCAAGCCGCCAAGGCGCATGATCTCGCGCTTGCCGGCCAACGCAGAAACCGCAAAGCCATTGGCCAGTCCCTTGCCAAAGGCGGATAAATGCGGCACAACTCCGTGAAACTTCTGCGCCCCACCGAGATGCCAGCGAAAGCCTGTGATCATTTCGTCGAAGATCAGGAGCGCTCCCCGCTCTTCGCACAAAGCCTTCACTTGTTTCAAATAGCTGGGCTTGGGCTGTGTTGCTGCCTCTGCCTCCATCACGACACACGCGATTTGTCCCGGGTACCGATCGAACAACTCCACAAGGCTGGCGAGATCGTTATAGTGAAACTGCACCGTCAGGTCTGCAACACAGCGCGGGATTCCCGCGTTCATTTCTCCTTTTGCAATGAACCAATCGTCGGTGGAAAAGAACGGCTGATCGCCACATATGGCGATCATTTCCCGATTTGTAAACGCGCGCGCAAGTTTGACGGCGGCTGTCGTGACATCGGAGCCATTCTTGGCGAACTTCACCATATCGGCTCCTTCGATAATCTTGAGAAACTCGCCGGCCGCCTCCACCTCAATTTTCGCCGGCCGCGTAAAATTCGCGCCAAGCTGCATTTGCCGGGAAGCTGCCTGCACAACGGGCTCGAAAGCGTGTCCTAAAGTAACTGCCCTCAACCCCATCCCATATTCAATAAACTCGTTGCCATCAACGTCCCATACGTGACAACCCTTGCCACGCTCAATAAACGCAGGGGCGCATTCGGGAAACTGGTCGTCGCCCTTAGCGTAGGTATGCGCGCCACCTGGGATAAGTACGGGCGCTTTGCGCTGAAGGGCCTGGGAAGCAGAAAGAATGTTGGGATGCTCGCTGCCGGGCATAAAGAGGTCTTTCGGGAGACTGGCCATAGAAGCTCTTTTTTCAGGCAAGAGGATCAATCACCATCTTACGCGTGTAAAATGCTTCAGCATATCCGCTGGTCGCGTTTGATTCCATTCCGCGAAGCCTCATCAAACCAAGAAAGGTATCGTCGCGGAACCATGGTTTCGTTTGCTGGGACTCAAAGATCGTAACCAGATTGCTCACCTTTTGCCGGACCGCCCATTCTTCCAATGGAACAAAGGTGTTCGGCCGACCCAAATCTCCATCGAATTTAGGGATTTCGTATTCCAGAATTAGATGATTCCGGAAGGTATTCCACGTGAGCTCGCTCACGAGCCGATGGTCTTGGTGCGCATCGCCTTGCCAGTGGGTGAAAATCAAGTCTGGATTGATACGCGATTTGATTTCCTCAAAGAAGTCCTTCACCACCCCGCCCTCATATGGCAGATAGCCGTCCCGGAACTCCTTCAAGAAAACTTCCTTTTCGCAGTCGGCCGTAAAGAGTTCTGCAGCCTTCCGCGCTTCCGCCTGGCGAGTCCCGCTAGTGCTCAACACGACCCAGAAGAATCTCGGTCTAACATCGCTTCGGGTGAGTTGCAGCAGGGTTGCCCCGCAGCCAATTTCGATATCGTCGGAGTGCGCTCCCAAACACAAAATCGTGAGCGGTTGCCGGCGATCCTTGCTCCAGTAAAGTTTCATCATACGGTGAGCCGCGTCTGAGATCCGTTCTTCCATACGCACCACGGAGCCGAGCCGGAAGCTTCAAGCTCGTCAAGAATCTGCTTATCCTTGAAGGTGTCCATGCACTGCCAGAAACCGTCGTAGCGCCGTGACCAGACCTTACCTTCGGAGATCATCCGTTGCATTGGTTCATAGACAAGCTCCTCGCCCGGTCTCAGGTAGCGAAATACATCTTTGGTGAGCACAAAGTAGCCGCCGTTCACCCAGATATTGGAGTCTTTCATGCAACGGATTGCGGCCACCGAGCCGTCGTCTTTGAGTTCGACCGTGTCGAGGCTGCTGGCACGCGGCTGAACGGAAAGGAAAGAAACGTACTCGTTGCGCCGCGCGAACTCCCCGGTCATTTCGGGGAGGGGAAAATCCGTGAGCCCGTCGCTGTAATTGGCAAGAAACACATCCTCGCCCTTTAGATAGGGCTCAACCAAGCGCAAACGATCGCCGATGGTGGAGCGCAGGCCGGTATCGACAAAGGTGATGCGCCAGTCATCGATGTCGCGCTGCATAAACTCCAGTTCACGTCCTCCATGCGAGAATACAAAATCATTCGACACTGACTCCTCGTACTCCAGGAAATATTCCTTGATGATGTTGCCCTTATAGCCCAAGCATACAATGAAGTCTTTGTGTCCGAAGTGGGCGTAATACTTCATTACATGCCACAATACCGGGCGCGAGCCTACGGTCACCATGGGTTTTGGTACATCCTCGGAGTAGCCACGAAGCCTCATTCCGGCGCCACCGCAGAACAGAACGACTTTCATTTGCTCACCTCGCTGAACCTTGAAGGGGCACTCGCGGCGCATTGTATGCACGACGCGAGCGGCTGGCGCAAAGCGCCTCAGTAAGCCGTAACACCCGGAATGGGCACAATAAAACGCCCGCCCCACTCACGGATGAAACCAAACTGCTCCATGATTTCGTCTTTCAGATTCCAGGGAAGGATCACCACGTAGTCCGGTTTCGTTTCGCGAATACGATCGGGAGCGTAAATAGGGATGCGGGTTCCCGGCAGGTGCCGTCCCTGCTTATAGGGGTTGCGGTCCACCGTGTATTCAATCAGATCCTTGCCGACGCCGCAGTAGTGCAATAGCGTGGCACTTTTGCCGGGAGCGCCGTAACCGACTACCTTTTTACCCTCCTGGGCGGCTGCGAGCAGGAAGCCGACGAACTCCAGCTTGGTCTTTTTCACCCGCCGCGCGAAGGTCTCGTATCCTTCAACACTGTCGAGCTTGGCCGCGAGTTCGTCGTCCAGCACTTTCCGGATGCTCGGGGCAGCGACGGGAACGAGGTTTTCTGCGCGGCACGCATAGACGCGCAACGAGCCGCCGTGCAACGTCAGTTCATCGACATCGAAGACGCGCAGGCCGTGGGCTTCGATGACCTTGACCGTGCTGATGAGCGAAAAATAGGAAAAATGCTCGTGGTAAATGGTGTCGAACTCGTTGCGTTCAATCATGCGGAGCACGTGAGGAAATTCCAACGTCAGCACGCCCTGCGGTTTGAGGAGGATCTGCAGCCCCTCTACAAAATCGTTCAGGTCAGGCACCTGGGCGAGGACGTTATTGCCGACGACGAGGTCGGCGGCTCGGCCCTCATGGGCAAGCTCGCGAGCCACTTGGGCGCCAAAGAAACGCACCAGCGTCGGCACGCCTTTCTCGATCGCGGCCTGGGCCACGTTTGCGGCAGGCTCGATCCCCAACACCGGAATTCCCGCGCGTACGAAGTACTGGAGGAGATATCCGTCGTTGCTCGCGACTTCGGCGACGAAACTATGCTTGCCGAGACTGAAGCGATGCTGCATATCGCGGCAATATTTCTCGCAATGACACAACCACGAATCGGAGTAGGAGGCAAAGTAGGGATAGTCGCTGAAAATACTTTCAGGGCTTTCGAATTCCTCCAATTGCACCAGCCAGCACCGATCGCAGACAAAGACGTGGAGCGGATAGTACATTTCGCCGCGGCTCAAAGCGGCAACGGAGGGGTAAGTTTCGCAGAGCGGCGACATGCCAAGGTCGACAAAGGTCCTATGCAAGTCGGCTCCGCAAAAGCGGCAGGTTCCGGTGGTGGTCTGGGTGTCGACTTCCTGAAGCACTGTCATCGTGGTCATGGTCTGTTTCCGATCCCCCTCAGCCGCGGACGGAGGTCTCGGCAAATTTGCCGATCCAGCGCAAGTCGCTGTCCAAGCTTCCAGCCTGCTGTAGACGGCGAATTTCGCGAATACGAACGTAGCGTCCCTGCTCGACATCCGCAGCGGTCAGTCCAGTACTGCGATACGCGTCGTAAAGCTCCTGAGCACCCTTTCGCGCGGTCCATTGCGGCCGAAATCCCGGGAGAAGGCGGTTGATCTTGTCAAAGCTGACGCGATAGCAGCGCAGATCCGGGCCGCCGCCCGGGGCGTACTCGATGCGACAGCCGGGAATAACGTCGGCAACAATATCCGCAAGTTCCCGGATGCGGAAGTTCTCGTCATTGCGCCCCACATTGAAAGTTTGATTGTGAACCGCTTCGCGCGGTGCATCCAGAACAGCAACGACGGCCGCCATGATATCGCGAATGTGAACGATCGGGCGCCAAGGCGTTCCGTCGCTCTTGATGTAAACCCGGCCTGTGGTGAACGCCGATGCCACAAAGTCGTTCAACACAATATCCAGGCGCAGACGCTCAGACACGCCGTACGCCGTCGCATTGCGCATGTAAGTTGGACTAAATCCGTCGCTGGCCAACTGCGCGATGTCGCGTTCTGCCAGAACCTTCGATTCACCGTAGGGAGTGACCGGATTCAGATCGGAGGTCTCGTCGAGAAAATCGTCTCCGGCGGCGCCGTAGGTACTGCACGACGATGCGAAGATAAAGCGTGTTACACCCGCCTGCTTAGCAAGTCTCGCCAGCCGAACCGACACGTGGTGGTTCATGTCGTAGGTGAGCTGCGGATCGATATTCCCAAGGGGATCGTTCGACAACGCAGCTAAGTGCACAACCGCATCGAAACCTGCAAGGTCGGCTCCCGTGAGGTCGCGCAGATCTTTACGAATTTCGTGGATGCCCGGGGCTGGATCGCCAAAATCACAATTTGCGAAGAGATCGGTATCCAGCCCGACGACCTCATGGCCGGCAGAGCACAGAATGGGCCCGGCAACTGCGCCGATATAACCCTTATGACCTGTAAGTAATACTTTCATGCTGTACTTTCAATCTCCTTTGACATTGATAAGCGACTATCTCCATTCGGTGATCGACGCCCGCAGCCAACGATCCGGAAGTTCCATAAACCGCCATCTGTATGAAACGGTGCGTAGATAACCAAGCGTAGGAATCATCCATTGCGGTATGGCGGGCCGAGGACTGTACGTAATCAACTGGTTGCCGCCCGCTCGGTACGGATCGATTTGGGCCTTGGATTCCAGATCATCCGGCAATTCAATTACAAGGTCACCTGAGCTGGGACTCTTGGCGGCGTGACAAACAAATCTTCGATAGTCGACGCAGGGGCCATCTTTCACGAATGCCGGAGTGACGATCGCAGCAGTGTTCCGATGCTCCGAGCTTGCCGCCTCGCCTTCCCCTTCCACTCGGACACCCCGATAAACGAGGTAAGACGCAAACTCGGTAAGAGGGTAAGTATCCGAAAATGGGAAAAAGAGTCTCACCGCATGGTTCACGTTAGCCTCCGACTGGACCACAATCACGTCGGCTAATTTTGCCTTCGCGTGAATCATGTTCTCCCGCTCATAAACATGAAAAGCTGAGAATGAGAGGTTCTGCACCGAGACTGCAAACACCAATACCGATGTGGCTATCCTGCTCCACGGGCGCATTTTGTTCCACGAGACTGCGAGGAGCCGGCCAACATACAACAGAGCAATGAGGTCCACCGGAGCTAAATAGTAGGGCCTAACCATTCGCAGGTAAATGTAAGCGGCGTAACAAGCGACACCGCCAAATGCAAGTCCGTCCCACAACGGCATGGGCATCAATCCGCGGCGAAAAATCAAGTAGGTCCTGCTCGCCAGTACGACAAGCAGCAGCAAGGCCAATGGGTCAAGCCTCAGGTAATAAAGTACAGCACTGCGCCATGGAACTGCGGACTCGCTTGCGTATTGCATGTTGGGGTGACGAAACATAACTGATGCGTAGTAAAGCAGAAAGATTATGGCCAAGGAGATGAGACAGAGATCAAGGCGGCTTCTCCGGTCGCGGAATTGACCCCAGTCCCAACCCTTTCCATTTGCGCCTCGGCACCGTAAGATCAGTCTCCCGGCTGCAAAGCCCAGCAGTAGTAGAAACGCTGTCTCCTTGTAATAGATCATGATCTGAGCCGAGATTGCGGCAGCCACCGCCCATGCTGTAAACCGAGTTCGATCGAAGAGTGTGACGAATAGCAGCATGCAAGCGAGCCAGAAGATCACGTTGCGTTCTGGGAATATTAATCCGGTGAAGGTGTAAACCGTGCTCGAGAGAATTAAGTAAACGGCTGTTATGGCCACGCGGGCTTTCACGCTCAATGCATTGTTCGCGAACAGGAGAATGCAAGAAACAATCAGAAGCTGGGCAATTGGCACGGCGTGGTATCCCGCAACTGAACTTGTAAAATGATGTATCAAGTTGAATTCTTGATCGCCCAGCGGGAAAAACCGTCCACTGTGTGGCCAAATCGGCGGCCCGAAGGTACGGCCCCTTAGCGTGTAAAGTGTGAAATACGAATCGTCGTAGTCGGCAAAAGCCTCCCACTTCAAAGCTATAGCAAGATAACCTGCCAGAATGGATCCCAGCAAGATTGCAGTGGCAAGGGAAGTGATCGGACGCCAGGCCCGCCGCATTTGGGGCACGGCAGATTCTCTACTCCGCTCAGGTAGGGGAACAGATCGGCGCCCAACCACCCAAGCTACGGCAATCGCTGTTGTTCCCGTGATCAAGACATAGACTGCCAGGAAGGAGCCGACGCGCGCTCGCCACACCTCTTTTAGGATTTGCAGAAGAGATTGCATCACGTGCGTACTTTTCTCGGGCGTTGATCACCAGCCGGGACGTCCATTGTTCCCGTCGGCCGAGGCCCTGTTTTGCCCTGGAATTCGGTGCGCTCGCAAGCCGCTTGCGTTCCCCTTAAGGGCAAACCGCCGCTCCCGATCTCCGCTGCCTCGGCCAGCAAGCCGCTCTCGCGGAGGAGTTCAGCCGCGTCATGAATGGTGGCAAACGGCAGTCCTGAGCGCTGCGCAATATCCAAAAGCGAGTGTTCACCGTCGGACAAATTCAGAACCCACAACCTCGCATTGACTTCTTCGCCAACCGACTCCCCGCCGGTGCTGCGATACAAGTTTCTCTTCCCGAGTTGGGGCTCACAATAAGGATTCCGGTTAAGATACTTTTTGTTCTTCTCGAGCACGTCGAAGATGGAGGCGCACAAACGCAACGACCGAGCCATCTGTTCCGGATGAATGAAGTCGAGGTTGTCCGCCGACGTGTGGTACTCAGGAAAGGTCCCCCATACGCTCCGCATCAGGCATCCAACCGGAAGATTGAAACCAGGTGAGCAGTATTGCCGTTCATCATATCCGTATGGTGAAAAATCAAGGACTTCTGCCGGCTCGCCGCAGTGACACAGGACATGCGCCGCGGCGCGGTCGATCTCCGCATCACCACGCCGGCTCTTCTTATAATGAAACCCACCGGAGTCGCCCACACAAGTCAAGACCAATCCATGCCGGACGCGTCCAGCAGCCTCCCGATTCCGCGCCAGCCAGGCGATCGCACCGATCGTTCCCGGAATAAATAAGAACCGGTAGGAATAACGCATCTCGCGCCCCACGAGAGCCTGGGCCATGGCGACGGCGACGGCGAGCCCGGAGAGGTTGTCGTCGGCCAGGGACGGATGGCAGGCGTGACAGGAAATGAGCACTTCTTCCGGCGATCGCCCGGGCAAGTAACACTCGGCGTAAGTGAGGCTGCCGGGCTCGAGAGAAGAATCGATGCACACTTCGTATTCGGCGTCTTCGAGGGCCAGCAACTGGCTGTGGGTGAGGCAGAATCCCCAGTCATCGCGATAGTACGACGTGCGGTAAGGAATCCAGTCCGGGTGGCTGGGCAGCGTGTGCAGATGGGCGCGAAGCTCAGTGAGCGGGAGAGTGACATGCAGGGGAATGCTATAGCTCATCACGTGCAGGTTGTGCCGGCGAAAATCGATAACGCGTTCTCCCCTTGTGTTCTTGATATACGCGTCGCGAATATTCCATTCCCTGGGAACCGTCCAATCAAAGACCTCGGTTCCGGTGGGAACCTCGGAGATGGACAGAGGAATCCGTTCTCCGATCTTGCCCAGTGTTTGCCGGATCCCGTCGCCGGTGATGCTCCGGCAAAGGGGATACAATTCGGAAGCGAAGCGATGTAATTCTTCGCCGGACGGAATCCGCTCTTCGCGGCTGAGTTCGCGCAGCAGACTGGATTTCATTGGAAGTTCGGCAAGGTGCGGTCGCGCTCTGAGATCACCTCGACCTTGCCCGGCCACTCAATTCCGAACGCCGGATCGTTCCAGCGCACGGCGCAAGCAGTTTCCGGGTGGTAGAGCTCCGACATCTGGTAAAAGATCTCGCTATTGTCTTCGATGGTCAAAAATCCGTGGGCGCACCCTTCTGGAATATAGATCATTTCCCGGTTTTCAGCGGTCAGCGTGACGCCGAGCCATTTCCTAAAAGTGGGCGAATCTGCGCGTAGATCGACGATCACGTCGTAGATGGCGCCCATCGTACACCGCACCAGTTTGGCTTCAGCGTACGGAGCCGCCTGATAATGCATACCGCGCAACGTACCTTTGTGGGGATTGAAAGAAATGCTGCATTGGACGAGATGCGGATCCAGTCCCGCCGTTTCAAACTCTTCGCGGCACCACGTGCGTGCAAAGAAGCCTCTCTCGTCGGTCCTTCGTTCTGGGTGAATTCGAAACACGCCGCCGATTCTTGTCTCTTCGAACCGCATTTGCTTCTTCACCGTGACGAGCAAGGTTCGAGCCCCTGCGCGACATTCTGCGAGGATTGCACTCTGAGCCACTGCTCAAAGACCATCAGGCTAAAGAGAATCTTGTAGTAGTCATTCTGGCCGGACCGATGCTCCCGGAAGAGCCGCTGCACCGCAGACGGCCGCAGATACCGGTACATCATAGAGCCCGAATCCATGAGGATTGCGCCCATCTGCGAGCTCACGGCGCCGCGGAACCACTCGTCCACCACGTTGACAGCAAAGCCGCGCTTTTTCCTTTTCAGGATCTCCGCAGGCAGAAGCGCACTGCAAACCTGGCGGTGTGCCCATTTCTGTCTTCCACGGCGCACCTTGAAACGCGCTGGCAATCGTTCAACATACTCGACGAGATCCCGATCCAGATAGGGAACGCGAACTTCAAGGCCATGAGCCATGGAAAGCTTGTCGCCAAACATCAGAAGTTCATCGGGGAGAGTCGATCGCATTTCGAGGAACTGGAACCCGCCCAGCTCATCGGTTCCGGACGACAGTGGAAGAAGATCGTTCCAGCATGCGATGAGTTCGTTGCCTGCATCTCTTGTCAGCATTCCATCCTGAAAGAGTCCGTCGATCTCGGTCCCAGGCAGAAGCGAGAACACCTGCTGATACCGCTCGGTACGATCCGCCACATGCAACGAATGCAGGCCTCGTTTCAGCGTTTCGTTGCGCGGGAGCAGGGCAATCACCTTCTCCACCGGAGCACGCATCCACGCCGGAATGGATCCCCAGTAGGAGCCATAGCGAACTCCCAGATGGCGGCGATATCCGCCGAACAGTTCATCGGGGCCCTGCCCGATCAGCGCAACCTTCACATCCTGGCGGGCACGCATGCTAACGAAATACATGGGTACGATGGAGGACGATGCAATCGGCTCCTCGAGTTGAGAGACAATCGCCGGCAGCGCTTCTTCAAACTTCGACCGGTCAAGCAGTACAGCCGTGTGCTGTGAAGAATATCGCGACGCGGTTTTTTGCGCGTCGATGAGCTCATCGTCAGAGAAGCTTGAGCCATAACCGACTGTATACGTTCTCCAGGAACTTCCATAGAGGTTCATTAACGCCAACAAAAGCCCGGAGTCGACACCGCCGCTCAGGAGCAGCCCGACGGGCACATCGCTGAGGAGATGCCTTTTCATTGCCAGTTTGTACAGTTCAATGAGATCGTCGCGCACCTCGTCGTCGGATTTCGGAGGCGAAAAGAGCGTGGGACGATAGGCATACCAATGACGCACCTGCGCGGTTCCTTTTTCGCAAACCAACATTGAACCCGGTGCCAGTTTTTGTACGCCGCGGAAGATGGTGTGGGGCGAAGGAGTAAACCGGTAACGAAGAAAGAGGTTTAACGAATCCGGATCCGGATCAGGACGCTCCTGGGTGCCCGCCAACACGGCACGGACTTCCGAGCCGAAGTAGAATCGATCTTTGGTCAGCCGATAATAAATCAGCTTGATGCCGAATGGATCGCGGGCCACAACGAGCCTTTTCCTTTTTACATCCCAGATGGCCAACCCGAACATACCATTCAGGTGGTTCAGCACGTCGTCGCCCCACTGCTTGTAGCCGTGCACGATGACTTCTGTATCCGACCGGGAACGAAAGACGTGGCCGTGGGATTCGAGTTCGCGCCTAAGCTCAGGGAAGTTATAAATCTCTCCGTTAAAGACGACCCAGATAAACTCCTCCGCGTCTGACATGGGTTGGTGGCCGCCCACAAGATCGATGATGGAAAGCCTGCGAAAACCAAGCCCAAGGGAGCCGTCGAAAAAGTATCCCTCGTCATCAGGGCCGCGGTGCGCGATGCTCCGCGCCATCCGCTCGATGTTCTGACGCAGCACCGGAGCATCATCTCCGAAGTTAAATTGTCCGCAAATACCGCACATAGGAATTGGTTCCGGTTAACGGCCGAGTCTGGTTGCGGAGCTCTGCGCCTCTGTGTAAAGCAAGAAACAGAGGCTCCTAAACATTTGTGATTGAGCCCAACGGTGCATCGGCGTGTTGTCCCAACCGAGCAGTAGTTTGCGGCTTCGAAAAGATCCGTCGGGCTTTTGCCAGGCCGACAGATTCATCAGGCGGGATAGGATGTGATCCAAGTCATGGAAACGCCCCTTCAACAACACCGCTAGATTAATGCACTCGGCGTAATCGTAAAGTTCGTTACGATACACCGTAAGGCGCGGCCTGCGCGAGAACGGCTTGGGTAATCCGTGGAGATCGAAGAGATTCCGCAGGTAGTAGCGTATACCGCGTTCGATCGCCAGGGTGCAGCCTGGAGCCCCGGTGAGCGCCTCAATCTTCGCCAGCGCCTTGAGTACAAAACACGTATGAAAGTGATCGACAAAATCCCGTTTGCCATCCGTGGAGTAATACCAGGAGCCGTCAGCGTTCTGGGATTCAAGGACGAAATTCAGGTTGCGATCAGCTCCAACTTGGTAGCGCTCATCCGAGAAGTCAGCCGCGGCACGGGTAAGCAGGAATGCGCGATAAGCGCTGGCGTTGATCACGCCAGCGGGGTCATCCGGATTGGGAGTATACGAACAACTGGATGCCGTTACAGAGATGACGTGATCGTGATAATCATAGAGTGCGTGATCGGCGATCGACTGCATGACCGTTCGCCATTTTCTGTCTCCGTCGATACGATACACCTCCAGAAAGGCTTCGTACACATACGGCGCGGTTGTGATCAGCGGCGTGTCCGCCCAGATCGTGCCGCCACGCGTCTCCCAATTGAACGGATAGCCCCAGCCGTAACGGTCATATCCGGGAGAGCGCGTTTCTTCGAGCACATGAAGAAAATGAACCGCACGCTGGAGGTATTGCTCGTCGTGAAGGACACTTGCGAGAAATGCAAACCCCATCGCATAATGAGCGTCGGCGATGGGAAAGCGTTGTGGTTTCCAGAACAGGCGGCGCGCCGAAGGCACAAACGCCTCCGCAAAGATCATGGGCGCGACGGCGAAGGCCCCCAAAAGAGGTTTGCGATAGTAAAGTGCCTTGGCGCTTCGCCCCAGATCGCTCGCGAAAAAACTCTGATGATCGTAGGAGGTCTCTCCGTAGCGATCGAGCCAACGGACAAAGCACAGGATGGCGGTCTGAACCGAGGCAATTTCAGAACTTGAAGCAGTAATGTTTAGAAGATCGACAGTCGCCATGGCACCCTACTCAGCGGTCTTCTGAGCTGGACATCGTTTGGAAGCTACTGACACGTTTGCGCCTGAAGAGTGACGCGAAGATGGCGCGCAGCTTCTGCATCTGCTCTTTACGGTGGAACCGCATCAGTTCAGGGGAGACAGGACGCTGCTGGCGGCTGATGAAGGCCCATACATATCCCAATCCAAGTGCGGCGCCATCGACCACATAGGGCGGCTTTGTCATTCTGTAAACAACACGGAAGAACTCCCAGACCGGATGGCCTCCCAGATAGTAGTCTTTTTCACCATAGGAAAAACTGGAGGCGAGACGGCCGCGTTCCGCAGTTCCCAGCCTGCGGTGATGGAAAAACGATTTCTCGCGGAACGACCGGGTCTTCCAGCCTTTCATGCGCGCCGTGGTCACCGCCATCCAATCAATGCCACCGGCTTTATTCGGTTTATAGCCTCCGATTTCTTCGAAGCACAGACGGCGGAACATCTGACACTGGCCAGAGACGTGAGTTTCGCCTTCGAAACTGTCGGTTTCCGAGTTGTAGCCGTGCTCCCGGAATACTGTTCCAGCGACGCCGAGCTTCGGATCCTTGATGAACTCATTCATCAGGAACTCGAAATGATCTTCGTCGAGGGAGACATCTGCATCTAAATTACCGATCACGTCATAGTTTAAGTCTTTCACCTGCTCCTCGCCGGCGTTGAATGCGTACACTTTGGCGGCGAAATGCCTATCGCAACGGGCGGGAAGATCCACCAGCGTGATCCACGGGTGATCCGCAAGATACGGGCGAATCTTCGCCGCCGTGGCATCGGTCGAACCGTCATTCACGATCACCCACCGCTCAGGCAGAACAGTTTGCTTGATTACGGATTCGAGTGTTTTCTCAATGAACGCCTCCTCGTTCCGAGCCGGAGTAATGAGAACGTAGGGACATTTCGTCATGATGCTGCTCCAGCATTTTTTTCAGTCGACTTGCCGCTCATTGCCGGTATACCGGATTCATTCTGAGGCGCGGCATTGGTCACATCATGCCCATAAACAAAATCGCGATGGCTGACAAGCGCCTTCTCGTACTGTTCTTCCGGTTCATAGAGTACGACATGGCTGCCACGGCTGGAAAACGAGAATGGAACACACAACAACTTTCTTAGTCTTGCACCCAACGCTTCCCGTTGTTCCGGCTCCACGTAGAACAGCATGAAGCCGCCGCCGCCTGCGCCCAGCAGCTTGCCGCCGATCGCTCCCGCGCTCAGCCCGGCTTCGTAAATCTCATCGATACTGCGATTCGAGATCTTGGCGGTGAGAGACCGTTTAATCTTCCAGCCTTCGTGGAGCAGCTGCCCGAATTCCTGCAATGGCCGGTTTCCCTCTGTCAGGATTGCTTCGGCCCCGTCGACCAATTCCAGCATGGTTTCCAGTTCCCGCTTTTTTTGCGGAGTCACTCTCAGTTGTTCCTGAGCAATTTCCGAGGCCGTCCGGGAAAATCCGGTGAAATAGAGCGCCAGATGCTTCTCAAGCTCAGCCAATCTCCCCGGAGGCGTAAGAATGCGCCTCACCTCGATCGCGCCGTCGCGGGAGAACTCGATTCGATTGAAGCCGCCGTACGCGGCGCTCACCTGATCCTGTGCGCCTACTGCCTCACGCAGCAAGTTCTGCTCGACATGGATCGCGTCCGCGGCCAGCCTGTGCTTGTCGCGCATCTCATTCTTGAGCCCATAAAGGGCAAGGAGAAGTCCGACGGTGAATGCGGAACTCGTCCCCAGCCCGGTGCGCGCTGGAAGATCTGCGATGTGATGGATCTCGACGCCTTCAGTGATATTGAGAAATTGTAGGCATGCCCGTACGGATGGATGCTCGATCGTGTCGTTGCGGCTAACATTCTCCACTTTGGAGTACGAGATACGGCTGTGGTACTCAAAGAAAGGAGGCAGGTGGCGGCAACTGATATAGCATGACTTGTTAATGGCCGTTGAAAGTACAGCCCCCCCGTATTCGCGGTACCAGACTGGATAGTCAGTCCCGCCTCCGAAGAAGGAAATCCGCAACGGTGTACTGGTAATGATCATAGGTCTAGCCTTTCATAGAAGGAACGGACAGCGAAAACGCCTCATACAGACGAAGCAAACAGAAGTGCAGAGTTGAGTTCGACGAAGAATATGCTCCGATCGTTTGACACATTTCCTTCTGCCATAAAGGGCTTTGAGATGCAGAGATTCTATCGTGCTATTTCGACTGAGGAGTCCGCTTCTCGTCCGCTGGATGTAGCGGCCTCAGGCCACGTCTAAATTCCTCAATAGTGGTCGCATCGAGAAAGGGTACAGTCACCAGACCGAACATCTGGATACGTGGTGGACCGCAGAGAGTGTAAGGTGGAATGTCGCTGGAAACCGTTGAGCCCGCCGAGACAACAGCACACTCGCCGACCGTCAGTGTCTGGCCGGAGGAGCAAATAATGACACTGCCCGCACCAACAACAGCGCCTTTGTCGATAATGACCTTCCCGGCGCCTTTCGTATGCCCGATGACTGTGGATCGCATGGCGATAGCCGCGCCTTCGCGAATCTCCACCGCTTCAGGGTGTCCTCCGTCAAGAAAAACGTCCTCGCCGATCCACACACCACGACCGATCTTAGCGCCGCGCAAACGATGAAGAATTGGCCTTAGACTGTAACCACCCGGAAGGTTTCTGGCCATAAGATGGAAGACATAATTGAAACCGATTCTTAGAATCGATTTCGATTTTCGCGAAGCCGAAACTTTCGTTCTTTCCATCTTTGGACCTTCTCAATTCCTATCAGGGTTAACTTCTGCGCAGGACTGCGCACATTGCAGGGATTGGTCACACCATCTTGCGTGCGAAACTCAGTTTTCCCCGCGCGACCACCGTCTCATCCACATGCACGACTCCTTCAACAAGTGCCGCCTCTTCGGTCATCTTGACGATTTTCGCTTCCATGATCATGGCGTCGCCCGGCAGGACCGGCACGAGAAACCTCATATCGTTTACCGCGGCCAGAACCATGAACTCTCCCGGTTTCATGCCTTTGCCGGTTGTGTAGCTAAAGAGGATGGAAGCGCTCTGGCCGATGGCTTCAATGATCGAAGTACCGGGCATGATGGCAAAATCGGGCATATGCCCAAGAAACTGAATTTCATTGCCCGTGACGTTTTTCAGGGTCTTGATGCGCTTTCCCGGCTCGAGCTCCAGGACACGATCGACCATGAGAAATGGGAAACGCTGTTTCAGATGTTCTTTAACCTCTTCAAAGGTCATCATCATAAAAGCACCAACACAATGCATTCGGAATCGCGTTGTCCAAGCAGGGTGGGAGACGGCCCCCTGCAATCGTCAACGTTTGTGCAAAATCATGGCAAGAGCGCGGGGAAGAAAACGGCCGCCCGGTACCGGAGTTCCGGCATCGCAAACCAGCCGGGTCACGTGGAGACCGACTTCCTCGGCCATCTTGATCGGCTCACTTTCGTTGTGAAATTCAAAGATGTGATCACGCTGGGCCGACTCGAGCGCGGTACTGAAAAACGCCAACCCGTCGCCGGCCAGATGATGGGCCAGCACGGCAAACAGGGCCCGCGGATCCTGCAGGTGCTCGGCAAGCATGGCTGCGATGATCCCTTGGTAGGTTCCTGGTTCTCCGGAGGTTTTCAAATCGAGCACATCCTTGACCGCGAAGTTAACGCGGTTGCGATGCCCGGAGACCTCGAGCAGCCGATCGGAAACGGCCACCGCCGGCGGACTGATGTCGAAGCCTCTCACCTGAACGTCGGGCCTGGTCTCGGCGGCGAGAAGCCCCATGACTCCATGACCTGAAGCAACTTCGAGGATTTTGCTCCCTACGGGAAGTGCCTGGAGGAATTCGTCGCGATACAGTGCGATATGGTTCACCATCGAGGGCCAGAACGGATAAATGAGGATTGCGGCCCACATATAAGGAACCATGTAGCCTTCGTCCTCATACACTTCGGAGGTTAGCTCCGGAAGCGGCTCCGGTGTGTAGCGGCCCTCCTTCTCATAAAGCTGCTGGGATTTCCAGACACCCATGCAATATTTGGCGTAGCCCATGGCGGCATCATCAAATGCGCGATCACCATAGGCCGCGTAGGCCCAGCAAGCGAGCGGGTCCAGCAACCAGGCACAGAGCGATTGATTGGCCGCATAGGTAGCACGGGCGGATGGAGCGAACATTCTTGCCTTGGCATCAAGGCTCTGGAAAAATGCGCCTGCATCCTTCATGGTGTTGACAGCTTGATGCGTCATGGCTGTGCGTCCTCCACGGAGCTGACGTGACGGACCATGCGAACCATGGGCCGGATCAGGTCAAGCCCGTCCCACGGGGGCACAAAAATGTGCATACGCCCCAGCTTGACGATGCGGTCCACGCCTCGGCTGCCTGCCAGGTTGGTAAGCATTCTTTCTTTCTCAGGATCCGACATGCCCAAGCCCAGGGTCTGTATATTGCCATCGAACTTTGCAACCGGATCGAGCAGGTTATCCACTTCCAGCACCGTCAAGGTCTTCCCCTGGACCGGTTGGGGAATGTCCGGCCCTGAACCGAACAGCAGGGTCCAATCCGGGCTCTTGGGAAAAACCGCAGCGTGCTTCGCGTCTTCGAGAAGCCAGGAAGCCCGAGCCTGTGCGATCGATGAAGTCAGGTTGGCGGAAATGTTTCGGCGCGGGTGCGCACGGTTCTCGTTTTCAAAAGCGCGTTGCAAAAACGGCGCAAACTCAGTTGTGGAGCGGGATGCATCCTTTTCGAGGAATAAGACCTGCGGAGAAGAACATGCCTGCTGGTCGAATTGCCATACGTCGCGAGCCAGACGACGGCACCAGGACTCGCGCGCATTGGGATTGGTCCATGCACCGGCATCCATCGCAGCGACAGACAGCCTTGGCCCGAAGACGGCTAGTCGCGCCCAATGCGGAAACGGCAGCGATCGAACCTGCAGGACGGCCTCGCGTCCGCCCCAGATCATGGCTCCGTCAACCGCCTGCGCCATCGCTTCGTGCAGATCGCGTCTACTGTGCGCGAAGGCCACTAGGAAAATACGCCGAGTCAGGGTCTCGTCCGGATCGCTGTCGACCAGCCGTTCCACCAAACTCCGCGTGAGCTCATTCAGATCGCTGGGAATTCGTACCAGTGCAGCGTTTCCTCCGAGGAGAGCGCAGGTCATCGAGAGAACCGGCTGGATGGTCACGTTACCGGCGGGCCAGTGTCCGATGACACCCAACGGATAGGCCTTGCATCGGGCACGTCCGTAATCGCTCCACCCTCCACCCAGGCTGTTGGGCCCGAGTTCGCGCACCAGGATTGGCTCGAGAGTGCTTCTCCTCAACCACATGCGCAGAAACAGGATTCCCGGTATCTCGTCGAGCTCGCGCGCATCGAGCTTTCTAGCCCAAGCCTCAAAAACAGTGAGAACCTTATCCGGCGTAATCCCCACATCGAAGACGGCTTGCCTCAAACTCGCCGCGGCATCGGAGATCTGCGTGGGCGAATCTACATCCCGCTGAAACTGAACCATCGAGGCTTGCATCTTTTAGTTCACCGCGGAGCGGCTTGTCTCGATATTCCCGCAGCCTCTGATTTCTCCCTTGGGCACCCTACCCGCAAAGCGGAAGCTGATCCCGCGCCGGCCACATGCACAACCGTCATAGGCTATTACATGAGCCATGTCTTCAGTCAGCAGCAGGTTGCCGGGGAAGCTCGTCGGCAAGACACTGCAGATCTGAACCATGCCGTCATTCCCTAGCGTGACGGGTTCCAGTGTTAATGGATCGCGCACGATCACGTCTCCAAATACGGGTGCGTGTTTGTTGCCGTATGGGCAGTCAGGAAAAATGACGCCGACGCCCTCCACCATGCCATAGAAATCGACGATACACGCGGAATCACACCCTATGACGCGAGCCAACTGCTCGTTAAACACATGCTTTTCTACCGCCTGGTTCTCGAGCCGCTTCCAGCCGCCACTATGCAGGATGCGGACGTTCTTCAGATTGAGACAAGCGCCTTCTGCGCTGAGTGGTTTTACCAAGTGGTTCCACAGGATGTAAGTGAAACCATAGACCAAGACCTCGGCGTCCCGGTTCCTGTTGGCGAAGTCCCAAAGTTTCTCGCACTCCAGCGCCAGGCCATCCAGGCCGTCTGGGCGGAGACAGTACGTTGTCTCTGTGGCGAATGGCTGCAATCCCTGAATTGCAACCCGGCGGGCACCCATCGAACCGCGGTCTGCTCTGGCATCGGGCGTATCGACAACCAGGTAAGGACGTCGTGAAGATCCGATATAATCGCGCACGATTTTGACGGTTCCCTTGGTCATGCGCCGTGATGTCGGCGCATCCAGCACAATACGGCTTGGCAACTGCGATGTGGTCGCGCTCGAGGTCAAGGTTCTCTTCACCTCATCAGGGTGCACAAACGACAAGGGGGGATTGGCTTTGAGGATGCCGACGGGCAGATAGGGCAGGTCGCAGACCCGCGCGGCAGTTCGATGGCTTACTGGCCAATGTTCGACGTAGCTGCGATAGCCGGCGTGCCGTTCACACGCGAATTCCAGCTCGTCCTTCAGCAAGTCCAGAAGCCCTGCCTCTCTTGCGTCGGGAGCCTGGCTATAAGGAGGCATGGAGAGCAAGAGATCGATTTTATCATCCAATCGCTGCATGGCCATTTTTTGCCCAATCTATAAGCTCTGAGCGCGCGAGTTTTCCGGCGGCGGTCTTCGGTAACTCCGACACCATGCGAATCGAGTCAACGGTCCAGTGCGCAGGAAGGCTGCGGCGGATTTCTTCCACATCGATGCGCGTGTCACGGTCAGGAACGACCATCAGCATCAGCGCCTCTCCCACCTCAGGATGATCGATTCCACAGGCGCCGCACTCATGAACCCCCGGCATAACAGCGACTTTTCTCTCCACCTCCGCAAGATTGATGCGGATGCCGCGGATTTTCAGAAATGCTGCTTTGCGGCCTTCAATCCAGAGATAGCCTTCCTGATCCTGCCGAGCCAGATCGCCGGTGTGCAGCCAGCCATCGCCGAACACGCGGCGTGTTTCCTCCGGATCGTTCCAGTAACCGCGGCAAACCGAAGGCCCCCGGACGAGGAGCTCGCCAATCAGCCCCGGCCCCAGCAGTTTGCCTTCCTCATCCACGATGCGGACCGTGAGATTGTCCAAAGGCCGGCCGACACTTCCCGGTTTTTCTCGCCAGCGGCCTGGCTCCAGACAGGAGATTCGCGCTGTCGCTTCCGTCTGCCCATACATCACATAGAACGCAATGCCGGGAAAGGCCGCGCGCATTTCGTCGATCCTCTCGGTAGCCAGCGCGCCGCCCGCCTGCAGAAATCGTCTCAAGCTGGGGAAGGTCATTTCCCGAAGGTTCGACCGACGAAGAAGGACATTGTACACAGTCGGCACGCCCGCGAAGGTGGTGCAGGCGAAATCATTGATGGCCTGAAGCACCTTATCGGAAAACATGAATCGCCGGTCCAGCACGACGCTGCCGCCCTGATAGAAATGCGAATGGAGTAGGCTCGCGCCAAAACAATAGCTCACCGGGAGAACCACCATCGCACGCTCATCTATTTTCAAGCTTTGGCTGCGAACGATGGCCTCAGTATTGGCAATGAGGTTTCCATGACTCACCAGCACAAATCGTGGAATACCCATCGACCCGGAAGTGGCCATCAGAGCTGCCAGATCAGAATCCGCACACCGAGCCGGCGGCAGGATCGCCTCGCTTTCCGCAGCCAGATCGCCCTGTAAACGAAGAATCCCAGTCTGTCCGGGCGCAATACCCGTTTCGCTCCAGACGGCTTTAGCTCCTGTCGCCTCGATCAGTGCAGCGGTTGAAGCCACGAGGCTGCGTTCATCTACCGGCACCGCTACCAGGCCAGCGTAGATGGTGCCCAAGTATGCCAGCGTGCTCGAGACAGACAGTGTGCAGCCGATCAGTACTCGATCGCCATGCTTGAGGCCAGCGGACAGAAGCGAGGCCCCGTACGCCGCAATCAGCCGCTGCAGCTCCGCCATACCGACGGTGCGTCCGGTGGCTGCATCAATTAATTGCGAATTCGGTCTGAGGCGCTCGACCAAGCGTCCGGCAAAATTACAATTTGCTGCGGTTGCCACGTTACCTGCTCTGGTGAACCTTGGCTGAAACGATGTGCACAATCGCGCGGACATCTTCCATTTCGACCAGCTCGTCGACATCGAGGCTGATCTCGAAGATTTGTTCCAAGTTACTGGCAAGCGATAAATGCCCGACGGAGTCCCAACCCGGAATGTCACTGGCACTGGTTTCCATTGTTACGAGTTGCGGATCGATCTCAAAAGAGATTGCGAATGCTTGCCGAACCCTAGTAAGAACGCAGTCTGAATCGTTCATTTTGCCACACGTTCCTTTGTCCCGTGTTTTGCGTAGAAAGTGTCGCCTTGAGTTGAACGGCTTGACAAAGGCACAGCTTCAACCCGTCGCACTTCTATCGATAGATTACGCCACGATTCCAATGCCGCCGTCGACGACGAATGTCTGACCAATGACGCCTGTGGCCGCGCCAGAGCAGAGGAATTGCGCGCTCGAAGCAATCTCTTCGACGGTAACCAGGCGCCCTGTCGGGGTGCGCCGCATGGTTTCCGCGATGCGTTCTGAGCTGTCGGGCATCGCCTTCCATGCGTCAGTAAGAACAGCTCCTGCGGTGAGAATATTCACCCGAATCCCTCGCGGCGCCAACTCCACGGCAAGATGGCGGACCAGCGCTTCTAGTGCGCCTTTGGACGATCCGACCAACGAATAATACGGCAGAGCCCGGCTTGCTCCCCAAGAGCTCACGGCCAAAATGCTCGATCCATCGCTGAAACGATCCGCAAGCAACCTGACCAGATTGAAGAATGCACGGACGTTCAGGTTAAAGGTCCAGTCGAAATGCCGATCCGTGAGCTCTTCGAACCGGCGATGAACCCCCGTAGCAGCGCAATGGACGAGCCCCGAGATTTGAGGACTCTGCTCTTCCAGAAAACGGTTCAACTGCTCCAGACCGCGCTCAGCCGTCAGATCGGCGCGGCAAAGAGAAATTTCGAGCCGCCCGTTGGCGGCAACGTTCTTCAGATTGCCGGCGGCCGCTTCATTGCGAAGATAATTGGCGATGACCTTCGCGCCCGCGCGTGCAAAACGCAGCGAAATCGCCCGACCGATTCCACGCGTTCCTCCTGTAATCAAGAATGTCTTGTCACGCAGGGAAAATGGATTGTCTTCAGCGGAATCCACGATACCTACAATCTTTCTTGCCAGTACTCTAGCATGGACGCCAAGGTATCTTCGAGCGAGAAGCGGGGCTTCCAGCCCGTAGCGCGACGAAACTTTGCGGTACTCCCCAAAATGATCTTTTCGTCGGAGGGCCGCACCAGGTGCGGCGCCGGACGGATTTCCACCCGCACTCCGGCCAGCCGGATCGCAGTACGGAGCATGGTCCCGATTTCAACCGTTGAGGTCGCGCAAATATTGTACGATTCTCCTCGCTTGCCCTTGAGCGCGGCAAGATAGAAACCGCGCACAGTGTCTCGCACATCCAGGAACGCGCGGCGCGGTTTGAGATTGCCGACCTCAAGGACGGGGGACTGCTTCCCTTTCTTGATTCGCACTAACTGGCGCACAAAGTCCGATGGAGCATCGTCCGTCTTTCCTGGTCCCGTTGTGTTGAAAAGCCGCAGATTGACAGCCGGGATTCCGTAGTCAAGAAAATATTCCCTTGCCAGAAGGTCGAGGCAGACCTTGCTGATGCCATAAGGGTGAAGCGGGTGAAGCTGCTGATCTTCACTGACCGGGATCGCAGACGGCGGAACGTGCCCATATTCCGCACTGGAGCAGGCGGAAACGATCACAGGACGCTTCTTCATCCGGCGCACCGCTTCAAGAAGGTAGAGCGATCCCATGATATTGGATTCGAAGGTGCGCACAGGATCGGCCCAGGATAGCGTGGGAAGGCTCTGGGCGCCGAGGTGAAAGATGTGCGTAGGCTGGTGTTCCGAGAGAAGATGCGACACGCGCTGACCGTTGCGGAGATCGCATTGCACAAAGTGCATCTTCGGCGCAACAGGAAAGCCATTGCGCCCCTCCGCAAGGTAACTACCAACGACAGGCCATCCACGGGCGTGAAGGAAATTGACCAGGTGGGATCCGATGAGTCCCTCGGCTCCGGTTACAAAGGCTTTGTTCTTTGTCGGCATATCGATTCTTAGTTCAGGTTTTCGACCAACTGCGGGGATGACATGGCACGTGCGTTACGCAGCAGGTTTTTGAGATCTTTCATTTCCTCTCGTACCGGTCTTATCACCGCCGCGAGCAAACACCCTCCGGTAAATGCCACGGCGACAATCGCAATCTGCGCAATGGCGGACAAATGCGTCACCTCGCGACTTGCAAGTTCTCCTGTGGTGACACCAGCGCAACATGTAATCACCGGGTACAAGAGCTTCTCTCCAAGCCGTTGGAGCGTTAACTTTGTATCGCTGAAACTGAAATGGAGAACCCACGGAAAGGTTCCAAGCATGACAAGGGCACCAGAAAGAGCGACGCCTCGGATTCCGAATGGGAGACCGATCGCATAACCGCCGATCGTAATTGGACACATAATCATGACCAATTTCAGGAGACGCCGCGATTGTCCACGACTGATAAAGAGCCAGATCAGCGACTCGTAGAGTAATTGGCCCAAGGCAAAGATGGCGAGAATCTGGAACACAGGCCCTGCCGCACGCCACTGCTCCCCGAGCGTCAAGACGATCACCGGCGTTGCAACGACAAAAAGAAAGCCAAAGATCGGAGCGGTGGTCCACATGATCAGGTTTGCAATGCGTAGGTAAGAACGCGCTAGGCGTTCGGGATCATCCTGCAGTCTGCTAAACGCGGGCACAGCGACCCTGCGGGCTGGGGCGCCAAGCTGGCGCACGGGCAGTAAGAGCAGGTTCATTGCTCGCGAATAAAGTCCGAGAGGCCCAGCTCCCCAATACCATCCTATTAAGATGCTGTCGGCGCTGCGCGTGAAATTGAACGTGAGATAGGAGGTTGCCACATGGCCACCAAAGGCGATGAGCGTGCGGATTTTTGCCCTGCGCCTGGGCAGGCCCGGTATCCATTGCGCCATTAGCCAGGATAGTGTCATCTGGGTTGTATTCAAAATGAGTGGGAGAGCAACAATAGCCCAATAGCCGGCTCCTCGCCATGCCAGAAAAATGGCGGCAGGAACCGCCAGGGCGTAAGCAGCCACGTCCCGTATGGCAAGAGCCAGGAACCGCATATTGCGCTGGAGCAGTGCGTCATGCTGGACCTTCAGACCACCGACCATGAAGGTGAAAGAAACAACATACGTAATCGCTCTTAGGCGCGGTTCATGATAGAACCAAGCTAGGAAGGGGGCCAGAGACGCAGTGATCGCGGTAAGAACAACTCCGATCGTCACATTCACCCAAAATAGTTTGCTGACCTGGTCGTGATCGATCTCAGGGTGTTGAATCGTCGCCTCGGAAAGACCGAGATCGGCGAAAGCCTGGCCAAGTCCCGTCATCGCGGTGACCATGGCGACCAGCCCGAAGTCGGCAGGGGTGAGCATGTGCGCTAGCACCACGGTCGCGACCGATTGCAACACGAATTGCGCTCCCTGCGACGTAAGTGTCAGCAACCCGCCGCGCACCGACCGGCCTTTCAGGTCTGCCTGCAAATGGTCGGTACTGAAAGTGTTCAGAGTTGGTTGTGTGGCAGCCACGTATGGATTCCCCAGATAGAGCCTGGTCGTTAGCGTTCGTTAGCGATGGACCCGATCCGCGAGAGCGGCTCCATCCAGTTCGCGCTCGCGTTCATTGGCTCTTACAGCCCATGGAGTGTCCGGTAAATTCCCGGTGATTTTCTTCTTGTGGACCGTTGCATCAGGTCTGCATACACGTCCCGGGTCATCCTAGCGACGGTACCCCAAGAATGGTGCTCCGCCGCATGTGCACGAATTACTTGCCGCTGTTTGTTTAGCCCTGCATAAAGATCGCTCTCGAAATACCGTGCAATGGTTCTCGCCAGTTCGTTCGCATCTCCCGGCTGGAACAAAAATCCAGTTCTGCCCTCAACGATGTCTTCTCCGAACGAGCCTACATTCGCCGCCAGAATGGGGATACCGAAGTGCTGCCCTGTAAAGAGAACGCCGCTCTGATAGATGTCCCGATACGGCAGTACAAGAACGTCCGCTGCCTTAAAATAGACCTCGACCTCATTGTCCGGAATAAAGGTGTCGCGTACTTGTAAGTTTCCTTTTTGCACTTCATCATCGATTTCAGCACGCAAGCCCTGCCAGTATGCTTCACAACGATCTACTCTCCCAGCAATGATCAGACAATACTTATCTTGCCGCTTCAGCAGCTCTTGAAATGCAGCGATGAGACAGTCAAGACCCTTGTATGGCGTAATCCTTCCAAAAAAGAGGATAGCTTTTTGGTCGTCATTGAGTCCCAATTTCCGCTTTGCTTGGTTTGGCGTAAAACTTGTGTTTGGAAGCGAATTGTTGATTCCAAACGGGATGACTGTAATGCGCGCAGCGCGCGCACCAAATTCATCCGTCAGCTCGGTCTTCATTTTCTCAGTGTGAACGAAGAGATGGTCCGCGAGACGATACTGAATGCGCAAGGTAAGCCGGTTGAGGGACGTGTCGCCGGCATCGCGTTTCCGCATGTTTACATTATGCACAGTGAGAACGATCTTCTTTCGCAGGAGCTTGTAGTAAAGCATTAGAACGGTTCGATCAAAGATTTCGCACTTGTTATTCCATAAGATATGGAAGATTTTAGGTTTTGCCGTGGCGGCATACGCAATGAGTTTTGCATAGTAGCGTAAGATGCGAGCTATCTTCGTTACAGGACTCACATGGGGATCGGAACTACCGCGCAGGTTCAGGAAGGCGATTCTGGATTGCCGATGGAATTCCGGGATGTCCAGCTCATCACTACCGATCAGTTCGAGAGTTACTCCTTTGGAGACGAGCGACGTTGTCAGGCCGAAAACATAGGGCCTATCGCTGCCTCCGGTAAGGAGGGAGACGGTTGCACCGGATTGCACATCAGATGGGATCAACTTCTCGAATCTTCGACGGAATGCTTTGGATGGTTGACTTTCCGCGATGTATTGGCGTGTGAAGGCGGCGCACCTGGAACGCATTGTCTTGACCTACGGGCTTAGGACGCATCGTCCGGTGCGGTTTCATGGGCTCGCAACCCTTCCAGTTTGTACAGTGCCTTGTCAAAACTCCTGATGCATGAAGCTTTGAATTGCGGGAGCTCGGCCTGGATGCGCATAGCGGCCTTGAAGCCGATCACGGGTTCCATCCAAGCATATTTCCAGCGAAGCCGCGGCTTCTCCAGATGGCCGTTAAGCTGCGCGGCTTGGTTTTGCAACTCCGCAGCTAGGTCTGGCCGCTCCTGATAGAAGAATTCGTACCAGGTCTGCATGTAGGTCAGGCAGGCTTTATGGACACGTTCGCTGTCCTCCAACGATCGTAGGTACTGCATCTGCAGCTTCATTGAGCGGAGCAACGATTCCCGTTTCTTTCCGCAATTGCCGATATAGCTAATGCTTCCTTTTCCGCTGGACCTGTAGTAGACGCCGATCCCAGGCACAAAACGGACTCCCTCAGAAGCCGTGAGGACTCGTGCAAAATATTCACCGTCCTGATCGTAGCGGAGCTCGGTATCCCACGGACCAGCTGCTTCTGCCAGCTCGCGACTCACCAGCCAAGTCGCATTCTGCATGTGGAGGTTCTCGACCATTTTCCTCAACAGCCACTCGACGGGAGAAAGATCCTGGCAAAGCGAGTTTCGGACGGCGTGAGCGCGGCGCGGCCGATAGAAGAAGGGCGCCCACTGGGAAGAAAGAAGGATTCGCTTGCTGCCGCCGTCGCACAGCGCTGTCAACTGCCGCTCAATTTTGTTTGGCGGCAGAAGATCGTCTGCATCCAGTTCCTGGATGTAATCTCCCTGACTGAGCTGGTAGGCACAATTGATCGCCGCGCAAAGGCCACGATTCTCGGTAGAGATTAACTTGATTTTTGACCCGAACTGCGTTGCGATATCGGCAGTTCGATCGGTCGAGCCGTCGTTCACGACGATGATCTCTTTGCGGGGCCAAGTTTGAGCAAGTGCAGACCGGACTGCCTCGCCGAACCAACGTTGGGCGTTATACGCGGGAATAAGAATGGATACGAGTGGCTTCACAATTAGCTTCTTCTCATAATCAGCTTTGGCCGTGAATCACAAGTCATTGATGTACAACTTTAGTAATTATTGTGAACTCGGCAGTGTGCACTTTAGTAATATAATGTGATGATTCCCACTTTATCCGAGCCGGATTGTGCGCTAAATTGCTTCAAGCGTTACCTTATGGGGGATGGAGGGGTCAAAATTGCGTGGTTTCAACATCTGATATAACTTGAGCCACGACGAAAAGTCCTGTAGGTTAAACCATCTGCGACGGATGGTGCGGAGCCTTGGCGTCGCGAGGGGATTCTCAGAATGAAGAATTTTCTTAAACTCGCGTTCTTTGTCGTCATCTTGATCACTCTGTATCAAGCAAACGCGCAGACCTGCTCGGGCGGCAACTGCTCGGCTGCCTCCTGTGGAACGACGGATGTGCAAAATTGCATCAACTCAACCACTGAAAGCAACACGTGCTCGATTCCCAGCGGCACATGCAGCTGGACTTCCGGCGTGGCAATCTCAGGGAAGGGAATCAATCTAGTGGGTGCCGGAGCAGGCCGTGTCATTGCCGTGGATGTTGAAACGACGGCCTTGACCCTAACAACCGGGTCCAAGACCTTCTCGAATGTCACGAACGACATGGGGGCAAATGCTTACTTGAATGCGACCGCACCGCCGATCACGACTAGCGAAACTTTGCTGATCTACGAAAACGGATTTCTTGCTAACTTTATGGAGGGCACCGTCACGAGCTTCAGTGGATCGACCCTGGTAATGAGTATCACTTCGGCTGGAGGGACTTGCGGCACCAATCCCGGCGGCAACAACATGATTAGCAACTGCAAGCGCTGGCTGATTACCACGTTGCCATCCACGGTGCTTACCAACAACCTCACGTCTGGTGCGATGATAACCGTCACAGAGGATTCCTCGGTCCACACGGTCATCACCGGAATCAATTTTGCCCAAGGAAGCAGCGGGGGCGGGGCAGGAAATGCAATAAGCGAAACCGAGAATACTGGTTCTGGTAGTTGTTATGGGAGTCATTGTGCTATCGAAATTCACGACAATTTCTTCTGGTCCAATCAGCAGGATATTATAGATGGAGCCTCTAACCGCAGTGTTATCTGGAACAATTCGTTCGCAATGTCGCCGTTTTCTCAGGGACAGTGGGCGGTCTACCGCACCCAGGACAGCAACAACTCCGTGCTTGGTTACTCCTGGAATGCAGTAAGCTATTGGGGTTCGGCAGATACGAATGGGAACCAGTCCACGTATTTCGAGACGAATGATGTTCATGCTTGTGGCAACTGCTTCGATCTCAGCGATAATTCTCGCACAGTGATTCGCTACAACGTGCTTGATAACGCGGGCATTGGAAGCCACGGGGCCGACACAGGGTGGATCGGAATGCGAACGGCGGAAATCTACAACAACGCAGGAATCTTTGAAGCATATAGCGATAGTACGACGGCTGCAATGCCGTGGTGGGCCAATATCCGGGGCGGCACTTTTGTATGGTTTCAAAATACCCTTCCGCAGATCAGCTCTACTGACTGGGGAACGAAGTCCGACATAGCACTAATAAATGAACCGCTGCAACGGAATCAGGGTTCCTTCCAGTGCTGGGGAGCCGGGTTTACAACTTCGGGACAGTATTATCCACGCCCGCATCAAGATGGTTTTGGCTACATCAATGGCGCGACGACCTACACGTACACGCCGCTCGGGTTCAGCAGCGCGACGACCTACAGCAATAGCGAGAATTTTGTAGGAACTGTATCTCTTGGTGATAGCGAACCAGCCTATATCTGGAGCAACAGTCGTTCGCAAAACGTTGGCGTATCAGACTATTGCTCCTCGACATTGGGCAGCTACAATTGCGGCGGCACATCTACCTATTGCCCAAACACTCCTGAGCCTGATGTATCGGCGGCTTATATTGAGTCAGGACGGGATTACTTCAACGGAACAGCCAAGCCGGGATATACGCCGTACACCTATCCGCACCCGCTTGCGCAATCTTCGGGCCAAGCGACGCCTTCTCCCCCGGTTAACCTCAAGGTGCAGACGGTGCCGAATTAGTGGATCCGTACTGCTTCTCGAATCTCGCGCAGTTCTCGTCTCGCAAACTTGAACTCGTCGGTATATCTGTAGGCGTCGAGTCCACTAAGAGCGAAGAGCAAATCAGTTCAACTGTCAGCATTTTATTGATCTCGAAGAGATAATTGTGAGTGCCTGCTAAGTGGCCAGTAACAGCTTTGAAGACTGCCCCCCTATCGAAAAAGTCTCTAAGCTGCGCTGATGGCCTTAGCAGCACTTCGCGAAGATAGTCGGCGAGATGCGTCTTCATCCAGATGCGATATCCTTCAAATTTTTGTCTTCCCATGATAATTCGCTCTAGCTTAAGTTTCGACAACTTCCGATCAATCCACGTTAGCCAATGCGGCGTCGAATACAGATAGATATATTCAATCTTAAATAGCGCCCACAACGGGAAGTACGTCGCTTGACTCAGCAGTTTATGATTGCGCCATATTGGGCCCATATTTGTAGGCAACCCAGCCACACTCGGTCCGTTCTCTATGACATACCGCGCCTGCAACTCGCGGGACGCTCGAGCCTCCGGTTGGGCCTGATACATAAGTTTGACAAGCTCATTATCCATATACGGAGTACGCAGAATCGTGCCGGCCTGTTCGACGGATACGCGGCCATATTCTCCCCAAGCAATCTCTTGGGACACCACACGTGTAAGAGGATGAGCGGTGGTGCTAATCTGGCTAAATGGCTGCGCCTCGTCAAGATGACGACCCAAATCCGGCAACACGAGTTGTCGTGGAAATTTCCGTGATGCGATTAGCTTTCGCGTTCTGACGACTTCGCTGCCGAATTTTCCGGTAAGTCGGATAGGGGCAATCTTGTGTGCCATTTGATTGAAATAGACATCGTGCGCTCCTAGGGCGTCGTGTGCCCCGTCGGATATATATATGCTCTTTTGAGCGTAGCTCCCGAAATCTCTAAGAAATTGCTCATTGATTCGTATAACTTCGTGAGGTTGGCGGCAAATTTGCGCAAGTTGTCGGGCGGTCCGAATATCATAGGTCTCTCCCCACAACCCTCCGAAGGTATAACAGGGAAGGTCGTAGCCTTGCCCAAGCACGGAGCTAAGGATTAGCCGGGTATCGAGACCAGCTGTCAATGAAATGCCGACGGCCTCGGGTCCCGCTGCATAGCCAGGAAAAACGGCAGATACGGTGTCCTTAAAGCTTGCGTAAAAGTCGCTGGGCGGCAGGATCGACTGATGTTCCCATTCGGCGTAGTCAAAATATTTCTTCTTTTGAGGAGCAGCGCTTCCGATGAAAGACCACGACGAAGCGCCTGGGAGCAAAGAAATGCCTTTGAAGAGAGTCTTGTTCCCCATAACGCAGTTGAAGTTCAGGAATTCCGCTAATGAATCCAACTCGATTGAGCGAAGCTGATTGCGGACGCGAAGCAGCGATTTCGCCTCCGATCCAAAGATAAACTCTCCGTCACCTTGGTGCCAATAAATACGGCCCATGCCGTAGCGGTCATTAAAAAGCGTGACCTTTCCCTTCGCGAGGTCAACCGCAACCCCGGAGAACCATCCATTCAGGCTCCTGAGAAACCGATCCTCTGATTCCCTGTAGAGATCGAGAAAATGCCCTGCGTTCTGCTCTCTACTGCCCTCATGGTTTCCAGAGACGGATCCCCGATGAGCCTGAAAATGTTCTCCGTTAATAATCAGCACGACTTGGTTGTCCTGGCTGACGAAAGGCATGTATGCGCCGAGCGTATTTGGGTGCGCTGCCCATCCGATGTAGAGCCCGGCGTCACGGTTTATATATTGACCCCCTGCATAGAAACTCTCATGCCGCATTGCCTCGGTCATGAGCTGAAGGTCACGCTCAATTCCGTGATATCGCTCACGTCGAATGATTCCTGTAATGCCAGGCATTGTTCCAGCCCCTCTCTTTATGCCGTAATCTCTGATTGCTTGTTAGAACGGGGCGCTCTTCCGGGCGCCTCGATTTCACCAGGCACAATACCTCAAGGTTCCCTGCCGCCAATACGTGCCTTGATCTTGAGGTCAGCCCCATGTGACCGAACAAAAGAGTTTTGCATTAACCAACTGCGGTGATGCCTCAATTCAAATCTCTGCAAGTGCGACACGATTGGTTTAGGGATCGCATCAAACACGAACACATTGCAGCCACTGAAATCCACGATGCGAAATCCGGCGTTCCGGAGTTCCCGTATGTACCATCCAAACGGCCTGACACTGTACGACTCGGTCTTTGACCCGAGTACGGTCAGCACCTGCTTTGCAAGCAGGAGAGTCGACCAATAAAACGAGGACTTGTTCTTCACGTGAAGTATTACTTCCCCTCCGGGGCTGAGGAGTCTCGCAAATTCACGAAGGGTTTTCCGTACCTCGCCGTCGTCAATGTACTGTAAGACACTTAGGCACAAGATTTTATCGAACGAACCGGACGCAAAAGGAATTTCGGAAATTCCGGCTACAAACAAAGAAACGTTGTTAACGCCCAGCGCCTGAAGGCGCTTACGGCACCGTTCCACCGAGCCAGAGGCATAATCGATCCCGACAATGCTACGCACTTGCGAATGAAGCCGCAAAATGTTGACTCCAGTGCCGCAACCAGCATCAAGGAGTCTCTCTGAGTTCTGGGGCTGAATGAAGCTGAGTAGTTCCTGTGCGGACAAATACTCAGTCTCCTGGTCGCGGGGCGACATTCCGCGGTCCAGATCAAAGTCCGGGACATCGCTAGTCGATTTCGCCTCCCAAACCGCGCGCCATTTATCCGAGTCAGTCATTGCACTGGTCCGTCCGCCGCTCCCTTTCGGCTAATCCCAGCCGTTCCGTATTTGTTGGCGTACCATCGACTCCGAAACTCTCGGAAGTGTCCTCGCGATCGGTTCGGGAATCCAGTCCTTCGATCTGTGATGCAGGCCGATTCGAAGGGCAACCCGTCCTCGTAGGGTTAAGGGCACGTAGTACCTTGGCAGCTCAACTTTCTGAAATCCATTGTGTCGCTTGAAGTCAGCGAGACTGTCCTGTTGCTTCTTTCCGTAAGAGAAATTTGCGTACCATAGGTTCGAAATTCCCCGATCGGCGCATGACCGGACAGCTTGGGCGATCAATGCATTTGTGGGAGCCTTGTCCCGGTGTGCAATCATGGAAACAATTTGCATCAAGCCAGCCTGGCTTCTATCCTCACTGGTCACCAGTTTCGCGAAACCAATCAGGCTCTCATTGAAATACGCCCCGATAAAGATGCTCCGATCCGGAAAGGTCGCCATTCATCCTGCGCACGGCCTCGATATCTTTCTCGTAGTGCCAGAACGGTTTCCCTTGGCGGATTGGCGATTCGTTATAGATAGTGGATATTCCCCTAACAAAGTCCTCATCAACGAGAACCTCCCGAACAACAACGCCATTCTTTATGGCCTTCCGAGCTTTGTTCCTAGCCTTGAAATCAATCTGCTTCGCCATCCAGTCATCGAAGGTGCAAACTCGGAGAGCGGCCATGTTGTCCCATTCCATTGGGTAGCTGTATTTCGGCGAGGTGTCCGACAGCTTCTGAGTGAACGTAAAAAGGTCAGCGCGGGCCTGAGACGTCCGGAGGGCTCCAATCGCCGCCTCCGGATCTTCCAGAAAGTCGTACCCCTCCGCATCCAAGCGGGCGATTCGGATCAGTTTTCCTTCAATCAGCGCTTTCTTGCCGCAAATCTCCATACTTTGCATACCTTCCTCATGGCTACGGTCCCTTATCTAGAACGAGATCGGAGGGCTAGGTGCTTGGGTTGCTACCTTAAAGTTTTCCAAAACACTTCTAAACTGCTACGATCGCGAACGTTAAGGGCAGCGGCACAATCTTTTGCCGTGACCCACTGACTAAGCGCCATGCCCTTGCGGCAGTCGTTCGTGTAGTTGAACACGCCATGCGGCGCCAAAAGTTCTAGAAGCCCGATGCACCCCAGTCCCTCCTGCCTGAACTCGGGCAAGTTTACTTCAAATGACAGATACGGAACAGGTCGGTGCAGTCCCCGGAGTACGCTAAGCTCGTGGCCTTCGACATCGATCTTTACGAAGAAGGGCTGTCCGTGCTCGGCAATAAGTTCGTCGATTGAAACCGCCTCCACTTCCCTGCACTCGCCAAAGTTCAGTCTCCATCCGAACCTCCCGCTATCAGCCCTCAACGTATCAACCCATTTCCTGCTGAGTGTGTTCATTTCCGATCCGGGCCTATCGATCCACATCTTCTCAACTGACACCTTGTCACTTACGGCCTTTGGGACAATGGTCACTGGAACACGCTTCAACCTGTATTCGCAGAACTGCTGCTTGAGGTGTTTTTGGCAGTTCTCGTCGGGCTCTACGGCGACGACTCGTGCACCAAGTTCCAAGAATGTCCCCGTTTTGTTACCCTCATTGGCTCCTACGTCGAAAATGAGGTCGCCCTTACGGAATCCAACGAGATTCGAGCGATAGAATTCTCTCTCCTTCTCTTTGTCCTCGATAATCTGCCGGTCAACAAATCTCCAGTACGTATCGTAGATCCAGGAACGCCTGGCCCGCTGGTAGACAGCAGTGTCTCCTAGGATTCGGCGAAAGAAATGTCTTAGTCCCGTTGTCATAGGTTCGATTGTGTGAGTTTGGCGACTTAAATCAAAGCCGTCGGTTGTTGCCACTTTGCCGTCTCTCCCACGGCGACAAGTTCGTCGGTAGCTGGCTTTCTCTTTACCGTTCGTGCCAGCCGTTGTGGAACCGACAGGCTCCCGAGTAAGAAGACCGACCACATTAGCCCGGATCTGAAGCCAGCTTCTGTAACACAGTAGAAGACCATCACGAGCCAAAATGCCACTAGCAGCGAGCCCAGGCTCGGGTTAGCTTTGAGCATGCGGATCGCTCTCCGAAAACCCGAGATGAGAAAAGCGCTGATCAAGGCGACGCCAATTGATCCCAGGTTTAGATACGTCTCAAGAAAGGCGTTATGCGCCTCATTGATAGCCCCTTGCCCCGAAGACTCATAAAAGAACTGGAGTCGAGGCCCCATCCAAAAGCTTTCGTATCCTGTACCAATTAGCGGATTCGTGTGCATGCTCAATAGGAATGCCCAAATCAAGGTTCGATCAGTAAGTGTAGGATCTTTCCCAACTGCTTTGGCAAAGTCGCCACTCATCCCGAAGCCGAAGGAAAGCAAGAGGTAAATGCAGAAGGATGCTGGAACAAGGGCCATGAGTATCCTAGGATGGCGTCGGCTCCATTTGGAATGCGCCATCGCTATGACAAGGCAGCCGAGCAACGTGCATACGCGGCAGGTGGCGCTATTTGCCAAAAGCAAAACCCAAAGCGACATAGCGATAAACACTACATTTATGAGGAGAATCGCCCTGACCCTTCTTGCGCGACGTTTTGACCACTGCGTTATGGTGTCCCAAAGGAAGAAGAGAATGCTCACAAGTGCCAGAACTCCAAGGAGATTCTTTCCCGTTGTTGGTCCGACGAACATGGCCCCCCCCGAAACGCTGTAGGCCCTCCCCATGGCGGGATAGTATTTGATCAGCAAAATGGACAGCGGTATGAACAAATAGGCGAGTCGCCGAAGCAGAGTGCGGATAGCCTCGACAGGTTGACGATCGGAGAGGACTACCAAAATGACGAGGTAATTTCCCAGATCCCGGAACCACCGCTTGAATGCCACGAGTGGAAAGTCAGACCACAGGACACTAACCAGAGCAAATGCTAAGAATGCAACCAGTGTAAGATTTCGCAAGAGGAAAGAATTCCACTTAAACGACCGGGAGAACAGGGTTGCGAGCGCGAGACAGATAAGAACAAGATACACAGTCCGATCTAATGGGTTGCCGTCCTCTAGAGCCTGGCCTGCGGACACAGCGCCCATTCCAATCCACTGCGACGGAAGTCTGGACGCAGCAAAGAAGATCCACGTTATTGGAATCCAGAGGGTCCAGGACAAACTGCGATCCCTGGCGGGATCGTAATAGAGCAGCGCGACGAGCGCAGCAAACCACAAGCAGAGGGCTAGAATCGGCGGCATTGTTCGTGACGTATAGGAGCCGGAAATGGCGGGTAGGATCTATGGGGCGAACCACACAACGTCAAGACTCAGGCGGTTGTGCGGTGATTTTCTTTAATTCCCGCCCCCTCAACTTCGCCGCCGCAAGACTTACCGACGCATATTTCCCGAGGGATGCGTCTCTGACTTCGGAGAGGATGCGCCGGGCAGCCACCGAGGATCTAAAGGCGGCAGATTGCACGTGATCGTTCGTGGGGTCTGGATCCCGATAAGAGATGCGGAAGAGACGTTCGCTCTTAGGCGGGATGGTTGCTTCAAAGGCGCAATGCCCCGCCTCAACCCGCCATGGAATGGGAACTTGATTGCATAGTATTTCCGCAACTGCCGCCGTGTCGGCTTCCTGCCTGCGGATGAGAACGCGCACCTCCTGTTCCTCCGGATTGGAGATTGACAGTTCGGCGCCATACATCTGAATCTCTTCCGTTCCCGGTGCGGTACTGCGGCGACGGCACGCGTTCCGGAGAACGGCTCCCAGCGTCTGCCATTGCAGAGAGCAATTCCGGGCCTGCAGTTCGTTAAGGAGCCGGAGCAATGCCGCACCTGCATCCCTGAAGAATTCGTGATGCGCAACAATCAAACAGGGCTTGCCCAATAAGAGGTCGAAGGCGAAGTTTTCGATCCCATGATGAACATAGCGACGCGTAAAGATTGCGAAATCGCCGTATTTCATCGTTGCGATGTCCCACACATCGCGAATGCGCGCGCGGCCGATGCTCGCGTCCACCGAAGAGATTTCGGTGTTGACCGCTGCGCAAAAGCCGGTTTGCTTCAAGATTCCAGGGCATGCGGACGAAAAGACCCCCTGGGGAAATATCATGACCGGATCATGATGGATACCGGTTCTCTCCTCGTGTCGCAGCATCCTTGTCTGCGCGAGCCGAGCGCGACTAAACAAAATGTCTGGTGACGAACCGCCGAATTCTGCCTTGATATGGTCACAACCATGGATGGAGATGGAGAAAGGTCCATCTCCGTTTCCAAACAAATCCGCGGCACGGGGAGAAGTCCGTTGCCAATTCCAGGGGATGAAGGCGATATTGGTGGTGAAGCCATATTCCTGCATCAGCCGCTGGATTGTTCCGAAATCACAGCACCCATAACGCCTTCTCAGAAGCGGATCGTCAATAATCAGGCAAGCACCAAGCTCCTGTGAATGCCAAGCCACTTGTTGAAACATGAGTCTGATGAAAAGCAACAGCGGAACAGCGGAGCAAAAATGTTCCTTGACATCGTAAAAGCCAGCATCAATCTCCCGGTCAAGATCGACAACGTATCGGCTCGTACAAAAGTAGATGGGAATACTCCCGCGCTGCACCCTCAGATAGATGGGGGCACCGTTAGCCGAAATGATCGCAGCAATTCTCGTTCCCGGCCCTTCGTGGCCGCCGAGGAGCGCATCCTCTCTTCTCATGTGCACGTGCGCTACAATCCCGGCCATCGGCCCGGTTTGATCTTCTGGACGCGAAGAGACTTGAACGGGGACAACACCATCAGGCGCATCGCGCAGCATGACATGTGGATCCCCGAGTAGGGATCTGATACCCTGCTCGGTTGCGGACCGGTCCTGATCGGCATAGGCATAAAACACAGTATGGCGTTCGGTGCAATGCTCAACTGCCACTGTTTGCTCGAGTGCCGTTGCGACGGCAGCAACTGACCCGAAGACGACCTGCCCCTGATCATCGGCGCCGGCTTCAAGAAAGCTGGAAACCTGGGCGAATTGCCATGGCACAGCGAAGAAATCCAGCGTACGAGCCAGAAGAACCTGCTCTATTGCCGGCGCGCCTTCGCACAAAAGAATTGCCAGTCTCGCCAACCGTAGTCCCTCGTCTAGCAGTGCGAAGCCAAATTTGTCATGCGGGCTTACGCGCAACGACCAACGAGCGCATGGCCCGGCCGGGGCACACGAGATTGAGAAGGGGAGCCGCCATGCGGCACGCGGTAGTCAGCGCCCGGCCGGCAGAATGCGGGACCCAGCAGAAATTTTTCTTGTGGATGATTTCAAATCCGGCTTTCTCGAAAGGCTCAGCATATTCGGCCAGCGACGGCAAGTAACTCTCTTCGCGATCTCGAACCGAACGGCGAAAACGGCTGCGAAACGCCGGGAAGCGGTTATTCATATCGATATTCACGCAGACTCCGCCCGGCCTCAGGAGCCGATAGATATCCTGGGCGCAGTTGAGTTGCTTGCTGAGGCGGTGGCAATACCGGAACGTATTGACACCAAGAATCAAGTCGAAACTTCCTGGTCGATCTTTATCCCCTCCGAGCGCCGAAAGCAGGTCTTCCTCCAACTGTTCGTTGCGAGCGACGTAGAAGTTCACTTTCCTGGCGAGTCCGGCTGGAAGATAGGTCTGCGCTTCTTCCTTTGCGGCTTCCACGAGCCGAGGAGAGAAATCGGTTCCACAGGCATATTCGACGGCAATCTTCTTTTCTTCCAAAAGCGAGACCAATCGCGTTAGGTTCATTCCACCGCCGCAGCCGAATTCGAGAAGCCTGAGAGGACGCGCGCTGGGGCCACTCAGGTAGGTATTCACGGCGTCCAGGTAAGTTTCTGCGTAGTCATGGCCGAGCAAATAGTTAATGCCAAATCCAGCCGTTTGCGCTGTGTATTTCCGCACGGCCTGCTCGGAGACGTACTCATCAAGAAATTTGCCGTACAGAACTTTGGTTTTTTCCACGCTCTCCCCTCAATCCCGATCGATGAATTCCCGCGCATCATTCGCCCGTTGCATGCGCCATTTGTACAGCGCCACTTGGGCTCAACGGGACGTCAACAAAACCCGGGGATTGCGAACGATCCGGCAGGGCTTGCCGCTTGTGGGTTCGCAATTGGAGTCCTGGCAACCGGTCGTCGCTGCTGCTACCGGTTCCATTGTGCGCAGAAGATTCCTGCACTGCAGGCGCGGGACCAAACGCTGCCGAGCGCCGTTTGCGGAACCAGGCTACCGCCTGACCGGCAGTCGCAAACCATGCGCCCCGGGCTCTCAGATCGTCAAGTAGGTGCCGGTAGCACGCATACCAGAGGCGCTCCGGAGCAAGGCTTCGATCATGCCAGTTGATGATCAGGCACCCGCCAAAGCGCTCCGCCTGATCCGCCAGCCTATCAAGAACTTTCGCCGCATCTTGTGATGAGAGGCCAAGATATGCCGGGTAGAAAAGAGCCGTGTCCATCGCATGCAGCGGTAATTCGAGGAGCCGTTCTGCGCAAAGCGGCTTATAGGCCTGGGTTGTACCTGCACGAAATCCCACTGTTTCTTTGTAACCGATGGTTGAATCGTAGGCGATTCCAGCTTTCTCCAAAACGGAGGGCGCATTTTCATCAAAATACAGCCAGTGCATCCGCGATCCAATCTCCGCACGGCCCGAGATTTGCCGAATCGCTTCGAGCTCTTCCCGTCCACTGGAGCTGTCGACCCACGCATCGATTCCGTGCAAGCCGACTTCGCTGCCGGCGGCAGCGATCTCCGCGATCGAGTCCGCAACGTCATGGGCGCCATAGCGGGCGGCGCGACACGCCGGTGCCTTGCCCTTCCCCTTGCGCCCAGGACGGTCCCGAAAGGGAATGACAAAGTAGGTGGAAGCAAGCTCCTTCTCGAGATTCCGATAACAGCGCACAAAATCCTGCCAGAAATCCCTGGCAAGCCCCAAGTACACGAGAGGCAAGCGAAGGGCTGCGGCCCAATTTGTCAACAGATCCCGCAAAGGGATGAAACCGCGAAGGAAGTTCGTCAAAGAACCGAAGGTCGCACGATAGAGAAAGCCAGCCATTGTGTGGTCCCACTTATGTCTGCGAATGGATGGATGATCAACGTCGTGGGTAAGGCACACAATGAATCGATAACCTTGGGGAACTGCCGGGATCTCCGCCAGGGGAACTCCTGCGGTAACGATCAGATCCCGCAGGAGGGCAATATGTAATTCGAGAGTTGGGATTCCTGCGAATGCAATGGGTTGTCCAACTGTTAGTAACTGGCGAATCTCATGGAACAGATCGTATCCGATCCGCAGAACCGAGCAGTGTTGCGAGAAGTATGAACAGAGCGCAGGTTCTCCAGACGCTTCGTCAAGCAAGCAACTTGGATTTCTTCCTTTCTGAAAAGTCAGATATGCGCCGTAAATCGGGAGTCTGGCTTCTCCAAAGGTAAGGGCGGAGTTTTGGCGCCGGCCCGTGCTCTCGATCTGATGAGCTACGTCGGACGCCAGTGCGCTGCTTGAATAAAGAAGAGTGACGTCTGCAGCCCGTGCGTCATAGTCCAGATTTCCTGCGCACAGCAAGACATCGTAGTGACGGCCTTCTGTGTAGAACTCCCAGGGTGTCTTGAATAGTTCGAAGAATTCCCTGACGAGAGGGTGATCCGAAAAATGAACGACAACACCGATCATCGCAAAACCACTTTCAAATGCACGTTGCCGCTATGCAAGGTATTCCGCGAATGGACCGGCGCACCGCCTGAAAAACTTTCAACGACACCACTCCCGGAGTGTGCGGACACCTTTAGCGCCGCGCTCCTTTTTTGAGCAGCCCGGAAACGAGGCTGACCAGCGATTCGCTTTCGTTCTTCCACTCATGTTTGAGGTAAATCTGCTGTCCCTTTTCAGCGACATTCCGGGCTTCATTGGCGTGCAAAGCTACGTACTCCATCACCCCGGCCAGATCTTCCGTATTCCCCGATTCAAAGAAGAAGAGCGACTCCGGCTCAAAATAATCCTGAATACCGGGAGTTGCAGGCGCAATCACCGGCTTGCCGAGGGCCAGATACTCAAAGATGCGCGTCGGTGTATTGATATCAGTGAACCGGTTCCGCTCATTGGGAATCACGCCTACATGGCATTGCTCGATCTCGCGCGGGAGATCTTCCAGGTTTTTGGGCCCAAGATAGCGAACATGTTCCCCCACTCCCAGGCGCGCGGCTTTTTCGAGAACTCTTGTCAGGTAGGGCGTGGTACGGCCGTACACCCGCAGCTCGGCATGTGGAACAACTGGAACCAAGCGGGCCAGAGCATCCACCGCAAGCTCCAGCCCGTTTCTCTCGACCAAAGATCCGTGGTACATGATGACAAAGGGCGCGTCAGGCGCCGGTGGGGAATATGATCCGGCATCGCGAAAGGAAAAAATGTCCGCGTCCGGACAGTTCATGATGACGGCAATTTTCTCGGCGCTGCAACTGCGGGCAGAGAAGATTTTGCGGCAGGCCTCGTTAACTGTGATGACCATGTCAGCGCGCCGGATGCTCCATTTCTCCAAGCGGCGGAGCAAGCGAACGGCAAAATCCGTTTCGCTCTTTCGGAAAATTGTCATCATCAACTCGGGCATGGGATCATGTTGGTCCAAGATTACCTTCGCGCCGAGGAGTTTGGGGATCAGCGCGCAGGCCACAAGCACGTCCGGCATGTTGTGGACGTAGACAAGGTCGTAGCGACGGCGCAGCATCCTGCACGCAAGAATGGCCGCAGACCACGCAATAAATGCCGAGTATTGATAGGCGTAGGAAGCGGCACCTCCCCGCCAATGCCGGATGGGAACGCGCGTGACCTCCAGGCCGCCCAAGCGTTCACGCTTAGGAAAAGTTCCATCTCCCGCGCAGATGAGATCGATGCTCATTCTTTCCTTCAGGAGCGCCTCAGCGGCACGGCGCGGCCGAGGGTCGGCGGGATAGGAAGAAAACACAACCATCCCGGCCCGCTTGCCAGCCAATCGCGTTGGAGAGGCGGCACCCAACGCCAAGTCCTGGGCCTGCGCAGGGTCTGCGGTAGCCATAATTACAGTCATGTTCTTATGATTGACACATTGCAATCGTGGATTCTGTAAGCCGTCAGACGGGCTGCTTTCCGGCACTGCTCACGGTCCCGGTCAGGTTTGCCTCACGTTCGATCTTCATCTGGTTGGACGCCCGAATCGCATCCGAGAGATGAGAGGTTTTGAACCTGCACAAGATTTCAATGTTCGGCATGACGCAGTGGCCGCCAATGAGCCCGGGGAAATACTTTACCTGCGGGAAGAACTTGATTTCGTCATAGAAGGAAACAACCTCCTCATAACTAACTTGCGCATCATCGCAGTACCTCTCGACCTCCTGCGCCCAGGCAATCATCAGGCCGAAGTAGGTCGTTTCTGTAAGCTTGGCGAGTTCCGTGGCTTCCGGTGAGGACACGACCTTCGTTTTTAATCCAAGGGATTCAAAGTGCGCCGCCGCCCGTTGTCCGGCCGCCGCGTCGATGGCTCCCACAAACTTGGTGTAATGCGAGAGGTCATCCAGCATCCGGGCATGTTTGCCGCGGACAGGACTATTGACCACCGCCGCACCCGTTTGTTCTGCGATGGCTCGTGTTGTGCCCACGGCAACGGTGCTGTTGATCACCGTCAGCTCCGGCTGAAACAGGCCAATATACCGGGCAGCTTCGCCAACGAAATCCCGAATTTCAAATGGAAAGCACACATGGAGCACGGAGACTTTCTCGATCTTTTCCGTAGGAGGGGAAATGTCCACGCCGATCGCGTGATGATGCCTCGAAATCAATTCGAAAAGTGGTTTTCCCACTTCCCCAATGCCTACGACAACAATCTGACTCTCAGTTTTCACGTACTTTCCATCTCCATCGGGTTTCTGGCTAACTTACACTCGCAACCGCGAACAAACTGCCGGCTGCCGAGGATCCTTGCGATTCCTTCAAGCTTGTCGTAACATCAGTTGCATTTAACGAAGCGACCGGCATTCTGCTTGAGCATGACCGGGCAGGCCAAGACGAGAATCCAGCGTGTCATTCGCCATTTACCCCACATCGACGCGCGACACGCTACTCTTTCCTTCACCCAGGTCCAGTCTCAACCCTCAGCCTTGACCCTGGTTGAAGCCAAGACGGTCTCATCCTCAACTCTCGGCCTCACCGCCTCCCGTCGTGTAAAGGCGAGGATTTCCTTTGCCACCTTTGTCTGCTGGGTCTGCGTAAGCTGCGGAAACATAGGCAACGAGATGATTTCGCTGGCTACACTTTCCGCAACGGGGAAGTCGCCAGCATTGTAATTCAGCGAGGCATACGCCTTCTGCAAGTGCAATGGAATCGGATAGTGAATCCCGCTGCCAATGCCATTTTCCTTCAAATGCCGCACCAAGCCTTCGCGGTCGCTTACGCGAACGACATAGAGGTGATAGACGGCCCGCGACCAGGCGGGCTCGTAGGGAACGCCTACGGTGTCGTCCGCCGACAAAAGCCGATTGTATTCTGCAGCCCGGTACCGCCGCTGCTTGTTCCACTCTGCGAGATGAGGCAATTTTACGTGCAGGATACCGGCCTGAATTGCATCAAGCCGCCCGTTATATCCTTCTACATCGTGGAAGTATTTCTTTACTTGCCCATGGTCACGCAGCATTCTGATCTTTGTCGCTACTTCAGCATCATTCGTTGTAACGGCGCCGCCCTCCCCACATGCTCCGAGGTTCTTACCGGGATAAAAGCTAAACGCGGCCGCGCGGCCCATCGATCCTGCCTTCATCCAGCGATTGTGCCGTCTGGAAAAGTATTCTGCGCCGTGCGCCTGACAGGCATCCTCAATCACGGTCAGGCCGTATTTGTCGGCCAGGCTGAGGATTCCGTCCATGTCAGCCATTTGTCCGTAGAGATGCACGGGCACGATAGCCTTAACCGGCCTTCCACTGCGCAGGCTGATGAGCTTTCCCGCATTGTTCCCGACGCACAGTTTTTCCAGGAACCTTTCGAGCATTTGCACGGATATGTTGTACGTGTGCTCGTCGACGTCCACAAACTCAGGTATGGCACGTGCCTGCGAGATGGCTTCCGCGGTGGCGATAAATGTATTGGGTACAGTCACCACTACGTCGCCCGCCTCAATTCCGCACGCCATGATGGCAAAGCGCAGCGCGTCCGTGCCACTGCTGACGGCAACTGCGTGGGTCGTGTTACAGACAACGGCGAATCCTTCCTCGAATTTCTCCACGACAGGGCCGCCTACGAAATTCGCCGTGCGCAGGCCTTGACGAAATGCGCCGACTAGCTCGTGCTCCAGCTCTAGATGGGGTGCGATCAAGTCGAGAAGAGGAATACCGTCAGGACCTTTGGCTCCATTTGGTTCCTGAATGAACCGCAGTATCTTCGCCGGATTCCCTGCGACGATTGCGTTCCGGGGAACGTCTTTCGTGATCACGCTGCCGGCGCCCACGATCGCGTTCTCGCCGATTCTTGTGTTGGCGAGAATCGTAGCGTTTGAGCCGATGGACGCGCCTTTGCCGACGACGGTCTGCTCGACTTTCCAGTCGGCATCAGCCTGGAGTTCTCCGGTTGCAGCCGTCGCCCGAGGATACGTGTCGTTGATAAACGTGACTCCATGGCCTATGAAGACGTTGTCCTCAATCGTAACTCCCTCGCATATGAACGAATGACTCGATATCTTGCAGCGCCTGCCGACGCGGGCATTCTTCTGAACTTCTACGAAAGGGCCAATCTTCGTTTCGGCCCCGATCTCGCAGCCATAGAGGTTAATAAATTTCGACAGCTGCACATTGTCGCCAAGCTTCACGTCTGCTGAAATGAAGTTAAAGGGATTCATAGGCGGACGAAGGTTCCTTTCCTGTTTAGTGATTCGCTCGCAGCTTCGAGCATCCGAACTACCCGAAGGCCTGCAAAGCCATCGTTGAATGGCTCGCGTCCGGTCATGATGCACTCGACGAAGTAGGTCAGTTCTTGGCGCAGGGCTTCAACCTGTTCGAGCTGTGGAGACCACATATCCCCAGAGCGGTAGCTCACTAATAACTCGTAAACGCCCTCGCGGCTCGTAATCTTCACGCCTTTGTCGTAGACTTTGACCTTTTCGTCGGCAGCGAGGTCGTTCCAGACAACCATTCGCTTCTCGCCTCCGATCAATGTGGTCCTGACCTTGACCGGAGACAGCCAATTGACGTTGATATGCGCTATGATCTTCTCTGGGAAATAGAGCGTCATGAACGCCACATCCTCGTGTCCGTTCAGATGCCCCTGGCCTGTGGCGACCACCCCATCGGGCTTCGCTTTGATGAGATGGTCCATGATGGAAAGATCATGTGGCGCAAGGTCCCACAGAACATTGATGTCGTGCTGAAAGAGGCCGAGATTCACCCGGGTCGAATCATAGTAGTAGAGGTTCCCTAATGCGCCTTCTTGGATGAGTTGACCGATCCTCTTGACAGCCCCCGTAAAGAGGAAGGTGTAGTCCACCATAATTTTGAGATTCTTTTGTTGTGCAAGATTTATGAGCTCCTCTCCCTGCACCGCGGTACTGGTAAATGGCTTCTCGACGAAGACGTGCTTGCCATTTTCGAGAGCAGCTTTTGTCAGCTCGTAGTGCGTCCAAACTGGAGAGACAATGGCTATGACATCAATGTCACGTGAGGAGATCACCTCCATGGCACTCGCTGTAATCCTGACTCCAGGGTATGCTTTCCGCGCGCGCGCTTGCGCTGCAGGGTTGACCTCTGCAATCGCGCGGACCTCAGAACCGTCAAGGTTCATTAGGTTCCTTACGACATTCGGCCCCCAGTAGCCGTATCCAATAACACCGAAGTTCATGTGGTCTTATCTCCTTCGGAGCTTCCGCTCATTTGAGGGAGCTGGTCATGCAGGCAGTTGGTTCGTTGCCCGGCATTGCTGCACGTTGCCCAACTCCATGGGGTGCAGGAATCTTCTAATCTGCAAAGTTGTTTACTTGTGAATTGGGATGTAGGGCGCCTGACGTTAACGCGCGCCAGCGCTGGTGCGTGATCCGGGGAAGTCCTGTTGGGCTGATGGTCGCTAGTAAGCGCCTGTACCCCTTATCACGGCCAGAGGCGTGCGCAGAAGAATTTTCAGGTCGAGCCAAGGAGTCCACGTGGAGGCATAGCGCAGATCGAGGCGTACCATTTCATCGAATTCGACGCTGCTTCGGCTCATGACCTGCCAGAGGCCGGTGATCCCGGGTTTGACCGCAAGAAGGCGGCGCCGGTGCCATGTTTGATAGGCAACCAACTCATAGGGGATAGGAGGGCGTGGGCCGACAAGTGACATGTCGCCCAGGAGTACGTTGAGAAATTGCGGCAGTTCATCCAGACTTGTTCTGCGCAGGAATCTGCCCACGGGCATGATTCTAGGGTCATTCGTGAGCTTGTAGGTGACTTGGCCATTACGAGCGTGTTTGCTGGAGCCGGACTGGCTGGCGATGAGTTGCGTCACGAATTCGCGGTGTACGCCGGGGTCGCTATCGACGTACATTGAGCGGAATTTGAGAAAGGTAAATGTCTTACCATATCGACCGACACGCTGCTGCTTAAAGAACACTGTGCCTTTGGAAGAGACTTTGATGGCCAGAGCGATAACGAGAAACAGGGGAGTGCACAGGACCAGCATGGTTGCACTCCCGATAACGTCAATCGCACGTTTCATCAGGAGCACGGTCCGTCGGCCCTTGTCATGACTGATTAAGTCAGAATAAAGAGCAGTCTTACTCGGTTGTTCTGGATTTTCATGATCCCAGTCGTCGGGGAAAAGGTGAAAGGATATACGGACGCGAGCGAACTCCTCCGGATTTAATTCATCCCGAAGTGTTTCAGTTACCTTGCTCAGGAAGGCATCCAAGATCGCGCGCTTGTCGTTCACAACAAGGCCGGTAAATATTGCTCCTACGATTGCCCTGGCCTTGTACCAGCCAATCAGGTCTGTATCGCGGCTCGATGAAAGTAGTGCAGATGTGATCCGGTCAAGCGTTCTGGCATCATCCTCCGGGCTTTCATCCTTCGCAGTTTCCAAGAGCATGAGAAGGAAGGGAGCTTTGGAGCGTTCCGTGCGTTTGCGCTCAATAGCCAGCATCCGCCGGAACGACTCTTCATTGAGGGGTGTGCGGTCAACTGAAAGCGGACCCTCAAGCAGCGAGTCAGACGGAATTGACGCCCTCATAGGATCTGATGAGTTCACGGTATACTCCTCTCGCGGCGATCAACGGCGTGGAGATTGTCATAGGCGAACTGGATGAGACTCCTACGCGCCTTGCGTCTTTCCTTCGTGTCATTAACCGACGGTATGGGCGCGGAGCAGATGGCCGGGGATTTCATAGGGCCTCAGTTACTTGTATTGCGATTGAAACGAAAATCCGGTTGAAAGTGGCGACGGCGTGGACAGAATCACAGCTCCGATTTGAATGGCGGATTACAAGGAAGGAGGCGGCGAACGGTAATAGTATCCGCCGTAGGCTGACGCCGCTGTGCTGTTCAAGACCGCACCAAGCAGTTTGTTTGAATTGAGCGCCTCAAGTCCTCTTAGCAATTGCTGTTTCTCGGTCGTTCCTTGGCGTGTAACCAAGAATATTCCATCCGCGAGTCGCATCCAGATGCTCGTATCTGCCAGAGGCAGCACGGGAGGAGAATCCACGATGATCCAGTCAAAGCACGCGGAGAGCTGCCTCATCAGCGCAGGCAATTTTTGCGATTGCAACAGCTCAAGCGGATTGCCGGGAGCACTTCCGGCTGGCATAAACCAGAGGCCTGCTTCTTCAAGATGGTAAATATTGGCCGGCGGCCCCTGTTCCTCCTCACGGAGCCATTCCCAAAGACCTGGTTCCCTGTGAATGCCGAACATCTGCGACAGAGACGGACGCCGCAGGTCTCCTTCCACCAGCAACGTCTTTTCGCTCGATGCATGGGCAAGAGCGCAGGCGAGGTTTGCCGAGATCATACTCTTGCCTTCTTGGGGGATCGTACTCGTAATAAGCACGCTTTTCAGGGGGCGGACCCGCCGGAGTGGCCCTCAACCGGACTCCCAGAAGGCGAACGGCTTCGGCAGCTGGATTCTCCCTGTCTGTAAGGCACACCAGGCGGCTCTGCGAAGGGAGCGAAATCGCCATTGGCTGGAACCGGCTTAGACTGTCGAACTGCTTGTGCGCAGACGGGTTCTCGACACAACCCACTACTTCCACACCTCCGGTGGCAGGAAGAATAGTCGCTGTTCCAAGCCCTTCATCGGTTGGCGCGACAGTTGGTGTCTCGCTTCCCTTGCCGGAGGCCGCCGCCTGCCATTTTGACAGAACACGGCCTTCGGCACGGCGCAGCAGATCGGGACCCTGCGGCAACGCCCCTGAATCCGTTCCGGAGCGCTCGCTTTCCGAACGTTGTAACGCATCAAAAATTCGGCTCATGATTCCTCAGTTCAACGGCAACAGACTCGCCCTTCATCTCTACGGATTCTCCTGCGCAGGCACAAGAGCCTCGAGACGGAACTCACTGGCTACATCCTCAATAATGCGCGCCGTGACCGTTGGTGACTGGCGCGCATAAGCGTTAATCAGCGCGTTCTCGCAAATCGTATTGATGAGGCGCGGATAACCGTGCGAGTAGGCATACACAGCGGCGCTGGCCTGCGCCGAAAGAATTGGGGGTGCGCCCGAGTCCGCGCCTGCGATGCGCAAGCGCTGTTCAATGTACTCCTGCGTTTGTTTTGCGTTCAGGGCGCCCAGATGCGTTCGAAGCGCAATGCGCTGCTTTAATTGCCGCAGTTCGAAAGAATCCAGCTTCTTGTCAAGCTCGGGCTGTCCCGCCAAGATGATCTGCAACAGTTTGTCCTCGGCTGTTTCCAGGTTAGACAGAAGCCGAACTTCCTCTAATGTATCTGCTGGTAAATCATGCGCCTCGTCGATGATGAGCACAGTTGTCAGTTGCTTCGAACCGCGCGCCACCAGGAACTTGCTGAGGTCAAGTAACAGCTCACACTTGTTCTTTCCTGACGCTTGAAACCCAAAATCGGAGACGACATATTGCAAAAAGTCCGTGGGCGCAAGCCTGCTATTGAAGAGGTAGGCATAAGTAATATCTTTGCTGTTTTCCAAAAGGCGGAGCAAGCACCGAAGGAGCAAGGTTTTCCCCGTGCCTACTTCGCCCGTAACTACGACAAACCCCTTGTGCCGCCGCACGCCGTAGTAAAGGGCTGCAAGCGCTTCGTTGTGCCGTGGCGTGGGCACGAAACAATGAGGATCGGGCGTAAGATCGAACGGGTTGCGCTTGAGATGAAAATAGGCCTTGTACATTGAAAAATGAAGCTTAGTTATGCAGATAACTAAAGACAGAACCGGCGAGGAGCGCCACAAAAACCAGTGCGGTGGTAGCCCAGCCCAGCGCCATTCTCCTCTTTGTCCTTCGCGTATCCAGCGGGCTCAATACCTGGGGAATCTCAGAGATAACCGCTATGGGAAGCAGAGATTTGATTTCTTTTTCACTGTGTAAGCGATCGTCCAAAAACTCAAGTCCGCCCGCCACAAGGAAGCCCAAGGCCAAACCGACGGCTAAGCCGAGACCGCAAAACTTAAGTCGATTAGGAAAATCCGGCTTGGTCGGCAAACTGGGAGGATCAAGCATGGTAAATCGCTCGCCCTGCTGCATCTCCTCCATACTTGTGGCCATCTTTGACTGATCCTTCTTTTTCAAGAGATCGTCATAGTTTGCCTTGGACTGATCGTAGCCGCGGGTCAAGTCTGCCAGCTGTTGCTCTACCGCCGGCTCTACGTTGAGAACGTCCTTGGTAATCGTTGATTCTCCCCTTGAGGCTCTCAATCGTACTCTCCCGGTTGGCGATTTCGAGTTGGTTGGCCTGCAGTTGGCCTTGCAATTGCCGCGCCGCCGCGCTTAGGGTTGGATCCGTTGCGGCGGCGCTCTGTTGCTTCGGGTCCGCGTTTCTCTGTTTCGCCGCAGCGATCAGAGCGTCTTTGATCTTTTCCGTCTTTGCGATCTGGTCCTTCAGGCTTTGAACGTCCGGATAGCGATCGGTATAGCGGGAGCTTAGCTCGGCAAGTTGAGCTTTCAACTTGTCGAGCTGCTGGTCAATCGTCGTCAAGTCTGCCGGACCCAATAACCCAGCTTGATCTCCTGCAGCCGGACGGACGGCGTTTTGGGCTGCACGTTCCTGTTGAAGCGACGTCTGAAGATAGACTCGCTGCTGCTTGGCGGTATTCAAAGCGTCCTGCTCATTTTGCAGTTGTGCCTGCAACCCCGCCAGAATCTGAAGATTGCTCACCTCCTGGGTGGGCAGATCTCCCAGATGCTGCGCCTCAAACTGCCGGACCTTAGCCTCCTGCTCAGAAAGGCGCGCTCGCGCCTCTTCGAGTTGTTGCTCGATAAAACTTGTAGTGCCGGCAGACTCCTCTTGGCGCACTTTCAGGTTTTCACTGATGAAGAGATTTGTAAGCTCACCGGTCACATGCTGTGCGACGTGTGGATCGCGCGCCGAGTAAGACACCCTAAAGGACGATATGTCTTGTCGCTGAGGATCGCGCACGAGTTCTACGTCAATATCCTTACGCATACTCTCGACCTGCTCGTCGGCTGAGGTCGCGCTCTGAGTCCCACCATACAAGGATAGTTTGTCGATAATCGTCAGCAGACGCGTGCGGCTCAAGATTTGCTGCTTAATACTCTCCAGCCGGGCCTGCAAATCGTCGTTAATATTCGGCACCACATAATTCTGGGGCATTGTAGGCTGTTCCACCAAAATCAGCGTGCTCGATTTATAGCGCGGCGGAAGCACCCAGCTTGCTGCCCAGATGATTAGCCAGCCAAAAAACAAAGGTATTAAAAAGTGGAGGTGCCGTCTGCGAACGACCCCGACAAGGCGCTGGATGTCGAAGCCATCTGCCGTCTGATCCTCAAAGAGTTCAGGCATAATTATCTCCCCAACAGCCTTCTGAACTGATAATTGAGCGTCACATATTCCCGGTTGCTATCAGGATCCGCGGAAATCACCGTAATACCGCTGTAGTTTTCGTGTAGATGCTGATACCCGAAATTTGCGCTGAAGTGCTCACCTATGGAGTGTCCCAGCGAAGCCTGCGCCGAAAAAGTATTACCGCTTTGGCTCGTTGAAGAAATCAGCGGAGTTGTGGTCTTTATTGTTGAATATCCGGCTGACAGTCCGGCGTTCCAGTTACGAGCAAGCCGCCATCCAGCGGATGCGGTAATGCTGCCTGTATTGAATGCTCCAGGCAGTCCGCCTCCCGAGGTAACAGTGTGCACGTAGCTGACCGCGAAATCGCCGCGGCTGCTTTGCCACCCCAGGCTTGCGTCAACCGACGGCGACCAGGAGCTATACGTGGTGGTAGAGGGGGATTCACTGGAGTCGACACGCTGGAGTCCCGCGGAAACGGAGAACGAAAACACGCGATTGAAGTAATGCGTGTAGAACGGAAGCAGCGTATGAGTCTGTGTTTCGTTTGTGGCATTGGGTGGATAGGCCAAGGTGCGGCTGTACTCGTACGCGAGGCCGAGGTATTGAGAACGCGAGAGGCGCCGGACGTAGAAAACTACTCCTCCGGCCTCATGTGAATTGTAAAGATTGCCCGCGTTTGCGGGATTGGGGAATTCAGTCAGGCTAAATGTGCCTCCACCGCCGATCATTGCATCTCTTGCGAACTGGTATGATACGACGCCATTCGATGTATTGGTTAGTTGTTCCTCAAAGGGGGCGATTACCGTCTGTGTTGGCGTTTGCATGGAGCCGGTTATCGCGGAGGAAAAGGGATAGGACGCATTAAAGACATTGGATGTCCTAAGGAAATCATCCTCGAGGATGATGGATACCATCGGCCCTAGGCGGAATTGAAGGGAAACCCCAGCACTCTGGTCTATCGAATCCAACTGGCTGGATGGTTCGTACAAAGTAAAGCTTGGACTATATACGAATTGCTCGCGCTCGCGGGGTGTTGTGTGGTTGAAGGCAAGGCTGGGAAGAATCGAATATGTGGTGTCACTAACTGGAGTGGCGGTGACGCTTGGGAGGACATTATCGATGTAGGCGGGAGTCACGGTCAAAGTGGTAGCGAAGTAGTTGGTACGTGTTTCAGAGCCTGTGGTACTGGCGTACGGCAAGCCGCTTACTGGAGGCGGCGTCATCATCTGGGAGTCGTCGGTAAGGGCAGTGCCCCCAGTCGCGCTAGGTTCGACCTGCGACCAGGCAGAGACGCCCGTCGTGATTAAGAGAAATAGGATAACTCGTGCAAACATAGACTGCCTCTAAGGCACAACGATGGTGTCGCGTGGCTTAACAATAATATTTTGTTGTGCGTTTTTTCCCTTGATGAAGTCCTGGTAGTTAAACGGGATCCGAGACTGCTCGCCGCCGGGCGTCTGCCGAAGGATATAAATGGACTTCTTCTTCGCGAAATCCTTAAATCCACCTGCGGTTGCGATGGCATCCACAATGGTTGTCCCGGCTAGCAGCGGGTAGGAACCCGGCTTGATGACTTGCCCGAGAATATTGAACTTCAGGCTGTTAATTTGCTGGACGATCACCGTCACCTGCGGGTCATTCACGTAGCTCTTGAGCCGGCCCGCAATGTCTTGCTCGAGCTGTGATGGTGTCCGGCCCGCGGCTTGTACTTCTCCGATGAGGGGCAGGGAGATTCTGCCGTCCGACAGCACGGGGATCTGCTTGGAAAGGTCAGGCTCCTTCCAGACATTTATCGACAAAACGTCATCATCGCCGATGATGAAGGTATCGTCGGATTGCCGGCTCGGCGATGCTGTCGAGGGTTGCGTGGGCTGAGCAGGTGCAGCGGTAGTTGAAGGTTGACCCTCAGGCTGCGGAGAAGCCGCGCTTTGCCCTCTCAAAGTTCCGGACATCAAAAGTGTAACGAAGAGGAATGTTTCGAATTTGCGCTGGATCGAATGTTTCATTAAAACTCCGGTACGCGATCCCAAAAGGTGGGTAACATGCATGTGCCGCAATTTCGGATCGCAAGTTGATAGAGGAGGGTGCCTCTAACTTTCTTTGACCGTTCGGCGCTGCCACCTCTCTCCTGTCTGTTCGAAAGCCAATCAATAAGGCCGAAAGCAGCGCTCAAACAGAGCTGGCAGCGATGGTTAGCCTAAATGAAAACTTAATATACGGCTCCTGCCCCAGCCCAATGAGCCGGGCTGATCAGGGTCGTAGCGGAGGGCATTGCGCACGATTCCACGTCTGACGCATCGACCTCCACCGCCACCGATTGTGCAAGCATGTCCACAGAGAGGACCAAGCGGTATAGGTTCTTCTTGCGAACGAGAATCCCTTCAACGCCATCGAGAGCGCCCCGCGTCACTCGAACGCGAGAGCCGCACTTCAAGAAGGGATGCGGCTCAACACGAAAATCCCCCTCTACCGCTCTTTGAATCGCATCAATCTCTGATTCCGGGATCATCGCGACATGATTGCCGCGGTGGAGAATCATGTGGACTCCTGGCGTGGTTAAAATCTGCAATTTGCGATCAAGGCCACCGCGCACAAAGAGGTAGCAAGGGAATAAAGGCAGCGAGAGTATCTTCCTCCGGTCTTTCCAACGGCGCGTCGATTCATATAGCGGCAGAAACACCTCGAAGCCTTTTACGGAGAGCATTTCTGCCACAACCTTCTCGTGCTGGTGGCGGGTGTAGAGCGCCCACCAAGGGGAAGCATTGAGCATTCCGGCGTCGGAACTGTCTAAGGCCGGCATTTTGCCTTTCCTGGTTGGCAAGCTGCAGCGTTCTGCAAATTGGCCCACCAAGACATAGCTTCGCCCTGTGGGTCACAGCCCATGCTAGTAATCACTACCCCTCTGCGGCATCCAACCTCGACTTCCGTGCTTGAAGCGTGACAATTCATCCCTACTCAAAAGCGCGCAAATGTCGTCTTTTCATCATGGTGGACCCAGCACTGAGTGACAATGCCCCAATCGTGCTAGCGACTTGGTCTCCAGTAACACTTTCAAATGACCTCAAGTAACGGCTCAAAAACGTCTCACTGGCCATGACCGGATTTTCGGTGCGCCACCCGTCTTCGGCGCCTCAGAGTTGGTTACCCATGTCACGATGTAAAAGGCTCGCCGGTAACAAAGAGCAGGCCCCGATCCTCCCTGCCATCAGGTGCCAACAACGAAACCAATTCGATCCGCTAAGCGCTTCTCCAACGTCCTCACCTTACCCCCATTTGAATCCCGGACTGATTCGCACCAAGCGAAGGTCAATGCGCGGGCGGAAGTCCCCTGTGACCCCTAGATCTCTGAGGCAAACCCGCTTCGCGCAATTTATACAGCAAAGAGCGATAGCTCATGTTCAGTTCTGCTGCCGTTTTCCGCCGGTCCCAGTGATTCGCCTGCAGGGCCTTGAGAACCGCGGCGCTGCTCGCCGTCGAAGTTGTCCGGCGGGAAACATCCTTGAAGAAGCCAAGCCGAGGTTGCAGGCCGGCCGACACGTTGGCCATTTCCACTTGGCGTCTAAGTTCGGCGCCGAGGGCTTCGTCATCGCCGAAAATGATGGCTCGAGCGACCCAATTCTCCAGCTCGTATAGGTTGCCCGGCCAATCCCATTGCCGAAGCAGGTGCAGCGTCGCCGGGTTCAGTTGGGGTGCGCTTCTCCTGAACTGCCGGGACAGTTTCTGAAGAAAATATTCACAAAGCTGGGGGATGTCATTCTTCCGCTCACGCAGCGCTGGCAGGCGCAGAGTCACCACTTTGATGCGATAGTAGAGGTCTTCGCGAAAAGAGCCCTTGTTGACCAACTCTTGCAGGTCGAAGTTTGTCGCGCAGATGACACGGATGCGCCCGAACCGCTCTTCGCGCCTCCCGCTTCGCGTGTAGGAGCCGTCCTGCAGCAGGTGGAGCAACTTGCCCTGCAGGTTCCAACTCAGATCGCCGACCTCATCTAAGAAGAGCGTGCCGCCGCCTGCCGTCTCAATCCAACCGGGTCGATCTTCTCTCGCGCCCGTATGCGAATCCGTTCGGCAGCCAAATAATTCGCTTTCCAGCAGGTTCGCCGGGATGGCAGCGCAGTTCAGCTTCACGAACGGCGCCTCGTGCCGGTCAGAGCGCGTGTGCAGAAACCTCGCAACCAGATCTTTTCCCGTCCCGCTTTCACCCTGAATAAGCACAGGAAGAGCGCTGGACAGGATGCCGTCGATCTGGCTGCGGATCTCGCGCATGGCGGGAGTGCAGCCGAAAATGACGGCTTCTGCCGGCAAATCCGCTGGATCGATTCGAAAGCTTTGGTTTAAGTCTGTGGGCATAAAGCCTGGCAAAATCGAGGCCGTTCTCCTTACATCTCTTGCACGTGGGCAGCCACAACGCAGCTCAAACAGAAGTTCTTTGTGATGGCGTTTGAGGCTGATTCTGTGGGCATTGGAGCTTCACGATAACGACTTGATCGCCCGAATCCTGTCCTCAGAGTGCAAAACTTTGCACACTTTCTACCACTTCTTTGCAGGTTCGTTGTCTGTTGAGAGCGGGGGAAGACTCCGAAATCGAATGCAAGGGCCTCTCTGCCAAGCCTCTTCGGTCCCCAAGAAGAACAGTTGATCATGTGAAGTTTGATTCGCGCAGGGATGCGCATAGACTGATTTCCGCCTTGGCCAAGTCACTGAATCTAGGTGTTTAGTCCCACGGTGTGATGGAAAGGGTTGATGGAGAATCGGAGCGGTTTCTTCTGCCATTGCTGGCAGATGAACTGATACGGGGTAAGTCCTCGAAGGGTCTTAAGTCGTTTGGCGAAGTTGTAGGCCATGAGGAACGCCTGGAGATGTTCTTTGAGTTGCTGATGAGTCTGGTAATAGTACCGTTTGACGGTAGCATCCTTAAGAGTCCGGTTCATGCGCTCGACTTGTCCATTGGTCCATGGATGTTTCGGTTGGGTGCGGCGGTGTTGGATCGAGTTTTGCTCGCAGGCCCAGGCAAAAGCATGAACCCTGAAAAGGAGAGGTTGCTCCGGCTCGTTCTCTTCCTGGGTCCAGGCCGGTTCCGGCGTGTTGTCCGCGAAGTGTGTGCCGTTGTCGGTGAGCACGGTATGGACTGTGTAGGGAACGGCGGCGATCAAGGCTCTCAGAAGGTCGGCCGAGATTCGTCGCGTGGCGCGTTCGTGGAGTTGTGCAAAGGCGAATTTGCTGGTCCGGTCGATGGCCACGAAGAGATAGAGCTTACCCTGTTCGGTTCGCACCTCCGCGATATCGATATGGAAATAGCCGATGGGGTAGTGCCGGAACTTCTTCTTTGCGGGCTTGTCGCCTTCGACATCAGGTAACCGGCTGATGCCATGGCGTTGAAAACACCGGTGCAGCGCCGACCGGGTCAGTCGCGGAATCGTAGCCTGAAGCGCGTAGAGACAGCCATCAAGTGGGAGCAGAGTCTGCTTCCGAAAGGCAACCACCACCGCTTCCTGTTCCTCGGTGAGGACGGTCGAGTGTGGGTGCTTCGGTCCCATCGCCAGATCCTCGACTGAGTTCCGCTTCCTCCACTTGACCACAGTCTTGGCGTTGATCCCATAATGGCTGGCCAATTTGTTCAGGCTCGCTTGACTATCTTGTATCGCTCGACGCACTGCCGCTGTCGTTGGGGCGCTCCCGTGGAGTATCTGGCCCATAAAACCTCCCACGATGGCAACTGCTCGTACTTTACCCCATCACACCGTGGGACTAAACATCCTAAGTGGTAAGATCACCGCGCGGAAATCGAGGGCAGGTCAGTCTCAACCTTCATCCGAACCCATTGTCATAGCGCCAACCGCGCCGATCGCCGGAACTCTCAGGCGACTCCCGGAGCGCTCAGCATCGCCGGCCAACAGTCACACATAAGTGGAGCGAAATTGACTTTGTTTATCGCCTAAGTCGTCCTATTTCTCGCTGGGGTTGAAGTCCACTTCAATGGTCGTGGTTGGCGCGCTTTGTTCGACTTGGCGTGTCTGCAGGCGAATCACCAGCCGGTTGCCGATCAGGTCGGCTTCCCAGCCAATCGGCATCGAGCCAAACCCGGTCGCCGTCACCTTCGGCAAGTCCTCGCCATTCACTCGTACCGCGGAGGCCGCGGTTGTGCCATAGACCAGCAAATAGCCCGTTTCAGGAAGGTTCTCGAGCGTCCAAGCAAAACCACTGGGCTTGGATTGCACGGTTACTTTTGCAGTTTCACCCGGTGTAATAACCAATGTCACGGTCTTATCCCCGTTGGGAAGAGTTACGATGAGCGCGCCGACACGGCCGTCGGTCATGCTTTGACCGAATTGCAATTCTTCACTTAGTTGCACCGGCACGACGGCCCCCGGCTTCAAATAGACGGGAATCGTATCCAGAGGCGCGCTGACCTTGAGCTTCACCGGCCCGGAGACCGTTTTGCCATCCCATAAGCTCGTCCAAACGCCAGAGGGAAACGAAACCGTCTTGAACGTGTCTTCGTTGACCACCGGCGCAACCAGCAAATCCGGCCCGAACATGTATTGATCCCCCACGGCGGCCAGGGCCGGCTCCTGCGGAAACGACACCGGCATGGAACGCATGATGGGAATGCCCGTTTCATGCGCAATGACGGCGGAATTGTAGGTGTAATTCAAAATGTTCTCCCGCGTCCAGGCCAGGAACTTATAGTTCGTCACCGCGTCTTCGCTGAAATACCACGGGTCGCGCGGGGCCACGCCATGGGGGCGCATCAAAGGGCTGAAACAGCCGAATTGGAACCAGCGCATATACACCGCCGGCTGCGGATAACCGAAATAGCCGCCAATGTCGCTGCCCCACAGGGAATAACCGCAGGCGCATAAGTTCATTGCCCCGGTTACGACGTGCTTAAGCCCGTTAAAGTTAGCCGGGTGATCGCCGGCGAATTGGCCGACCCACCTTTGCGTGCCGGGCGCGGCCCCTCTGGCATATAAGATGAAGTCATTGCCGCGTTTTTCCCGATAGACTTCGCTGACCGTCCGTTGATAGTCGTAATAGTAAAAATTGTGCATCTGGGCCCCGCGCCGGCCGTCGTAAAAGACCGCGTCGTCCGGCGTCAAATCGCCAAAATCCACCATGCTTCCGGCTTGGCCAAGGTCCAAAGCCTCCCTCAACGCGCGCCGGCAGAGCTCCAGCGCGTTGGGGTTGGTGAAATCTATGTAATTGTCCTCTTCGGAGTCTGGGGCGATGGCCCCGCTTGGGAAGCGCAAAATGGGGAGTTGATCGGGCTTCAGTTCGGGCATAAGTCTCTGTTGCAGTCGCAGCGGGACTTCCGCAGGCATGAAGTAGCCCAGCACCCTGATCCCGCGGTCCGCCATGAAATGGTTCAATTCCGGTGAAAGGGCAGAAGGGCCCTCCGCATAGATGGCCGAATGCGGGATGTCCAACTCCGCGTAATGGAGGGTGACTCTTTCTTCCTCCGACACCGAGAACATGACGTCTTCCCAATGACCCTCGGCCCAAGCCCCGCCGCCGCGGCCCATCCACGGCTCAAAAACCCATTTGGGCGGCAGCGGAACCCTGCCGGTAAGAGCCGTATAGGATGGCAATGTCTTCTCAGGCGCGCCCATTAAGAAGTAATAGTCGAATATCGGACCCTGTTGTGTAATTCGATATTGGTTTGGATCCGTCTTTCCGATGTCCGCCCGTAAACGATAGGAGGAATTGTCAAAAACCATGTAACCCTTGGAGCTGTGAAATATGGGCAGAGCCTTGTAGGTTGTATTCGCCAAGCCCTCCCCGTTGCCAACCCAGTCATCCGTCCCCCAAAGAGTTAGCACACTGCCATTTTGATTAAAGTGATCGTACTTTTCTCCAAAACCATAAATCACCTCGTCCGGAGCAAGACGATTTCTGAAATCTATAGCGAGTATCTTGCCATCCGGGTCAAACCGGAAAGCCAGGCTGCCGGCGCCGATTTGCGTCACCTCATTTCCAGAGGCGTCATAGAAGGAAACCGAAAACGGTTTTCGGCTGATCACAACCTTGCCATCGGCGGTTTCGATGGAACAGGAGCCTGAGGTCTGGGTCACTTTTAACGGCAACAAATCGTCCGGTCTCCAGTACCCTTCTTCACTGCCGTAAATTCTTACACCTCCCGTCGCGGGCAGGACCAGGCGCAGCTCAACTTCATGGCTGCCGGCCATGCACCGCATGAGCAGCGCGCTGCCTTGCACCTCCAGGCTTTCCGCGCTTGTGACCGGCATCCATGCATCCGTCAGAATGTCGCCCGGCGATCCATCGGCGTACCACCACCTGGACAGCTTGTCGAGCTGGCTCAGGTAAGTGTCCAGCAGTTGATATGCCTGCGCAGGATCATTCTTCTGCAAAGCGGCATTCACTTTTTGCCGGATGAGCGGCAAAGTCATGTCACTCTTTAGAATGTCCCATCCCCTGGGATCGATCGACGCCCTGAGATACAACACGAGCCCTTCCTGGGTAACCAGGTCGACCCAACGTTGCGTGAGATAGAGCCGCTGCGCTAGATTACTCTTGTCCGTCGGTGTGGTTAAGGACGATTCCATCTGCCAAATTTGCCGGCACGTGTCGGCACCAGGGTAGGTCAGCAGCGCCGGACTTTGCCAGCGCAGGATGCCGGAAGGCAACCGGCACAGGCTGCTTTGAGAATCCTGGACCTGGGCATCGCCCGAAAAGTGAGTTTCGATGAACAGGTCAACCGGCATGCCTTCGTTAAAATCAATTGCCACTGGACTGCTGAACTCGCCATCACGCCAGCGAGTACGCATCGGCAGAAAACCAAAATAGGACTTCGGTTTTCCGCCCAGTGTTTGCCACGGTATCTGGAAAAAGACCAGCCATTCGCCGGTTTTCCTGATAACCGTCGCTTCAAAAGCCTCGATTTTGTTGGCGACCTCGGAAGAGCGGCGAGCGGCAGCAGCGACATCGGCAGCCACATCGGTGTTGGAACTCAACAACCGGTTGCAGGCAAATTTCAAGCCCTGCGGGGTGGCCGCAAACTGGTAATAGGAGGGAACGCCCACGTCGGGCTGAATCAAAAAGTCCACTTCATCCGGATAAGGGGGCCAGTTATTACTTGCGGAAGGCAAACCATGCAGTGAATGCCAATTCGCCGATCGCCACAAATCGGCATCCAGATTGGCGTAAGGGAAAGACATGTCGGGTTCCCCGCAACGGAAAACCACAAAGAGCGCGTCGCTGTTATAGGCAATGCGGCACTCCGTCGGCGTCGCCGGACGATTATCACCGCCGACGCGATAAAACCCGTCCAAGACCATGGTGTGCTCATGGTCCGACAGAAGATCATCCAGGGAAGGCGAACCGCTCCAAGACGACTTGAGAACCACGGCGTTGGTTCCCCACGCGAGCGGCCCTTTTCCTTCCGTCATCACAGCGCCATAGCGGGAATGCGACGGACTCTCTCCGCCTGCTTTCAAAATTCCGCTATACACTCCAGCTAGAGTCCCGATCCCGATTGCCGAGTTCTTCAAGAATGTGCGTCTCTGCATTTCATCTCCTACCTTCGAACTGTGCCGCGTAAGTCAATTCGCGAATATTCCGAATCCTCTTCTGTCGTGAGTTACTGCAAGCGAGAGATTATTTGCACGTGGCAACGGCGCCTCACGCCTATATCTCCTCTTTCGAGGCAAAGGCCTGTATTTCACCTACGGTCTTTCCGGGAAAAGCAGCCTTGGCGGCAAACTCCCAACCGCGGCGTTTGTCGATCGCCTCCCGGCTGCGCTCAATATAATGCCGGAGCTCCCCAAGGCCATATTGCCGGGCCAACGCCCTCGCGCTTACACCGGGCCGCTTTGCCTTCAGCACAAACCACTGTTCCAGCCCCATCCACTTGTCTTGGGCCACATCCTGAGAATGCTCTTTCAGTAACTTGTCTCGTTTCTCCAGATTGAAGTTTTGATGATAAATTCCACGGTCCAAATCCAAAGTAACACGGCTGACATTCACCTCTTTAGCCGATTCGTATAGGAGCCGTTCTCCGGTAATATCATAGACAATACAGTCGGGCGTAGCCGATGAAGTTACGATGTAATAATGGTGATTGATCGCATGAGCCTGGAGTGAGGAACCGGCGGAATACGCGCTCGGCCATACGACGACTTCGGCCCCCAGCTCCGACAAGCGCCGCCATACCTCGGGAAAATTAGCATCGAAGCAGGTTGCAAATCCAATGCGGCCGAAATCCGCCTCAAATACCTCGCTTGCGTCACCCGGGCTGACAGAGGGATGGAGCCCGTATTCCGACCAGTAGGGGAACAACTTATTATAGACACATGCGACATGTCCCGTGCGATCCAGGAATACGACGGTATTCAGTCTCCTGTTTTGATCCCGCCGGTCGATAGGAACAGCGATATAGGTGCGATGTTTTGAGGCCAACGCCGCCATAGCCGTCACCGTCGGACCGTGCAGCGGCTCTTCACTTGACGCATTCTGCCCCCGGCACGTCTCCGGCAAGGCGATAACATCAGCGCCTCGAGCTCCCTCCTCATCGACGTGTCTTACGATCTGTTCCAGAGGCATGCTTGTGCCTTGAAACCCGATGCTTACGATGCGCACTGGGCGTCCTATGGATAGGGCCGCACCTGCCGCAGGCGGGGCCTCCGCGCCGCGAGTTTCGCCTGCCGTCAGTTTCTCAGATCCGAGAGCCGGCAACACTCCACTTGCGAGGGCTGTCACCCCCATGGCTGCTCGTGTAAGGAATGTACGTCTTCTCATGTTCCTTTATCTCCTGCATGAACTTGTGTTTTTGCATCCTGTTCCCAAGCGCCGGCCGAGTGGAGCGCATAAGATCAGTTGCTCTCCCTTCGCTGATATAGCCGAAGAGATACGAACGAGCAGGACAAAAGCCGATTGAAGCATATGGTAGTAGCAGCGCCAAATGAGCTTTTGCCATTGCGGAAGCGTGGGCAGATCCAGTAGCGGGCGCCATTCTACACTCCCGCTACTTGAAGTTTCAGGCTCCATGCAAAGTCGCACGGCCTATTACTCGGTTGCTGCAGGTTCTCCGGCAAAGTGATGATCGTTCCTTGCGCCGAATCGAACTTCCATGGCAGCTCCGCCTTTGAACCCAGAAGAGTTACTTTGGAGCCATCCCTGGGCCGAATGGTTTTAAGCGTTACCTGCGTTCCGGGCCATTCGGTCAGGATCGCGTAGATGAACCGCGAGTCTTTCGATCTCGTGTAGCGGACCGTCTCGCCTTCGGACCAGAGTGTGCCCTCCCTCGGACGAGTGGCATAGATTGCTTCGCCATTCACCTTCAACCACGTTCCTGCACCTTTCATCTGCCGGACCGCCTCGGGGTGGAACTCGCCGTGAGGGCTGGGACCAACGCCGATCTGCAACCCGCCGCCCTTAGCCACTGTGTCGACCAGATTGCGCACGATCCACGCCGTACCTTTGTAGTGCGAGGCAACGGGATCGTAGGAGAAGTCGGCGCCCAGCGGATAGATGGTGAGCCAAGGTTTGTCGGATGTCTCTTGCGATCCAGGGACCACGCGTTCCGGGGTGAAGTAGTCGCCGTAGTTCCCTATGCCGCGCATCCGCAACATCACGTCCGGCTGAAGCTCGCGCATCTTCAGCACCGTCTTGCGAAGCTCGGGCCAGACGCGCGGCCCCAGCCACATATCCAGGCACATCGTGTCGATCTTCCCGTAGTTGGTTAATAGCTCGACAAGCTGTGTGCGATGTCTCTCCATCATGCGGCTTACTTCCGCGTCTGTGGGATCGGGAACGATCACGGCATGACTGCCTAATCTTTGCTGCGTCATTTGTATATCAGTCGGGATCATCCACTGCGCCGAGGAGGGTATCTGCAGCGGGTGGCACACATAGGGCCTGAAGTCCGCGTCATACCAATCAGGGTGCGAAAAGTAGAGATCGATCTTGATGTCCCGTTTATGCGCGGCATCGCAGACCTCCTTCACCACATCCCTTCGGAAGGGAGTATCCATGATGGAGTAGGCCAAGTCACAGGATTCAATCTTCGGACCCTCTACCGCTGTCCAGTTGGCCCGGTTCTTCACCCTTGTTTTGGTGTCGAACATGCAGAAGCCTTCGTGATGCTTGGTGGTGAAAGCGAGCATCTTCATGCCGCTTTCCTGGAAAGTGTCCATCCATGCGTCCGCATCGAAGCCCGAGGGATTCCATGTCTTATAGAGGTTGTTGTAGGCCTGACGATCTTCGAAGGACATCGTAAGGAACGGCCAGGACTCGGCGCCGCGATGCCATATCGAGTAGATTCCCCAGTGAATCCGGATTCCGAACTTCATGTCTCGGAAGGCCTCGTAGGCGCTCGCCGAGGCCCAACGATATTCGGGAACGGGCGTAAGCTCGACATACGGATCGTACCTCGACAACAGCGAGGACGGAAATCCGCGGGAATGCTCCGGCGCCTGCGTCAGACTGGGGTAGGCGGAAGTTGCTGCTAAAGCCGCCGACGCCGCAAGAAATTGTCTCCGATTCATGATTATGATTCCTGGCAAAGCAGCATCCCTCCGCATCGGTTGAAACCTAACCGAAGCGGGTACTCGCATGCTGCTGCAGTTGGGAAGAACGTACCTATCTCAAGCGCGAATCATTGATATAGCAAGATGGCGTTCTCTGTCAAACGCATTTCCGCCGATGCCTATGATTCATGTTCCCAAGTGAGCCCGAATGCGACGGTTAGCATTGTGTGCTTTGGCCGCAAGACACAAAGCCACACGGCGATGGCAAGGCTAACTTTTGAGGAGCTGCCGGAATCGAGCTCCAGGGTCTGAACCGAAGCGAGCGCGCGCCTATGCGGCTGTTTACACAGTGGCCTTGGTAGCGCCGGTCGAGATGCCGCCATCGGCAAGGAGAGTCTGGCCGGGTTGCAGGACGCCCGTCTCGCGTGCGAAGTCGCGGCGCAGCTGCATCCCGGCGCCTCGCAAGGCATCGGGCCAGACCCTGGGCCTGTGCTCTACACTCAACAAAACGACCATTTCTCCGCGAAGGAACCCGCTCCCTTGAGAAAACTTGCCCTCTCAGCCCTGGCTGTTTCTGCGACGCTGCTTGCATTCCTTCCCGCTCTTCGCGCGCAAAAGTTGCCGCTCACTCCGGCCCAGCCGGCCGCTCCTGCCTCGCTGGAAGACCGCCGCAAGGCCCTCAACGATCTCTTCCACGACTATTGGGAAGACTTCCTCAAGCACGACCCCGAATTCGCCTCCTCCATCGGCGACATGCGCTACAACGACCAGATCGGCGACTACTCCGTGCAGGCTGTGAACGACGCGTTGGCGCGGGAGCAGAACCTCCTGATGCGTCTGGCGACAATCGACCCTACGGGATTCACCGGCCAGGAGAAAACCAGCCAGGATTTACTGATGCGCCGCCTCGAGTTGGACCAGGAGGGCGCGGAGTTCAAGGAGTGGGAGATGCCCGTCAACCAAATGGACGGCATCTACTCCGACTATCCGCAACTGGCGGCCGAGCTGAGCTTCACCACCGTGAAGGATTACGACGATTGGATCGCACGGCTGCACGCGCTGCCCAACGCCTTTGCCCAGGTCACGGAGAATATGTCGATCGGCATCGAGGATCACCGCGTCCCGCCCAAGGATGTGCTCGAAAAGGCGCTCGGCCAGGTAAAGCAATTGGCGAATCAGAAGCCCGAAGACTCGCCGCTCGCCTTGCCGCTCAAGAAGTTTCCTGCGTGCATTCCCGCCGCCGAGCAGGAGCGAATCAAAACGGAGATGCTGGACGCGATCTCAAAGGAGGTTCTGCCCGCCTATATGCGCTTCGCGCGTTTCCTTGAGGTGAGCTACATTCCTGCCGGACGCATGAAACCCGGCATCGATGCGCTGCCCGACGGGAAAACGTATTACCAGTTTCTGGTCAGGCGCACGACCACAACGAACCTGACGCCGGAGCAGATTCACCAGATCGGCCTGGACGAGGTGAAGAAGGACGAAGCGGAGATGCTGGCCATCGCGCAGAAGCTCGGCTTCCAGGACCTGAGCAGCTTTCGCGCCGGCTTCAAGACCAACCTCAAACTGCACCCGGCCTCGGCCGACGCACTGCTCGCCGCTTATAAAGGCTATCTGGCGCCCATACAGGCCAAGCTGCCTGAGCTCTTCGGCACGCTGCCCAAAGCGCCTTTTGAGGTCGTCCCGGTTCCCGACTACGCCGCCAAGACCTCGCCCCCTGCCTACTATGAAGCGGGCACGCCCGACGGCAGCCGCCCCGGCCGCCTGTTCATCAATACCTACAATGCCGCGGGACGCAACCTCTACGACGTCGAGGCCATCGCCTATCACGAGGGCATCCCCGGGCATCACCTGCAAATCTCCATTGCGCAGGAGCTCAAAGGTCTCCCGGAATTCCGCAAATACGGCGGCTACACAGCCTACATCGAGGGGTGGGCTCTTTACGCCGAGCACCTGGGCAAGGACGCGGGCTTCTATCAGGGGCCCTATTCCGACTACGGCCGCCTGGAAGCCGACATCTGGCGCGCCGTCCGCCTCGTCGTCGATACCGGCGTCCACTCCCAAGGCTGGACTCGCGACCAGATGGTGCAATACTTCCACGCCCACACCGCCCTCGATGAGACCAGCGTTCAAACGGAAGTCGACCGCTACATTGCATGGCCCGGCCAGGCGCTGGCCTACAAGATCGGGCAGATGAAGATTCTGGAGCTGCGCGACCGCGCGCAGAAAGCTCTGGGCGGCAAGTTCGACATTCGCGCCTTTCACGATCAGGTGCTTGGCGCGGGCGCATTGCCGCTGGACGTTCTGGAGCAGCGGATCGATGGGTGGATTGCGGCGCAAAAAGCCGCCGCACAGTAGCGGAGATAAGACGCCTTCCGGCGTCTTATCGGCCGCCCTCGCATGGTATTCTTTTGGGTTCCCCTTTACGGTGGCTCGCGCCGCCATAAATTCTTGCTGCCGCTGCGAGTTCGAGCGGCTGAAGAGGGTTTTATGAAGCGTTATCTTATTGTGGTTTGTCTGTTTCTGGGATTCGTCTGCGGCCTGTATGCGCAGGTCGTGGATACGACAGTGTGCGACGTGGTGAAGAATCCGGCGGCGTTCGACGGAAAGATCGTGCGCATCAAAGGCACAGTGGTGGCGGGTTTCGACGAGTTTGTGATCAAGGACGCGACGAATCCCAACTGCGGATACCCTGTGAACGCGATCTGGCTTGCCTATCCGCAGGGAGCGAAGGGCAAGGCGGGACCGGCGGCCATGCTGGTGGTGCAACCGGCGCGGAACTTTACCGGAAAGTACACGCCGCCCACGCGCACCGCGGTGACGCTCAACAGGAGCAAAGACTTTAAGCAGTTCGATTCGTTGCTGGCGCAGAGGCATGAAAAGGGCGCGGACATGTGCCTGGGATGCACGCGCTATGAGGTGACGGCCACGCTGGTGGGCCGGCTGGATGGCGTGGCCGACGCGACGCTGCAGCGGGACGCCTCGGGCAAGATTGTGGGCTTTGGCGGCTTCGGGAATATGAACGCTTATCCCGCGCGGCTGGTACTGCAGTCGGTGTCCGATGTAACCCCGAAGGAGGTCGATTTCTCGAAGAACGACGAGGAGACCAGGGGCGCACCGGCGGAAGAAGAATCGGGCTCCCAGTTCTATCTGTATGACGCCATTGCCGCCGCGCAGAAAACCGCCGATGCGCTCGCCGCGGGCCCTGCCAAGAACGCGGCGGTAAAAGCAGCGGGTGTTTACGGCATGCAGGGCGAGCACACAGGAGTGTTCGCTAGCTCTGGTACAGCGAACGAGGCGTCAGCAAAGGATGAGGAACTGGGTACCAAGGACTCACCGGATGGCGTGCTCTTCAACTGCACGTTCAACTTGGATAGCCTGCAGGGGGATGCGTTAACGAGGGCCTTGACGCACATGGGCGTGCACGTGTCTGAATTGCGCAATCCAGCGCCAGGAGCCGAAAACGCTCCACCTTACATCCTTGAGTCGCACGCCTGGCTGGTGACAGCAGTTTCCGCTTTCTACAACGGCCAGAAGTTCCTCACGCTCCCCGGCGGGTACCTGATTTGGGATGGCAATTGGCCGCCTGCCCAGCGCGACGACAAAATGGGAGCGGCGCTGAAGGATTTTCTGGCCAACGAAGCACTGCTGAGCCGGTGAGCGGACGCCGAGCAGATTGGGCGGGGATGTGAAGCAGGCTGTCGCGCGCCGGGTCGCGATTTCATTGGGCCTGGGCGGCGAAAACCGTGCATGCAATCAGGTGAGTATGCGTGCAGAATGCGAGTATCCTTGGAGTTGCAGCCCAGGCTGCGCGCAAAAGCCACTGTAGCCGCAAAACATATTTCAGAGGAAAGGGAAAGAGAACATGACCGAGATCGCCGTCGAGGCAACGCAAGTTCCCGCGCAACTGCCGGAGGTCCGCGTGGCGGTTCTGGGCGCCGGCAAGATGGGCGGCATCCTGCTGCAGGCGTTTCTGAAAGAGAATCTGTTTGCCGCGGATCGGATTCACGCCACCGTGGGCCACGCCGAGCGGGCGCTGGCGCTCAGCACGCAGTGGGGCGTGGACGTGAGCACCAACAACGTGGAGGCGGTTCGGCAATCGGACCTCATTCTGGTAGGCGTGAAGCCGTTCCAGGTTCCGGATCTGATTGCGGAGATCAAGCCCGCGCTTACGCCGGCCAAAATGCTGGTCTCTTTTGCGGCATCCGTGAAGACCCGCGCCATTGAGGAAGCAGTCGGAATGGAGATCGCCGTAGTTCGCGCCATGCCCAATACGCCTTCGGCGCTCGGCGCCGGCATGGCCGCCCTGTGCCGCGGGCGCTATGTCTCCGGCGCGCAAATGGAACTGGCCCAGCGCATGTTTGAGACCGTGGGCCGCACGGTGCTGGTGGACGAAAAGCACATGGATGCCGTAACCGGCCTTTCGGGCTCCGGTCCGGCGTATCTCTACATCATCATCGAAGCGCTGGCCGAGGCTGGCGTGAAGGTGGGCCTGCCGCGCGACATCGCTACGCAACTGGCCGCGCAAACGGCCTTCGGCGCATCCAAGATGGTGCTCGAAACCGGCTACCATCCGGCGCTGCTGAAGGACGCGGTGACGACCCCTGCCGGATGCACGATTGACGGCATTCTGGAACTGGAGGAAGGCGGGTTGCGCGTGACGCTGATCAAAGCCGTGATGCGGGCTACGGAACGCGCGCGGCAGTTGGCCGCTGGATGATTCGCGCCGGCCTGGCCACTGTGCGGCAAACGATCTTGCCCATGCAACGCCCAACCTGGCTTCCCTCTTACCTGCCCGAACTCGACGGACTGCGCGGCCTGGCGATTCTGGGCGTGGTCCTTTATCACTGCCATCCCCGGCTGCAAGGCACATGGATCTACTACGCCAGCCTGTGGGGTTGGGCAGGTGTGATCTTCTTCTTTGTTATCAGCGGGTTTCTGATTACCTGCATTCTGCTGGGCGCGCGCGATAAGCCGCACTACTATCACAACTTTCATGCGCGCAGGGCGCTGCGCGTGTGGCCGGTGTACTTGCTGGTGCTGTCCGTGGTTTATCTCAACGCGCCCTGGTTCATAGGCCCCGGTGTTTGGGAAGCGATCAAGACCGCGCCGTGGCTGGCCTATATCTTTTGCGTGCAGAATCTATTTCACCTCGCGCTGCCGCCCGCCCTTGGTCCCACATGGGCGCTGGCCATTGAGGAGCAGTACTACTTTGCATGGGCGCCGGCGGTGCGCGTCTTGCGGCGGCCCTGGATGCTGGCCGCCGTGCTGGTGGCCGCACTCGTCGCGTCGCCGCTCGTGCGCCACGCGAATCTGCGCTGGATGACGTCGACGAATACGCTGATTCATCTGGACGGGATCGCGCTGGGCAGTTTGCTGGCGCTCGCGTTTTGCACGCTCAAGCTCAGCCGGCGCGCGTGGCTGGCGATCGGCTTTGCCGCTTTTGTGCTGGGAATCGCGGCCGCAGCCACCATCGCCGGCGGAACGGCGTTTCTGGATTCCGCATTGTCTGTGGGCTTTGCCGGCGCCATGCTGGCGGCCATCGCATCGACAGGCGCGCGCAATCCGCTGAACGCGCTGCTGCGCAGCGGCCCCCTGGCCTTCTACGGGCGCATCAGCTACGGACTCTACATGACGCACATCTCGGTCTTCATTTACTTCGGCTGGTTCGACGCGCGCATGAACGCCTACGGCATGACCGGCAATTTGGCGGTGGTGGGCTTTCGCCTGATCGTGACCACCCTCGTGGCCACGGCGCTCTGGTACGGGTTCGAGTCGCAGGTCCTGAAACTGAAGCGATATTTTTGAAGCCGGACTAGCCAAGGTATATTAGGGATACGGACCAAGTACATCCAAATACTGAGCGCAATGGCAAATCAACCCCGGTGGCACTCTCAAGTACGGAGTACATTTTGCATCGCCGCCCCGAAGAAGGGGACTCGGCCATGATCCGTATCTTCATTCGGTTTCTTCTTTCCGTCCTGATCTCTGTTCCGTTTTACGCCGCTGCGCAATCCACACCGGCAGACCCAGAGACGACGATCCGCACGACCGCCGACCTGGTCGTGGTCGATGTGACGGTGAGCGACGCCCAGCAAAACCCCGTGCATCATTTGGGCGCGACGGACTTTACGGTCCTGGAGGACGGGCGCCCGCAGGCCATCAAGGTCTTCGAGGAACACGCGGCGAGCGCGCCCGCGCCAATGCTGCCCATTCCCAAGCTCGACCCCGGAACATTTACCAACTACTCGCCTGTGCCCGCCAATAGCGCCATCGACATTCTTCTCTTCGACAAGCTCAACACTCCCGTGAACGCACAGACCGAGGTGCGAAATGAGGTCCTGAAGTTTCTTAGGGAGACGCCGGCGGGGGCGCGGATCGCCATCTTCGCCTTGACCCCGGAACTGAAGCTGCTGCAAGGGTTCACGTCGGACCCATCCGTGCTGCGCGCGCTGGTAGAGGGCAAGAATGGCAGTCAGGGCGCCTCACCGCTGATGGACAATCCGCTGTCAGGAGACGAGCCTGGAGCGGACGACGAGCGGATGGAGAGCGCGGAAACTGCGTTCGGCATGATGGGCAATACGCCAAATGAAGCGACGGTGCTTGCCAACCTGCGGCAGTTCGAAGCCGAGCAGCAGTCGCACCAGCTTCAGCTACGCGCACGCTTTACGCTGGATGCGCTGAACCTGCTGGCCCGCTACATGAGCAACCTGCCGGGGCGCAAGAATCTGATCTGGTTTTCAGGCTCTTTTCCAGTCAGCATCCTGCCCGACCCCTCGCTTCAGAACCCCTTTGCGATCGTTGCGTCGTCGGAGGACGAGTTCAGGGAAACAGTGGATCTGATGGCGCGGAGCCAGGTCGCGGTGTATCCCATCGATGCGCGGGGGCTGATGGTAGAGCCGATGCTGAACGCGAGCAACAGCGGGCACAGCTCCGCGGGGAATCCGGGAGACGCGAACACGTTCATCCTGCAAAGGGGGGGGCCCGACACCATGAGCCCAAACGACCAACCGACCGGGGACAACGAGACCATGATGGGCCAAAACGCGATCAAGTTCTTCCAGCAAACGGCCGGGGAACACGACACCATGGAGCAAATGGCGGAGGCGACGGGCGGCAAGGCGTTTGTGAACGGAAACGACTTGAAAGCGGCTGTGGAGAAGGCCATCGATGCCGGCTCGAATTACTACACGGTTGCCTACACGCCCATAAACCATAATTGGAACGGCAAGTACCGCAAGATTGAGGTGAAGGTTAACCTTCCGAAGGTGGCTCTCGCCTATCGGCGCGGCTACTATGCCGACGATCCCAGCGCGCCGGCGCGGCACGCTGAGGTCCAGAGCGAAAAGAATGCCTTGCCGCCATATGATGCGATGCGCGCCGCCATGCTCCGGGGCGCCCCCGACCCCACGCAGATCATCTTCGCGGCCAATGTGCGGCTCAGCACAGACGACGAAGAGCCGGCGGTTGCGCCAGGCAACGAGGCTGCCAATAAGATCAACGGACCCTATCGCCGGTATACGGTCGAATTCCGCGTGAGCCCCAGGACCATTGATTGCGCGGCAACACCTGACGGAAAGCATCACTGCACGCTGGATTTCGCGTCGTTCTTGTATGACGTAGATGGAGCGCTGCTCAACTCGCAAACCAATAGCATCAGGGTCAATCTTTCGTCCGCGCAGTTTGCTTCGGCCTTGAACACCTTTTTCAGCTATCGCCAGCAAATCAGCGTTCCAGTGAAAGGGGAGTACTATCTGCGCGTGGGTCTGCGCGACGCGACGGCCAACCGCGTGGGCGCATTGGAGCTTCCTGTTGCGGCGGTCGCCAGGCTGAAGCCGTTTGCAGCGCAGGGTGGAGCATCCGCTCCGGCAGCGCCGCCGAAATGAATTGCTGCTAGTGCGGCCAACGCCCGGCAATCGCAAAGAGGGCAAGAAGAAAGGTTGCGACAGCGGGCGCTGCCGGCTACTTGCGGCGCATGTGGTCGATGGTGGCGCCGGCCATCAGGAGCGCCATCTTGCGCCGCGGCTTTTCTATAGCGGGTCTGCTGCAGGTGGTGACCAAGGCACAATCGCTAAGCGGCTTTTTCATCAAGATAAAGCCACCTTGAATTCTGTCCGAGATGGCTCACCGCTGCAGGAGAACCGCCGTAAAGCAGCCAGGCCCGTATGTCTGGCCCAGAGAAATCAGCCCCCTTACTCTCTGTATGTGACTTGAGTCACCCATCGCCTCGCGGACTGGCTGCTACGCTGGATGGGAAGAGTTTCTCCAGGTCTCGTGGAGCCGGCAGCATTGTCCTTAGTGGCCGCGGACGCCGGCGCTTACCCGGCGCTTGAAGATTTGCGCCGGCCGCAGGGTTGTCCGCTCGCACACAGACTTGCTGATTCGTTCATCTGACATTCGGAAAGGTTTTCACCATGCCCTCGTTGCCTGTTTTGGTATTGAACAGCGGTTCTTCTTCCATCAAATTTTCCTTGTATGAAGCCGGAAACGGCGAGCGGACGCGGCTCTTCGAGGGTGCTGTCGACGGCATCGGTACCGATCTGGGCAAGTTCTGGATCAAAGACGCGAGCGGCAAGAAGCTGGTCGACCAGACGCCGGCCGTGCCCAGCCGTTCCGTGGCATTCCAGCTGGTGGCCGACGCGCTACACTCGGGTGACTTCCCTGTCCCGGCGGCAATCGGGCACCGCACCGTGTGCGGTGGGCCGACGGTGCGCGAGAACCAGCGCATCACGCCCGCGCTGATCGACGAATTCGAGAGCTACCAAGACCTGGCGCCGCTGCATACCCCCATCGCCGTCTACATCATGCGCGAGGCGTTACGGCTGTTCCCGGGTATTCCCAACTTTGCCATTCTCGACACGTACTTCCACCGCACCTTGCCCGAAGTCGCCACGCATCTGCCGATTCCCTCTGAGTACGTTGCCATGGGCGTGCGGCGCTACGGCTATCACGGCATCTCGTACGAATCGATCATCTACCAGTTGCAGCCCAATATACCGGAGAAGCTCATTGTGGCGCACCTGGGCAACGGAGCCTCGATCTCTGCCATCCGCAAAGGCAAGTGCATTGATACATCGATGGCGCTGACGCCAACCAGCGGGCTCATTAGTGGCTCGCGCACGGGCGACATCGATCCTGGCGTGCTGATCTTCATCCTGAAAAAGCTTGCTGAGACAACGCCAGATGCGGCAGAAGCGGCTGAGAAGCTGGAGACGGTGGTGAACAAGAAGTCCGGCCTGCTGGGAGTGAGCGAGCTTTCAAACGATATGCGCGATCTGCGCGAGGCCATCGCGGCAGGCAACGCAAAAGCGCGGTTGGCTGTGGACAAGTTCTGCTGGACCATCGCCCGGTGGATCGGAAGCTATGTCGCGGAGCTGAACGGGCTCGACATGCTGGTCTTTACCGGCGGCATCGGCGAAAACGATATCGCCTCGCGCGCCGAGATCTGCTCGGGACTGGGTGCGCTGGGCATTGTGCTCGACGCCCAGCGAAACAACGTGCGCGGCGCCGCGGTTATCTCCGCGGAAAATTCGCCTGTGACCGTGCGCGTGATTCCACCCCTCGACGGACCTGATCATCGTGAACCACGTGGTGCGGCTGCTGGGGGAGTGAACCGCCGAGTAAATGCTCTTGCATGGGCGCACTCTCCGTAATGCCCGCCAATCGCCTAGCTCATCGCGAAGTGTAGTTGTTCTACACTGGTGGGTTCTCCGCGGAGTGATCTCGTATGCCTGCGACCGCCGTTTCCATGCAAGCTCATCGTCTTCCCTCGCCTGCCTTGCGCCGCTTTGCCTGGGCTGTCCTGGTTTATTTCATCGCCGTCATTCTGTGGGGTGGGCTGGTGCGCGCCACCGGATCGGGCGCCGGCTGCGGCAATCACTGGCCGCTGTGCAACGGAACGGTGATCCAGCATTCGGCGCGCGTTGACACGATGATCGAGTTTACGCATCGCATCACCAGCGGTCTCTCGTTCATTTTTGTCGTGGCGCTGCTCTGGTGGACCTTCGCCGGCACGGCGCGTGCCCACCTGGCGCGAGCTACTGCTCTGGCTGCTGTGGTCTTTACAATCATTGAAGCGGCGCTGGGAGCTTTTCTAGTCAAGCTTGGCCTCACCGCGCAGAGCCGTTCGCCCCTGCGCGCGCCGTACCTGGCGCTGCACCTCGCCAATACGCTGCTGCTGCTGGCCGCGCTTACGCTGACCGCGCACCTGCTCGGCCGGCGGAGCGGCTACCTGCGCGGCAGGATTCACTTTGCCGCGCCGTTTCTATCGATTGCATCGCTCGTCGTTGTGTTGGCTGTCGGCGTTACCGGATCGCTGGCCGCGCTGGGCGATACGCTCTTTCCCGCGAGTTCGCTCGGACAAGCTTTTGCGCAGGATTTTTCGTCCGCCAGCGGCTGGTTGGTGCGCTGGCGCTGGACGCACCCCACGGTTGCGTTCGCGGCCGGCGTCTTTCTCATTTGGCTGCTTGTGCGCGCCGCGCGGCGGCACACCTGCTGGGATAATCGCGGCCTTTCCGCGCTGGTGTTAATTCTTCTGGCGGCGCAGTATGCGCTGGGTGTTCTCGATGTGGCGTTTCTGGCCCCGGTTTGGCTGCAGATCGCGCACCTGCTGGGCGCCGATGCGCTGTGGTCTGCGCTGGTGGTGCTGGCGGCGCGGCTGACGCTCGAGCCAGCGGAGGCAAGTTAGCGGGTTACAAGTCAGCAAGCCTGCGAGCGAGTGCCGATTGCCGGCGTTCAGTCTTCCAGGGCTGGATGGTAGTGGCTCTCCCAGCCCAGGTAGCGCGCTGCCTCGTGCATTGCCTTCGAGACGTCGCTGAAGTTCGCGGCCACGTGGTGCTCGAAGCCCTCGCGGCAAATGTACTTGAGCAGTTTTTGCAGTTGCGGAATCTCGGCCACGCCCGCTCCGCCGAAGGTTTCGAGCGGATCGTCGGTGAATCGGCCCGCGCCGGTATAGCCGCGGATGACGCCGCGCCGGTCGTCGGTGGAGAAGCGCGCGAACGTCATCGCGCCGGCCTTCACGCGGCCCACGCACGTACCAAACGTATTCTCCTTGCCCACCGTGCCGGCGATGATCTCCTGGTAGTCCATCCGGGCTTCCCTGAAAAAGTGCTTGGGCAGATTCGAGCAGTGGAAGCAGACGCACTTGTTGGGATCGTTGCCGTAGCTGTTGTTCCAGTCGAGCAGTGCCGAAGGCGTTCCCGAAGCCAGCGTCATCATATACATGCTGAGCGTGCCGGGCACGTCCACCTCGCAGGCCGAGGGAATGAGCTCGTTCGACATCATGCTCATGATGGTGCATGGCACCACGCCAAAGAACTCCTCCATTGAAGTCCAGCACTGCACGGCGCTGATGGTGCAATTGGTCTGCTTCATCCAAGTATCGACGACTGCGCCCAGCTTGGCCATCTTGAGTAGTGCTGCCTCGGGAATTCCGGCCGTAGTGACATATTTTTTGATGGCCGCGAGCTTGGCCTGCGCCGCGGCGTCCGAGTCCTTCATGCGGTTGATGCGGCCGAAGATCTCCGAGAGATCGATCGGCTCGACGGAAATGCCGGCTGTCTCCAGGATGCGCTCCGAGTAGCGCACGGTGTTGAAAGCCGCGGGCCGCGCTCCGATGGCGCCGATCTTGAGGTTCTTGAGGCCTTTCACGATGCGGCAAACCGCGGAGAACCACTCCAGGTCCGCTTTAAACTGGGGCGAACCCAGCGTCTCGGTGTGCAGCGTGGTCAGCGAATAGGGAATAGCGTACTGCATGAGGTTGTTGCAGCAGCTCATCTTGCCGCAGAAGCTGTCGCGGCGCGTGGCGATGGTCATCGCGTCGGAGCGGTCGGGCGTGGCCTGCACCAACACCGGAACCTTCAGACCTGAGAGGCGGATGGCGTCCACGATGCCGCGCTCCTCGCCAAAGTTGGGCAGCGTAACAAGAATGCCGTCGATCTCCTCGGCGTGTTTCTTAAAGAGCACGGCGCATCGCTGCGACTCGGCATAGGTTTCCACAGCGCCGTACTTCGACTCTTCCGGGCTAAGCACGATAGGCCGTGCGCCCGCGGCCTCGAGGACAGAGATGATCTCTTCCCGGCCGGTCTTGGCCAGGTGATCGGGGAAAAAGCCGCGATTGCCCACCACAATTCCAAATGTCATCTTGCGTTGCGCTACCATTTTCGTGCTCCCTCAATCGTTGTGCTTGCAAGTAGAATTTTTACCGCGCAAAACGCTTACTTGCGTGCGCGGCCGGGGCGAAACCTGACGGCATAGAACATGCCCAGAGCCGCCAACAAGCCGCCCCACCACACCGGCGTATGCAGATTGGTCAACTGCACGCCGGGAGCATAGCTTCCCGTCGTCCATTCAAAGACGCCGTAGCCCAGGATCATGGCGCCGTAGACAACCAGCAGCACGCCAATGAAAAACCAGATCGGAATTCCGGAACCATGCATATTTTTCTATCCCTTCTCACCCCACATCCACGCAAATCTTTCGCGCCGAGACAAATTCTCCCTACCAGAACAAAATGTTGAGCGCGGCAAAAATGATGACCACCACGCTCGCCCACATCCACTCCCGCTTGTAAAACGGAACCGGCTCTTCCCTGGGCAGCGTGGTCGCGCCGTAGACCAGGCCGTCCAGTTCCGCCACCGGCCTCGGCTTGGTCAGCAGGCTCACGACGATGACCACGATCGCCGTAAACACGAACGCCCACAGCGCGCGAAAAACATTCTCGGCCATCGGCTTGGCGTCGGGCGAAAGCGCCACGGTGGCCAGCGCGGAAGGACTGAGGTGAACCCACTCGAAGAGGCTGGCGGAAAAGACGATCCCGAACAGCAGGCCAAGGAAGCCGGCGAGCCTGGTAGCGCGCTTCCAGAACATGCCGAAGAGGATGACGCCCAGCAGGGGTGCGATAAAGATGCTGAACAGCGCCTGCACGTAGTCCATGATGCCGTGCGCGTGCTGCACAATGTAGCCGGCGAAGATGGATACGATTACGCCGGCGACGATCGAAACCCGGCCCACCATCACGTAATGGCTGTCGCTGCCCTTCTTGTTGATGAGCGGCTTGTAGATGTCGTAGGTCCACACGGTAGAGAAGGCGCTCACGTTGCCGGCCATGCCGCTCATGAAGCCGGCGATCAGCGCGGTGATGCCAAGACCCAGCAGACCGGGCCCGAGGTAGCGAACCATCATCAGCGGCAGGGCCTGATTGTAGCTGTGCAGCTCGGAGCCGGGAGCGGCGCTGAGCACCTGCCGCTGCGCCGCGGCGGAGAGATTGGACTTCGACGACATAGCCGCCGAGCAGGCCTCAGGATCTTCGATCTTGCCGGTGGCAGAGGCGGCCGAGCAGGCGGCCACCACGTCTTCGCCGACGAGCTGTCGGCGGCTGCCATCGGGGTTTTGCAGCAGCACGAGACCGAGCAAGCCGGGCAGGATCACGATAAATGGCACAGCCATTTTGAAGAACGACCCGATGATGGGCGCCATGCGCGCGGCGCGCAGGTTGCGCGCGGCCAGCACGCGTTGAACCACCAGGAAGTCCGTAGTCCAGTAGCCGAAGCTGATCACAAAGCCCAGGCCGAAGACGATTCCCGTCCAGTGCACTCCCATAGGGTTGGCGGCAAAGCTGCCGGTGTCGCGCCACAGGTGGAAGTAGCTGTCGGAGTGCAGATTGGCGAGGATTTTGGCCTTGAGGCCGGTCCATCCGCCGGCCTGAACCAGGCCCAGGATGGGCACCAGCAGTGCGCCGCCCCAGATGAGCACAAACTGCAGAACCTCGTTGAAGATGGCCGAACGCAACCCGCCCAGGGCCACGTAAAGCGCGACTGCAAACGCGGAGACCAGGATGCTGAAGGTGATACTCCAGCCCAGAACGACCTTCATCACTACGGCCATGGCGAACATGTTTACGCCGCTCATCAGGATCATCTCCAAGGCGAAGGAGAAGGCGGCCAGGACGCGGGCGTGTTCGCCGTAGCGCAGGTTCAGGTAGCCGGGCACCGAATGCGTCTTCGACACATAGTAGAAGGGCATCATCACCAGACCGAGGAAAAGCATGGCGGGGATGGCTCCTATCCAGTACCAGTGCGTAGCCAGAATGCCGTATTGGTAAGCCGAGCCGGCCCAGCCCATCAGCTCCAGCGAGCCCAGGTTGGCGGAGACGAAGCTCAAGCCGGCGATCCACGCGGTCATCTCTCGGCCGGCCATGAAGAACTCTTCGCTGGTGTTGGAACAGCCCTTGAGATAGAAGCCGATCCACAGCACCATGCCGAAGTAGAGGGCGATGACCAGGATGTCGAGCTTGCGCAGATGCGCCAACGGCTCCGCGTTGAAGGCAAGCAGAGCTGGTAGAGAGCTGAAGAAACCTGCGGCAACAGAGCCTGTGACGGATTCGACCATGAACATCATCTGAAGTGGCGTGAAGCAGCCCCCCGGATTCGTTGGGCTTCCGCCCCTAAGTAAATTGGTTTACTCGCGTGGTTGTCAAGCGGCAAACGAGCGCCGCAGGGAGCAAATCCGGCCTCTGCGCGCTAGACGCGGGGCAACTGCAAGGTCAGCAAGGGCAGAGGTTGTGGAAATCAAGAAAGCGTTTACCGGAGGCGGTGTAGCATATCGCAGCGCGGTTTTGCGGCCATACGGGTAGCAGGCCGCTTTCCGGGCGGGCGATCAACCGCCCGGAACTGCGGAATCAATCAGCCGGACGCGCCGGAATGAAATCAGCGGGGCTTGATGGCGCATAGCACCGCGTAACCAAGCCTTCCTGCTTGAATGGCGCTCAAAGCAGCCTGGGCAAAGCGCTTGGCATCCGCAAAGTTCACATCCGGCAGGTCAACTTTGCGAAGGCCGGCCGCGATTTCGGCTCCCAGCAACTTGCCCTGAATTTGACGAACCATCTCAGTGAGAACGCAGCGATGATCTTCAACGGCTTCGATGGTGAACCCGGCCAGCCTCAAGGTTTCAGAATACAACTGGACCGGGCGGGCATCGCCGATGCAGGCAATCCACGCAAAAAGGCCATCAAGTTCCGGAAGGGGGCCAGCGGTCCTGGTGAGGTCGCTCAGCCCCAGCCGGCCCCCCGGCTTCAGCACGCGGGCGAATTCCCCGGCCGCGGATTGCTTGTCAGGGAAGGTGCAAAAGGCACACTCGCAAAGGACAACGTCGAAGCTGTCCGCTGCAACCGCCAGCTTCTCGGCATCGCCAAGCCGAAAACTCACGCGGTCCGCGACACCCCTTCGCGCGGCCTCTGCAGTGGCCAGCTTCACGTTTTCCCCGCTTAAGTCGACGCCGACGACCCGGCAACCAAACGATTGGGCAAGGTGGAAAGCGCTTGTGCCGCGCCCGGCTGCCACATCAAGAACTTTGCAGTCGCGCGTAAGCCGGGACAACTGGCCGAGGCGGGTTGTAAGACGGGTCCCGCCGGGATGAAAACTATCTCCGAGCAAGAGATGCGCCAGGGTGCTGCCATAAAATGCGGCGCAACATTGCTTGACATCCTGCCCGGCGCTTTGACTCATCTCAATGCGGATCCAATCGCTCGATTTGTTGAAGACGCGCGGACTCATCGCGACATGCATCCGCATGGAAATGAAACGCAATCGGTTGCGGCTCAAATCTCTTGCCATCACGGCGGGCCTGTCTCCGCATCGGCTCCATGGCCTCCAGTTGCGCCCGCGCCTGCTCCCGATAGCCGACCGTGTTATAGGCGCAGAATGGAATCTGCTTTCCTCCCGGCAAAAGAAACTCTTTACAGCACTTCATGACGTTCTTCTGATTAAAGGTCCATGGGTCCATGAAATCCTGCAACATGATCATGAGAACGTTCTCTGCAATGTCGCCGATGGTAAGGCTGCCGGGAACTCCACACGAGGCACATGAAAGCACAATCCGTTCGGCGGATTTCAGCGATCCGGGGACCGACGAAGAGGACCACAACCCTTCCAGGGCTCTCTTCACTTCCATATCGAAGTCGGGCAAGACGCGGTTGGCAAAGTAGTCGAGATCGTCGTAGACGTTGACGAGCCTGGACAAGGGAGTGACTTGCTCGCCGTCAATGAACGCGTAGGTTACGGAATTGCACGTGGGGAAGCAGCAGGGCACGGGGACAAAATCGCCAACCAGAAACTTACCCGCCGTCTGTTGCTCGATCAGCTTCAAAATATCGGGGATCGTCATGCGTTGCAACGGATCGCGGGGCAGGTAACGGCCGGCATGGAAGGCGGGCTGAAAGTTGATTCCGCGCACCGCCGGGTGCCGAATCGCAAGATCGACGATCTTGCCAATTTCATGCTCGTTGACGCCGCGCTCGATGGCCGGAACCAGCGTAACGCTTAGCCCGATCGAAGCCAGCCGGTCCAAGGCGCGGAGCTTCTCCGGCAAAAGGCACGGGTCGCCACGAATGATGCGGTAAGCCTCCGCGTCGAAGCCATCGAACTGGAAATAGATGGAGGGCCTTGCCTCGTTGAGCTGTTCCAGAAAGCGATCATCCTGCGCGATCCGCTTGCCGTTGGTATTGATCATGACAAAAGGGATGCCGCGCGCATTTGCCGCCTTCACAAAGGCGACGATCTGAGGATGAATTGTGGGCTCGCCGCCCGAAAACTGCACCACCTCGGGATTGCCTTCGGTGCGCACAAAATCGTCGAGCATAGCTTCGACTTCTTCCAGCGTCAGGCTGAAACCCGGGCCGGCATCCGCGAAGCAGAGCGGACACGACATGTTGCAGGCGCTATTGACCTCGATAATGCCGAGACAGGCGTGCTGTTGATGATCGGGACAGAGTCCGCAATCATAGGGACAGCCCTCCCGGATCTCCGATCCGCGGGCAAGGGGGATCGTTCCCGGCTTGTTGATCTTGCCCAAGCTCGTGTAGGCTTCGGCATCGCCATAGATGAGCGCTTCAAAGGGCCCGCACTGGGGACACCTCTTCGCCATGAACACCTGGTTGTCCCGAAGCAGGATTTTGGCGTCGATCGCTTTTCTGCATTGTGGGCAGATGCTGCGGGTGAGCTCATAGAAGACGTAATCGGCATCTTTCTTGCGCATACCGCTCGCGGCCGTCCCGGAGATAGTCGCCATGGAATCGCGCATCGCCTGTGTGTTCCTGGAGTCAAAATCGTAGCATGGGAACCGGCTTGAGAAAAAGGCCGGCTCATCGGAGGCGCCATATCGTCCACAAAAGAATCGGGGAAAGCGCGGTGGTGAGCGTGCAATAGAAGCAGAAACTTCCCAGGTTGATCATGTCGCGGACACCTAGGAAGTTTGCCAGCGTCGCCAGTGCCGCCAAGACCAGCAGGGGAATCCAAACCCAAAGCTTCTCGACCGGGCCAATCAGCAACAGGATGATCGCAATGTAAAGAGCGGCTGCAATATATCCGTCCGGGATGCCAAAGGGCTTGGCGAAGGCCGCATCGGCAACTGCCTCGCAACCCTTCTTAAAGAGCGGGCACCAGAGGCGCCGTATGGCGTGGCTCTGATAAAGCCCCACATAGAACATGGCCGCAGCGCTTAGTGCTGCCAGACCCATCGCGAGCAAGCGGCCGAAAGGGTGTTCCAGATCCGGCATCCGATCCCCTGAAAAAATGCTTCCCTTGCATTCACTGTCTTTTTCAACTGCCGTCTTCAATATAGACGGTTGAAGCTGGGGAGAGTGAATCCGGTCCTTTTCGGCACGGCTGAAGCCGAGGCCCGATGCAAAGCGGGATTGATGAAAGACGCTCTAGGATGATTCGCCGACGGCGGAGATTTCGTGCAGCCAGCCGGGGGCTTTGAGCAGCTCACGGGGGCGCGGACCATCGGCGGCGCCCACCAGGCCGTCGCGCTCCATGAGGTCAATTAAATGCGCGGCCCGGCCGTAGCCGATGCGCAGCCGCCGCTGCAGAAGCGAAGTGGAGGCCTTGCCGAATTCGAAGACAAGACGAACCGCATCGTCAAACATCGGATCGTCTTCATTTGCATCTTCGTTCTCACCTTCCATGGCAGTGCGCTCGTCTTTCGGCGATTCGAGGAAGCCTTCGACGTACTCAGCGGTGCCCTGGGATTTCCAGAAATCGACTACGGCAGCTGTCTCCTTCTCGCTCACATATGGGGCGTGCAGGCGCATCAGGCGGCTGGTGCCCGGCGGAAGAAAGAGCATATCGCCGCGGCCCAGCAGCGCCTCGGCCCCGTTGGTGTCGAGGATGGTGCGGGAGTCGACCTTGGTAGCCAGGCGGAAACTGATCCGGGTAGGAATATTGGCCTTGATGAGGCCGGTGATGACGTCGACGCTGGGGCGCTGCGTGGCTAGGATGAGGTGAATTCCAACGGCGCGCGACATCTGCGCCAGCCGCGTCACCGACTCCTCGACGTTGGCGCGGTCGAGCATCATCAGGTCGGCCAGCTCGTCGATGACGATGATGATGTAGGGTAGCGGCTCCTCCTCCTCGCCTTCGTCGAAGAGCGAAGGCATCGCGCCATCGAACAGCTTGTTGTACTGGTCGATATGGCGGACGCTGCGGCTGGCGAGCAGTTTCAGGCGGCGTTCCATTTCGCGGACCGCGTTGCGCAGAGCGTTGGCGGCCAGTTTGGGTTCGGTGATGATGGGCGTGAAGAGGTGGGGAATGCCCTCGTACATGCCCAGTTCCACGCGCTTGGGATCGACCAGAATGAGCCGCACCTGGTGAGGCGTGGTGCGGTAGAGCAGGCTCATGATCATGGCGTTGATGGCCACGGATTTGCCCGAGCCTGTCGATCCCGCAATGAGAATATGCGGCATCGAGGCCAGATCCGCGGTCACGATGCGGCCGTTGATGTCTTTGCCCATGGAGATCGTGAGGCGCGAGCGGGCCCTGACGAAGGTCTCGCTTTCGATCGCGTCGCGCAGGTGAATGGTTTCCCGTTCGTGGTTGGGCACCTGAATGCCCACCGTGCTCTTCCCTGGCATGCGTTCGATCAGGATGCTCTCGGCGCGCATGGCCAAGCACAAGTCGTCGGCCAGGCCGGTCACGCGCGAGTATTTCACGCCCGCCTCGGGCTTGAACTCGAAGGTTGTCACCATGGGCCCGGGATTGATCTGCACCACCTGGCCGCGCACGTCGAACTCGGCGCATTTTTCCACCAGCACCCGCGCTTCTTCGCGCAGCACGTCTTCGCGCACCGTTTGCGGGCATTCGCCTGCATTCAGCAGTGTGCTCGAGGGCAGCTTGTAGCCGCTCACGTTCTTCGGCGCCACGGCGACCGTGTGCACTTCGGCATCGGCACGGCCATGAATGGCGATCTCCCCGGCTTGTTGCCGCGGTGTGGGAACCGGCGTGGGCCGCATGGCCACGCCGGGATCGGCCGGCTGCGGGACGCCAGTCTGCGCCTGCAGGGGCTTGGGCAGCGGCGTTGTTGTGGCTGGAGCCGGCATTGGCGCGGCTGCCGCTGCCTCCGGCTCGCCCCGCTCCCAGATGCTCGGCCTGCGCCGCGTAATGGGAATCGCGGCTTCGCTTCGTTCCTCCGGATTCTGAGGTAAATCCATACGCTGGTAAGCCGGAATCTTATCCAACGGATCTTGCTGCGGCGCATGTTTGCGGGTGAAGAACGCGAGAAAGCGGTTCGGCCGGCGGGCAGGAAGCTCCGTTTCCACGTCCGGTACGGCTGCGGTGGCGAGCTTCGGAAACGGGACCGGCCGATTCTGCTCCGCGCGCAGATCGGCGCGCTCCTCGCGGCGGCTGCGCCAACGCTCGCGCCAGTCGGCAAAGCGCAACCAGCGCTCGGCAACGCTTTCGCGGAGAACGGAGAAGCTGATGGCCGAGGCAAAATAGAGCCCCGTGGCAGCCAGCGCGGCGGCTACCATCCAGGCGCCCTGCTGGTTCAGGTAGATCACCAGCATACCGGCCATCAGCCGTCCCACCACGCCCTCCACGGGAATCATGTGCAACCAGCGCCAATGCCACGGCAAAAGCCCAAACACGGCTGGCAGGAAGGCCAGGGCGAGCACCGTGCCCACCCAGCGCAAGATGGGCGAGCCGCCGGGCCGAGAGTGCATCCACGTCCAGCCCAGGCCGCCCATCCACAACGGGAGCAGAAATGCCGTCAGGCCCAGCGATTGCAGCAAAAGGTCGCTGATGTACGCGCCAAAGAGGCCAATCCAGTTGCTGGCCACGGCGGAATCCGTGGCCGTGTTCAGCGAGGGATCGGTGGCGTGATAGGTTGCAAGCGCGAGGAAAAGAAGCAGCGAAACCAGCAGCAGCACCAGCCCCAGAAACACGTTCAGGGGGCGGCTGCGCGTGGGCGCGAGAACAATGCGGATCGGCTTCATGACGAGGGCGGTCCCATTCTCCGGCCGGCGAAGGGTCTTGGGCGGGCCGCGGGAGCAGGCAAATCGTCCCAGAGCAATTTCAATTATCGGCGCTCGCAGCGCCGCTTCCGGGCAAAAGGGAGGGAGGGGGAATCATGATGTCCACCCCCTTCGGAATCGCCAGCCTTACTGGAAAATCCCCTCGTTCCGCGGAACTTCCATGCAGCGTTTCAGCCCCTGATCGAAGGTCAAGATGCCACACACCTGCATGTGTCGGCAACAAGGCCGAAACCGCGTTGATTCTCCTGCGTTTATCCCCCGATGTACTTCGCCCCCCAAAGCAGCAGCGCTCCGCCCAGCAGTATGCGGTAAATAGCGAACACCGTGAAACCGTGCTTGCGCACCCAGTAGAGAAACCACTTTACCACGCCCAGCGCCACGATGAACGAGACGACGGTGCCGATCAGCAGCACGATCCAGCGCTCGGGATCCATAGCTACGCGCGCGGCGGCCGCTCCGGCGGCTATGCCGGGATGAACTTCCTTGACGAGATCCCACCCGGTGGCGGCGATCATGGTGGGAATCGAGAGTAGAAAGCTGAATTCGAGCGCGGAGGGGCGGTCGAGCCCCGCAAGCTGGCCGGCGGCGATGGTCGACATGGAGCGCGAGGCGCCTGGAAAAACGGCGGAAACTGTCTGGCAGAGGCCGATCCAGACGGCCTGCGGCAGCGACATCTTCTCTACGTCCGTGGTGTTTGGCTCATAGCGGTCGCTCCAGGCGTCCACGGCCCACATGACAACTCCGCCCGCCAGCAGCGCGATGGCTATGGCGTTCAAGCTGCCCAGATTCTTCTCGCTCCACTTGCGCAGCAGCAGCGCCAGAGCCGAAGTGCAGGCGAAGGCGATCAGCGTGAGGGAGATGGGGTGGTTGAGCCACATGCGGTCGCCGGCTTCGCCGCGGGGAAATGTGCGCAGGAAGTTGACGATCCTTTCCAGGAACAGCAGGCACAGCGCCAGGATTGCTCCCACCTGGATGACGATCGTGTACATCATCCAGTACGGATCGTCGAGCGGGATCTTCATCAACGCTTCCGCGATGCGCAGGTGCGCCGTCGAGCTGACCGGCAAAAACTCGGTCAAACCTTCCACTATTCCCAAGAGGATGGACAGGAAATACGGGCTCAAACTGCCTCCTGCTGATTCTTCCGCTTGCATCCGGTGGGGAGCCCGGGGAGGCCGTCGGCTGCTCACTCCCGTTCAATGCCGTAGACAGGAACCCCTTCATCTAATTTGTACACCAGGGCGGCGGCGCGCACGGCGTAGTCGGAGTCGGCAAAATGGGCTTTCAGTTGCTCGGCCACGGCGCGCGCATGGTTGCGAGCATCGTTGCTCTTGCGGTCATCTCCATTGGCGGCAAACATGTCGTTGAGCACGGCAAGACGGTAAACGGCCTCGTACAGAGCGCGCGCCGTCCGCGGACCGTCGGGGTACTCATTCGCGTATTTGAGGTAGATCTCCGACTCCTTTTCCGGGCATTGGGTTGAGCCTTCCCAATCGCCGCAGAGTTTGTTGTCGATCAGGTCGAAGGCCGCCAACGCCGCCCAGCGCGTGTGTGGATAGTACTTGATCAGCTTCTTCAAGGCGTCTTCGTCCATCGGCTGGCGAAATTCGGGATCTCTTTCATGAGCCGAGGGCAAGGTCGCGGCGTCGGCCTTCTCCAGTTGCCACTGGATGTCTGCCGCCCGCCAGGCGGCTTCGGGCGCGAGAGGCGAGTTGGGGAACATCTCCGCGACGCGGCGATAGAGGAGGCGTGCGCTTTGAGCGGCATTGGCCGGGCCGCGGGGATCCGAAGCCAGCGCCTCCTGGTTGGCCGCTGCGCCCATCAGAACCTGGTCGCCGTCGGGCGTAGTTTCCTCCACGACCCCCTTCGCCTCGATCCACCCGGAGATGGGCGGCGTGGTCTCGTCGCTGCCGACCATCGGCGTGTCCTTGTCGCTGTGCTGCTCCTCGATGTCGGTGTTGGCGTAGACGCGCATCCAGGGGCCGCTCTTTTCCGCGACCACCATCTCGCGGCCGATCTGCACTTTGTCCACTTTCTGCGCGCTGCTGTCAGGCGTGATATAGAGCCAGGTAATGCGCAGGACCGTGGCGCGCGGGCCGGCCATGGGCTTCACTTGCTGCGGTGGCTTTTTATCGGCGTGAACAGGCAACGCCGCGCACGGAAGCGCCAGGCCCAGGGCGAGAGCGCGAAGTGGAAAGATCCGGCGGTTCATGACATGCCAAATCATAGTTGAACGACGTTACGGCTGGGATTCAGTGAGCGCCGGGGCCGGCAAAACCGAATCCACGTTGCCGCCGCTCACCGCCGATTCACTCGTACGCCAGCGCGTCGATGGGGTCTTTGCGGGCGGCCATCCACGCCGGATACAGCGCCCCCAACAGCGAACCGGCGAAGGCGATCACGGCACTGCGGCTCAGCCACAATCCTGTGATCTCGAAGTTCATGGTGGGGAAAAATTGAGACATCAGCAAACGTACGCCATACGCGCCGATCATACCCAGAATCACGCCCGCGACCGCCAGCACCCCAGACTCGCGCAGTACCACGCTGACAACCGTCAGTTTGGAGGCACCCATGGATTTCAGAATACCGATCTCGCGGGTGCGCTCCAGCACCGCCGTGTACATGGACTGAAAGATCACCAGAAACCCAATGATGACGGCGATTCCCGTAATGACGCCAAGCGCGAGGTTAAAAGCAGGAATTTTGCTCGGCGTCATCTGGTTCAGCCAACTGTCCACCGTGGTCAGGGTATTGTTTTCAAAGCCGCGGGTGGAGCGAATCTCCTGCATTACGAGGCCGTCGTCGGCCGGACTATCGCACTTGATGTAGAAAATCGAAGCTTTACCTTCGGCACCGGTCAGTTCCTGTATCGTGTCGATCGGAATCAGTTTGCGGCCGCCCTTGCCCTGTTCGACGATGCCGGAGATGCGGAATGGCTGGCCGAGGATCTTCACAACCTCGCCCACCACATACGGCTTTCCCGTTGCCGCGTTGCGGCTGCCAGCGAAAACATCGTCGACGATCACGTCGTTTGGCCCCTGAAACGGGCCGCCAGAGAGGAACTTGAAGGGCTTGAGCGCCGCGAAGCTCTGATAATCGATGCCGTAGAGAATCTCGACGCCTCCGTTGGTCGCGATCTTCTGGATGGCCGGCGACACCACCGCGACATGCGGCAGTTTCCGCAGCACTTCCTCGTCCCTGACCGGCATGGATGGGCTTCCCAGCCCGTTGAACAGGCTGGCGTTCGAGGGCAACAGCATCAGGTCGGCCCCAATGCCGTTGGTGCGCCGATTCTGGTCGTTCAGCATGCCCGTGAAAATGCCGACAATCGACAAAATCATGATGACTTCGATCGCCACAGCCAGCATGCTGATGATCGAACGCATGGGGCGATGAAGCAAGTTGGCAAAGATGAGCTTATTCATATTCGAGCTCGGATCCATGCGCCGCGCGCGCAAGAACCCTCGTCATCAGGGTAACAGTCTTGAGCGGGAGGGCCGGACGGCAGTATGGAAACCAAATCCCGTGCGCCGATGTTTCGTAACTGGGTTCAAGCGCTCAAAAAGGGCGCCCGTCCGCGCTAAATCGCTTTGACCCAACGGGAAACCGGGTTTATTGTGAAGGTAAAATTTCTTCCTGGGTGTTTGACCCGTTTCCGGTCGCCGATGGGGAGTTTTGGAGAAGACCTGCGCAAGGAGCGCCTCGCGCGCGGCGTTGCGCTGGAAGACATCTCGGCGGTCACCAAGATCAGCCAACGTCATCTGATTGCGCTGGAGCAGGAGCGGTTTCGTCTTCTTCCCGGCGGCATTCTAAGCAAGGGCATCGTCCGCGGTTACGCCGGCGCTCTCGGCCTGGATCAGCAGAACTGGACTGAGCGCTTTCTGCAGGCTTCGAGCGCCTCAGGCCAGACGCCCGATGACGATCGCGGCTGGACGACCTTCGCTTCCAACGTAGGCAAAGCGAGGATTCTGCGCCGCGAAGCCGTCGAGGTCCGCTTGCGCTGGGTTGGCGCCATCCTGCTTTTGCTGGCGGTCGCCGCCGCCGTGTTCCTGGCCGTCCGCTACTATGGCGTGCGCGAGGGTTGGTGGCATACTCTGCTGCCGCTGCACGGCGTCTCTGCTGCGCTCCATGGCGCCTGGGCATTCGCCCGCGGCCTGGTTGCCCGCGTCCTTTCCAGAACCTAAACCCTCCGGCTCAGGGCCTCCAATCCGCCATTGAAAGCCCTTTCTTTACCGTACGCTGCATGCCTTTGCTCCCGCTGCCCCGCCGCAATTACCATAGAAGGGATGCACAGCTGTGCCTGATCACGCCGTGTGCGGGATGGCTGTGTGCAAGTGGGAAGGAGCTTTGCAAAGTTGAGCGACCGTTTTTTGTTTACTTCCGAATCCGTCACCGAAGGTCATCCCGACAAGATTGCCGATCAGGTCTCCGACGCGATTCTCGACGCCTGCTTGGAGCAGGACCCCTATAGCCGCGTTGCCGCCGAAACCCTGACGGCAACCGGGCTGGTGGTGATTGCCGGTGAGATCACAACCAAGGCCTACGTGGATTTCCAGAGTCTGGTTCGCGGCGTCGTCGCCTCCATCGGCTACGACAACGCGCTCTACGGCTTCGACTCCAACACCTGCGCGGTGATTTCAAGCATCAACAAGCAGTCGGGCGACATCGCCCAGGGCGTTGACACCGGCGGCGCGGGCGACCAGGGCATGATGTTCGGTTACGCCTCCGACGAGACTCCTGAGCTGATGCCGGCGCCCATCTCGCTGGCCCACAAGCTCTGCCGCCAGTTGAGCGCGGTGCGGAAAAGCGGCAAGCTGCCCTACCTGCGCCCCGACGGCAAGAGCCAGGTGACTGTGGAGTACGGAGAGGACGGCAAACCGGCGCGTATTGACGCCGTGGTCATCTCCACGCAGCATTCCGAGGCCATCAGTAACGAGGAACTGCACGCCGACATTCACAAACACGTCATTGAGGCCGTTCTTCCCGCCAAATGGCTCGACGAGCATACCCGCTACCACATCAACCCGACGGGCCGCTTCGTCATCGGCGGTCCCATGGGCGACACCGGCCTGACCGGCCGCAAGATCATCGTGGATACTTACGGCGGCATGGGCCGCCACGGTGGAGGCGCTTTCAGCGGCAAGGACCCGACCAAGGTCGATCGCTCGGCAGCTTATATGGCCCGCCACATCGCCAAGAACATTGTGGCGGCGGGCTTGGCCAGCCGCGCCGAAGTGCAGCTTGCCTACGCCATCGGCGTCGCCGAGCCTGTGAGTGTGCTGGTGGAAACCTTCGGCACGGGCAAGCTGAGCGAGGCCAAGCTCACCGCGCTGATCCGCAAAAATTTCCCCCTAACGCCCAAGGCCATCATCGAGTACCTCAACTTGCGCCGTCCCATCTACCAGAAAACCGCGGCATACGGCCATTTTGGCCGCACCGAGCCGGAGTTTACCTGGGAGGCCACGGACAAGGCCGCGAAACTTGCCGAGCAGGCGGGAGCGGCTGCAACGGTAGTAGCAAGGTGAGCAACAAACCGCCAATCCTCTGAATTGGTTTACAAAACGAATGGGATCCGCCGCGCGGGGCCCATTGTTTTTGGCCTCCTCGCATCGATGGCTTAGAATTCTCCGGGAAGCTCAATCGCCTTTCTTAGTGGAGATACGCATGCGTCTTACCGTGATTGCTGCTATGGTGTTTTGCGTTGCCGCCGCCTGCGCCGCCCAAAGCGGAGCCAATTGGTCCTACGAAGGGAAAACCGGCCCGCTGATGTGGGGCAAGCTCGACCCGGCCTACGAAGCCTGCTCCAGGGGCCACGAGCAATCGCCCCTCAACATTCGCGGTGCACGGTTGAACAAGGCGCTCGATCCTCTCGAGTTTCACTACATTGCCGGGCCGATGACGCTCGAAAACACCGGTCGCGGCATCGTTGCCCACGTGGACCCCGGCAGTTTCATGGTGGCCGCCGGCGTTCGTTACCGCCTGATCGAACTCGACTTTCACCACCCCAGCGAACACCCGGTGAAAGGCACGCTCAGCGATATGGAAGTCGACCTGGTGCACCGCAGTGACGAGGGCAAGATGGCCATTGTGGCCGTTCGCCTCAACCAGGACCGGGGCTTTCCCAACGCGCTGCTGGCCACGCTCTGGGAACACTTGCCGGCGAAGGCAGGTACGAGCACCAAGGTCACGGACATGGTCAGCGCCGGCGGACTCTTGCCCGGCGATCGTGGCTACTGGACCTATAGGGGCTCCGAGGTCGCGCCGCCGTGCACCGAAGGAGCGCGCTGGTTCGTCTTCGAGCAAGACCTGAGCATAAGCCGCGCGCAGTTGCACGCCTTCGCGAACCTCTACAAGGTGAACACGCGCCCCATTCAGGACGCGCATGGACGGCGGATCGAGGCCAACGAATAGAGGCGGGGGTCAGAGCTCAGAAAGCGGCGTGAGTTCAAGGCCGGACCATCTGACCTGCTTTCGACGCGCACGCCGGTCAGGTCGTGCACGATTTGTCGCGGACTACCGTCACTTCTCCGTCGGCGTCTCCTTTAGCGCGGGAAAGCTGACCCTGGGTGGATCGCCGAAGGTGATGGCAGCCTCGACGGACCGCTTGCGTGCGCCGGCAACGACTTGGTTCGGGCCGAGCTTTATAGCGCCGTTGGCAATCGAAGCGTCCCCGGCCCAACGGTCGAAGTGAGCCAGCGCAGCAGGAATCGGTGCAGGTTTGATTGCTTCGCCGGCGTTCGCGGTTTTTGCGGCCGCAATGCTCCCGTGCCGGCACTCGAAGTGCACTGTGCCTTTGGCCGAGGCGGCTAAATCCTTGCCGGTGTAACCCGAGAGCCCCACGTTTCCGCTGCCGCTCACAGTCCCGCCTGTCCAACGCAGTCCCAGCAAGCGCCCCAGGTCCGCGGCGTTCAGCTTCTCGAAATCGCCATTCAAGATGTATTCCGGCTTGTCCTGGCCGGCCGCTGGCCTGGTGAGTGTTCCGGCAAGATGCACGGCGCCTCCGAAAAGGCTGCCGTCGAGGCTCGTAATCTCAGCGCTGCCGGCAAGAACCCGGACCGTGGCCGAGACCCCTTTGAGCGTGACTGGCTCCAGGATCAGCGAATCGGCCTGGATCGTGCCCTCAACCTGCGGCCACGGCTGCGCGGTTGAGGGATGGAGGCGGTCAATGAGGTTCGAGATCAGCGTGCCTTTTTCCCGAGCGCCGAGCAACGCGCTTTCCAATGCAGCCGCGTCGAGATCCGCGAACTGCAACTGGAACTGCGTTAAGCAGGGTTGGGCCGCTGCGTCCGGCGGGCAGTTCACAGGGAGCGTCAGGCTCGCCGTCCCCTTGATTGGGCCGTAGGAAAAGTCCACAGGATCCCAGCGCAGACCCCCGTTCTCAAGGTGCAGAGTGGCTTCAGAGATTTCTATGTGGTTAGCCAGATAGCCGGCCTTCCAGTTGGCGTTTTGAATGGTGATGGTTCCGGTGAGCGTGTCGGCGCCCGAAACTGCAACTGTGGCCGTCATGGGTGCGGCAGAAGCCGAAGATTCCGCGGCGCTTGAGGTTGACCCTTCGACCGCGGAGATGCTGCTGAGCGGAACCTCCTCGGGCGGTATCCACGGTCCTTCGGCGGTCAGGTCCACTGCGATCGGTTCGCCTGCGAGGGCAGCCAGCGCCGAGTTCTCCGGAATGCCCGCGGCATGGGCCAGTTCCCTGGCGCGCGCGAAGCTGGACTGGCCGCGCACGCCTACGCGATAGCCGGAAAACGACAGGTAAACGTTGAATGTGAGCGGAACGCTTCCGCCGGCAGGGATGGTCACCGTTCCAGCCAGCTCCGGCGCAGCGCCTTCCGCTGTTGGCGGCCCATGCGAGGCGTCCGCTTGAGGTCTGGTGGACGCCTCGGCCACTGGCTCCAGCGTGATCTTCGCCGCTTGCACGGGACGGCTGAGGCCGCCGCCGCTCAACGCAAAGTCCGTGATGGTCAAGCTGCCGGTAAGCGGTTTGTGTTGTTCCGCGGCAGCTTCGGCCGAATGGTTCCCGCCCGGCTCCCCCGGCGCTGCGGCCTTTGGGGACGCGGCGTTTCCAGCCTCGTCCGCCGCATAGACAATCTTTCCGCTCACCGTGCCTTTGGTCTCGAGATCCGGCGCCAGGCCGCTGCGGAGGGTGCGCAGCGCGTCGAGCCCCGCAGCCAGGGGAATGCGATTGAGCTCAACAGAAAAATGTTGCGGCGCGTCCACGCCCAGTTCATCGCCTGCGATGTGCACGCGGCCGTCGCCGAGAGGCGAGTTGCAGTCTAGGTTCTCCAGGCTGCGCTGTGCGTAGTGGTAGACAAAGCCGCATCTGGCATCGAAGTCGAGCGGCGAAGCGGGAGTAAATTCGGCGCGATGCACGCCTGAGGCGCGCAGCCGCATAGCGATTTGCGCGGCATCGGCGGTTCCGTCGAGATGCAGCTCTCCGGTAAGGTCGCCACGCCAGCCGGGGTCGGAACCCGTGATGAGGCGGGCAAGCTGGCCGAGCTGCGCCTCGCGCCAGTCCATGTCCACATGCAGGGGCATCTGGTGCAGTGTGCGCGCGCGGTGCACGCTGGCTTCCATACGCATCACGCCGGTTTCCTCCTGGTTCAGGCTCACGTCTGTCCGGGCTGGCTGTCCACGCAGGCGCACGCGCCACTCGCCAGGCGTCTCCTGCCAGAAGGAGACATCGGCATTGATGAGCGAGAACGGCAGTTTCTCCACTCCATTCTTGAAGTTGATGCGCGAGTTGGTGGCTTCAAGGTAGGGCAGCGGCGCCACGTGTTGGGCGCCCGGCGCGGATCCGGTTTGAGCGGCGGCGGTGCGAAAGATGGGGTCGAGGTTCCAACGGCCTGGTCCTGCGCGCACCACGTTGAGGCTGGCCTCGTCCACGCTGATCTTGCCAATCTCCAGCCTGCCGCTCCACAACGCCAGCAGCCGGATGGACGCTGTGACCTGGTTGGCATAGAGCACAGGTTCGGCGCCGTAAGCTGGGTCTTCGGCAACGCTGAGACCGGAAATCTCGAATCCAGGCCAGGGCAGAAGCCGCGCCTGCACCGACGAAAGATGCACCGGCCTGTCCAGGGATTGCGAGATGAGCCGTGTAATTTGGCCTTTATAGTGGTTTACGCTGATCAGCGGAGGCACGACGAGCAACAGCACCAGGACCGCGATGGCCGCCAGTGCGATCCGCAGCCGGCCACGCATTCTTTCCTTGCCTTCGGCGCCGTTTATCATTCCTGTTCCACGGATCATTCTAGCTTCTAGCCTCTGGCTGCCGGCTTCTCGCCCGGCGCGCGAGAGAACCAGCTGTGCGCAAATAGCCGGGATTGGAAGTCCTTGGCGGGCGGGAGGGTACGCCCCGCAAGAAATAGCTGGCGGCTAGGGGTTGGAAGCTGATAGCTGCTTTCTCACTGCGTCGGATGGAAGGTACGGCGCCAGCGTGTTTCCGTGAAGAAGTGCAGCACCACGTGGCCCATCCACGCCAGCCGTTTGCCAAGGCCCGTCTGGTTATAGACCGATTCCGGCGTTTCGAATGACCAGTAGTTGAAGAGAGGCCGGCCAATGATGTTTTGCCGCGGGACGAAGCCCCAGTAGCGTGAGTCGAGGCTATCGTGCCGGTTGTCGCCCATCATGAAGTACATGCCCGGAGGGACAACAAGGTTGCCGTCGACAACGTCCTTGGGAAATTCGATGCTCGCCCAAGTGTCGGGGACCTGCGGAATGTTGGGCGGCGGCACGGCGGGAAACTCGTCGAGGAATTCGTCGAAGTTGGTTGGCGTCGTGGGCGCGGCATACGGCTGCGCTTGCGCCACGCCGTTCACGATGACGATTCCGCTGTGCAGATGGATATGGTCCCCCGGCACACCAATCAGGCGCTTGACCAGGAAGAAATATTGCGGCTTGCCTTCGGCGTCGGGCTCCGGCTCGGGGACCGGCTTAATAAAGACGACGATGTCCCCGCGCTTCGGCTCGCGGTAATAAACCAGGGGCATCCACTTGGCTCGCGGAGCCAGCGTGATTCGGTCGACCACCAGATGATCGCCGACCAGCAGTGTCTTTTCCATCGATCCCGAAGGAATGACGAAGTTCTGCGCCAGAAACGTGAGAATGAACAGGCCCACCACCAGCACGGAGCAGATGCTGGCCACTGCTTCAAACGGCGTTTCCTCCACCTTGGCGGGCTCGGGAGCCGGCTCCGGACGTTTCTCGGAGGGCTCTTTGACTGCTCGCCTCTTCTTCTTCGTCATCCTGTCGCTCTTTGCGGAAGTGCTCCGGCATTTACTGCCCGAACCCACGCCAAATCAATGCACTACACGGAAGATGCGCCGCCAGCGCGCAAATCCCGTAAGCCGTTCGGCGAGATCGCTTTCGTGTCTGAGTCTATCATCCGCGGCTTCTTGCGCAGTTGGTTGCGCGGCTTGCTGCACATCGGTTGAGGAGGGGCGGACAAGCGAAAAGTAGATCACCAGCGGCCGGGCGACGATCGCCTGACGCGGCACGAAACCCCAGAAGCGGGAATCCTTGCTGTGATTCCGGTTGTCGCCGAGGACGAAGTACTCGCCTGCGGGCACCACCAGCTCGCCGTCGCGCGTGAGGTTCTGCATCTGGCGCCACCAGTCGGGATCGACCTCCGGGTCGGTGTAGATTTTGCCGGGAAAGTTGTCGCGGCCGGGATTGGGCGGCGCGGGCTCGAAAACCGCGTACGGCTCGTTGAGGGCGGCTCCGTTCACGAATACCTGTCCGTTGGCAATGCGCAGGAGGTCGCCGGGAACGCCCACCACTCTCTTGATAAGCATCGGCGGCTGCGTGTGATGAAAGACGACGATGTTGCCGCGCGCCACCTGGCGATACGGCAGCAGCCAGCGGCTCAGCCGGTCCGCTGGCGCATAAATTTGCTTGTTGAACAGCAGAAAATCTCCCACCAGCAGCGTGCGCTCCATGCTCTCGGAAGGAATGAGCAGGGGCTGCAGCACAAAGGTGAGCACAAACAGCGCCACCACCACGGTTTGCAGCAGCGACGCCAGAGCGTGTGGCAGCGTAGGCAGATGAGCGCGCGCGAGCGCCATCCGGCGCAGAAAGGAATGCTGCGCTGGGGCGGGGGTGCTCATATTGCGTCCCGTTTCTTCTCTTCTGCGGCAAGCTCGAAATCAGGACCGAAGTCCGGCGCGCCGCCCGCATCGTGCGCGGCGGCAGCCTGACCATCGAAATTCGCCAGACCGTCCAACGCGCGGCGCGCGGCATCCTGCTCGGCATGCTTCTTGGTGCGTCCCATGCCGCGAGCCAGCGGCTTCCCCTTCTGCCCCGGCTCGTTCTTCAGCCGGACCTCGACCAGAAAGCGCTTATGGTGGTCGGGACCGCTTTCGCTCTTCACGCGATAAACGGGCGCTCCGTCTCCAGCGGCCTGCAGCCGCTCCTGAAGCGCGGATTTATAGTTTCCCAAAGCCGCTCCGGAGCGCAGTTCGTGGGCCAGCCGCTCGGCCGCTTCGCCCATCACATGGCGGCAGACAAAGGTCCGCACAGGCTCCAGGCCGCCATCGACGAAAAGCGCGCCCATCACTGCTTCCATGGTATTCGAAAGCACGGTGCTCTTGCGCCGCAGGCCGCTGCGTTCTTCGCCGCGGCTCAGGCGCAAATGTTTGCCCAGACCGATCTCTACGGCTACTTGCGCCATGTGTTGCCGGCTGACCAGCAGCGAGCGAACGCGTGTCAATTCGCCTTCGCGCCACTCCGGATGCAGCGTAAACAGCGCGTCCGCCACTACCAGTCCCAGTACCGCGTCGCCAAGAAACTCCAGGCGCTCATTGTCGGCCTGGGCGGACTCCTTGCTTCCGTCCGCTTGCGCAAGTTCATGAGCCAGTGACCGGTGCGTGAGCGCGCGCACTAATAGCTCAGGACTCGAGAATTCATGCCCCAGTGCGGCTTCAAGCTCTTTGAGATCCGTCCCCACGCTTGCCCTGCCCGATTCCCGCCTTTCCTAAGACATCGAGAGCATTTCGCCGGCAGCTTGCGCCGCTGGCGTGGAATCTCTGACCGGAAAGTCCCGCCGATCCTACCTGCGGCTGCCTCTATTGGGCCTCCGGTTGAGAATTACCGCGGCTTCGTCGCGGCGTCCTGTGCTTGCGGCTCAGGCTTAGCCCCTGCTGTGCCGGGTTCGCCGTCAACGCTTTCGTCGTCGCAATCGTGTTCGTGGCCCCTCTGCACATAGGCCGTTTTTGCTCCCCGCTCTGCGGCTAGGCGCGTATCAAGCTGACCGTCGCGATCCGCCAGCGCCTCCTTGTACTCGGCCAATGCATCGTCGCGTTTGCACTCCAGGTCCAGCATCCGGCCAAGGTAAATGTGTGACCAGGCGAGCAACCGCTGCTCCTTGCTGGTAGCGATCGTCTTCTGGAATTCTTCGACCGCCTGGTCCGGATGACCGGTCAACAAATCCACGCGGGCCAGGATAAAGTGGGCGCGCGCCGCATCGGCCGTCGATGCAACGCTGTCCGTCGGCTGGGCCAGCACCTTCTGCGCCATGGCGGAGGCCGCGGCCACATCTCCGCTGGCCAGCTTCGCCTCGGCCAGGTCGAGCCCCGTCAACTGGCGCGGCTTGCTGCGCTGCAGCACGTCTTCGTCGGCCAGAGTGTCAAACTGGGTCTGGCGCGCGCGGTGTACCTGCTGATCCACGTCCATGCCGTACACCATCTCGCCGATGGTGTCTTTCAGGCTGGCGGGGTCCTTTTCAAACTGCAAAAGCTGCTCATAAAAGTATTGGGTGAGCACATACCCTTGCCGCATATCGTGCCCGACGGCGGCCCACTTCACGGCGTCTACCTTCTGCCGGTAGAGCTCGCGCTCATGCTCGTAGCGCGGTAACTGCGAGCGATCCACTCCCGCCGGAATCTTGTACTCGGGTATGCCTGTATCCATGGTGCGCGCCTCAACGGCTTTGATCAGGCACTCGATGGTGAGCGCCACCGTATCGGAGCGGAAGCGGAATTCGAGAGGCGCGTCGCGAATCACCTTCAGGATCGGCTGCTCGTGATCGATGGCGTTGGAGCGCGAAAGCAGCAAGGGATCGATCACATAGTGCAGGTAGGTGTGGCGTACATCGTTCGTGTGAATCTTGCCGTCGGCCGGGGAAACCACGACTACGTAGTCGGTGCCGTAGATGCGGGCGTTAACCATGCCCGGCGAAAGCTGCGGCTCGACGACCACGATGAATCTGCGGCCATCGTAGGTCGAGGCGGGCATCTTGAGGTAGAGGTTGGCGGCAACGATCATCTGCGACAGCGGATCGTGCAGCCTGTCGATCTCTTCGTCGTAGGCGCGGTGCGCGGTCAGCCAGATGCCGTGCAGGTCGACTGCAGCGGCAAATGCGCGGAGAAGGGGAACGATGTCGGCCACCTGCGTGGAGTCGGGCGGCATCTCGGTCAGGTCTTCCGTGATTTCAATCTCGGGCGGAGGCGTTAGGTACAGCGACAACGAGATGTACTGCGAAATATCGCGCTCCGTGCCGGTCATTCGGTGCTGGGCGATGTATAGGCAGAGTGCGTCACGCTTGGTGCGGGCGTCCTCGCTTTGGGCCAGGGCCTGATTCATCTCGTCGCGAACGTGCTGGCGGATCGGCGCGCTCTGCTCCAGGCCCTCGTCGTAGCCGCAGGCATTCAGTGCCGCCGCCATGACGAAGACCGGCTCGGCGCTGATGAGCGAGATGGTCGGCCCGGCCTGATCAAGAGATGGCGCCTTTTCCCGCGCATACATCTGCGTGGAGGACGAACTTTGGCTGCTCGAGGAACTGCCGGAGGCCTGCGCGGAGGACGAGGCGGGGGCCAATCCGGCCAACATACTCAAAATTGCGGCGGAAAGAAAAGCGAAGGATTGCAGAGAACGCGGCGTCATGAAATTGCCCTGCCTGCAAGTCTAGTTAGACGCACGGGTGGGGTCAAACGGGAGAGAAGTGGCAGCTTCTAGCACATAGCCTCTAGCTCCAAGCCATAGGCATTTCGCGTAGCTGCCACCGGCGTCAATCGCTGCACGAATGAGCTGGAAGCTGGAAGCTAACAGCTATAGCGTTTTCGGAATTGCTGTAGACCGAAGGAAAACACTCAAGTGGCTTTTTCCCCAAGAAAAAGCCACCCTTCACAACCCTGAAAAAGTCTACGTGTATTCCGAAAACGCTCTAGAAGCTGCTTTCATCCCCGCACAGACACCCCGGAAAATGACAGCACCGCCAATCCGCGGACCGGCTGGCCGAAGAAGCGGGCCGGCGCAAAGCGGCTGAACAGCAGAAGGTTCGCCACCTGGGAGCGGGTTGCTGCATCGGTTGGGCCGGAGAGGATGCGGTAGTCGTAGACCTCGCCTGCATCGTTGACGTACGCCTCGATCACGACAGGACTGGAGATGGCGTCTGCCGCATTGCTGCCCGAAGCATTGGAAAAATAGAGTAGATGAGGGGCGGTTGCATTGCCCAAAGGCTCGTCGGGCGTAGCCTGCGCCGTCTCCGGCTTGGCAAACACGGTCACCAGCATAATAATGGTTCCCAGCAGCAGCACCGCGCTGGCAAGTCCCGCGCCGGCCTGCAACAGGAATGGTCCCACAGTATTCTTCCAGGCCAAATCCCATGCGGTGAACACACTGCGGTGGCTGCGCGCCCGTTCCTGGCTCACCGCGACACGAATTCGCAGAGGCAGATCCGCCGGTTCTGCCATCGGGCCCAGCCCGGCCAATGCAGCCTGCAAATCGCGCAGCGATTTCCATTCGCGCGCGCACTCCCGGCAATCCTGGAGATGCGCATTCATCTCCTGCATCTCGCGTCCGCTCAACTGGCTGTCCAGATAATCCGTAAAGCCAGCCTGCACCTCCTTGCAGCCGTTCATCGCGCCTCCTCTCCCAGGGAAACTCCCATCTCTGCCTGCGCTGTGGGCCGCGAACCCGCTACCGGGGTCGCGCAGCGGGGGGGCAACAGGGCCCGGTTGCAGGGGTGGGGCCTGGGCGCCGTCAGCAGCGCCCTCAAATAGGCGCGCCCGCGCACCAGCCGTGACTTCACCGTTCCCAGGTTCACGCCCTGTATAGCCGCCACTTCCTCGTAGACAAATCCCTCGATGTCGCGCAGGATGAGCGTGGTGCGGAAAGGTTCGGGCACCTGGCGCAGCGCCTGCTCCACCCGCGCCCGGCTCTCCTCGTGCAGGGCCAGTTCGTAGGGCGACTCCGCCGGGTCCACAAGCATGTCTTTCAGCAGCACCGGCCTGCCGCTTTCTCCCTCCGCGATTTCCTGCTCGATGGGGATCTCCTGCTGTTGATGCCGCGCCCACCAGCGCCGCTGATTCGATGCTTCGCGCAACGCAATTCGATAAATCCAGGTCCGCAATGAGGACTCGCCGTGAAAACCGCGGATTCCGCGGAAGACCTTCACGAAAACTTCCTGGGTCAGATCGGCGGCGTCGGCGGGGTTGCGCACGGTGCGCGCCAGCAACGAGTAAATGGGCTGATGGTAGCGCGCGATCAGCCAGGCAAACGCTTGCTCGGAGCCGGCCTGCAGTTCTTCTATGAGAGCCGCTTCATCCGATTGGAGCGCCAGCGCGCCTGCAAGATTGCCCATGGTGAGGTCCGTATGCAATTCCGTATCCTCCCACGTTACCGCAAATCGGCCATCAATTGCATGTGCGCGCATCACACGCGCCGCTGGGCCCAAGGCCGGAACACAGGACTTCGATGCCGCTTGCGGCCATTTCCACCGGCCGGTTAGCCGCCGGAAACGCATTGCCGACCCAAGGCGCGAAAGCATTCGCGTACCGCAATCTGACCCGCGCGCCTACTGTTCTTAGACACCGTCGGCCTGATAAGTGTTCCCGGTCACGCATGGAAGAGTTTTTGATGTCGCAGGAACCGCTTTTCATGCGCCGAGAAACAATACCGGGCAACTCGGCGCGAATATCATGGATTTGGAGGCCTCGGCCATGTTTACCGCCCACCCCATCGGCTTTATCCATAGCCCCTACCACGAAACTTCAGCCATTCCAAAGGGCCTTGGCGCCAGGCACGAGGCCGAAGGCGCGATCGAGATGTTGCGCGAGTACGAGCCGGGGTTGGCCGATATTGAAGGCTTCTCGCACCTCTTTGTGATTTGGGAGTTCGACCGCGCCGGCGGCTTCGACCTGATCGCTCATCCGCCCACCGATGAAAGCCGGCCTCATGGCGTCTTCGCCACGCGGTCGCCGCGCCGGCCGAATCCGATTGGCCTGACGGTTGTGGAGCTTCTGCGCCGCGAAGGCGCGACGTTACACGTGCGCGGGGTCGACATGCTTGACGGGACACCGGTTCTCGACATCAAGCCCTATCTGTCCAGCATTCCTGCGGAGAAGCTGAGGCGGGGATGGCTCGCCGAAGCCGAGGCACGGAAGGCTGGAGCTCTGCAGAGTTGATCCGCCAGCCGGGCGCCGTCCCCTGCTCTGCGCCTGTCTATTCCCTCAGTCCCTACGTCCCTATGTCCCTACACCCCTGTCTTTACGGAATCCCCAGCAGCTTCTGCGTCTGCAAGCTCAGCCGCCAGCGCGGATGATCGAGGCAATAGGCCAACGCCAGCTTCGTGTTAAGCTCGCGGCCTGGGCCGTCCATGGGCTGCACGAAGAAATGCCGGAACTGGAGATCCTCGAACATGTCCGGCTCCGCGCCACGCTGCGGATAAACCAGCTTGAGTTCGTCCCCGCTTCGCTGCTTCAGCTCCGTGCCGGCCTTGGGGCTCACGCAGATCCAATCCAGACCCGCCGGAGCCGCAACGGTTCCGTTGGTCTCCACCGCAATCTCGAAGCCGCAGCCGTGCAGCGCGTCGATCAGCTCCACGTCGAGCTGCAGCAGCGGCTCGCCGCCGGTGCAAACCACGAATCGCTTTCCGGCCCCGGCGCCTTCGGGCCAATTCCGCTCAATGGCAGTTGCGAGCGCTGCGGCGGAAGCGAAGTTTCCGCCGCCACGGCCCTTGGTGTCGGCAAAATCGGTGTCGCAGAATTTGCAGATAGCCGATGCGCGATCCTGCTCGCGGCCTGACCATAAATTGCATCCGGCAAAGCGGCAGAAGACCGCCGGGCGCCCGGTTTGCGCGCCTTCACCCTGCAGGGTGTAGAAAATCTCCTTGACGGCGTAACTCATAGGAATAGCTTTCAGCTTTCAGCTACCAGCTCATCTCGCGACAGCCGCCAGCGTCAACCTGGCACGGATTGGCTGAGAGCCGATGGCTGAAAGCTAATGGCTCGGTTTCAGCAGCGGGTCGTCGATCCCGTTTTCGCGGAAGCCCTTTTGCCTCAGCAGGCAGGAGTCGCATTGGCCGCACGGCACGCCCCTGGGGGAGGGATCGTAGCAACTGCTGGTTAAGCCGTAATCGACGCCCAATCCGCGCCCCAGCCGGATAATCTCCGCCTTGGTGAGCGCAATGAGCGGCGTATGAATTTTCAACTCCTGGCGGCCTTCCACGCCGGCCTTGGTCGCCAGGCTAGCCATCTTCTCGAAGGCAGCAATGTATTCAGGACGGCAATCGGGGTAGCCCGAATAGTCCAGCGCATTCACGCCCAAAAAGATGTCGCTCGCGCCCAACACCTCAGCCCATGCCAGCGCAAAGGCGAGGAAGATGGTGTTGCGCGCAGGAACGTATGTAATTGGGATGCCCTGAGCCATCGCCTGGGTTGCGCGGCCCTTGGGGACGGGGATGTCGTCGGTGAGCGCGGAGCCGCCAAAGGCCCTCAGGTCAATCGATGCAATACGATGCTGTGCCACGCCGATGGACGCGGCGACCCGCTTGGCTGTCTCCAGTTCCCATGCGTGCCGCTGGCCGTACGAAAACGAAAGCGCGTACAACTCGTAGCCCTCGCTTCGGGCCACAGCCAGCACGGTGGCCGAGTCGAGGCCTCCGCTCAGCAAAACCACCGCGCGTTTCTGGTGCTTTTCCATCGTTCGCTCTTACCTCAAGAACCTCTCAATAAGTCGAGGTTTTGAAAGGGCACGGCTTCACAGATTGCGAAAACGGCATTAACGTACATGACTAACTATGGCCACTAACACCAAACTCGAAGATGCTGTGACAGGGCGGACCGGGCCATCAAAGAAAGTGCGTCTCGCACGTCTTGATAAAACCCTTAGCGACATCGCAGAGATTCGAGAGCGTTGGAATGATCGATTGACAGCTGAGAGGGTGTGTCTTGCCGAAGACTATTTCGAAGGACGCATCGAATTTATCGCCACGCTTAAATTTTTCAGAATCGAGTCCGTTGCAATCAATGGTCGCAAAGAAATTCGTCCCGTCTTCGTTCGCTTGAAAATCTGTTCCCACAACCGAAAACGATTTATCGCCGAGCATGAACTCCAGTTCATCGACGTGGAGAATCGATGCCGCTGGAACGATCAGTTTGTGTTTGTCGATGATGTCAAGGACATGGAGGGCGCGGATGGCGGAATTCTTCCCTCCGCCGTAGGGTTCCAGTTCCTCGACAATACGGAGGGCACCGGCTCTGGCCCCCCTCATCTTTGCCGGAAGAATCACTTTTCCATTGGGGCTGCGTTTCCCATCGCGGGCATCTATGAACATTTGCCGATCTTCTCCGGTAGGAAAATAGATGTGATTCGGATTTCCAGAGCCATAGGGCTTGCAGCTGATAATGACCGCTATGTAATCAAATGCAGACCGGATGTTATGAACAACATCACCGAGGACCGTTCCGAATTCCATCGGCATTTGATTGGATGCCATGAATATGAGTTGCAGCTTCCCAGGCTCCGGCTTACCGACAACACAATTATAATTACGACGCCGGGGCAGGTCTCTGGCGGCGGCTGCCAACTCGTCGAGATGTCGTTCGGCCCGTTTGACCTTTAGCGTAGCGCCGACAAATGGGCTCCCGCCGTAGGTCAGCTTTTCATAGAATCCGGTTGGCATAAGCGATCCTTGGATTAGCCAAGTATATTACTGCCGAAAAAACTCCTTCGAGGTGAGTCTCGCATCAGGGCACGACTTCAAAGCCTGCCCTGAGCTTGCCGAAGGGTGCCGAAAATGCCGCATGGAGACAGCGGGCATTAGCCCCAGAAGGATGTTTCCTCGCAGGTCAAGCAATATTCGTGCAACCAGCTCCAGCAGCCCGGCTCAACCGATCGCTGCGGCAGCTTTCCTCGGGATCATTGCCCCGACGGTCACTCCCCTCTGCCAATGTCCATCGACGGCGGAATCGGGTTGCGTTCGTCGATGTAGGCGTCGATGCATTGGTCCAGCACGCCCTTGGCTTCCAAAATGAACTCGACCGCGTCGCGCGCCGCGCCATAGCCGCCGGAGTTTGGCGTTACGTAATGCGCCTCGGCCTTCACCCGCTCGCGTGCATTGGCCACGGCTACAGCAAAGCCCACCTCGCGCATGGCCGGCAGGTCGATTACGTCGTCGCCCACATAGCAGATCTCGTCGAGCGTCACGCCTTCCTTTTCCATGATCTCGCGGATGGCCTGCATCTTGAAGGCGCAGCCCTGGTAGACGAATTCGAGTTTCAGGTCCCGCGCTCGCGTGGCCACCGTCTCGCTGATGCGCTTTGTGATGATGCCGCACTTCAGGCCGCCCAGCCGCGCTAGCGAGATCGCCGTGCCGTCGTGCGCGCTATAGCCCTTGGCCTCGACCATCGTCGTCGATCCCACGCCAAAGCCGATGCTTTCCTTGCCGCGAATCTCGTCCAAAAGTTTGCCGCCCGCAGGGCCGCCTGGGACGAGCCAGATGGTGCCGTCGGTCAAAACTCCATCGACGTCGAAGAGAATGATCTTGATCTTGCGGGCGCGGTCTTGCGCGGTGAGTGCCATGTTTCGATTGTATCTACCGATACGGCGGACGCCACAGTGCCAACCAAGTTCTGCAATTCAGTGATTCCGGTGGCAGAACGTGCCGGAAAGGTGCTATAAATTCACGTCTGCGAGGAGCGGCATCCAGGCTTTCTGAAAAGGAAGGCATCCCCCGCGCTCGACACGCAAGACACAGGAGTGACGGAGGGTAAGATGGGGATTCTTCTTTGGATTCTTGCTGGCCTGATCGCGGGCTGGCTCACGGGAAAGATCATGAAGGGCGCGGGCTACGGGTTCTTCGTGGATATTCTGCTGGGCATTGCCGGAGCCCTGGTGGGCGGGTTTATCGCGCGCCACATCGGATTGGATCTGCACGGCGGATTTATCTACAGCACGCTGATTGCCCTGGGCGGTGCGATTCTTCTGGTTGCAATCCTCCGCCTCCTCAAACGCGCATGAAGGCTGCCGGCAGTTTCCGTGGCCAGATGGCGGAAAGTGCAGGGCAAGGGCAATCTTATTCGGAGCCGCCGCTGGCCGGCGATTGGCTGGACGGCGACTGACCGGCCGTCGGCGAACTGGCTGGCGCCGGAGCCGGCGCCGGAGCCGCCTCCCGCACCAGCACGGCGAACCGCGGAAACGCAAAGCTGCCCGAGGCGTCGTCGATCACGTTCAACTGGCAGATGTAGGAGCCGGGCTTGAGCCCGTCGAGCGGTACGTCCAGTTCGAAGGCCACCGCGCCGCGATCCTCCACGTTGATCGATTTGGCCTGTACAGTCGGTGTCTCGTAAACCTTAGCCGCTCCCTGGATCAGCTCCAGGCTGCTGAGCAGATCGATCCCGGGTTTGGTCCCCTTGGGCTGGTTCTCCGCCGCTTTCTCGCGCGCGGGATCGTAGACCTCGTAGAGCAGGTAAAGGTGCTGGCTCTGGCGGAAGACGTGGCTGATGTTGGGCACGTACTCTTCGCCGTTGCGCACCAGCGGATCCTGTTTCTTGGTCGGCTCCCGCTGCGACGCCAGCACGATCGAGCTCATCTTGAGCGGCGCTTTTTTCAGATCGGGCAGCGTAACCTCGGCGATGAACGAGCCCATGCGTCCGGTTTGGTTTTCGCGCACCACAAACCTGATCTCGTACTTCCCCGGCGGCAGATTGAAGCTCGTGGTGTACTGGATGTTCTTCTGCCGCGCCTGTAAGGATGGATCGAGGTTGAGCTTGACCGTGTCGCGCACGCGTCCCACGGGCCGTTTCTCTTCGTCGAGCACCGCGCCGATGATGTCCAGCGTGGCCTTGTCCTTGTCGCCGCCCTTCACAAAGGGAATCTGCGCGCCGGGCACCACCAGCGAAACCGGCATGAAGAACCGATTTGCGTCGAGCCGGAAGTACATCGCGTCCATGTAGACCGCCATATCGGTTGCCGGCAGGTCGCTGGCCAGCTCATCCTCGAGTTCCTGCTCGCGGTCTTCCTTGCCCGAGTGCTTGAAGTCGGCCGGCGCGTAGTAGCCGGGCCGGTATTCGAGCTTGATCCCGGGCCGGTCGACCTTGACCGTCAGTTTGCGGTACTTGCCGTCGCGCGCCGGGTTCGACGAGTGGAAACCGATGGCGTAGTAAGCAGAGTTATCCTTCTGCACCTGCGCAAACGCCGGTGCAAAGTCGTTGGAGTCGAAGAACGCCTTGCCGCCGGTGTCGCTGGAAAGCGTGGCCATCACTTCCTGGGTGTCGAAGTTCTGCTGCATGTTGTTCAGGAGCGCGCCGCCGTTGAATGCGCCCTGCCCGCGGTAACTGCCGGTGGAGGCGTCGCCCAGCGGCCCGATGGCCTGCAAGCCGCGCGTGTCCACGCTGTAAATAGCCAGGTCGGCTCGCACCGCCGCGTTGATCGCCGCCCGCAGAGAGGCCTCGTTCTCAATACCATCGCGCGAAATGCCGCCGGAGAAGTAGAGCAGCGACTTCTTCTCGTTGATCTTTGAGAGCGACTGCGCGACGGCGCGCAGCGCGAACAGCTCGCGGTCGGTGTTCAGGTCGTTGTATTCGCTCTCGTCCGGCGTGTAGGCGGTTGTGTCCTCCACCTGGTTCGTGTTGGAGTTGGCGCCCTGGGTAAAGCCCTGCCCTTCGGTGCCGTTGTATGCGCCCACTTCGCGGATGAGCGCGTCTTTATCGGCGGTAAAGTCCTGGTCCACGCTCAGCGTGTCGCCGAGAGAAACCAAAGCGACAAGGTCGGCCGGCTGCAACTTTGCGCGCAGGAAGGCCTGCGCCGCGTCCACGCTGCGCTCCAGGTCCTCGGGTTGCATCGAAGTCAAATCGAAGAACATCACCATCAGCCGGTGGTTGCGCAGTTCCTCGGGCCTGGCCACCACCACGGCTTTGCTTCCGCTGGGCCCGGCGGCCAGCCCGCTCACTGTGGCCTCTCTCAGCGGCGCGGCCATGTCCACGCTTTCAAAGTCGAAGGTGTCGATCCTCTGCTCCTTGCCGTTCTCGTAGATCTTGAAGTCGCTTTGCTTCAGGCCCGGGATTAACTCGCCGGTTTTGGCGTCCCTGGCGACGATGTTGGTGAGGACAAGTTCGGCGTTTGCCTTGAGCGTAAAGCCGCCCTGCGGCGTGGAGGTGACCTGGATCCCCAGCGGCGGATTTTGTGCTGCCGGGGTGCTGGAAGCCTGGCCGGTGTTTTGCGCCACGGAGTTTTGTGCGGAGATTGGCTGCGCTCCCGGCGCCATGAGCGCCAGCAGCGCAAACATCGTGCTCGTCCTCCGCGCCACACCCTTCATTGCTCTCCTTTTGCCGCTAGCCCGCGAACTTGCCGGCTTGCTAAATCGCTGCCTTTCTAACTCCGCTAACTCCGCTAGCCCCGCTAGCTCCGCTGCCTTCAGAACCTGAACCTCGCCATGAACTGAAACTGCCGCATCTGGCCGAACGAATTCACCTGACCGAACTTCGGATCACCGAAGGTGGCGTTCACGCCTGAGTACTGCACGGTGTTGAACACGTTGTCGATGGTGGCGCGGATCTCCATGCTGCGCGTCTCGCCCATCTGCATGGTTTTCGAAAGCGCCATGTTGTTCGAGACCGTACCCGGCCCTGCAATCGAATCGCGCGGCGCGGTCCCGAAGTAGTCGCAGTACCCCGGTGTGTTGGTTGGGGCCGAGTACGCCGCGGTGTTGAACCACTTGAACCGCGAACCGCCGCCGGCCGCGACGGACTGGCCGGGCACGAGATTGGGCCGCAACGCGCCACTATTGCCGCACTCCACGCCTTGCGCCGTCGGCTCGAAGCCCGGCGAGAGCCAGGTCCCGGTGGCGAAGCGGAAGTTGCCGGAGATCGAGAAGCCTTCGAGGATGTGCGATCCTACGCCCGTCGTAACCCATCGCTTGTCGTAGCCGAACGGCAGCTCGAAAAGATACGTCCCGCTCACCTGGTGGCGAATGTCGAGAACCGAGTGCCCCTCCTCGGCAGTCAGATCCTGCCAGTCCTGCACTACCGCACCGGAGCTGCCGTTCACCGAGGAGGCATTGTCGATGGCGTGTCCGTACTGGTAATTCGCGCCGACAGCAATGCCTTTCGACAGGCGTTTGTTCAGCCGCACTGTACCGGCGTTCATTTTGTAGTACGCGGCGGCTTCGTCGTAGTTGAAGGGCGGCGGCTGATTCGTCACCGGGTTGGGCGGATCGGTACCCGGAGTGTTCGGCAGCGCGCGCGGCGCCAGCTTCACGTCAAGGTGGTTTGATCGCGATCCGTTATAGCCGAGATTCATCACGATGCCCCAGGGCAGCGTCTTCTGGATGTCGAGGTTCCACTCCATCACGTAAGGCAGCCCGTAATGCGGATCGAGCGCGTAGTTGCCGATCGTGGCGGGCGATGGAAATCCATTGGCCAGCGTGAAGCACGTGCCGGCCTGCGCGCAGGCCGTGGAGGGCGTATTTCCGGCGGCTTCTTCGTTGGTCTGCTCGTTGGTGAAGGGCGGCTGGTGCGCCATGGTGGTCGCGAAGCCCCCGTACTCGCCTACCGTGTAGTTCATCCCGAAGCCGGCGCGCACCACAGTCTGCTTGATCTTCGGCACGCGCCATGCCAGCCCTGCGCTCGGCCGGAACGCCTTATGCCAGGGAAAAACCAGCGAGCCGGGCAGCCCGTTCATCCCGGCAGTCTGCTCTATTTCGCTGGTGAATCCGGCCTCCGGATTGGTAGCCACGTTGGCCAGCCGCCCATATTTCTCTGTGTACGGAGCGAAAAACTCCCAGCGCACGCCGTAATTGAGCGTGAGCGAGGGCAGCATTCGCCAGTCGTCCATGGCGAAGGCGTCAACAACGTTATCGCGGAGATAACTCTTGGCGAGCGAGGAGTTGAGCGTTGTCGATTGTGGCAATCCCAGCAGAAAATCGGCGATGGAAGAGCCGGTGGCCAGGTCCCCCGCTGCGTCCTCGGTAAACAACCCGGTAAAAACGAAGTTCCCGGTGGCGTTTGAGCCGGCAAGAAAGTCCCAGTGCACGCGCCGGTAATCGCCGCCGAAACGCAGGTTGTGCTTGCCGTGAATCCAGCTCAGGACTTCGGTGAACGAGATGGTCTGCGAAATGGAAAAGCTCGGCTGTGTCTCGCTCAAGCCCTCGATGCCGTTGCTGAGCGAAATGCCGGGAACACCGTAGTTGAGCGGAACGTTGTTCGGCACCGTCATGCTGGCGGTTACCGCGGGATTGATCGGGGTATTGGTAAAGAAGTTGATCGTGTGGCTGCTGCTGCGGTTCCAGCTCACGTTGGAGATGCTGGTGAAACGGTGGTAGCCCACGGTGTAGCCGGCCTGCAGCGAGTCGGAGTCCAAAGCGCATTTGCCGCCCAACTGCGGAAACAGATTCACCTGATCCGAAGCCGAGTGGGACCAGTTGTAATTGAGGCTTATGCTCTGGCGCAACCCTTGGCTCTGCGCGCCGCCGCGCCTTCCGCCGACCCCGCCGAATCCTCCACGGCCGCCGGTCTGCGCAGCGTTCGCTCCCAGGCTGCGCATGTACCGGATGCCGGCCTGCGTTGAGTTGGACTGCGCGGTGGTGAGCAGATGGTAGTTGTAGCCGTTGATGGTTTCGCCGTTGGGCAACGGCTGAGGAAAGTAGGCAAGCAGCGCCGTGGCCTGCGGGGAGACCGACTCGCCTGCGGCTCCCGTCGGCGGAATTATGTTTGTGATGGCGCCACTGCAAGTGTAGCCGGAGCCGCTGTAAGTTGCTGTCTGGCCGAAGCCGCAACCTGTGACCGGATCGTAGATCGGTGGCAATCCGGGGGCCGAAAAATCGCCGCTTCGCTCCGCATCCGTGGGAATCGTTGCGTAGAAATCCTCGGGCTTGGACGCGCGCGTGCCCGACAGCGTGAGGAACACGGTATCTTTGCCGCTGGGCTTGGTGAGGTGCGGCAGATACGGCTCGCTCATGAAGGTGATGCCGAAGCGGTTGGACCCGTTGGGCGACTGCACCTGCGGCTGGCCGAGCAGCGCGAAGGGCAATGCATTGATCGCAGAATTGGTTCCATCCCAGAAAATGGCGCCGTGCGGCTGAGCGGGATTGAAGTTGCGGAAGTTTCCGCGTCCCCCTCCGCCACCGCCTCCCCTGCCGCCAAAACCGCCGCCTCCGAAGCCCCCGCCGCCAAAGGCCCCGCCAAACCCTCCACCACCGCCATACCCGCCAAATAATCCGCCCTGGCCAGGCGCCCCGCCTTGGCCGCCCAGTCCGCCCTGCACCGCAATCGTCTGTGCCGCGTCGCGCACGCGGTCCATATCGATGCTGGCGAGAGCGCTCACCTGCCCCGCCTGCCCGGTAATTGCCACCGACTCATCGCTGAAATCCGAGTTGCCTGCAATCGAAGGCAGTGAGGCGCCGCTCGAGCCGGCCGTGCCGGCCTCCGTGTCGGTGTCTGCGGTCAGCGCGCTCATCAGGCTTACATTCTCGGGCGCATTACCTGCCAGTTGCCGGGCAGATTGTCCCTCCCCTCCCTGAAGGCCGCTCTGAAGGCCCTGTTGCCGATCCAACTCCGCCTGCCGCGAGGCCAGGATCAGCTCGAAGTTCACCATCTGATCGTGGCTGGCGGCGTTCAGAACGGCCTCCTGAGCTCCCTGCGCGAAGGCCACAAACTGCGTGCGAATCACATAACGGCCGTTTTGCGGAATGTTCATCGACCAGGAGCCGAGAATGTCGGTCGTGGTGGAATACCGCTTGCCCGTGAGCGTGTTTTGCGCGGTGACGGTCACTCCAGGCAAGGGGATGGCGCCGCTCTTGACCACGCCATGCAATCTGCCCCCTGTCGCCGGTTGGCCGGAGGATGACGCCTCTGACGCAGCCGGCGCGGCCTGGCCAACGGAAGTTTGCGTCGCCGGAGCCGGATTCGCTGGGGCCTGATCCGTTGCGGTTCGGCGCGCCGCAGCCGGCGCCTGAGCCCAGGCAGACAGGCAGCAGGCCAAAACCATCCCCCCTGTACCCGCAACTTTCCTTGCTGCCTGCCGCATTCGCCTTACCCAGCCTCTCGCTCTCGTATTCAGTCTGACGGATCATGCGCCGCCAGGGTTTACCACGCAGCCGCGCCGGCGCGACCGGAATCCGGCGCCCGATGGATTGCTCAGTTGAGGTCCGGCGGAACTTTGCGCTTGCAATCCCGGCTTCCGCATGTTAACTCTCAAGCTAATAGTTTCCTGATTGCTACAACATCGGTAAACCCGGTAAGCATCAGGCGAAGAGTGAACGGACATGAAGATCGGTACCACCATTCGCGCTTACCGGCTGCAGAAGGGGCTGTCGCAGGGAGACATCGAAAAGAAGACCGGGCTGCTGCGCTGCTATCTCTCGCGCGTGGAGAACGGCCACACCGTGCCATCGCTCGACACGCTCGCCAAGATTGCCCACGCCCTCGACCTGCCCATCGCGCAGTTCTTCGCCAGCGACACGCTCGCCCGCCAGATGAACGAGCAGAACCTCTCCGACGACGAGCTCCGCTTCCTCGCGCAGCTCCGCCGCTACTCCTCGAATCTGAACGAGAGCGACCGCAAGCTGCTGCTGGCCATGGTGAAGAAGTTCGCCGCAACGGCGACGCGGTAGCTGCGCCGGCTTCAACTCTGCGGCGGGGCAATGTTGGCCACGTAAAACCCGAAGAGCACGAGCAGGACAATCATTCCCGCCACGGCAAGGCGCATGCGCGTTTGAAAAACGCTGCGCGGCGAGCCAATGCGCGGCACCAGCGGCAAAGCGAACAGCAGTCCGCTGGAAAATCCGCCGATATGGGCGGAATTATCGATCGACACGCCCGTGAACCCGCTGCCAAAGTTGACCGAAAGACCGATGATCAGATTGATGGCGGCAAAGTAAATGACGGATTTGCGCAACTTGCGCAGCTCTCGAGGCGGCACCGGCAGCCGATTCGATTTCAGCAATATGATCAGTACGCCGGCAATGCCGAAAACGGCTCCGGACGCTCCCGCGCCAGCCTGAAAATACGCCGCACCCGTCGCGTCGTGGATCGGCCAAACCCAGTTATAGAAAGTAGAAAGGAGATTTCCCGCGGCCCCCGTGAGGATGTAGGCCGCAAACAAACCAAACGACCCCATCAGCGGCTCGGCCAGCAGTCCCAGGTTCCACAGGCACCACATGTTGGTGGCCAGGTGAATGATGCCCACGTGCACAAACATCGCGGTGACGATGCGCCACCATTCGCCATAGACCAGCACGTTGTTGGGCCTGTCGGCGCCCCAGAACATCAATTGGTCAAGAGTCGGCATCCAGATGCTGGATCCGCGCACCGCCATGGCCAGAAAAATGCCGCAGTTGATCCCCACCAGCAGATAAGTGGCCGGCGCCGACGCCCATCCTCGCCGCGGACGTCGCGTTGGGGGAAGCGCATACTCACCTTCAGGGGCGAGAATCTCCGGCTGGGGTGTCGAGGGATAACTTCCCATATCTCCACTTTAATGCATCTCCGCTTGCGCCGCGGGCAGGAGTCTGCCGCCGCGCCAGGGGAAAGCGCCAGCAGCTCCGCCGCCCGGCTATTCCATTCACAACTGCATCCCGCCCCTCGATGTAGTCTGGAGTTTAGCCCGTGCCCGGCAGCGCATCGCAACGGCGAGGCGAGCCTGCGCGGGTTCTCAAAGGAGGAGCGGAATCGTGAGTTCGGAAGGTTTAGCAAGTAGGATGGGCGCCAAACCCATTCGTCGCGCGTTGCTGAGCGTGACGGACAAGACCGGCTTGGTCGATTTTGCGCGCGTGCTGGCCGGCTTCGGGGTCGAACTGGTTTCGACGGGCGGGACGGCAAAGGCGCTGCGCGAAGCCGGCCTGGCGGTAAAGGACATCGGCGAGTTGACCGGCTTTCCCGAGATGCTCGGCGGCCGCGTCAAGACGCTGCACCCGCGCGTCCATGGCGGTCTGCTCTACATTCGCGGCAATGCGGAGCATGAAGCCGCCGTCGCCGCTCATGGCATCCAGCCCATCGACATGGTGGTGGTCAATCTCTACGCCTTCGAGAAAACAGCCGCCCAGCCCGGCGTCGCCTTCGGGCATCTCATCGAAAACATCGATATAGGCGGGCCGTCGATGGTTCGCTCCGCGGCCAAGAACTTTGAAGACGTGGCGATCGTGACGCGCGTGACGGAATATGCGCCTCTCATTGAAGAGCTGAAGGCCCACGGCGGAGCCCTCGTTCGCGCCACCCGCTGGCGTCTGGCCAGGCAGGCGTTCGCGTTGACCGCTGCCTACGACGCGGCAATTGCCGGCACGCTGGAACGGATTGCCGAAGCGCCCGCGCCCGAGGCTCCGGCTGTATTCGACGACGCTGCGCTGCCCTCGACGCTGCGCATTAACTATCCGCTGGCCCAGCCCCTGCGTTACGGTGAAAATCCGCATCAGCGCGCCGCGCTTTATACCGACGGCTCGGGACTGGGAATCGCGGGAGCGGCGCAGTTGCAGGGCAAGGAACTCAGCTTCAACAATCTCGTCGATCTCGACGCAGCGTGGGAGCTGGCGCAGGAGTTTGAAGAGCCTGCCGTCATCATTGTGAAGCACACCAATCCCTGCGGCGCCGCGACGGGCGCCACGCTTCTGGAAGCCTACCAAAAGGCTCTGGCCTGCGATCCGGTCTCGGCCTTTGGCGGCGTGATAGGCATCAACCGCGAGGTAGACGCAGCGGCGGCCGCGGAAATCGCCAAACTTTTCGTGGAAGCCATTGCCGCGCCGGGTTTTTCGCCCCAGGCTCGCGAGCGTTTTGCCGCGAAGAAGAACCTGCGCCTCGTGGAGGTTCGCGCGGCCGAGCCACGGCCAGTGGTCAAGCAGGTGTCGGGAGGGCTCCTGTTGCAGGATGCCGACACTGGCCGCGTGACGGAGTCGGAGCTGAAGGTGGCCACGTGGCGGCCGCCCACGGCCGGGGAGTTGCGCAGCCTGCTCTTCGCCTGGCGCGTGTCGAAGCACGTCAAATCGAATGCCATCGTTTACGCCCGCGAAGGGCAGACCCTGGGCGTGGGCGCGGGCCAGATGAGCCGTGTGGATGCAGCCAGATTTGGCGCCATGAAGGCCGTGCTGCCCTTGAACGGCTGCGTCGCCGCCTCTGACGCCTTCTTTCCTTTTCCCGACGGACTTGAGGCCGTTGCCGAAGCCGGCGCGACGGCGGTAATTCAGCCCGGCGGCTCGGTGCGCGACGACGATGTCATCGCCGCCGCCGACAAGCTGGGCATTGCCATGGTCTTCACCGGCATTCGCCACTTCCGGCATTGAGTTTTCCCGTGCCGGCAAGGGCGGATGCGGCCAGGTCAACCTGTGGCGGCAGAAGGTGTGATGACCTCCGTTTCACGAAAATCCCGGAATCTACCGGGCATTTGCGACCAATGACAGGTAAAATCGTCTGTAGCAGTAGGCAGAGTTGCTTAAAACGGCTGCCTACGCCGTATTCCGGTTTTCCAGAGCGTTTTTCTCTGCTTTTCCGGTCGAAAGCGTGGGGATTCCCCTGAATGATGACAAGAAACCTTCCGATGCCAATGATCGGGCCCAAGTTTGCCGCCGCCATCCTGTTTTTGCTGCCGGTTGCGCTCGTCTGCGCCCAAAACACTTCTCCAGGCGGCACTGCCGGCCCGGCAAAGAGCCCGCTGGCTCAGCCGGCCGTGTCCCCGGCCCAGACCGAACCGGCAAAAGCCGCGACGGCCGATGCCGGGTCGAGCCAGAGTAGCGGAGAATCCGCCGCCGCGAAGGAACCCAATCGCGCCCAGGCGTACTATCACCTGGCCCTGGCAGCAGTGTATGAGGATGACGCTATCTCCGAGGGACACTCGGACGAAGTGAACCAGGCCATCGAGCAATACAAGCTGGCGCTCAACGCCGACCCCGGCTCGGCGGAGCTGAGCGACGATCTGGCCGGTCTTTATTTCCGCGTCGGTCGAGTGCACGATGCCGAGGCAATGGCGCGCGCGCTGCTGAAGAACTCTCCCGGCGACATTGAAGCCCACAGGCTGCTGGGACGCATCTACCTGCGCCAGCTAGGCGAGGGGCAGAACGGGGGCGCTTCGGCTTCGGGCTCCGGCAACGTTCTTGACCAGGCCATTGCCGAGTTCGAAAAGATCGTCGCCCTCGACCCCAAGAGCGTGGAAGATCATATGGTGCTGGGTCAGCTCTACACCGTAAAACACCTGCCCGAAAAGGCCGAAGCCGAATTCAAGACCGCTGAGGCAATCGAGCCCGAGTCGGAGGACGTGGTGCTGAACCTGGCCCGGCTTTACGCCGAGAGCGGGGACTTACAACATGCCGTGAAGACGATTGAAGCTGTTCCCCAGGACGGGCGCACCCCCAAGATGGAGTTCACGCTCGGTGCGCTCTATGACCAGTTGAAGCAGCCAAAGGACGCCATCGCCGCCTATCAACGCGCGGAAGATCTGGAGCCCGGCGACCTGCAGACCATGGACGCCCTCGCCGCGGCTCTGCTTAGCGGCGACCAGCTCGACGAAGCGCTCAAGCAGTACAAAGCGCTTGCCGAAGCGGATCCTGAAAATGCTGAGGCGCTGGTCCATATCGGCGAGATCGAGCGCCGCCAGGGCAAGTACGAAGAGGCGCTGGCCACCATCCGCAAGGCGCGCAGGATCGATCCCAAGTCGCTGGAAGCGGGATTCAACGAAGGGATGCTGCTCGATGTCCTGGGCCGCTTTGACGACGCCGTCCAGACCTACCAGGAGATGGTGGACGCCACTTCGCACGCCAACGGCGCTTATACCGAAGAGGAAAAGAACAACCGCGGCATCTTTCTGGAACGCCTCGGCGCCGTGTGCCTCGAAGAGAATAAGACCGATCAGGCGATCGCCGCCTACCAGAAGATGATCGACTTGGGCGGCAGCCTGGCCGTGCGCGGCTACCAGGGTCAGGTGGATGCGTACCGCGGCGCCCGCGAATTCGATAAGGCCCTCGACGTCGCGCGCAAGGCGGCGGCCTCCGATCCGAAAGACCGCGACCTGAAGCTGATGCTCGCGGGAGAACTCGCTGACCAGGACCATCCCGATGAAGGTCTGGCCATGGCGAAGACTCTTCTTGACGGCGCCACCCCTGACCAGCAGCGCGGCGTTTGGTTCGCCGTCGCCCAGATGAACATCCGCCTCCGCCGCTTTAAGGATGCCGAGGAGGCGCTCGACAAGGCGGAGCCGCTCACCACCAAGAAAGACGATCATACCTACCTGTCTTTCCTTCGTGGCGAGTGGGCCGAGCGTCAGAAGCATCTGGATCAGGCCGAGCGGTACTTCCGCCAGGCGCTCGATCTCGATCCGCAGAGTGCCATGACGCTGAACTATCTGGGCTATATGTGGGCAGATAAGGGAATCAAGCTGCCTGACGCGCTCAAGATGATTCGAAAGGCCGTCGAAATCGAACCCATGAACGGCGCATATCTTGATTCGCTTGGGTGGGTCTACTTCAAGATGGGCGAATACGAACTGGCCGAAGACAATCTGCGCCAGGCCGTCAGCCGCGACCAGTCCGATCCCACGGTTCACATGCACCTGGGCGATCTCTATGAAAAGACCGGCCGCATCCGGCTGGCCGCCGCGCAGTGGCAGATTTCGCTCGATGAATTCGCCAAGTCAGCCCCGGCCGACATCGAGCCCGGCGACGTAGCCAAGGTGCAGAAGAAGCTGGAAAGCGCCCGCGTCAAACTGGCAAAGGAAGAGAACTCCCTGGGCCAGACCAAGCCGGAGTAAGCCCCTCGCAACCGCAACGGCGCGATCGGCGCGGCGCCGCGGAACCGGAAACTGGAAGCGGCAAGACGGCAGCGTTCGCCTGAAGGAACGCTGCCTGCCGTTGTGAGCCGGTCTCGACGTGGCCCCTACTGCGCGTGCGCCGCTGCCGCAGCCAGATACACATCCACGCTGCTCTTGTCTACCAGCGACGTCCCGGTATCGACAAACACCGGGTACGGCGCGAACGCATCGGCGCTGTAGTCCTTATTGAGTTGCGCGGGCGGATCGTGAAAGATCTCGTCCAGCGCCTTCAGCCCCACGAAGCCCATCGTATAGGGCTTTTGCGCGATCGTCGCGTCGATCACTCCGTCCTTGATGCTTTGCAGCGTCTCCGGATCCACGTCCCACGCCACCAGTTCCCTGCTGGTGTCTCCCGTGCGGCTGATCGCGTCGGCGACCATCTTGCCTGAAGCGGATTCCAGGCACACGAAAGCGTCGATTTTCTTCGCACCCGTTTGCGCCATCAGTTCCTGGGCCTTGTCGAAGGCTGTGTGCAGATCGCCCTTGATGTCCACTACTTCGACGATGTTGATGCCCGGCCGCGCGGCAAAGACATCCTTGAAGCCCTTCAGTCGTTCTTCCGTGTTGGGCTGGCCGGCAAGCGTAAAGAAGACCACGTTGCCTTTGCCGCCCAGCTTCTCGATGACCCTCCGGCCGCCCAAACGCCCAGCTTCAAGGTTGTTGGTGCCTATAAAGTAGAGCCTGTGGCTGTTCTTGGCATCGGAGTCCATGGTGATCACCGGAATGCCAGCGCTCACCGCCGCGTCGATCCCCGGCTGCATCACGGCAGCGTCAGAGACAGAGACCAGTATCCCCGCCGGTTTGGCCGCAACCGCCTTTTGGAACTCCGCCAGTTCACCCTGTGGATCGTACGTGTCAGGACCAGCTACTCTGGCCGTCACGTTGTATTGCGCGGCAGCGCTCTTGAATCCGGCCACGGCCGTCTGCCAGTAGGGCAACGAGATATTCGTTGCAACCAGGTAGTACACTTCCTTGGGCGAGTGTCTCGCCCCGCAACCCGATACCATCGCAACCGCCAGCGCAACCAGCACCGGCGCCATTCTCTTGATCGGTTTCATCGCTACCTCCCTTTGCGGTCCCAAAAAGCTTCTTGGCGCGCACCGGTAATTCCGTGCTTCCGCAGCCATCGGAAAAGTTCGGCAGGATAGTACTCCCGGAAGTTGGCTTTGTCCATCCTTCGGCGCACGCATGTCTTTATAGCAGCCGCGGAACCTGGCACATCGTGACTCACGGTACAGGAATCGGTTCTCTGCCCCCAACTGCGTCCTTTTTGCGGTATAACCAGACGTGAAGCCTTAAGTCTGCGGTTACGCCGCCAAGGCCGTTTTGGATGATGCAGCTCAAAACCGAATCCGATCTGCTGCTGCCTGCTGGAATTGCCGTGAGCGGAAATGCGGAGAGCGAACTCGCCGGCCGCGCCCACGCGGAACTGCCCCATGCCTATCGCACTCCGTTTGCCCGCGACGCCGCCCGCATTCTGCACGCGCGCGCCTTTCGCCGCCTGGCCGGCAAAACCCAGGTCTTCACCCGCCTGCCGGCCGAGGGTCTGTCGGATCACTTTCGCAGCCGCCTTACCCACACTCTCGAGGTCGCGCAGATCTCGCGCACTGCGGCTGCGGCCTTGGGGCTGAACACGGAGCTGGCCGAAGCCCTGGCGCTGGCGCACGACATTGGGCACCCGCCTTTCGGTCACGCCGGCGAGAAGGCTCTCGACCGCGCCTTGCGCGCTCACGGCCTCAGCTTCGACCACAACCTTCACGCCCTGCGCATTGTCACCTGGTTTGAGGAGCGCTATCCGGCCTTTCGCGGGCTCAATCTCACCCTCGCCGTCCGCGAGGGCATCGTGAAGCATTCGCGCGACTACACCGCCGAGGACCACCCCGAGCTGGCCGGGTATTTTCTCCACCAGCTTCCACCGCTCGAAGCGCAGTTGATCGATCTCGCCGACGAGATTGCCTATCTGACCGCCGACCTTGACGATGGGTTGGACTCGGGCATCCTCGTGCTCGATCAGGTACGCGAAGCATCGCCTCTCTTCCGCGGCTTCCACGACGCAGCTCTGGCCCGCTATCCCCATGCCGCGCCCAGGCTCGCTGTTTATGAAGCCCTGCGGCGGGTTCTGAACGCGCTGGTCACCGATCTCATCGAGGAAGTGCACGCACGCGTGGGAGCCCTCGGCGCTACGGTCCTGGCTGACATCCGGCTCGCCCCGCAAAGGCTTGCCGCGCTCAGCCCGCAAATGGAGGCCGCGCGCGTTGCAGTCAAGGAGTTCCTCTACGTGAGCCTCTACAACTCCCCCGGCCAGGAGCAGGAGCATCTTCGCGCTCAAGAGGTGGTCATCGAACTTTTTCAGCGCCTCATGGCCGAGCCCGGCCTGATGCCGGAGGACCACCAGGCGCAGATTCCCACCGAGGGCCTGGCCCGTACCGTGGCCGACTACATCGCCGGCATGACGGATAGCTACATTGTACAGTTGTGGAAGCGGTGCGGCGGGGGGTGAGTTACTGCACCCTTCCCTGCGGCCGCAACCGCCGGAGGCGTCAGACCTCACGGGCGGCTCGATTATCTTGCGGGAAGAAATTCGATCTGCGCCAGATTGTCCACGGGCTTGAAACCGTAATCGGCGGTTACCAGAACATGTTGCGGCGAGTCCATGGCCAGGTTCAGGGCAAAGGCATCGGCGTAGGACATCTTATGATCGACGCGGAGCCCGGCTGCACGCACCGCTCGCTCGCCGCTCGCCGGAACAATCCCGGCCTCGCTCGGCAAAAGGCTGCTCAGGATGCGTTCTTCCTCCTCTGCGCCGAATCTCTTACGCAAGTTCCCGGCAACCTCACCCCACTGCACGGCGGAGATGTGGATCTCAGCCTGCCCTGTGACGCAGGCTTTGAGGATCGCTTTCACGCGCTCCCCGCCAGCCTCTTTGTCGAGGTAACGGATCAATGCTGACGAGTCCAGAACGTACACCGTCATGGGATGGTCCTACCAGCCCTCTTCCCGCAACTCCCGCTGGCGCTCGAGACGCCTGTCTTCGAGAAGCATATCCGTCCCCGAAGGACTGCCTGCCGTACATCCATGCATCTTTTCGATGATGCGCAGCTTGGCTGCCAGCGTCTCCGGCCTGAGAACCACCGCGTCCCCCTCCTGACGGATGGCGACGCGCGTTCCCGGCTCGATCCCAAGGGATTCCCGGATCGCTGCGGGAATCACCATCTGGCCCTTGGTGCTCACTGTCGCGAAAAGCTCTTTCGTGGCCTGCCCCATAGCTTACATTCTAGCACAAGTAAAACAAATTTTAAAAGTAAGGCACACTTAAAAGTAAGATTTAATGAGTCATAATCTTACTCATGGCATTTCGTCTTACTGCACTGTACCCTGCGGCCGCAACCGCCGAAGATCCAGCGCGCACTGAACCGCATTTTGCGCATTCAGGCGCAGGTTGTCGGCGGCGGCCCACAGCCACAACCGGGATGCCAGGTTGGAGTTGCGGGCCAAAGGCTCCGGCCGCAGGCGCACCAGAACGTCGTTCTGTCCGGTGGCCGCAAGGTTCGAGGGCGAATCGGTATCTTCCAGTACCAGATCGATGTGTTCGCCGGCCAGCGCCTCTTCAAGCGCAAACATCTCGACTGGCCGGTCGAGCTCCACGGCGATGGAAAACGTATAGCCGTGGAAGACCGGCGCGTGGATGATTTGGACGGCCAGCGACGGGCCGCGCCCCGCGGTGAGCGCATCGTACTGGCGGCTAATACGCGCCTCCACTGCGGGAAGATTGATCGTGGCGCTCTCTCCCAGGCCGCCCAGCAGGTTGTAGGCCGCCTGCGCGTCGTAGATGGCCCGCGGCAGCGGCTGGAAGCTCAGCAGGCTCACCGTCTGCTGGTGCAGTTCGTCCATGGCGGCGCGGCCAAACTCACTGGCCGGCTCAAGGATCGTAGCCGCGGCAAAGCGAACCGGAGCGGCTTGTTGCAGCCGCTTGAGCAGCAGCGCAAGCGTAATCGCCGCGGGGTGAGCAGGTACGACGGCTGGCGTAAATAGGTCGACAGACGCCTCCACTGTTCCCAGCCAGGGTGCGCGCACCAGCACGCCGGTCTCCTGGTCCAGCGCGCCCGAGAGATCCAGGACCGTGGACCCGGCGCGCAGGGCATGCCGCCAGTACCGGAGCGTAAGGTTCTCGCTGCCGCAGAAAAAGGTGAAGTCGGCATGCTCAAAGGCTTCGGCGCTGATGGATTGGATGAAGGTGACTTCGTCCCCCACTTGGTCCAACTGGCCTTGCGCGTCTTCCTCGTCGAGCAGAGCAAAGTTGGCCGAGGCCAAAGGAGACTCCGAGATAACCTCTTTCAACTCCCGTCCCACAAGGCTTGAAGCCCCGGCAATGGCGATCTTGTACACAGGCATCCTTTTCTTGAACTGGAAGGTAGGTTACGGCCTCCAGGGGCCGGGTTCTGCCGCAATTTTTGCGGGATCGGGCGTGTCCTGGCGCCTCCTGCGGCGCCGCCTCGACCAACCATACGCCGCGCGTGCCCATATGCCCGAGAACATATAGGCGAGCGCGGCTAGGAACAGCGCCGTGTTTGAGTAGCGGACCATCACGTAGGCGACAATCGCCAAAGGCACCAGCAGTTGGAAGGGATGGCGGCGGGAGAAGTTGATCTCCTTGGCCGACCAAAAGCGCCAGGTGCTGACCATCAGGAAGCCGCACAAACCGACCAGAACCAGCCACGGAACTGCAATCCACCACTCTTCGACAGGGTAGGCATTAAAGAAATGGACGGTGGCGGCCAGCAGACCCGCGGCAGCGGGAATCGGCATGCCCACAAAATACTTCCTGTCCGGGCGCCCCGGGTTGCGGGGCTGCGTGTCGTGGCTGATATTGAAGCGCGCCAGCCGCGAAGCTCCGCTGAGAAGAAAGAGAAAGCAAACGAAGGCGCCGGCCTGCATCAGGTGCATCCGCATTTGCGGATTCATGGAATCGGGCAGAAAGTGGAATCCCCACACGAACGCCAGCAGGCTGGGCGCGATGCCGAAGGTGATGACATCGGCCAGCGAATCCAGCTCCTTGCCGAAGTCGGTGGTCGTGTTGGTCATGCGGGCAATGCGGCCGTCGAGCGCGTCGAAGGGAATGGCCAACAGGATGGCGATGGCCGCCCAATCCAGGTGCCATTGCGCGTCGCGGCTGATGGCGTCAAGCGTCTGGGTGATGGAGAAGTAGCCGATCCCTATATTGCCGGCCGTGAACAGCGAAGGCAGCAGGTACATGCCACGCCGAAAGCGCGGATGCGGCTTGCCTTTTGCCCGGGCAAGATCGAAATGGTTCATGCGTTCTCTCTCCCCTGCAGGGCCGGGGTCCCCGACGACAGGTCTTTGTCGGCGGGGTGGATGGCCGGGGTCCCCGACGGCAGGTCTTTGTCGGTGGAATCGATTGCGGCCAGCACGCTGGCGCCGCCCTTCACCCGCTCGCCCACCTTCACTCGAAGCACAGCGCTGGCCGGAATCACGACGTCAACGCGCGATCCGAATTTGATCAGCCCCACGCGCTGCCCCCGCTCCACCGTTTGGCCTTCGTGGCAGCGGAAAACGATGCGTCGCGCCAGCAGCCCGGCAATCTGCTTGAAGGTGACTTCGAACCCCGCGTCGGCTCCCTGGCCGCGCACGGTTACCGCGTTCTGTTCGTTGCGGTCGGCCGAGGCGGGATTCATGGCGTTGAGGAATCTGCCCTTTTGGTAGTGCACGCGGCTTACCACGCCGTTGATGGGCGCGCGGTTCACATGCACGTCAAAAACGCTGAGGAAGATGCTGATCCGCTGGCGGGAGCCTTCGGGAGTCACAATAAAGGCTGTCTCGGTAACCCGTCCGTCCCCTGGCGAAACGATCAATCCTTTGCCCGCCGGAATCGCGCGACGCGGATCGCGGAAAAACCACAGAAAGAAGGCTGCCAGGAGCACCGGAACCAAGCTGAGCCACAGGCTGCCGCTGAACCACCAGCATGCTGCCGCGACTGCAAGAAACACCAGTCCGTAGATGTAACCGTCGCGAACCATCGTCCCAACGATTATACGGTGATTTAGGGAATGCATTGTGGGCGCGGCACCCCGCGTGCACACAACACTCACATTGTGCCGCATGAGGGTCTCGCTCGGCAAGAAAGCCGCAATCGCAAGGCGCCTTGGGGCCTATGCCACGGCCATCGCCCGGCGTTCTAGCGCAAAGATCAGGTCCTTGGCGTGCAGCTTGAGCTTCTTCAAGCGCACTTCTTCCAGTTGCTCGTCTTCGGTAAGGTATGGCTTTTGAAGCAACTCTTCCAAACGCTGAGCGTAACAGCGATGTTCGGCGTGCAAGCGATCGATCTCTTCGCTCAGCGTGGAACCCTGTACTTCATCCATCAAGCACCCCCAGTTCGGCGGTTCGGGTAGGCGGTGCAGAGCCGCCGATTTTCTTAGAACATTTACATATATCGCCACGGTAGGACAACCGGCAAGCCAGAAAACCGCCGAAAGTACCGTGCGCCTGTGAAAATCGGGTAGAAGGTACGCCGTCGCTGGCCACTCTGCTGGCCGGCAACATCCGGCCGGAATACACCGTCAGACGCCGTGACGCAACGCAGTCCCCAATCGGCGAATCTTCCGCCCCATCAGAACCGCATCTTCAACAGGATCTGCATAGTAGCCCCTCCGGCGGCCAGTCTCGACGAAGCCGAGCGCCCGGTAGAACTCCTGCGCCGCCCGGTTCGAGGCGCGCACCTCCAGCAGGAGCTCGCGCACCCCGGCCGAACGCAGTTCCCCGGCCAGCGCGTGGAACAGCCGCCGCCCCATGCCGCGCCGCTGGCAACCTGCTGCCACGGCTATCGTCTCCAGTTCGGCCTGCGGCAGGACAAGACGGGCCACCGTAAAGCCTTGAACGCCCGATTCCTGCTCCGCTGCGGCCAGAGCGATCCGCCGGGGCGTCCACTCCGGATTCAGGGCTCTTTCATAGTCCGATTGCGGCCAGTGCGGCGCATCCGGCAGGCTCGCGGCAATCTCCATCACCCGGGCCAGGTCGGCTGCGGCCATGCGCCGGATTTGGATTTCCGCCGCGGGTTCGTTCATGCTCTTTGCTTTGCCGCCGCGGCCGCCTGGGCGGCAACGTCGGCGCCGAAGATCTCGGCGTCTGACCGGCGCAGGTAGTGTCCGTCCAGCAGCGCCGTATCGATAAACTCCCCGCGCGCCACGCGCGGCGTACAGAGCCGCAGGGCGTCAGCGGCTTTGGGGGCTGTGGCCCGCACCAGCTCAACCGCCGGCCACGCCGCCTGAAGCAACTGGGCCGCTTCTTCGTCGCAAACGGCGGCGCGAGGCGGAGGAGGCTGGATGGCGGCCAGTTCTGCCGCTCCCGCCAGCAGCTCCCGTGCCGCGCTTGCCGGCTCCGCGAGACGGAGGAAAACCTCATGGCGGTGGGCGTCGAGGGCGGCGCAAGGAACTTGCGCGGCTGCCGCAAACACTTCCAGCCGGGAGACGGCGAGAACGTGAATTTGCGCTCCCTCGGCCAGGCCTTTCACGGCGCTCAAGCCGACGCGGACCCCTGTAAAGCTCCCAGGCCCGTTGACGGCCACGAGGGCATGGATCAGCCCCAAATGCACTCCGCCGAGACCTAGAAGCTCACCGACCGCCGCAACCAGTCTCTCGGAGTAGCTGCGCCCGCCAAGCTGGCTCTCGCCCAGAATGTAGACTTCTTCGCCCTCCGTGCAGCCCAGGGCAATAGAACCGGAAGGCCCGCAGGTGTCGATCCCGAGAATCAGCCGCGATTCCGGCACGGGTTCTCCTTTACGCCGCGGCCAGCGCCTGGTCGAGATCGGCAACCAGGTCTTCCTTGTCCTCGATGCCGATGGAAAGCCGGATGCGGCCTTCGTTGATCCCCATCGCCCGCCGCACCTCTTCGCTCACCGAACCGTGCGTGGTGGTGGCCGAGTGCGAGGCCAGCGACTCCACGCCGCCCAGCGATTCGGCATTGATGAAGATTTTGATCGCCGACAGGAACCGCGCCGCTTCCTCGCGCGACTTGAGCTCGAAGCTCATCATCGAACCGAAGCCCTTCTGCTGTTTCACCGCCAGATCGTACTGCGGATGGCTCTTCAGCCCCGGATAGGCCAGCTTGCTCACCTTCGGGTGCGTCGAAAGGAACTCCGCCACCGCGCGGCCGTTCTCCTCATGCTGCTTGATCCTGAGCGGCAGCGTTTTGATCCCGCGCAGCACCAGAAAACACTCGAAAGGCGACATCACGCCGCCGGCCGCTTTCTGGATGAAGAGAAATCGTTCCTTGTGCTCCGGCTTCGACCCGACCAGGACACCGCCCAGCCCGTCCGAGTGCCCGTTCAGGTACTTCGTCGTGGAGTGCATCGCGATGTCCGCGCCCAGCTCCAGAGGCCGCTGCAGCGCCGGCGACAGAAACGTGTTGTCCACGCTCACCTCGGCGCCGTGCGCGTGGGCAATGCGGCTGACTGCGGCAATGTCGGTGAGCACCATCAGCGGATTGCTCGGCGTCTCAATGTGCACCAGCTTCGTGTTCGGCTTCATGGCTGCTTCCACCGCCGCCAGGTCGCTCGTATCCACATACTCGATCTGGATGCCGTAGCCGCTCACGATCTGGTCAAAGAGCCGCACCGTGCCGGCATACACGTCGCGCGAGCAAACGATGTGATCGCCCGTGCGCAACATGGCCACCAGCGCCGCAATGGACGCCATGCCGGTGGTGAAGGCGTGGCCGCTGGTGCCGCATTCGAGCGCGGCCACCGCCATTTCCAGCCGGTCGCGCGTGGGGTTGCCCGCGCGCGAATAATCCCAGCCGCGGTCGCTTCCAATGCCGCTCAGTTCGAAGGTCGAGGAAAGGTAAACGGGCACATTCACCGCGCCCGTCTGCGGGTCGGGGTGCTGCCCCGCATGGACGGCAAGAGTCGAGTACTTGTATGGGGACATGGGGTTAGCTCTTCGCTGCGATCTCCTGCTTCTAGCTTATCGTGCGGGCTTTGAGGCGGCCCAATGAAATCCTGCCGATGACGGAGAAAAGGCTCTGGAGGGCGTTATAAGCACTCAACATCCGGGCCATCTCATACGTCCACTCAGGTGCTCGAAATGCAACCGCTCTCTATGTAAACTGGCTCCGAAACACCGCCTTGATGTGCGCCAGCCGCTTTTCCAGCGCCTCGGCCTCTTCCTTCAGCCCCAGCCGCTCGGCCAGCCCGATGGCATCCCAAAAGCACTCCTTGGCGTCGCTGTAGCAGACGTTCGCGCCGCTCGAGGAATGGGCCTCGTACATGTCGTCGTAGGCCTTTTCGCCCATCGCCTTCAGGTGTTCCAGTTGCTCCAGCATCGCCTGCCGCTCGGTATCGTCCTCCATATCCGCGCCCTACCTCGCCACCTCTGCCGATTGCTTGGCCGTGCGCGCCACCGGAAAGTAGCCGGTGCGCGTGCGAACCGTCAGCTTGCCCATCCCTTTGGCCTCGGCCACCACCTCCACGCGCCGGAAGCCCGGCTCCGTCGTCGGCTTCGTCGAGTGGTAGCCCAGCGTGTACTGGCTGCGAATATCCCGCGCCACCTCGGCGGCGATCTCATCCACCTGATCCATGGATTTGGGGAAGAAGGCCATGCCGCCGGTTTCCATGGAGAGCATTTCCAGAGCGCTTCGAGCGTGCCGCACTTCGGCGCGGCTCATCTCGTCGCCGAAGAGCAGCCCAATGGAGTAAATCACCGGTCCGGAGAGCTGCTGTACGCGCTCAATGGTCTGCTCCAGGTTCAAGCTGGACGCGTTGTCCTCTCCGTCGGTGATCAGGATGAGAACCTGCTTGGGCCGTTTGGCGTCGGCCACCAGCTTGTCTGCCGAAGCCACCACGGCATCGTAGAGCGCGGTGCCGCCTCGGGAACCGATGTGTGACAATCCCTCGCGCAGCTTGTTGATATTCGATGTAAAGTCGCAGTCGATAAACGCCTCGTCGGAAAAATTGACCACGAAGGCCTCGTCCTGCGGGTTCGAGGCCAGCACCAGATCGAGCGCTGCCTTATTCACCGACGGCCGTTTGCGGTACATCGACCCTGAGTTGTCGATGATCAGTCCCATGGAGACGGGCAGGTCTGTGTGCTGGAAACTGCGAAGGGTCTGCTTCACTCCGTCTTCGTAGACCGTGAAATCGTCTCTGGTCAGGTTCTCGACCAGGTGCGTGCCGTTGAGCACGGTGGCGTTGAGCACTACCTCTTCCACGTCGGTGTGGTACAGGTAGCCTTCGCCCTGTTTTTTCATCGTGCCTGCTGGAACAGCCGTCACCGTCGCGTCGGGCGAGCGGACCGGATCGGTGTCCACAGTGAGGGACGGCGCCGGCTTTGCCTGCGTTCCGGCAGTCGGAGCAGTCGCCACTTGCGCCGGAAGCAGGAGCCCTGCCACGGCCAGGAATGCAGCGAGAACCGCGTTATTCGAGAGGCGCATAGTACCCGGTGCGAGCATAGACCGTCAGCGGCGGCAATCCCGGAGGTGGATTCACCTTCACCTTCACTTTACGCCACTTCCCGTCGCGGGCCAGGTCCTTGGGCTTGTAGCCGATCACATACTGGTTGCGCAGCTCGGTCGAGATCTTCTCGGCGATGTCGCTCATTTCGTCCACGTCGTCGACGCGGAAAAGCCGCCCGCCGGTTGAGGTGCTGACGTCGTCGAGAAGCTGCGGTCCCGTGCGTTCTTCGGGCTGGGATGCGTAGGGGTCGAAGACGCCGATCGAGTAGATCTCCACGTCGGCCTCGCGCACCGCCGCCCGCACCTCGCCTTCCGTGTAGCGTGAGCGGTTGTCGCCTCCGTCGGAAACCACCAGCAACGCCTTGCGCTCGTGGTGCGCATCCTTCATCTTGGCCACGCCGTAGTAAATCGCATCCAGCAGCGCGGTGCGGTGGCCTGCGTGGACCGTCGCCAGCCGCGCCTGAATGTCCGCGACCGAACTGGTGAAGTCCTCGATCAGCTCCGGCCGGTCGTTGAATCCGATCACGAAGAACTCGTCCTGCGGGTTCGCCGTCTTGATGAACTGCAGAATCGCTTCCCGGGCGCGCACCAGCTTCGATGTCATCGAGCCGGAGAGGTCGAAGATGATACCGATCGAAACCGGAGCATCTTCGCAGGCAAAGCTGGCGATCTTCTGCTCGCCATTGTTTTCGAAGACCTGGAAGTCTTCCTGTTCCAGGCCTGTGACCAGGCGATTCAACGGATCGGTGACCGTAACCGGGACCAGCACCATGTCCACGTTCATGCGGAGGAACGAGCCGGGATGGATTCTCAACGACGCCGGGCCGGTTTCGGCAGGCGCTTCAGCCCCCCTGGGCTCACCCGCGGGCGCCGATGAGCTCGAGGGCGGCTCCACGTGTACCTTATTCAGTTGATCCTCTTGGGCGCCCGCCCGCGCCAGGCAAAAAACCGCGATGAGCGAACAGACCCGGATGCAGCGGCCAAGCAATGCCAGATTGCCGCCACCTCTTGGAATCGTGTGCTGGGGAAGCGTGGTCATCCATCACCCCGGCGGTTGAAGGCGATCTTACCACTAATCGTGCACTCGCGTTGTTATCGGATTCTCGCTCCGTCATCCCTCAGGCCAAAATCCGCAAAGGCTGGTTGCGCAGCAACGCTGCGATACAATCGAGCCTGAGCGCACCCCGCAATCCCCAACGAGCATCACGGCATGACGGGGGCTCAAATTCCACCGTTTCAACGGGGGAGTAAGACCTTCCTCATGGCTCGCATTTATCCCTTTCGCGCTTGGCGCTACAATCCCTCGGCTGTCCGCCTGGAAGATGTAGTCACCCAGCCCTACGACAAAATCTCCCCGGCCATGCAGCAGGCCTATTACCAGCGCAGCCCCTTCAACCTGGTCCGCATCGTCCTGGGACTGCCCGAGTTATTTGACGTGGAGCAGGGCGAAAACGTCTATACGCGCGCCGCGCGCGATTTTTGCGCTTGGCGGGAACAGGGCATCCTCATCCAGGAAAATGTGCCCTGTGTCTTCGCTTACGCGCAGCGTTTCCAGGTCCCCGGAACCGAAACCGTGAAGGAGCGGCGGGGGTTCATCGCTCTGGGCAAGCTCCAGGACTATGCCGACCAGGTGGTCTTCCGCCACGAGCAGACGCTGTCCAAACCCAAAAGCGACCGGCTCCATCTGCTCCGGGCCACGCGGGCGCACTTTGGCCAGATTTTCATGCTCTACTCCGACCCCGCGGGCAGCGTGGAAAAGCTTCTCTACGAAGGCAACGGCGCTGCCGACGCCGAGGTAACCGACGAATTCGGCGTGCTCCACCGTCTCTGGCGCGTGAACGATCCTGCCGCCATCCGCCTGCTCGTTGCCGCCATGGCCGACAAAAAGCTGATCATCGCCGACGGCCACCACCGCTACGAAACGGCGCTGAACTACTCCAGGGGACATACGGCTGCGGCCCCCGCCAAAACCGCCTCCGGCACGCAGCAGCTCCCGCAGCCTGAATACCCTGAGGCCGCGGCCATGATGACCTTTGTGAATATGGATTCGGAGGGCCTGGTGATCCTGCCCACCCATCGCGTCGTCCACAGCCTCAACGGCTTCTTCGCAACAGCCTTCTTTAAGGCCGCCGAAGCATATTTCACGGTGGAATCGCTGCCTCCCTTCGATGCCCCTGAATTTATGCATATCTTGGCCCGCGAGTCTGGCGCCGCTTTCGTCGCCGTCACCTGCGCCGGCGCTTTCCTGCTGCGCTCCAGGCCTGATGCGGTTGCCGAGGCCCTGGCCGGCCTCCCCGAGCGCCAGCGCCAGCTCGACCTCGCCCAACTGCACTCCGTCGTCCTCGAACGGCTGCTGGGCCTCGATGCCGAAAAGGTGCGTCAGCAAACCAATCTCCGCTATCTGCGCGACGGCCAGGAAGCCGTCGACCTGGTGCGCGCCGGTCAAGCCGATATCGCGTTCCTCACCAACCCGGTGACCATGACACAGTTGAAAGAGGTAGCCTTCGCCGGCGAGGTCATGCCGCAAAAGTCCACCGACTTTTACCCCAAGCTGCTCAGCGGCCTGGCGATCTACGCGCTGGAGTGAGCGGGGGACGAGGAGACCAATGCCAACCATCAGCAGGTTTTACGGAATCTTGATTCAGATGTACTTCGGCGACCATCTTCCACCTCACTTTCACGCGCTGTATGCTGAATTCGAGGCATTGATCGACATCCAGACGTTCGAGATCATCCGCGGAGATTTACCTGGCCGCGCAATGGCGCTCGTGCTGGAATGGGCGCAACAACACCGCGATGAACTCAGGAAGGATTGGGAACTATGCGCGCAGAATCAAACGCCAATGAAAATTCCCCCGTTGCCTTGATCGGGGAGGTCGCACCAAGGTCGCCATGGCGCGTAACCGAAGTCGAAGCCCTTCCGGGTTTCCGGCTGCGGGTTGCATTTGCCGATGGCCTCACGGGGGTGGTCGATATGTCTCGCATGGTGCATTCGCCGAAGGCCGGGGTTTTCGCCGCGCTTGCCGACCCGTCTCTGTTTGCACGGGTGAGGCTGGATTACGGCGCTGTGACGTGGCCTGGCGAATTGGACCTTGCCCCCGATGCGATGCACTCTGCAATCCAGGAGCATAGCATTTGGCTGCTTTAGGCCGCCTGCCCTGGCTGCTAGCGGCTCTGGCGGCCGCCTCGCAACTGGCCCCGGCGCTCGCCCAGCCCGGGAATGCTCCGCGCTTCGTAGTCGTGCTGGACCCTGCCCACGGCGGCGACGACCTAGGCGCTCATATCGGCCCCCAGGCGGAAAAGGCCTACACCCTGGCCCTTAGCATCAGGCTTCGCTCGCTGCTCATGGCGCGCGGCTTCGCGGTGGTAACCACGCGGGACTCCGACGCCACAGTGGATTCTGACCGCCGCGCCGGGATTGCCAACAGCGCCAACGCCGTGGCCTGCCTGAGCCTCCACGCGTCCGAAAGCGGGAGTGGCGTGCATTTGTTTGTCTCTTCGCTGGCTCCAACCGAAGCCCGGCGCTTCCTTCCCTGGAAGATTGCGCAGGCCGCGTGGATCGCGCACAGCCTTTCTCTCACCGGCACGATCGACTCAGCGCTCTCTCACGCAAGCGTGCCCGTCACCCTGGGCCGCACCGCGCTGCCAGCAATCGACAGCATGACCTGCCCCGCAATGGCCGTTGAAGTTGCCCCGGATCGATCGTCGAATGCGCAGGCCGGTCTTGACGATCCTGACTATCAGACGCGCGTGGCCGAAGCCCTCGCCGCCGCGCTGGTGGAGTGGCGATCGGAACAGAGGGGGGATCCTCAGCCGTGATCCCTCGCCACCAGACCGTCCTCTTCATCCTTTTGCTTGCGGCCTCCGTCCTCATGGGCGGTTTGCTATGGAACCAATTGCGCCTCGCCCATCGCAGGCTGCTCCAGGGCCAGGACTCGGCGCCCACCCAGGCGCCCCAGGTAGCCCCCGCCGAGCAAGCCACGCTCATGGCGGCCAACGACGCCGATAACACCGTCGAGCCCCGCATTCTCTCGTTGCCCTTGCCGCAAAATCCTGAGGCCCGCGCGCGCGCCGTCCTGGGCAAGCTGCTCGACCTTTACGCCGCTCCCGATGCCGCGCATCCCGTGCCCGGCGGCGCGGGCTCCATCGCCCAGGTCTTTCTTGTGCCCATTGCGGATGCCGGCGGGAAACTCGCGCCGGAAGGCCCAGAACTTGCTGTCGTCAATCTGACCGGCGCGTTTGCCGCCGGCCATCCCTCCGGACTGGAAACCGAGACGCTCACTGTGCTCTCCGTCTGCGCCACGCTCAACGCCAACTTCCCGCGCGTGACGCAAGTTCGCTTTCTGGTCGACGGCCAGCCCCGCGCAACGCTCGCCGGCCACGCCGATTTGACGCGTACCTATCTGACCGCCGAGTCCACCGCGACGGCCGCAGGTGACCGGCCGTGACGCGGGCAAAAACAATCTCCGCCTGGGCGGCCCTGCTCGGCTTTGCCCTCGCTTTGCGGCTTGGGCTTGCGCTGGGTTCGCCCAACATCTTTTTCCCCGATGAGATTTTCCAGACGCTTGAGCCGGCGCACAGGCTGGTCTACGGATACGGCGTAATTCCTTGGGAGTGGCGGCTCGGCATTCGTTCCTGGGTGTTCCCTGCGTTCCTTGCCGGAGTCATGCGCGCGACGGCATGGATGGGCTCCGGTTCCGCGGGTTATCTTCTGGGAACAACGATCGTTCTGTCGCTGATTTCACTCACCGCCGTATGGTTTGCCTATGCCTGGGCCAAACGCGCCAGCGGAACGCCCGCGGCGATCGTGGCGGCCTTGGCGTCTTCCTTCTACTTCGGCCTGGTTTACTTCGCTCCCAAAGCGCTTACTGAGGTGATTGCCGCGCACGTGATGTTGCCCGGCTTGTATCTCGGCATTTATGGCCGGCGGCTGGGCGAGCGAAAGCGGCTGTTCCTTGCGGGATTATTCTGTGCGTTAGCCGCGTGCCTCCGCATTCAATTGCTGCCCGCGTTGCTTTTCGCCATGGTGTACTTCTGCTATCCGCGCTGGCGCGTGCGCGTTCCAGTGGTCGCCGCCGGAGCTTTCATCCCCGTACTCGTCTTCGGAGCCGTGGATTGGATCACCTGGTCTTATCCTTGGCAGTCGTTCATCCTCTACTACAAAGAAAATGTCGTGCGCGGGCCTGGCAAGGCGCTGACCCTGGTTCAGCCGTGGTACTGGTACCTGCTGGTTCTTGTGGTATTGATCGGTCCCGCTGTCCTGCTTCTCTTTCACGGCTCCAGGCGAAGCCCGTTCCTGGCCATTTTCTGCGCCATCGTGGTCGTCTCCCACAGCGTCATCCCGCACAAGGAGGTCCGCTTCCTCTATCCGGTTCTTGCGCCTGCCGTCACTCTGGCGGCGATGGGAATTGTGGATCTTCTGGCCGAAATCAGGCGCGGAGTGCGATTCCTCAACAATCCGAAGTGGGTCGTGGCCATCGGTGTGTCGTTCTTCTTTATCTCGTCGGCAATGCTGGCGGCGCAATGCGCGGATTGGTACAAAACATCATGGGGTATTGGAGCCTTCGATCGTCTCGACCGGGAAGCCGGTTTATGCGGAGTGGGAATTTACGATCGCATCTGGTGGGAATCGGGAGGATACACGCATCTTCATCGCAACGTGCCGATTGTCCAGGTCACAAGTGCCGCGGAGCTCGCCGGGGATGCTCCGTTTTTCAATGCATTGATTGCGCCGCGCTACTCGCCCGCCATCCCTCCCGCATTCGGTCAATCGCAGTGCTGGAAAGGCGTTTGTCTCTTTGAGCGTGAAGGAACGTGTACAGCCCCGGGAGCGGATGTGGAATTGAATGGGTATCTCAAAAAGATTGGACTGTGACGGCGGTTTTCCGCACCGTGAAGCGGCCCTTTGGGACGCTGCCCGCCAGCGGAGGCTACTCTGGAGGTGATGTCTCCTGCCATCGGCGTCTTCGATTCCGGCTTCGGCGGATTGACCGTCCTGCGCGCTCTGATGGAGCGGCTGCCGCGCGCCCGTTTCGCCTTTCTGGGCGACACTGCGCGCCTGCCCTATGGCTCCAAGTCACGCCGCACCATCGCGCGCTACGCGGTGCAAAGCGCGCAATTTCTGGTCCGCGAGCAGGGCGCGGAATTCCTGGTGATCGCCTGCAATACCGCCAGCGCTCTCGCCCTCGACGCGATTCAGGACGCCGTGCCGGTTCCGGTGCTTGGCGTCATCGAGCCCGGCGCCGCCGCCGCCCAGGCCGCATCGCGCACCGGCGATGTGCTGGTGGTTGCAACCGAGGCCACGGTGCACAGCCAGGCCTACACGGCCGCTTGCCGCGCTCGCGGGCTGCGCGCGCTGGAAAAAGCCTGCCCCCTGCTGGTGCCGCTGGTCGAGGAGGGCTGGACCGGTCATCCCGTGACCGCCGAAGTGATCGAAATCTATTTGAACGAACTTCGCGCCGAGGCCGCGGCTCACAACATGAATCCTGACGCGCTGGTTCTTGGCTGCACGCACTACCCCTTGCTCAGGGCCCTCTTCGAAGCAGCGGTGCGGCCTGGAGCCAGGGTGATTGATTCCGCTGAATCCGTGGCGCAAGTCGCTGTCCAACTCTTGCATGGGCGAGCCGCGCCGGCCGGGGCGGGAGCGCCTCCGCAAACCGAGGTGCGTTGCTTCGCCACGGACTCGGTGGAAAAATTCGAGCGCCTCGGTTCGCGCTTTCTGGGACGGCCCGTGGGACACGTCGAGTTGATCGATCTCGGCGAGTGAAGGCCTGGATCGGTCCGCAACTCAAATCTGCGCGAAAATCGCTCTGATATTCTGAGAACCGGGTCGTTCACCGTTTCCCCTCACGAGCAAAGGCCCCGGAGGAACTCGAACAGCATGATCAACTTGGCGGGCAAGACGGCCGTGATTTTCGGGCTGGCCAACAAGCGCTCCATCGCCTGGGGCATCGCCCAGAAACTTCACGAGGCCGGCGCCACCCTGGCCATCTGCTACCAGAACGAGCGCATGAAGGCCGAGGCTGAAGACCTGATCCACGATCTCTCCGGAGCCACCGGCTTTCAGTGCGACGTCTCCAACGATCGGGAGATCGAGTCCCTCTTCGCGGCAATCGGGGAAAAGTACGCCAAAATAGACATCCTCGTGCATGCCGTCGCCTACGCCCCCGCCGAGGACCTGAGGGGCGAGTTTCTCAACACCAGCCGCGAGGGCTTCCGCATCGCCCACGACGTCAGCGTCTACTCGCTTATCGCCGTCAGCCGCGGCGCGGTGCCGCTGATGACCGAAGGCGGCAGCATCATCACGCTGAGCTACTATGCCGCCGAAAAAGTCGTGCCTCACTACAACGTGATGGCGCTGGCCAAGTCCGCGCTGGAATCGGCGGTGCGCTATCTGGCTTACGAACTCGGCCCCAGGAATATCCGCGTCAACGCCATCTCCGCCGGCCCCATCAAAACCCTGGCCGCGCGTGGCGTGGGCGCGCTGGGCGACATGCTCAAATCGCACGCCGAGCGCTCACCCTTGCGGCGCAATGTCGATCAGCTCGAAGTCGGCGGCGCGGCGCTCTATCTGGCCAGCGATCTCTCCAGCGCCGTCACCGGCGAGATCCTCTACGTGGATTGCGGCTACAACATCATGGGCTATTAGGTTGTATCGACCGATACGCGTGCGCGGCATCAGTTCGCCAGGATGGCGCTGGAGGCCGCATCATGAAGGGCAAGAAACAAACCTGCGGCAATTGCTAAATATTACGCAATTTGCCGCGATCTAACTCCGCCAACTCCGCTAACACGTGCGAAGCACGGCTAGCTCCGCTGTTCTTTCAGCGTCACCGTGATCTTCCGCGCGTCGCCGCCTTCCGAGGCAATCACGATCTCGCCCGTGGCGCGCTTCTTGATGCTTTTGAACTTTTCGCCCCACTCTACTACTACAAGCGCATCCGGCGTGAGCAGATCGTCCAGGCCCAGCGTCTCCAGTTGCCGCTCGCCCTCCAGACGATAGACATCCAGATGGTACAGCTTCACCGGCTTACCCTTCCGTGAGCCGTCAAACTCGTGAATCAGCGTGAAGGTAGGACTCGTAACCTCATCGGGCTCGGCGGCATCGAGCGCCTGCGCGATGCCCTTCACCAGCGTCGTCTTGCCCGTGCCCAGATCGCCGCGCAGCAGCAGCAACTGCGGAGGCGCGAGCAATTCGGCAAGCTTGCGGCCTACCGCAATGGTGTCCGCGCCGCTTTGCGTGGTGAATTCGTGAACCCTGCCTTCCGCGACGGTTGCGGCGTCGGTCATCCTTGAACCTCACCCAGGGCCGCTGCGCGCGCTGCCCCCTGCAACCAAACATACCCGTTTTTTCCATCCGCATCAAAACAGTGCGCGCGCAATTTGAACGCCCTGGCAAGATGCGCCAGGCAGTCGCTGGCCAGCAGGGTGTGCTCATCGCCCTCTTGTACGGCAAAATCCGCCGCCAGCCCGTGCAAAGAAACCGCCGCTTCCACGGCGCGCGCCGCATCGTCAGGGTATTGCGCGAGCAGGCCGGCTATTAACCCGGTCAGCACGTCGCCGCTGCCGCCTTTGGCCATGCCGGGGTTGCCCGATGTGTTCACGGCTACGCGCCCGTCGGGATGCGCCACGAGCGTCCGCGCTCCCTTCAGAACCAGCGTGACTCCCATGCGCCGGGCAAAGCTGCGCGCCGTCTCAAGCCGGTTAGCCTGAACTTCGCCCACAGTGGTTCCAACCAGCCGCGCCATTTCGCCGGGATGCGGCGTAAGCACCAGCGTGCGTCCCTTGGCCAGCTTGGCTAGCAACGCCGGCCTTGCCGCCAGCATGTTCAGCCCGTCGGCGTCGATGACGGCGGGAATCTTTGTGCCGGAAAGCAGTCCCATCGCAAAATTGGCCGTCTCCGCGCCTAGCCCAAGCCCCGGCCCGATGGCCAGCACGGTTTTCCCAGCGGTCAACGCGGCCGCCTGCCGGGGCTCCAGATTCTTCGCTGCAATCTGGCCTGCTCTCGTCGCCTTGAGCGGCCAGGTCATCACCTCCGGCGCAAATGAAGCCACCACCGGCAGCGCCGGCGCGGGAACCGCCGCGGTAACAAGCCCTGCTCCGGCCCGCAACGCGGCCAGAGCTGCCATGGCCGGCGCGCCTGCCTTGCCGCCCGCTGCTCCAAACGTCCCGCCCACCACCAGCACATGGCCGAAGTTGCCTTTGTTGGCCGCCGCCGTGCGCGGCCCCTGGGCCAGCGCGAGCGACGAGCCGGCCCAATCGATCTCGAGCCCCGAAACCATCGCCGCCTCCGGTGAGCCGATGGGCGCCACAACCACAGGCTGGTCCCAGTGGCGCGTCAATTGGCCAAAAACATGCGCCGGCTTGGGCGCGGTGAAGGTGATTGCGGCATCGGCGGGAAAACAATCTCCGCCCACGCTCGCCGCGGTTTCATCCGCGGGCCAGCCGGACGGCAAATCCACTGCGAGAACCGGGGCCGAAACTCGCGCGCCGCCGCTGCGCAACCACTCCAGCGCCGCCAGCGCCAGCCCTTTCAGCGGAGGCTTGAACCCTGTGCCCAATACCGCATCCACAATCAGATCGGCGTCGAGAGCATCGCTGTGGCGCGCCAGTTCCTTGGCGTTCGTCACCGCGTGGACCCCGCCGCGCGCCGGGTGGTTCAGCTCGCTCCATGCTACGGCCGCATCGCCCGAGAGTTGTTCCGCCGCGCCTAGCAGCAGCGTGGTCACCTCCAGACCTGCCTCGGCGAGCAGCCGCGCCGCCATCATGCCATCGCCGCCGTTGTTGCCGCGGCCGCACAGCACCGTCACGTGCCGCGCCTCGGGGAACTGCCTCCGCGCAAAAGCCGCAACGGCCCGCGAGGCCGCCCGCATCAACTCAATCGACGGAACTCCGAACCGCTCCGTGGTGGCGCGATCGCAGGCCTGCATCTCGGCTGCGGATAGCACTTGCATCGCATTCATGGTACTAGAGAGATGGGCGCTGCGCTGCAACACGCGGCCAAGCCGGGCAACGGCCGCGGCTCGCTTACCGTATCAAGCGTGCCTGCAATGGGGTTGGCGCATTGGCGCGGGTCAGTTGGCAGGCCCCATTCTTGTCGCAGCGGAAATGAATGGCGGCCGGGAAGAACTGCCACTCCGTCGAGCGGCTCCGCAGCCCGTTGGCCCCCACCAGGAAAACCCGGCCTCCGCTGGTGTCCACGGTCCCTTTCAAGGGGTTGTCGCCAATGATCGTATCGTCGCCATTAATCGGAGCGGGCAATCGCTGCGCGCGCGCCAGAAATCTCTGGGTGTTGCGGACATTCGCCTTTTCGCCCTTGGTCAGGGTGGCCTCGTGCTTCAGCCAGTCCGTCTGATCGGCGACAGTCGGAAAGTTCGAGATAAAGTCCCACCCGGCGAGGTGCTGGTACGCCTTTTCTGTACAGGGCAGTCCGCCTGTCACGCTGATCTCGGCGATCTTTCCATCCGCGCCCGCCACATTTTGCACCGTATCTCCACTCGGCGATATCCGTGGCTGCAGCGTCTGCCCTTTGTCCGGCGGATCCCCCGGAGGCCCGGCATTGGGAAAGAGAATCTCTTTTTGGCATGCAACCAAACCCGACGCATCCCTCAGGCGGATGACGAACGAAAGCGGGTACGGAGGGTCTTCGGCCACGGCCTGAAACCGGGCTACCTGTTGCTGATCGACAGGATCGATAGACAGTTGGTACGCAGCACTGCCCTCCCATCGGGCGATCAGCCTGCCTCCCAACCCTGTCGGATCAAGCCTCCGGTTTCCCATATCGATATAAAGAACCGGCGGCTTCGGCTTGAGTAGCGTCGGTAGGAAGAAGACGAACAGCAGCGCGCAGACAAGCGCTACGGCTGCCATCCCGAAGGCCGGCAGCCAATTGAGCCTGTTCTGTTCCGGCCCGGCGGCTTCCGCCTCTTCCGGCTCAGCCATGGCGGTGCGGAAGGCAAACAACTCCTCTTCGGCTCCCTCTCTGAAAGAGGGCACCACGTGATAGCCGATATCCTCCCCGCTTGTTTGCGGTTGCGGGGTGCTTGCCGCTACCGGCTCATCTGACTCGATTTGAACCACATCGCTCATCAAACAGGTCCCCAATCCTGTGTCCTGAGAGAGCGCCCGCCCGGGAAGTCAAAGACATTCAATCATGGCCGCGGCCGTCCTGCAATAACCAGTCTGGGTGATAGGGTGGGAGGCCGGTTTGGGGGTGGCCAGGCCCTAGGTACGTCCCATCGCGGTCTGCACCAGCAGCCACCCATTCAGCCCCGCAATCACCACTGCCGTGATCCACGCCAGCGCCTGCAGCCCGCGGCCGTTCACAAACTCGCCCATCTTCGCGCGGTCCCCGCTGAATATCACCAGCGGAACCACCGCGAAGCTCAATTGGAACGAAAGAATCACCTGGCTCAATATCAGCAGCTTTTCGGTTCCTCGTTCGCCCATCAATGCCACAACGATTATGGTCGGGATAATCGCCAGCGAACGCGTAATCAGCCGCCGCAGCCACGGTGAAACGCGGATGTGTACAAAGCCCTCCATCACTACCTGCCCGGCCAGCGTTCCCGTAATCGACGAGTTCTGGCCGCTCGCCAGCAGTGCAATCGCGAACAGTGAACTCGCCCATGTCGCGCCCACCAGAGGGCTCAGCAGCTTGTAGGCATCCTGAATAGCCGCAACCTCAAAATGCCCGCTGCGGAAGAAGACCGCTGCGGCCACAATCAGGATCGCCGCGTTCACAAACAGCGCAATCATCAGCGCCAGAGCCGAATCCATGTTCGCCATATGGATGGCCTCGCGCTTACCCTCCGGCGTCCTCTTGTAGCGGCGGCTCTGCACAATCGACGAGTGCAGATAGAGATTGTGCGGCATCACCGTCGCGCCCAGAATCCCGATTGCGATGTACAGCATGGCGCCGTTGGTCACGATCGACGGCGACGGCACTACGAGATTGCGCAGGATCGGCAGGTACTCCGGCCGCGAAAGAAACATCTGCGCCCCGAAGAGCACGATAATCGTCCCGATCAGCGTAATCACCAGCGCCTCAACGTAGCGGAATCCCCAACGCTGCAGCATCAGGATCAGCAGCACGTCCATACTGGTGACCAGCACGCCGTAAAAGAGCGGAATGTGGAAGAGCAGTTCGAGCGCGATCGCCGAACCGATCACCTCGGCCAAGTCGCAGGCCGCAATGCCGATCTCGGCCAGGACCCACAGCACGAAGCTTGTCGCGCGCCCGTAACTTTCGTTGCAAAGCTGCGCCAGGTCGCGTTCCGTAGCCACGCCCAGCTTCAATGACAGGCTCTGTAGCAGAATCGCCATCAGATTCGACAGCATGATGACGAATAGCAGCGTGTACCCGAACCGCGCGCCGCCGGCGATATCCGTGGCCCAGTTGCCGGGGTCCATGTAGCCCACCGAAATCAGGAACCCCGGTCCCACAAACCCCAGCAGCCGCCGCCAGTAGAACGGCGAGCGCGAGATGGACACACTGGCGTGAACCTCAGGCAGCGAGGGCTCAGTGAGCGTGACTTGAGTAACGGTTTGCGTGGCCATCGCTGTTTCAGGAGAAACGATCGCAGAGATCGTTCAACGACAGTATGCCATAGATTCTTAATTATGGTTAATATTTCTTTTTATTTTTAACTTACTATTCATCCTTGCCCTGGGTTCTGACCCCTGTTCCCTGACCTCTGACCTCTGACCCCTGTCTTTACTCCCTGTCCTTCTTCAGCCAGACCGCCTCCGCCGCCGGCCTTCCCAGGATTGCGTTCCCCGTAGGCAGCTCAATCAAAACGGTTTGGTCGTAGTTCTGGCTCACAACGCGCAAGCTTTTTCCGGGTCCGATTCCAGCCCCGTGCAAAAAGCGCAGCAGCTTGGGATCGCGCTCTTGCAAGCTGATCACGGTGTAGCGTTTGCCCTCGGCAGCCTGGGAAAGCTGCATCTCCCCGCGCCGTCTGCGCTCCGCCGGACTCAACGGCAGCACCGCATTGCCGTGCGGGCAGGCTCCGGCCTCGCCCAGTTTTTCCTTCAGCTTGGCCTCAAACGCCGGCGAAACCGCGTGTTCCAGCCGCTCCGCCTCTTCGTGAATCTCGTGCCACTCCATCCCGAAGACCTCGCTTAGCATGCGCTCGATCATGTGGTGGCGCAGCGCCGTGTGGTAGGCCATCTCGCGCCCCGCCGCGGTCAGGCGCACAATCCCGTCCTCGCCCACCTTCACGCAGCCATCGCGCTTCAGCCGCTTCAGCGCCATGGTCACTGCCGGCGCCGACACCTCCAGCCAGTGCGCCAGCATCGCCGGAATCACCTGGCGCCCTTCGGCCTCCGCCTCCAGAATGGCCTTCAGGTAATTCTCTTTCGAAACGTAGATTGAATCTTTCATGGCTGTGCTGCAATTCAGTCTATACGCGGATGGCAGTTTCCAAGAGTGTTTCAAGCACCTGTCCTGCCGTAGATCGAGAATATTCAGGCGGAAGTAGAATTGAATAGTGATAATCCCAGAAGGTACTACCTTTTGTTGCCTAGCTCTTAAGGGACCGCGGCTGCAGGTCGAGCAAGAACACAGAGTGCTATCCGGTCTCACGGTGAGTCACACCCAAGAAGCCTTCGAGCTGGAACCGTATTGGATCGAATGGTTGGGAACCATTCAGGCAAACTGCTTTCGAGAGAGTTCTTTGTTTATCACAGCAGTCCTAGACTCTTACTCTCATACGGGCGAATTGCCAATCCACCAGTCTATTGACAATCGCGTGAGATTATTTCACCACGCCTTAGTGCTTCTTGGGTGCGGTTACAACAATGAGGTATTGATGGTAGGAGGAGAAAGACATCGCGGTGGAGGCTTGCACATTGGCCCGGTCCGCCCGGGCTTGACCCCTTGCTTTCGTCCATACTATCGCAATTCGAGAAGGATCGAAGTCTCAGACCTTGAACGCGCAGCCAGGATACTTTGTAATTTGGAGCTTATCTATAGCCATGCTCCGGGGCGTTTATATAGGAGACTCAGAAAGGGTTTCAATGTCTGGATTCGCGCAGCGCAAGAGGGCGAGGAGTGGATCGAACGATTACACTCGTTCGTCCGGGCCACCGAGGCGATTTTGAAACCGACGATAGCCAGACAACGAAGTCCGCAAACAAGCAGACAGTCGAAGACCGCGAAGAAGCGCTGGAGAGAGGTCACTCCGACGTTCATTAAACGCGGCCAAACAGTAACCGGGCACTCAAACAAAAGCGAGAGATTGCTGCGGCAACTCTATGACATTCGGAGCAGCGTGGAACACATTAAAGACGTCATGCCTGCTGTCAAAAAGGCACCTGGCATCGCTTCCGAAGAAGCATTCGGGTTTCGTGCTCTCCAATCCGAGATTCTCGCTAGCGCAATTTACTCTCGCATATTGAACAGCGGCGACCTATTGACTGCTTTCTCAACTGAAACTAGAGTGGAGGGGTTCTGGAACCGCAATGGACGCGACCGCCAAGCGCTATGGGGCGATCCAATTGACCTCGAGGTGGAATCCCGCCTCCAATTCCTCTCCCAGAGAGTTCCGGACCTTTATTAGGCCGGGTGCCCCATGTCTCGATTTTGAGACATGGGATACCACGAACATTCCCACAGTGAATTACGGGCTTGACCCGGGGGCAACCACGTTGCACCGCCCCGCCTCCAACGCAAGACCCCCGTGGCGCATATTTCCCGTAACGCATTGAAAAAACACCGTAAATTCTCCCGCCCGATCTGCAGATAATTACCCGCATTCGTCGCACAATGGAAGAAAAGCACCAGAAATCTGCACAGAGGACCGTCGCATCGCCTTCGCGGCTGCCGGACCACCCCGCAGAAATGGAGAACACAAGATGTCCAAGCCAACCCCACCGCCGTATATCTTTGGCATCGCGGGAAAAACGTCCAATCCCGCCCTCGCCAATCCTGCCGTCGCGCACTGCTGCGAGGCATGGCAGCGCACCGCCCGCTCTCTGGCGGCTGAAGGCGAATGGCAACCCGGCATCCTCAAGAACGCTGCCGCGGCCTATCGCAGCGCGTTGCCCCCGCTCACTGGCCCCGAGAGCGTCAGTGACTTCGTTGCCTGCGTCACTCACGGCATGTCCATTGGCGCCATCGATCCAAAAGACGCCACCAAGTATCTCTACGCGGCGCAGGTCGCCTTCGCCGTAGTTCGCAACCAGCCTAAGGCCCCCGAACCGGTCGCCTGACACCCCCTACCCCCTACATGTCCGCTGCAAGTGATTGAAAAGATTGGATCGTATCCTTCGCTATCTTTTCGCTCCTCTTTTTTGAGGAGGCGACAGCGCGGCGCAGGCGCGCCAACGCGGCAAAGCTCCCAGCCTTCGTCCAAAGCTGGGAGCTGTGAGCTGAAACCTAACGGCTGGGAGCTGCTTTACTTCACCCGCACCTTGGGCTCGACCGACAATCCCGGCCTTAGCTGGTGGTTCGGGGCCTCTTTGGCCAGGTCGGTAAAGTCGATGCGCACCGGTACGCGCTGCACCACCTTCACGTAGTTGCCCGTGGCGTTCTCCGGCGGAAAGAGCGAAAGCACGGACCCTGTGGCGCCGCCGATCTGCGTCACGCGGCCGCTATAGTCTTTGCCGGTAGCGTCGACGTGAATCTGGACGGACTGGCCGGCTTGCATGTGCCGCAGTTGCGTCTCCTTGAAGTTGGCCGTAATCCACAGGTCCTCGAGTGAAACCAGCGTCAGCAGATTCTGCCCGGCAGCCACGTTCTGGTCGATCTCCACGCCCTTGCGGGTGATGATGCCGTCCGCCGGCGCGACGATCTTCGTGTAGCTGAGATTGAGTTTCGCCTGATCGAGCTGCGCCTGAGCCTGCTCCACCAGCGCCTCGGCCTGCCTGGCGCGGGCATCCTGCGCGGCCACCTGCTGTGGAGCCGTCTGCGCGTACTTCAGCATCGCCTGCGCCTGCAATTCCCGCTCGCGGGCAACGCGCACGGCGTCCCCGGCAGCCTGTTCGCTGGCCTGCGCGCTGGCTAATTCGGCTTTGCTCGCGTCCGCCGCGTCCACGGCTGCGTCAAACTGCAGCTTGCTGATCACATCCTTCTCGACCAGCGGCTTGTAGCGCTCCAGATCGGCCCGCGCTTTGGTGAAGTTGGCCAGTGCCTGGGCTACGCGGGCGTGCGCAGCCTCCAGCTGCTTTTCCGCCTGTTCCACTCCGGCGCGCGTGCCCAATACGTCAGCGTCTGCGGAGCGCAGGTTACTGCCTGTGTTCACGGTGACAATCGGCACATTCACCCTGGCCGCCGCGGCGTTGGCTTTGGCGCTGGCCAGCGCGGCTTCGGCATTCTCCACGGCCACCTGATAATCGCTGGGGTCGAGCTCGGAGATCGCGTCGCCCGCCTTCACTACCTGGTTCTCTTCCACGTCCACTTTGATGACCTGGCCTGCGATGCGCGAGCTCACCTGAATCAGGTGGCCGTTCACCTGCGCGTCGTCGGTATCTTCGCTGAAGGTGGAGTGCCACCAGATGCCGAGGGCGACGAGCGCCGCCACCACGATCGCGGCCACAAGAATTCCTCTGCGGCGGGACTGCGGCGCCTCGATCTCTGTCTCTGCGGCCGATTCGTTGGGTTCTGGTGTTGGGATTGGATCCGCCACGTTCACTTCCCTCCTAGGTACCTCTTGTAGTCCTGCCCGTCCCCCAGCGCGCGCGCCAGGCTGAGCTTGGCCACGTTATGCCGGTAGAGGCTCGCCACGTACAGGCTATCGGCCTGAGCCACGGATTGCTGCGCCTGGCTCACCGCCAGGTTATCGCTCACGCCGTTGGCATAGCGTTCCTGCGCCTCTTTGAGAGCCTCATTGGCCAGCTCCACGCTCGACTGCGCCACCTCAACCTGCTTTTGCGCCGAGGCGATGTCGAGCAGCGCGTCGCGCACGTCGGCTTCCACTTGCGCGCGCTTGTCGCTCAGTTGCGCCTGCGTGGTATCCAGTTGCGCCTGCGCCTGCTGCGCCAGTCCGCGCAGGGCGAATTCCTCAAAAACCGGCACGCTCAACGAGGCCGTCGCATCCACCGTGCCGTGCGAGTGGGCCAGCGTGGCGCCGATGTCGCCGTAATCGGCGTTAGCCTCCACGGCTGGCAGCCGCGCCGCTGTCGCCGCCTTGCGTTGCTCGGCCGCTGCCGCGGTTTCCTCCACCAGCGCCGCCAGGTCCTTGCGATTGGCCTTGGCCTGTTGCATCAGCTTTTCCGCATCCAGCTCGTCGAAGGGCGCATAGGGCGCCTTGTCCGTCAAATTGAAGCTTTGCGCCAGCGGCAGCCCGATGGTGCGCGCCAGCGCCAGCTTATCTTTTTCCAGCGCGTTGCGCGCCGCAATCAGTTGCTGCTCCAGCGATTGGTAGTCCACGCGCGCACGCAGCTCGTCGAGCAGCGGCGCCGTGCCGGCCTGATGGTTGGCCACAGCCTGATCCAGCGAAACCTTCGCCGTCGTCACCTCGGCCTCCACGCTGCTCACCTGGGTCTCGTCGGCCAGCACCAGCAGATAGGCGTTGCCCACCGTCAGCACCACCAGGTCGCGCGCATCTTCAGCCGACAACCGCGCCGCGGCAAAGTTATGCCGAGCGGCCAGATAATTGCGCAGTGACGAAACGTTCACCAGCGACCAGGTAAGCGAGGCGCGCACGTCCGTAAAGCCGAACGGCCCGATGATCGTTGGAAAGCCCGGAACACGCAGCCCCTCTGCGGGCAAATCGGTCTGCATCGCCGCTTCCTTAGCGGTGAAATCCACCGCGGGCAGCAGCGACTGCAACTGGCTCATCCGTTCCGCGCGCGCCCCTGCCTCCTGCGTTCCGCTTAAAACGATGCCCAGGTTCGCCTGCAGGCCCCTCTGCATGGCGTCATCGAGCGAGAGGCCGATGGTTTGCGCCGACGCCTCGCCCTTGGTCACGCTGCCTTGAAAACTCGCCGCGGCCGGAGGCGATGGCAAGGTCGGCGGCGGAATCGCCGCCGTCTGCGCCGACACCGCGTCGCCTGTAAGACCAAGGCCCAGCAGAAAAATTGCGGCGCAAGGACGCAACATGCTTTTGATGGAATGCTTTGGCAATTTCAACCTTGCTCAAGAACAACGGACACGGTCATCCAAAATGGCTGTACCACAAATGGATGCGTAGAAAGTGTTACGCGGTTCTTCTTTCTAGTGTATCGAATAGGCGGCCTTCCTGCTTCCCCCGAATCGATCGCCGCAGTGAACCTCGACAGCCTGCCGGCGCTCCTTTTCGAATCCGCGTTTTTCGTCTGCCTTGAACAACTTAGAGCGGCCGCCTTCCGTGTGGACGGCTTCGCCGGGCTTTCGGGGTTTGGGGGCTTTATCTTGGGCAGAGTGAACTTGGATCCTTAACAGGAACGTTGTAGGCGGGGGCAGCTAAGCTGTGATGATCTGGCAGGCCAAAACGCTGTAGACTGCCATCACGGCGCATGAGAACGGGAAATGGTTAGAAGTGCACAAAGAATCAAGCTGTTCAACGGCCGGGACTACTCCTGGATGCAGTTCAACCGCCGTGTCCTCGAGGAGGCCGAAGACCCGGCGAACCCGCTTTTGGAGCGCGTCAAATTCCTGGCCATCACCGGCTCGAACCTGGATGAATATGTCGAGGTCCGCCAGGCCGGCCTGATGCAGCGCATTGAAGACGGCTATCGCGAGCCCGGCTACGACGGCTTGCGGCCCGAGGAGTCGCTCAACGTCCTCACCACCGAGATTCACGGCTTTGTGGCTGCTCAGTACCGCTGCTGGAACGAGCTGCTGCTGCCCGAGCTGCGCAAGCAGGGCATTCGCCTGCTCGACTGGCGCGAGCTCGGCGACGATGCCTATGACTTCGCCCGTGGTTATTTCCAGCGCGAGGTCGATCCTCTGCTCACTCCCATCTCCATTGATCCAGCCCATCCCTTTCCGCGCGTGCTGAACAAGGCTCTCTGCCTGGCTCTGCTGCTCCGCGCCAAGCGCCGCAGCTCCGGCCCGCACGTATTGGGCGTCGTCACGGTGCCGCGGGCCCTGCCGCGCTTTGTTCGCCTGCCGTCCAACCATGGCCACGATGACTACCTGCTGCTCCAGGATTTGATCGAGCAGCATCTTGCCGGTATGTACCGCGGCTACCAGGTGCTCGCCGCCGCGTCCTTCCGCGTGACCCGCAATTCCAACCTCTACTTCGAGGAGGAAGAAGCGCGCTCCCTGCTCGAAACCATCCGTGTGGAGCTGCACAACCGCCGCAAGGGCGACGCCGTGCGCCTCGAGATCGAAGCCGATGCCGATCCTGAAATCGTCGAACGCCTGCGCGTCAACTTCGAGCTGGAAGAGGACCAGGTCTTCCGAGGCCAGGGCCCGGTGAATCTCTCGCGCCTTATGTTTCTCTACGGCGATGTGCAACGGCCCGACCTGAAGTTCCAGCCCTTCACGCCGAAGCCGCTATTGTTGAGCCGCAAGTCCACCGGCGTCTTCGACGAGTTGCGGCATCGCGACATCCTTCTCCACCATCCTTACGACTCTTACGACCCGGTGGTCGATTTCATTCAGCAGGGTGCGCGGGACCCGGCCGTCGTGACCATGAAGCAGACGCTTTACCGCACCAGCCACGACTCGCCCGTCTTCCAGGCGCTGACTGAGGCCGGCGCCAGCAAAGAAGCCACGGTGGTCGTCGAGCTGATGGCCCGCTTTGACGAGGCCTCGAACATCCGCTGGGCGCGCAGCATGGAAGATGCCGGCGTGCAGGTCTTTCACGGCGTCGTCGGCCTCAAGACGCATTGCAAGCTGGCCATGCTCGTCCGCCACGACGAGGACGGCGTGATTCGCCGCTACTGCCATCTCGGCACCGGCAACTACAACCCCGATACCGCGCGCTTCTACACCGACCTGAGCCTGCTCACCAGCGACCCGCAGATCGCCGAACGCGTGCACATGATCTTCAACTATCTCACTGCGCACGCCGAAATCGACGACTACAGCCCGCTGTTCGTCGCCCCGCTCACCATGGCCGAGAGCTTTCTGCGCCTTATCCGCCGCGAGCAGGAGCACGCCCAGGCCGGCCGTCCGGCCCACATCGTCGCCAAAATGAACTCGCTGCTCGAGCCCTCCATCATCCAGGCGCTTTACCAGGCCTCCCAAGCCGGCGTCGAGATTGACCTCATCATCCGCGGGCTGTGCATCCTACGGCCCGGCGTCAAGGGCCTGTCGGAACGGATCCGCGTGCGTTCCATCGTCGGCCGCTTCCTCGAGCACTCGCGCATCTTTCACTTCGCCAACGGCGGAAATGACGAAATCTACCTCGGTTCGGCGGATTGGATGCCGCGCAACCTCTTCGAACGCTGCGAGGTCATTTTCCCCGTTCGCGATCCCGCGGCGCTGGCCCGCATCCACGATGAAATTCTGCCCGCGTACATGGCCGACACCGTGAAGGCGCGCAGCCAGCAGCCCGACGGAAGCTATCTGCGCGCCGGCAAGCCGATGAAAGACGCGCCGCCGTTTTCCAGCCAGGACTTTTTGATGCGTCTGGCCGAAGGGAAAACCGATCTGGACGCGATTCCCGCTCCCTACGCCAAGCGCTCGGCCAAGCCCGCGCAAACAACGGCCAACGCAGCCGACTGAGGCCCGGGAATACGTGTTGATTTGAACGGGCAATGGGTGGCGAAGAACCTGTCGGCCCATTTTGACTGCTCGAATTGGCTTTTCGCGGCAGTGATTACGGCGCCGTCTCGGTGGAAGAGACGTCGATTCCACTTTGCGTGAATTGAAAGTGCAGGAGCCATGCGCCTGGGACGGCCCGGCCTTCAGACAGCGCAGGCTTGAACTTCCACTGCCGCGCTGCATCGAGAGCCTTGTTTGCGAAATACTTGCTCGGCCCCGCCGATTCTAATGCAGCACCGGTCACATTGCCGTCCTCGTCAACCACCAGTCGAATCGTCACGATGACCTTGCCGGTGATTGTCCTCATTGCGCTCGCTGGCACATCGGGTTGAACTTGGCGCACCGCCGTACCCTTCCTCGCCGCGCCGCTGGACGCAGGGTTCTCCACGGTCCGTCTCTGAGTTGGAGCCGGAGCTGTTGCCGCGGTTGGGTTGGGCGCCGGAGCCGGGGCCGGACTTGCGGCCGGCACATTTTGTTCTTCCGTGGCAGGCGATGGCGGCTGCGCCCGATGGGGAAAAACACTCCAGATTCCGATTCCGGCAAGCAAAATGGCCAGTGCGCCAAACAGCGCGGTCAACCGGCTCTTTGCGTGCGCTGCTTTGCCCGCTTTCCCGGCGGGGCACTGAAGAGCCGCGCCCAGCTCCAGACGAGTTCTGATTTCCTCCAACGTGCACCGGCGGGCAGGGTCCGTGCGGAGACACCCACGCGCCATGCCGGCGAAGGGCTGTGGCACTGTTTCCGGCACTACCGGTTCCGTGTTCGCCGTGCCGTCCCAAATTGGCGGGTGCTGGGTCAGAAGTTCCACCAGCGTAGCTCCTATCGACCACACATCCGCAGGCGGCCCGACCGGCCCGTGCGCGACTTCCGGCGCGTCGTATACCGTTCGTTCCGGAAAGGGTCTGCCGATCGCGCCTGGCAACGACAGACCGTCCGTGGAAAGTTTCAAATGGTCGCCGGCGGCCATGATGTTTGGTGGTTTCAGCCGGCTATGGACAAAACCTTTGCTGTGCAAATAGGAAAGCGCGTCCAAAGCCGGGCCGAGCATCTCGCGCGCCTCATCCAGGGTAAGCGGCCGCTCCGAAAGAACCTCCGCGAGAACCTCGTCAGCAAACTCCGTCACTACGTAAAGCAGCGGCACGGAGTCTATCTCACAACGCCCGTGAGCATGCACCTGCATGAGGTTGGGATGGGAAAGAGCCAATGCCGCGCCCCAGGCGGTTATGCGGGTACTGGCGTCTTCAGCGTCAGCGGGGATGAGCTTGATGACGGCCTTCTGCGATCCCCCGCTCAGTTCCGTCAGAAAGACAGCGGCCGCCGTGGAGCCGCCGAGCCATTGAAGGAGGGGGAATCTGCCGTTGATGACTCGTCCAACCCAATCGCCGCGAATTTCCGCTGCGTTCATGATTTTAGCCATTCTACCCGAAGATTGGAATCATTCGAAGAGGCAACATCGTTGCCGCAAGCCATGCGCGCGCTGGTGCCGTTTGGCCAATGCCGCACCGGGTGAACGGGCTGGTGGGAGGCCTCTTCGCGGCTTTCTTCCCTATGTACGGCGCGATGCGGACCGCAGGAACGGAAGATAAAGCAGCAGGAACAAAGCGAGGGCCACGCCTTCGGTGGCCACGATGTACCACGGCCAGGGCCCCAGGACGTCGAGCAACGATGCATGAACGGGTTTGGCGCGCAGATACATGTAGTTGGTTTTGAAGATCCAATCGAGCGTGCCGTCGAACGCGGCCCAGACATTCACTCCCAGCATAGCCCGCGCTACCGAGCCCTTGCGCGGTCTTGCCAACCGTGACCAAACAAGATAGAGCACGGCGGCCACAACGAGGCCATGCGCGAAAAAAAACTGCACGGTCGATAAGGATGGGAATCGCTCCCATAGGTCCGGGGTTAGCAGCGCCATGGACGTTCCGCCCAGCGCCCCGTAGTAGGCAAGATCAAAGACAGCAGGGTTGAGGGTAAGCAGCGCGACGAAGGTCAGGTACAGCGTCACATCGCAGAGTTCAACTGGAAGATGGGCGGGAAACGTAAGCTGGCCAAGCCGTGCCTGGTAAATGTCCCACCACGCCGTGTCGAGGAGAAGTCCGGCCGCCAAGCCCAGCCGCAAGCTCTTGCATTCGGGCGAAAGCCGCCGCTGCACCGCTGCAAGAACCGCTGCTAGCGCCACGACGAGAGCAAGAATAGCCAGGTGCGCGACTCCGAAAAGCTGGAAATTCGTTGCCATCTTTCACTCGCATTCCGTGGTACATTGCAGCTTCTGGCACTGACTAGGAGGCAAGGCCTTCGGGCACGGAAAAGGATCTCTTCGCCTGCCTCACAATTCGGATTGCGTCTTCGTGCCCCGTCCCACGCAGCCGCGTGCCGCGAAACAGCACATTCTTCGTCATGAATCTCGCCCTCTTTGGTAAAGGCAACCGCCTTAGAGAGGAACTCCGGGGGCCGGAGGCGCAGACGCGCTCAGTGTAACGTATCGCCTCGCGCAGCCGTCTTTCTCGGCAATGGCCCCTTTCTTACGCAACGAACTCCGCGTCAGCCAGAATATTACAAATCTGTTAAAATCGGAGCGCGAGGAGCTCGGCTGGCCACTGAAACCCCAGCGAATCGATCCCCATGATCCTCTTCCTCATGCGCCATGCCGATGCTGGAACCGTCCGCGAGAACCCCGTCCTCGACGCCAAACGGGGCCTCATCAAGGAAGGCAAGGAGCAATGCATGTTGATGGCACGTGTGATGGGGGCGGTGAAGGCGCCGATCGACGTGATCGTGTCGAGCCCGTTGAAGCGGGCCAGGCAGACGGCGCAGCTGGTGGGAACGGAGCTGGGATATGACTCGCAGGTGGAGGTTAGCCCGGCCCTGGGAATAGACGCGACCTACGCCGATTTCCAGGAGCTGCTGGCGAAGTATGCCGACCGGGAGGGGATCCTGGCGGTGGGGCACAATCCCAATCTCTTTCAGTTTCTCGGCCGCATGATTACGGGCGACGGCGGCGCGGCGATCCGCATGCGCAAGGGGTCCATTGCCCGGGTCGACATGGAGCGCCATCCGCCGCGGCTGCAGTGGCTGCTCGATCCGCGCACGGCGCGGGCCATCTACGCCAGCGTAACGAAGAGCTCGCGGCCGAAGACCTCGCGGAAATAAGCAGCTTCTTTGCGCAGCGACCACAGCTCCAGCTCCGCGCCGGTGCGCCCCGCACGCAACTCCAAATAGACCCGCTTGGGGTAGATTCTTGTCCCGACGCGAAGGACGTCGGAGGCGCGGTCCTGGTTCAATGCCACGGCCAGACGCAGCAAGACCACGGCGCGGTGCACGTTCTTGTGCTCCTCGGCGGGGATGTTGCGCAGGGCGCGATCGCCGGGCTGGGGGCGGCTCTTGCCCAGGTAGCGGGCGATGGCCGAAACCAGCGTGCGCTGCAACTGCGTGTAGCCGTAAATCTCAGAGCTGGAGACGATGTACTGGGTGTGCCGGTGATGGCCCTGGTGGTTGATGAACTTGCCGGTTTCGGAGAGGACGGCGGCGGCGGCCAGCCAGTTCTCATACTCGGGCCCGAGCTGGTGCACGGGCCTGAGCTCGCGGAAGAGCTGCACGGCATGGGTGCGCACCGGTTCGGCATGGCGGGGATCGACGCCGTAACGCCGCGCCGTGGCCAGCACGCTCTCCCAGCGCTCGTGCTCGAATTCGCGGTGCGCCTTGGCGCGGGCATCCTGCTCGGCCAGCATCTGGGCCAGAATGCCGTCGCGCAGACCGAGCGGGGAATAGCGGAAGCCGCGGAGCGCGAAGGCCTCGAGGATTTCGGCATAGACCTGAGCGCCGGCAACAATGATCTCGGCGCGGCGCGGGCCGATGCCGGGAACGGCCTCGCGCTCGGGGAGCGACATTTTGGCGAGCCTGGCGGCCAGTTTGCGCACAGCGCGCGCCGGCACCATTCCGGCCAAAAGGGCGGCGCGATCTTCGGCACGGTCGCCCGAGGAGGCAGTTTTGGCGGTTATCTTAGCGGCTTTCCTGGCGCCGGGTTTGCCGTTTTTTGCTGCTAAAGCGCAGGCCGCGGAGAGCGCGGCAGCGGTGCCGGAGGTGGCGATGACCAGCGGGGCGCGGCCGGGCTGAATCCTGCGGTGGGCGCGGCGCAATTCGCGCGCAATCAACTGCCTCATACGCGCCAGTCCGCCGGGCGGAGGAGGGTCTTCGGCGAGGAACTGCTCGGTCAGGCGCACCGCGCCCAGGGGCAGGCTCACGGTCTCCCGGATGCGCTTGTGCTCGGAGAGCGTGATTTCGCAGCTTCCACCTCCGAGATCGAGCAGGAGCACGCGGCCGCCGGCGCCCGACTCGGCGCCGGTGACGCCGAGGTGAATCAGCCGGCCTTCTTCCAGGCCGGAGATGATCTCCATGTTCCAGCCGGTTTCGGCCTTGATCCAAGCCTGAAAGACGGCGGCGTTGCGCGCGTCGCGCATGGCCGCGGTGGCCACCACGCGAATGCGGTCCACGCCGCGGGACTGCACCGCACGCTGAAAGCGCTTGAGGGCGCGCAGCGTGGCCGCCATGGCTTCGGGAGAGATGAGCCCGGTGTCGAAGACGCTGCCGCCCAGGCGCGTTACCTCGCGGTCCTCGGCAAGAGTTTTGAGCTGGTGCGCCTGCACCCTGGCGATCTTCAACCTGCAGGAGTTGGAACCGATGTCGATGGCGGCGAAGGTGGGCATGATTTTTTTGGGCGCGCTCCGTGAAGAAAGAAGCGACCCATCGCCAAGATACACGAAGGGGAGAATGGGAAGATGCGCGGGGTTCCACAGGGCGCAAAACCGGCGACCTGGAAGTGCAGGAAATCGATTCGCGCGGCGAAGTGAAAAATCGTCGCATCGCGAGCTCGCGGAAAACTCCACCTGCAGGTGGAGCAATCCGCAGAAAATATGATCCGCAGGTGGATGGAAATGGCGGATTTCGTCGGATTATGTGTTGCGGAACGGTGTTTTTCTCAGTTTGTAGGCGGGGTTTTGGAGGGGCGGTTTGGAAAGGTCAGGGTGCAGGGGGAGTTCTTGCGGCGATCCCGCCCTAGCAAGCTAGGACGGGGCACCCCAATGTTTGGTTGGGTGGGACACCCGCCGAGGCACAGGTGAAAGCGGGAGAAGCGACGATTCGCTTCTCCCGCTCTCGTTCACGTCTAGTCTAGTGGGAGGCGGTAACCGTTAAGCTGTTAAGCGTAAATGTCTTGCTTAACCCGCCCGTGCTGCTGATTTCGAAGCCATAGGTGGTCTGGGTAAAAGTGGAACCCGTCGGCAGGCACGCCGTACCGGAACCACTCGAGCTATAGCACGCGGTGTTGCCCTCCAGATACTTGAGCATGCTATAGATGTCCACGCTCAGGGAGCTTTGGCCAAAATTCTCGCTGCCGCCAGGATCCGTGAGTTGCCAGATGAGCTCCACACTACCGGAGCCATAGTTGCCAAATTGACATAGGTTCCAGGTATTTACCCCTACGCCGTGCGACCCGCCGAATTGGACGCTGGTGGCTATTGTGTGGGTGTCGAACTCAGTGCACGGCTCAATGTTTGCAAGCTGGTTCTGGATCATTACCTCGTCGGCCCAATCGTTCATCCAGTTGTCGTAGCCGGCATCCATGACGGTAGTCGACGCCGTGTCCGGGGTCTCCGAGAGCGACGAGTACATGTAGCTGTAGCTGTCCAGCGTCGGATTCTCACTACCGGTGCAGCAGTACTGAATCATCATGCTGGGGTAAGTATGGATAGCTCCCGAGCTGTCCGTAGGGAAGTTGGCTACCGCATACCAGCTCCCGGGGTTGGTCGTGTACAGCGTCTGACTCCACGATGAAGGGGGGCTCCACACGTCGTTTTGCGTCTCGCTTCCGTAAGTCAAGCTGATCGACGTGTCGCTATACGGGCCGCACGTGCCGGTTGCGGTGGTTATGGTGCACACCGATCCCGACGTTAGGGTAAACGAGACCGTATAGGTCTGGGGCGTGTTGGTTGCGCCCGAGCTGGCGACGCTAACCGTGGCGGTGTAGGTTCCGGCCGCGAGGCTCCCGGTAGCCGGCTGGGTGACCAATGTATAGGGGGCCGAGCTGCCCGACTCGGTCACAGTGAGCCAGCCGCTTCCGCTGCCGTAGGTGATCGAGGTTGTCGGAACCGCCAGCGTGCCGCCGCCGGAGTTGCTCACGGTGACATTCTGCGCGGATGGATTCCCTCCGCCCACCGTTGCGCTAAAGCTGAGGCTGGTGGGAGAAAGCGAAATGGTCGGCGACGACACCGGATTCACGGTAAACGCGACGGTATAGGTCTGGGGCGTGTTGGTCGCGCCCGAACTGGCGACGCTCACCGTGGCGTTGTAGGTCCCGGCCGCGAGGCTCCCGGTAGCCGGCTGGGTGACCAGTGTATAGGGGGCCGAGCTGCCCGACTCGGTCACAGTGAGCCAGCCGCTTCCCTGGCTGTAGCTGATCGAGGTTGTCGGAACCGCCAGCGTGCCGCCGCCGGAGTTGCTCACGGTGACATTCTTCGAGGCCGGATTCGCGCCGCCCGCCGTTGCGCTGAAGCTGAGGCTGGTGGGAGAAAGCGAAATGGTCGGGCTGCTCGAAGAAGCATTGTTGATTAACGAGTAGCTGTTGAGCGTGAAGGTCTCTTGTGTCGAAGTGGTGGTGTAGATCATGAAGCCATACAGCACGTCGGATATCGTGCTGCTGCTCGGCAGGTACCCGTTGGTCTCCAGGTATTTGAGCATGGAGATGAGCTCCACGCTGCCGCTGGAGAAGCCCCAGGAACTGCCACTGCCGACGATCTGCCAGTAGTAGAACGACCCGTTGTAGCACAGGTCCCAGGAATTGGTCGGGACGCCGTACGACCCGCCAAATTGGATGCTCGTCTTTACCGGGGTGGTGCCGTTGCACTGCGATTCGTTCACTATGTCGTGCTGGATCTCGACCGTGTTGCCATAGCTGTTCAGATAGATATAGAAGCCCACCTCTTCCCCGGTGCTGGAGTTGTGGGGCGTGGTTTCATTCACGGTTCCGACGATGTTGGTGAAGCTGCTCACCGCCTCGCCGGCGTAGTCCTGTTCGGTCTGGGGGTAAGACATCTGGTGCGTGCTGGTCCCGAAGTCGGCCGACACGTACCAGCTCGAGCCGCTGGTCGCGGTCAGCGTCTGAGTTACAGGGGAGACGCCATACCCGCCTACTACGTCATTGTGGACGTAGGTGTTATAACCAGTGCTTTCGGTGAAACTCGAGCTCTTGGCGTACGCCCCGCTCGATGGACAGGTGCCTGTAAAGACGGATGTGGTGCATGTGCTATGAGCGAGCGAGCTCCACGCAAGAATCGTCAACGTGACGAGTAGCGAAAAGATACGGGTGATTCTCATTTGCGAATTCTCCTTGTTCCGGTTCGAACTTTCTTGTTTTCTTGCATTCCGTATTCCTGTTTGCATCAACAGGGCCACCGGGCTGCACAGCCGGAGGGCGGGCGATACGCGCCTGCCAGCCGACGGCTCGCCCCACCCAGCCCGGGGGCGCCTGGGTGAGGTGAGCGATGCTGTTGCGGTTCAGTTCATTGGGCTGCCCCCCGTCCTGCTTCCAAATCGCGATGTTGTTGTAAACAGGAGCGTTGAGGTGTACGAGATCGGAGTTCATCTGCGCCGCGGCCGGTATTGCGGTGTATTTCGAGTTGAAAATAGGTTGACCGCACACTGCACTTTAGGCACTCATTTCCCGGGCATTTGCCAGGATGCCGAGCAAGGCCGGAGCAGTGAGCATCAACACGAACAGGGGAGGCTTCGGAGACGTTATAGAGAAAAACCAGATTTGTTTCTTACTCAGCGAAGCCCTCGCTCCCCCCTGTTATCGGAGAACTTTCACTGCCGATGGGTTAAACCAAGGGAGGCAGATCAGTTCAAAATATCCAGGGCCGATCCGTCAAATTACGGCAGGCCAATGTACTTTAGTAATCGAGGTAGCCTTTGGGAACCTCTGCACAGCCCAGCACTTTGCGGCGCGATGGAGTGCTGAACCGGCTTCTGTCGAAGGTGCAGGAAATCGATGCGTGCGGCGAAGCGAAAAATCGTCGAATTGCGAACTCGCAGAAAACTCCACCTGCAGGTGGAGCAATCCCTAGAAAATATGATCTGCAGGTGGATGGAAATAGCGGAAATCGTCGAAATGATGGTTGCGGAACGGTGTTTTTCTCAGTTTGTAGGCGGGGTTTTGGAGGGGCGGTTTGGAAAGGTCAGGGTGCAGGGGGAGTTCTTGCGGCGATCCCGCCCTAGCAAGCTAGGACGGGGCACCCCAATGTTTGGTTGGGTGGGCCACCTGTGATCTTTCAAGACGTTGTTCCCTTTTTCGGGAAGTAAGCCAGCCGCAGTAGCCGGGGCGGTGCGAAAGTGGAAATCGCTGGTAAGTATTTCCAAGGCGCGGGTTTATGCGCCGTCTTTTGCATCGCCCTACGGACCGCAAAACTTGTTGCGTCTCCCTTTACGAGTGGAACAACCTCTTGACCATCTACAGCCACCCGCCGAGGCACAGGTGAAAGCGGGAGAAGCGACGATTCGCTTCTCCCGCTCTTGTTCAAGTCTAATGGGAGGCGGTAACCGTCCAGTTGTTAACCGTAAATGTCTTGCTTAACGAGCCCGTGCCGTTAATTTCGAAGCCAAAGACGGTCTGGGTAAATGTGCTACCCGCCGGCAGGCAGTCCGTAGTGCCACTCGAGGTCTTGCATATGTCATTGCCCTCCAGGTACTTGAGCATGGCGTAGATGTCCACGCCCCCGGAGGAGTCGCCAAAATTCTGGCTGCCGCCAGGATCTGTGAGTTGCCAGATGAGCTCCGGATTCGACGAGCCAAAGGTGCCGTTTTGACATAGGTTCCAGGTATTTACCGGGACGCCGTTCGACCCGCCGAATTGGACGTTGGTGGCGATGACGGTCGTCCAGCCAGTGCACGGTGAACCGTTTACTACCTGGACCTGGAACATTACCTCGTTGGCCCAATCGTTCATCCAGTCGTCGAAGCCCGAATCCATGACGGTAGTCGACGACGTGTCCGGGGTCGTCGAGTACGAAGAGTACATGTAGCTGTAGCTGTCCAGTGTCGGATTCTCACTACCGCTGCAGCAGTAATTAATAGCCGCGGCGGGGCCAGTATGGATAGCTCCTGAGCTGTCCGCAGGAAAGTTGGCTACCACATACCAGTTACCGGGGTTGGTCGTGACCAGCGTCTGACTCCATGTTGCAGGGGGGTTCCAAACGTCGGATTCTGTCTCGCTTTGGTAAGTCAAGCTGAGCGACGTGTCGCTATACGGTCCGCACACGCCATTCGAGGTGGTTAAGGTGCACACCGATCCCAACGTCAGGGTAAACGAGACCGTATAGGTCTGGGGCGTGTTGGTCGCGCCCGAACTGGCGACGCTAACCGTGGCGGTGTAGGTTCCGGCCGCGAGGCTCCCGGTAGCCGGCTGATTGACCAGTGTATAGGGGGCCGAACTGCCCGACTCGGTCACAGTGAGCCAGCCGCTTCCGCTGCCGTAGGTGATCGAGGTTGTCGGAACCGCCAGCGTGCCGCCGCCGGAGTTGCTCACGGTGACATTCTGCGCGGATGGATTCCCTCCGCCCACCGTTGCGCTAAAGCTGAGGCTGGTGGGAGAAAGCGAAATGGTCGGCGACTGCGCCGCATTCACGGTAAACGCGACGGTATAGGTCTGCGGCGTGTTGGTCGCGCCCGAACTGGCGACACTCACCGTGGCGTTGTAGGTTCCGGCCGCGAGGCTCCCGGTAGCCGGCTGGGTGACCAGTGTATAGGGGGCCGAGCTGCCCGACTCGGTCACAGTGAGCCAGCCGCTTCCGCTGCCGTAGGTGATCGAGGTTGTCGGAACCGCCAGCGTGCCGCCGCCGGAGTTGCTCACGGTGACATTCTGCGCGGATGGATTCCCTCCGCCCGCCGTTGCGCTGAAGCTGAGGCTGGTGGGAGAAAGCGAAATGGTCGGGCTGCCGCTCGAAGCATTGTTGATGATCGAGAGGGAGTTGAGCGTGAAGGTCTCTTGTGTCGAAGTGGTGGTGTAGATCCCGAAGCCGTAGTAGATCACGGTAATCGTACTGCTGCTCGGCAGGTACCCGTTGGTCTCCAGGTATTTGAGCATGGCGATGATCTCCACGCTTCCGCTGGATTCGCCGTAAGTATTACTGCTGCCTTTGGGCCACTGCCAGTAGTAGAACGACCCGTTGTAGCACAGGTCCCAGGAATTGGTCGGGACGCCGTACGACCCGCCAAATTGGATGCCGGTTTTTACCGGGGTGGTGCCATTGCACTGCGATTCGTTCACGACGTCGTGCTGGATCTCGACCGTGTTGCCAAAACTGTTCAGATAGAGAAAGAAGCCCACCTCTTCCCCGGTGCTGGAGTTGTGGGGCGTGGTTTCATTGAAGGTTCCGACGATGTTGGTGAAGCTGCTCACCGCCTCGCCGGCGTAGTCCTGTTCGGTTTCGGGGTAAGACATCTGGTGCGTGCTGGTCCCGAAGTCGGCCGACACGTACCAGCTCGAGCCGCTGGTCGCGGTCAGCGTCTGAGTTACAGGGGAGACGCCATACCCGCCCGATACGTCATTGTGGACGTAGGTGTTATAACCGTTGCTTTCGGTGAAATTCGAGCTCTTGGCGTACGCCCCGCTCGATGGACAGGTGCCTGTAAAGACGGATGTGGTGCATGTGCTATGAGCGAGCGAGCTCCACGCAAGAATCGTCAACGTGACGAGTAGCGAAAAGATACGGGTGATTCTCATTTGCGAATTCTCCTTGTTCCGGTTCGAACTTTCTTGTTTTCTTGCATTCCGTATTCCTGTTTGCATCAACAGGGCCACCGGGCTGCACAGCCGGAGGGCGGGCGATACGCGCCTGCCAGCCGACGGCTCGCCCCACCCAGCCCGGGGGCGCCTGGGTGAGGTGAGCGATGCTGTTACGGTTCAGTTCATTGGGCTGCCCCACGCCCTGCCCGCAAATCTCGATGTTGTTATAAGCAGGAGCGTTGAGGTGTACGAGATCGGAGTTCACCTGCGCCGCGGCCGGTATTGCGGTGTATTTCGAGCTGAGGATGGGTTGACCGCACACTGCACTTTGGGCACTCATTTCCCGGGCATTTGCCAGGATGCCGAGCAAGGCCGGAGCAGTGAGCATCAACACGAACAGGGGAGGCTTCGGAGACGTTATAGAGAAAAACCAGATTTGTTTCTTACTCAGCGAAGCCCTCGCTCCCCCCTGTTATCGGAGAACTTTCACTGCCGATGGGCTAAATCAAAAGATGTCGCCGCTCAGTTCAAAATATCCAGGGCCGATCCGTCAAATTACGGCAGGCCAATGTACATTAGTAATCGAGATAGCCTTTGGGAACCTCGGCACAGCCCAGCACTTTGCGGCGCGATGGAGTGCTGAAACGGTTTCTGTCGAAGGTGCAGGAAATATCGCAGGAGAGCGCGTATCTTCTGGGATAGTTACGGCGGCTCTGCTGCAACTATGAGCCATTTCGGACAGTATTCAAGGCGGCATTTTCCAGGCGAAAAAGCCACTTAGCGATTGTGCCCTGGCTTACACCTGCAGGAGACGCGCTATAGCGGAGCCAGGACGGGGCACCCGGCACACGCGCGTGCCCTCCGCGTCGTAAAACTCCACTCCGTAGAGTGAGGTGCTCACCCACCCTTTCGACAGAAAAAATCGAAAGGATGGGGCACCCTCATTGGTGGAAAATCGAGGGTGCGCCACCCGCCCGGTTAGGGTCTCTGCTATCCCGGGACACAAAGAAGAGACCTGAGTATCCGGCCAGATTACCTGCGCTCCAGAACGATCAGGTCAACTGTATCGGCCGGCATCGCATGGGACAATTTCAAACTGGCCCCGCTCAAGGACTTTTCCTCCACCAGTTCCAGATTCTGGGTTTTGCTGATCCGGTAACGCTTCAGACTGAACGCCCCTTTTCCCCAGGGCAGGTTGTTGATCGCCAGGTTGTATCCGGCGTTATCGTGATCAACAATGCCCGTCCGAAGCGGAAGGGACTTTCCCTCCTCGGCGGGCTTTTGGCTTGCGGAAATTGCATAGTTGTCGATGAAGACCTGAACCTTCCTGCCATCCGCGGAGCGGCCCGCGAGCGCGGCGAAACCGAGGGTGTCAGTACCCTTGGCCGCAAGCCGCATCGGCGTATCCAGCATCTTGCCCATGGCTTTGAAGGCATAGGCCGTCTTGAAATACCGCCCTTGCAGGTCGAACAGCCCCGCCCAGGCCGCATCGCCGCGATAAAAATGCGCTTGAGCGAGGGGAGCGTCCTGAAGGTAACAGAGAACCGCACCGATGAAAGCTGCATTGTGCGCGCTTTCGAGCTCTGCCCTTTCCTTTTCGGTGTACTCGTCGCTCAGATTCCATTCCGAGAGAATGCTCTCCGCTTTGGGAAAACCGTGCGCATCGAGGACGGCGCGCATCTCCCTGGCCAGCCGAACGGAAGCATAGGGGTCGGCGCTCTGGTCGGCGTAGCGGTGCCAGGAGTAAAAATCCAGCGGCACCTTGTGCGCGGCGCAGTAATCGAGAAGGCCCTCACGGTAAGGGCCGCCGTGAGAGGAATCTGCAAGGCCGTCGCCACCCACCTTGAGCGTGGGATCGACGGACTTCAAGGCCCATGCGGTCCTTGCGTACAGAGAGTAGAACTGCTCCGGCGTGCCGGTCCAGAAATTACCCCCATCCCCCGGCTCATTCCAGAACTCCCAGGAGCGGATGTGGTAGTGGAAGCCGTTATCCCAACCCTGGTTGTAATGCATGGCGATATGTTTGACCACATTGGCATACTTATCGAAATCGGCCGGCGGATTCGTGTTGGCGCCCCAACTGCGTCCGATGCGGTAATAGACCTCCGCGCCGCTGGCTTGCACGGCGGCGAGCACCGTGTCGGTGGGACCAAAATTGTAGCTCTCGGGCTTATCAGGGTCGGCGCTCATGTCGGGAAAGATGATGCTCGCATTGCCCGCCTTCACCACCCCGGCGCGCTGCGCGGGATCGGGAATCAACGCGGCCAGGTTTTTGTTTGTGAACTCGTACTTCGAATCGATCTCCGAAGGGCCCATCAAATCGTGAGTGCGAACCTGGCTGATGCGCAGATCCCTGTACTGCCGTACCAGACTGGGAAGTCCAGCCATTACGGGCTCGGGCGCGCCGTTCACGCCTTGAAAAGAATGGATAGTTCCGGCGATTTTGCCTGCGTCCACTTGCAGAGCGCGGAAATCGCTAGTTGCCGGCCCCTGGGCCCATGCGGCGGAACATGAGAGCAGAAGAAAGATAGAACGACGGGCAATACTCTTCATCTATAAGACTCCTTCGCGAAGCGGGCGGCGCGGAATCCATCGCTAACGGCCAATTGTACTTCACAATACTGATAGGTTCATGATCGAAACTTTAGAAAAAATGGCTTGAACAATATGAAATAATCCGCACTCTTTATGCATGAGGGATGCCGGGATACGGGATCATCGAGGGCAAATATCGAGCGCTCGTAGGTCGGCGGGCGGGACCCGACACACCGTTACTTGCAGCGTGTTTCAAAAATGGCGACGTAGATTTCCGTTGTCGTCCCTCAGGGGCTAAAGCCCGCGTATTCTCCTGCCTTTTTCGGCCCGGCTCAAGTCACCCCAGCGACGAAGACCTGTCGCTGGGGACCCCGTAAGCCGTGCCCTTGTTACAAAACCATTTTTGAAACACGCTGTAGTAGCGCGCTTGCCAGAAAGGCTCGGGCTGGCGCAGCGCCTGCCGTCGTGCTACCGATTGCTTCAATGCCTGCAAGGCTGTGGCCAGGGACGCAGTTTCCGGCTCGCCGATCAGCAGATGAACGTGCTCCGGCACCACAACGTAGCCGAGGACACCGAAACCGTAGGCGCGGCGGGTCTGCTCCAGAGAATTCTCGAATACGATCGAGGCACTCGGCGGCGCGAGTTTCGCCTGCCGCCGGTAGCAACTGAAGGTGATGAAATGGAGTTGCCGGCTCTGCTGGAATCGGCGCAATCCGGAAGGCATGCGATCAGTCTAAGATCCCGTCTGAGATTCTGTCCAAGGCTGGGCGGCGATGGGATCTCCCGCCCTAGCAAGCTAGGACGGGGCACCCCAATGTTTGGTTGGGTGGGCCACCCGCCCAGGACGGGGCACCCGGCAACCGGCCAGGATGAGTGTGCGATTGACAAAGCCTTCGACCTTATCGAGGGCCACCCGCCAAGGCACAGGTGAAAGCGGGAGAAGCGACGATTCGCTTCTCCCGCTCTCGTTCACGTCTAGTCTAGTGGGAGGCGGTAAACGATAAGCTGTTCACCGTAAATGTCTTGCTTAACGAGCCCGTGCCGGTAATTTCCCAGCCATAGGTGGTCTGTGTGAAAGTGGAACCCGCCGGCAGGCACGCCGTACCAGGACCACTCGAGCTATAGCACGCGGTGGAGTTCTCCAGCCACTTGAGCATGGCGTAGATGTCCACGCCCCCGGAGCTGATGCCAAAATTCTTGCTGTCGCTAGGATCCGTGAGTTGCCAGACGAGCTCCACAGTGCCTGGGTAGTTGGCGCTTTGACATAGGTTCCAGGTATTTGTCGGGATGCCGTTCGTCCCGCCGAAGCTGACGCTGGAGGCTACGGTGTGGAGGAAATAGTCAGTGCACCGCGAATCGTTTATTAGCTGTGTCTGGAACATTACCTCGTTGGCCCAATTGTTCATCCAGTTGTCGTAGCCGGCATCCGTGACGGTGGTCGACGCCGTGTCCGGGGTCGTCGAGAACGACGAGTACATGTAGCTGTAGCTGTCCAGCGTCGGATCCTCACTGCCGCTGCAGCAGTACTGAATCGTCATGCTGGGGTAAGTATGAACAGCTCCCGAGCTGTCCGTTGGGAAGTTGGCTACCGCATACCAGGAACCGGGGTTGGTGGTGTACAGCGTCTGACTCCACGTTGAGGGGGGGTTCCACACGTCGTTTTGCGTCTGGCTTTGGTAAGTCAAGCTGATCGCCGTGTCGCTATACGGGCCGCAGGTGCCGGTTGCGGTGGTTATGGTGCACACCGATCCCGACGTCAGGGTAAACGAGACCGTATAGGTCTGCGGCGTGTTGGTCGCGCCCGAACTGGCGACGCTAACCGTGGCGGTGTAGGTTCCGGCCGCGAGGCTCCCGGTAGCCGGCTGGGTGACCAGTGTATAGGGGGCCGAGCTGCCCGACTCGGTCACAGTGAGCCAGCCGCTTCCGCTGCCGTAGGTGATCGAGGTTGTCGGAACCGCCAGCGTGCCGCCGCCGGAGTTGCTCACGGTGACATTCTGCGCGGATGGATTCCCTCCGCCCACCGTTGCGCTAAAGCTGAGGCTGGTGGGAGAAAGCGAAATGGTCGGCGACTGCGCCGCATTCACGGTAAACGCGACGGTATAGGTCTGGGGCGTGTTGGTCGCGCCCGAACTGGCGACACTCACCGTGGCGTTGTAGGTTCCGGCCGCGAGGCTCCCGGTAGCCGGCTGGGTGACCAGTGTATAGGGGGCCGAGCTGCCCGACTTGGTCACAGTGAGCCAGCCGCTTCCCTGGCTGTAGCTGATCGAGGTTGTCGGGCTCGCCAGCGTGCCGCCGCCGGAGTTGCTCACGGTGACATTCTGCGCGGATGGATTCCCTCCGCCCGCCGTTGCGCTGAAGCTGAGGCTGGTGGGAGAAAGCGCAATGGTCGGGCTGCCGCTCGAAGCATTGTTGATGATCGAGAGGTTGTTGAGCGTGAAGGTCTCTTGTGTCGAAGTGGTGGTGTAGATCATGAAGCCGTACCGGATGTCGGACATCTTGCTGCCGGTCGGCAGGTACCCGTTGGTCTCCAGGTACTTGGTCATGGCGATGAGCTCCACGCTGCCGCTGGTGAAGCCCCAGGAGCTGCCACTGCCGACGATCTGCCAGTAGTACATCGATCCGGTGTAGCACAGGGCCCAGGAATTGGTCGGGACGCCGTACGACCCGCCAAATTGGATGCTCGTTTTTACCGGGGTGGTGCCGTTGCAGGTCGACTCTTTCTCTACGTAGTGCTGGATCTCGAACTGGTTGCCCCAACTGTTCAGATAGATCAGGAAGCCCGCCTCTACCCCGGTGCTGGAGTTGCTGGGAATGGTATCATTGACGGTTGCGACGATGTTGGTGAAGTTGTCCACCGTCTCGGCGTTGTAGTCCTGAAGGGTGTAGGGGTAAGCCAACTGGTGCGTGCTGGTCCCAAAATCGGACGACACGTACCAGCTCGAGCCGCTGGTCGCGGTCAGCGTCTGAGTTTCAGGGGTGACGCCATACCCGCCCGATACGTCATTGTCGACGTAGGTGTTATAGCCGTTGCTTTCGGTGAAATTCGAGCTCGAGGCGTACGCCCCGCTCGATGGACAGCTGCCTGTCCAGACGGTTGTGGTGCATGTGCTATGAGCGAGCGAGCTCCACGCAAGAATCGTCAACGTGACGAGTAGCGAAAAGATACGGGTGATTCTCATTTGCGAATTCTCCTTGTTCCGGTTCGAACTTTCTTGTTTTCTTGCATTCCGTATTCCTGTTTGCATCAACAGGGCCACCGGGCTGCACAGCCGGAGGGCGGGCGATACGCGCCTGCCAGCCGACGGCTCGCCCCACCCAGCCCGGCTGGCGCCTGGGTGAGGTGAGCGATGCTGTTGCGGTTCAGTTCATTGTGCTGCCCCCCGTCCTGCTTCCAAATCTTGCTGTTGTAAGCAGGAGCGTTGAGGTATGCGGGATCGGAGTTCATCTGCGCCGCGGCCGGTATTGCGGTGTATTTCGAGTTGAGAATGGGCTGACCGCACACTGCACTTTAGGCACTCATTTCCCGGGCATTTGCCAGGATGCCGAGCAAGGCCGGAGCAGCGAGCATCAACACGAACGGGGGAGCCTTCGGAGACGTTATAGAGAAAAACCAGATTTGTTTCTTACTCAGCGAAGCCCTCGCTGGCCCCTGTTTATCGGAGAACTTTCACTGCCGATGGGTTAAACCAAGGGATGTAGATCAGTAAGAAATATCCAGGGCCGATCCGTCAAATTACTACAGGCCAATGTACTTTAGTAATCGAGATAGCCTTTGGGAGCCTCTGCACAGCCCCGCACTTTGCGGCGCGATGGAGTGCTGAAGCGGCTTCTGTCGAAGGTGCAGGAAATATCGCAGGAAAGCGCGTATCTTCTGAGATAGTTACGGCGGCTCTGCTGCAACTATGAGCCATTTCAGACAGTATTCAAGGCGGCTTTTTCTTGATGAAAAAGCCACTTAGCGATTGTGCCCTGGCTTACACCTGCAGGAGACGCGCTATAGCGGAGCCAGGACGGGGTACCCCCTATCGTGGTGAGTTTGCTTTCCTGGGAGGTGGGCCACCCGCGGAGTCAGCGAGTAGCAAGTTGGCAAGTTGGCAAGTTAGCGAGTCAGCCCCCACCCAAGCGGAGCTTGGATGGGGCACCCCCTATCGTGGTGAGTTTGCTTTCCTGGGAGGTGGGTCAGCCGCCTGCAAGGTACGCCGTGTGCAGGATTCCCGATGCGCCGGGACTTGGCGGGCCATCGCCGGCCGCGGTGAAACAGTAGCCGACACCCTTGGTGTTCCGCCCTTCAGTCCTGCAGCTTGACCCATCTCGCATTGCTTTGCGCCTGGATTACCAATTCCGCGGCCAGAAGGGCCTCGTCCTGGTTCTGCGCAAGGTGAGTGCGGTTCACAATGTCGGCCACAAACTGCGGTCCGAAGGGAAGCGGCATGGCGGTGCAGTCGATATAACGCGCCTGCTTGCTATCCACCACGAAGAGGTTGTTGCCCCGGTGGCTCACCGCAATGTTCGTGTACTTGCGCATCTCTATATATCCGTCGGCGCCAAGAATGAAGAGCCGGCCGTCGCCCCAGGTTCCCACGCCGCCGGGCGTGAACCAATCGAGCCGCACATAGCCCAGGCCACGGTTGCCGCGCAGCACCATGTCGCCAAAGTCCTGGAAGCGCGGGTGCTGGGGATGGCGCACATTCGCGATCTGCGACTCCACGACCTCGGCCTCTGTCGATCCCGTGTAAAACAGGAACTGGTCCACCTGGTGCGAGCCGATGTCGCAAAGGATTCCGCCCGCCTGATCCGGGTTCCAGAACCAGTTGGGCCGCGGCATCGCGCCGCCGGAATCTCCGCCGCCCTGGACGATCTGGTGCGGCGCGATGTTGATGGTCTGGATCACCTTGCCGATGGCGCCCTGCCGCACCAGCACGCCCGCGTAGACGGCCGCCTTCACTTCCAGAAGCTCGCTGTAGAGAATTGCGTAGATTCTCTTGGTTTCGGCAATGGTTTTGCGCACCTCCGCAAGTTGATCGAGGGTCGTCATCCCCGGCTTGTCGGAGAGAAAATCTTTGCCGCGCTTCATGGCGCGCACGGCCAGCCCGGCGCGCTCGCTGGCGACCTGCGAGGTGAGAACCAGCTGCACCGCGGGGTCGTCTAGGATCTCGTCCTGCGTGGCGAGGACCTTTACATCGGGGAAGCGATTGCGGAAGAGGGCCAGCTTGTCTTCTTCGCCGCCCCATGCAGCCACCAACTCGCCGCCGCCGCGCTGGACGGCGCCGATCATGCCGTAGATGTGGTCATGGCTCATGCCGCAAACGGCAAACTTGATGTGGTATTTCGGCGCCTCTTCAGCCTGCGCGGGCACGACCGAGTCTTCGACAACGCGCGCCGTTTCGCCTCCGAAGGCCATCGCACTCCTGGGAAGTCCGGCCATCATCGCCGCCGACCCCAGCGAACCCACCAGACCGGCTTGCTTCAAAAACTCGCGCCGCTCGGTCAAACTCGTTGTCATGTTTCCTCCGTATTCGAGCCGCATCATGAGTTCATTCGGCAACTACAGGTCAGGCAGAACAGCAAGGCCCCATCGCCAGATCGATCATAACGGCCCTGGTTCGCATGTGCGAGTCTCGCCGCGAGGCTCAGGAAGGCACTTACGGTCTCTGCGAGAATAGACTTTCATGCTCGCACTGCAACATGCCGGCAAACGGTTTGGACCGCGTGTACTGTTTCTCGAGGCCGACTGGCTCATCCGCAACGACGAAAAAACCGCGCTCGTAGGAGCCAATGGCGCGGGCAAATCGACGCTGATGAAGATCCTCACCGGTCTGGAGACGCTGGACTACGGCTCGCTCGAACAGACACGCGGCATCAGCATCGGCTATCTGCCGCAGGAGGGTTTGCAGCTCGCGGGCCGGACGGTGTTTGAGGAATGCCTGACCGTCTTCGACGAAGTCCACGAAATGCAGCGCGAGGTTGAGCGCCTGGCCGGGCAGATGGCCGAGCTGGATCATGAGAGCGTGGAATACCAGGCCGCCGCCGAGCGCTATTCGTTGATGCAGGACCGGCTCCACGCGCTCGACGCCTATGCTCTCGAAGCGCAGGTGGGCAGCGTGCTCACGGGCCTCGGCTTTGGGAAGGACGATTGGGCGCGGCGGACCGAGGAGTTCTCGGGGGGCTGGCAGATGCGCATCGCGCTGGCCAAACTGCTGCTGGCCAAGCCGAATCTTTTGCTTTTGGACGAACCTACAAACCATTTAGACCTTGAGTCGCGCAACTGGCTCGAGGACTACCTCAAGAGCTACCCATTCGGGTACATTCTCATTTCGCACGACCGCTACTTTCTCAACGTCACGATCGATCGCACCGTGGAGATATGGAACAAGCGCCTAACGATCTACCAGGGGAACTACACAAAATACCTGAAGCAGAAGGACGAGCGGCGCGAGCAGATCGTGGCCGCCTACCGCAACCAGCGCGAGCGCATCGAGCACCTCGAGGCATTCATCACACGCTTCCGCTACCAGGCCACCAAGGCCAAGCAGGTGCAGTCGCGCATCAAGGAGCTGGATAAGATCGAGCGGATAGAGGTTCCCGAGGAAGAGCCGGTCATCCACTTCAGGTTTCCGCAGCCGCCGCCTTCGGGGCGCACCGTGGCCGAAGCCGAGGGCCTGGCAAAGAGCTACGGGCCGAAACATGTGTTTGCGGGCGCGCGGTTCACCATCGAGCGCGGCGACCGCGTGGCGCTGGTGGGCGTGAACGGCGCGGGCAAGTCCACGCTGATCAAGCTGCTCACCGGCGCGGAGGCGCCCACGGCAGGTTCGATCCGCCTCGGCCACAACGTCATCGCCGAGTACTTCGCGCAGGATCAATACAAGGTGCTCGATCCCGAAGCGCGCATGCTGGACGACATGAGCCGCGCTGCCCGGCGCATACCGGAAGGTGAGCTGCGGTCGCTGCTCGGCTGCTTCCTGTTCTCGGGCGACGACGTTTTCAAGCCGCTCGGCGTGCTCTCGGGCGGGGAGCGCAACCGCTACGCGCTGTCGCGCATTCTGGTGTCGCCGTCGAACTTTCTGCTGCTCGACGAGCCGACGAATCACCTGGACATGCGCGCCAAGGACGTGCTGCTCGAAGCCCTTGACGGGTATAGCGGGACGGTCATCTTCGTTTCCCATGACCGGTACTTTATCGATCGCCTGGCCACGCGCGTGCTCGAGATCGAGAACGGCGCGATCGCGGCGTACGAGGGGAATTACGAAGACTATCTGCGGCGCAAAGGCATTGCATGCAGCAGCCCTTCTGTGGCGAAGGCCATCCCGAACGCGCCGCAAAAGGCGGCCTCGCAACACGAAAGGTCCGCATCGATCGGAACCACGATCGTCATCGAGGGTGGGCCCGAGCCGTCCGGAGACGCCACGATGTCACCGGGCCATCGCCCTCGCCGCCTGAATCCGATCAAGCAGAAGCAGATGGAAGACCGCTGCGCGTTCCTCGAAGAGGAGATCCCGCGCGTCGAAGCCTCCATCGCGCACACCGAGGAGCAACTGGCTGTCTACGTCTCTGCGGCCGAAACACAACGCCTGACCGCGCTCGCCGAGGAGTTGCGCGCGCAACTTGCCGCGCTCACCGCAGAGTGGGAGGAGCTGATGGGACAGCTTGAGGCGCAGACGGCTGCCTCTTGAAGCAATTCCCGTTAGCGTGGTGAATCCAAAGTTTGTCACATAAATCGCACATCCCAAATGCAGGTCACTTCGACTCCGTTTGGCCAAAAAACCGGCCAAACTTCGCTCAGGATGACCATTCCTATTGATGCGAACTTTCGACTCAGGACATTAGCGTCGTGCATAATTTAGACACGATGGCTCTACTTTGGAATCCCGAGAGCTGGGCGCAGCGGCTGGCCGAGCTGGAAGCGCAAAGCGGCGACCTGAAAGAGGCGCCCCTTCGCCGCGACGTACGCTCGCTGGGCACGCTGCTGGGCGCGGTGTTGCGCGAGCAGGTTGGCGAGGAATTCTTCCTCGAGGTCGAGGCGCTGCGGCAGGGCACCATCCGCCGGCGCGACGCGGAAACGCAAGGCCGCGGCGAAGAGGCCGCCCGCCATGCCGCCGCGGCCATGGAGCTGGTGCACGCGATGCCCGTGGGGCGCGCCGTTCTGCTCACGAGGGCCTTCGCCTTCTACTTCGAGCTCATCAATCTCGCGGAAACGAATCATCGCAAGCGCCGCCGCGTTGCGCTGCGGTTGAGCGGGCAGGCGGGGCGGCAGCGCGGGTCCCTCGAAGGCACTCTGTGCGAGATGCGCCGGGTAGGTATTGGCGCGGAAGAAGCGCTGAACTGGTTGCGCCGCGTGCTGATCGTGCCCGTGTTCACAGCGCACCCCACTGAGGCGGCACGGCGCACCGTAATGTTCAAGCGCCGCCGCATCGGCCAGTTTCTTGAGGCGCTGGACCGCATTCCGCTTCCAGAACAGGATTTGGCGCGGCTCGAAGAACTGGTGCTGGCCGAGATCACCGGGTTGTGGCAGACCGATGAGGTGCGTTCGCGCCGGCCCACGGTCTACGACGAGATCAAGATGGGCCTCGACTACTACGACGTCTCGATATTCGAGACCCTGCCCGAGCTTTACCGCGAGATCTCAGCGGCCCTGCGCGCCGCGTACGGGCTGGAGATGGAGCCGCACGAGCTGCCGCTTGTCCTGCGCTTCGGCTCCTGGATCGGCGGCGACCGCGACGGGAATCCTTTCGTCACAGCCGAAGTGACGCGCGCCGCTCTACATCTGGCGCGTGGGCATTTGCTGTTTTATTATCAGCGCCGCCTCGACGAGATCATCGATCTGCTCACTACAAGCGCGCAACAGCGGCCGGTGAGCGAGGCGCTGCTCGATCGCCTGCGCGCCTACGTGGCGCAGGTGCGCACGCCCGAGGCGCAGGTTTTCGGGGCGCAGTACGAGTTCGAGTATTATCGGCGTTTTGTCATCTGCCTGAAGGCGCGGGTGCAGCGCACGCTGGAGCAGGCGGGAGAAGCGCACGCGGGCGTCGGCGGTTCACTGCCAGTCACGCCCTATACGCTGGCACGCGGCCAGGACAAGTTGACCCAGGCGCTGCCCGCCTACTGCTCGGTACAGGATTTTCTTGACGACCTGGAAACGCTGCGCGCCTCGCTGGCCGGGAATGGAGGACTGCGCATCGCGCGCACCCTCATCGATCCCTTGATCCTGCAGGTGCGCACCTTCGGGCTGCATCTGCACACGCTCGACATCCGGCAGCACGCGCGGGTTCACGCCAGGGCATTGCAGGAGACGATCAGCGACACCATCGCACCCGCGCTGCAGAACAGCCTTTCCGCAGAGACGGCGAGCGTGCTTGAGACCTTCCGCGTGGTGGCCGAGGCCAAGCAAGGATGCTCGCCCGAGGCGATTCGCCAGTACGTCATCAGCGGCGCGTCGTCGGTGGACGATGTGCTGGCGGTGATTCGCCTGGCGCGGCTGGGCGGGGTGAAGGTGGAGGGCGCAGGCGAGGGGCCCGGCCGCGACCCCGGCCTGATGCCCGTGCCGCTCTTCGAGTCGATCGACGATCTGCGCAACGCGCCGGCCATCTGCCGCGAGCTTTGGAGCCGGCCCGACTACCGACGGCTCCTGGAATCCTGGGGAAACTGGCAGGAGGTGATGCTCGGCTATTCCGACTCGAACAAGGACGGCGGCATGTTGACCTCGACGTGGGAGATCTTCCGCGCGCATCGCGATCTGCACGTGGCGGCGCGCGAGGCCGGCGTCAAGCTGCGCATCTTCCATGGGCGCGGCGGGACGGTGGGCCGCGGCGGAGGGCCCACGCATCGCGCCATCTTCGCACAGCCCTTCGATGCCTTCGACGGCCAGTTGCGCATCACCGAGCAGGGCGAGGTGCTCAACTTCAAATACGCCGACGAGGTGCTGGCCGAGCGCAATCTGGAACTGATGATTGCCGCCTCACTGGATGCGCTGGCGCGGCCCAACGCGCGTGACCCGCAAGGCCACTTCACGGGAGTGCTGAAGCCGGAGTGGGAGGCCGCGTTCGACGAGCTGTCGAATCTCGCCTACGGATTTTACCGCGAGCACATCCTCGACGACCCGGCGTCTTGACGTACTTCGAGCAGGGCACGCCGGTCGGCGAGCTTGAGAATGCGAAGATCGGCTCGCGGCCGGCACGGCGCGGCGATTCTCCCAGACTCTCCGATCTGCGCGCCATCCCCTGGGTCTTCGGCTGGACGCAATCGCGGCTCCTCGTGCCCGCGTGGTTCGGCGTAGGCTACGCCGTTGACCAGTATGCCGCGCGGACGGGCGCGCCCCCCGGAGCGAGTCTTGCCCTGATGCAGACCATGGCCAAGGAGTTCCCGCTATTCATCGATCTGCTGCGCAACGTGGAGATGGCGCTGGCCAAGGCAGACCTGGGCACCGCGCGTCTGTACTCGACCCTGGTGAAGGACGAGACGCTACGCGAGCGGGTCTACGACCTGTTCGAGGCGGAGTTCCATCGCGCCGTCCGCGCGGTTCTGGCGGTCACGCGCCAGACGGAGCTGCTGGAGACGAACCAGGTGCTCGCGCACTCGATCAAGCTGCGCAACCCCTACGTCGATCCCATGCATTTGATCCAAGTCGACATGCTGCGCCGCAAGCGCCAGGGCGAGGACACGCCGGAAGTGAACCGCGCCATTGCCGCCACGATCAACGGCATTTCGGCGGGGCTGAGAAACACCGGCTGAGCTTGAATTTTGTCCGGTTTCGCGGGCTGTCTGCGCTTTGCCGGTACTCTACCCACATGCCTCGGCCACTGTGCTCTGCACGCACCGGAAAAAGAAGCTCTTGCCATCGACGTGCTGGTGGGTCTACCCTATCTGTATGCATCGATGTCGCTAACACCGTCCTGGTGCCAGCTCCGATGCCGGTGTGCGCCTGAAGGGCGCGCTTTTCCCCAACCGACAGCTCGCACCATTCCCCATCCATCTGCTTTACGAGCGATCCGGGCTTATGGTCCCGGAAAAAGGAGATCGTTATGGCGCACATTGCCGCGAATGTGACTGAATTGATTGGCCGCACTCCTCTGGTGCGGCTGAACCGCGTGGCGGCCGGACTGCCGGCGACCATCGTCGCCAAGCTGGAAAGCCAGAACCCCGCGTCGAGCGTCAAGGACCGCATCGGCTTTGCCATGATCGAGGACGCGGAGAGGAGGGGCAAAATAAGCCCCGGTAAGACCGTGCTCATCGAGCCCACCAGCGGCAACACCGGCATCGCGCTGGCGTTTGTGGCCGCAGTCAAGGGCTACCGGCTCATCCTCACCATGCCCGAAACCATGAGCCTGGAGCGCCGCGTGACGCTGCTCGCTTATGGCGCCGAGATTGTGCTCACCCCCGGCCCCAACGGCATGAAAGGCGCCATCGCAAAGGCCAGCGAGATCCTGGAAAAGACGCCCAACGGCTACGTCCTGCAGCAGTTCGCCAACCCCGCCAACCCGGCCATTCACCTGCACACCACCGGCCCCGAAATCTGGGACGACACCGACGGAAAGGTCGATATTCTCATCTCCGGCGTCGGCACCGGCGGCACCATCACGGGCGTTTCGAACTACATCAAACCGAGGAAGCCATCGTTCAAGGCCGTCGCCGTTGAACCCTCCGACAGTGCCGTACTCTCAGGCGGCAAGCCCGGCCCGCACAAGATACAGGGAATTGGCGGCGGATTTGTGCCCAACGTGCTCGATATCAAGCTCATTGATGAAGTGGTGCAGGTGACCAACGACGAGTCAATCGAGATGGCGCGGCGGCTCGCCAAAGAGGAAGGCCTCTTTGTCGGCATCAGCTCCGGCGCGGCGGCGGTCGCTGCGCTCAAGGTGGCCGCGCGGCCTGAGAATCAAGGTAAGCTGATTGTGGTTGTGCTACCCGACTTCGGCGAGCGCTATCTGTCGAGCGTGCTCTTTGAGCCGCTGCGCCAGCAGGCGCTGGCTTTGCAACCCGAGCCGATCGCGGTGACGGCATAAGAATAGGGAGTAGCGAACAGGGAATAGAGAACAGAGAACCGGGACTGGGTACTCAGGCGCGCGCCGAAAGAAGTTCCCCGGTTCCTGTGTCCCTGGTCTCTGGGGGCCCTTGAAAGTCATGTCCTGGTTGGGCCGAATTCGTGACGACATCGACTCCGTGATGGAGCGCGACCCGGCTGCGCGCACTCGCCTGGAGGTTCTGCTCTGCTATCCGGGGCTCTGGGCAGTGTGGATGCATCGCGTTTCGCACTGGCTGTGGCGTCGCAAGCTGCGCCTGCCCGCGCGCCTGCTCTCGCAAGTGGGCCGATTCTTCACGGGCGTCGATATCCATCCTGGCGCGCTCATTGGGCGGCGGCTCTTCATCGATCACGCTACAGGCGTCGTGATCGGCGAGACCGCCGTCGTGGGCAGCGACGTGACCATGTACCAAGGCGTCACGCTGGGCGGCACCGGCAAGCAGCACGGCAAGCGCCACCCCACGGTCTGCGATGGCGTCTTTATCGGCAACAACGCCAATCTGCTGGGGAACATCACCGTGGGTGAGAACTCGCGCGTGGGCGCGGGTTCGGTGGTGCTCACGGACGTGCCGCCCAACTCCACCGTGGTAGGCGTTCCCGCGCATATTGTCTACCACAATGGCCAGCGGGTGCTTATCACCGATCCACACGACATCAAGGATCCGCTCTCTGACGCGCTGATTGCGCTCTCGGCGCGCGTGGAGGAGCTGGAAGAACGCCTGGGCGCGCACGAGCACTGGGCCAAGCCCTTCGCCGACGAAGAGGCCGAGCGCAGCGCCTACCGCGTGGAGCTGGAGCGTCTGCGCGTTTATGTGTCGATGGGCGAAGGGATCTGAAAATGCCGCGGCGCTTCAAGCCGGTGGCTATGTATCGCGACCGGTATCCCTGTTCCATGCACATCGACTGATCGATCCTCTGCGTACCCCATGATCCGGCAGTTTGCGCTGTAGCTGAACCCAGACGGCCGGGTGCTACAGTGGTCTGGTTCTTAGACTTCTCTCCCGAGGGTTGCCTGTTGCCCGATTTTCGCGCGTTGCTTGCCGTCTTTTTTGCGCTCTGCCCCGTTGCCCGCGGCGCTGCGCAGATCCAGACCGCGCCGGTTCCGGCGGAGATGAGCAACGGTTTCTTCGCCGTCACGGTGAATAATCAGCGCGTCGACGTGGCGCACGCCGCTTCGAACTACGAGTTCGTGAGCTTCGACACAACGGGGCCGGTCGAGATTTCGATCACCGCGGCCGACCCGAATTTCTGGGATCGCGGCGTGGACATTGAGCCGTGGCGGCTGGGCCTGCGCGCCACGCACCCGAAGGGAGAGCCGCAAACTATCCGCTTTCGCTTGCCCGGCCCGGCTAAGCTGGCCATCTCGCGCCCCGGCGACTTCCTGAACGACGCACGAATGCTGTTCCTCTTTGCCGGGTCGCCGCCCCCGCCACCGCCGAGCGGGCCAAACGTGACCGTTGTCCCTGCGGGCGTGCATCGGGAGAGCCTGAATCCCAAAAGCGGCGACACCATCTACCTCGAGCCGGGAGCGTACATCTTCGGCAGCCTGAATCTGTGGCAGGTGGAGAACGTGAAAGTGCTGGGCCGCGGAACCATTGTCTATGACGGCCCCCAGGACCCGAATAGCGACACCGGCTGGATGCAGAAGCCCGACTGGCACTGCATCGTCGGCTACGACGCGCACAACGTGGAGATCGACGGCCTCACCTGCATCGTTCGCTCGCGCACATGGTCCATCCAGATGAAGGATTCGACGGGATTCCGCTACGACGATCTGCGCGTGATCGGCGGCAACCCCGACAACGCCAACCAGGACGGCATGGACTGGCTGGGCGGCGGCGACACCGTGGTCAATCACGCGTTCTTTCGCGCCTCGGACGACGATCTGGCGATGCTGGGCAACTGGGATGGGTACGACGAGGCCGACATGGTGCGGCCGGGCTCCGATGTCAGCAACATTCTGATTGAGAACAGCGAATTCTCGACCAGCATTTCGAACGTGGTGCGCATCGGTTGGCCGCAAAAAATCTTCAACTCGCGCAACTTCACGCTCCGCGACTCCGATATTCTGCACGCCGGCATCGGCGCCTGCGGCCAGACCTTCGGGCTGCTCGGCCTCTGGGGCGCGAACGGCGCCAAGGGCGACCACTCCGGCGTGACCTTCGAGAATCTCCTCCTCGACAACTGGTACTCGCTGGCGCAGATGGAGCAGGAGCAGCCCGCACTGCACGGATTCACATTCCGCAACATCTGGGCGCTCGATCAGCCGCCGCTCGCCGAATCGACCATCATCGGCGACGTGAGCGACGTGACCTTCGACAACGTGAAGTACGGCCAGACGCGCGTGACCAGCGACGCGCAGATGCCGCTTGTGGTTTCGGGCGGCGCGGCGCAGCCGGCATTCGAGCCGGCGCCCGCGCTGGTGGCGGCCTTCAGATCCGACCCGCCAGTCTTCGCGCCGGATGAGAAAATCACGCTCACCGCGCAGGCGGTACCCGGTGCGCAGTACACGTGGCTGTTTGGCGATGGAAGCACATCTCACCATCGCCGCGCGCGCCATCGCTTCCCGGATGCGCTGGGAACCGAGCTTGACGGCAGGAATGGCGCGGGCCGATTCCGCGTGCTGCTCCACGTGACCGATAAAGCCGGCCACCAGGATTGGGCGGCGCAGGGACTGGTGGCCGTGGGGCAATGGCACGACGCTGTGAAGGCTTCGGGGGCGACCTCGCCGGGCCTGAGTTGGAAAATATATTCGGGCACATTGACCGGGCTGCCGGAATTCTCAGCGCTGCAGCCTGCACTGACCGGCGCGTCACCGGATCTTGCCGCCAACGCGCAGGGATTGACACGCTATGCAACGGTGTGGGACGGATTCATCAAAATTCCCGCCGACGGCGGATACACGTTCCATCTCATCGACCGCGACGGCGCGCGGCTGGTCATTGATGGCATGGAAGTCGCAAGGACCGGCCCACCATTCGCCCAGGTGTGCGGTTCGCCCGGAAATGCGCTGCGTTACGACCGCGGCTCGCTCGGCCTGCGCGCGGGCTTGCACGCGATTCAAGTTGAAGCCCTGAACACCGCCAGTGAGGGCGCGCCGCGGCTGTTGTGGGAAGGGCCGGGTGTGGTGCTCACGGATGTGCCGGAGGCGGCATTCTCGCGTCAGTCTCAGTAGGTAGCGCGGAGCCCCGCTGCCGATGCCACTACCCCATTTCCCTCGTCCCAAGACTGCGGCGAGGCCGGGATGTTGACTTTTGGGTAAATATCCCCCCCTCCCCCGGGGATGCCATACCTCCATATTTGATAACAAATGACTTACGAGACCATCCATACCTCCATACCTACCTCCGCATACGTCCATATTTGATAACAAAGCACTTACGGGACGCCGGTGTCCAAGAACAGGGTTCAGGGTTCAGGGGTCAGGGGTCAGAGACCAGGGAGCAGGGATCAGATGGGCGCCTGTGATCGCCTCGAATCGTTTCTGGTGATCCTGAGACAAGGTTAGCGATTTCAAGCGAATTAATCGGCAAACCATGCGCACGATTTTGCGCCTTTAGTTTCAATGGCGTACCAGTGAATCGACGATGGGCGGGGCTTGACTTTTCGGGAGGTGTCCTGCGAGAAATGAGGGCTGCTCCCCATGGGTAATGGGTCAGCTTGGCCGAACCGTCCGTTTGAGACAAGAAGAAGAAGCATTTGCGCAAGGTTTCGAGTTTGCTCGTTTTGTCTGACCCCGGACGCCAGGGATGCATTGACTAAAAGGTAACTGCCGAGTTGGCGACCAACCGTCCGGAACTCATAGCAAGCGCTGGGGGACCTGGCAAGGAGCAGGTTCATCTGGAAAAGGAATGGATAACGAGCTAGAATGCCACCATCATGAACCATCAAGTCTTGCCTTTCGTGTTCGCGCTCATTCTGGCGCTTGTTTGGGCTTATCTGTCTTCACGACTCCTCTTGCGCTCGCCGGATGGGAAAATCTCTTGGAGCCCAATTAATCGCCGGGGAAAGGAACCTATAGGATTTGAGGCTCATTTTGGATTCGGCATGCTTGGGATTGGCGTTGGTCTGTTCATATTGGACTTGGCCGATCGCTACATCCGGTGGAAGCTGTACGGCAATCCGTCGGACCAGCCACAGCTTCAGAACGTGATTGAGCTTCTTTACTCTTCGCTCCTAGGCGGTGCCATTTTCGGACTTCTTATGGCTCTCCAGGATTCAACTTTCGGCAGGAAGCGAACCACACGACAGTAAGCATATGATGTTTTCGCTTCGTAGGGAGCGGTTGACCGGCTAACCGGAGATTCCCATTTAGGAATCGTTCTTACGGCATCTGCGTCACATCCCAGCCGCCGCCCAGCGCACGGATGAGGCTCACACTGGCCGCGAACTGCCGGCTCTCGATGTCGATGGCCGTTACCTGATCCTGCAGCAGCGTCTGCTCGGCGGTGAGGACCTCGAGATAGCTGGTCACTCCGCCTTTGTAGCGGTCGTTGGAGAGATCGAAGGAGTGCTGTGCCGCGTCCACGGCCTGCTGTTCCGCACTGGCTTCCTGCTCCAGGATGCGCAACGAGGAGAGTTGATTCTCTACGTCATCAAATGCCTGGAAGACCGTGTTGCGATAACCGTCGGCCTGCGCTTCGTAGCTGTGGCGGGCGGCATCGGTGAGCGCGTGGCGCTGGCCGGCGTCGAAGAGGAGCTCCGTTGCCTGCGCGCCGAGGCTCCAAAGAGAGCTCGGGCCCTGAATCCACGTGCCGGGGCTGGTGCTTTCGAAGCCGCCCGATCCGCCGAGGGTGACGGTGGGATAAAACGCGCTGACCGCGATGCCGATTTGCGCGTTGGCCGCGGCGGTGAGTCGCTCGGCTTCGGCGATGTCGGGACGCCGCTCCAGCAGTTGCGAGGGCACGCCCAAGGGAACTTTCGGCAGCCCAAGATCGAGCGACGAGGGCGGAATGCTGAAGCCAGAAAGGTTCAAGTTGGCGAGAGTGCCGATGGCGTGCTCGTACTGCGCGCGCGCCACGCCCAGGTCGACAAGCTGGGCGTGTACGGTTTCAAGCTGCGTCTGCGCCTGAGCCACGTCCACCGCGGTGGCCACGCCGCCGGAAAAGCGCCGCTGCGTGAGATCGAGCTGGTGCTCGAGATCGGCGACCGTGGCGGTGAGCAGCTTGATCTGGGAGTCGAGTCCGCGGAGGGCGAAATAGTCGGTGGCCATCTCCGCATGGAGCGTGAGAGCCACGTTGGCCTCGTCGGCTGCGCCGGCCTGGGCATTCTCGCGCGCCTGCTCCACGGTGCGGCGGATGCGGCCCCAGAAGTCCGGCTCCCAACTGGCTTGGCCGGCGATGACGAAATCGCCATAGGTGGTGGCTCCGCCGGGCGTGCTGAGTGGACGGTTGGCCGACACTCGGTCGCGGCTGATGGAAGGACCGGCCGACAGCGTGGGATAGAGATTGGCGCGGACCGCTCGCACCTGGTCCTCCGCGGCCAGGTAAAGCTCCATTGCCTGGCGGAGCTGCACGTTGTTCGAGTCGATGCGCTCTTCGAGCTGGTTGAGCCGCGGATCCTGGTAAATCTCCCACCACTTGCCCTTCAACATGCCGTCGGAGGGGTTCGCCGGCTGCCATGCGCCGCCTTGCGGATTGGGAGGAGGAACAACTACTGCCGTTGCGCCGGTTTCTTTGTAGACGGAGGGCGCGTTGTAGCCGGGGCGATTGTAGTTGGGGCCGACGGGCTTGCAGCCGGCGAGGAGAAGGGCTGCACTGGAAAGAGCGACGAAAAGCAGGTCCTTCGACTTCGCCGCTCGCCAAGAACGCGAGCGGCTCCGCTCAGGATGACAGTGTTGTGTTGAATTTGCCTCAGGATGACAGTGTTGTGTTGAATTTGCCTCAGGATGACAGAGCTGCGTTGAAGATGCCTGATCGGAGAGCGGGAGCGCAAGCATGGCTAGAAACCTCCCGCGTTTGAGCCGCTGCCCGGCTTCTCGACCGTCACTTTTTCGCCGTCGATCAGCGAGTCGGGCGGATCCTGGACGACCTGGTCGCCGGGGTTCAGGCCGCTGACGATCTGCACGGTGGCGCCGTCATCCTCACCGATCACAACCGGCACGAGGCGCGCGACTGTCCCCTGGCTGCTTTCAACGACGACCGCAACCTGCAACCCTTCGCGGCGGAAGATGAGAGCCGCCGTGGGCACGACGAACGTGGGACCGACCGGCGGAACCTTGAAGTGAACCTGGGCCAGCGCGCCGGGCATCAGCTCGCCGGAGCGATTGTCCAGGTCGACTTCAACCAGCAGTGTGCGGCTCACGGGATCGATGGCGTCGGCGGTGCGCACCAGCGTGCCGTCGAACGTCTTTCCTGGGTGCTCCGGGAATGCGAGATCAATCTTCATGCCGCGCTTCAGCGTTTGCGAGTAGAGCTGCGGCACGTTGGTGTAAACGCGCAGCGTCTGGAGGGCCTGCATGTGGAAGAGCTCGGTTCCGGCGGTCTGTCCGGAACCTGAACCGATGAGCTGGCCGATATCGACCGCGCGGGCCGTCACCACGCCGTCGAAGGGCGCATAGACCTTCTCAAAGGATTGCAGCTCGCGCAAGCGCTGCACGTTGGCCTGGGCTGACTTGACCGCTGCCGCAGTGGCGGCGGCCTGGCTCACATAGGTGTCGGTGTCCTGCTGCGAGACGGCGTCGGATTTGACCAGCCCCGAATACCGCTCCGCCTGGATGCGCGCGATGTTGGCGTTGGCCTGGGCGGTGGCCAGGTCCGACTCGGCCTGCGTAACCTGCTTGTCCAGCTCGGGGGTGGAAATGACGGCCAACAGCGCGCCCTTCTTCACCTTGGAGCCGATGTCGTAGTACCAGTGGTCGAGGTAGCCGTCGGTGCGTGCGTAGATGGGCGAGTCGGTAAATGCAGTCACGTTGCCGGGGAGCACAAGCGTTTCTACGGGCGCTCCGGCCTTCGCGGGCGCAACGGCTACCGTGGGCGCGGCCAGAGCATCTGTGCGCTCGGCCAGAACCGTGCCGGCATGTATGCGGCGTAGGATGCCGATGGCCGCGAGCACGCCCAGAATGAGCACAATGAAGGCGACAACCGTCAGGACCTTGCGCGGTGAGATGGGAGCTTGCTCGGGAGCGGCTTCGTGGCTTACCGCGGCGGGTTGAGAGTGCGGGTTCGGTTCCTGGGTCATAAGCATCTACTCCGGTCTGGCGTCGAATTCATCGAAACTGGCGGAAGCGGAATCACGGTCCCGTTCGCGCCGGCGCTCGATGCGGCCGTGAATGAGAGAGAAGAACGCGGGCACAAAAAACAGCGTGGCCACGGTGGCCAGCAGCAGGCCGCCGATCACGGCGCGGCCCAGCGGCGCATTTTGCTCGCCGCCATCGCCGAGGCCCAGCGCCATGGGCACCATGCCGATGATCATGGCCAGGGCCGTCATCAGCACCGGGCGCAGGCGGACGAAGCCTGCACTCAGCGCGGCGCGCCGCGCATCGCCTACCAGGATTTCCATTTGCTCACGCGCAAAGCTCACCACCAGAATGGAGTTGGCCGTGGCCACGCCCATGCACATGATGGCTCCGGTGAGCGCGGGCACGCTCAGCCGCGTTCCGGTGAGGAAGAGAAACCAGACGATTCCGGCCAGCGCCGCCGGCAGCGCCGAAATAATGAGGAACGGATCCAGCCATGACTGGAAGTTGACCACGATGAGCAGGTAGACCAGCAGAATGGAAAAAGCCAGGCCGCTCAAGAGGCCAAGGTAGGGCCTGTACATGGTTTCGCTTTGGCCGCGGAAGATGAATTCGGAGCCGCGGGGCAGGCTCCTTTTGGTGGCTGGCCACAATCCTCTGCATGGCGCGGGTCACGCTGCCGAGGTCGGCGCCTTCCACGCTGGCGTAAATATCGATCACCGGCTGCACGTCGTAATGGCTGATCAAGCCCTGCTCGGCGCCGGGGACGAGGGAAGCAACGTTGCTCAACACCTGCACCGGCCTGGGAGCGCCGGGGGCGGCCGTGGGGGCGCCGGGGGTCTGCGCGGGGGCTACGCTGCCAAGCGGCGAAGCGCCGGGCGCGGTTGTCGACATGCTGCCCGAGGGCTGGGTCATGGCCGCGTTCGTGGCCGAACTCGTGACCGGCAGGCTTTTGAGGTCCGCCATGGTGTCGAGCCGGTACTGCGGCGCCTGGATGGCAATGTTGTAGGAAACGCCGTTGCGGGGATCGAGGTAGAAGTTGGGGCTGGTCTGGAAACTGCCGCTGAGCGCCACCAACAGGCTCTGGGCCACGTTCTGCTGGGTCAGGCCAATCTCCGCGGCGCGGGTGCGGTCCACGTTTACGGTGAGATTTGGATAGTTGAAGGGTTGCTGGATGCGCGCGTCGGCCGCGCCGGGAACGTAGCGGATCTCATTCAACATGCGATCGGCGAGAGCGCGGTTGGCGTAGAGATTGGGGCCCACGATCTGAATATCGATGGGCGCCGCCAGGCCGAAGTTCAGAATTTGGGTCACGATGTCCACCGGCACAACGTAAAACGCCACGCCAGGGTAGTCGCGCGCCAGTACCTCTCGCAGACGCTCAATGTATGCCTCGCTGGGATGATGGTTGCGGCTCAACTGGACCTGGATGTCCGCATCGGAAGGGCCCACCGGGGCCGACGTGGAGTAGGAAAGATTGAGCGCCGAGTAGGGCAGGCCGATGTTATCGAGGATCGTAACCAGCTCGTTGGCTGGAATCTCCCGGCGGATGGTTGCCTCGACGTGGTCGCAAAGAGCGGCCGTTTCCTCGATGCGCGTGCCGGTGTGGGCGCGGAGATGAATCGTAAATTGGCCGGAATCGACTGAGGGGAAGAAGTCCTGGCCGAGCCACGGGGCCAGTCCCAACGACGCTATGGAAAACACCAGGAAAAGGATGAGGAAGATTCCTGCGCGATCGACGCACAGGGTCAGCAGGCCCAGATAGCCGCGGCGAAAGCGATCGAAGCCGCGTTCGAAGCCAAGTTGGAAACGCGTAAACGGATTGCGGCTGGCTTGCTTTTTCGTAACCTCCGCATCGTCATGCTCCTTGAGCAGGTACTTGGCCATGGTAGGCACAAGGGTGCGGGATAAGAAGTAGCTGGCCAGCATGGCAAAGACCACTGCCTCAGCCATGGGCACAAACAGATAACGCGCCACGCCGTTGAGGAAGAACATGGGCACAAAGACGATACAGATGGCGAGGGTGGAGACAAGAGCCGGTGTGGCAATTTGCGCCGAGCCGTCGAGGATGGCCTGTTCCAGCTCCCGGCCTGTTTCCAGGTAGCGATTGATGTTTTCGATGGCTACAGTGGCGTCATCCACCAGAATGCCCACGGCCAGCGCCATGCCGCCCAGAGTCATGATGTTGATGGTTTCGTGGAGCGCGTAAAGCAGGATGAGGGAACAGAGGATCGAGAGCGGAATGGAGACGGCGATGATGATGGTGGAACGCCAACTGCCGAGAAAGATCAGGATCATGGTCGCGGTGAGGCAGGCGGCGATGATGGCTTCGCGCACCACGCCGCTGACAGCGCTGCGGACAAAGATCGACTGGTCGGACAAGGCGGCGATCTTTAACTGAGGAGGCAGTTGGCCCTTCAGACCCGGGCTGGAGATGATTTGGCGTACGTTCCTGATAATGTCCAGAGTTGAAGCCGAGCCGGTCTTGAGGACGTTCATCATGATGGCGCGGCGGCCGTCCACGCGGACCATGTTGGTCTGCGGCGGATTGCCGTCGCGGACGTGCGCCACGTCGCGGATATAAACCACCGCGCCGTTAACCGTCTTGATGGGCATGTCGTCCAGGGCTGCCAGCAGGGACGGCGCGGAGTTGGTCTCCACCTGGTATTCAAAGCGGTCGAGCTTGATGGTTCCCGAGGGCGCGATCACGTTCTGAGCGGTAATGGCGTTGACGACGTCGGACGGGGAAAGCCCCTTGGCCTGGAGCGCGTTCGGGTCCAGATCCACCATGATCTGGCGCTGCTTGCCCCCGTATGGGTACGGGGTTTGCGCGCCTTCGACAGTGGCGAGTTGAGTGCGGATGGTGTTGGTGGCCAGGTCATTCAACTGCTGTTCGTTCAAACCCGGCCCGGAGAGGCCCAATTGCAGGATGGGAACGCTGGAAGCGTTGTACTGGATGATGAAGGGCGGCGTGGCGCCCGGCGGCAGGGAGCGCAATTGTACCTGGCTGATCGCGGTCACCTGGGCGATCGCCTGGCCGATATTCACGTTGGGATGGAAGAAGATCTTGATGATGCTCATACCGACCAACGATTGCGACTCGATGTGGTCGATGTCGTTCACCGTCGTGGTCATGCCCCGCTCGGCGTTGGTCGCAATGCGGTTGGCCATCTGATCCGCCGAGAGACCGTTGAAGAACCACACCACGGTCACCACCGGAATATCGATGTTGGGAAAGATGTCCGTCGGCATCGACTCGATGCTGAAGACGCCAAGAATCAGGATCAGCAGCGCGAAGACGACAAAGGTATAAGGCCGCCGCAGCGCAAGCCGGACCATCCACATCATATGGCTGGTATTTGCTCCTCGGCCGGTGCCTCGATGGAGTTCAGGCCTACGACTGCACTGCCATCAACCCCGGCCACAAACCGGGGCCGGTTTTGAGCTTTACTCCGCTCCGCGCCGGCCCTCGCATACCGGGCCGGATCGCCCAGAAGCGCAACTCCGGCCAAGTATTGCGTTGAACATACTATGGTAGCTGAAAAGCAAAGGCGAAGAGAAAAACACGGGATGAGGACGCCCGGAAATCTGCTTACACCGCATCCAACTCCGGCCGGGCTGAAGACGCGCGCCAGGGAATTGCGGCAAAGCGACGAGGCACGGCAAGGAAGTGACAGGATGAGCGACGTGGAAGTCTGTGGCGGCCGCATCCGCGGCGAGCCAGCGCTGGTTTCGCCTGGCTGAGGCATCCGCTCCAGGGCGTAATCCGCTTGCGGGCGTCCCTCCATCCCGCAAAATTCCTCCCCGGCATGGGTGTCCAGAGCCGAAGGAGCGCGTCTAAGGACGCATAGCGCCCAGTGCGGAGAAGTGCACAGGCTTCGCGGCCCGTCCCGTTCCGGTAGACTGTGAGATAGATTCCAGCAGAAGGGATTCATCCCTGAGAGCGGCGGCGAGCAGGGGAGGGAATCTGCGGCAAAAACGCGGTGGCGAGCCTAAATGCAGCCCGGCAGGCTTCAGCCCAGCGATGGAGAACTTTTGCTGCCGCCCCGGGGAACAAAGATGGTTTCTTGGGGCCCCGGCGGCTGGAACCCCGGGCAGTTTGGGCAGGGTGGGCGTGGTCTTGTAGAATCGATCTTTCCTTAAGGTTGGACCGGATTGCCAAGGGAAGACCGGATTTTCAGCGATTGAGGGTGTGCATATTCTTCCTGTGAAGCCGAAATATGGAACGAAGAAATTTTTGTGCTCGCCGCAGGGCCCGAACCCGGTGAAGATCAAGCACACTTCCATTCACCGCGCCGCATCTGCCGCCAGGCGCTTGGGGCGCGTGCTCATGTTGCTGGCATTGGTGTCGAGCGCCGCGGCGGCCCTGGCGCAAACGCCGGCTACCATCTCGGAGATTCGCGTCATCGGCAACCGGCGCATCCCCAAAGAAACCATCCTTGCCCGTATGTTCACCCATGAGGGCGATACGTTCGACGCCGTCTCCATCGAGCGCGACTTCAATTCCTTGTGGAATACCGGCTACTTCGAGGATCTGCGCATCGAGCGCGAGGACACCGAGAAGGGTATTATCCTCAACGTCTTTGTGCGCGAGAAGCCCAGGATCCGCGAGATCGTATATAAGGGCAACAGCTCGATCAGCAACTCCGACATCCTGGACGCCTTCAAGAAGGAGAAGGTGGGGCTTTCCGTGGAGAGCCAGTTTGACTACCCCAAGATCAAGCACGCGGAGACAGTCATCAAGGAGCTCCTCGCAGGGCACGGGCACCAGTTCGCCACCGTCAAGACTGAAGTCAAGACGATTCCTCCGGCCTCGGTTCAGGTGACCTTCAACATCAAAGAAGGCCCGGTGGTGAGGGTGGGCAAGATCGCCTTCGTGGGCAACCGGCACCTCGGCGCGCTCTACCTGCGCCGCTCCATGAAGAACCTCAAGCCCATCGGCATTCCCTATTCGCTCATCTTCGAGGATCTCTTGCCCCAGACCTATGACTCTTCGAAGCTCGAAGAGGACACGGAGCGGGTGCGCCAGGCCTACCGCGACAAGGGTTACGCCAACGCCGCCGTGGAGCAGCCCAAGACCCAGATCCGCGACGAGGGCGGGCTGAACTGGTTCACCTTCCGGCCGCGCAAGGGCAAGCGCATCGACATCCAGATGACTATTGAAGAGGGAGAGCGCTACCACATGGGCTCCATCACCTTTACGGGCAACAAGCAAATCACCAACGGGAAGGCCCTGCGCGCCACGTTTCCCATCAAGGACGGCGATTGGTTCAGCGCCACGCTGATCGGCAAGGGCCTCGACAATCTGAAGAAGGCTTACGGCAGTCTGGGCTACATCAACTTCGGCGCTGTGCCGACGCCCCGATACGACGAGCAGAAGAAAACCGTCTCCTGGAACATTGACATCGACGAGGGCAAGCAGTTCTTCGTCTCACGCATCGAGTTCCAGGGCAACACCGTCACCCGCGATCGCGTCATCCGCCGCGAACTGTTGCTCGACGAGGGTTCGGTCTACAACTCCCAGTTGTGGGAGTACAGCCTGCTCCGCCTCAATCAGCTGGAGTACTTCGCGCCGCTCAAGGTCGACCAGGACTCCGAGGCTCACCAGGATCCCGACGCCGGCACCGTCGATCTGCTGCTGAAAGTGAAAGAAAAGGGTAAGAACTCCATCGGCCTCAATGGCGGCTTGAGCGGACTCTCGGGGGCCTTCCTGGGCGTCAATTACTCTACGAACAACTTCCTTGGACTGGGCGAAACCCTCAGCCTCCAGGCCAACCTGGGCAGCATCAGCCGTACCTTCCTGTTCGGGTTTACCCAGCCGTATATCCGCAACCGCCCCATCAACCTGGGATTCCAGATCTTCAACAACAAGCAGGATTACAACGCGGCCAAGAACTACGAGACCACCACCGGCGCCTCGCTGAACCTTTCCAATGCGGAGAAGTCGCTCACGCAGAACTACAACGTGGGCGCGGACGGAATCAATTTTTCGATCAGCTACCCATTGAAACGTCATGCGTTCCAGCGCGTAGGCATGACCTACTCGTGGACCAAATCCGACATCACGGCCTTCAGCTCGGCCTCGCAGACCTTCTTCCAGACAATTGCCTTCCGGTCGGGCGTGCAGGGGTCGAACCCGCTGGCCGGCATCATCAACAGCTCGATCGGGTTGAGCTACTCGTACAACACCGTGAGCAACTCGCTACGTCCGCGGGATGGCAAGGAATACAGCGCGTTCGTCCAGGTGGCCGGCATCTGGGGCAGCGTGCGATACGTGAACTCCGCGGTGGCATACAAACGCTACATCCCCATGCACTACCTGATTCCGTCGAGAGAAGGGCACAACGTGCTGGGCGTGCGCGCGCAGTTGGCCTACATCCAGGGCTTCGGCGGCAACGTGGCTCCGCCCAACAACCGCTTCTACTCCGGCGGCGAAACGGATATGCGCGGCTTTGACGTGCGCGCCGCCACGCCCTACGGCTACGTGCCCACGCGCGTCAACTTCCAGCTCACCAATCCGGATGGCAGTTGCGTTCCCCGCGACCCGACCAACCCCGAAGACAACCAGTGTATCCAGGTGCCGCTGCCTATTTACGGGATCGCCTCTATCGGCGGCGATACCAACCTTTCCACCAACGTCGAGTACCGTATTCCCGTCGTCGGACCGTTCACTTTTGCATTCTTCGACGACTTTGGCATCGATCCGGCGGTCAACCACGGGCAGTTGATTCAGAGCCCCGAGGGCTTTGCTTCTCTCACTGCGCCGCTCTATGGCTGCCCGGTCTACAACAATGGATCCTGCCAGGGTGGCATCCCGGGCTCGGAAGTCGGGTTCCGGAGGAACATCCGTCCGGTGACGGGCACCAACTTCGTTCCTCGCATGTCCCTCGGCACCGAGCTTTCGGTGTTCATGCCGGTTATCAACGCTCCCTTCCGGCTCTACTATGCCTATAACCCGCTGCGGCTCTATGAAACGCCTTATTGCAACGACGTGGTTCTGGGTGAAAAGCAGAAAAGCTGCTCTGCCGAGTTAATCACCCGCGCCATGTTCCCGGCGGGCGGCGCGGGCGACTACACGTACCAGGAAGCCATCGAGGCCTACGGCGCGCAATACATCTTCCACGAGCCGCGCAAGACCTTCCGCCTCACCATTTCCACAACGTTCTGAGTCAGCCCGCCCGCGCAAGCCAAAGGGGCCGCGCCATGGAACGGCCCTGTGCTTTCTCCAGCGCAAAATTACCCGGCCGACGAAGGGAACGCGGGCCGCTTGACGCTTGCACGGCTTCGTGTCAAACCGGCCGTCATGCAGACGCTCGGGCAGCGCCTCTCCAGCGCAGTGCGTTCGCTGCCGTAAGACCTTGAATACAAAAGCCGTCCGGCGGGATGCAACCGCCGCTCACTGCCCACTGATAGCGGTTCGCCGTCCACGATCCGCTGCCGGTTTGACGCTCCCTATGCAGGCTCTTATAATTCCCTCTAGTTCCCGGCGATGCCTTCATGCGCCTGTTCTCCGTGCGGATTTTACGCCGGACGGAGCCTCTGGGGCATTCCACAAGATGCCGTGGCCCGCAACTGCGGCGCTCCAGGGATAAGCACGCGGGGACACCAAAGGAGTTATTGATTCTCATGAAGCGTCTGCCCTTGTTTGCCCTTTCGTTTGCCCTGGCGTCAGTCATCTCTGCTGCCGCCCAGGCGCCAGCCCCTGCCAACAGTCCCACCAAGGTCGCGGTCATCGCCTTTCAGGCTGCGGTCAGCCAGACCAACGAATTCCAGCGTGACTTCGCGGACCTGCAGAAAAAATATGACCCCAGGCGTCAGCAGCTCAAGGCCCTGAGCGACGAAATCGATACCCTGACCAAACAGTTGCAGGATCCGGGTGCGCAGTTGAGCGACAGCGAGCGCGTCAGCCGTTCGCGTACCCTCGACGAAAAGAAGAAGCGGTTGGACCGCGATTCGCAGGACGCGCAGAGCGACTTCCAGAACGATATACAGCAGTTGTACAGCAGTCTGGCCGGCAAAGTGGGCGCGCTGATGACCGACTACGCGGGAAAGCAGGGTTACACGCTGGTCCTTGACACGGGCGACCAGCAGAACACCACCGTCCTTTACGCCGTTCCCTCCACCGACATCACCAAGGCCGTGATCGAAGCCTACAATCAGAAGTCGGGCATTCCGGCGCCATCTGCCCAGGGAGCCAGCCAGCCAGCCGTGGATGCGCCCCAGCCGCAGCCGGCGCCATCGCATTGATCTCCATCACCACGCGCCGGGGCGGATACCCATCTGCATTCCGCCCCTTCAGCGGCCCCCTGACGTTTGACGCTCTCCCCTCACCGCCATATAATCGGTCTAGTTCCTGCTGACGTTTCTGTTCGCGTCTTTTTCAGCCCCTGCGCCGTCCGGCGTAGAGTTTCCGAAAAGAAGTCGTGAGGTTGGTCAGAAGAGTCAGGCTCGCTCATGCGACTAAAGGATGAGCCGCACAGGGATTGCGAAGGAGTTTTCGAGTCCAATGAAGCGTTCGCTTGCACTTGTCGTCCTGCTGGCCTCAGGGTTGGTCCTGAACGCCGCCGCCCAAACGCCCGCCGCGCCCGCCGCATCGGCTGCGCCTGCCGCCGCAGTTCCAACCAAAATCGCCGTGATTAATTTTCAGATGGCAGTGGCCCAAACCAACGAGGGACAGCGCGACTTTGGCGATCTGCAAAAGAAGTACCTGCCCAAAGAGGCAACGCTCAAAGCCCTCAGCGACGAGATCGACAACCTGACCAAGCAGTTGCAGGCCCAGGGCACCAGCCTGAGCGAGGTTGAGCGGAACAGCCGCGCCAAGACCATCGACGACAAGAAGAAGCAACTCGACCGCGAGACCGAGGACCTGCGCAACGACGGGCAGCAGGAAATGCAGGATCTCTACAACAATCTGGCTTCCAAAGTGTATGACGTCCTTCAGTCTTATGCCCAGCAGCAGGGATATACTCTCATCCTTGACGTTTCGCAGCAGCAAACGCCCGTGCTCTATGTCAGCAACGGCTCCATCATCACCAAGGCAGTTATCGACGCCTACAATTTGAAATCGGGCGTACCTCCGCCGCCAGCCGAACCTGCGGCGCAGTCGCCCAATCCACAGACTGGGGCGCCGAGGCCCACTACCGCAGCGCCCAATCCTACCAGGACGCACTGAGGCAAGAATGCAGCCGTTCGAGGCCGCGCGCCAGCCGGGGCCTCGAACGGACAGTAGCACCCAGGCCGCGATCCTTGCTCTCACAAGGCGATGGCCGCCGGTCTTCGTTGCTGGTGCGGCAGGCCTGAGCTGTCTTGCCCTGGTGGCCCTTTACATCCCTAGAACTGGTTGCCTAAATAGCGTTCGGGTAATGGAAGTAGCCTCAGAGATTTAAACCCTCATAATTTCCGCCAATTTTGGCGCCCTTCGGCAAGCTCAGGGCAGGCTTCGAAGTCGTGCTATGTTACGAAGCTGCATAATGCAGCCAATTCTCGATCCTGTGGAAAAATCTGTGGATTTTTTCCTTAAACCCACAGAAAAAGGCCGAAATTTCTCTCTTGCCAACCTTCATCCCACTCTGATAGTGGACATAATCCCTTTTTAATCAAGGGGAATATCCATGAAGGGTTTTCCGCGAATGCGTTGATTGGCGCGCCCGCCGTGGTCAGGCCGCCCGGCACGGTTTCCACAAACGGTTATGAAGGTTTTGTAACAACCCCTTTGGACCGGGAAAACGCCCGCTTACTTCTGCTGATCCTCGCCGACGCGTAAAACCGCCAGAAATGCCTCCTGCGGAATGTCCACCTTCCCGATCCGCTTCATGCGTTTTTTACCCTCTTTTTGCTTTTCCAGCAGCTTGCGCTTGCGCGTGATGTCGCCGCCATAGCACTTGGCCAGCACGTTCTTGCGCAATGGGCTCACGGTCTCGCGGGCAATCACCTTGGCCCCGATCGCCGCCTGGATGGCCACCTCGAACTGCTGCCGCGGGATCAACTCGCGCATTTTTGAGACCAAAGCCCGTCCGCGCTCGTAAGCGTGGTCGCGGTGCACGATGATGGAAAGTGCGTCCACCGGCTCACCCGAGACCAGAATGTCGAGCTTCACCATGGGCGACTCCCACTCGCCCGCGAGCTGGTAATCGAGCGATGCGTACCCGCGCGAGATCGACTTCAGCCGGTCGTAGAAGTCCAGCACGATCTCGTTCAACGGCAGCTCGTAGGTGAGCATTACGCGCGTGGGCGTCACGTACTCAAAGTTGATCTGCTTGCCGCGCTTCTCCTCGACGAGCTTGAAGATGCCGCCGACGTACTCCTCGTTGGTGAGGATTTTGGCGGCGATCACCGGCTCGCGAATGCTGGCAATGCTCTGCGGTTCGGGCCAGCGCGAGGGATTGTCGACCTCGATCTCGTTTCTGTCGGTGAGCGTGATGTGGTAGCGGACACCCGGCGCGGTAGTAATCAGATCCAATTCATACTCGCGCTCCAGCCGCTCCTGGATGATCTCCATGTGCAGCAGTCCCAGGAATCCGCAGCGGAAGCCGAAGCCCAGCGCCACCGAGCTCTCCGGCTCGAAGAAGAACGACGAATCGTTGAGCCGGAGCTTTTCGAGAGCATCGCGCAGCAGCGTGTGCTCGTGCGCGTCCACGGTGTAGAGCCCGGAAAAGACCATGGGCTTGATGTCTTCAAAGCCGGGCAGGGCGTGCGCGGCCGGGTGCGCGTCGTCCGTAATGGTGTCGCCGATCTTGGTGTCGCCCACGTTCTTGATGGTGGCCGCGAAAAACCCCACCTCGCCCGCCGTGAGCTCACCGATCTCCACCGGCTTGGGGCAAAGCACGCCCATTGACTCGATTTCGTAAGACTTCCCATTGGACATGAACCGGATGCGCTGCCCTTTGCGCATCGTCCCCTGCATGACGCGCGCCAGCACGATGACGCCGCGGTAGGCATCGAACCATGAGTCGAAGATGAGCGCCTGCAGCGGCGCATGGGGATCGCCTTTGGGCGGCGGTAAGCGGTGCACGATGGCTTCCAGCACCTCGTCCACGCCCTGGCCGGTTTTGGCGCTCACCGGGATGGCGCCGGTCGCGTCCAGCCCCACAGCCTTCTCGATAGCCTCCTGGGTGCGCAGAACGTCGGCCGATGGCAGGTCGATCTTGTTGATCACGGGGATGATTTCGAGGCCATGATGGATGGCCAGGTAGGCATTGGCCAGGGTTTGCGCCTCCACGCCCTGGCTGGCGTCCACTACCAGCAGCGCACCCTCGCAAGAAGTCAGCGAGCGCGAGACCTCATAGCTGAAGTCCACGTGGCCGGGGGTGTCGATGAGATTGAGCTGGTAGGTGTTGCCGTCCCGCGCCTTGTACATCATGCGCACTGCGTGCGCCTTGATGGTAATGCCGCGCTCCCGCTCCAGGTCCATATCGTCGAGGATCTGGGCCTGCATCTCGCGGCCGGTTACCGCGCCCGTCAGCTCCAGCAGCCGGTCGCTGAGCGTCGACTTGCCGTGGTCGATGTGCGCGATGATGGCGAAGTTGCGAAGGAAGCGTGCGTCCATGGGAGGGCTTTCGGAGGGCTTGCCTGGGGAATGCAATGCGCAATTTGCGGCGCGCCCACCGCGGCTCGTCCTCCATGGCATAGCTTATCATCGGCATAGTGCCCTCTGCGGTCTTACATTCGTCCGGCTCGATGCGTCATTTTCCGTGGTTGCGCCGCAATCGGTTGCTGACGCCCTGCCTGATGGCGGGAGCCGGCCTGCTGGCCTTGGCTCTCACCGGATGCGCGCCCTCGAAAACTGCCGGGACCTCAGCCGGGCAGCCGAAGGAGGCCAGCGCTCCCCCGTTGCCCGCAGCTCAAGCAACGCAGGCGGCTGCTCCCACAACGCCACCGCCGCCGACGGCCGAGGAGCAGCACGTCCGCCTGCTCATCGCGCAGGTGGAAGCCGCCTATGCCCGCGGTGACGCCGACTACCGCAGAGGGATGCTCGCCGAAGCCAAGGTCGAGTTCGATCGCGCCGTCGATCTCATGCTGTCGAGCGGCCTCGACATCCGCGCCATTCCCCGGTTGCAGGACGAGTTCGACAAGATCGTCGATCAGGTGAACGCCCTTGAGATGGAAGCTCTCAAACAGGGCAACGGCTTTGTACCCAAGGAAGAGATCACTCCCGCCGAGGCTGCCAGCGACGTCACCTTCGCCGTCGATCCCAACCTGGTAGCCAAGGCCACGGCCGAACTGGCCACCACCAAGTCCGACCTGCCCCTCATGGTCAACGACTACGTCGCCTCCTACATCAACTTCTTCGCCTACACGCAAAAAGGTCACAACACCCTGCTACACTCCTTCGAGCGCGCCGGCCACTATAAGCCGATGATTCAGCGGATTTTAGCGGACGAGGGCGTGCCGCAGGACCTGATCTATCAGGCCGTCGCCGAGTCGGGCTTCCAGCCGCAGGCCGTCAATCGCCGCTCCCGAGCCGGCGGCATGTGGCAGTTTATGCCTCACGGCCAGTACGGCCTGGAGCGCAACGTTTATGTCGATGAGCGCTTCGACCCTGAGAAATCCACGCGCGCTTACGCCCGCTACATGAAGTTCCTCTACGACGAGCTCGGCGACTGGTACCTGGCCATGGCCGCCTACGACTGGGGCGCGGGCAACGTGCAGCGCGCCGTCGAGAAGACCGGCTACGCCGACTTCTGGGAGCTTTACAAGCGCCACGAAATGCCAAGGGAAACCGGCAACTACGTGCCTGAGATTCTGGCAGCCATCATCATCGCCAACCACCCCACGCAATACGGCTTTGACAACGTCACCCTCGATCCCCCGGTGCTCACTGACACGGTGACCATCAACTACTCCATCGACCTGCGCCTCGTCTCCGACCTGGTCGGCGCGCCCGTGGATGAGATCGAGGCCCTCAATCCCAGCCTTCTCCGCATGGCCACCCCGCCCGGCGCCTCCTTCGATCTGCATCTCCCCGCCGGCACGGTCACGCTGTTCGAGCAGCGCGCGGCCCTTATCCCTGAAGCGCGGCGCAGTTCGTGGCGCTACCACACCGTGGCTGCGGGAGACACCCTTGAGTCCGTGGCGCAGGAGTATCGTGTGGCGGCAGCCGATCTGGCCTCTGCCAATCAGCTGAGCGAAAGCGAGAGCATCGCGGGCCTTGAGGCGCTGGTTGTGCCCGTCCCGCCGGCCGCCGAGCCCCTGGCTCGCACCCGTCTCTACACCGTCCGCCGCGGCGATACCTTAGTAACCATTGCAGACCGTTTCGGCGTCTCCCTCAGCCAGTTGCGGCGCTGGAACGGAATCCCATCCGGTATCCGGGTCCAACCGGGCCGCCGCCTGCGTGTGGCCGAACCCGCGGCGGTTCGCGCGTCCAGGTCGCATCGCCGCAGGACCTCCGTTGGCGGAGCCAAAGCCGGCTCGGGCGCCCACGCGAAGTCCACAGCGTCAAAGCCCGGCCCGGCCCCGCCTGCGCATAGAACAGCCTCGTCTGCGTCGAAATCGGGCCCATCCCGCGCCGCGAAGAAGGCCCCCGCAGCCAGGAGCAGCTCCGCTCACAGGCCTGCCCGCCACACCCATGCCTCGCCCTAAAAAGAAAAACCGCTGCAAACCGCCATTCATGCTTGTGTTTTGCTTGTCTTTGTGTGCCAGCTAAAGCTACAATCGCTTGCGCGAGCAGTGCAGTTTCGTCTGCTCTCTTGAAAAATTGAACCAAAAGTGATCAGCGGCAATCCGCTGGAGGCAATGGGATGGATGATGTGTTCAGGATGTACGCAATGAGTGGCGGCGACCCCACGGGGAAGCCGGGTGACCTGCACGCCGGTCAGGTCGAGGCCTTTGCTGACGAGGAAGATGAGTTGGAAACCGCCGGCATCCTTACCTCCTCAGATGACGACGAGGTGATCGCCGAAGAGACGGTGATCGTCGCAACAGTGGCGCCCGCAAAGCCGCCTGTAAAAAAGGCCCCGGCCAAAACGGCGGCCAAGAAGCCGCCGGCCAAGAAAGCTGCGAAAAAGGCAGCCAAAAAGGCTCCGGCCAAGAAGGCTGCCAAGAAGAAAGCTCCGGCCAAGAAAGCCGCAAAGAAAATCGTCAAGAAGGCCGCCAAGAAGGTAGCCAAGAAGAAGGCCGCCAAGAAGGCAGCGAAGAAGAAAGCTCCGGCCAAAAAAGCGGCGAAGAAGGTTGTAAAGAAAGCCGCTAAGAAGGCTGCAAAGAAGGCCGCGAAGAAGAAGGCCAAGAAGTAACTTCGGCGCTTCCGCTCCGGCGCTCAAACCGCGCGATGCGGCGGCTTAGTGTCTCCTCCGGTCCGCCGCGGCGGTTCGCCGCCAGGGCTTGGGGGCGGCTCGCCGGGGCGCGACTTTTGTCTTGTATCAAGGCAGAAGGCGGGCAGTCCATCGCCAAATCGGGGTCAGCGCCAATCCGTGCGAAGATCTGGCTTAAGGCATTTCTCCCAATCCTCAAGAGTGCCCAATTGTGTCGAAGGTTGCCGCTCACTGGGGTTCGCGTCAACTTTGCGGTCTTCAATCCCTATACACCATTGGGAGAAATGCGTTATCGCCGGGCATTTGCACGCACAACTGCCTGACATTCGCTCCCAAGCCCCTCACAGCTATTCGCACCGGTAATCTTCGCCGGCTACGGAATCGCCGCCAGCACATCCGATGCGGCAGTGGCCGGATTCACCTTCGTCCACACCTTGGCGATCTTGCCCTTGGGATCGATCAAGAAGGTGTTACGGTTGGCGATGATCATGCCGTTATATTCGCCCAGCGACCCGTAGGCGCTCACCACAGTGTGATTGGGGTCTGAGAGCAGATGGAACGTCAGCCCATCCGTGGCGCAGAACTGCTGATGGCTGTCTGTCGAGTCCACGCTCACGCCCAGAATCACGGCATTCTTGGCCTCGAATTGGCCCAGAGCGTCCTGGAACTTGTGCGCCTCGATCGTGCAGCCCGTGGTCATGTCCCTGGGATAGAAATAGAGCACCACCCACTTGCCGCGATAGCTTTCGAGCGAGATCGGCGAGTCGTCCTGGGAGGGGAGCGTAAACGTGGGCGCCGGTTGGCCTACGGCTGGCATGGCGTTGTCGGCAGCGCGGGCGGCCACGAACGGCAGTGCGACGGCAAGCGCCGTTGTGAAACCGAAAAGAAGGAACTTTTTCACGAGGAACCTCCTAGAGCAGTATCAACATAGCTATACCCGGGCGGATCGAAAGTGCGATAGAGTTGTTTTCTCTGGTGAAGTGACCGCGACAGCGGACCTATGGGTCGAGCGTATTCGGACGATCTGCGATTGAGGATATTGGATGCCTATGAGCGCGGAGAAGGAAGTTGCCGCGCTCTTGCGGCGCGTTTCGGCGTCAGTTGGGAGTATGTACGCAAGGTGCGCCAGCAGCATCTTCGCAGCGGGCACAGGAGACGTCTGATGCAATCGCGCTTCGGCGTTCGCAGCCGGGTAACCGATCAGGTAAGAGCTCACATACTGGCTCTGGTGGAGGCACAAGCCGACATCACCATCGCCGAATTGCGGGAGCGGATCGAGGCTGAAAAGGGCGTTCGGATGAGTTGGACACTGGTCCAACTGTGGGTGAAACGGCTCGGGTTGCGGCTCAAAAAAAGTCGCTCCACGCCGTCGAGCGGGATAGCGAAGCCAACCGCGAACGACGCGCCGAGTTCCACCGCCGGATACTCGCCACAGACCCGCAACGGCTGATCTTCCTGGATGAAAGCGGAGTCACTACCTCGATGACGCGGCTACGCGGCCGATCGCTGGGAGGCCGGCGTATCCATGAGGCGACGCCGGGCGGCCATTGGAAAATCATGACCGTTCTGGGCGCCATGAGCACGCGCGGCATCCTCGCCGCCATGACCATCGAAGCAGCCACGGACGCCGATATTTTCCTGGCCTATCTGGATCATGCGCTGTGTCCGGTGCTGAGGCCGGGTGACGTGGTGGTGATGGATAACCTCAGTTCGCATAAGGTGCAAGGCGTGCGCCAAAGAATCGAGGGAGCCGGAGCCGAACTGCTCTATCTTCCGCCTTATTCGCCGGACCTGAACCCCATCGAAAAAGCCTGGGCCAAACTGAAACAACTGCTCCGCTTGGCCAAAGCGCGCAGCAGCGAAGCACTCCACCAGGCCGTCGCCGACTCCCTGCCAATGATCACCCCAGAAAACGCTCAGGCATGGTTCAGGCTCACTCTCAACTGGGTACATCTATTATGATAATGCTCTAAAAACAGGGAACAGAGAACAGGGATCAGGAGTCAGAAAAAACGTTGCTACGGGGAAGCCGTTACTGATCCCTGACACCTGAACCCTGACACCTGTATATCACCGCCGCGCGGCCACAATGGCAATGCCGGCCTTCGTCGCGCGTTCGAGCAGCGCGTCGCGGTCGAAGAGCAGCGTCCGCGCGGCCTCGATCGAGAGGCAGCTCGCCCCGGCGGAAATCATTGTCTCCACGGTGGAGAGCCCGACGACCGGCACGTCGAACCGCAAGTCCTGGTTGGGCTTGGCCACTTTGACGACGGTCAGCTTCCGGGTAAGAATCGGCGGCTCCGCTGCGGCTCCGCTATGCGGAGACTCATCGAGCGAGCGCATCAGCCGCCCGGCACGCTCGATCGTTGCGTCGGTGCCCTCCATGGCCTCCACAGCCACGCAGGCCTGGGCCGCCACCACGACGGTCTGCCCGATGTCGAAGCCAGCCAGAGCCTGCGCCACCTTCAGCCCATACTCGATGTTGCGGCACTCCTCTTCGTCGGGCGCGCGCGCGGTCAGCACGCCCTCCTCGGCCAGCAGCGGCTCCAAAAATGCCGTCGAGCTGATCAGTTCGATGCCTTCGTCGCCGAGCACCTTGGCCACCGCGCCCAGCAGCGCGTCGGTAGACCGCGCGCGCAGGTTCAGCAGCAACCTGGCCAGCCGCCAGTCGGGCCGGATGCTACTGAAGATCTGCTTATGCTTCACCTGGCCCGCCATCACGGCCTTGGCGACGCCCTCTTTTTGAAAGGTCTCGATGAGTCGCGAAAGCTCGCCCAGCGAGAGCCAATGGACTGTGATGCCCGCGTCCGCCTCGGCGCGCTGGTCCATCTCCGGGTCGGTCTCTTCCTTAATGGCCGCGACGACGACATCGAGCCCCTCGGCCCGCGCCGCATCGAGCAGCAGAAACGGAAAGCGGCCATTGCCGGCAATCAGGCCGAGTTTCATTGTCAGGCTCCAGATTCCTCGATGTGCATATGCGATGTCATCGGTTCAGCCTATTGAAGCTTCGAGGCCTCATCAAGCTTCCTCTGGGCATCGTCTGGCCGGTTTAGGGCGATAAGTGCGACAGCGTGCCTGTTGAGGTAGAGTTTGAGCGCAGTTCTTAAACTACCGCTGTGCTTGAAGTTCACTTCATCTGCCCAGAGGATTGTCTTTCGCTCAAAATCCTCAGCCATAGTCAAATCTCGATCTGCCGCATTCAGATTCTTAAGGTTGACTTCAATGATTCCTGACACGCCATAGGCATCAGCATTCAGAGCATCGTCATAATTCTGCTTTGCGGCATCAACGGCCTTCTGTGCATAAATGAGCGCTTCCGCAGGGCGACCATTATTATTCAGCGCCCACGCGGCCGAGACGAAGGCGCTATTCAAGTCAGCCATTTGGCTGCCTACGGCTAACTGATCGGTGAAGTCTGCGGCTTGCTTGCAGAGGTCTGCGGCAGCCGAAGATTTTTCGTCCGCTGCAAGCGCCTTCCGGCATTTTTTGCTTGCGGAAGTAAAGCGGGAAACCACGTCTTCTTCACGCCTAGTGGGCGGATTGCTGCGGAAGTTGAAAGTGAAGGGCGAAAAGTTAAGATCGAAGAGAATTGAAACGCGGCTGATTGCAGGCGTCACGACTCCATCTTTTTCGAAAGGCCGAAACGTCCATTGTTCTACACTGTCTAGCGCGGCCTGCTGAAGCATCAGCGGGCCACTGATGACCCCAATCGACTCAATTGTTCCGGTTCTCCCAACTTTCAGTTCGATGACCACCGGTCCTTGTACCTTCGCAGCCTCGGCAATTGGTGGATAAATAGCCTCGGTCTGATGCACAATGTGCTGCGCAAGCACTTGCTGATCGACGGTGAGTGCGACTTGGCCGAGTGCTGGAATTGTAAGAACTGGCATCGATAAGGCGAACAGTAGAGTCCAGGCAGTATGCACCGCTGCACCTCTTTCTAACCTACGCGCTATTTAATCACGCCGCGTTTGCTGCGCTCGATGAACTTCACCAGCGCGGCCACATCGTCGCCGGCAACGTCCGTACCAATTAGCTCGCGCATCTTTTCGAGCGCCTGCGTGGTATTCAATTTGGCCGCCAGCAGCAGCCGGTAGGCCTTCTGCAATCGTTGCAGCCGCTCAGGCGTAAACCCACGCCGCTCCAAGCCGATTTTGTTGATCCCGAAGGCCCGGTTCTCGCGCCGGCACGAAGTGAGCGAAAAGGGCAGAACGTCCTGGGTCACAATGGTGCCGCCGCCAACAAAAGAGTAAGCTCCCACTACGCAGTGCTGGTGCACCGGGCAAAACGCGCCCAGCGTCACATCGTCCTCAATGGTTACGTGGCCGGCCAGCGTGGCGCAATTGGCCAGGATGCAGCGGCTGCCCACATCGCTGTCGTGGCCCACGTGCGCGTAGGCCATCAGCAGGTTGCCGGAGCCCAGGCGCGTCACGCCGCCGCCGCCCGCCGTCCCGCGGCTAATGGTGACGCACTCGCGAATGGTGTTGCCGTCGCCGATGACGGTCTCAGTGGGTTCACCCTTGTACTTCAGGTCCTGCGGCGCCACGCCGATGGAGCAAAACGGATAGAAGGTGTTGCGCGCCCCGATCCGTGTGCGGCCGTCGATCACCACATGGGAAATGAGCGTACACTCCTCACCCAGCTCAACCTCCGGCCCAATGGTGCAATAGGGGCCGATGGTCGACGACGCCGGGATCCGCGCGCCTTCCGCGACGATCGCGCTGGGATGGATGCTCACGCTGTCTCCGATGATGGGGCCGCGGCGCTTGCCGGAGCCGCGCCGCTCTCTGCCGCCGTCGTGTCTCCGTGCGCGCGCTGCTCGCGCTCCCGCGTCACCACCGCGCAGGTCAGGGTCGCCTCGCACGCCAGCTTCCCGTCCACGGTCGCCCGGCCCTGAATCCGCCCCGCGCGCGAGCGGAACGACAGCACTTCCACCTCGAACCGGATCTGATCGCCGGGCGTAATGGGCCGCCGGAACTTGGCCTTCTCGATGCCCGTGAAGACCGCCAGCTTCGATCCCCGATCGGCAATTTCGGAGAGCATGATCAGCGCTCCGGCCTGCGCCATCGCCTCCACCACCAGCACCCCGGGCATGATCGGATGACCGGGGAAGTGGCCCTGGAAGAACGGCTCGTTCATGGTCACGTTCTTGATGGCGACCACCCGCTTCTGGGGCTCGAACTCCAGCACGCGGTCGATCAGGAGAAAGGGGTAGCGGTGGGGCAGGAAATCCATGATTTCCTGGATGGTCAACGTCATTCTGCGGCTCCTCGGAGCGGTGGGGTTGAGTGTTTTACGCTCATTCGGATTATAAATATCGCTCCGCCAATGAATGAACCGTTTGTGCGCCATCCCCGCCCGCCGCTACCGCTTCACCTTGCGCGCCTCGGCATCCGGATCCCAGAAATCCGCGGGCAGGTTCTGGTTATAGGTCATGTGCGTCACGTAGTACTGGCGGACGGTGTCGCCATTCTTGAGCCGCGTGATGGTGAACGGGGTAGGGAAGCCGTCGATCGTGTGGTAGTCGTCGTATTCCTCGGTGTCGGTGTTCTTGTCGTGGTACACCGGATCGCGCCACTCGAAGATACGCTGCAGAGGAAGATGTGTCTGCACGTCCGTCAGGATGGTGATGGCCTCGTTCTGCGGCGAAATCAACGTCACCTGCTCCGCCAGGTGCCGCTCGGCCATATGCTGCCCCTCATAGATGAGGATGGTGTTCGGATCCTTCAGCCAAACCTTAATTGCCATCTCGATCGAATGATCGCGCCGCCTCAGAAAGTCGTCCACGATGTCCTTGTCCAACGGCTTCTTGCCGCGATAGGTCACCTCCCAGCCCTCGCGGCCCACAATAAACTCCACCACGTCGCGGTGCTTGGTCACTTCAATGCGGTCATGGTCGGGCCACTGGTGGAATTCGAAGGTCTCCTCGGTGCCCAGGTCGGGATTTCCCTGGAAGAACGCGGCAATGTGCCCCTGCCGCATCTGATTTTTGATGTCGAGCCACGCCTGCCCGCCCAGCGCCTTCACCATGGCGTCCAGCGCCTGCCGCGCCTGCCGGGCGTTCTTCTGCGCCGCGTCGCCGCTCGTCTGGGTCCGCGTCGCACGCGGCGCCATCAGCATCATCACCGTCAGGGCTGCAGGCAATATCCCGCGCATGAATCCTCCCCTATCGAATCTCTATACAGAATGACGCTTTTGGCGCAGAGTCGTTTCACGCCGCCGGCAATTGCTCCCGGTGGGGTCCGGCGCAACGTCTCAGCGCCAATCTCCCGCGACCCGCCCGTCACCGGCGCAACATTGCCGTCCAGGCCTTCGAGAATCTCTATTTCTCAAACTGGTTCACGAATTGCAGGCGTTCACATGCCCACTGGCTGCCCAGATCACAGCCCCTTTTCAACAGCGCCTTGCCTTTCTGCTTGTCCGTCGGAACGCCGATGCCGTACCAGTAGTCATCCCCGAGCTTTTGGCATGCAGCGGCCACGCGGCCGTCGCAGGCCTTTTCGTAAAGAGCCATCGCACGGGCTGCATCCGTCGCCACGCCTTGCCCCTGGTCGTATTGCTCTCCAAGGCCAAAACAAGACTCCATATCGCCGCCGTTGCATGGCGCGCTGACAAGAGCCGCGGCTTTGGCCGAGAGCAGCCACGCGCGACCCCAATTCCAGCCGATCATACGGTAAAAATTGGCCATGTCCGTGCAACCTTGCGGGTTGTTCGCTGCGCAGGCCTGGCCTTCCGGGCCCGCGCTCACGAAGCCTGTCGACAGCTTCTCGATCCAGTACGAATTTCCGCCGGCAGGAAGATACGCTGCAGCATAGATCCGCGTTGCCAGTGCACCGAGCTTCTGATCGCCGCGAGTGTTGGCCTCGTAAAAGATGGTCGGAATGAGGCCGTGAAGAACGATTGTGGCCATGGCCACAAAGGCTGCAACGGACAGCGCAACCCGAACCCAACCGCGGCGGAAGAGCAGGCGCAAAACGGCCGCAGCCGGCCGGGCCTCAGCGGCAACTGCGGGTGCGGCCTCGCGCAAGCCAGCGGCCACAATCAACGCTCCTCCCGCCAGCCCCAGATCGAGTGCCCAGGAGTAGAGAATCTCGACGAGCGCCGACGGATCGCCGAAAAAATCATCGACGCGATAGAGGAACAGCACAGGCAGGCAGACGATGCTCACGCACGCCAGCGAAAGCGCCCCAGCCCGCGCCAGCCGCCGGAAGCATATGGCCGCCGCGGCGGCGAGCGCCAGCAACCCAAAGACGAGTTCCAGTGGATAGCGCCACGACCAGAGCGAGTTGAAAAGCGTCTGCACATCGTAGTTGGCATAGAACATGTCGAGGCCGGACTGTCGCCAGTAGCTTTCCACCTCCTGAGACAGGATGCTGAGCAGCGCACCCACCGCAAACACCCAACGCCCCACGCGGAACCACCGGCTGATTTTGCCTTCGCGACGCCGGGCGAGGCTGCCGAATTCAATACCAGCGAGCATCAGCAGGCCACCGACGAGCGCGATGCGGATCAGGACGTTGCGCGTGTTCGCGACTTCCCGATACGGAAGCGCACCGCCAGCGGTGGCGGCAACTAGAGCCACTGCACAGGCCAGGGCAGCCCACGCACGAATCCTCGGGACGGCGGCAATGGCCGCGCCGGCCAACATCAGAGCCACGCAAATCAGCGTATAAAACGAAAAAGGCTGGAAGTGGGGATTGAGCGTCGTCGCCAGCCACGGTTGGACGAAACAACCCAGGCCGATGGCGATTGTCGACAGCGCCACGAGCAGCCAACCCGCGCGATAAAGCTTGCCCCAGCTCCCGGTGGGACTGGCAGCAGCCATCTCTTCCGGTGATCCGATTTGAGCGTCTGAGGTCACGGCTTACAGAAGCGGACGACTTAAGTAACGAGGATTTCCTACGGCGGTTCTCCTGCAACTATGAGCCATTTCGGACAGAACTCAAGGTGGCTTTTTCTTGATGAAAAAGCCACTTAGCGATTGTGCCTTGGTCTACGCCTGCAGGAGACCCGCTATAGGGCCACTATAAGGCAAGGCACACGGCATCGACGCGAGAAAGTTGAAAAGACGGACCAGCGCGAGGAAACGCACGGCCACGCGAATGCGCTCGTTGTCCGTCAGAACTTCGCCTCGAACGCCCGGAACCGGCGCTCCAGCTCCCACTGCGCCGTGGCCTTCTCGCTGCTCTCCAGGAAGGCCTTGCAAGCCGCCGACGGCTTGTCTTTGCCCAGCGCCACTCCTTCGCATGCCTTCGCCGGCGCCGCAAAGTCGTCCGGCCTGGCCCACAAACTCGCGCCGGGCAAAAAATCGTGCTCCATGCCCGTCCGCGCCAGTTGCTTCAGGTCCGCGTAGCTCAGGTGGTAGTCCAGCGCAGCGCGCACGTATTCGTTCGTCAGGTCGATGCGGCTCACTCCCTCGTCGTCGGTTGAGAGCGCCACCGGAACCTTCGCCGCGCGATAGATCGGGAACGGATGCTCCGCGCCCTTCACGCCCAGGATCGCCTCATTCGAGCTCAGGTTAATCTCGATCATTACGTGCTTTTGCGCGAGCTCTTTCAGCAGGCCGTTGGGATCGTCCTCCTCCATCAGGTCCACGCCATGGCCGATGCGCTCTGCGTGGCCCAGCTCGACTGCCTGGCGGATGTGAAATCTCAAACCCTCAGGGGGCACGAGGCCGAACACCAGCTCGCCGGCGTGCAGCGAGATGGGAACGTTGGGATACACGGAGTGCAGAAAGCCAATCATCTTCATTTGCAGCGTGTAATCGCGCATGGCAACAAGCCCGTCTTCGGGCGCCACGAAATTGATGCCCACCCACAGGCCGTCCTTCGCGTCCATGCTTGCTTCGACCGTCTCGAAAGCCAGCAGCGCCTGCGCAAACACCTGCTCCGGAGCGTTGCCGCGCAAAACCTGGTAGAGATAGCGGACCTCGACCTGGCATGCGGACGCAGCCTGCGGCGTTCCGCAGTGCTCCCTTTGCTTGCGTCCATCCTCGGCCTGGCGCGCATCGTCCAGGCCGGCGGCTACCTCGGCCCGCAAGCCCTTGTCCAGCAATTGCCGGCGGAGCCGTGCGAACGCCCGCGGGTCGGCCTGCTCGAGATCCGCGCTCCATCCGATCTCGTGCGCGAGCAGCGCGGCATGAACGAACGGCGGCGTTTCCATCAGTTCCAGGTACTGGTTGTTTTGCGCCGCGGCCCGGCTCGCTATCTCATCCACCCACTCGGGTATATGGGTCTTGCTCAGGCCGCTAAAGCGCCCAAAGGCGGCGAAAAACTGGTCGTGACCGCTCCAGCCCGATGAGGGCACAAAGCCGCGCATCGAGAATGCATCGATCAGCCGGTTATAGAGCGCCTGGTTGGCCGCGGTGATATTCCCCGAAAGCTGCGCCGCCGGAAGCAGTTGTCCGGTGCAGGGCGGCTGGGCTAAGCGCAGCGCTGTTGGATCCACGCACAACCCGTCCTCGCCGGCCTCACGGAGGAAGGTTTCGGCATAAACCGCGCCAGAGAGGTGCGCGTGCAGATCGGCGCCCTTGGGAACTCCTTCGAGAAAAGCGCGCAGCGCCGGCGCGCCTTTTCGTACTGCCGCCTGATACGCGCGGGCGGCGCGCGCCTCAGGCCCTTGCTTCTCCGAAGGACTGCCCTGTCCAGCCGGCGCAGGCGCCTGGGCGCGGACGATGGCCATAAACGCCAAAGCGAGGCATGTGAAAACACGGGCGGAGCGTCGCATCGTTGCATTCCAGTGTAGAGCAGGGCGCACGCCCCACGGCGGGGCCGCGCGGGTTGGCCGCCCACATTCGGCGTTGGTATACTGGTTCAGGTTGTTTTGAGCGCACGGCAAGTGGAAACACCCACCTCTTCCGGCAACGGCTCTGGGCACGGCCGGAATCCGCGCAGATTCAATCAACTTCATTTCTCAACTGAGGCCAGGTAGCTCAGTGGTAGAGCGCGGCCCTGAAAAGGCCGGCGTCGGCGGTTCAATCCCGTCCCTGGCCACCATTTTTCAATAGATTACAAGCCCTCCAGTGAACGGTTCCGTTCCAAAACGTCCAATTGCGCGGCAAAGCCGGTCAACTCCCACCCCGGAATTGCCGGAAAAAATCGGCCAGTCTTCGGCACGAGCCGCCTCACATGCCTTTGTAACCGCCATCCAGTATTACCCTATTGTGAACAGCCCATCTTCGCGCATCTTCTACGGGATGCGTCACCCTTGCCCACGAGCAATCAGTCGCGGTGCAAGGCTTAGCGCGGCTCTACCTTTGACCGCTTCAAAGGGCGCATTGACGCTATCGGGGTTTGAAGAAGAATCACGAGTGGCTGTGCGCGGCCTTCGCGCCGGTGAATCTATACCTGCACCGCAAGCGGCTGGTCCCGCAAGGGGCATAGCGTCTCTGCGGGCTGAAAAACGGCCCGCAGAGACAAAGAATCAAACTGGCGTGGCCTGCGCTACAGGCCTATGGAGTTGGAAAACGGCTGGTCAACTGCGGTGGCGCTTCGGCTTCGAAAATCAGGAGCCTGCGCAGAGGTTCCCTGGGGCGTTGCGCAAATTACTTTGGCTTCCGGGTTGCCCGCACGGCTTTGCAGCGTGGACACTGCGTTTCGCCGCTAAAGAAAAAGGCGCCGCATTTCTCGCAGGGCAGCCCGAGAAGCCGCGGCCCCCCGTGACTGCCGGTTCCGTTGTTGGCCCCGTTGCCGGGTTCCGATGCCGTGGGAGCGGCCGAGGCGCCGGTGGCTGACTTCAAGCCGTCGGCAAAGCCTTCTTTGTAGCCCGTCCGGTATCCCGACTCCCGCGCTCTGGCGAGGCCAGCCTCGTAGCCTTCCTGGTAAGGCCCCACGAAACCGCCCGGCATGGAGTTGAGGCCGTCGCCGTTGACCTCGCCGGCATGAGGCAAGTAACGTTCGGCGATTGCGAGTACCGTTTCCATTCCCATCATGTCCTCTGATTTTATTCGGGCTCGAATTTTCTTGCATTCGTGGCGTTCATCTCGAAGCCGTACAGCCTGCCAGGCTCCGATTGCCGCTATGTCTCTGACAGCATGAATTCGTTTCTTTCTTTCGTGGTTCCCAGGTCTCAGAATCGAGACCCTTCGACAGGCTAAGGGCAGGCTCTGGGCACCCCCTGTCGTGGTGAGTTTGCTTTCCTGGGAAGCGGGCTACAGGTGAGGTGAGAGCGGGAGAAGATGGTTCGCTTCTCCCGCTCTCGTTCAACTATTGGGCGGTCTGTGTCAAGCTGTTCACCGTAAATTGCAGGGTTGCCCCGTCCGTGGTGCTGATTTCGAAGCCATAGCCGAACTGGGTGAGCGTGCTACCCGCCGGCAGGCAGGCCGTAGTACCACTCGAGGTCTTGCATATGGCGTGGCCCTCCAGGTACTTGAGCATGGCGTAGATGTCCACGCTCGAGGAGCTCTCGCCAAAAGTTTTGCTGCCGGCAGTCGCATAATACTGCCAGATGAGCTCCGGATTCGACGATCCAAAGGTGCCGTTTTGACATAGGTTCCAGGTCTGTACCGGGACGCCGTTCGACCCGCCGAATTGGACGTTGGTGGCGATGACGTTGGTCCAGTCCGTGCACACGTCCGTGTTGATGTTCTGGTGCTGGATCATGATCTCGCTGGCCCAATTGTTGAACCACATGTCGTAGCCAATATCGCTGACGGTACCCGTCGACGCACTGGGGGCCGTCTCCGAGAACGTGCCGACGATTTCGCTGAAGCTGTCCAGCGTCGGGTTGGGATCGCTAGTCTGTCCAGACTCGTAGTACTGAATACATGCGCTGGGGTAAGAGTGGATAGCTCCCGAGCTGTCCGTCGGGAAGTTGGCCTCTATATACCAGTCACCGGGGTTGGTCGTGTACATCGTCTGGCTCCACGATGAAGGCGGGCTCCATACGTCGTTTTGCGTGATTTGCCCCCACGTAGTCGGGCTGAGCCCTGTGTCGTAGTACAACCCGCTCGACGGACAGGCGCTAAGTGCGCCGGTTATTTCGCACACCGATCCCGAATTCACGGTAAAGGTGACGCTATAGGTCTGCGGCGTGTTGGTCGCTCCCGTGCTCGCGACGCTCACCGTGGCGGTGTAGGTTCCGGCCGAAAGGCTCCCGGTAGCCGGTTGGGTGACCAATGTGTAGGGGGCCGAGCTGCCCGACTCCGTCACAGTGAGCCAGCCGCTGCCGCTGCCGTAGGTGATCGAGGTGGTCGGGACCGCCAGAGTGCCGCCGCCGGAGTTGCTCACGGTGACATTCTGCGAGGACGGGTTCCCGCCGCCCTGCGTGGCGGTAAAGGTGAGGCTGGTGGGAGAAAGCGAGATGGTCGGCGACGATACCGGACTCACGGTAAACGCAACCGTATAGGTCTGCGGCGTGTTGGTCGCTCCCGTGCTCGCGACGCTCACCGTGGCGTTGTAGGTTCCGGACGAGAGGCTGCCGGTCGTTGGCTGCGTGGAGCAGGTATAGGGGGCCGAGCTGCCCGTGCAGTTCACGCTGAGCCAGCCGCTGCCCTGGCTGTAGCTGATCGAGGTGGTGGGAGACGCCAGCGTGCCGCCGCCGGAGTTGCTGACGGTGACGTTCTTCGCGGACGGGTTCCCTCCGCCCTGCGTGGCGCTGAAGCTCAGGCTGGTGGGAGACAGCGAGATGGTCGGCGACCCGCCGCCCGTAGACGCCGGTTTGAGCGCGGCCATCTGCATCGTCCAAGGGGCGTTGGCGGTTCCGGTGGCGGCATAAGAACCGGGGGTGCCGGCTGCCTCATCCTCGACCACGTTGCCGCTGAAGTTGGAGCGGAGCATGAAGCCCGATCCCGCCGAACCGCTGCCGCCGTTGTCCATGTAGCCAAAGATCAGGTCGTTGGCGACGGTCGTAGTTGCATTGCCGCTGGAAACCGTGCTGGAGCTGCCTACAGCGCCGGCCTGTACATCGATCGGACTGCTTGTGGCCACGCCCGAGTATTCCGTCAGGTACTCCTGAATGAAGCTGGCGGTGGCCGAAATGTTAACGGTCACCGAGTCGGCGCCTCCTTTGATGTTGGCGGCGTAGTAGAGCGCGGCCAGGTGCCCATTCGGGTTAGTCAGCGTACTGCCGACCTGGACGAACGTGTTCCCTTGCGTGTCGGTAACTGAGGTAGGCGAGCCGCTGGCCATATCGAACCCGACCAGGATAATGTGGCCCGCTGTTGTGTTGGATGCAAAGGCGAGCGTCTCGGTGTTGGCGCTGCTGACGGTCGCGGCGTTGACCTGCACAAATGCGATCGCCGCCGATCCCGAATTCACGGTAAACGCGACGGTATAGCTCTGCGGCGAGTTGCTCGCTCCCGAGCTGGAGACTTGCACCGTGGCGTTGTAGGTTCCGGCCGCGAGGCTCCCGGTAGCCGGCTGGTTGGAACACGTATAGGGGGCCGAGCTGCCCGTGCAGTTCACAGTGAGCCAGCCGCTTCCCTGGCTGTAGCTGATCGAGGTTGTCGGGCTCGCCAGCGTGCCGCCGCCGGAGTTGCTCACGGTGACATTCTGCGCGGACGGGTTCCCGCCTCCCGCCGTTGCGCTAAAGCTGAGGCTGGTTGGGGAAAGCGAGATGGCCGGCGACGCCGCATTCACGGTAAACGAGACCGTATAGCTCTGCGGCGAGTTGCTCGCGCCCGAACTGGAGACGTTCACCGTGGCGGTGTAGGTCCCGGCGGCGAGGCTCCCGGTAGCCGGCTGGGTGACCAATGTATAGGGGGCCGAGCTGCCCGACTCGGTCACAGTGAGCCAGCCGCTTCCGCTGCCGTAGGTGATCGAGGTTGTCGGAACCGCCAGCGTGCCGCCGCCGGAGTTGCTCACGGTGACATTCTGCGAGGATGGATTCCCTCCGCCCGCCGTTGCGCTAAAGGTGAGGCTGGTCGGGGATAGCGAGATGGCCGGCGCCGAACTTACGGTAAAGGCGACCGTATAGGTCTGGGGCGTGTTGGTCGCGCCCGAACTGGCGACGCTCACCGTGGCGTTATAGGTCCCGGCCGCGAGGCTCCCGGTAGCCGGCTGGGTGGAGCACGTATAGGGGGCCGAGCTGCCCGTGCAGTTCACAGTGAGCCAGCCGCTTCCCTGGCTGTAGCTGATCGAGGTTGTCGGGGCCGCCAGCGTGCCGCCGCCGGAGTTGCTCACGGTGACATTCTGCGCGGATGGATTCCCTCCTCCCGCCGTTGCGCTGAAGCTGAGGCTGGTGGGAGAAAGCGCAATGGTCGGGCTGCCGCCGCCCCCCGAAGCATTGTTGATGATCGAGAGGTTGTTGAGCGTGAAGGTCTCTTGTGTCGAAGTGGTGGTGTAGATCATGAAGCCGTATCTCACGTCGTTGAGCGTGCTGCTGGTCGGCAGGTACCCGTTGGTCTCCAGGTACTTGATCATGGAGACGAGCTCCATGCTGCCGCTGGTGAAGCCCCAGGAGCTGCCGCTGCCGACGATCTGCCAGTAGTACATCGATCCGGTGTAGCACAGATCCCAGGAATTGGTCGGGACGCCGTACGACCCGCCAAATTGGATGCTTGTCTTTACCGGGGTGGTGCCGTTGCAGGTCGACTCGTTCTCTACGTAGTGCTGGATCTCGATCTGTTTGCCCCAACTGTCGAGATAGATCAGGAAGCCCGCCTCTACCCCGGTGCTGGAGTTGCTGGGAATGGTGTCATTGACGGTCGCGACGATGTTGGTGAAGTTGTCCACCGTCTCGGCGTTGTAGGCTTGCTCGGTGATGGGGAAAGCCAACTGGTGCGTGCTGGACCCGAAGTCGGCCGACACATACCAGCTCGAGCCGTTGGTCGCGGTCAGCGTCTGAGTTTCAGGGGTGACGCCATACCCGCCCGTTACGCCATTATTGACGTAGGTGTTATAACCATTGCTTTCAGTGAAATTCGAGCTCGAGGCGTACGCCCCGCTCGATGGACAGCTGCCTGTCCAGACGGTTGTGGTGCATGTGCTATGAGCGAGCGAGCTCCACGCAAGAATCGTCAACGTGACGAGTAGCGAAAAGATACGGGTGATTCTCATTGCGAATTCTCCTTATTCCGGTTCGAACTTTTCTTGCATTCGTGGCGTTCATCTCGAAGCCGTACAGCCTACCAGGCTCCGATTGCCGCTATGTCTCTGACAGCATGAATTCGTTTCTTTCTTTCGTGGTTCCCGGGTCTCAGAATCGAGACCCTTCGACAGGCTCAGGGCAGGCTCTGGGGCACCCACGACTGGTACAAAATCAAGCGGTCAGAGACCTAGGGTGATGAGAGCGGGAGAAGCGACGATTCGCTTCTCCCGCTCTCACCCACGTCTAATGGGAGGCGGTAACCGTTAAGCTGTTCACTGTAAATGTCTTGCTTAACCCGCCCGTGCCGGTAATTTCCCAGCCAAAGGTGGTCTGGGTGAAAGTGGAACCCGCCGGCAGACACGCCGTACCAGGACCACTCGAGCTATAGCACGCGGTGGAGTTCTCCAGCCACTTGAGCATGGCGTAGATGTCCACGCTTATGGAGCTGTCGCCAAAATTCTTGCTGTCGCTAGGATCCGTGAGCTGCCAGACAAGCTCTACAGTGCCAGGGTAGTTGGAACTTTGACATAGGTTCCAGGTATTTACCGGGACGCCGTACGACCCGCCGAAGCTGACGTTGGTGGCTACGGTGTGGGCGAAGTAGTCAGTGCACGGCGAATCGTTTATGAGCTGTGTCTGGAACATTACCTCGTTGGCCCAATTGTTCATCCAGTTGTCGTAGCCGGCATCCGTGACGGTGGTTGACGCCGTGTCCGGGGTCGTCGAGAGCGACGAGTACATGTAGCTGTAGCTGTCCAGCGTCGGATTCTCACTGCCGCTGCAGCAGTACTGAATCGTCATGCTGGGGTAAGTATGGACAGCTCCCGAGCTGTCCGTTGGGAAGTTGGCTACCGCATACCAGGAACCGGGGTTGGTCGTGTACAGCGTCTGACTCCACGTTGAGGGGGGGTTCCACACGTCGTTTTGCGTCTGGCTTTGGTAAGTCAAGCTGATCGACGTGTCGCTGTACGGGCCGCACGTGCCGGTTGCGGTGGTTATGGTGCACACCGATCCCGAATTCACGGTAAACGCGACCGTATAGGTCTGGGGCGTGTTGGTCGCGCCCGAACTGGCGACGCTCACCGTGGCGTTGTAGGTTCCGGCCGCGAGGCTCCCGGTAGCCGGCTGGTTGGAACACGTATAGGGGGCCGAGCTGCCCGTGCAGTTCACAGTGAGCCAGCCGCTTCCCTGGCTGTAGCTGATCGAGGTTGTCGGGGCCGCCAGCGTGCCGCCCCCGGAGTTGCTCACGGTGACATTCTGCGCGGATGGATTCCCGCCTCCCTGCGTTGCGCTAAAGCTGAGGCTGGTGGGAGAAAGCGAGATGGTTGGCGAGCCCGAAGTGGGCGTTAGCGTCGCGTAGAAGGAAAAGTTGACGGTGCCACAACTAGTTGGCGAGGTCGAGTACGTACTGGGTAGCGCCCCGAAAGTATAAGTATAGTGGACGCATGACCCGGAGCTGGTCTCTTTTACAAACGCCAAGCTGTTGTTGCTCGGTAGATAGGCCAGCCAGTAAGTTCCAGACGTCAGAGCAACCGGGGTGACCACGTTCTGCGTATTCCAGCCCGTCGTCGGAGTAAACGTATTGGTGTACGCCTTCAAGGCGCCCGGTCCGCCACTGGGTCCGGTGGCATCGTAAATGCCGAGCACCAATTGTCCGGCGGCCGTGGTCACGTAGAACGACATGCTATCGATCGTGGCGTTCTCAGAGAGCGTTGCGCTAAAGGCGTCAATCTTATTCGCATTGCCGCTGTCGCCCGTGGATAAAATCGTGGTTTGGCCGATGGTAATGGTTGAGTTCGAATTCACGGTAAACGCGACCGTATAGCTCTGCGGCGAGTTGCTCGCCCCCGAGCTGGAGACTTGCACCGTGGCGTTGTAGGTTCCGGCCGCGAGGCTCCCGGTAGCCGGCTGGGTGACCAGTGTATAGGGGGCCGAGCTGCCCGACTCGGTCACAGTGAGCCAGCCGCTTCCCTGGCTGTAGCTGATCGAGGTTGTCGGAACCGCCAGCGTGCCGCCGCCGGAGTTGCTCACGGTGACATTCTGCGCGGATGGATTCCCTCCGCCCGCCGTTGCGCTAAAGCTGAGGCTGGTGGGGGATAGCGAGATGGCCGGCGACGACGCCGGATTCACGGTAAACGAGACCGTATAGCTCTGCGGCGAGTTGGTCGCTCCCGAACTGGAGACGTTCACCGTGGCGGTGTAGGTCCCGGCCGCGAGGCTCCCGGTACTCGGCTGGTTGGAACACGTATAGGGGGCTGAGCTGCCCGAACAGCTCACACTGAGCCAGCCGCTTCCGCTGTGGTAGGTGGTCGAGGTTGTCGGGGACGCCAGCGTGCCGCCGCCGGAGTTGCTCACGGTGACATTCTGCGCGGATGGATTCCCTCCTCCCGCCGTTGCGCTGAAGCTGAGGCTGGTTGGGGAAAGCGAGATGGTTGGCGAGCCCGAAGTAGGCGTTAGCGTCGCGTAGAAGGAAAAGTTGACGGTGCCACAACTAGTTGGCGAGGTCGAGAACGTACTCGGCAGCGCCCCGAAAGTATAAGTATAGTGGACGCATGACCCAGAGGTGGTCTCTTTATCAAACCCCAAGCTGCTGCTGCTCGGTAGAAAGGCCAGCCAGTAAGTTCCAGCCGCCAGAACAACCTGGTTGGTCACGTTCTCGGTATTCCAGGTTTCCTGCCCCGGAGTAAATACAGCGGTGGTCGCCTTCAAGGCGCCCGGTCCGCCACTGGGTCCGGTGTTATCGTAAACACCCAAGTACAGCGACCCGCCGGGACTCGTCGTGTAGAACGACATGCTATTGATCGTGGCGCTCTGCGAAAGCGTCGCGCTAAAGGCGTCAAGCTTATTCGCATTGCCGCTGTCGCCCGTGGATAAAATCGTGGTTTGGCCCATGGTGATCGTTTGAGCATGCGCCGACATCGTTAGCGCCATACTCAAGAGGAAGAGAGAGACAACCAGGGAAAATGAAGCGCTTCGAAGCGATTTCATAGCTACCCCCATATTTGGCATAATCATAGCCACGGCCAGCGCTACAGCGGCTCTCCACCTGCTGTAAGACGAAGCCGCACTCGCCGAGGGGCTTTTTCTCAAGAAAAAGTCCCTTGGCACAACTCCACCACGGCCGCAGATAAACTGCAGACGGCTATAGCGGGTCTCCTGCAGGTGTAGGCCAAGGCACAATCGCTAAGTGGCTTTTTCATCAAGAAAAAGCCGCCTTGAATGCTGTCCGAAATGGCTCATAACTGCAGGGAGACCGCCGTAGAGAAGCTTTGCGGCCGATAGAAGCATGTCAGCTTCTTGCTACAAGACGGCGATACGTCATCATTTGCACAAATGTCAAGGGAAATGCGGCTTGTTTACAGAAGATTCAAGTTACGAAAGGACAATGGGCCAAAGTAAGTAATCGGCAGTTACTAACTCAAAGATAACTGGGACCTACACGCAATACAAGTGCGGCCCGGCACAAAGTAAAACCAACGGTCACACTGAGTTAAGGCGGTCCGCCGGTCAGAGGAAGGTACGAGCAACCCAGGACTCCTACGGAGGTTCTCCTGCAGTTATGAGCCATTTCGGACAGCATTCAAGGTGGCTTTTTCTTGATGAAAAAGCCACTTAGCGATTGTGCCTTGGTCTACACCTGCGGGAGACCCGCTATAGCCGTCTGCGCTTGCGCGGAAACGTTCAGAGGATTACCCAAGAGAAATCAATACCTTAGGTGACCACATCCGCACCCGTCGTCTTGACCTCAAGCTCCTCCAAAAGCAGGTTGCCGACATGCCGACCCCTATGTGCCGTTCCGACCGGCATCTGATTGAGAATTGGGGCGCGAACTTTATCAAATGCACCACAGCCTTTGATGGTTGGCTGGTGCATTTACGGAATATATCGAATTTAGCTGCGACGGCGGCGATTTCAGCCGACCGCAAGTCCTCGCCTCCCGCCCCCTGATCATATTCCATGCGGCCCGCTACCGTTGCCGGCACATCGCGGTCCAGCGAGCCTAACTCAGCCTGCGTCGTACAGCTCACCGCGCGGTCAGCCAGGGGCGCGGCAGCAAATGCCGCGAGCCATGCCATCCGCCGAAATCGCGTTCCGAGGTACATTCCGGCCAGAGAATCTGCTTTGAGCGTTCCACTACCGCTGCTAGTCTATTGTAGTGACCGGGGCGCAGGTTTCTTCCCACGGCAGTCCGGAGCAGGTTGGACCCGAATGGGCAACCGACGCCAGGAGTCCCACCCATGCGAATGGGCCGCGAGCAAAAAGAGGAATCAAAGCGCACAGCATCGTTGTGTCCATCGCCTTGGTACGGCCGCCGAAGGATCGGCGCGCTGGCTGGGATCGCGGTTGCTTTGGTTATAGCCGCAGCGCTTTTCGGCGGGACGAGGCTTGGCGCACAGGGACCCGGGCCGGCGCCTTCGGCTCGAAGCCAAGGAAAGCCGATCGTCTCGCCTCAAGCGAGTTTGGCGGCGCCGCCGTCTGCCGCCCGACCGGCGCCGGCAGTTTCCGCGCCTTCCGTCGCGCCGCCCGCGCCGGACTGGCCGGCCAACGATCAGCCATCCGATGCCACCGTGACCTGGGACAGTCAGGGTTTGCGCGTCGTCGCGGTCAACTCCAGCCTGACGCAGATTCTCAAGGCGATTGCGACCCAAACCGGCGCCACTCTGGAAGGGTCGGACAAGGATGAGCGCATTTTTGGGGTCTATGGGCCTGGGCCGGCGCGCGATGTGATCTGCCAATTGCTCGACGGATCCGGATACAACGTGCTCCTGGTCGGGGAACTGGGGCAGGGCGCTCCACGGCAGATCATTCTCACTGCCCGCACCGCCGCAGGCCCTCCCGCCGCAGGCTCGCCGCCGGGAAAAGTGAACAGCCAGAGTACGGCTGAGGACCAGGATGCCGAGGCCGGGCAGGAAGCGCAGCAGCCCGGAGCACAAGGTGTACCCGCGCAGCCGCAGGGCCAGGTTCATCAGGATCCGCAGGAACGCCGCGAAAAGCAGTTGCAGCAGCAGCTGCTGATGATGCAACAACAGCTGAACCCGCAATAGGGGCGGGCTGGCCGGCTTCGGCCTACCGTGTTGATGGAAACGCTATAGCGCCGGCAGTTTTCTTGCTGCCGTTTCGGCGCGGCTCAATTCGCGCCCTCGCGAGGATCCAGCCAGTACCGGCTAACGCATTTCTCCCAATGGTGTATAGGGATCGAAGACCGCAAAGTTGACGCGAACCCCAGTGAGCGGCAACCTTCGACACAATTGGGCACTCTACAGGATTGGGAGAAATGCCTTAGGAGATACGCGCGGCCTCAGGCTGCGGCTTCACTGCGGCGTGGCGGAGTTGCGGGCGCATCACGGCGAAGCAGGCGCGCAGAACGCCGAATCAGCCGGAATTCCCAATGCCATTGCGCCTAAGCACGCGCAGAGCAACATTGCCAAGCCAAGCGGATTCGTCATCGCCGCTTATCCGCAGGCCGGCACCATTCATCTGGCGATGGACGATCTGAGTTCACACCGTCGTAGGGCGTTGGTGGATCGATACGGAGAAAAGATCGGCGGCCTGTTATGGGACCGGTTTACGGTGCGTTACACACCCAAACATGGCAGCTGGTTGAACCAAGCCGAGATCAGCCTGTTCAGCCGTGAGCGCCTACGGCGGTTCTCCTGCAACTATGAGCCATTTCGGACAGAGTTCAAGGCGGCTTTTTCTTGACGAAAAAGCCACTTAGCGATTGTGCCTTGGTTTACACCTGCAGGAGATCCGCTGTAGGGCTCCGCAGGATTCCGTCGCTCCGGGCTCCGAGCCGCGAAGCGCAGGCATGGAAGCGGAAATGAATCGCGATCACGCCGCCATCAACTGGAAGTTCACACGCAAAAAAACGCCGGAAGTTCGGCTACAAAAGTAACAAGGTAGTTATCTGCTTCATTCAGGTCCGCCCAATATTTTGGGGTCGGTTAGCAACAATGTGTACGGGATGTTGCAGTTACCTGAGCCAAGCGGATAGCTACCAGTAACAAATTCAGGTTGTAAGAGACCTGGTACCGTGTCTTCGTGATTTCGTAACGGGCCGAATGAATCTGGGTGCCCAGGCCCGATTTTGGGACCTGGGATTGCACGAAACCTGATAGACACGGTACTAGGGAGGTGAAAGCGGGAGAAGCGATGATTCGCTTCTCCCGCTCACGTTCAAGTTTAATGGGAGGCGGTCTGCGTCCAGTTGCTGACCGTAAAGTTCTTGCTTGACCCGCCCGTGGTGCTGATTTCGAAGCCAAAGCAGGTCTGAGTGAAAGTGGCGCCCGCCGAGATGCCGTAAGAGTGGCTCTCCAGGTATTCGAGCATGGCGTAGATGTCCACGCTCGAGGAGCTCTGGCCAAAATTCTTGCTGCCGCTGGGATCTGTGTATTGCCAGATGAGTTCCGCATTCGAAGCGGAACCGTTTTTGCACAGGTTCCATGTCGCTGTCGGGACGCCGTTCGTCCCGCCGAAGCTGACGCTGGTGGCCAGTACAGTCGTCCAACCAGTGCAGACGGAAGTGTTGACTAACTGGGTCTGGATCATTACCTCTTGGGCCCAATTGTTCAACCAGATGTCGTAGCCGGCATCCATGACGGTAGCCGACGACGTGTCCGGGGTCGTCGCGAAGGACGAATACATGTAGCTGTAGCTGTCCACCGTCGGCACCGTGTAATCGTAGTACTGGATAGCCGCGCTGGGGTAAGTATGGATAGCGCCTGAGCTGTCCGTCGGGAAGTTGGCAGCGATATACCAGCTAGCTGGGCTGGTCGTGTACATCGTCTGGCTCCACGTGGAAGGCGGGCTCCATACGTCGTTTTGCGTGATTTGCTCGTAACTGGCGCTGAGCGACGAGTCGTTATACGGCCCGCACGTGGCAAGTGCGGCGGTTATGGTGCACACCGATCCCGACGTTCAGGGTAAACGAGACCGTATAGGTCTGCGGCGTGTTGGTCGCGCCCGCACTGGCGACACTCACCGTGGCGGTGTAGGCCCCGGCCGCGAGGCTCCCGGTAGCCGGCTGATTGACCAATGTATAGGGGGCCGAACTGCCCGACTTGGTCACAGTGAGCCATCCGCTTCCGCTGCCGTAGGTGATCGAGGTTGTCGGAGACGCCAGCGTGCCGCCGCCGGAGTTGCTCACGGTGACATTCTGCGAGGATGGATTCCCTCCGCCCACCGTTGCGCTAAAGCTGAGGCTGGTGGGAGAAAGCGAAATGGTCGGCGACTGTGCCGCATTCACGGTAAACGCGACGGTATAGGTCTGCGGCGTGTTGGTCGCGCCCGAACTGGCGACACTCACCGTGGCGTTGTAGGTTCCGGCCGCGAGGCTCCCGGTAGCCGGCTGGGTGACCAGTGTATAGGGGGCCGAGCTGCCCGACTCGGTCACAGTGAGCCAGCCGCTTCCGCTGCCGTAGGTGATCGAGGTTGTCGGAACCGCCAGCGTGCCGCCGCCGGAGTTGCTCACGGTGACATTCTGCGCGGATGGATTCCCTCCGCCCGCCGTTGCGCTGAAGCTGAGGCTGGTGGGAGAAAGCGCAATGGTCGGGCTGCCGCCGCCCCCCGAAGCATTGTTGATGATCGACAGGGAGTTGAGCGTGAAGGTCTCTTGTGTCGAAGTGGTGGTGTAGATCATGAAGCCGTAGTTGATCGAGGTTATCGTACTGCTGCTCGGCAGGTACCCGTTGGTCTCCAGGTATTTGAGCATGGCGATGATCTCCACGCTTCCGCTGGATTCGCCGTAAGTATTGGTACTGCCTTTGGGCCACTGCCAGTAGTACATCGACCCGTTGTAGCACAGGTCCCAAGACTCGACCGGGACGCCGTACGACCCGCCAAATTGGATGCCGGTTTTTACCGGGGTGGTGCCATTGCACTGCGATTCGTTCACGACGTCGTGCTGGATCTCGACCGTGTTGCCATAACTGTTCAGATAGAAAAAGAAGCCCACCTCTTCCCCGGTGCTGGAGTTGTGGGGCGTGGTTTCATTGAAGGTTCCGACGATGTTGGTGAAGTTGTCCACCTTCTCGCCGTTGTACATCTGGTTGGTGAGGGGGTAAGACATCTGGTGCGTGCTGGTCCCGAAGTCGGCCGACACGTACCAGCTCGAGCCGCTGGTCGCGGTCAGCGTCTGAGTTGCTGGGGAGACGCCATACCCGCCCGTTACGCCATTGTCGACGTAGGTGTTATAGCCGTTGCTTTCGGTGAAATTCGAGCTCGAGGCGTACGCCCCGCTCGATGGACAGGTGCCTGTATAGACGGTTGTGGTGCATGTGCTATGAGCGAGCGAGCTCCACGCAAGAATCGTCAACGTGACGAGTAGCGAAAAGATACGGGTGATTCTCATTTGCGAATTCTCCTTGTTCCGGTTCGAACTTTCTTGTTTTCTTGCATTCCGTATTCCTGTTTGCATCAACAGGGCCACCGGGCTGCACAGCCGGAGGGCGGGCGATACGCGCCTGCCAGCCGACGGCTCGCCCCACCCAGCCCGGGGGCGCCTGGGTGAGGTGAGCGATGCTGTTACGGTTCAGTTCATTGGGCTACCCCCCGCCCTGCTCCCAAATCGCGATGTTGTTGTAAACAGGAGCGTTGAGGTATGCGGGATCGGAGTTAATCTGCGCCGCGGCCGGTATTGCGGTGTATTTCGAGTTGAGAATGGGCTGACCGCACACTGCACTTTAGGCACTCATTTCCCGGGCATTTGCCAGGATGCCGAGCAAGGCCGGAGCAGCGAGCATCAACACGAACGGGGGAGGCTTCGGAGGCTTCATAGAGAAACAACAGATTTGTTTCTCATGCAGCGAAACCCTCGCTCCCCCCTGTTATCGGAGAACTTTCACTGCCGATGGGCTAAATCAAAAGATGTCGCCGCTCAGTTCAAAATATCCAGGGCCGATCCGTCAAATTACTACAGGCCAATGTACTTTAGTAACCGAGGTAGCCTTTGAATAGACTCTTTCTTTTCAGCGAGGAAGGCATTGGTCTGCCCGATCTTTTGCGCCAGTGTGAGAGTTAGTGTAGCGCAGTTATGTGCTCGAGTCCTGCTTATTGAGTCTCGCATAATAGAGTCATTCTGGCCGCAAAGAGGCCTGTTTCCAGAAGGCCCCTATCAAGCGAGGGCGGCGGCGCATCCGGCCCAGAGTGCGTCGCGCAGCCTGGCTGAGCTGCCCGTAATCTTTGGCGCAGACATTGGGCAACTCGTGCTGCTTCCAGTTGACCAGCCCCCTTTTTCTCAACCATTCATAGCTGGAGTTTCCCGGTTTTGATTTGGCTTCGAGTCTGCCCCGTAGCCGCCGTCGTCGTGGCTGTGTAAATGTGGGAAGCGTTCTTTGCTTTCCACATTTGCATAGCCTGTTTGCCGGAAGAATCGGCCAGTGCTTCATTGCCGGGTCATCCGCGCATCAGGCCGCGCCCTCCCGCTGTTTCGTTACAATGGCCTCTGGGAGCAACCTGCATGGCGCACACCGTCTTTTGCGTTCGCTACAAGAAAGAAATGGAAGGCCTCGACGAGCCGCCCTTCGACTCGGAATTTGGCCAGAAGATTTATAAAAACGTCTCCAAAGCGGCTTGGGACGAGTGGGTCAACCGCCAGAAGATGCTGCTCAACGAGTACCGCCTTCAACCCTGGCAGCCGCAGGCGCAGCAGTTCCTCGTCGAGCAGATGGAGGAATTCTTCTTCGGCTCCGGCTCTGCCTTGCCTTCGGACTACGTTCCACCCGCGCACTAACCCTCAGATTCCCGTTGCCCGCCGCCTTTTTGGGTCACGTCAATTAGCGTTCGGAGAGGTGGGCCGCGCCGCGGCATCCATCGCCAGCCAGCGGCTGAAATGGTGGATCGGATCGGCGCCGGGCAGCGTGGCCAGGGATTCATGAAGTAATGCGGGAACTTCGTTCCGTGGGGTTATCCGGACTGAATTCGGCAAAGAAGGTTTCATCCTTCTGGCGCATCCATTGGCAGGTAGGCTTGTAGCTCTTCGCATCTCACACCTGCGCCGTGTATGCCGGAAAGTCAACGAGACCTGATTTGTTTGGACCCTCCTGCGCACAGCCAACCGAGCGGGCAAAGGGTGTGGAGAGCGGAGACTTGGTGGACCGGTGACTTATCGCGGGTTCAAATCGACTGCGCGGATTGGGGCGAGCAGAACGGAAAAACCCTGCGGAATTTTACCCCTCGCGTTAGGATTCTCGTTACGGGGACAGACTCTGTAAGCTATTGATTCTAGAAATGGTCGGGACGGGCAGATTTGAACTGCCGACAGCTCGCACCCCAAGTGGGAATGACCCATAAAATAGCCGTTCTTGGCCCGACAACTGCGACTCCGCAGTCCTCGAATAGCGCATTTTGTGCGGGGTCACGTCACATTTTCGTCACAAGTCCGCCGGAGTCCACCGATGAGTGGAGGTCGCCTTGTTGGGTATCCCCATGCAGTTGTCCGCGCCAATTCCGCTAAGGTTATGTATTGTCTGCCATCCGATAGCCCCACTTTGTCTACCAAGAAATATATATGACCTTGATTATGCTTTCTATAAATTTTCAGTTGAAAGCAGACTCCAACTATTTTCACGGCAGGCAGGGAAGCTCATTCAAGCCACGTTGCCGAGCTTTACGTAACATGCTCAAACGGCTACTGGCGCAGCATTTCTCGCATCACCGTCTCTGTTTGGCGAGGAAGTGAAAAGCGTCAAGCAGGCACTCGGCCTCGGGCTTCGACCATACCCAGTTTCCATGGCAGCTCTTTTCAAAAAGCCTCCTGCCATTCTCCCGCTCAATGAGGACGACCGTGACGAAGCTCTGGCTCGCGGCCACTTCGCTTTCCTCAACACTGAGGCTCACCTTAAGGTCCTGTAGGCAGGTGACCGGCGCTTCGGTGGTACGGATGTAGGCGCGGAGAGAGCCGGCCTCAAGATGAAGGACAAGGATGTCGGCATTCTGCGGATAACGGGCTACAACGAACGAAGAGTCCCCTTTCCTCTTGCCATGCTTCTCCCTAATGAGCAGCTTGAGTTGCTCGGCGGCGAGTTGATTGGATTTGAGCTCGCTAGTTTCAACAGGGACTATTCTTGTACCCAAGACCCTGATGGGACTGACAGCAGGGACCGTCCGCGAAATAGAGGCGCCTGCAGTCTGGGCAACGAGCCTTTAGTTCAGCCGCTTCATCTGCAATGCGGCTGGCATCCTGCGTCGGCTGCTCGCGTGGCCGTAACTTGTCCAAGTTGTAGAATTCGAGGGGCCGCGTGAGGTAGAAGCCGGAGTACCGAGTGAGGGAGTCTATCATGGCGAGCAGAACAATTTCCGGCACGCCGGAATCGTTCATTGCGTCTAGCGTTGCGGGCGAAATGTCCAGCCCTGCGGCGAACTCGCTGTAGCGTTCGGAGAAGGCCTTCGCGCCAGCGTCCCATCCGTGCTGCTCGCTTCTCGCCAGTTGAGCCGCGCGGATGGCCGACCCTTGCTCGATGCGCGCGACCACCGCCTCCGGCGTAGCGCCGGAATGCAGCATCTGGAGAATTTCCTGATTGCTTACCGGCGTAGCGGTCGAAGCAGCCTGTCCAAGAAGACGCGCCGCAGTAATCGCAAGAGCAAAGAGCAGCGCGAGATCCCAGCTCCGCAGTAGACGAGCTTGCATAGAATTACGTCGCGTTCGCGCAAATTTTACCTCAACAGACATTGACCTGAAAAGGATGAAATCTCAGGGAGGAGATGCGGATAATGGTCGGGACGGGCAGATTTGAACTGCCGCGCGCTCGGCTTGCGCCTCGCGGACCCCTCGCGTCGAAATTGGCGGCATCGGCTGCGGCCGATGCCGGGTTGGGGCGCTCGCGGCCGGCAGTTGTCGACGGAAGTGCTATTGCGAACGGAATTGACAGATGGAAATGAAATGGTCGGGACGGGCAGATTTGAACTGCCGACCCCTCGCACCCCAAGCGAGTGCTCTACCAGGCTGAGCCACGTCCCGACATCATGGAGCCGGTCCGTCGCGGCGGACCGGCTTTTGGGGTCACTGCCAGTTTACACCTGTGCGCATCCCCATGGCATCAAGTCCCAATCGCCTCCCGAGCAAAATTCAAGATCTCATCGGCAATGGCCAGCGCAGCCGTTGCGGCCGGGCTGGGCGCGTTCAGCACGTGCAACGCCCCCTCCTGCCGCGCGAAATAAAAGTCCTGCATCAGCTCGCCCTCGGGCGAAAGCGCCTGCGCTCTTACGCCCGACCCTCCCGGCGCCAGATCTTCCATCTTGAGCTCCGGCACGAGCCGCTGCAGCGACCGGCAAAACAGCTTCTTGCTGTACGACCGCTTGAACTCTTCCCAGCACATCCGGGGATAGCGCGCAAAAAATCTCCAGAACCCGCGGTAGGTGAGCGTCTCCACTGTGTCGTGCAGCGAGAAATCCGTGTGCCGGTACCCCTCGCGCGCAAAGGCCAGCACCGCGTTGGGCCCGCACTCCACACCGCCGTGAATAAGCCGCGTGAAGTGCACCCCCAGAAACGGAAACTTCGGATCCGGGACGGGGTAGATCAGATTCCTCACCAAATGCTGCCGCTCGGGCCTCAGCGTGTAATACTCGCCGCGGAACGGCACAATCTTCGCCTCATCGCGGCTCCCTGCTTTTCGGCTCACCCGGTCGCAGTGCAATCCAGCACAATTGATCAAAAAGTCCGCTTCGTAATCTCCGCTCTTGGTACAGATCGCCCAGCAGCTCTTTCTTCGCAGTTGCGTCACCTCGGAATCGAACTCGAGCTCGCCGCCTTTGGCGCGAATCTGCTTCACCATCTCCGCGCAAACTGCTGCGTAGTCAACGATCCCTTCCTGGGGAACGCGAATCCCGGCCAACCCGGCCGCGTGCGGCTCAAACTCGCGAATCTGCTCGGGGCCGAGCAGTTGCAGGCCTAGCACGCCATTGGCCGCGCCGCGCTCCAGCAGCGCGTGCAGCCGTGGAATCTCCTCCGGCTCCGTGGCCACCACCGTCTTGCCGCATAGTTCGTACGGCACGCCGTGCCGCTCGCAGAACGCCGTCATCCTGCGAATTCCCTCCACGGCCAGCCGCGCCTTCGTCGAGCCCGGCTTATAGTACAGGCCGCAGTGCAGCACTCCGCTGTTATGTCCGGTCTGATGCTGTCCGGGCCCGCTCTCCTTCTCCAGCAAGAGCACCTGCGCCGAACCATAGCGTTCCAGAAGCTGGTGCGCCGTCGCCAGCCCCACGATCCCGCCGCCAATAATCGCCACTTTCACGGTTTGGAGAAGAATACTACCCGCAGGGACTCCGTGCGCGTCGCCACTGTTCTCTGTTCACTGCCCAGTGTCCACTGTATTAAGGCGATTCTCCTGCGACTATGGGCCATTTCGGACAGCATTCAAGGTGGCTTTTTCTTGATGAAAAAGCCACTTGGCGATTGTGCCTTAGCCACCACCTGCAGGAGACCCGCTCTAGGGGTCGCTCTTCAATTCCGCGCAGGAGGTCTCATCGCCGCCGTCGCATGCCTTGTGGTAGAAGCTCAGGGCCACGGTTTCGTCCAGCGCAACGCCCAGGCCGTTCCGGTAAAGCCAGCCGACAACGCGGCAGCCGGTTGGCTCGCCGCCATCGCAGGCCTTGCGGTAGAAGTTCGCGGCTTGCACTGCGTCTCTCGCCGCGCCAATGCCATTTTGATAGAAGAATCCAACATAGATGCAGCCCGGCATCGAGCCGCCGTCGCACGCCTTGCGCTCGAAGCTCACGGCCTGAGCCAGGTCTTGCGTCACGCCGTCGCCGGTGTACAGGATTGCGCCGTATGCCATGCAGCCCATCATCTCTCCGCCATCGCAAACTTTGTGGGCCAGATTGGCGGCAGCGCCGAAATCCCTGCTTACGCCCAGGCCGTTGCGCAGCATGTAAGCCTGGGCCGCGCAACCCTTCATGTCGCCGCCGTCGCACGCCTTTTGATAGCTGCTCAAAAGGTCGCCGTAACTCTTCCCTGTGCTGAATCCCTCCTGATCCATGAAGTGGATGACGGCGATGCCCGAGCAGCCTCTCGGTTCGCCGCCGTCGCAAGCCTGACGGCTCAACGCAATGGCCTTGGATTCATCTTTGGCAGTTCCAATGCCCAGGTAGTAGGTAGCCCCGAGATTCGAGCAGGCCAGCATCACGCCGCCGGCGCAGGACTTGCGCGTCAGTTCAAACAACTGCGTCTCATCCTTGGCCACGCCGATCCCGAAGTAATACATGTAGCCGAGCTGCGTGCAGCTCCGCAACTCTCCTGCGTCGCAGTTGCGATGGAACAGCCGCGCCGCCTCTGCTTCATCCTTGGCCACGCCCTGTCCCGTTTCATAGGCCAGCGCGTAGTTCATGCAGCCATTCATGTCGCCGCCGTCGCAGCCCTTCTTGTACAGCGCGAACCCCGCTGCCTCGTCCTTGGCCACGCCGCGCCCGCTCACCGTCAGATTGCCCAGATCGGTGCAGCCCACCGCCGAGCCGGCACCGCACGCCTTGCGATATAAACTCGCCGCCTCCGTCTCGTCTTTGGCTACGCCCTGGGCAGTCTCGAACATCGCGCCCAGACCGACGCAGCCCATCATCTCGCCGCCTTCGCAGGCCTTGCGGTAAAACCCGATCGCCTGCGGCTCATTCTTGGTTGTGCCCTGTCCGCCCGCCACCATGTATCCCAGCTGCACACATCCGTCCAGGTAATTACCGTTGCACGCAGTCCGGAACATGTGCACGGCTTCTGCCTCATCCTTCGACTCACCGCTCCCATTCAGGTACATGTTGCCCGCGTTGTTGCAGCCGATCATCTGGCCGGCGTCGCAGGCTTTGCGATAGAGCCGCAACGCCTCGGTTGGGTCTCGCGTCACCCCCTGGCCCCGTTCGTACATCAACGCCAGGTTGTTGCAACCCCACTGGCCGGTGCTGGCGTCGCACGCCTTGCGAAAATTCACGGCCGCCAGCGCCACGTCTTTCGTCGCGCCATCGCCACTCAAGTAGTGGTTGCCCAGTTCGTTGCACCCTGTAGCCGATCCGCCGTCGCAAGACTTGTTGTAGAGCGTCATAGCCTGCGCCGGATCCTTGTTTACGCCCTGGCCGAATTCGTACATCCAGCCCAGTTCGGCGCAGCTTTCCATGTCTCCGCCCGAGCAGCCTTTGCGGTAGAAGTTCACCGCCTGCGCCGGATCTTTTGCCACGCCCTCGCCAAACCAGTACATCTGTCCGATGTTTTCGCAGGCCCTCGCAAACCCTCCGTCACACGACTTCTGCCAAAAGCTCTGCGCCTGCGGCAAATCCTGGGTCACGCCCAGGCCGCTGCCATACAGCACGCCAAGGCCATTGCAGCCCGCCATCACGCCCCCGTCGCAAGCCTTAGTAAACAGCGCCTTGGCCTGCGCGTAATCGCGGGTTACGCCATGCCCTTCCAGATAGAGCCTGCCGAGTCCGAAACATCCACGCAGATTTCCCTGGGTGCAAGCATCCTGGTAAAGGCGGACGGCGCTCTCCATGTCCGGCTCAATGCTTTCGCCCGATTGATAAATGGCCCCCAGCAGCACGCATGCATCCGAAACTTTGGCGTCGCAAGCCCGCTGCGCCAGGCTCGCCGCGCGTGTGTAGTCTGTCTCTCCGCCCAGCCCGGTGCGAAAGCTCCTCGCCGCCTGCTCGCATCCCCAATATTTGACGCTGTCGTCGCCGCTGTCGCACAGCTTTAGCGCCGCGCTTCTCGCGGCCGGAAAATTCTTCAGCGGATCGTCTTCCTGCCAATAGTGGTTCCCGGCCTTCTTCAGCCGATCGAGCTCTAGAGCCTCGTACTTTGTCATCGAAGTGGCCGGGTTCGCGCCGTTCGCCGTCGCCGGCTGCGTTCCAGCGCCCATGTGGATCACCAGCTCGCCCCCCTGATCGTCGTCGAACGCCCCGAACAGCGGAGTCTGTTTCGATCCCGCCGCAACCCCGACCTCGTGTTGCGCATAAGCGCCCAGTTGGCTCGACGTGACGAATCCCTCCCCAAAGCTGTCCGCCTTCCCCGTGGACAGCCCCAGAATCATCAGCCCCGTAAACAACGAGTGATGGGGCAGCGGGCCGCTGTCGGCGGCAAGCTGGTCGCCCTGCGCGCTGGCGATCACCTTCCGGCTCACCTTCACCAGCATGTCCCGCTCGAACCGCGTATCGGCGCGGCTGGTCGAGAATTTGCTTCCCAGCGCCATGCCGCTGTGGCAACTGTCCAGGATCACCAGGATGTGCGACGCGGGCAGCGAGTCGATGGCGTGCAACAGGTCCTCGATCTTCAGGTAGTCGCTCCAGTGCTCGTCCTTTCCCGGCGCGCGCGCATCCACTGGAACGATGAATCCGTCCAATCGCGCCTCTTCGCCGATCTTGTAGTCATGCGTGGTCCCGTGGCCGGCGAAGAAGATGACCAGCGAGTCTTCGGGTTTCAAACGTGTCGACAGATCGTCTTCAATCAGCGATACGATCGCCTCGCGCGTCGCGCCTTTCTCGGTCAACGGCTCCGCGGCATATTCAAACCCGAATTTGCCCGTCAGCAGCTTGGCAAATTCCGTCGCATCGCTCACCGCCGTGCTCAGAATGGGCCAGTTCTGGTAGTGATCGATGCCGATGGCCACGATGTACTGGTGGCCGTTCTTCACCGCCGTCTCATCGGTGCTTTCCGCTTGGATGCCGCGCTGCGCCCCGCCCGCCCCCTGCTGCGCGTACGCCGCCGCGGCTACCGCCGCCAGCAATACAATGCCCGCCGCTCTCAAGTGAATCGACATAGACAAATCCTTTGCTCGAGCTTGGCCGGGGAAGGAAATGACCTCACGCTACCCGCGATTGGCAGTCATTCTAGACCTATTGCCGCACATCTTTCCAGAACTTCGTTCGTACCTTCGCATCGGCCGGAGCCGGTCCCCCTTTTGCTCCACGCCGGAATGCCGGTTCCGAGCCCTGGAATCGTCCTCAGCCGCGAGGTTGCGCCCTGCGGGAAATCAATTTATTGTTAACTCACAGCCCTGAATCGGCGGAACGGCGCAACCGGTTGGCGGAAGCGCAAGCGGGTGCGAGGCGCTTCCTGGGGGCGCAACTGCGGTGAAAGGCCAGGCATGGCGTTCGCGGCGTGCGCTGCTCCGCGTGCCTTGCAGGGTGGAGAGGGAAATCTATGTCGTTACGGAGCGACCTTTACGATGCAATTTTGAACGGCAACGCGAAGAAAGCGCACGCTGCAACGGAAGCGGCGCTGGCGGCGGGCGACGCGCCCATGGACCTCATTCAGGGGTCCATGGTGCCGGCTATGGATGAAGTGGGCCGCCTCTTCGAGTGCGAAGAATACTTTGTTCCCGAGCTTCTCCTATCCGGCCGCGCCATGAAGAGCGCCATGGAGCTGCTCAAGCCCCTGCTCTCCGCCGCCGGCCAGAAAATGGCTGTCCGCGTGATCATCGGCACCGTCAAGGGTGACCTGCACGACATCGGCAAGAACATCGTCGCCTCCATGCTCGAAGGCAGCGGGTTCGAAGTCATCGATCTAGGGGCCAACGTCTCGCCGGAGGTGTTCGTTGCGGCGGTGGAGGAGCGCAAGCCCCAGGTAGTCTGCATGTCCGCGTTGCTGACGGTGACCATGCCCGCCATGAAGCTCACCATTGACGCGCTCAAGACCGCAGGCCTCCGCACCCAGGTCAAGGTGCTCATCGGCGGCGCGCCGGTGACGAGCCAGTACGCCAAAGAGATCGGCGCCGACGGGTACAGCGAGAACGCCAGCGGCGCCGTGGGCATGGTGAAGCAGTTGCTCGCCGCGGCTTAGTCTCTGGAAAAATGAGGGCCGGTTCGAGGGCGCCGGCAGCGGCCGTAAGACCGCTTTGGCCTGCACGTCCGCCTTTGCGGAGGGAGAAAGCTGATGGACCGGCGTTTTTATCTCGATCTGGCTGCGCGGGGCTTGAGCATGCCGGTCGGCACCGATCTGGTAATGCACGAGGAAAGCGATCCGGAGCAGGTCCGCAACGACGGCGCGGCGCTGGGCCGTGTGATCGAGCGGGCAGCGCGCCGCTGGGGAACGCCTCTTGCCATCCCGCTGATGGATCTGCGGCTGGAGAAGATCGATCTGCTGTCGCTGCTTGGAGTCTCCGCAGCCGGCGCAGAGACCTATCATTTCACGCAACTGTTGGACGACGCCGTCCTGGAGACATTGTGCGGCGAGCAGAACGGCCCGCGCTGTCCCGGAACCCGCGCGCGCGATACGGCGCTCGATTTGAATCGCTCCAAGGACGGCCTGGTTCCGGTGGGCATGGCCATCGGGCCGTTTTCGCTCACTACGCGCTTGATGGCAGACCCGATTACCGCAGCGGCCATGGCCGGATCGGGCATGGACGACGCCCCCGAGGTCAAGCTGCTGTGGCAATGCCTGCGCATCTCCGAGGCAGCGGTCTTGCGGTCGGTGCGCAGCCAGATCCGCCATGGCGCCAGGGCCATCATGATTTGCGAGCCGACGGCGTGCACGGCATTTATCTCGCCACGACAGCTCAGGGCGGGGGCAAACCTTTTCGAACGGCTGGTGATGGAGCCTAACCTGCGGCTGAAGGCCGCACTCGAAGAAGCTGGCTGCGACCTTATCTTCCACGATTGCGGAGAACTGATCGATCCCATGGTCGAGGCTTTCGCGAGCCGGCTTCATCCCGTGATTCTCAGTCTGGGCAGTTCTCGCAGGCTCTGGGATGACGCGCGCCTTGTGCCGCGCGACGTGGTTCTCTACGGCAACCTTCCCACCAAATTGTTCTATTCGGATAGCGTGATGCCGGTGGAGGAGGTCGTTCGCCGCACCGAAGAACTGGTTGCCGGAATGCGGCAGTGCGGCCATCCCCACATCCTGGGCTCGGAATGCGATGTACTGTTCGTGCCCCAGGCGGCGGACGCGATCCGAATGAAAGTGGACGCGATGCTGTCTTGCGTACCGGCTCATTCTGTGTGAAAGGGGAAACGGCGTTGGGAAATCAGGTCCGGCAATTCTCCACACTTGCCATTCCAAGTCAGGATCGCCTGCTGTATGGGGTCAGCCCCCAGCCGCTGGAGTGCGGCCTCGGTCTCACGATCGGCGCGGGAACGGTCTTTCCTGAAGTCAACTTTACCCTCCCCCCGATCACCATCTGCGACGGCACGTGGGACGAAGTAAAGGCCCACTATGAAGAGATGGCCGCGCAGATTCTGCGCCGCGCCGTCGCGCTCGCGGTGCCGGGAATCGTCCTCGAGTTTGAGCTTCTCCCCGCCATGACTGAGCGGCCGGAGTGGGGCGCGGAGATCACCGCGATTTTGAAGCGCCATCTGCTCGCCTGTCACGAAAAGCACCATCTACCCTGTGCGCTGCGCGTCACGCCAACCGATATCCGCGACCAGATCAAGCCGCCCCTCATGCGCGCCGGCGAACCCTGGCAGCGGCTCCGGCGCTCGTTCGAACTCTGCGCCGAAGCCGGCGCGGACATTCTCTCCATCGAATCCGTAGGCGGCAAGGAAGTCCACGACCAGGCGCTGATGTATGGAGATTTTCCCGGCATCGTTTTCGCGCTCGGCGTGCTCGCCCCGCGCGACATGTCCTGGCTCTGGGGCCAGATTGTTTCTATTTGCCAGGCGCGCACGGGCGTCGTCCCCGGCGCCGACTCCGCCTGCGGATTTGCCAACACCGCCATGCAGCTCGCCCACCAGAAGATGCTGCCCGAGGTGCTCGCCGCCGTGGTGCGCGCCATGAGCGCCGTCCGCAGCCTGGCCGCTTTCGAACAGGGCGCGCTGGGCCCCTCGAAAGATTGCGCCTACGAAGGCCCGGTGATAAAGGCCATTACCGGCCGCCCCATCTCCATGGAAGGCAAATCCGCCAGTTGCGCCCACTTCAGCCCCGTGGGCAACATTGCCGCCGCCATGTGCGACCTGTGGAGCAACGAGTCGGTGCAGAACGTGCGTCTGCTCTCGGGCAACGCGCCCGAGGCATTCACGGAGCTGCTGGCCTACGATTGCCGCCTGATGAACGCCGCTGCCGCCCGTGGCGGCGCGCTCAACCTGCGCGACTGGATGACCGCGTCGGACGAATGGCTCAGCCCGCAGGCCGCGGTGCTCTCGCCCGCTGCAACCATCCGTATCGCCTCCGCGATTGTGGAAGAGGAGACGCCCTACCGGCAAACGGTCGCCGCCGGCCGCGCGGCCCTCGCCCTCCTCAAGGAAGGCCTTGACGCGCAAAAACTGCGCCTCTCGCGCAAGGAACTGCAGTGGCTCGATCGCATGGGAGCCTCGCTGGACGAATTGCCGGGCGACGAGGCCTCGCTTATCGCCGCGCTTGAAGAGCAGTACGGCGCCCTCTACGATAAGCCAAGCTACGGCCTGTAGCAAAATAGGGCTGCAACCCTCGGAGCCCCTGTCGGGTCCGCGCCCAGTAAATGGCGGCGAAAGAAATGAATGGACGGCAAAGGATCGATGCAGCGCTGAATGGTAACTGGCCCGACCGCACGCCGGTTATGCTGCATAATTTCATGATGGCGGCGCGGGAAGCCGGTGTCACGATGCGCCGGTTTCGTGAAGATCCGAGGCTGATTGCCCGATGTTTTGGAGAGGCTGCCGAGCGCTATCGACTCGATAGCATCTTTGTCGATCTCGATACCGCGACTCTCGCCGGTGCGGTCGGCGTTCCAATCGACTTCCCGGAAGACAGCCCAGCCCGTTGCCACGGCTCATGCCTGCCGGCGCTGGAGGCCATACGGGACTTGGAACCTATCGACATCTCGCGCGATCCAAGAATACAAATATGGACCGAAGCGGTTGCAATCCTGGTGCGCGATTATGGGCGCGAAATCTTCATACGCGGCAACTGCGATCAATCCCCCTTCTCGTTGGCGGGGTCCATGCGTGGCCTCGATCGGTGGCTCATGGATGTCGCATCCCAGGAAGACGATGAGCTCGTCCACAGCTTACTCGAGTACTGTACGGATATAACTTGCCAGTTTCTCAGGCTTATGGCGAAGACCGGCGCGCATATGCTTTCCAATGGCGATAGCCCGGCAGGACCGGACATGTTATCGCCGCGCCTTTATAAAATCTATGCCTTGCCCTATGAACGGCGGGTTGCCGAGTGTTCGCACAAAGAAGGACTGCCCTATCTCCTGCATATCTGCGGGAAAACCGACCGTATCCTCGGCCAAATGGTGGAAGTCGGAGCCGATGCCCTGGAGATTGACTACAAGACCAACCTGCAACTGGCGCACGATGTCCTCAAAGATAAGATTACCTTCGTTGGCAACATCGATCCTTCCGAAGTTCTTGCTCGCGGAACTCCTGAATTGGTCAGGCTCAAAACCGAAGAACTTATCCACACGTTTTCGGATAGTCCGCGGTTTGTGCTCAATAGCGGCTGCGCGCTTCCGTCCGATACGCCTCCGGAAAACATTCGCGCCATGCTGGCATGTATAAGAAATCATCCTCTGGGCATGGCTGCTTAGCGCAGGATGGAAGTGTGAAGGAATCTCTCCGGCCGGCTTCCACGGGTGGAAATTGGCCGTGAAGATACTGTAGCTGGTCTGAGATACTTCATCGAGCGACACCATGCGCCTCAAAGCCATCTCGTGCCAGGTCTTCACCCGCGAGTTTGAGCAAATACTCGCCCGCTCTCCGCGCATCGTCGACCTCGATCTCATCCCCATGGGTCTGCACTCGCTCGGCGTGGAAATGCGTCCTCACCTGCAGGAGCGCATCGATGCCGCCGATCCGCTCGGCTACGACGCCATTCTGCTCGGCTACGCTCTCTGCGGCCGCGGTACCGAGGGCCTTATCGCGCGCCGAACGCAGCTCGTTCTCCCCCGCGCCCACGACTGCATCGGTATTCTCATGGGCGACCGCCATCGCTACGCCGCCTACTTCGAGGGCCATTCCGGCGTCTACTATCGCTCGCCTGGTTGGGTCGAGTTCCAAACTCCCGATCTCAAGTTGCAGCCCGCCTTCGCTTCTCAAAAAAACACTCTCGGTGAGCAGAGCACTCTCGAAGAATTCATCGCCAAATACGGTGAAGACAACGGCCGCTATCTCTACGAGCAATTCTCTTCCTTCCGCAGCCACTACTCCGGGCTCACCTACATCTCCACCGGCGTCGCATCCGACGAGACTTGCCGCGCCCGGGCGCGCGCCGAGGCCGAAAAGCAAGGCTGGGCGTTCGAAGAGGTTGCTGGCTCGCTCTCGCTCCTCGAACGCCTCGTCAACGGCCCGTGGGACGCGGCTGATTTTCTCGTCGTCCCACCCGGCGCAACCATCCGCGCGAATCTCGGCGACTCCATCGTGGAGACCCAATGAATCCGGCCCGCGTGCGCATTCGTCTCGAACCCCTCGCCGTCGAACTCAACGTCCCTCGCGGCGCCTCGCTGGTTGCCGGTCTCGCCGCGCACGGCGTCGAGTTTCCCTGCGGCGGTATGGGCGAGTGCGGCGGCTGCGGCGTGCGCGTGCTCTCGGGCTCGCTTCCCGTCACTGAAGCCGATACTGCCGCCTTCACGCCCGGCCAACTCGCCGCCGGTTGGCGTCTCGCCTGCCAGGCGCATGCGGATGCGCCGCTCGTTCTCGAGTGCGGCCAGTGGCGCATGGAGATCCTCTCTGACGGCGCTGCAGTCCGAGCCGAGTGCCCGCCCGCCACCGCGGCCAGCCGTGGCCTCGGCATCGCCATCGATCTCGGCACCACCACCATCGCCGCGCAACTTCTCGATCTCGCCTCCGGCAGCGTCCTCGCCGTCGAAACGCTTCTCAATCCCCAGGCTGTCTTCGGCTCTGACGTGATGAGCCGCATCCGCGCCGTGCTCGAAGGCGAAGACCTCACCACGCCCATCCGCGCCGCGCTGGGCCAGCTCGTCGCGCGCCTCGCCGCCGGCCGCGAGTCGCAGATCGCCAAAGTCCTCCTCGTAGGCAACACCGTCATGCATCATCTCTTCTCCGGCCTCAGCGTCGAGCCGCTAGCGCACGTGCCCTTCCAATCGCCGCATCTCGGCGAGCAGCGCTTCACGCCCGCCGATCTTGCCTGGAACCTGCCCGCCGCTTGCGCGATCCGTTTTGCCCGCTGCATTGGCGGCTTTGTCGGCGCCGACATCCTCGCCGGAATCGTCGCCGCGGACATCGCCAACGGCGCCGCTCTCTCCGCGCTCGTCGACCTCGGCACCAACGGCGAGATCGCCATCGGCAACCGCAACGGAATCGTCTGCGCCTCCACCGCCGCCGGCCCCGCCTTCGAGGCTGGAGCCATCCGCATGGGCATGCGCGCCGTCACCGGCGCTGTCGCCTACCTCGCGCTCGACCACGGCGCACTCCGCGCCACCGTTATCGGCGACACGGAACCGCGCGGCATCTGCGGCAGCGGCGTGGTCGATGCTGTCGCCGCCGGCCTGCGCACGGGCGCCATTCTCGCCAACGGCCGCGTCGCCAACAGCGCCAAACTCTTTCCCGTTGCGCCGCCGGTCGTCCTCTACCAGGCCGACATTCGCGAGCTGCAATTAGCCAAAGCGGCCATCGCCGCGGGCTTCCGTCTGCTGCTCAAGCGCCTCGGCGTCAGCGCTCGCTCGCTGCAGAGCATTTACCTCGCCGGCGCCTTCGGCAACTACGTCCAGATCGAAAGCGCCATCGAGATCGGTCTCATCGAAGCTCCTCACGCGCTTGTCCACGCCGCCGGCAACACCGCCCTCCGTGGCGCAAAAATGCTTCTTCTCGCGGACCACGAGCCGCAACTCCCGCCCATCGAGCACGTGAGCCTCGCCGCCGACCCCGCCTTTCAGGACGAATTCGCCAACTGCATGGCCTTCCCCGAACAGCCAACGCCGTGAGTCCGCTCCGGACCCCCGTGCGCAAACCCCTCGCCTCCTGTTATCGTTGTCCTTTGCTCCGCAAGGAGACCGCAGCCCATGCCTCACCCCGTCATCAAATTCGGCACCGACGGCTGGCGCGGCGTCATCGCCGACGACTTCACCTTTGCCAACGTGCGCATTGCCGCTGAGGCCATCGCCGCGTACGTTCTCGAACATGTAGATCCCGCCAGAGGCCTCTGCATTGGCTACGACACGCGCTTCGGATCGAAGGCCTTTGCGCGGGCATGCGCCGAGGTCGTCTCCGCCACCGGCATTCCCGTCCTGCTCGCCAACGCCGTCACGCCCACCCCCGCGCTCAGCTTTGGCGTGCGCGAGCGCGGCGCTGCCGGCGGCATCGTGATCACCTCCTCGCACAATCCCGCCGAGTGGAACGGCGTCAAGTACAAGGGCTGGTACGGCGGCTCGGGCCAGCCCGCCATGATCGCGGCCATCGAGTCGTATCTCGGCAAGCCCGTTCCCCGCGCGTCTCAACCCGCGCCTATTACGGAAGTCGACTTCCTGCCCACCTATCTCAAAGCCATCCAGAGCTTCGCCGACCTCGACCTGATCGCCAAGTCCGGCATGAAATTCTGCATCGACTCCATGTACGGCGCCGGCGGCACCATCCTCGCCGATATCTTCTCGTCGCTCGGCGTGGCTCACGTACAGATTCGCTCCAACCCCGACCCGCTCTTTCCCGGCATCCATCCCGAGCCCATCGAGCCGCACATCCGCGCCCTCGGCGAAGCCACGGTTGCCAACGGCTGCCAGGCCGGCCTCTGCACCGATGGCGACGCCGACCGCATCGGCGCCACCGACGAGTACGGCAACTTCGTCGACCCCCACAAAATCTACTCCGTGCTGCTCAGTTGGGTCTTGAAGTACAAGGACTGGCCCGGAGCCGTCACCCGCGCCTTCAACACCACCAAGATGCTCGACCGCATCTGCCGGAAGTACGGCCGCGAGCTCATCGAGCACGGCATCGGCTTCAAGTATGTCGTCGACCTCATGCTCGAGCGCGAGATCCTGATGGGCGGCGAGGAATCCGGCGGCATCGGCTTCCAGCGCCACCTGCCCGAGCGCGACGGCCTGCTCAATTCCCTGCTCCTCGCCAACGTCATGGCCCAGGAGAAGAAAACTCTTGGGGAACTTGTCGCCGATCTTCAGGCCGAGTACGGCGAGCACCAGTTCGGCCGCATCGATCTGCACATCCCCGAAGCGCAGAGGGACGCCGTCATCGCCCGCGCGCGCGCCCTCCAGCCCGGCGATCCCGTCTTCGCCGGCATGGCTATTTACTGCCAGGAGAATCTAGACGGCGTCAAGTTCTACCTCGACAACCCCGAAGCCACCTCGAAGCCCAAGGCCGCCGAAACCTGGCTGCTGCTGCGCGCCAGCGGCACCGAACCCCTCCTGCGCATCTACACCGAATCCTGCTCAAAGGAATCCGTGGCGAAACTCCTCGACTCCGCACGCGCGTTTGCGCTGGGCAGCTAACGCCTACTATCAACACTGAACTGTCATCCAGAGCGGAGCGCGTTCGGGGCCCCACGCAAGTGGGGTAAGCGCAGCGAAGGATCTGCGGTTGCTTTTCCCGCTCTCAACCCACCACGAAAGTGGGTGCCCCATCCTTCGCGAAGCGAAGGGTGGGATAGCTCGAACCTCGACCGGGCCCTCACCCGCAGGCCGCGCCCGTCTCTGAGCGTCTCCGTTTCTAAACTTGACAAAATGATTGCGTATAGGCAATATATTGTCATGCAGGACAACGATCATCAGCCTCAGTCCCCCGGCGAAAGCGGCCTCTACAACCGCATTGCCGTCCTGCGCGCCGAGCGCGGCATTAGCCGCCAGGCCCTTGCCGATGCTGTAGGCGTCAACTACCAGACCATCGGCTTCCTCGAACGTGGCGACTACGGCCCCAGCCTCAAGCTGGCCTTCCAGATCGCCGACTATTTTGCTCTGCCCGTCGAAGCCATCTTCTCAACCCGGCCGCTCAAACCGCTGAGCCAGCAGGTCTACGCGAGCGCCCAGTCACCGGAAAAGGGATAAACCATGAATACCGAATACGCCATTGGAAACATTCGCATCCGCTTCGAATCGCGAGCGCGCCGCAGGTGGCTTGTTGCGCTGTTTTACGCCGTGGTGGCAGCGTCCGACCTAGCCGCCCGCGTAATCGACACAACCGGCCCGTGGATCTTCATCGGGTGCAGCGTCCTCTTCGCAGCGCTCCTTATCGTCTTTTCGTGGATCACAGACACGCGAACTCGCGGAGACGAACGCGAGATGCATCGTCGCGACCATGCTCACTATGTGGCTTACCGTTCTTTCCTTTACTGTTTCCTCGCAGGCTTCTTCCTCTACGGTGTCGTCTTATTCCCTCTCTTCGCCAGCTATTTCAGGGGGCCCCATGCGTCCACACTGCTTCTGCCTCTGACTTTGCCAGGGTTTCTTACGCAGTTGCAGCGCTTTCTGCTGGTAGCGGTCTGTATCCTCGTTATCACTCTGCCAGAAGCGATTTTGCTGTGGACCGAGCCCGACATGGAAGATCCGCAGACGGCTAGCTGATCACCGCAACCCTCGCCCGCTTGCCGGGTGCCCCACGTCTCGATTCTGAGACGTGGGATAGCACTCCCTCAACCCGCCGGTCTTTTTGTTCCCTGTTCCCTATTCCCTGTTCCCTGTTCCCTGTCTTATCGAAACATCCTCGCATCGAACCGGAACGCCTGCGGCTTCTCGACCTTGATCTCCGCCATCGCCGGGTGCAGCGGATTTACCAGCACATTCCACTCCGTGCGCAGCGCCGCCGAAGGAACCGCGATCGCCAGCGAGCTTTTCTCGCGAATCCACATGTCCCCGATCGCTCGCAGTGGCTCGAAATCGTCCGCCCACCAGCCCGGCGGCAACTCTTTAGGCTCGAGCCGTCGCGCCGGCTCTCCCGCGGGCAGCGTGGCCGCAACCGAAACCAGATCGTCCGGCTGCAGATTCGGTTCCAGGTGAACGAACAACTCGATGGCCGCAAGCGCCAGTGAGGTTGACGCGTAAACCATGGGCACGCCCGGCGAATTCCACCGCCCGCCAAAGCGCCGCGCTCCCTCGCCGGAGAACGCTTCGCCGGCAAACCGCGCCCGGCAAATCCGCCAGATTTGCATTAGCTATAAACGCCGTACGCGATCCGGCCCAGCACGTCCTCGACCTCACGCACGCCGGGATCGGTGTCCAACTGGTCCAGCGGACGCCCCCCGCGCAGGGCGCGATTCGGCGTCTTGAGCCACGCCGCCGCCTTTTCCCCATTCCCCAGGGTATCGGCCGCAGTAGCGTACACCTGCGCCAGCCGCACCGCCCGATCCGATTCCGCAGCCGTCAGCCGCGAGTGCTGCTGCAGCCGCCGGGTCAAAGTGCGCTTGGGAATGCCAATCTTTTCGGAGATTTCCGCCTGGCGCATGTCCAGCCGCTCGGCCAGCAGAAGCAGCGCCTTCACCGGCAGCCCCTCGCGCACCAACTCCGCCAGGGCCCCGCCCTTGCTTACCGGCCTGCCCAGAACATGCTCGCCGCCAAGCACTTCGGGTACGGAATGGGTCGCCATAACACGCCTCCATCCCCAGTATACGCCATTTGGCTAATTTTGAAACGCCAAATTTACGAGATTACGGCAATTTTCGCCCGCTTCCCCAGCCTTACCACAAGCCGCGCCGGCAACCCGGCCAGTGGGATGAGAGCATAACCAACTACTTCCCCGCCGAGCTTCACCGCCTTCTCCGCTATCTTCCGGTTCGCCTCGGCGCCGCTCGCAGCCAGCCCCATCGCTACCAGCAACTTCGGCAGGCGAATCTGGCCGGGCTCTGGACCAGCTACATCGGCGTACGACACGTTAACCATCTCCACGTCTCCGGAGAATTCCCTCTCTTGGAACATCAGAGCCCAGTTTCTATCGGCCTCGGCAGTTTCGATTTCCTCGTAAAACCCATCCACAATCGTTCGCGCCAGTTTTTTCTTGGTCTCCATCGGGTGCAGCTTGTCCGCAGCCACCTCGGCCCTCATCGCGTCGATCTCGCTCTGCCTCAGGTCCGTCAGCAGCACCCAATACTTCCACATCAGCTCGTCACTGATGCTCATCAGCTTCCCGTACATCTCGCCGGCCGGCTCGTTGATCCCGATCGCATTCCTCAGCGATTTCGACATTTTCTGCACGCCGTCCAGTCCCTCGAGAATCGGCGTCATCAGCACGATCTGCGGTTTCTGCCCGTAGTGCCGTTGCAACTCGCGCCCGCACAGCAAATTGAACTTCTGGTCGGTCCCGCCCAACTCCACGTCGCACTTCAGGCACACGGAGTCGTACCCCTGCATCACCGGATACAGCAGCTCGTGCAGACTGATCGGCTGCTCCTCCTGGAATCGCTTGTGAAAGTCGTCGCGCTCCAGCATCTGGCTCACCGTAAAGTGCGCCGTCAGCCGGATCGTCTCCTCGTATCCCAGCTTGCCCAGCCACTCGCTGTTGTAGCGCACTTCAGTCGCCTTTTCGTCGAGAATCCTGAACACCTGCTGCTTATACGTCTCGGCGTTCTTGTCGATCTCGGCGCGCGTCAGCGGCTTGCGCGTCACGTTGCGCCCCGTCGGGTCGCCGATGAGCGACGTAAAATCGCCCACCAGAAAGATCACCGTGTGCCCCAGCTGCTGAAAATGCCTCAGCTTGCGCATCAGCACGGTGTGGCCCAGGTGCAGGTCGGGCGCCGTCGGGTCGAATCCCGCCTTCACCCTCAGCGGCCGTCCGGTTTTGCGGCTTTCTTCAAGGCGTTCGCGAAGGTCGCTCACGCGGATAATCTCCGCCGCGCCCTTCTGGAGCAGGTCCATCTGCTCGTCAACAGGTAGAAACTTTTGGGGTAGGGATTCTTGCATGTCAGAACAAGTATAAGGTTCGTGGGGCATGGAACCGCCGCCGGCACTCCGTCCAGCGCCCGCGTCGTCTTAATCGCTGCCTGCCTTCTCCGGCAATTCCTCTGCGGCCTCCGCCATCGGCGACACCCCCCTCTCCATCGCCTTTACGAGCTTCCGCGTCATCACCTGGAAGTGATGTCCCATCACCGCCAGCGTCATCGCCGCGCCAAAGCAGCGCCGATATTTTGTCGCCGCCTCCGCCAGGAACTTCCAATAGCTCCACTGGTGCCGCCCGAACACCCCCTGCCGCACGATCGAGTTCGCCAGCGCGCGCAGGTTGTCCCGCGTCAGCAGCGGCGGCGATTTTTGCCTCGCCTGTTTGTTCACGCGCTCGCCCTTGGCCGGCTTGGGATGCGCCCGGCTTAGGTAGATCTTCACCCGCTCGTAGTAGGCCTCGCAGCTGTAAATCCTCTTCAGCACCTCGCGGTAGCCCTCCACCAGCTTTGCCGCATCCATGCGCGGCAAAAAGTTCAGCCGGTCGCAAAACGTGTTGTTGCCGCCGCCCGCGTCCACAATCCGGCCCTCCTGCCGCAAGCGCCGGAACAGTTGCGTTCCCGGCATGGCCTGCAGCAGCCCCACCATGGCAATCGGTATACCGCTCTTCTGGATGAACTCCACCATCCTGTCGAAGATGTCTTCTTTATCCGTGTCAAAACCCAGGATGAACCCGCCCATCACCTCCATCCCGTAGCTCTGGATCGTGGCCACGCTCTCCAGCAAGCTTCTCCGCGTGTTCTGCAGCTTGTTGCTTGCAATCAGGCCCGACTCATCCGGCGTTTCCACGCCGAGAAACACCGACCGGAAGCCCGCGTCCTTCATCAGCTGCATCAGCTCCGTATCGTCGGCCAGGTTCAATGACGCTTCCGTGATGAACTCGAAGCTGCGTCCGCCCTCGCGCCACTTGACGAGCGCTCTCAGCAGTTCCTTGGCCCGCGCCTTGTTGCCGATGAAGTTGTCGTCGACGATAAACACTGAGTCGCGCCAGCCTGCCGCGCGCAACTGGTCCAGCTCCGCCAGCACCTGCGCCACTGCCTTGGTCCTCGGCCGCCGGCCGTAAATCGCAATAATGTCGCAGAACTCGCAGTTGAACGGGCAGCCGCGCGAGTACTGCACCGTCATGGTCGAGTACCGCCTCATCTTAATCAGGCTCAGGTCGGGCAGCGGGCTCGCTGTCATCTCCGGCCGTTCCGCCGCCTGATACAAGGGCCGCGCCGTTCCCTTTTCCAGCTCCCGCGCCAACTCGCCAATCAGGCTCTCCGCCTCGCCGATCACCACGTGGTCCGCCTTCAGCTCCGCCGCCGGCACGCTGCTGGCAATGGGCCCGCCCACCACCGTGCGCAGCCCGCGCGCGCGGCACCGCTCCACAATTTCGAGAAGCGACTCGCGCTGGATGTGCATCCCGCTCACGAAGACCACGTCGGCCCACTTCAGGTCGCGATCCCGCAACCGCTCCACGTTGGTGTCCACCAGCCGCTTCTTCCACGCCCCCGGCAGCAGCGCCGCCACCGTCATCAGGCCCAGCGGAGGCTGCGCCGCCCGCTTGCCCAAAAATTTGAGCGCGTGTTTGAAGCTCCAAAATGTCTCAGGGAATTCCGGGTAAATCAGCAGCGCATTCATCGGCCATCTCTCAAACAGGAAGAGTGGCTGCTCGGGCGTGATCGGCAGATACAGGCCGTGCTCCCCCGGCTGAAAGCAATGCGGCCCCGCTCGGTGCGGCAAACAGATCCTGCCTCCATTGTCCCACCGAATCGGCCCCCGCGCGCAAAAACCGCCGCCAGCATCGCTAATTTGGCCAAACCCGCGGGGCGCCCCATCCTAAATGCGCTTTTTGCATTTAGTGTGGGATGCCGCAGCCCCAGCCTTTGCACGGCCGCCCTAACCCCGCTAACTCCGCTAGCCCCGCCAACCCCGCTAGCCCCGCTAACTCCGCCAGCTCCGCTATAATCAAACCCATGCAGCAGCCCGCCAGCCATCGCGCTCTCGCCATCACCGCCCACGCGGCCGCGGCTGCGGCGGCTCCCACCGCCTAGACTCCTGCCTCACCTCAAAAACAGCCATCAGCTTTCAGCCGTCAGCTCTCAGCCTGCGTTGACCGGCTGCATTCCTCCGCTTCTAACCCCGCTAGCGCCGCTAACTCCGCGAACGCCGCTGGCTTTACACTGGAGTTATCATGGAAGAGTTCTCCCGCATTCAGCGCCTGCCCGCCTACGTCTTCAACATCACCGGCGAAATGAAGTCCGCCGCCCGCCACCGCGGCGAAGACATCATCGACTTCGGCATGGGCAACCCCGACGGCGCCACGCCCAAACACATCGTCGACAAACTCGTCGAAGCTGTCATGAAGCCTCCGACGCATCGCTACTCCGTCTCCCGCGGCATCCCGCGCCTGCGCAAAGCCATCTGCCACTGGTACCAGGCCCGCTACGGCGTCTCGCTCGACCCCGACTCCGAGGCCATCGTCACCATCGGCTCCAAGGAGGGCATCGCCCACCTCTGTCTCGCCATCCTCGACTCGCGCGACACCGTCCTCGTTCCCAACCCCAGCTATCCCATCCATATTTACGGCCCGGTCATCGCCGGCGCCCATATTGTGAGTGTGCCGGTCCAGGACCAGGAAAAATTCCTTGCCCAGCTCGAGGAAATCATCCCGCGCATGACCCCGCGCCCCAAGGCCCTCATCGTCAACTTCCCCTCCAACCCCACCACCGAGTGCGTCGACCTGCCCTTCCTCGCGCGCCTCGTCGCTCTCGCCCGCGAGCACGGCTTCTGGCTCATCCAGGACCTCGCCTACGCCGACATCGCCTTCGACGGTTACAAGCCGCCCAGCGTCATGCAGGTCCCCGGCGCCAAAGACGTCGCCGTCGAATTCTTCACGCTCTCCAAGTCCTACAACATGCCCGGCTGGCGCGTCGGCTTCATGGTCGGCAATCAGCGTCTCGTCTCCGCCCTCGCCCGCCTCAAGAGCTACTTCGACTACGGCATCTTCACGCCCATCCAGGTCGCCGCCATCGCCGCGCTCGAGGGGCCGCAGGAGTGCGTCGCCCAGATCTGCGACACCTACCGCCGCCGCCGCGACGTCCTCGTCGAAGGCCTCAACAAGCTCGGCTGGTCCGTGGCCAAGCCCCGCGCCACCATGTTCGTCTGGGCCCAAATTCCCGAGGCCTACTCGGCCCTCCGCTCTTTGGAGTTCTCCAAGATGCTGCTCACCGAGGCCAAAACCGCCGTCTCTCCCGGCATCGGCTTCGGCGACTACGGCGACAACCACGTCCGCTTCGCCCTCATCGAGAACGAGGAACGCACCCGCCAGGCCCTCCGCGGCATCAAGCAAATGTTCGCGAAGCTCAAGGAACCAGCGAATGCAAATGCCTGACCAGGAGAAGAAACGTCCGGGACGCGCGGATTGCGCTAAGACCCTTCGCGAGGCCTGGCAGGAGACTCTCACAGACGACTCAGTCGGCACTCCCGCTGAGGAGGTTTTTTCTACGTCTGGAGCGGAAATACCAAATCGCCGCCGGCCAGAGCCTGTGTAACGCTCAGGAAGCTCCCGTAGGGAGCGCAAGAAATTAGCCCAGGACAAGCCCGGCGCAAATTCGCGCGGGCGCAGTCCTGGGATCCGGGCCGTTCAATTCGAAAAACAAAGGTCGCGGCTTGAGCCGCGCCGTCTTTTTCTTTGTCGCCAGGGCGCGACCGATCCCTGACCCCTGATCCCTGACCCCTGTTTTTGGCGTCGTCCCGGCGTAACGCTCAAAAAGCTCCCGTAGGGAGCGCAAGAAAATAGCCCAGGACAAGCCCGGCGCAAGTTTGCGCGGGCGCAGTCCTGGGAACCGGGCCGTTCAATTCGAAAAACAAAGTACGCGGCGCAGCCGCGCCGCCTTTGTTTTCGCCGCTAGTATCGGACTGATGCCTGATGCCTGTTTTCGTGTCATCCCGAGCGGAGCGCGTTTGGGGCCCCACGCCAGTGGGGTAAGCGGAGCCGAGGGACCTGCTTTTCGGGGTGCGACTACGGCGACAACCACGTCCGCTTCGCCCTCATTGAGAATGAAGAACGCACCCGCCAGGCCCTCCGCAGCACTCACCAAAGGCTGCCCAAGCAAATCGTGGTAAGCTAACCGATAAATCCCACGCACCGATGGCTGAAACTTCCTGCCTGAGCCCGAAGTTTCCGAAGGGTAAATTCATCCTATGTCATACACGCCGCAAGGGCTTGTCACTGTCGCATTCCTCAAAACGCAACTTGACGCAGGCCGGGATCATTTGTCCCTCTTTGAGCCATTAGTGCTCGACGCTCTCAACCAAATCCAAAACACGGACCTCACCGCAGCGGAAGTCCGGGACGTCGTTTTTGACCGCACGAACCTCAAAGTCCCTGTTCCAACCGTACAGACCATTTTGGGTAGGTGCGCCAAGAGCGGCTACCTTGAGCGCAAAGGCGGGAGATTCCATAAAACCGAAATACCAGTCCCCCCTTCCGACCTTGGGGCGGCATCGGAAGAGATTAAAAGGGGGCAGACCCTCCTAGGTGAGGCACTCATCGAACATTCGCGGAGAGCGGGAATAGCGATCAGTTCCCCGGACGAAGCTGTTCAGGCGCTTGCGGGCTTCATATCCGCGCACAAACTGGAGCTGCTCCTTCAGCACTCCCCTCCTGACCCAAGGCCGGGTGAACTTAAGACAGCGAGGAATTTTGCGCGATTCATTACTGAGCGTTGCATCCCGGAACCAAGCCTGAACGGTCCACTGAATTCACTTCTCGAGGGGATATTGCTTGCGGACGTTTTGCTTATGCGGGACGTGCAGAGCTCCCAGCTCAAATTCTCCGGGTGTTGTGTGTTCCTCGATACGCGCATACTTCTCGCGGCCCTGGGGCTTAACGGTGCGGCCGACGAGCTCGCTACAAAAGAAGGGTTGGCCGCCATCCGGAACGCAGGTGCCCAGACATTGGCATTCGAAGGAACTGTTACAGAGATTCGAGGCATTCTTCATGTATATGAGGAGAAACTCGCGACAAACGAAGGCCGCCTCTCCCTGTTTCCCACGAGCATGACCTCGCACATGATAGCCAATCGTTTCACACCGGCTGATGTGCGGGTTATTGCCCTGGAACTCGAACAGAGATTGCGATTCATTGCGATTAATATTCAGCCGTTCCCGCCGCACGTAGCGGAACACACTCTTGATGAAGCTTCGCTTACCCGCATCTTGTCAAAGACGAATGGCTCTCGGTATGGCCTCGAGCCACGGGCAAAACACGACGCAGATTGCGCGGCCGCGATACTCACCTTGAGAGCCGGTCGTGTCGCCTACGACGTTGAGCGTTGCAGCGCGACGTTCTCGACGACATCCGGGCTTGTGGTCAAGAATGTTCAGCAGTGGTACGGCGAGCAACACGGTGAGGGCATTCCTCCGGTTGTTCACCACGCGCTTTTGACAACGTTAGCTTGGCTTAAGAAACCTGCATTTTCGCCGGATCTCAAATTGCATGAGTTGGCCGCAGTTTGTCTTTCGGCAATGCGACCAACCGAGGCGGCGTGGAGTAAGATGCTTTTCGCTCTTCGGCAATACGTGGCGGAAGGCCGAATGTCCGACGACGAAAGCGTGGCAATTGTGGCAAACGGACTGACCGAGACCCTCCTTTCGCGGTTTGACGACGACTTTGAGCCGGACGCAGCAAGCATTACCGAGGCAATTGAAAGAGTCCGTGAGGAATTGCGGCGCGAACATGTCACCGCCGCGCAAGCAGAAGTTGCCAGAGTTCGCCTGGAAGCCGACGCCCAGCTAAACGAGGCGCACCAAAGTGAAGCGATTGCAAAGGCCAAGGCAGTCGAAGCTCAAAAGGCCGTCGCCGAGGCGCGCGCTAGCGCTAACCAGGCCGTGATGGAGGTGGACCGCCTAGTCGGCGGGATCGCCCACCTTTTAGGGGGCGCCGTTCGCATCACCACCATTGCCCTGCTTCTCTTGGGACTGGCGTTTGTCGTTATCAGCGTCCCTCACGCGAAGCACCCCGTACTGCATTGGATTGCAGCAGGAACACTAGGCGTGGCCACCTTATTGGGGTTTCTCGGCTCCGCTTGGGGAATTAGCGCGAAATCCATCGGCGACCGCGTCGAAAAGTGGGTGGTAGAGCGCCTCAAACGCAAGAATCCGGATCGCTAGGAATCTGAAAGCACCGCGCCCCATCCCGGCCTTTCTTAGGCGGGGTCGTACCCCCAAATCGCCACTGCGTTTCTCTTCTTTCACGACCCTGACGGGAAAACACTTTCCCTTTCCCCCCTCCCGCGCTATACCCTTAACCCCGCTCCCCTTGGCCCAGCTGAGCCTCACGGGCCAAGCAATCGCAACCATCAAAACGTTCCCCGAGGAGGAGAAATCATGAAGTTCATGGTGGTGTGGAAGACTGTCCCCGGTAAATACAAGACTGCGCCCCGGTAGGGACAAGGCTGCATTCGCCCAGTTTCCGAAGGCGAGGGGCCTGTTTTTCTACTCCCTACTGGCTACTACCTACTCCCTGCTTTCGTGTCAAGCCCTCTGGCCCCAAATTGTCGCTCCAACTTCGTCCTAAGCCGTTCTTTTTCTGATCTATGGCCCATGATCTCTGATCTCTGTCAACTTTGCAGAATATTTCCCCCTTCCGGCGCACAATCATTTCATGAGTGTTCAACCGGATCTCCCTCATCGGCTACCGGCTACCGGCTACCGGCCACTGGCTACACTGATCTCTGATCTCTGCTCTGATCTCTGTTGCTAACTCCTTTGCTGTCTAGTCTCTGCAAATAAGTGGCTTTAGAATCTATACTTTATAGCGGCAAACATGCGCCAACCTGCTGAATCTAGGGAACTTATTTTCAGAGATTGGGGAGGGGGGGCCCCCTTTACCGATGAGTAATATCCTGGCTACTGTCGCCATTCCCGGCAGCCGTTTTTGGGCCAAGGCGCAACAGCGCGCAGAACGCCCGCGCAACGACTCGCCATCGCCCTTTGCACCGCTCCATCACCGCGCAAACACCGCCCCGCATCTCTTCCTTCCTGCTGGTCCTCCTGTGCAAATGCGGCGCGAAACACTGTTCCGGCGTTCGATGATCTTCAGTCTGCACCAACCCTGGTGAAAATCACAGATTTATCTGATTTTTGCACTTGCATTCACAGATTGAGCGGACGTACTGTCGCTTCAACTGATGGCCCTGTGGGGCATCGGGAGTTGGTCGCCGGAACGGCGGGTGGAACGAAAGCCGATGAGAGTCGGAACATCGCCGCCAGCCCAGTCAGAGGGTGAAACCTGGGGCGAAAGCCCGAGAGGGATCGCTGGCCGCGCCAGAGATTACAAAGACCGACGCAAGTCGGAAGTTGTCAAAGCTGGCAGATCCGGAAGATGCGCGAACCGGCGGAGATTGAATACTCATCGGCGGCTTAGCTGCCGATGCAAGGTTCGGTTGAAGTTAGGGGCGCATCGAAGGCCCAGCCGGAGGTAGAAACACCGGGCGCAAGCCGGGTGGATCGAAACCGGTGAAGCCGGAGGTGGAACAGCCGATGCGAGTCGGAGGTTCGCCGCCGGTTTGGCCAGGGAGGCAGCAGCCGGTGAAAGCCGGAGGCTGCGGCGGCAGCCAGCGCAAGCTGGGAGCTGCGGCAACAGCCGGCGAAAGCCGGAGGTTGTTCCACCAGCCGAGCTGAAGGATCAAAATCCGGTGCGAGTCGGCAGTTGATCGTTGGCCTTGCCGGTGGAGGGGTCGTTCGGCGCAAGCCGGATGGATCGCCATCGGTCGGTCGGAAGCGCGGTACAGCCGATGCGAGTCGGAGGTTCGCCACCGGTCGAGCTGAGCGAAACCACGCCGATCCGAGCCGGGGAAGTCGGCCGCCGGTCGAGCCGGAGTCGAGAGCAGTCGGCGCAAGCCGAAGGTTCTTGAAGCCGGCGCAGCCAGAGGAAGGAGCGGCAGCGAAAGCTGCAGGTTCGCCGCTGGGGGAGCCGGAGGACGCGACAGCCGGTTGTACTACGAGATCATCAAGATTGAAACGCCAGAGGCTTCGGTCTCTGGCGTTTTCAATTTGTGCGCCTTTCCTGCCCGTCGCCGTGCGGCTGCCGCCGCCGCACGCGCCCGCATTACACTGGATGCGGAGAATCCCACATGTCATCCAGCTTCATATTCAGAAGAGTTGTGACTATCGCAGCTTTGGCGTTGTTTTGTCTGGTGCAGCAGCGGGCGCGAGCCGCGGGTCAATGGGCAGCGCCGCCGCCGGAGAGCGCACTCACCATTCCCGCGGCGCAGCTCATCCAGCCCGAAGAGCTGAACCGCCTGCTGCACACGCGCGACGCGGAGAAGCCGCTCATCCTGCAGGTGGGCTCGCGCATGATGTTTGAACAGGCGCATATTCCCGGCGCGGAGTACGCCGGACAGGGCTCGCAGTCCGAAGGCGTCGCGCAGTTACGCGGCCGAGTTGCGCAACTGCCGCACAGGACGTTGGTTGTCCTCTACTGCGGCTGCTGCCCGTGGAGTCGCTGTCCCAACGTTGGCCCTGCCTTCCAGCTTCTGCAAGGTATGGGATTCACCCGCGTCAAGGTTCTTTACCTTGCAGAGAACTTTGGCGGCGATTGGGTGAACAAGGGGTACGCCGTTGAAAGTGGGCGGTAGTTTGGCCTGTACGCCGCGCGCTACGAGCCACGCACCGCGCCGCGCGCTTTTTGCCGGAGTCGTCGCCGCGCTTCTTGCGGCGTCGGCTGCTGGCGCCGCCTTTGCTGCGGACAACCTGCTCAACAGGAAAGCGCCCGAATTCGCGATCAGAGACTTGGATGGCCGGACGGTGAACCTCGCCGCCTTCCGCGGCAAGGTGGTGCTGCTCAACTTCTGGGCCACGTGGTGCGCGCCCTGCCAGGTGGAGATGCCCGTCTTCGCCGCATGGCAGCGGCAATACGCCCCGCAGGGGTTTCAGGTCATCGGCATCTCCATGGACGACGATCCTGCCCCCGCGCGCCATCTCGTCGAGCGGCTGAAGCTGAACTATCCCGTGGCCATGGGCGATGAACGCCTCGGCGCGCGCTACGGCGGTGTGCTGGGCCTGCCGCTTACGTTCCTTATCGACAGAAATGGCGTGATCCGAGCGCGCTTCCAGGGTGAAACGGATGTGAAGGTCATTGAGATCCGCGTGCGCGCGCTTCTGGCGCAACCGCAGCCGCAAGAAAAGTTTCAAGCGCGGTAGTTCCGGGCGCCCGTTCCCATCCCTGCCGTCAAGGCAGCGCGGCAGGTTGTCACGCGCGTCTTCCCCTTACCCTCTCAGTACGGGCAGGCCGGCGCGCGCTGCGATCAGATGCGCCAGCTTCCTGGGCCGGTAAAAATTGTTCGGCGTGAACGTAACGATGCTGGTGTCTTTGCCCAGGATGATGAACTTTTGCGCATCCGGGATGCGCTTGTGATGCACAGCGGCGATCCCATTCCAGGGCATAAAAACTTCTTCCGTGTCATTCGCGTCGCCCAGCTTGAAGTGCGCTCCATAGTTGTCGAGCAGCACCGAGCAATAGGCCATCACGCGTCCCTGCCTCCACAAAAAGACATTCGACGCCGCCACAATCCAGGCGCCCACCGCCCACAAAGATGCGACTGCGGCCCTGTCGAAGTTGATCGCATGCAGCGGGAAGATGGAAGAAAGGGAGAGTGCCGCCATACACAGGCAAATCGCGAATGCGGCCGCGCTCCCCAGGAACGTCAGTCCGATGAGAACCCTACTGTTGCGCACCAGCGTCGTGCGTACGCTCCCCGGTTCCTGCTGCCGGCCGATTTCCGTAGCCTGGGCGAATGCGTAATTTTGTGCTTCGATCATGATGCAAGCTCCTCCACGTCGGTGTTCCCTGGTCTGCGTGGGGAGGCAGGCCTGCAGGCGAAACCTCGTGCTTCTCTTCATGCAGCCGCCATTGTGGCGGCGGCCAGCGCGGCATTCCTCGCCTGCGCGGCATTCTGCCCAACCGGGGCGGGAATTCATAAGATCTCGGGGGGAGATATACCGCCGAGGGGAAGCGACGGCAGGTACTTGACATTACACCATCGGGCGCTCCGTGGCAAGTCCAGAACGCATCCTTTCGTCGATCCTTCGCCAAACAAACTTCTTCGCTCCTTGAGCAACCAACTACACTGGCTCAGGGTGACTATGAAGCTTGGCTTGGGACTTTACCGGTACATGCTCAAGTGCGGCTCGGGCAAGATGATCAACATCGCCGCCACATTCCCGTCCGCCGCTGGGGCGCGACCGATGACCTCGCCGGTGCGGTGGCCTTTCTCGCCTCCAGCGCCAGCGATACTGTTCACGGCCACATCCTCGTAGTGAACGGAAGCTGGCTCAACCGCTGATGCCATCCATTGTGGCTTTCCGCCTTTTCCCTGTTGCCTGGTCCATCCGGCCCTTCGGGCTTTGGAGGTTTTTTCGAATGACAACCAACTTGCGCTGGCTCGGAACCCTGGCGCTCGCCTGCGCCTGCTCTGCAACCTCAATTGCGCAACCGCCCCCGCCCAATGAAAGCATCATGGGCATTGCGCACATCGCCTTCCGCGTCAGCGATCTCGACCGCGAGATCGCCTTCCTCGGCAAGCTGGGCTATGAAGAGTCCTTCGCCATGGCCAGCGGCGGCAAAACCACAGAGGTCTTCATCAAGGTCAACGACCGCCAGTTCATCGAGCTCTTTCCGCAAACCAGCCCCTCGCAACCTATTGGCCTGATGAACGTCTGCTTCGAGGCCGGCGACCTGAATGCGCTCGAAAGGTACTACGCCTCCGAAGGCCTCAAGCCCTCGCCCGTGCGCAAGGCCGCGGCCGGCGATCTCATCTCCTCCTTCAACGATCCCGATGGCCGCGTTACCGAGTTCATTCAGTACATGCCAGGCTCACGCCAGACTCTCGACATAGGACAGCACCTGGGCGTCGGCCGCGTCTCAGAGGAACTGATGGGCTTTGATCTGCCGGTAAGAGACGGCGCCGCGATGAAGGAGTTCTATACCGACCTCGGCTTCGAGGCCGAAGAGGCCAACGGCAATGTGCGCCTCACCACGCCCAGCGCTCCCGGTCTGCACATCGAACTGCGCCCCGCGCGCCCCGGCTCTCAGCCGGAGTTCCTCTTCCCCGTGCCCGATGCGCGCAGAGTTCTGGAGAAACTGGAGTACGCGGGCGTTCGCGCCCAGCGCAACGGCGGGCTCGTCTTCGTCCACGATCCCGACGGCAATGCCTTCGTCTTCCTCGAGACCGGCGAGGGGCACAAGGAGAGCATTCTGCCCTGGAAACACAAAAGCGAGTAAGAGCGGCAAGGCCGGCTCTGTTGCCTGAAAGCGGTTGGCACTCCACGGGATTGGGAGAAATGCCTTAGTTCCGCGCCGCCTGCGCTGCGGCGGCTTTTTCCTGCGCCAGCAGTTGCGCCAGCACCTTTTCCGGGCACAGGTGGTGCGCCTCGCGGAGGTCCAGCTCTTTCTCAGTCTCCACGCACGAGGCAATCGTCATAAAGCAATCGAGGCAGCGCGTGTTGTAGCTGCCATTTTCGTTCTGTGTGCGGCTGTACATAGCGATCCGAGGAAATACCTGGTGATCGTAGCCGCACTGCGCATTTTCCCGGCGTGATTCGCGTCACCTATACATGTTTACCGCTGTTCAGCCATGCGCCGCTCCCGCGCGCAACACAATCTAGTACGCAGGAGAGCCGGCGTTCTCCCACTGGTTCGGATTGCGCTTGAGATGCCAGCATGGATCCTGCCCGCCGTGTGGAAACAGCGCCACGGCGCAGGGAACGTCCGCCGTCCCCAGATAGTCGTACTCCGTCTTTTGCCCCTTCAGCGGGATCACGAGGAACTGGCTCACCGCTACCGTGGAGTGCGGCGAACCGCGCAGCCTGTACACCGTCCAATCGATCGCATAAGCCGCGAGCGAAATCGCCGCGAACGCCACCAGCAACCGCAACAACCACCGTCCTAACCAGCGCATCCTCTTGCTCTCACCTCGATTTGCCGGCCCAGTTCCACCCTCGCCGCACCAGTCCACCGCAACCGGCGCGCCTCAGTCAGGATACAAGATCATTGCGTGGCGGCCTGCGCAGGACTCCGTCCATCATGCCAAAGTATCGCGTCGCATGTCCCGCCGGCGGTCAGCATTCTCACCGCCTCAAAACACACGGGCGGGGGATTCCGCATAGAATCCCCCGCCCGCGCCACTCCGGTTTCTATTAGAACTTCACGCTCGCCGCACGCGGCGAAATCCCGCTCAGCTCCGCCGCGCGCGCCTCGGCATACGCCGCAGCGCCGATCAGCGCCGTGCGGCTCTCCAGAATCACCCGTACCGGCATGTTCACCAGCAACTGGCTCAGTCGTCCCTTGTCGGTGAACGCCTTCATAAATGTTCCGTCCTTCAACTTCTCTAGAATGCGCGGCGCGATGCCTCCGCCCACGTAGAGCCCGCCCACCGACAGAATCTTCAGCGCCAGGTTCCCCGCCTCAGCCCCGTACGCCGAAACAAACAGGTCCAGCGCTTTCTCGCAGATCTCGCTCCTGGCCTTCAGAGCCAGCTCCGTGATCACCGCATTCGGGTCCTCCTGGGCCATGCGCTTGGCCAGCCACGCCGGCTCCTCTAGGCCCCTCACCTCGCGCAGAAACTCGTAACAGTTGGTCAGCCCCTGCCCGCTCACCACGCGCTCGAAGCTGATGCGCCCGTTGTACTTCTGCCGCAGGAACCTCAGCAGGTCGAATTCGTCCTCGTTGCGTGGCGCAAAGTCAGAGTGCCCGCCCTCGGAAGGGTAGGGAACGTAGTCGCGGCCATCCCAAACCAGAAACGCCTCGCCCAGCCCGGTTCCCGCAGAGATCAGCGCCCGATTGCCCACCTGCCGGGCATCGCCGTCGCTCAGCGTGTAGATCTGCTCCGCACCGAGCTCCGCAATTCCGTACCCATTCGCCTGCAAATCATTGATAAGAAAAACGTAATCGATGTCCAGATTGTGCGCCAGCTCGCGGCTGTCCAAGGTCCACGGCAGGTTGGTCAGCCGCAGCCGGCCCTCCCGCACAGGACCCGGCACGCCAAAACATGCCGCCGTCACCTTCTCCGTAACCACAAACTCCTTCACGATCTCTTCCAGTCCCGCGTACTCCTTGGCCGGGAACTGCTGATCGCGTGCGTGCTTTAGCTTGCCATCGGTAAAATCAAACAGCTCCAGGTAAACCTTGGTGCCGCCCACATCGCCAGCCAGAATCATTCAGTCCTCTCTAAAATCCCGCAGCCTTGCGCATCCGTCTCGGGCAGCAGCGTCGCCGCCGCCTCATCCAGAAGCAAAGTCAGTATACCGTCCGCAGGCACAATCAACTGGCTGGGCAGCCGCTCCACGTCGCGTGGCCCCTCGAATACCTCGTTCAGAATCAATGCCTTCTCCGCGCCGCTTAGCAGGAAGAACACCTGGCTTGCGTAGTTGATCACCGGCCAGGTCAACGTGATGCGCCACGTCTCCCTGTCCTCCACATAATTGGCCACCACCAGCCGGCCCGTCTCCTCAAGCGCCCGGGTGTGAGGAAAAAGAGACGCAGTGTGTCCATCCGGCCCCATTCCCAGCGCCACCAGATCGAAGCGCGGCAGTTTCGCCCCCTTCAGCCTGAAGCTATTCCTCAGCTCCGCCTCGTACCGCGCCGCCGCTTCCTCTGGCGCCAGCTCGCCCTCTATGCGGTGAATCTGCTTGGGGCTAAGCGGCACATGGTCCAGCAGCGCCTCGCGGGTCATGCGGTAGTTCGAGTCGGTGTGGTCCGGCGGCACGCACCGCTCGTCCACCCAATAGAGATCGAGCTTGTCCCACGGCATCCGTTCCCGCCACGGCTCGCCGTGTTCGGCGAGCGCCGCAAACGCCGCCTTGGGCGTCGACCCTCCACTGATGGCAATCCGTGCCCGGCCTTTCGCGGCCACCGCCTGCTCCGTCCGCTCCACAAAAAACTGCGCTGCCCGCGCGGCGAGCGCCGCTGCGTCCGGCTCAACGAAATAAATGACTTTAAGGTTGTGAGGCATGGACGTTCATCTCCGCTACTACATTACACCGGAGAGAGACGACGTTTGTAAGTTACGCCGAAGGTTTCAACGCCCCAGATACACCCGGTACTGCTGCTCCAGCACGCCCGCCGCGCGCGCCAACCCGATCTTCGACACGTTGTACTGGTAGAGGCTCTCCACCAGGGTGCTCTCGGCGGTAGCCAGCGCGGCCTGCGCCGTCACCAGCGGCAGGTTGTCGTCCACGCCGGCGTTCACGCGATCGGTTTCGTCGCTCAGCGCGCGCGTGGCCAGGTCCACATTCGACCGCGCCACTTCCACCAGTTGCTGGTTCGCACTCACGTCCAAGAGCGCCGCTCGCACCTGCTCGTCAATGCGGCCGCGCAGGTCGTCGAGCTGCGCGTTCACAGCTTCTATCTGCGCCTTTGCCACGTCGCCGTCGCCGCGCAACTTCGCCTCTCGGAAGATAGGAAAATTCAGTATCCCCATGGCAATGAAGTCGCCGTGCGTGCCCGCGCCGTTCACCGTGCTCGTCCCGTATTGGCTATAGAAGCTCAGCGTCGGCAGGCGCTCGCTGCGATACACCGCGTGCAACGCCTTGTACTCCACCGCCTGATTCTCGAGGTTCTGGTAGTCCTGCCGGTCTTCGTACGCCAGCGCGCGCACCTCTTCCGGTGTTTGCTCCGCCAGATCGCTGTATGGCGCCGGATCCGTCAGATCGACCGCCTGTCCCGGATCGACGCCGATCTCGCGCTTGAGCAGAATCAGGTCCTTTGCCTGTTGGTTCTGGGCCGCGATCAGCGCCTCCTGCTGCGCCTCCAACTCGACGCGCGCCCGCAACTCGTCCAGGTTCGCCGCCGTCCCCGCCTGGTGTGCCGCGTGCGCATGATCCTCGAGCACCTGCGCCTGCGCCACCAGCGCCTTGGCGTTCTCCACCTGGCTTTGGTCCGCAACCGCGCGCAGATACGCCGTGGCCACCTGCTGCACCACCTCGCCGCGCGCACTCATCTTCGCGAAATACGAGGACCGCTCCGCCGCGCCCGCCGCCTTCCAGCCCTGGATCACCGGCCCGGAAAACAGGATCTGGCTGTAGTGGAGCTGCCCCTCGGTCAGGTCGTCGCGCGTGATCAACGAGAGTCCCGCCGGAACCTTACCGCCCGGAAACAACGGCGCGAACTCGCCAATCACCTTCGGCCCGAACCCCAATGCTGCCAGGTCGTGCATGTAGTAGCCGGTGCCGCCGGTGAGCGCGATGGTGGGCAGAAATAACTGCATTGCCTCGTTCTTTTCGCCCTGCAATATTGTCTGCCCGTTCTCCGCCTCTTTCAGCCCGAGATTGTTCTTGAGTCCCCGCTCGACGGCATCGTCCAGCGACAGCTTCAGCGGCTCGCCGGTGGCAGGCTGCGCGGTCACGCTGCCCCAAAAAGGATTGGCTGCCGATGTTGGATTTTGCGCATGCGCCCGCGCGCCGCCCCCAAAAACCAGCGCGGCGCCGCACAAAATGAGGAAGACGAAAAGCTCCGGCGCGGCCGGCCGGTGCACAAAATGTTTCCCTCGTTTCACTCCCATTATTTTCTCAGATGAGCCGCGGGACCGCAGGGATTCACCCGCCCATGAACATGCCGCCGTTCACGTCCAGCACGTGCCCGGTGATGTACGACGCTGCATCCGACGCCAGGAACTTGACCGCCTGCGCCACGTCTCTTGGCGTTCCGCGCCGGCCCAGCGGAACCGCCGCCAGTATGGCTTTGGTCTGTTCTTCGCTGAGCACCGCCGTCATCGGCGTTTCAATGTATCCCGGCGCCACCGCGTTCACGGTAATGCCTCGCGACGCCACCTCGCGCGCCAGCGACCGCGTAAACCCGATCAGCCCCGCCTTCGACGCCGCGTAGTTCACCTGTCCGGCCTGTCCGGCCCGCCCCACCACGCTGGCGATGTTCACGATCCGCCCCCAGCGGTTCTTCAGCATCGGGCTCAGCAGTGCCTGCGTCAGCAGAAACGCCCCGGTCAGGTTGATGCTCAGCACGCTGTCCCAGTCCGCGCGCTTCATGCGCAGCATCAGATTGTCGCGCGTAATCCCGGCGTTGTTCACCAGGATCTCCACCTTCCCGAACTTCTCCAAAATCGCCCTGGCCCCGGCCTCGATCGACTCCTGGCTCGACACGTTCACGGTGAACGCCGCCACCTCCGCGCCCCCGGCCTTCAACTCCGCCGCCGTCTCCGCCAGCTTGGCCTCATTCATGTCTGCAAGCACCAGCACCGCGCCGGCAGCGGCCAACTCCTCGGCAATCGCGCGGCCTATCCCCTGCGCCGCACCGGTGACGAGCGCGATTCTCCCCTGCAAATCTCCCATCTTTCCCTTGACCTCTCTGCACGCTCTTCGTTGCGAGCCGCGCCTTTCCACGCCCGATTATAAACGGGCTACGCAGACGCCTGATTTCGATGTTCCTGGGATTCCCGGCAAATGCTCGGAGCCGACAGCGGGTAACTCACGCGCAACTCACCACACAAGCAAGCAGCCCCGGCCAAGGAGCAGGAAGCTAGTGTGGTGAGTCAGAAGTTCATTGAAGAACAACCGCAGATCCTTCGACTCATTTTGGCGCAAAACGCGCCAAAATTCGCTCAGGATGACAGCTTATTTGTGATGCGAACTTTAGACTCAGGACACTAGAAGCTGACCCCTGATCCCTAACCCCTGCTATTCTCAGGTTGGCGTGGCCGCCACCGTCACCGGCCGGCCGGCGAGCGCCGGGCGCAACAGTTCCGCAGGCCACACGTACACCGCCAGCCGCCGCGAGTAGTGCAGCACCGGCTCCACGCCGGGCAACTCCAGACCCACCGCTGCGGCCAAATCGTTGCGTTCGATCTCCGCCTCCGCTTCTTCCAGGGGCCACGAAACATGATGCAGATTCGCCCGGATCGGCTGTCCCGCCGGGTTGGCGCTGAACACGCAGGGCCGCTCCGTAAAGAAGTACTCCAGAGTGCCCGGCCGCACCTCCGCAGTTTTGCGCGTCGGTCCCAGTCCCCGGTAGCGCGCCTTGAAGATCACCTGCCGCCGCGCAAACCGCCTGCGGCTGTAGAACGCGAACTCCCGCTCCGATCGCGGCTCCTGGCGCATCTCCGCCAGGTGGTACGGCAGGTGATACAAGGCCCGCGCCGCCGCCACGACAAGCAAACTGCTCGAATCCACCGAGAAACAGTAAAACCCCGGCGTCCCCGTCATCCGGTCGCGGACGTACGTCCTCAGGTTCAGGTCGGGAATGTTGCGCCGGCCCGGAATCGACGGCACCCCGCGGAGCTTTACGCGGTCCAGCCAGAACGGCACCGCGCCCAGCCATGCCGACCCTTGAAAGGTATCCGCTGCCAACCACTCCGGCAGCAGCGCTTCAATCCGCTCCGCCGCAATCGGCCAATGCGCGAACAGCAAATCGTTCCAGCGCTGGGTTACTGCCCAGCGGCCTGCCGGCAAAGGCCGCGGCTTGTGCGACGACCGCACCAAATACTCCCGCATGGCTGCTCCTGCGCCCCCGGGATTCCGCTCTGCCGGCGGTTCTCCTCTGGGAGCCTTCCCGTCGAGTCAACCTACCTTCGCGCCGCTCGCCTTCTCCAGCTACATTATGAGCCTAAAACGGCCCCGCGGGAATGTAACAATGTGTCACGGCAACGCGCCGCGGCGCCGCCCTGACGCTTCGCCGGCCTCATGCCGTATTCTGTCCGCGAGAGCATTCTTATGTCCAACGAACCTCCCCTCCCTCCCTCCGCCCGGAACCAAACGGAAGTCATCGCCGTCCATGGCGCCGACCCCGAGGTCCTCGCCTTCGCCATGGCCAAGTACTCCCGCTCCGCGCTCTCCATGCGCGACTCGCTGGCCGAAATCAGCACCCAGCGCGCCGAGCAGTTCCTCAACACGTTCTACTTCCAGTACGGGCACCGTTCCATTGCCGATCTTGCCCACATCGCCTTCGCCGTCGAGCGCCTTAGCCTTCTTGCCGCCATCGTCCTCGTCGACGAAGTCCGTTGGGACGGCCAGGAGCGCTCCACCCGCTACCAGAACTTCCTCGAGTCCGGCTGGTACTTCCCCGACTTCGCCTCCGACGCCGCTTCCGCCCAGCTCTACGCCGAAACCATCGGCAAGCTCTTCACTGCGTACCAGCGCACCAGCGCAGCCGTCCTCGATCTGCTCCACCGCCGCGTCCCGCGCCCTGAAAATATCAAGCCCGATGCCTACGAGCGCACCCTCCGCGCGCGCGCCTTCGATGTCGCCCGCTACCTGCTTCCCCTGGCCACCAACACCTCTCTCGGCCAGATTGTCAGCGCCCGCACGCTCGAAACCCAGGTCTCGCGACTGCTCTCCCACCCCGCAGCCGAAGTTCGTCTGCTCGGCGAAAAGCTCCGCGAAGCCGCCACCGGCCCGGCCTGGAACCTCAATGCCCGCGCCGCCCAGGCCTTCGTTGAAAAACTCGCCCTGCTGCGCGACGATTCCGACCCCACCCTTGCCGCCGAAGCCGCCGCGCTCTTCACGCGCGAGGTACACGCCGCGCCCACCCTCGTCAAATACGCCCAGCCCAGCGCGTACCTGGTCCAGACCCAGGCCGATCTCGCCCAGGCCGCCGCCGAGATCCTCAAGAACACTCCCCCCGCCGCGGCCCCGCTGGTCGACCTCGTCGAGCGCACCGAGTCCCTCGAAGTGGAGATCGCCGCCACCCTCCTCTACTCTGTCAGCCATCACCCCTACCGCCAGATCCGCGACTTCCTTGCCGCCCTTCCCGCCGCCCGCATCGCCGAAATCAACGAGCTCGGCCTCCACCACCGCGGCCTCCACGACGAAACCCTACGCGCCTTCCAGGCTGGCGCCGCTCTCCGCTTCGACCTCCTCATGGACATTGGCGGCTTCCGCGACCTGCACCGCCATCGCCGCTGCACCCAGATCATCCAGGGCTTCACGGCGCAGCACGGCTACGAAACCCCCGGCTCCGGTGACCTGCCCTCCGGCGCTGAAATCCTTGCCGACGCGGGCGTCCTCGCCGATTACTGCGCCACCATCGAATCCGCTCACCATGCTTCAGCACAGATCGCCGCGTCGCCGCGGCGGCCGCCCGAGGCCGTCCAGTCCGCCGCCTACTTGTACCCGCTCGCCACGCGCATCCGCGCCCTCTTCAAAATGGACTTCGCCGAAGCCCAGTACATCACCGAACTCCGCAGCGCCCCTGCCGGCCACTTCAGCTACCGCCGTGTCGCCTGGGAGATGTTCCTGAAGCTCCAGCGCCAGCACCCGTCGTTGGCCCGCCACATCCGCGTCACCGACTTCACCCAACCCATCGACATCTTCCAGCGGTAAGAGCGCCAGCGGCCCAAAGTGTTCCGGCAGATGTGCGCGAAGAAGCATATCTTCGTGCTGGAGCAGGCACAATCCAACGGTCATTGTATGCGGGCATGTGACGGCGGGCACAAGGTCAAATCTATCCCCGGGCTAGACTTTCCTCAGCTTCATGCGCCGCATCGTTTCGATCGCGTTGCTGGCGGTCTTCAGCTGGCAATTTGCCGCGCCGGCCTTTAGCCCGGACGCCGAAGCCAATTTACCGCCCTGCTGCCGGCGGCATGGCAAGCATCATTGCATGATGCGCTGGATGATCCAGCAGGAGAGCGGACATCCGGCGTTTACGACGGTGACCGAGAGGTGCCCGTATGGGCCGGCATCCGTAACCGCCGTGCACTCTTCCGCTTACCAGCCGCCGGTCGCGAGCTCGTTCTACACCGGTCCCGGCAGCCAGTCAGCCGTTGCTCCGCCAACCGCCCCGGTTGCAGGGAACACCTTCCTTCGCGGCCACCAGAAACGCGGCCCTCCTTTTCTCCTCGCATGACCACGCCCAGTTCAGCACGCTGACAAGCAACGCTCGTTCCGCGGTGTTGCCGTGCGCCATTCAACCACGAGGAGAAATCATGAAGACCAAACTTCCGCTGGTCCTGCTGGCAGTCGTCTGCCTGGGATGGCCGCTGAATTTCATTTGTGCGCAGGAGGCGCCTGGCGCGAAATCGAGCGCCGGAACCGGCCGCCTTGCCGGAACGGTCAAAGACCCCACCGGGGCGGTGGTAGGCGGAGCCACAATTCAGGCCCGGAACGTATTCTCTCAGGCGGAATGGTCGGTGACCAGCAGCCGGGAAGGCCGTTTCGTTTTCGACGCGCTTCCCGCGGGCGAGTATCAGATCACGGTCATTGTCCCCGGTTTCGAAATGGCGATCCTGCGCGGCGTGGTTATCGCCGCCGGCCGCGAGACGACGGTCGAGATTTCCCTGCGCATTGGCCCGGTGAAAACCGAGATCGAAGTGAACGCACTGGACACCAGCGGCGCAAGCGTGCGCAAGGTCGCAGAGAATGAGCGCGCCGCGGCCCGCAGCGCAGCCGATCTTCTCTACGGCACGCCGGGCGTGAGTCTGCGCGAAGATGGCCAGTTTGCCTCCGCTCCTTTCCTGCACGGCCTGGGCGACGAGCGCGCCAAACTCGTCGTGGATGGCATGACCGTCTCCTCGGCCTGCGCCAATCACATGAACCCTCCGCTCTCCTATGTGTCGCCCGCGCAAGTGGCGCAGGTCACCGTGATGGCCGGCATCACACCCGTGAGCGTGGGCGGCGACAGCCTTGGAGGAACGGTGATCGTCGATTCCCCCGATCCCGTCTTTGCCGGTCCGGGCAAGCGCCTGCATCGGGAAGGCAGCTCCTCGGGCTTCTATCGCAGCAACGGCGAAAACTATGGCGGCTCCCTCTCCGGGTGGATCGGCGGGCGCAACGTGGCCATCGGCTACAACGGCTGGTGGACAACCGGCGGCGATACCACCGATGGCAGCGGTCACAAGGTCACCTCCACCTACGCCCAGACCACGGATCATACCGTCACTCTGGCGGCGCAGGGCGCGGGCAATCTTTTCGTCCTCCAAGCCGGCCTGCACCACACGCCTTACGAGGGCTTTGTGAACGCGCAGATGGATCTGGTGCGCAACTTCGCCGAGTCGCTCAACCTGCATTACCGCCGCTCTCTCGGGCCTGGCGCGTTGGATGCCCGCGTCTTCTGGCAAAACACCTGGCACGACATGAACATCGGCCACGACAAACAAACCTTCCCCATGCCCATGTGGATGCCCATGCACACGCATGGCCGCGATCTGGGCTATTCCATTAAGTTCGAGCTGCCCCTCGGCGCGCGCCACACCCTGCGCGTAGGCAACGAGATGCACCGCTTTGTTCTCGACGACATCTGGCCCGCGGTGGCGGGTACTGCGCCATCCATGGGCCCCAACACGTTCGTGAGCATCGACCATGGCCGCCGCCTGCGCGTGGGCACGTTTGTTGAAGCGGCCAGCAAGTGGAATGCGCAATGGTCCACTCTCGTGGGCGCGCGCAACGATACAGTGTGGACCAACGCCGGCGCGGTGCAGGGTTACTCCGATCTGTATGCCGCCGACGCCAGCGCCTTCAATGCCGCCAACCGCGCGCACACCGACCCGGATTTCGATCTGACCGCCATGGCGCGCTACCAACGCGGCCCGGCCAGCGCCTTCGAATTCGGCTACGCGCGCAAGAGCCGCGCTCCCAACCTCTACGAGCGCTACGCCTGGTCCACCAACATGATGGCCAGCGGCATGATCGGCTGGTTCGGCGACGGCAACTACTACGTCGGCAACATCGCCCTCCAGCCGGAGACCGCCAACACCGTGAGCGGAACAGCAAGCTGGCATGAGGCAGCGCGCGGCGAGTGGGAGTTGAAGGCCACGCCCTACCTTACTCTCATCCGGAACTTCGTGGATGTGGATACGTTGATGACCACCACCTACGGCATGAGCACCTTTGCCCAGTTGCAGTTCGCCAACCACAGCGCGCGCATCGCCGGCGCCGATCTTTCCGGCAGTGGCGCGTTGTGGAAGAGCGACGGCCTGGGCGTAGGCCGTCTCAGCGGCGTGGGCGGATGGCTGCACGGCGAGCGCACCGATAGCAACACGCCTCTCTACCAGATGATGCCGGTACACGCGCGGCTCACGCTGGATGAGGAGCTGAAGGGCCTCACGGCGGGCGTGGGCCTGGAAGCCGTCGACCGCAAGCGCCATCTCGATCCCCACCGCTATGAGCAGGCCACGCCCGGATACGCGCTCTTCAATGTCCACGCCAGTTACCGGCGCGGAGCCTTTGCCGCCGGCGCGCAGGCCGATAACCTCTTCAATCGCGCCTACGAACTGCCTTTGGGAGGCGTAAATTTCGACGACTTCATGGCCGGAATGTGGATGGGCCGGATCAAGCCGCTCACCGGCCGCGGCCGCACGGCTTCCCTTAGTTTGACGGCGCGGTTTTGAACGGGCGCGGCCGCTGCGCCGGAGCGCTGGCGCGCCCTCTGGGCCGGGCCTGAGCGCGCCGTGCGTGCCGTGCTGCGTCCCGCGCTCAAGCCCTGCCGCTAGCCCCACAGTTTTACGGTTCCGTTTTTGATCCTTCGGCGCTGTGCGAAAATCATTCTTTGCACACGCCATCCAACTTCCGTCTGCTCGTGGTCCGTTTGGGCGCCATGGGCGACATTCTGCACGCGCTGCCCGCGGTCACGGCGCTGCGCCAAGCCCATCCCGATTGGATCATCGGCTGGGTTGTGGAACCGCGCTGGCAACCGCTGTTACAAGCAGGGAGCAGGGAACAGGGATCAGGGATCAGGGCAGGCCGCGGGAGCGAAATGCCGGTGGTTGACCGGTTGCACTTCGCCGCCAGCCGCGAGTGGAAACGCCATCCGCTGAACGCCAGAACCGCGGCCGGAATCCTGGCTCTGCGCCACGAGCTCCGTGCGGCAAACTACAATGCGGTCCTCGATTTCCAGGGCGCGATCCGCTCCGCCGCCATCGGCCGCATGAGCGGCTGCCTGCGCCGCATCGGCGAGGCCGCGCCGCGCGAGTGGCCCGCACGCTGGCTCTTCACGGAGCGCGTGGCCACGCAGGGCGCGCATGTGATCGAGCAGGACGTGGAGCTCGCGTCGGCCGTCGCCGGCGATGCGCTCGCTGCTACCTGCCCGCTGCTCCCCGTGGACCCCGAAGCCGAAGCCTGGTGCGCAGCCTGGCTCGCCGCAACATTCCCCGGCGATGTCAGTCCCATCGCGCTCATCGCCCCCGGCGCCGGCTGGGGCGCCAAGCGCTGGCCGCCCGAGCGCTACGCCACAATCGCGCGGGGGCTCGCGGAGCGTGGCCTGCGTGTCCTCGTGAACGCCGGCCCCGGCGAAGAGGCGCTCGCTGAAACAATCACCGCCAGCGGCGCCGCGGTTCCCGTGACCGCGACGCTTTCGGAGCTGATCGCGCTCACCCGCCGCATCGCCTTGTGCATCGGCGGAGACACAGGCCCGCTGCATCTGGCCTGCGCGCTCGGACGGCCCGTCGTCGGCATTTACGGTCCCACCGATCCCAGCCGCAACGGCCCTTACGGCGCCCGCGCCCTGGTTTTACGCAGCCCCGATAGCCGCCGCGACCACTCCCGCCGCGCCGCCCCCGACCCCGGCCTGCTCACCATCGCGCCGGACGACGTGCTTCGCGCCGCCGACGAACTGCTCGCCGAGGAGAGTGCCCGATGACCCCGCAGACTAGCCACAACACTCCTCCAAAGGCTGGAGCCGCGGAGCGGTGGCAGGGAGCCGCCCGCCGCATTCGCGTGCCGCTGGGCTTTCTCGCCGCGGCCATCTATCTGGTTGAGGCCGCACGGAGCGCGCCGCACTCTGCCGCGATCGCGTGGAGCCTGGCGCTGGTTCTGCCCGGACTGGCCCTGCGCGCCGCCGCAGCCGGCACGGTGAAGAAGAATCGCGAGCTCACCGTCACCGGGCCCTATGCCTATACCCGCAACCCGCTCTATCTTGGATCCGCGCTGATCGCATCCGGCTTTGCGCTGGCGCTGCGCAGTTGGCTGGTCGCGGCGCTGCTGGCCGCCGGATTTGCCGCAATCTACGTCCCTGTCATCGCCGCAGAGGAGAGATTCCTGCGTGCAACGTTCCCCGAGTTCGACAGCTACTGCCGTCAGACGCCCCGCTTCCTCCCCCGCCTGACCCCTGCCCGATACTACGAGAAGAAAGGCGGCGCGTCCCGCAGCGGATTCTCTTTCGGCCTCTATCTCAAGCATCGCGAGTACAATGCATTACTAGGAGCCGCACTACTATACCTGAGCCTGCTCTATTTGAGCCCGGTGCTGGGAACCATCCTGCACCTAGCCCGGTGAGCGCTTTTCGTATCCATGAAGTCAAACCAACAGGATCAGGACGATCCATAAGGAGCCGTGCCGAACATTGAAGACACGCGCCAACGCAGCAATTTTCTTTTGCGCTCTGTTTTTTGCGGGCGCCTCGCACGGCCAGCAGGACCCCTCCCTCTCGCCGCCGCGCCCCGGTTACAGCTTTCCGCAGCGGCAAACCCTTACCTATTCCGTCGATTGGCGTGTCTTTCCTGCCGGATCGGCCGTCGTTCGTTTTGAGGCGGCGGGCGACCGCGAGCGCATCCTGGCCTCCGCCGATACCAGCGGCGCCATCAACCTTCTTTTTCACGTCGCGGATAACTTTCAGTCGGACTTCGACCGCGCCAAAGGATGCTCGTACGATTTCGACAAGCAGACGGTGGAGGGCCGCCGCCAGATCAATTCCACTCTCCACCTTGACTACGCCAACTCCAAATCCATCCTCGACGAGAAGAACATGATCAATGGCCAGACCAAGCACATGGAATCGCCGGTGCACGGCTGCCTGACCGATCTGTTGACTGGGGTGTTTTATGCGTCGTCGCAGCCGCTGATTCTCGGGCACAACTTCGTCATCCCTGTGGTCGACGCCGCGCGCACGGTCCTGGTCACCATGAAGGTGGAAGGCCGCGAAGAAATCAAGACAAGCCTCGGCGCCTTCAAGACGATTCGGGTGCAGCCAACCGCCGACGCCGGCGTAGTGAAGAACCGCGGGAACATCTGGATCTGGTACAGCGACGACGACCGCCATCTGCCCGTGCAGATGCGCGCGCGGCTGTTCTGGGGCACCATCACGTTCCGGCTGATTGGCGACGAGTACAAGTGAGCTGAAGGCAGTTCTTAGTTTGTAGTTCTTAGTTCGCAGTCCTGCGTGCCCGCATCGCCCCGAAAACTCCGCACCGTGAACTTCGAACTGCGAACTATGAACTGACCGCTGAAAACTGACAACTGTCTTTCAGGTGTACACTTTTTCTTCGCGCGGAAGCGATTTCGATCCGTGCGGTGAGGAATTCCATGCGTAGACTTTCTTTTGCACTGATTCTTGCTTTTGTCTTCGTCCTTCCGAGACCTTCGGCCGCGCAGTCCACACAGTCCGCGCAGCCAAAGCGGCCCATGACGTTTGAGTACATGATGCAGATGAAGCGGTTGAGCGAAACGGCCGTCTCGCCCGACGGCAAGTGGCTGGCCTATAGCGTGACCACCGTGAATCTGGAGCAGAACACCAAGACGCCGGAGCTATGGATACAAACGATTGCCGGCGGCGAACCGATGAAGCTGGCCGTGGGCCAGCCGGGCGACAGCGATCCGCAGTTCGCGCCGGACGGACACTCCGTGCTGTTCCTTTCCGGTCGAGAGGGCGGCCAACAGATATGGATCGCGGACTTCGATGCGGCGGCAGGCGTTACCAGCAACGCCAGGAAGCTGACGGTGATTGCAACCGGGGCCGACAACGCGAAGTGGTCGCCGGATGGGAAGTCGATCGTGTTCACCTCGGCGGTGTATCCGGACTGCCCGGCGATTTCGATGGCGGATTTTGCGACGGGCAACGCGTGCAATGCGAATCGCGACAAGGCGCTGGCGGCGAGCAAGGTGAAGGCACAGATTTGGACGCATCTTTTCTATCGCCACTGGGACCACTACACAGGAGACAAGAGGTCCCACTTGTTTCTGGTTTCGGTCGAGACGGGCGCGGTGCGGGACCTGACGCCGAACGATCCACGCAATGTTCCGCCTGATTATCCATCGGTGGAACAAGGCTGCGGATGCGACTTCTCGCCGGACTCTGGTGAACTGGCGTTTACAGAAAACCTCGATCCCGAGCCGGCGGTCTCGTCACACGCCGACATCTTCACGCTCGATCTGACCGATCCCGCGGCCAAGGCGGTGAAGGTGAGTACTTCGGCCGGCGGCAACTTCAATCCTGCCTACTCGCCGGACGGGAAGTACATCGCGTGGCGGAGCCAGGCGCGTGCGGGGTATGAGAGCGACAGGTTCAGGCTAGTGGTTTATGACCGCGCGGCGAAGACGATCAAGGAAATGATGCCCGGATTCGACCAATGGGTGGACGAGTTTGCATGGGATCCGGGCTCCTTTGCGATCTCCGCTGCGGGCGGCTACCAGGGCGGAACGCAGCTGGTTACGGTCGACATTCCGTGGGGCAGCTATGTGACGATGGGCGCGACGGAGGGGGAGTTCAGCGATCTGAGGCCCACGGCAGGCGGGTTGATGCTGATTGCCACCGCGATGCATGTGACAGCTCCTCCGGAGGTTGTGCTCTTCGATCTTCGAAGCGTGCATATGAACACCAGCCGCACCGCGACATTTGGATCGCTGGGACATGCAATCAACCCGGAGAGACAGTACACGAGCGCCATCGTCTTCGACGAATACGCAGTAACACATCTCAACGACGCGCTGCTCGCACAGCTCGATTTGCCGAAGATGGAAGACTTCTGGTTCACCGTTGCCGACGGGACGAAGTTGCAGGGCTTTCTGATTCGGCCGCCGGGGTTCGATGCGACGAAGAAGTATCCGGTGAAGTTTCTGATCCACGGAGGGCCGCAGGGCGCGTGGGGCGACGACTGGAGCTACCGCTGGAACGCGGAGCTGTTTGCGGCGAACGGGTATGTCGTGGTGATGATCAATCCGCGCGGATCGACGGGATATGGGCAGGCGATCGTGGAAGCGGTGAGCGGCGACTGGGGCGGCAAGCCTTTCACCGACCTGATGACCGGCCTCGACTACGCGGAGCAGCACTACCCCTTCATCGACAAGACGCGCGAGTGCGCGCTGGGCGCGAGCTACGGCGGGTACATGGCCAATTGGATCCTGGGCCACACGGACCGCTTCAAGTGCATCGTGAGCCACGACGGAATGTTCAACGCGGAGTCGGCGTTTGGATCGACGGAGGAGGACTGGTTCAACATCTGGGAGTTTAAGGGGCATCCGTGGGACTATTACGGGAAGCCCGACGATGAGAATCCGTTCCGCAAGTGGTCGCCGTCGCTCTATGCGAAGAACTTCAAGACGCCGACGCTGGTGATTCACGGGCAGCTTGATTACCGGCTCGACCTGAGCGAGGGACTGCAACTGTTTGACACGCTGCAAATGCTCGGCGTGCCAAGCAAGATGCTCTACTTCCCCGACGAGGGCCATTGGGTGCTGAAGCCGCAGAACTCGCAGCTCTGGTATAAGACGGTGAATGACTGGGTGGATGAGTGGGTGGGAAAGGTAGGGAGTAGCCAATAGCCAGTAGGGAATCGGAAGAGTCGTGGACCGTGGATCGTGAACCGTGAGCAGTGGGCGGAAGAAGGATTGATGGCGCTTAGACAAAGAGCCGCGAAGAAGAAGGCACCGCTGAGCGAAGCCGGGCTCTACGACTATGCGGTGAAGGCGCTGGGGCGGCAGATGCGCACGGAGGCGGAGCTGCGGCGGCTGATGAGCGCGCGCGCCGAGCCGGGCGAGCATGGCGAGGCAGCGATCAGAGCGGTGATTGCGCGGCTGAAGGATCACGGCTATCTGAACGATGCGTCGTATGCCGAGACCTTCGCGCGGTTGCGGCAGGAGAACGAGAAGCTGGGCGCTCGGAGGGTGCGGCAGAAGCTGGCCGAGCGAGGCGTTGCCGCGCGCGTGGCGGAGGCTGCGGTAGAAGCGCGGTACGGTGGCGCGAATGAGGAGGCGCTGGCGCGGGAGCATCTGGAGCGGAAGCGGATCGGGAAGCCGACGAACGAGAAGGAGACGGCGCGGGTGGTGCGGCGGCTGGCGGCGGCGGGATTCTCGACGGGAACGATCTACAAGGTGCTGCGGCGGTGGGACGTGCCGGACGAGGAGCTGGCGGCGCTGGAACAGATGGACACAGAGACACACGAAGAGTGAGGGGCGCGGTTGCGCGTTCAAGCCGGCCAAAAAGTCCTCAAAAATGGCCGGATTCGACTGCAAATTCACACAATTTCCGCGATTTTTCGACGCGATTTTTGAATCGAAAAGCTGATTATAAAGGAGTTACGCGACGAAAGATACCCCCATGGGGTATCTAATTTTTTTATTTATTTATTTTCTGGTCGAGCAGCGCGGTTGAACACCTTTCGCGCAAGGCCGAGCAGCCATCTGGGAGTGAAGACTCATTCTGAAGTCCACCTGATTCGATTGTGCGACAAAGGCGCGAAATAATCTGCAAAGTTCCGGAACTTTATTTTTGGCGGCGGCCGATGAGCCGGAGACCGGCGCCGACGGGATGTCTCCGCGGGCCGTTACACTGAAAGAGCCATGCAAACCCGCACGGGGAACGAGATACGCGAGCTGTTTTTGAAGTTTTTTGAGACGAAGGGGCACCGGAGGGTGCACTCGTCGTCGCTGGCGCCTGCCAACGATCCCACGCTGCTGTTTACTAACGCGGGGATGAACCAATTCAAGGACCTTTTTCTGGGGGCGGAGAAGCGCGGCTACACGCGGGCGACGACCTCGCAGAAGTGCGTGCGGGCCGGGGGCAAGCACAACGACCTCGAGAATGTGGGCTTTACGCGGCGGCATCATACGTTCTTCGAGATGCTGGGGAATTTCTCGTTCGGCGACTACTTCAAGCGCGATGCGATCCGGTTTGCATGGGAGCTGGTGACGAGCGAGGAATGGTTCGGAATTCCCAAGGACCGGCTGTATGTGACGATCTTCGAGGGGACGGCGGACGTTCCGCGGGACGACGAGGCGGAGAAGTACTGGCTCGAAGTGGGCGTGCCCAAGGAACGGATCGGCGAGAACGGGCTGAAAGACAACTTCTGGCAGATGGGCGAGACCGGGCCGTGCGGGCCGTGCTCGGAGATCTTCTACGACATGGGGATCGAGGCGGCGGAGACGCCGGGCGTGGATTTGCCCTTCGGCCAGGACGAGGCGCGGTACGTGGAGATCTGGAATTTAGTTTTTATGCAGTTCGATCGTTCCGCGGTGGTGGATGCGGCGGAAAAGACGACCGGCTACAAGCTGGCGCCGCTGCCGAAGCCTTCGATCGATACGGGGATGGGGCTGGAGCGCGTAGCGGCGGTGCTGCAGAGGAAGGTGAGCAACTTTGAGACGGATTTGTTTGTGCCGCTGATTGGGAGAGCAGCGGAGCTAGCGGGGTTAGCGGAGCTAGCGGAGTTAGAGGGTCGGCAACCTGGCGAGTTGGCGAGTTGGCAAGTTGGCAAGTTGGCGGGACTCGTGCAGAACGCGAGCTTGCGGATTATTGCGGACCATGCGCGGGCGGCGACGTTTCTAATTTCGGACGGTGTGGCGCCGTCGAATGAGGGGCGCGGGTACGTGCTGCGCAAGATTTTGAGGCGCGCGATTCGGCATGGGCGGCTGCTGGGACAGGAGAAGCCGTTTCTCTTCGAGATGGTGTTTGCGGTGCGGGATTTGATGAAGGAGGCTTATCCGGAGTTAGTGGATTCGGCTGCGCGCGTGGCGAAGGTGGTGGAGGCGGAGGAGAGGCAGTTTGCGAGAGTTATCGGTATCGGAAGTTCCAAATTACAGACGTACTTTAACGAAGCAAATCTCATTGCGGAGTCTTTGCCGTCCGACCTGATCAATTTCAATTTGATCAATGACTTTACAAATTCGCTTCCAGTCGATCTTCCTAGGGCCGACAGTAAGAGAATAGTCAGCGAGTTTGTTGAGTTCCTAAATGACGAGGGGCGACCAACGGCTAGCGCAAATGGGTCAGATGTAGGAAGGTTCATTGCGCAATCGCCATCAGCTAAGGATGAATTCAGGCAGCGTCAGTATCAGGCCCGCTTAGACCTGTTTCTAGAATTCTTGGCAACTGCGAAACCAAGAGCTACTAAAGTACTGCCCGGTGATGCTGCGTTTCGTTATTACGAGACATTCGGCCTGCCGGAGGATTTCTTAGAAGATGCTTCTCGCGACGCTAGTTTTGAATTTGATCGGCTCGGTTTTGAGCGTGCCAAAGCCGAGGAGCAGACGCGGGCGCGTGCCTCCTGGAAGGGCGGATCGCAAAAGACGGCCAGCCCGGCGTTTCGCGATTTGCCGAAGACGGTGTTCGAGGGCTACCGGCAGACGAGCTCGACCCATTGCGAGGTTCTGGCGATTGTGAAAGGCGGCGTGGGCGTTCCGGCGGCGAAGGCAGGCGAAGAAGTTGAGGTGGTGCTGGATCATACGAGTTTTTACGGTGACTCGGGCGGGCAGGTTGGCGATACCGGAGTTTTTCTGACGGTGGATGGGAATTCTACCGTTGCCGAAATCGTCGGCTGCGTGCTGCCGGTGCAGGGAGTGCGCGCGCACAAGGCGATTTTGAAGCAGGAGCTTGCGGTGGGCGACCGGGTGAATACGGTGGTGGATGGAACCAGGCGCGATGCGATCAAGCGCAACCATACCGGGACGCATTTGCTGCACGCGGCGCTGCGGCAGGTTCTGGGTACGCATGTGAAGCAGGCGGGGTCGGCGGTGCATCCGGACCGGCTGCGGTTCGATTTTTCGCACTTTGCGCAGGTAGCGGACGAGGAGTTGCAGGAGATTGAGGACATTGTGAACCGCGAGGTGCTGGCCAACGCGAAGGTGGAGACGCTGGAAGACGTGCCGATCGACGTGGCCGTGAACGAGTACCACGCGATGGCGCTGTTCGGCGAGAAGTACGGCGACAAGGTGCGGGTGGTGAAGCTGTCGGACGGATTTTCGACGGAGCTGTGCGGCGGAACGCACACGGGCGCGACGGGCGAGATCGGGTTGATGAAGCTGACGAGCGAGGAATCGGTGTCGAGCGGTGTGCGGCGGATCGAGGCGATCAGCGGGATGGGGTCGCTGGACACGTTCCGGCGGGACTTTGAGCTGGCGCAATTCACGTCGCAGATCGTTTCGGCGGACGGCAATTTAGCGGACGGGTTACGAGGCAAGCTGGCTTCGCAAGAGGACGAGCTGAAGCGGCTCAGGCGCGAGCTGGAAGAGGTGCGCATGAAGTCGGCGGCCGGAGGGCTGGACGAGGCGGTGGCGCGCGCGGTGGAGGTTGGCGGCGTGAAGGTGGCGACACACCGCGCCGACGGGCTCGACCGCGGGCAACTGCGGACGCTGGTGGACAACCTGAAGGGCAAGCTGGGCGAGGGCGTGGTGGTGCTGGGGTCGGCGCAGCCGGAGGGCAAGGTGGCGATGATTGCCGGGGTGACGCCGGGGCTTGTGAAGCGCATTCAGGCGGGCAAGCTGGTGGGCGCGGTGGCAAAGATCGTGGGCGGGTCGGGCGGCGGCAAGCCGGAGATTGCAGAGGCCGGCGGCAAGGACCAGGCGCAGATCGACGCGGCGCTGAAGGCCGCGCCTAACATCGTCAAGGAAATTCTTGGCTAAAACCGGCGGCCGCTTCCGCCACATGCCGTAATCTGAGCGCATGGTGAATCTGGACGAGGATTCGGAGAAGATCGCGGCGCTGCGCAAGCGATTGCTCGGCTGGTACGCGAGCAGCCGCCGCGACTTGCCGTGGCGCCGCAGCGCCGATCCCTACGCGATCTGGGTTGCGGAGACCATGCTGCAGCAAACGCGCGTGGCCGCCGTGGTAGAGCGTTATCAGGCGTTTCACGATAGATTTCCCACCCTGGTTTCGCTGGCCCTGGCGCCGGAAGAGGAAGTGCTCGCTCTTTGGAGCGGGCTGGGTTACTATCGCCGGGCATTCATGCTGCACAAGGCGGCGCAGTTTGTGGCCGAGCAGCTCGGAGGAAATCTGCCGACGCGGGCCGAGCAACTGCGCGCTCTGCCCGGCATCGGCGCATATACGGCGGCGGCGGTGGCCAGCATCGCGCACGGCGAACCGGTGGCGGTGGTGGATGGCAATGTGGAACGCGTGCTTTGCCGCGTAGCGGGTTGGGAGGCGGGCAGCCGCAAAGGCGGCGGCGCCGCGCTGCGGCACAAAATTGAAGATCTCGCCGGGCGGCTTCTGGATCCCGCGCGGCCCGGCGATTTCAACCAGGCGATTATGGAGCTGGGAGCGACCGTTTGCGCGCCGCGCAATCCGCAATGCCTGGTGTGCCCGCTGATGGTAGACTGCACTACGCAAGGCGAACACAAGATGCCGGAGCGCGCCACGATGACCAGCCGCGTGGTGGGCTATGGCATCTCAGTGCGCACCAGGCTCGTACCCGGCAAACGGCGCGGTCGAAGCAGGCGCGAAGTGCTGCTGGAGCGGCGGCCGGCGGATGTGACGGTGATGCCGGGGATGTGGGAGCTGCCCATGCTGCTCGATCCCGATGTTCCCACAAAGGAGCTGCGCATGGCGCTCCGCCACTCCATCATGCGCGTGAACTACTACGTGAACATCCGCACCGTCTTTCAGGACGACGTGGAGACGATGACGGTAGCCGGCGGGGAGCGCCGCTGGGTTCCACTGCGCGAAGCAGCGGCCATGGCGCTCACGGGTCTAACGCGCAAGGTTCTTAAGCGCGCGCGCCTGACGCCTTCGCCACCGGCCCGGGTTCTTGCCCGGCGGCAAGGCGAGACCGTAGACTGAGAGATCCGCTGAACTGCCCATTTGCACGCGTCTCGCGCGACTCATGCAGTCAGCCGGAGGTTCGGACACCTTCGATCGCGAAACCATTGCCGGCACGGCCGGCTCGAAGGGCGACGGCCACGCCGATGCTCCGATGATTCAGATCGTGGGCGGCGCGCAGCCCGCCACGCTTCAGTAATAGTCGGCGCAACTGAGGTAGTAGCCGCAGTGGGTGCAAACCAGCTTGCAGCGGTGGCTGGTGAGGCGATGGCCGCAGGTGGGGCAGACCTGGCAATGGTGCTCGATGGGCGTGGTTTCTTCAGTGGGGACGGGCGCACCACTTTGTGAGATTTCGGCTGCGGAATCGGCATCGAAGTTCGAATTCAGGGCGCGCGGGCGTTCCGGCAACATGCCCGACAGATTAGCATGGAAGTGTGGTCGCCTGCTCCACGGTATTTCCGCAGGCGCCCCAGGCATCGACAGAAAAGCGGCGCAAAGATTCTTCCCCGAAGCGCAGCGCCGGCAACCCACCGATCACCACAGGATTTCGCATCCCCAAGGAGGGACTATGGCAAGTAAAGCAAGTGCGGTATGGACAGGGTCGTTGAAGGAAGGCAAGGGCACCATCTCCACGGCGACAGGCGTGCTCAGCAACGCCAACTACTCGTTCGCCACGCGGTTTGAGGGCGCTGCCGGCGGCACCACACCCGAAGAGCTGATTGCGGCGGCTCACGCCAGTTGTTTCTCCATGGCGCTGGGCGCGCAGTTGGGCGGAGCGGGATTGACCCCCAGCAAGATCGAAACCCACGCGGCCGTCACACTGGCCAAGGTGGGCGAGGGATTCGCGATCACCCGCATCGCGCTGACCACTACAGCCAGCGTTCCGGGAGCGAGCAAGGAGGTCTTCGACAAAGCCGCGGCCGACGCCAAGGCCGGTTGCCCGGTCTCGAAGCTCTTTGCCAATAACACCGAGATCACCCTCGACGCCAAGCTGGTGTAGGCGCAAAAACGGATGCAGCGGCCGGGGCGCTACGCCTCGGCCCATGTTCGCAAGCGGAATTTGACACCGTCCCCCGCATTTGCGAGACTCAGAATTGCTGCCTGCTGGGCGCGAGCCGCCTGAGCATCTCATCCGTGCCGAAGTGGCGGAATTGGCAGACGCGCATGGTTCAGGTCCATGTACTCGCAAGGGTGTGGGGGTTCGAGTCCCTTCTTCGGCACCAGTATGTCAAGCAAAATCTTTAGGATCTTGCAATTCCTTCAAAATACAGCCCTTATAGGAGCCTTCAGAAGTCCCTATAGTCTCCCTGGTATCCCTCTTTAGCTCGAATACTCCCGATTTTTCGAACTAAATGGCATTTTTCCAGCTAAGGCTTGGACCAGATCGGGCAACTACGCCGCGAGGGTGGGGCGCCCGGTAACTCGCTCCCTTGCTGCCTAACTCCCTCGCTCCCTGTCTTCTTGTTCCTTTGGTTCTCGTTCCCTGTTCTTCTCGCTCCTCTTCCCCCTTTGGGTCGCATGCTCTTTATGGCCAGTCGCTTAGAATCGAGGCATGTGCGGAATCGTCGGTTACGTAGGCGAGAAGAAGGTCGTTCCAGTGATCATCGAGGGGCTAAGGCGCCTCGAATACCGCGGCTACGACTCGGCGGGGATTGCGGTGGGCCATCCCGGGAGCGAGAAGCTTGAGCTACGGCGCGCGGCAGGCAAGCTGTCGAATTTAGAAGAGGTTCTGCGCGAGCATCCGCTGGACGGCACGTTCGGCATTGGCCATACGCGCTGGGCGACGCACGGGCGGCCGACGGAGGAGAACGCGCATCCGCACCGCGACTGCACAGGGCGGATCGTGGTGGTGCACAACGGGATTGTGGAAAACTATCTCGACCTGAAGCGCGAGCTCGCGGCGCAGGGCCACAAGTTTGTCACCGAGACCGACACCGAGATCATTGCTCACCTGATCGAGCAGGTGCAGAAGGAAGCGGAGGCCGTGGGCAAGCCGATTCCGCTCGAAGCCGCCGTGCGGCGCGCGGCGAAGCGGCTGACGGGTGCGTTTGCGCTGGGCGTGCTGAGCGCGGCCGAGCCCGACAAGATTGTGGCGGCTCGGCTGGGACCGCCGGTGATTATCGGCGTGGGCGAGGGCGAGGCGTTTGTGGCCAGCGACGTGCCGGGGATTCTGCACCACACGCGGGACGTGTACTTTTTGGCCGACGGCGACATGGCGGTGCTGACGAAGGCGGGCGTGCAGCTGACCGACTTCGAGGGGAAGGCGATTAATAGGGAGCTGATCCACGTGCAGTGGGATCCCATCCAGGCGGAAAAGGGCGGCTACAAGCACTTCATGTTGAAGGAGATCTGGGAGCAGCCGCGGGCGGTCACTGACACCACTCTGGGGCGGGTTTCGCTCGACTCGGGCAAGGTGTTCCTGGGCGAGATGGAGATTGCCGACGAAGAGCTGGCGCAGGCTTCGAGCATCAACATCGCCGCCTGCGGTACGAGCTGGCACGCGGCGCTGACCGGAAAATACATGATTGAGCGGCTGGCCCGTCTGCCAGTGGACGTGGACTACGCGAGCGAGTACAGGTACCGGGATCCCATCGCCGGTCCTGACGCGCTGGGCCTCTTGATTACGCAGTCGGGCGAGACAGCCGACACGCTCGCCGCGCAGCGCGAGATGAAGGCGCTGGGATCGAAGACCGTGGCCATTTGCAACGTGGTTGGGGCGGCGGTGACGCGCGAGGCGCATGGCGCGATTTATACCCACGCGGGGCCGGAGATTGGCGTGGCCTCGACGAAGGCGTTTACGGCGCAACTGACGGCGCTGTTTCTGCTGGCGATGAAGCTGGGGCAGTTGCGCGGGCACCTGGACAAGGCGCGGTCGGTCGAGTTGATGGAGGAGCTGGGACGGGTGCCGGCGAAGATCGAGGAGGTTCTGAAGGGGCGGTCGGCGCAGTTGGAGGCGCTGGCGAAGGAATTCTCGACGGCGCGGGATTTTTTGTACCTGGGACGGGGGATTCACTTTCCGATTGCGCTCGAGGGCGCGCTGAAGCTGAAGGAAATTTCCTATATCCACGCCGAGGGGTACGCGGCCGGCGAAATGAAGCACGGGCCCAACGCGCTGATCGACGAGACGCTGCCGGTGGTGGTGCTGGCCACGCGCGACGAGGCCGACCCGGCATCGAAGCTGCGGTACGAGAAGACGCTCTCGAACATTCAGGAGGTGACGGCGCGGAGCGGACGAGTGATCGCGGTGGCGACGGAGGGGGATACGACGATCGGGGGGCTGGTGGAGCACGTGATTGCGATTCCGCCGGCGCCGGAGCTGCTGGCGCCGCTGATTGAGATTGTGCCGCTGCAACTGCTGGCGTATTACATCGCCGTGCGCCGGGGCTGCGACGTGGACCAGCCGCGGAATTTGGCGAAGAGCGTGACGGTGGAGTAGAGCCGGTCGGCAAACTGTAGCACTGTGTGCTATAGTTCATAGTGCTAGAAGGCGCGATGCAAGTCTTCAAGACGAAATGGTTCGCGCGGTTTGCCCGGAACGAAGGAATTTGGGACAAGAGTCTGCGTGAGGCAATCGAGCGGGCCGAGCGTGGCTTGGTTGACGCCGATTTGGGTGGCGGCCTCATCAAGCAGCGTGTGGCCCGGACAGGAAAGGGGCGATCCGGCGGGTACCGCATGATTGTTGCCTATCGGGTAAAGGAACGGGCCATCTTCCTTTTCGGGTTCGCAAAGAACGAAAGGGAAAATATTAACGCGGATGAATTGAGGTTTTTGAGGGAACTTGCGAAGAACTGGCTTGCTGCCGGTACCGTGACGATTCAAAGAGAAACCGAAGTTGGCAATTTACAGGAGATTGAAAATGGCAAAAAAACTTAGCCGGTTGTCCGAGGCGCTCCTTGAAATGGCGGGCGACCAATATCGAAGCGGCCTGATGGACAAAGCCGAGTTCGACAAGATCACGGTTCGCCTGCTTGGCGCACAGGAGCTTCCCACTGCCAGGCCCATCAGCAGCAAGGAAATTCGCAGGATCAGGGCGAGTGCCAAGCTAAGCCAGGCCGCATTCGCCCGCTACCTGAATCTAACTTCGGGCTATGTTTCGCAGTTGGAGCGCGGAACCAAGCAGCCCAAAGGCCCGGCGCTGGCGCTGCTGAATGTGATCAAGCGCAAGGGGTTTGAGGCGATTCTGTAGCCAAAACGGTTCTTGTTCTCCCGGGTCGTAGAATCGGGATGTAGAGGAGTACTCGGCAACCTGCCGGATCGTATCAGAGAAGAATGGTTCCTATGACAACGAAGAAAACCTCAAGCGCACAAGACGTTCTATCAGATCAAGGTCACTCTGCTTTGGACCAAGCCTCCCATCTGGCGCCGGCTCCTCGTTCCCTCTTCACTGACCCTCGAGCGATTGCACGATGTGCTGCAAACTGCGATGGGCTGGGAGAACTGCCACATGCACGAGTTCAGCGTCGGCAGGCGGCGCATCGGGCAGCCCGATCCCGAAGACCGATTTATGGATGGACCCCCGGTAGAAAGCGAGAGCACCGCGCGTCTCTGCGACGTGCTGCGCAGAGTCGGCGCCAAGATGACTTACACTTACGACTTCGGCGACGGCTGGGAACACAGCATCGTACTCGAAAAACGGCTACCGCTCGATCGGGACGCCGCTTACCCGATCTGCCTGGATGGCCGGCTCGCCTGTCCGCCGGATGACTGTGGAGGCATCCCGGGGTTCTATCGCCTTCTGGACGTCCTCGCCAACCCTAAGCACAAAGAGCATGACGAACTGCGAGAATGGGTCGGCGACGATTTCGACCCCAAGGCCTTTTCCGTGGACAAGATCAACAAGTTCCTGTCACCCAGGTGCCGCCCTGGCAAAAAGTGATCGCCGGTTGAAACCGCGCCGCAACGGCCGCGCAGAATCAAGCAGCCAAAAGGCCCGGCGCTGGCGCTGTTGAATGTCATTAAGCGCAAGGTGCTTGAGGCGATCTTGTAGCCGTAACCGCCCTCAGATAGTCCGTTGTGAGAACACCCGTGCCTGCGGATTGCTGAAATCTGTAACGTCCAGTTCAACTTCGACGGACAGGACGGGGAACCCGATTGCGAAGATTGTGTATTGAAGGCACCAAACTCCCTCACTGATCTCCAGCGGTGGTATTGTTGCGAGATCGAGCGCCGAATTCAGGAAGACTCGGGGTCCCACATCGTTTGGCAATCGTCCCACGAGTGCGCCGCTAACCGGGGGAGCAAAAGCAGGTACTGCCGGATCAGTGAGCCAGCCCACACATAGAATGTCGAACGCTTCGTGGGAGTTGGGGAAGATTGTGTGCGAGAACCCGCTCCTGCCTGTCGCCTTGAGAGGGCTACGGATTGGGCAAGGCAGCATATCATGCCCGAGGCGACCAAATGCCGAAAGCCGTGCTGTAGTCTCCAAAGCTGCAATATCCGGACGGTGATTCTGAATGTCAAGGTAAAGAAAGCGGCCAAGGATTCTTGGAATCCGGATTGGCTGATCATTAGGTGAGAACCGCAAAGGACCGGCCTCCAGTCGTCTTGAGTAGTCCGAGCCCCAGCCTGCGCGATTCAATGCTCGCTCTACGGCCGCACAACAATCGCCGAGTTCCTCAAATTCCTCGGTGTTGTTAGCAATATATCCAAGCATCCCTTCTCTTGCGATTCCATTCTGGTTTACTACGAGAATCTTTTCAAACCCCATGGCGTAAGCGATCGCAAATTCCTGATTGGAAAAGAGCGAACCCCTATGCCCGCCGGCGACTGGGTCACGGCGAAAGTTCACGAACAGGTAACAATCAGAATTCTTGAGCTCTGCGATGATGCCGCCATTGATTTCGAGGATCGTTTGGACGTTTATCGCAATATATACGTCAAACCCCCGGCCCTTCAGGAGCGCCCCCACATCACTTGCCACTCTCCGCTCCTCTTCATTCCTTTGGCCGCAGCTCAGAAACACCTTGGATTTCATACTCTAAGTATGCGCCTGGTTCGATTCAAATAGAACTCATTTGACTGATGAACAACGTACCAAACGCAAAAAGCCCATCCCTTTCGGGATGGGCTTTTTGCTGAATAATGCCGGCGATCACCTAATCTCCCACACGGTCGCCCGTGCAGTACCATCGGCCCAGCGAGGCTTAACTTCCGTGTTCGGGATGGGAACGGGTGATCCCTCGCAGTATGGTCACCGGCAAACTTGGATGGCGCTTGGCGGGTGGTTCCCCGCAGTGGGCCGCGACATCTGATTTGTCCCGGATGGTTTCTCCCGGGCCGCTCAGGAACACGGACAACAAACTGGCGCCAAAAAACTTTGCCGAGCGCGTTTTTTGATTTGAAAACGCGCTCGTTGAACGAAATGGATTGGGATACAAGGCTAGAAGAGCATCCGCTTCAACTGCGCGGAGTTAATTCTATGGTAAAGCCAAACGGGCGATTAGTACTGGTAAGCTACGCGCATCACTGCGCTTCCACCTCCAGCCTATCAACCAGATGGTCTTTCTGGGCCCTTCAGGGAGATCTCATCTTGGGGCGTGCTTCCCGCTTATATGCATTCAGCGGTTATCACAACCGAACTTCGCTACCCAGCCGTGCCCTTGGCAGGACAACTGGAACACAAGAGGTTCGTCCATCCCGGTCCTCTCGTACTAAGGACAGCCCCCCGCAAATCTCCTACGCCCACAGCAGATAGGGACCGAACTGTCTCGCGACGTTCTGAACCCAGCTCACGTACCGCTTTAATAGGCGAACAGCCTAACCCTTGGAACCTTCTACAGCTCCAGGATGCGATGAGCCGACATCGAGGTGCCAAACCAATGCGTCGATATGAACTCTTGGCATTGATCAGCCTGTTATCCCCGGCGTACCTTTTATCCGTTGAGCGATGGCCCTTCCATACAGAACCACCGGATCACTAAAGCCTACTTTCGTACCTGCTCGACTTGTAGGTCTCACAGTCAACCACTCTTATGCTTTTACACTCGACGGCTGATTTCCAAACAGCCTGAGAGTAGCTTCGCGCGCCTCCGTTACAATTTAGGAGGCGACCGCCCCAGTCAAACTACCCGCCTAACTATGTCCCTCTCCCGGATTACGGGAGGAGGTTAGGATCACAGCACTCGCAGGATGGTATCTCACCGTTGGCTCCTCCGAATCCGAGAACCCGGAATCAAAGCCTCCCATCTATCCTGCGCAGCGAGAACCATAACCCATAGTTAAGGTGTAGTAAAGGTGCACGGGGTCTTTCCGTCTAGCTGCGGGTAACCGGCATCTTCACCGGTACTACAAGTTCGCCGAGCAACTCGTTAAGACAGTCGTACGATCGTTACGCCATTCGTGCAGGTCGGAACTTACCCGACAAGGAATTTCGCTCAGTTGTTCCCACACCGTTTCCGGTGGAGCTGGACTTTATCTTTCGCAACCCGTATTCATTTTCGAAGCGATGGCTCGAATTGCTTCGATGCCATCCGGCTTCAAGTGCTCGCGATTCTGCATCAACTGCAGTATCTTCCTGAACTTCAGAAAATCGATCTTCTTTTTCGACTTCAGCGAATGCTGTTCGAAGAAAGGCACGATTTTCTGAGTCAAGTGCTCCAGACTGCGCACCCGATACGCCATCCTCTCGCCATGGTTGCTGCGAACCACGCCGCACCCGAAGAATTTCTTGAGGGCATGGAGCAGTTGGATGTCTCTCTGGTGCTGGACCACTGTGAATTCAGGAAGCACCTGAAACCCGGAGGTCATCTCGGGGTGAGGATTGATGCCGACGAAGAAACATCCTTCGCCATCCACGAATCCGACCACCCATTGAGCCTCCAGCCTTCCAGATTGCGGCTGAACGTGAAGTCTCTGAGGGTTCTCCATCTCGTCTTCCATCTTGGAGCCTTCCCTGCGGATTGTCCCCTTGTCCGTTGGATTTTGACTGCTGCCCTTGAGGGCAACGAGTACCAAACGGCTGTATGAGGAGTTTCCCGCAAATAGTTCAGTTTTACTAAGGCTAGCTGTTGTTAACCTTAGGACCGTTATAGTTACGGCCGCCGTTCACCGGGGCTTCAGTTCAAAGCTTCGCTTGCGCTAACCTCTCCCTTTAACCTTCCGGCACCGGGCAGGCGTCAGCCCCTATACGTCGTTTTCGACTTAGCAGAGACCTGTGTTTTTGTTAAACAGTCGCCGTACGCGCTTCACTGCGGCCCGCTTACGCGGGCGCTCCTTCTCCCGAAGTTACGGAGCCAATTTGCCGAGTTCCTTAACGAGCTTTCACTCGAGCGCCTTTGGATATTCTCCTCGTCTACCTGTGTCGGTTTGGGGTACGGTTCCCTTTGTTCTCCTTAGAGGTTTTTCCCGGCAGCGTGAAATCAGCAGCTGAATCCCATACGGGCCTGCTTTGCGCCTCACTGTTGCCCTGGTGGATTTGCCTGCCAGGACCAGCTTACGCGCATCGACCGTCATAGCCATAGGACGGCCTGCTTATCCTTCTGCGTTACCCCATCGTGATATCGAACATTGGGAGGTCCGGAATATTAACCGGATGTCCATCATCTACGCCTTTCGGCCTCGACTTAGGGACCGCCTAACCCTGAGCGGATTAACCTTCCTCAGGAAACCTTAGACTTTCGGCGCGGAGGGTTCTCACCTCCGTTATCGCTACTTATGCCGGCAGGGTCTCTTCGCAACGCTCCATCCGTCTTCTCAGTCGGACTTCACTGCTGTTGAGAATGCTCTCCTACCACGCGCGACTTGCGTCGCGCATCCGCTGCTTCGGTGTACGGTTTGAGCCCCGTTGTATTGTCGGCACCGGACCGCTTGACCAGTGAGCTATTACGCTTTCTTTAAAGGATGGCTGCTTCTAAGCCAACCTCCTGGCTGTCTGAGCGTTCCGACTTCCTTTCCCACTTAACCGTAACTTGGGGACCTTAGCAGGCGGTCTGGGCTGTTTCCCTCTCGACGATGAGGCTTAGCCCCCACCGTCTGACTCCCGGACTGGTTGTCGCTGGCATTCGCAGTTTGGTTGGATTCAGTAAGCCGGAAAGCCCCCTAGTCCATCCATCTCTCTACCACCAGCGCAAATCATCCGAGGCTAGCCCTAAAGCTATTTCGGAGAGAACGAGCTATCACGGAATTTGATTAGCCTTTCACCCCTACCCACAGCTCATCCGAGCTTTTTTCAACAAACACCGGTTCGGTCCTCCAGTGGGTGTTACCCCACCTTCAACCTGGCCATGGGTAGATCATCCCGCTTCGCGTCTATTCCTGCCAACTGAATCGCCCTATTAAGACTCGCTTTCGCTGCGGCTCGCTTACGCTTAACCTTGCTGACAAGAATAACTAGCCGGCTCATTATGCAATAGGCACGCGGTCAGGCATTCCCTTGCGGGCATAGCCCTCCCACTGCTTGTAGGCACACGGTTTCAGGTACTTTGCACTCCCCTCGACGGGGTTCTTTTCGCCTTTCCCTCACGGTACTGGTTCACTATCGGTCAGAGACGAGTATTTAGCCTTGCGGAATGGTCTCCGCAGATTCAAGCAGGGTTCCACGTGCCCCGCCTTACTCAGGTATCCGCTTCGAGTCTGGACTATTTTCGCCTACGCGCCTGTCACGCTCTATGGCTCCACTTTCCAGAGGATTCGGCTAACAGCCAGATTGGTAACTCTACTGTTGCGGACCCTACAACCCCCGAAACACCGAAATGTTACGGGTTTGGGCTGTTCCGAGTTCGCTCGCCACTACTATCGGAATCGAGGTTTCTTTCTTTTCCTTCAGGTACTGAGATGGTTCACTTCCCTGAGTTCGCTCACTCCCGCCTATGAATTCAGCGGGGTGTTCCCGGGGTTTGCCCGGGAGGGTTTCCCCATTCGGAGATCTCCGGTTATAACGCCTGTGTGCGGCTCACCGAAGCTTATCGCAGCTTGCCACGTCCTTCATCGCCTGTCTCTGCCAAGGCATCCACCGTGCGCCCTTAGTAGCTTGACCATAGAATTAACTCCGGCGCAGGGAGCCGAATCGCTTCGGTCCTGAATGGAGCTAACCTATTCTCCGCCTTTGAGACTGGACCGATCCGCTCGCGCGGACGGTATCCAGATCTCCTAAAGACACTCTTCTTACTTGAACACTTGCCTGAGCTAGTAAATTTTACTAGCTCGCATGTGCTCGGCCTTGTATTTAACGTGTTCGAAGTCGTTTGCCGAGTTATGCGCCTCGCGGCGGATAAGTTGGCGCTTCAAACGCGTTACCCAATCTATTTCGTTGTCAAACATCGTTGCGTCTTTCCTTTTTGCGGAAAGACGCCAAGCCCTGAGGCTCTTGAAACCTGTTCGCCCATTCCCGTTTCCGGGGGCGAACCTGTTTCCGGGTCGCTGTCACTTGTTACAAGCGGCAGCGAGCCGGAGGCAGTGAATGAAAGTTGGTGGAGCTGACCGGGATCGAACCGGTGACCCCCTGCTTGCAAAGCAGGTGCTCTCCCAGCTGAGCTACAGCCCCACTTCAAAGGATGGTGGGCCTGGGTAGAGTCGAACTACCGACCTCACCCTTATCAGGGGTGCGCTCTAACCAACTGAGCTACAGGCCCGTGTCAGAGCTTGCCACGACTGGGAGCCCGGCGGC